>CAWJZC010000036.1:0-19954 GCA_963847195.1 uncultured Chloroflexia bacterium | reverse complement strand
AAAAAGCCATTGGGGTGGACGCTGCCCGATACCTGCAATATCGTTCCATGAGGCGTACAGAGTAGCGCGTTCTTGCGAACGAAAGACGATGCCGTCCCAATTGATGGTGAGCGATGTACCCGTGTGAACGAATATTCCGATGAAAAACGCATAAACCATGCCTCCGATAGCTATGTTGCTAAGCGATCTAAAAGAATCTGAACCACGGAGTGCCGGGATGAAGTCAATGAGCTGCAATAGCAACTCGAACACGATGGCGGCTAATGTTGCTCGCAGCAGAATAGCACGCCAATGAGGACGATAAATCTTCTGGAGTGCGGGGGCTGCGTGATTCTGCTCTTGCTGCATAAAGATCACTCCGTTGTGCGTCGTATTCGTTGATGAATGAGAGTAACGCGCTTGTCTTGCAATGAAAACGTTATACAAGAGCGCCGAGATGAACCATGTACGTTTCCGCGTTGCGGACGGAGAAACGCGCCGGGACGTCCGATGAAGCATCAAGGAGCACCGCGCCATCCGAGCAGTGACGCGGCAGGGGAGCGGCGGGCGGGAGACGATCTCTGCGGTCATCGTGCCATCGTCCGCGACGGTGTAGGTGAGGTCGATGGCGACGCCGCGATACTGGATGTTCGCGAGGGTGAAGGTGCCGCGCCAGTCGTCGGGCAGGCCGGGGACGAGGGTGAAGCGGACGCCGCGCCAGTCCGTGTCGTCCTCGCGGAAGCCGACGATATGGCGCATCAGGAGCGGCAGCGTCTCCGCGCCCCAGCCGTAGGCGTCGTTGCCGGTGAATTTCCCCAGCGGCTCGGGCCAGTATTCGCGCGCGCCGCCGGGCGTCGGGCGCTCGTCCGGCGCTTGCGTGCGGCGGTCGTTCTCGCGGTAGACGCGCTCGACGATCTGCGCGACGAAGCGTGCCGCCCACGCATCGCAGCCGAGCGCGGCGGCGACCTCGCCGAGCGTGCCGCTCCACGACGGCCACCAGCGCCACGGGGCGGTATCGTAGTGCGCCAGTTCGCGGCGGAGGGCGGCGCGCTGCTCCTCCGGCAGATCGAGCAGCGCGGGCGTGAGCGAGAGCGGCGAGAAGCGGTTGGCGTCCGTCTCCCAGTAGGTGCTCGATCCCTCGATGAAGCGGCCCGCCGCCACATCCCAATCGCGGAAGCGGCCCGTCGCGCCGTCCCACAGTGCTGCAGCCGCGCCGCGTACTCCTGCGCGACGGCCTCCCATCGCGTCGCCTCGTCTCCGCTCGCCGATGATACGAAAACATATCCCGTAAGATGCCTGCCGAGAGAGCCATCGCCGCCTGGAGTTCGACGGGGCGGGTGCGGCCCTGGATGATGCCGTCGCCGGTGCCGTTCGGGTCGAGGCGCGGGTTGTCGTCCTCGCCCGCCTCCCAGGTGCAGTGGTAGGAGAGCCAGCCCGCGCCGTCCGTCCGCTCGGCCAGCCACCAGCGCAGGTAGCGGGCGAGCAGCGGAGCGATCGCCGCGATCCGCGCCGGGTCGGGCTGGCGGCGTAGCAGCCGCGCGGCGTGCAGCACGGGGAGGCACCACGCCGGGGAGGTGCCGCAGACCGCACCGTCCGCCGCGACCATGTTCGGCTCGCCGCCGCGGAAGACGCAGGGGATTTGATCGCCGGGCGTGTCGCGCAGGAGCGTCAGCAGGGCGTCCTGCGCGCGCGTCGCGTCCGCGAGGCCGAGGCGGTCGAGATCGAGCGCGCCCTCGGCGAGGACGGCGCGCGGCCAGGCGGCCATCCAGGTCGGCCACTCGCCGCCGAAGACTGCCGCCCGGCGGCTGGATGAGGAGGCGCGTCGTCTCCATGTCGTAGACCCAGCCGCGCCGCCAGTGCTCCGGCCAATCGCCGGTCAGGCGGGGCGCATGGCTCCAGAAGCGCGTCGTCGTCGCGCCGCTTCTCCTCCTCGACCGCCGCGACGGCGTGCCACCACAGGCGCGGATCGGTCGGCGCGACGGTGTTCGCCAGCAGCGCCCATCCCTCCCAGACCTCGCCGGCGTCGCAGATGCACCGGCTTCCCACGCGCCGGGGCGCGGGCGGCGATGCAGGCGCGCGACCGTGCCCATCGCGCACGAGCAGTGTGTGCGGCTCCCGGCCGGTCAGGACGGCGCGGTCGTCCATCACCTTCCAGTGGCCGGGCACGCGGTCCGCATCGAGCAGCCAGCCCCACCGCCCGGCAATCTCCGTCTCGGCATGGAGGCTCGCGTGCGCGGCGAGCACGCCCGTCCGCAGCCGGAAGTAGGAGAGCGTCAGCGTGCAGCCGGGCGGCGACGCGCGGAAGGTCATCAATTGGCTGGAATGATGGGTGGCGTGGAGGCCGCACGCCGCCCAATCGGCGCGGGAATGGAGTTTCGTCTTGCCCAGTTCCAGCCCGGCGCAGAGGAAGACGGCGCGGCGGGGATGGACATACGCCCAGCCCATGCCGAGGAACCGCTCGCTCGTGCGGATCATGCCGCCGCTGGCGTCGTTCCAGGAGCGCGCGACATGTTCCGGGCTATGCAGATAGCCATATGGCGTGTACGCATCGGTCGGAAAGGTCATCGTGGCGGTGGCCTCCTTTCCAGCCTGCCTGCGCTCATCCGGTCGCGGCGCAGTGTACCATGCGACGCATGCAGGATCGGTCTGAGCGGGCGCGTCGCGTATACTCATCTTTCGGGGAAAGACTTCACGCGGGAGACGATTGATGGCAAAGCGCACCGGGTCGGAAAAGAAGAAGAGCAAACGGACGGAGCCGCACATGGTCGTGCGCGAGTTGCCGGATGGACTGCGGGAAGTGACCGTGGACGGGCACACCTGGATCGAGGGGCCGTACACCCCCGAACCGCGCCTCCTGTCTGACGACGAGGATGCTCCCGCCGACCCCGCTCACCAGTAGTCGCGAGCCGCGATCCGTAGTCGTGCCGGGAGGTTGGCATGGGGGAATCCGCCGAGCAGATCGCCGTACCGGCCAAAACGGGCATTTCGGCGCAGGAGCGGCGGATATTCATCGTCGCCGGCCTCGTCGTGGCGCTCACGCAACTCGGCTTCTTCATCACCTCGGCTGCCCTGCCCCTCTACCTGCGCGACCTCGGCGCGGCGGAGGGGCGGATCGGGCTGGAAGTGGGGTCGGGCAATCTGGCCGCCGTCTTCGTTACCTTCATGCTCGGTCCCGCGCTCAACCGGTTCGGGCCGCGCCCCTTCATCACGATGGGCGCGGCGCTCTATTTCATCGCCGCGCTCGCTATGCTCGCCGTGCCCTCCGAGGGGCCGGTGACCGTCTTTCGTATCCTCCAAGGCGTGGGCGCGGCGGTCGTCACGCCGAGCGCGTCCACCCTTGTCACCGGCCTCTTTCCGACCCGTCCCGCGACCGCCATCGGCCTGATGAGTAGCCTCAACAGCCTCGCGCTGGCTTGCGGGCCACCGCTCGGGCTTGGTCTCTACGCCGCGCGTGGCGCGTCGGGCCTTTTCCTCCCCGCCGCACTCGCGGCCGCCTTCGGTTTGGCGGCGACACGGTTGCTGCCGGGCGCGCGGCCCGTGCATCGCGCCACCGGCTACGGCTTCGATCGGGCCTGGCTCCCGATCTTAATTACCGTTGCCTTGAGCATGATCCACTTCGGCGGCATCCTCGCCTACCTCTCCCTCCACTTGCGGGCGGTGCATGGCCCGAACGCGGGCATCTTCTTCGCGGCGGACAGCCTCGGCGTTCTCCTCCTGCGCGCGCCGACGGGCTTCCTCGTCGACCGGGTCGGCTCGCGCTGGCCGAAGATTCTCGGCGTCCTGGTGATCTTCCTCGGCGTGGCCTGCCTCGGGCTTTCGCCGTCGCCGCTGACACTGATCGCGGCGGGGGCCGGTACGGGCATCGGCAGCGGCATGTTGGTGAGCGGCATCTTCGCCGACCTCGCGCGGCTGAGTGGCGCGGCGAATCGCGGCACGGCCCTCTCGCTCGGCACGGCCTGTTTCAGCGGCGGCTTCTTCGTCGGCAGCACGATCTCCGGCCTGCTCATCGGCCCGGGCGGTTTCGGCGCGGTCGTCCTCTTCGGCGCGGCCGCGACGCTCTCCGCGCTCCCCTTCGCGCTCGGCCCGCGCGCCGCGCCACATGCCGCGTAGCGTCGCCCCCACTGCGCATTCTGCGGATTGGCATTCGCGCCCATGCGTGCGACACTGAGCGCCTTGGACGGCGTGGGGTTCGCAGTGAAGAGAAGGGGAAGCAGCGAATGCCGAGTGAGCGGAATGGGCAGCAGTCGGTCGACGCGGCGCTGCGGGAGTCGTTGACGTGGCGGTGCATCGGGCCGCACCGGGGCGGGCGCGTCGTCGCCGTCGCGGCGGACCCGGTCGAGCCGATGACGTTCTACTTCGGCGCCTGCGCGGGCGGCGTCTGGAAGACGACCGACGGCGGCACCTACTGGGAGAATATCTCCGACGGCTTCTTCAAGACCGCCGCCGTCGGCGCGATCGCCGTCTCGGAGTCCGACCCGAACGTCATCTACGTCGGCACGGGCGAGACGACGATTCGCGGCAATGTCTCGCACGGCGACGGCGTCTACAAATCCACCGATGGCGGCAAGACATGGACGAATGTGGGCCTGGCGGAGACCCGGCACATCGGCAAAATCCGCATCCATCCCGACGAACCCGGATGTGGTCTACGTCGGGGCGCTCGGCCACGCCTGGGGCCCGAACAAGGAGCGCGGCGTCTACCGCTCGAAGGACGGCGGCAACGACCTGGGAGCAGATGCTCTTCCGTGACGAGGGGACTGGCGTGGCCGATCTTGCGATGGACCCGCACAACCCGCGCGTGCTCTACGCCTCGCTTTGGGAGGTGCAGCGCTACCCGCACCAACTGATCGAGCGGCGGGCCGGGCTGCGGCCTCTTCAAGTCCACCGATGGCGGCGACACCTGGACGGAGTTGACCCGCAATCCCGGCCTGCCGAAGGGCGTCATCGGCAAGATCGGCATCGCCGTCTCCCCCGCCCGCGACGGGGCGCGTCTGGGCGATCGTCGAGGCGGAGGACGGCGCGGTCTTCCGCTCCGACGACGGCGGCGGGACGTGGCAGCGGCTTTCGGAGCAGGGCGACCTCCGCTGGCGCGCCTGGTACTACATGCACATCTTCGCCCACCCGACGCAGCCGGAGACGGTCTACGTCCTCAACGGCGCGGCGTGGAAGTCCACCGATGGCGGCGCGACCTTCGTGAAGTACCCGACGCCGCACGGCGACAACCACGACCTCTGGATCGACCCGAAGAACCCGCGCCGGATGATCCAGGGCGACGACGGCGGCGCGTACGTCACCTTCAACGACATGGACTCATGGTCGACGATCTTCAACCAGCCGACGGCGCAGTTCTACCATGTCATCACCGACGACGCAGGTGCCCTATCGCCTCTACGGCTCGCAGCAGGACAACACGGCGATGTCGCTGCCCAGCTTCTCGCCGCTCGGCGCGATCACGCAGCAGGAATGGTTCGAGCCGGGCGGCGGCGAGAGCGGCTACCTCGCCGTCAACCCGAAGAACCCGGACATCGTCTTCGGCGGCGCGATCGGCAGCGGCGCGGGCAACGGGCGGCTGACCCGCTTCGACCGCCGCACCGGGCAGGAGCGCAACGTCACCGTCTGGCCCGATGTGAACGGGATGGGCAACGGCGCGAAGGAACTGAAGTACCGCTTCCAGTGGACCTTCCCGCTCTTCTACTCCACGCACGAGCCCGACGCCCTCTACGCGACCTCGAATGTCGTCCATCGCTCGACCGACGAGGGGCAGAGTTGGTCGGTCGTCAGCCCCGACCTGACGCGCAACGACGTGACGAAGATGGAAGCCTCCGGCGGGCCGATCACCAAGGACAACACGGGCGCGGAGGTCTACGGCACGATCTTCGCCTTCGTCGAGTCGCCGCACGAGCAGGGCGTCTTCTGGGCCGGGTCGGACGACGGCCTGATCCACATCTCGCGCGACGGCGGCAAGACGTGGGAGAACGTCACGCCGAAAGAGATCGGCGAGTGGGCGCTGATCAGCGTCATCGAGCCCTCGCCGCACGACCCCGCCACCGCCTATGTCGCCGCGACGCGCTACAAGTCGGACGACTACACGCCCCTACCTGCTGAAGACGAACGACTACGGCAAGACTTGGACGACGATCACCAAGGGCATCGGCGACAACGTGACGCGCGTCATCCGCGAGGACCCGGCGCGGCGCGGGCTGCTTGTACGCGGGCACCGAGACGGGCGTCTACGTCTCCTTCGATGACGGCGGGCAGTGGCACGCCTTCCCCGGCAACCTGCCCGTCTGCCCGATCCACGACCTGATCGTGCAGGGCTCGGACCTGATCGCCGCGACGCACGGGCGGTCGTTCTGGATCCTCGATGATGTGACGCCGCTGCGGCAGTACACGGACGAGCTGCGCGATGCGGCGCTGCACCTCTTCACGCCGCGCGATTTCGTCCGCCTGCGCGTCTACAAGGGGTATGGGAGCGATGCCGGCCCGGCGATGAGCTACCGCATGGCGGGCACGGCGGTGATCACCTTCAAGCAGAAGAAGAAGCCGAACGGCGAGACGGAGGAAGTGCTCATCAACGCGGGCGAGAACCCGCCGGACGGCGTGATCGTCCGCTACTTCCTCAAGGAGAAGCCGGCGGAGCCGATCACGCTCACCTTCCTCGACGCGAGCGGCAACGAGATTCGCATCGATCAAGAGCAAGAAGGAAGAGGAGACGGCCAAGCCCGCCGACGAGGCGAAGAAGAAAGACGAGCAGAAAGACCCCTTCGTCCCAGCGGAGGCGGGCCTCAATCGCTTCGTCTGGGACACGCGCTACGCGGAGGCGAAGAAGGTGCCCGGCGACACGAGCACCGAGAACGCCGTCGCCGGCCCGCTTGTCGTGCCCGGCGCCTATCAGGTGCGCCTGACCGTCGGCGATCAGACGCAGACCGCCACGTTCAACGTCGCCAAAGACCCGCGCGTCGATGTCTCGCAGCGCGATCTGGAAGCGCAGCGCGACTTCCTGCTGCAACTGCGGGACAAGCTGACCGAGACGCACGAGGCGATCCTGATGCTGCGCGACATCCGCGCCCAGGCGGAAGGCTGGGAGAAGCGCCTGAGGGGAAGCAGGCAGCAGATAGCGGACCGCAGGCACGCAGCACGCAGCACTCGTCGCAGCGGCGAAGGCGCTGCGCGAGAAGGCGAAGGCGATCGAGGATGACACTGATCGAGGAGAAGGCGGACAGCCCGCTCCAGCCGCCGACCCGCTTGAACGCGAAACTCGCCACCTTGGCGGGCTTCGTCAACAGCGCCGATGTCGCCCCGTCGCAGCAGGCGCAGGAGGTCTACAAGGAACTCGCCGGCAAGATCGACGCGCCAACTGCGCCAGATGGACGACCTGATGGAGGCCGATCTCGGCGCCTTCAATCGCCAAGTCCGCGAGGCGGGCATCGCCGCCATCGTCGCGCAGCCGTAACCGGAGTACGCATACGATGGAACCACAGAGACGCAGAGGGCGCGGAGAACACAGAGGAGAGTGAGTAAGGGAATTCCATCTTCCTGTTTTCTCCTCTCTCTCGGCGCTCTTGGTGTCTCTGGCGGTTTAGTCCGGTTCTCAGTCATGGATGATCCCGATCGCTTGGTTCGCGCATACGCTGGAGTTGCCGGGGCCGGCGATGCTGCCCGCCGTGGCGGTGCCGCTGGCGCGGATGGACGCGGACGAGGCGGCCGAACTCTGGGAGGCGTGGCGGGAGTACGCGCCGACCGCGCGCTGACTCGGAGAAGGCGGCGCGATTCGCCTCGATCCTCCGGCGCGGGGTGGAAACGGCCGTCTGCACCACCTACGCGGATGTCGCCTGGGTCGCGGTCGGGGAGGATGAACCGGACGGCGTGCCGGAGAGCGTCTGGGAATTGCTGCTCAACGAAACGCCGCTCACCGCGAGCGTCATCCGCCTGCTTGTCCACGCGGGCGAGGCGCCGGTTATCGTCCACATGGTGCAGCGGCGCGGCGAACGCGTCCCGAAGGACGAGCGCGGCCCGTTCCGCTTGCCATAGCGATACGTTTTGTCGCGCATGGCGCCGGCGGGAAATGATGGTACGATGCATCGTGCATAACCGGCCGGCTTCTGATGGGAGAATGCGCACCGCGTGTGCCAACCCAGCGCGAGGAGCGCACGATGGCGACGAAACAGGAAATCGTCGAGACGATCCAGAAGGGAAATCAGCGCGTGACGCGCACCTTCAGCGTGCTGACCGAGGAGCAGTTGAATACGCGCGTCCATTTCGATGAGATCGGCTGGACGGCGAAGCAACTGCTCGCGCATCTCGCGGGCCGCGCGCCGGTCCACGAACGGATGGTCGCGATGGCGGGGAGCGGGGCGGGCTTCCCGGCCAATTTCGACCTCAACGGCTACAACCAGCAGATCGTCGAGGAGCGGAGCGGCAAGAGCCGCGACGCATTGCTCGCCGAGTTCCTCACCGCCCATGACGCGCTGATCGAGCGCGTGCAGGGGATGTCCGACGAGCAACTGAGCAAGACGTTGTCGTTGCGTGGGACCGATACTGCCACTCAGCGATGTGCTGCGCGGCTCGGGCGGCCAGCACTCGACTCAACCACGCCGCCGAGGCGGAGAAGGTGCTCGGGATCGACCCCGAGAGCGCGGCGGATCAGAACGGCCTGCAGTCGCCCTTCGCCGCCATCCATCATGTCGCGCTCGTCACGAACGACATGAAGAAGACGGTCGCCTTCTACCGCGATGTGCTCGGCAGCCAGGTGGCGATGGGCCACCGCCTGCCCCGCGCGGGCAACGAGCGGCACTACTTCATCACCGTCGCGCCGAACACGATGTTCGCCTTCTTCGAGTTCCCGGACGCCGAACTGCCCGCCCACAAGGATGCGACGCTGCCGAGCACCGGCCGCGCGCTGGACCATATCGCCTTCTTCGCGGGGAGCGACGAGCGGTTCGATGCGTGGTACCAGAAGCTGACCGAGGCGAAGGTGGCCCACCTCAGCCCGATCCGCGACATGGGCATCGTGCGCGCCTTCTTCTTCGATGACCCGAACGGCATCACCCTCGAAGTGATGGCGGGCAAGGGGGAGGGGATGCGCTTCCCCGTCCTCGACGATCCCGACCCTGCCTACTAATCGCGTATTCCCCGTACCCCGCTCCCGCTGTGACGGGAGCGGGGTCGTTTCGTCCGAAATGGTGAGAATCCCGGACTGACGTCATGAGCGTCCGTTGTGACGCTCCCGGTTTTCTCGTGTCGTGGCCGACGTAAATTCCGCCACTGCCGGATAATCGAGGCGCGCCTTCTGTGCCGGCAAGCCGTACGACCTCCGCTAACATCTCGCCGAGGTCGAACGGTTTTTCGAGCGTCTCACACCCGAGCGCGCGCCAGTCGTCCGCGTAGTCATTGAGGGCGGTGCGGTCCGCCGAGCAGATGAGGACGGGGAGCGCGGCCGTCTCGGGGTGATCGCGGATCAGGCGGAGCGCCGTCAACCCGGCGCCCCGCCCCGCCATCCAGAAATCGAGGATGACCAGGGCGGGGCGCTCGCGTAGGGCGATAGCGAGGGCCTCATCCGCCGATGTTTCGGCCACAACCCGATACCCCGCCCCGGTCAATACGTCACGCATCAGATCGAGGAAGTCTGTGTCGTCGTCGAATACGGCAATCGTCTTCGCCACGGCTCACCCTCCGCTCGCGCGATCGTCTCCGCCCCCGATGCTATCGCACGGACGATACCGTCAGTCATCCGCGCGATTGGGCATCTCCCGATGACCGCACCCAACGAGCCTACGGCGTCGTAACTTCATCAATCTCTCCCGCCATCATGACGCGTGTGAAGTATTCGCGGATTTCGGCGTCAGTGAGGGCGTCCGCCGCGTCGCCGATGGAGAGTTCGAACATCGACCACGCGGGCAGGTCCGTCGGGCGCAGTGCCGCGGAAGAGGGCACCCTCTCCTCGCGCGCGATATCGAGGGCCGCCGCGGTCAATCGCTCAGGGTCGCCGTGCAGGTAGACGTGCATCATGTGCGCGTGCGGCGGGTCCGGCTTGACGACGATCCCCGGCACGGCATGAAGCACGTCGGCAATCGCGACGGCGCGGTCGTGGTAATGCGGGAAGCGGTCGAGTCGCTGGCGCAGTTTCGTCCGGGCGGAGAGGACGTAGGGGAAGAGATGGATGATCCGGCCGCCGTGCCGCACCTGCCAGACGCGCGCCTCCGCGATGAATGCCGCCGACCCGGCGAGCGCGGAGCCGGCCATCGCGCCGACACCCTTGTAAAAGGAGACATAGACGCTGTCGAAGAGCGCCGCTGATCTCCGCGTAGGAGCGGCCGTAGTAAGGGGCGGACTCCCAGAGACGCGCGCCGTCCATGTGCACGGCCGCGCCGCGCTCGCGCGCCCATGCCGTCTGCGCCTGCAACTCCTCCCATGTCGGCAACTGCCCGCCGAGGTCGCGCTGCGGCAACTCGATCAGCAGGGCGGCGACCGGTTCCGCGACCTCGTGCAAATCCGCCAGCGTCATCAGTCGCCGCGCGTCGCCGACGAGCCGGGCATGGAGGCCGTGCAGCCGCTGATAGCCCTTCTCCTCCTTCGTCTCGACGTGGCACATCGGGTGATACGCGACCGTGTCGATGCCCTTCCACTCGGCCCAGATGCGCAGGGCGATCTGCTGCGCCATCGTGCCGGTCGGCAGGAAGAGCGCCGCCTCGGTGCCGAGGATCGCCGCGATCTCGCGCTCGAAATCTTCGATCAGCGCGCCCTTGCCGTAGACATCCGCCGCCTCGTCGGCGGTCGGTCGCGGCGGCGAGCGCCAGCAGTTCCTCGTGCGGGCGCATCGGCCCGTGCCCGCCGAGGAATCGCTCGCACCGCGCGATGATTTCCTCGTCTGAGAGCGTCGCCTGATTGAGAGCCATGCCTTCACCTCCCCATTGTTGTGGCCGCACCGCTCGACCATCGGGCGCATGACCGGGTCCGCGCATCATACCGCGTTTCGCACGGCGTAACGGCGATCCGCGGCGGGAGATTGCGCGGAGTGATACGCATTTCCGGAGCATCAATCGCGCCGTTACACTGCGCCTCGGCATTCGCAATGTGCAGTCATATACTCTCCGATAGTACGGAGATTCCATATATGTGGATAAGTATTCGGCTAGCACATGTGGCACGGAAGATGCTCTTACCCGAATAGTTGGTTTTGTTCGTGGAAGGAGCATTAGCATGGTTTCCGAACAACCACAGAGCCGTAAGGCAGCAGACACGTCGTCGGCACAACGCCACAAACGGGCGGCGCTTCCCGGCAGGGGAGCGGGGGCGCGAGCGGCCACCAGGGCGGCGTGACGGGCCAGGATGTTGTCCAGCAGACGCAGGAGAAAGCCGGGCAAGCAGTCGATCAAACGCAGCAGATGGCCGGCCAGGTCGTCGATCAGGCGAAGCAGCAGGCAACCTCGCAGGTCGCCTCGCGGAAGGATCAAGCCGTCGATAGCCTCGGCACCGTCGCCGAGGCGTTGCGGCAGACGGGCGAACACCTGCGGCAGAATGACCAGCATGGCATCGCCCAGTACGCCGATAAGGCGGCGGAGCGTGTCGAGCAGTTCACCGACACGCTGCGCGGCAAGGATGTGCAGACGATCGTCCGCGATGTCGAGCGATACGCGCGGCAACAGCCTGCCGTCTTCCTCGGCGGCGCTTTCGTCCTCGGTCTGCTCGGCGCCCGTTTCCTGAAGAGCACGGCGCAGCGCGAGGACGACGAGCGGGGCGGGTACGGGTATGACCGGAGCTCCGGCGGTACCCGCTATGACACGTATCGGCCGGGCTACTACGCGGGTTCATATCGCGGGCAATACGATCGCGGCAACCAACGCGGTGGCTACGGTGGGCAGTACACGGGCGGAACAACGGCCGGTGGATACGGCGGCGGGACGACCGGCTATGCCGGCGGGACGACGACAGGCGAGTACGGTGCGCAGAACACGGGCGGCGCGACAACCGGACAGACCGGCGCCACCGGGTACGGCACGGGCACGGGTGAGCGCAGTTGGTCTGTCCGGGGCACGGAGACACGGTAATGCAGCAGAGCAGGGACGATCGTTCACTTGGTGAACTTTTCGGCGATCTCATGCAGCAGACCGGCATGCTGGTCCGGCAGGAGATGAAACTTGCAACGACCGAACTGAGCGACAAAGCGTCGCGGGTCGGCAAAGATATTGGCGCACTCGCGGTCGGCGGGGCGGTTGCCTATGCAGGATTCCTGGCGCTGCTCGCGGCGATCATCATTGGGTTGGGCCAACTCGGGCTGCCCTGGTGGCTTTCCGCTTTGTTCGTCGGGGTAGTCGTCGCGGCGATCGGCGGATTCTTGGTGCAGAAGGGGCTGAGCGCCCTGAAACACCAGGATATGGTGCCGCAGCAGACGATTGCGACGCTGAAAGACGACCAGGCATGGGCGAAGGAGCAGATTTGATGAACGACTATGAACGGCTGGACGACCGCAAGGCATTCAGCGAGAGTGGCGAGACGGAGGGTACCGAGGAAATCCTCGTAGAGATCGAACAAACCCGCATGGAGATGAGCGGGACGATCGATGCACTGCAGGAAAAATTAAACCCGGACCGCCTCAAGGAACAGGTAACAGAGGCGATGCAGGAACAGCTCGCAGCTGCGAAGGAGCACGTTTCGGACGCGGTTCAGCAACAGGTCGATGTCGTCAAGAGTAACATTCACGACGCGACGCTTGGAAGGGCGGAACAGATGGTGAGTAATGTCGGACGATCGGGTCTGGTGGAGACGATCAAGCAGAACCCTGTGCCCGCCGCGCTGGCCGCGCTCGGTCTCGGCTGGCTATGGACGCAGCGCTCCAGCGGGTCGCCGGAGCACCAAAGAGATTACCGCGTCGATTATCGCGGTGGCTACAACGGCGGGCGGTCCTACTATGCTGGCGGGCAGCCTTCCTATCGGGGCGGGCAGATGTCTGGCGGAACCGCTGCCTATGGCTATGGCCGTGGTCAGGGATCATACGAGCGCGGGCATGAGTATTATGGCTCCGGCCAGCAGGGTGACGATTCCGTTGGCGATAAGGTCGGCGACGCTGCGGGCCAGGCAAAGGACAAGGTCACCGATGTTGCGGGCCAGGCGAGGGATCAGGTCGGGCAGTTCGCCGGCCAGGCGCAGGAGCAGGTCGGCGAATGGAGCGATCAGGTCCAGTACGGGGCGCAGCGGGCCATGACGCGCTTCGATCAGATGCTCCACGAGAATCCGCTCGGTGTGAGCGCGGCAGCAGTTGCCCTCGGCCTCGCCATCGGTATGTCACTGCCTGATACCCCAGTCGAAGACCGCCTGATGGGCGAAGCGCGCGACAATGTGATGGAGAAGGCGCAGTCTGCCGCACAGGAGACGATGCAGAAGGTCGGTCAGGTCGCGCAGCAAGTCCAGCAGAGCGCGACAGAGACCGCGAAGGATGCCGCGCAGAAGCAGGGCCTGACATCCAGCCCATCCGGCCAGGGCAGTCAGCAGCCGAATCAGCATGGCGGCACGACACCGGCGATGCCGAAGCCGCAGACGCAGCAGGGCGCAGGCGCGAATCCGTCCGGCCAGCAAAGCCAGCCGGGCGCGGCGGCGACGATGCCGAAACCACAGGCAGGTCAGCAAAGCACGCAGTCGCAGCCGACGACGCGCTAACGAGCGCTGAGTACGGAGCATCGAGCATCCCCTTCCGCCACACGAGGCGGAAGGGGATGCTTTTGTCGGCGAAGTGCCGTGACGGTGCGCCGCTACGCGGGCGATGCCGCCACGCCTTCTAAACGCTCCCAGAATCGTCTCGCTGCCGCTATGAATAGCTGCGCCGTGGCGCTCTCCGGCTCCATCGCGACGACGGGTTGCCCGGCATCGCCCGGGTTCGCGATGGCCGGGGCGAGAGGGAGTTCCGCGAGCAACGGGAAGGAGAGTGGCCCGTCCGGCGTGTCGTGGCGCGGCCAGATTGCATGCCGCGCGCCGCAGTCCGGGCACTGGAAATAACTCATGTTGAGGATGGTCCCGATTACCGGGATGCGCGCCGCCTCATAGAATTGAAGCATCCGCATGGTGTCGATCTGGGCGACCTCCTGCGGGGTGGTGACGAGGAAACCCCGCCTGGTTTGACCCGTTGCGCGACCGTCTCGTGCGCCGGGCGGGAGGTCGAGCAGCAGTACATCGAGCGGCCCCCACGCTACATCCTTAATCAGTTGCTGGACGAGCATACCGGCGAACCGCCCGTCCAGTGTCACCGCCTGCCGCTCAGCGATCATCATGCCGACCGAGAAGGTGCGCACCCCGAACCGCTCCACGGCGGGTATTTTCTCAGCGGGCTTCGGCGGCTGCCGGTGCGCAATCGGTAGGGAAACCACACCGGACACGCCGGAGCGCCGCCGCGCGCCGAGCATCACACCGACATCCGGCCCGTGAATATCGGCGTCGAGCAGCCCGACCCGATGGCCGCGCCGCGCCAGCGCGACCGCGAGATTGACCGCGATGGTGCTCTTGCCCCCACCGCCTTTGCCGCTGCCGACCGCGACTATCCATCGAGGCGTTTCGCTCGGTTGTTCATCATTTTCGCGCACCCACCTCACCCCGACCACCCGTACTGACGTCCAGAGCCGCCGCGACGGTGTAGAGGTCATCGCCGATAGCGGAGAGCACCTGACTCACCGAGAGGATAGCGAGATGGCGCTGCCTGCGCATCCGAATGAAATGCACCCCATTACGCCGTTCAGCAACGCATCACCGCGTTACGGGCACAGCATAGCGGCACGTGTCTCGTGCCTCAAGGTCATGGCGAGCGGAGATTCAACGACCGTGGACTGCTTCTTATGCCCGTGACGTATCCGCGCGCGGGATCGGGCTGCGGGCGATGTAGACGATCGTGATGGCAAGGATGGCGGCGGCGAAGAGAAAGGTCGCGCGCGCGCCGTAGCCGCTGGCGAGCACCCCGCCGATCAGGCCGCCGAGGGGGATATTGCACCAGGCGATCATGCGGATGGCGGCGGAGGCGCGACCAAGCAGATGATCGGGGATGGTCGCCTGCCGCAGCGAGACCGAGGGGATATTGAGCAGCGTCACCGCCCCGCCCCAGAGTACGCCCGCGCCGATCATCAGCACGATATTACCCGTCAGCGCGAAGGCGAGCGGGAAGAGCGGCTGGATAACCGTCGCGAGCAGGATGTGCCGCCCGAGCGGCAGTCGCCGCGCAATCCTGGCCGACGACCAGCGAGGCGAGGAACTGCCCGACGGCGGTGCTGGCGAGGAAGAAGGCGGTCTCGGCGGCGCCGAAATGCAACTCGATCCGCGCCCGGTAGACGAGCACGGCGAGGACGGCGCTCGTCGCGAGATTGCCGACGGCGGTGGCGATCGAGAGCGCGCGGATCAGCGGATGGCTCCAGACGAAGCGGATGCCCTCCAGCATCCGCTGCCAGAAGGTCCCCTCGTCGCGCCGCACGGCGGGCGCATTGAAGGGGCGCTTGATCGTGGCGAGCGAGATGACAGAAATGACATATGAGACGGTGTCGATCACCATCGTGCCCGCCGCCGAGAAGATGGCGACGAGCGCGCCCGCGATCGGCTGGCCGGAGAGTTCGGCGGCGCGGCGCGTCGATTCCAACTTGCCGTTCGCGTCCGACAGTTGCCGCTTCTCGACGAGATTCGGCAGGCAGGCGGTATAGCCGACATCGAAGAAGATCGTGAAGAGGCGCATCAGGGCGGCGACGGCGAATAACTGGACGAGGCCCAGATGCCCCGCATAGTAGGCGACCGGGATGCTGCAGGACGAGCAGGCCGCGCGCCGCGTCGCAGACGAGCATGATCGCGCGGCGGTTCCAGCGGTCGGCGATCACGCCGGCGGGCAGGGCGAAGATGAGGTAGGGCAGGAAACTGATCGCACTCAAGAGGCCGACGCTGATCGCGGAGCGGTTGATGTCGAGGACGAGCCAGGGGAGGGCAAACTGGGTGACCTGCGTGCCGAAGACACTGAGGCTCTGCCCGCCCCAGAGGGTGAGGAAATCCCGGTTGTGCCAGAGCGAATCCGCTGGCGCGGGCGGCTCGCTGCGGCACGGTTGCCGTCGGCTCCCTGCCCGCTGCCTGCTTGATCGCTGACGCCTTCGCACCCATCCGCTACCCCCTTCGCGCGTCCCCGTCACGCTCTCTGTTGTAGCCTGCGTCGATGAGAAAAAGGGATGCGCCCTCAGCCGATCTGTCTCACGGTTTCTTCATTCTCGCACATCACTCGGCGGAGCGCAAAAGTGGACGAGTAGGCAGGAGACAGTTCGGGAAGTGTCCGTCGGGCTGCTGTCTACCGTCTACCGACTCCTGCCCGCTCGTCCACTCGACTCGGCTGGCATGTCGGGCACCAGTGGGTGCTGCGACCGGCGAGGCGCATCTGGGCGATGGTGTCCGTGCCGCAGGTGAGGCAGGGTTGGCCGTGGCGGTGGTAGACGGCGAGGTGCTGGAGATTGCCGCCGGGGTTGCCGAAGGCGTCGCGGAAGCCCTCGGCGTCGAAGGTCGTGCCATTGTGCGCGACGCCGCCGGCGATCACCTCCTTGATTGCCACGGTGAGGCGGGCGATGTCGGCGTCCGTCAGCGCGCCGGTCGGCGTTTGCGGGTGGATGCGGGCGCGGTGGAGCGATTCGTCGGCGTAGATGTTGCCGAGCCCGGCGATGCGCGTCTGGTCGAGCAGCGCCGCCTTGATTGCCAATTTCGGCGATGATCCGAGCGCGCGGCGGACGGTGGCGCGTCGAGCGCGTCGTCGAGCGGTTCGTGGCCGAGATTCGCCAGCCGTGCCGCCAATCCCGCCGGATCGAGCACGTCCACCCGGCCAAAGCGGCGCATGTCGCCGAAGCGCAGTTCGCGCCCATCATCGAGCCGCCAGCCGATCCGGTGGAAGCGGGCCGGCGGATCGTCGGCATCATTGACGGTCAACGCACCGGTCATGCGCAGATGGACGACCAGTGCGAGTTCGTCATCGAGGTCGATGATGAGGAACTTCGCCCGCCGCCGCACGGCATGAATCGCCTTGCCGGTGAGGGCGACCTGCCACGCGGCCTGCCAGGCCAGCCACGTCGGTTCCTCGGCGGGCGCGACGACGGCGACGATGCGGCGGCCGGGCAGCGCGCTCTCCAGCCCGCGCCGGACGGTTTCTACTTCGGGTAACTCTGGCATTTGGTGGACATCCTCCGGTACGGTGTACTCCGTCGCGACTTGTGACAGTGAAGTATATATGAGAAGCGTCTCGACGACTGAGAGCATACATGCCGTGAATACGCAGATGCCGTCTCGAAAGGGGCTGAAAGGATTGGGAAATACAGTGAACGTGCGGCGTTCGTGCTATCGATTGCTCAGCCTCTGCGCGGTGATGATGCTCTCCGTTGCCTTTGCCGCTTTCGTCGGCGCGGCGAATGGGGCGCCATCGGTGACATCGAGGAGCGGCGGCGCGCATTGGGGCTTGCTGATTGCCATTGCCGTCGGCGTCGCCGCCTTCGTCGTCAGCGGACTCTTCATCATCGTGCGGTCCCGGCGGGAATACCTCGACATCGAGGCACGGAAGGCATCGCGACCACCGGAAGAGGAGGAGTGAGCGCTTGTGACGAAGCAGATCCGGGACGGAGCGCTTTACTGGATACGAATGTATCATGCCGCCCGGCCAATAAATCGCGGAAGCTGAACGAACTCGTTTGATTATTTTTCTTCCGTGGGTTATGACTAGATTCTAAAGCTTGTTTCTTTGTGATAGCTTCGCTATGGTATCGGTAGTACGAAGCACAGAGATACAGAGCACGCGGCGCGGGGATACCGCGTGCCTTCGCGAACTGCAACTATTAACGAGCGGGGGGCGGGGAATGCAACGACGCTGGCTAAGCCGGGGCATTGGTGTGTGCATCGCGGTCATCGTCGTCTTCGCCGGGCATGCCGCTCAGCCGATCCGGGCGGCCGGTACAACCCGAACGGTCGACACCTGCACGATCGGCGATGCCAACTCGCTGGATACGCTGCTTGGCCTTTCCGGTGACGGCGATACGATCAACTTCTCGCGCGACTGCACCGGTGTGGACGCGATCACGCCGGGCACACTCTCGATCAGCCGCAACGTGACGATCGATGGCAGTGGGCACCTCATCACGGTGGACGGCAGCGGCGCGAACCGCGTCTTCTTCATTTCCTCCGGTACAGCGACGGTGGCGATCAGCGGTCTCACCATCAGCAATGGCCATGGCGGAGACGGTGGGGGCATACTCAACCTGGGTACGCTGACGGTCACGAATAGCACGATCACCGGCAATTCCTCCGTTGGCAGCGGTGGCGGTCTGCGCAGCGACGGCACGCTGACAGTGATGAATAGCACCATCAGCAACAATAGCGCCAATAGCGGGACCGGCGCTGGCGGCGCGATCGTCGTCACCGGCGGCAGCGCGACGCTCACGAATGTGACCGTGGCGGGCAACAGCGCATCGCGCGGCGGGGGCATCGGAGCGTCCAGCGGCACGGTCGTTTCAATCACGAATAGCACGATTAGCGGCAACAGCGCGGGAGGCAATGGCGGCGGGATTTACACCGGCAGCGGCACGGTGACGCTGGCGAACGCGATCGTCGCGGGGAACCTCGATTCCGCCACGGGCCACCCGCCCGATGACATCAACGGCACGGTCGCGGCGGCGAGCAAGAACAACCTCGTCGGCGACGCGGCGACGAGCGGCGGCCTGACGAACGGCGGGAACGGCAACCTCGTCGGCGTCGCTCCCGTCCTCGGTCCGCTCGCCATTTCCACGGGCACGACGCCGACGGTCCCGTTACTGCCCGGTTCACCCGCCATCGATGCAGGCGATGACGCCACTTGTGCCGCCGCGCCCGTCAGCGCCGTGGATCAGCGTACCGTGGTCCGTCCGCAGGGGGCGCATTGCGACATCGGCGCGTTCGAGTCACAGGGTTTCTCTCTCACCGTCGCCAGTGGCAGCGACCAAATCGCCGCGCCCAATGCAGCGTTCGCCAATCCCCTGGTCGTCACCTTGGCGAGCAGCCACGGGGAGCCAGTACAAAATGGCGTCGTGACGTTCACCGGACCGTCGACCGGCGCGGGCATCGCCACGAGTCCCGCGACAGCGAACATTGGCGCGGCGACGGCGGGGCAGGCGAGCATCCTGCCGACCGCGAGCGGGACGGCGGGCGCATACAACGTCGTTGCCGCAGCGACCGGCACAAGCCCACCATCGGTGTCATTCGCCCTCACGAATGGTACGCCGATTACTCTCAGCCCGGCCACCCTCCCGTCGGCCACCCCCGGCGTCGCCTATAGCCAGACGGTGGTCGCGAGCGGCGGAAGCGGGACGGGCTACGCGTACACGGTGACGAGCGGCAGTCTGCCGACGTGGCTGCATCTCGACGCCGCGAGCGGCGCGCTCACCAGCCCCTCGCCGTCCGCAGTCGGCAGTCCCTTCTCGTTCACGATCACCGCGACCGATAGCGCGAGCGCGACGGGCAGCCGGGCATATACCCTGAATGTCAACGGCGTCGCCGCACTCGACCCCATTGCCGATCCGCCCCTGATTGCACGGGACGCGGGCGCGCACATCGTCGGTTTGGTGGGCATCGGCGGGAGCGGCACGCTCGCGGTCACTGCCGTCTCCGCCAATCATGCCCTGCTCGACGATCCGACCGTCACCTATACCAGCCCGGATAGCACGGGCAGCCTGTCCTATATGCCCGCCGCAGGTCAGTCCGGGTCGGCACTCGTCACGGTCACGGTGTCGGATGGCAACGCGAGCACGACCCAGCGCACCTTCACCGTGACCGTGAATGTCCCCCCGACATTGGATGCGATCGGCGACCCGGCGGCCATCCCGCAGAACGCCGGGCAGCAGACGGTACACCTCTCCGGCATCGCAACGGGCGGCGAGACACAGGCCCTGACGGTCGCCGCGGTCTCAAACAATCATCCTTTGCTCGCCGACCCGACCGTCAGTACAACAGCCCGGTCACGGTA
>CAWJZC010000035.1:0-23609 GCA_963847195.1 uncultured Chloroflexia bacterium | reverse complement strand
GGACCAAGAGGCCACAGGTTCGAGTCCTGTCGGGCGTACCACCTAAAACCTCTTAGAGAGCGGGAAATACGGGGAGGCTCCTGCCTCTCCGTCATCTTTTTCGTCTGGCTTTCGCACGCCGTCCGCACCGCCGCCACGCTGATTCCTTATGCGGCGTCACCCACTCGCTGGCTGTCGCGCGGTCGGTGTATCGGTCGCCTGATCGTAGCCGTGCGGCCGGGCGAGGGCGACCGCCGCCGCGATATGCGACAGGTGCGTCAGGCCCTGCGGGAAGTTGCCGAGCATCTCGCGATTGTCGTTGTCGAACTCCTCGGCGAAGAGGCCGAGGTCGTTGCTGGTGGAGGCGACGCGGTCGAAGACCTCGCGCGCTTCGCCGGCGCGACCCTGGCGGGCGAGGCACTCGGCGAGCCAGAAGGTGCAGGCGAGGAAGGTCCCCTCCTTGCCGGTCAGCCCGTCGTCCGACTCCGAGAGCCGGTAGCGGAGCAGCATGCCGTGATCGTCCAATTCCTCGCGGATCGCGTCGACGGTGCGGATCATGCGCGGGTCGTCCCAGGCGACGAAATCGACGGTCGGCAGGAGCAGCAGCGCGCTGTCCAGGGCCGACGAGCCGAACGCCTGGACGAAGATGCCGCGCTTCTTGTCATACCCGTCCCGTTCGATCGCCGTGCGGATCGCTTTGCGGACTGTCTTCCAGCGACGGATGGGCGCCTGCCGCAGGCATTCCTCCGCGAGGCGAATGCCGCGATCGAGCGCCGCCCAGCACATCACCTTCGAGTGGACGAAATGCTGCGGCTCGCCGCGCGACTCCCAGAGGCCGTGATCGCGCTCGTTCCACCGTTCCGCCGCGGTGTCGACGAGGTCGAGCAGGAAGCGCCAGTAATCGTCGTCCGGTGAGCTGCCGCGTTTGTGCCAATGCCAGGCGAGATCGACCAGTTCGCCGTAGGCATCGAGTTGCACCTGATCGGACGCGGCGTTGCCGACCCGGACGGGCTTGGCGCCGCAGTACCCTTCGAGGTAGTCGAGCGTCAATTCGGTCAGCCGCCGTTCGCCGCCGACGCCGTACATGATTTGCAGATTGTCCGCGCCGCCGGCCGCCGCCCGCTGGATGAAACGGCGGAAGCCGTCGGCCTCGGCTTCGCAGCCGATGTCGGCCAGGGAGCGGACGCTGAAACTGGAATCGCGGATCCAACTATAGCGATAATCCCAGTTGCGCGTGCCGCCCGGCGCCTCGGGGAGCGAGGTTGTCGGTGCGGCGATAATCGCACCGGTCGGTGCGTTCGTGAGCGCCTTGAGCGTAATCGCGGAACGAACCACGCTCGGGCCGTCAGGGCCATCGAACCGTGCCTGGGCGGACCATCCTTGCCACCAATTAATCGTCTCATTCAGCCGTTCATCCATCTCCACGTCGCGGAACGGTTGCGGTCGGTCCCGATCGATGCCGGCCGGGTCGCCGTACATGATCGACGTGCGCACGCGCTCCCCGGCCCGTACGGAGAAGGTCGCGCCGAGATCGTGCCTGCCGACGAGCGCGAGTGCGGCATCGGACTGGATGACGAGGGCGTCGTTGCCGCCGATCGCGCTGTACAGGCGCATTCCCTCATGGCGGATCCACGGGTGGAGCACGCCGTAGTCGAAGCGCGCCACGACATGGAGATGGAAGGCGACCTGGCCGCGCACACCCTCGACGATGCGCAGCAACTGGCGGCGCGGGTCCAGCTTCCCTCCCGATGTCATCGTGAAGCAGTCGTAGAGGATCGCCTCGCCGCCCCCCGCGCTGAAGGTCGTCGCCAGGACGAGCGTGCCGTCGAGATATTGCCGGAAGGTGGTATGCGCGCCGTCGGCCGGGAAGATCGCGCAATAGCCGCCGCGTTCCCAGTCTAGGATACGGCCGAAGCAACTCCCCGCATCGAAACGGGACATGCAGCACCAGTCGATTGACCCGCTGCGCGAGACGAGCGCCGCCGAATGGCAGTCGCCGATGAGGGCGTAGTCGTGGATCGGCGGGTACTGCGTGTGGCTGGACATTGCTCGTCACTCCTCTACGGATCGTGCGGCGTCGTCGCCGGGCGGCGCAATCTCAGCTTGCTCGTACGCACGGAGTATACCGGGACAATCGGCGCGTGGCGCGCGGCAAATTGCCAAGCATGGCCGCGTTTGCTATCATCCGCGTGAGGCGACGTCACCGGAGGGAGAGGTGTCAGAGCGGCCGAATGAGCTCGTCTCGAAAACGAGTAAGGTGTAACAGCCTTCGTGGGTTCGAATCCCACCCTCTCCGCCACCCCAGCCCATCCCCGGGGCGACGCCGACAACGAAGCAGGGAAGGGTCGCATAGTTTGGCCTAGTGCGCGCGACTGGAAATCGCGTAGGGTGTCAAAGCCCTCGCGGGTTCGAATCCCGCCCCTTCCGCCACCTGCTTGCCGTTAGCGTCGGGCCACCACCGCGCTGACGCCACAAACTTCTGGCCCCACCGAATCCCCAGGCGGCACGGGCCTGCGTTGATGCGCGCAGGAGGGACCGATGCGCTTGCTCAGGATACAGGCTCTCGCTTTTGCCTTCCCCCTTCTCATGCTCGCCGCGTGTGGCGGCGCCAAGGCGACCGTCACGCCGGGTCCAACCGCCGCGAATCCGCCCGTGATCGCCACCGAACTGCCGACGGCGACCGAGGTGTCCTCCGCGATCGCGCAGCGCGCGACCGTGCCCGGCGTGACCATTCCGCTCTTGGTGGCGACGCCGACCTCCCTCGCCACGGCGGTCGCCGCGCCCGCCGGACGTGCGACGCCCGTGCCGACGAAATCCGCATCGCCCGCGCCCGCAACGGTGGCGCCGCGCCCATCGCAAGCCGTCGCGACGGCGCAAGCAGCGGGCGGCAAGACGGAGCGAATCGCGGACATTCCGACGGGCGCGCCGCAGCAAACGATCGGCGGGGCGTCCGACGGGCTGACGCTCCTCAATGTCCGCTCGGGCAAGAATGACGGCTTCACGCGCCTCGTCTTCGATCTCTCCAAGCAGGACGGCAGCGCCGCGCCCGTGCCCCGTACTCGTCTCTGGGTGCAGGGCGGGACGGTGATCGTCGCCTTCGGGGGCGTGCGCGACGATGCCTATGCCACGTCGCTCGGTGGCGGGGAGCAATCGGTCAATATCGGCATGGTGCGATCCGTCTACCGCATCCCGGTCCGGGATGACGCGGCGACGGCCTATGGCATCGCGGTCAGCGGCTCGACGCGCGTGACGCTCAGTGCGGCCACCCTGCCGACGCGCGTAATCGTCGACATCGCGGACAAATGAGCGCGAATTGGCGGTATTGCCAGTTTTGCGGAATATGGGGGTGTTCGGCACGGCATTCTATGGTACACTGTCCGTACAGTCCGGGGGCGGGGCCCCGACCTGCGGCGTGGGACGCGGAAGGAGACGGCGATGACCGATGCGTACCGGGGTGAACTGCCGTTCGACCATCCGCAGGAGGCGTGCGGCGTCTTCGGCATCGTCGCGCCGGGTCTGGATGTCGCGCGCATCACCTATTTCGGCCTCTATGCGCTCCAGCATCGCGGCCAGGAGAGCGCCGGCATCGCCGCCGCGAGCGGCGACATTGGGAGCGATCTGCGTATCCACACGCGGATGGGGCTCGTTGCGACCGCATTCAATGAGGAGATCCTCCAGTCGCTCGGCGGCAGCCATGCGATCGGCCACACGCGCTACTCGACCACCGGGTCGAGCGTGGCGCGCAACGCCGGGCCGGTGCTCGCACAGAGCGACCTCGGCCCCATCGCCGTCGCCCATAACGGCAATCTCACCAATGCGGCGCTGCTGCGCGCGGGTCTGGAGGCGGCGGGCGAGCAATTCGAGACCTCGACCGATTCCGAAGTGCTCGCGCGGGTGATCGCCTGTGCCGACGGCCGCACGATCGCCGATCGGTTGCTGTCGGCGATGGCCCAGTTCGAGGGCGCCTACAGCCTTGCCGTGCTCACGCCGACCGAAATCTATGCCGTGCGCGACCCGCTCGGTTTGCGTCCGCTCTCGCTCGGGCGGCTCGGCAATGGCTGGGTCGTCGCGTCCGAGACGTGCGCCTTGGCGACGACGGGTGCGGCCTTCGTGCGCGATGTCGCGCCCGGCGAGGTCGTGCGGATTACCGCGGAGGCGGGGCCGGAAAGCCTCGCGCTCGTGCCGGGCGAGCGGGACGCCCTCTGCGTCTTCGAGTTGATCTACTTCGCGCGGCCGGACAGCATGATGGGCGGCGATCGCATCCATCTACTGCGGCAGCGGATGGGCGCGGAGTTGGCGCGCGAGCAGCCCGCCGATGGGGACATCGTCGTGCCGCTGCCGGACAGCGCAATCCCCGCCGGCATCGGCTACGCGAGCGAGAGCGGCATCCCCTACGCCGAGGCGCTCATTAAGAATCGGTACATCGGTCGCACCTTCATCCAGCCCGATCAGCACCTGCGCGAGGTCGGCATCGCGCTGAAATTCAATCCGCTGCCGGAAGTGCTGGAAGGGAAGCGGGTCGTGCTCATAGACGACACGATTGTGCGCGGCACGACGAGCCGGCCGATTGTCCAGTTGCTGCGCGACGCGGGCGCGCGCGAGGTCCATATGCGCGTCCACGCGCCGCCGATCCTCTGGCCCTGCTTCATGGGCGTCGATTTCGCATCGCGCAGTGAATTGATCGCGGCGCGGCTGGATGCCAACATCGCGGCAATCGGGCGGCAGATCGGCGTCGATTCGCTCGCCTATCTCTCGCTGGACGGTCTCTTCCGGGCCATCGGCCAGCCCCGCGAGGGCTTCTGCACCGCCTGTCTGACGGGCGAATACCCCGTCCCGCTCTACGAGGACGCCTCCAAATTCACCCTCGAACGCACGCTGCTCGGCGCCGCCGATTAGCTCGCTGCCGCCATGAAACCGACCTGGCAGCGCCTTCGGGAGCAACCGGCCCTGCTCGATAGCTACCTGGTGCGCGGGCGGGTCATCAAGGCGATTCGCGCCTTCTTCGATGCGCGCGGCTTCGAGGAAGTCGAGACGCCGCTGCTCGTCGCGGCGCCGGGGATGGAGCCGTACCTCGATGTCTTCGAGACGCGCCTGACGACCGCGCGCGGCGTGTCCCACCGTGCCTTTCTGACGACCTCACCCGAGTACGCGATGAAGAAACTGCTCGTCGCCGGGCTGCCGCGCATCTACCAAATCTGCAAGTCTTTCCGCAACGGCGAGGAAGTGAGCCGGGGCCACAATCCCGAGTTCACCATCCTCGAATGGTATCGCGCGAATGCCGATTACCGGGCGATCATGGCCGACTGCGAGGCGCTCTTCGTCGCCATCTGGCACGACCTCAACCGCGCTGGGTCACGCGACGACGAACCGGCGCTCGATGTCGCCGGGCATCGGGTGCCGCTCGCGTCGCCGTGGGAGCGGCTGACCGTCCGCGAGGCGTTCGCGCGGTACGCCGCCGTCGATCTCGATGCGCTGTTGACCGGGGCAGACATGCTGGCGTGCCTGGCGCGCAAAGGGTACGCGACCGAGCCGCAAACGACGTGGGAGCAGGGATACCACCAGATATTCCTCAATGAGATTGAGTCATCGCTCGGGCAGTCGCGCCCGACGATCCTCTTTGACTACCCGGCGTCGCTGGCGGCGCTCGCGCGGCGGAAGCCCGACGACCCGCGCTACGCGGAGCGGTTCGAGGTCTATATCGCGGGCATCGAACTGGGCAATGCGTTCTCGGAACTGACCGATGCGGACGAGCAGTTGGCCCGATTGCGCGCCGAACGCGCCGAACGCGCCGCGCTCGGCAAGACGCTGTACGAGATCGATGCGGACTTCATCGCCGCCCTGCGCGCCGGTATGCCGCCCTCCGCAGGCATCGCTGTCGGCGTCGATCGGCTGGTGATGCTCTTCGCGGGCGTCGGCTCGATTCAGGAGACGCTCTGGTTCCCCGCGCACGAGCAGTTCCGCGATTGACCGCCCCCCCGCAACCATTGTGTATACTGATACCCATAGACGAATGATTGCTCCGTCTCCGCCCGTGCGACCGGGCAGGAGCGAAGGAGGTACCATGGCACTGATCTCGACATCCGAATTCAAACGGGGTACCACAGTGATTTTCCAGGGTCAACCGCACCAGATGGTCGAGGTTGATTTCGTCAACCCCGGCAAAGGTTCCGCGTTCTTCCGCACCAAGATGAAGAGCCTAAAGACCGGGCGCGTTGTCGACTTCACCTTCAAATCGGGCGAGACGATCGAGGATTACCCGATCCGCAATGAAGATATGCAGTACCTCTATCAAGAGGGCGACAACTACTTCTTCATGAATCAGAGCACGTTCGAGCAGGTCTCCGTCCCGCGCGAGGTGATCGGCACGGTGGCGAACTTCATCCGCGAGGGCGAGACGTACGAATTGCTCGTCCACGAGGCGGAAGGCGTCGGCATCCGGCCGCCGAAGCGGGCGGTTGTCACCGTCACGGAGGCGGAAATCGCCGCGCGCGGCAATACGGTGCAGGGTGTCAACAAGGCCGTGATCGTCGATACCGGCGCGACGGTGAGCGTGCCCGCCTTCGTCAAGGAGGGCGACCGGATCGCCGTCAACCCCGAGACGGGCGAGTACATCGAACGCGTGAACGACTGAGTCCTCAGTAGCCCGCGCAGCCAAGCCCCGCCGACACCGGCGGGGATTTCGTTGACAGAAAATATCGCATTCGGCTACACTTACGCTGGTCAACGGGCCGTTGGCGGATGGTGCAATGGTAGCACAGAGGACTTTGGATCCTTTAATCTAGGTTCGAATCCTAGTCCGCCAGCCAGCATGTGTATCAGCCCGTCAGCTATACCAAGATGCGCCGCGGAGCGCGCGCCGCTCCCCCGCGATCGGAAACCGCCGCGTGCCGTCCCCGGAATTGCCGTCAATCGAACCGCACGATCCGTCGCTCGCCGTCGTCATCCTCGCGGCGGGCGTCGGGACGCGGATGCGATCCGCGCTGCCGAAGCCGCTGCACGAACTTGGCGGTCGCCCGCTCGTCGGATATGCGATCCGGGCCGCCGCGAACCTCGGCGCGGGCACGACGGTGATCGTCGTCGGGCACCGCGCCGACGAGGTGCGTGCCGCCCTCGGTGACGGCTATTCCTATGCCCTGCAGGAACCGCAGCGGGGAACCGCGCACGCCGTCGAAGTCGCCGTCCCACATATCCCTGAAGACGCGACGACCGTGCTGGTGTCTGTTTAGCGATACGCCGCTGCTCAGTGACGCGACACTTGCATCGCTCCTCGCCGCACACCGCAGTCAGGAGGCGACAGTGACGCTCCTCACGGCGCGCGTCGCGGACCCCGCCCAGTATGGGCGCATCGTGCGCGATGGCGCGGGGCGGGTGACGGCGATTGTCGAGGCGGCGGCGGCGACCGTCGGAAGAGTTGCGTATCGACGAAATCAACAGCGGCGTCTGCTGCTTCGATGCGCTGTGGTTGCGCACGATGCTGCCGCGCGTCGAAGAGAATCCGAGCGGCGAGCGCTACCTGACGGACCTCGTCGCGATGGCGCTGCAGGAAGCGCACGACCCTGCACGCTGGCCGGTGGCGGCGGTGACGACCTCGGAGGCCGAGGCGATGGGGATCAACGACCGCGTGCAACTGGCGGCGGCGGAAGCGGCTCTCCGCGAGCGGACGCTGCAACGGCTGATGCTGGCGGGCGTGACGATCCGCGATCCGGCGCACACCTACATCGACGACACGGTGCGCGTCGGCAGGGACACGATCATCGAACCCGGCTGCATCGTGCGCGGCGAGACGGTGATCGGCGCGGGCTGCCGGATCGGGCCATCCTGCATGATCGCATCCAGCACCATCGGCGATGGCTGCCGCGTCGTCGCGTCATCGCTGGAACACGCGGTGATGGAAGCCGGGGCCGACTGCGGCCCGTTCAGCCACCTGCGCGCGGGCGCGGTGATCCGCGAGGGGGCGCACATCGGCAACTTCGTCGAGATCAAACAGGCGACAATAGGCCCGCACACCGCCGTCGGGCACGTCTCGTATCTCGGCGATGCGACGGTCGGCGCGCACGCCAACATCGGCGCGGGGACGATCACCGCGAACTATGACGGGACGCCGATCAAGAAGCGCACGGAGATCGGCGACAACGCCTTCATCGGCTCCGATACCATCCTGCGCGCGCCCGTGCGCGTCGGTGACGGTGCGGCGACCGGGGCGGGCGCGGTTGTCACCCATGATGTACCGGATGGCGTGCTCGTCGCCGGTGTCCCGGCACGGCCAATGAGGACGAATCGCGTGCGTGCCGGCGACCGAGAGAAGGAGTAGCGATGGAAGGACGGCTCCAGGTATTTTCGGCCAACGCGAATCGGCCGCTCGCCGAAGCAATCGTGCAGGATCTCGGCATCCCGCTCGGGCGCGCGCTCGTCGGATCGTTCCGCAACGGCGAGACGCGCGTCCGCATCGAGGAGAATGTGCGCGGCTCCGACGTTTTCATCGTCCAGCCGATGTGCTCGCCCGTCAATCAGCACCTGATGGACCTCCTCATCACGATCGACGCCATGCGCCGGTCGTCTGCCGGGCGGATCACCGCCGTCATCCCGTACTATGCCTACGCGAAGCAAGAGAAGAAAACCGCCGGGCGCGAGCCGATCTCCGCGAAACTGGTGGCGAATCTGCTGGTGACGGCGGGCGTCGATCGCATCCTGACCGTCGATCTCCACGCGCCCGCCATCGAAGGCTTCTTCGACATCCCGGTCGATCACCTGCGGGCGGCGCCGATCCTCGCCAACTACATCAAGCGCGAGGGGTTCCAGGATATGGTTATCGTCAGCCCGGATGCGGGCGGTGTCGCGCGGGCGGACGACTTTCGCAGTCGGATCGGCGGTGGCTTGGCGATCTTCTCCAAGATGCGCCACGCGCCGGACACGGCCGCGATGCTCGACATGGTCGGCGAGGTGTCGGGGAAGGTGGCGATCATCGTCGATGATATGATCTCAACGGGCGGGACGCTGATCGAGGCGGCCCACCAGTTGCACGAGCGGGGCGCGACCGCCGTCTATGCCGCCGCCGTGCATGGCGTCTTCGCCGACGGCGCGCTGGCGCAGATCGCCGCGTCGCGCATCGAGCGCCTCTGGGTCACCGACACGCTGGCAATTGACGCGGAGGCCGGTGTTGGCGCGCGGATTGCCGTCTTGAGTGTCGCGCCGCTGCTCGCGCAGGCGATCCAGCGTATCCACAAAGACCTTTCGGTGAGCAGCCTGTTCGACTAGCGGTAAGGTGCGTGCGTGATGAGCATCGGGGACTGGATACGCCTGGCATTAGCGCTCGTCGCGGTCGGCGTTATCGCCTTCTCGACGGCCGTGCTGATCGGCTTCACGGCCTCGTCCAATACACGCATCGCCGAACTCGCCACACAGGGGAGCCATCGGGCGCGCACGGTCGAAACCCTGCTCGACCGCTCCCACCATCTCCAATCGACGATGATCTTCCTCGATACATCGGCGGTCGCTCTCGCCAGCGCGCTCGTCACCAATCTCGCCATTGGCCGGGTGCCGCCGTGGGGCGTCGCGCTCATCGTCTTTGTCGCGGTCGTCGTCATGCTGGTCTTCGGGCGCGCTGTGCCCCGCGCGCTCGCCCTCCGCCTGCCGGACGATGTCGCGCTCGCCTGCGCGCGTCTCGCGCGGGCTGCCGTCATCGTTCTCGCGCCCGTCACCGCGATAATCAATGGCATCGCAACGGCGATAATCGCCGCGCTACGGGTGCCGGCCGCTTCACCGAGCAGCGCGCTGGCAACGGAGGAAGAGCTGATCCAACTCGTCCGCGAGGAAGCGGGTGACAACCGCATCGAGGAGGAGGAGGTCGATATGGTGAACAGCATCTTCCGCTTCACCGATACGACCGTGCGGGACGTGATGGCGCCACGGGTCGACATGATCGGCGTGCCGCGGGAGGCGACCGTGCGAGAAGCGGTAGACATCGCGCTCGAAGCCGGCCACTCTCGATTGCCGGTCTATGAAGCGAGCCTGGATCGCATCGTCGGCATCGTCTACGCGAAGGACCTCCTACGTTTCGTTGGTCGCGCGAACGCGAATGCGCCCATCGTCGCCGTCATGCGCGCACCGATTTTCGTGCCGGAGGGGAAGGGGCTGCCGGAGTTGCTGCGCGAGTTGCAGGCGCGGCGCGTCCACATCGCTATCGTCATTGATGAATACGGCGGCACGGCGGGCCTCGTGACGATTGAGGACATCCTCGAAGAGATCGTCGGCGAGATTCAGGACGAATACGATACCGAACCGCCGCTCGTCGAGAGCCAGGTGGATGGCTCGTATATCGTCAATGCCCGCATGGAGATGCACGACTTCGAGCAGTTGATGGATGTCCATTGGGCCGACGAGGAGCAGGAGCGGGAGCCGCTGGCGGGCTTCATCTACGACCGCATCGGGCGTATCCCGGAGGTTGGCGAGGAGATTCGCGTCGATCCAATCGTCTTTACCGTCCTGGAGATGGACAATCAGCGGCTCGGCAAACTGCGCGTCGTGCTGGCGACGGAGGATGCGCCGCCCGTCCCGCGCGAGGCGTCGGCACTCGACGAAGTCCCGGCCCAGTCGTAACGATGTCCGTGACGCGGCGTGATCCATGGACGATGTATCGCTACGAAACCGTCACTTCCACGCAAGTCCTCGCTGCCGCCTTGATTGCCGATGGAGCGCCGCACCGCACGGTTGTTGTAGCCGAGCGTCAGACGGCGGGTGTCGGGCGGAAGGGCGATCCGTGGCATGACCAACCGGGGGCGAACCTGCTCATGACCGTCATCGTACGCCCTCGCGCTCCGGTGCCGGTACCGCGCTACGCGATGATCGCCGCCCTCGCCGGTATCGCGGCCATCCGCGCGGCCACCCTTCTCACCGCCACCACCAAATGGCCGAACGATGTGCTGCTGAATGAGCACAAGGTGGCGGGCATTCTCGGCGACGCGACATGGCGGGGCGCGCAATTGGAGGCGCTCCGTCTTGGAATTGGCATCAATATCAGCGGCGATCGGGAGACCTTCCGGGCACGCGGCTTGCCGAACGCATCAAGCCTCGCTGCCGAGGCTGGGCATGTGGTGGATCGCGACATCGTCTTTGAGGCGTTTCTCGCCGCGTTCGCACGCATGGAGGATCAGTCAATCAGCGATTCTGGCGCGGCGATTGTTGCCGCATGGCGCGCGTCGGTATCGACCGTTGGGCGTCGCGTCATCGCGGTTTCGACAGATGGATCAACCATTGCCGGATTTGCGGGCGATGTGGCCGAGGATGGCGACCTGATCGTGACAACGGATGCCGGTAATGACGAATGCCTGCGCGCGACGGGCATCCGCTCGCTCCGTCACGTCGGCTAACGGGCGGTCGGCCTGCCTTGACCGTGGCAGCCGTCGGTCGCTATACTCCGCCGATGTGCCGCACGGCATCTGGGCTACCGCGACGAGCGAACGCCAGGGGACAACATGACACAGCCAGCTACAACCAGCGTCCTCCTCAGCGCGTGCCGCACGCCGTTTGGCAAGTTCGGCGGCGTGCTTGCCAGCCTCTCAGCCGTCGATCTCGGCGCATTGGTGATCCGGGCAGCGATTGCGCGTGCGGGCATCGGTGATGCCGATGTTCAACACGTCATCATGGGCATGGTCGTGCAGGCGGGGGCGGGGCAAATTCCCTCGCGGCAAGCGACCTTCAAGGCGGGCCTCGGTCGGGAAGTGACGAGCGACACGATCAACCGTGTCTGCGCCAGTGGCATGCGCGCCATCACGTTGGCCGATGCCTTGATCCGGGCGGGCGAGTACGATGTGATTGTCGCGGGCGGCATGGAGAGCATGTCGAATGCCCCGTACCTTCTCCCGCAGGCGCGCTTCGGCTACCGGATGGGCAATGGCGTCCTGCTCGACGCGATGCAATACGACGGATTGCGCTGCGGCGTCGGCGATGTCGTGATGGGCCAGTACGGTGATGAAGTCGCCGCTGAGGAGAAGATCTCGCGCAAGGAGCAGGACGCCTTCGCCTTGCGCTCACACCGCCGTGCGGTTGCGGCCATCGACAAAGGGACGTTCGACGAGGAAATCGTGCCGGTGGAGATCACCGACCGCCGCGGGATGATTACGCGAATCGGCCGGGACGAGGCTCCCCGGCCCGACACGTCGGCCGCTGCACTGGCGAAGTTGCCGCCGGTGTTCCATCCGTCCGGCACCGTCACGGCGGGCAATGCGCCGGGTGTCAATGACGGCGCGGCGGCGGTCGTCGTGGCTTCCGCCGCATGGGCAGAAATGCACGGCATCGCGCCGCTCGCGCGCATCGTGACGAGCGCGACGGCGGCGTGGGACGTGCCGTACCTCGCCTACAGCCCGGCGATGGCGGCGGCGAAGGCATTGGCGCGCGCCGACCTTTCCATCGACGACATCGACGCCGTGGAGATCAATGAGGCGTTCGCAAGCGTGCCGATCATCAGCGGGCGGCGCCTCGGTGTGGACATGGAGCGCGTGAACGTCAATGGCGGCGCGATTGCCCTTGGCCACCCGATCGGCGCCTCCGGCGCGCGTCTCGTCGCGACGCTCGCGCTCCACCTGCGGCGTTCGGGCGGTGGTCTCGGACTGGCGGCGATCTGTTCGGGCGGCGCGCAGGGCGACGCGATCATCCTGGAGGCGCGCGCATGAGCGAGCGGGCGATGGCGGGTGCGATCTACCCCTTTCGCGGCATCTGGCCGACGATCGCGGCGAGTGCATACATCGCGCCCGGCGCGGTGATCATCGGTGACGTGCGGATCGGCGAGGAGTGCGTCATTCTCACGGGCGCGGTGCTGCGCGGCGACAATGCGACGATTATCGTGGAGCGGGGCGCGAATGTGCAGGAGAATGCCACGGTGCATGTCGACGCCGACGCGCCCGCGCGCATCGGGGAGCAGTGCGTGATCGGGCACAACGCGATCATCCACGGCAGCACGATCGGCGCGGGCTCGCTTGTCGGTATGCACGCGACGGTGCTCAATCACGCCGAGATCGGCGCGGGCAGCATCATCGGCGCCGCCGCGCTCGTCTCGGAGGGCACCATCGTGCCACCGCAAACGATGATGCTGGGCGTCCCGGCGAAGCCGCGCCGCGACGTGAGTGACGACGAGGCCGCCGGCATTCGCCGCAGCGCGGAAGGATACGTCCGGCTCTCGCGGGAATACCTCGCCAGTGGGATGGGGCGCGTCGTCGATGTCGAGGCCACCGCCGGTCCGGGTCGCCCATCGTCCCGTTCGGTGTAGCGGAATCGGCGGTGCGCGGACTTTCGCCTGCTACGGCAAGGAAAGCGCCCTAATCGTCTGCCTTGGTGGTTGTACCGACACCAATCACGTCCGACGCGGGATCGCGCGCATCCACATCGGCCGGTGGTGTCAGATCGAAGAGCGCGTACATCTCGCGCACGAACCGCTCAGGGTCCGTGTATTCGATGCGGTACGCCGACGCGGGCGCGAAGGGAGACTGCGGCAGCACGATGGCGATCCATCCTTCATCCACGCCGCGCAGGTGTAAATCATCCATGCGTTTGATGAACTTGCTCAACGAGACGGGCGGCGTCAGCAGTTGAAAGAACTGCTGGTCGCGTTCATTCTGGGACCAGAGCGCGTGAATCAACTGCCGGTGGCGCGTCTGCGCCTCGGATCGCTCCTCGATGCCGCCGGAGGCGATAAACCCTTTTATCATCCCGCCGAAACGACCCACCGGCAGCACATCGCTGTGGCCGCGCGGGCACGTCCCGCCGACGATCAGTCGCGGCGCATAGACCCTGCGGCACGTTTCACACCAATAGGACGATGCCATCGCTAACCCCATGCCGCGTACGGATACGGTCGCGGTGCGGGCGCCCGCGTGTGTTACCATTATCGCATGTTGCTCCGCGTCGCGCGGGGTAGCCCGACTTTGGATTGTGAGGGAGTCTCGTTGGTTCCTCGTGTCCGCTGGAACGCCGTACTGGCCGGATTTTTCGTCACGGCGGTCGGCACGTTGATCGCCACGCCGCTGCTCGAGCGGGCGGGATGGCAAGTGACCGCCGGGCCGGTCGATATGTTGACGATGCTCTTTCTGCTGCTCGGGGGCTTCGTCGCCGGCAGGATGGGCCGCCGCTTCGAGGGCATCCAAGGCGCGGTCGTCGCGGTGCTCTACATCTTCGCCATCTGGTTGACGAAGCAGGTGTTGGACGAGATCCACGTCGCCAATGTGTCGGGGCTGAAGTCGCTCGGCAAACTCGATTCGTGGAGCAACTTCGGCAAGGATTTCTTCTATTTCATCGCCGGGGTGCTCGGTGGCCTCTGGGCGACTCCGTTCAACGAACGCGAGCGCGCGCGCGAGACGGCGCTCCTGCACACGCGCGTGCCCTCGCGCCGCCGCCCTACGCCGCGCCCGGTCGAAGCCGCGCCAAGCGATGATCTGCCGCTTCCGTAGCGCGAAAAGGAGAAGTGACATGCAGGACGCCCGGTTCCCGGCCGTCGAACCGTACGAGAGCGGTATGCTCGATGTGGGAGATGGCCATCGGGTCTATTGGGAGTGCTGCGGTAATCCCACCGGCAAACCCGCGCTCTACCTCCATGGCGGGCCCGGTTCCGGCTGCTCGCCCGGCCAGCGACGGTTCTTCGATCCGAACGTCTACCGGATTGTGCTCTTCGATCAGCGTGGGTCCGGGCGGAGCCGCCCCCTCGCCAGCGAGCCTGGTGTCGATCTGCGTACCAACACCACCGCGCATCTCATCGCCGATATCGAATTGCTGCGTCGGCGCAATGATGTGGAAAGCTGGACCATTCTGGGCATGTCCTGGGGGACAACCCTCGGGCTAGCCTATGCCCAGGCGCACCGAAAGCGCGTCAACGCATTGGTGCTGGCGCTCGTGACGACCACCTCCCGTCGCGAGGTCGAGTGGATTACCCGCGACGTGGGGCGCATCTTCCCACGTGAGTGGGATCGGTTCGCATCAGCGGTGCCCGATTCGTTGCGACATGTGCCGCTCGTCGATGCGTACGCCACGCTCCTCTTCGACACCGACCCCGCCGTCCAAGAGCATGCGGCGCGGGAATGGTGTGCCTGGGAGGATGCGCACGTCTCCCTCGCCCCCGGCTATCAACCGAACCCGCGCTACGAAGACCCGGAATTCCGCCTCCGCTTCGCCCGTCTGGTCACGCACTATTGGCGGCACGCCGCCTTCCTCGGAGAGGATCAACTCATGCGCGACGCGGCGACATTGAATGGCATCCCCAGCGTGCTCATCCACGGCCGCTACGACGTGAGCAGCCCGTTGGAGACCGCCTGGCAGCTTTCCCAGCGTTGGACCACCAGCCGACTCCACGTCCTCGGCGACGCCGGCCACGGCGACGGCGGCACCTTCTTGCCCACCGTCATTGGTGCAACGAACCATTTCGCAGCGATGTAACCCGCCGGTCTCGTCGTACCGTCACAGAGAGAAAAGAAACGAAACGGCGGCTCCTAGCGGAGCCGCCCTGTATGCCGTTCCCGTCGTGCCGTCAGTCGCCGCGCTTGTCGTATCCGCCGGTGATCTTCTGGATCAGCCAGATCAACACGATACCGACGACGACCATGCCGAACATCAGCGGCAATTCGACGGTGATGTTCGCTTCCCAGGCGGCGAGTGTGGTCAATGCTGCGATCATCGTCCGCTCCTTGCTCTCAGGCTACGCGTTCGTGTCGGGCTTGGTCGCGACGAGCGACGGCTCCCACGACGTGGCGACCGTGGTCGTCGATTGCTGCGCGACGCTGCCTGCCGACGCGGCGCTACCGACCTTCAATGTCACCTTCATGCCGAGTTGCTCGTGACCGGGGACAGCGCAGATCACGGTGTACGTGCCTGCCTTGAGATCGACCTTGAAGTCGCCGCCCTTACCGGGATCGAAGGTATCGCTCGTCATGTTCAGTTCTTTGATCGAGATGTTGTGCGGCGATGGCCCGTCGTTCTTGATGTGGAAGGTCACGGTGCCCGGATTGACGAGCGACGTGTCCAACTGGATCGCGAAATCCTTCTCCGTCGCATTGATCGTCAGGCCGTCGCCAATGATCGTCGCGGGCGCGCTGCTCCCGCCTGCCGTACTGCCACCGATCGCAGGTGCGGCCGCACCGGCATTCTGCACGCCGCTGGGGATAGGACCGACCGTCGCGAGCGCCGGATTGCCACCGACTCCGCCGGTATTGATCGAAGGATTCGTCGGCGGTGGCGGCGTGCCATTCTTCGCCTGGTACGCATCTACGACCGCCTGCGTCTGCGCCCAATCGCCGTACTCGATCATGTCAACCAGCGCGCCGATCTGCTCTTCGTTCAGCGGGCCGTTATTGGAAAGTGCCCACGCCGGCATATAGGTGCCGGGCCGCCCATTCGTGAGCGTCCGAGTCAGATACTCGGTGCGTTGGGTGGCCTGCGCTTCGGAGGTCGGGCGGTTCGCCGGGACATTCAACGGCAAACCGACGCCGCCCTGCCCGTGGTTCCCGTGGCAGACCGCGCAGTTCGCGGCGAATAATTGTTGCCCGCGCGCGATCTGCTCCTCGCGGATCCGCGCATCGGACGAGGCGCGCGAGGTGTCGTTCGTCAAAATATAGACGAGGACAAGCAGCACACCAACGATCAACATGAGAACAACCGTGGCTGCCTGTCGTTCAGCGCGACTGAGCATCTGCTACTCCTCGACTTCGTTGTCGACAACGCTCACGCGAGTTTCGTCGTCTGATCCGGTGAATACGCCTGTCGTGTCGTCACCTTGCTCGTATCCACGATCACGCCGCCATTTTCGATGGTGATCGGGAAATAGTCGAGCGGGTGTGTGGCCGGGCCGTGGATGAGATCGCCCGTCTGGCCATTGTAGAGCGAGCCGTGACATGGGCACTGGATATTGCCTTCGAGCGCCGGGCTGGGGGCCGGGACCGTGCATCCGAGATGGACACACTTCCAGTAGACGGCAATCGCCGCGTCCGGCGCCGCCGGGAGGAGATAGAAATGCCCCTCGGCGTTGCGGACGTACTTCTGGCTGGCGAGTAAGGTCTTCACGTCCTGCACCGTGCCGGCGTTCACCTTGACGCCGAACCCGACGACCTTATTCGGATAGAGATTCTTGTAGGTGGCGACTGCACTCACGGCGGTGAACGCCCCGAGCACCGCGAAAAGACCGTACCGCGTGACGCGCCGCCTTGAGGTTTGGTGTTCGAGAATCGGGAGCCGCTCCCGCGTCTGCTGCGTATGTGACGATGCCTGCATAACGTCGCTGTCCTTCCTTCAAGCGCGCCGTTGCGCTGCGCCCTAGCCGACCGGTGGTGGATTGGGCTTCAGGATGTCCGGCAGATCCCACGGCCAGACGAGATGCTGACTCTCGCCGCGGAAACCCGTGCCAATAATTGCGAGCACCCAGTACGAAACCGCAAATGCCGTGAAGAGCGCGATCATCAACTCGCGCGTCGTCGGTTTCCACGCGGCCAGCGTCGTGATGACCAGGATGGCGACAAAGAAGAGGATGATCAATCCGGGGATGACCCACGAGCGGATCAGCGTCGCCTTGTTATCGTCGATGAGCGGCAGCGACTCGAACTTCGTCCGCGCCAGCGTCTGCGTCGGCCCCCAGTAGGTGTTGTCCCAGAAAACGAGACCGACTTCGACAATCGTCGTGTAGATGACCGAGTAGATGCAGATCTGCTTCCCCTTGGTGGTAGGGAAGTAGCGGCCAACACCGGTCGGGTCGCGGTCGAAATAGGGAATTGCCGCGACGAGCGTGAGCGCGAGGCCCGGCAGGACGACGCCCGCGAGCGCGACATTCATGTGCAGGAGCAATTCCTGAAGGTTCAGGAAGTACCACGGCGCCTTCGACGGGTTCGGCGTCTGGGCCGGGTTGGCGAGGCTCTCCAGCGGCGAGCGCACAAGGATGGAGACGACCGTGAGGACGAGAAGGAAGACCGCCGCCGCGATTGCTTCGATGACCACGAGGTGCGGCCAGACGAGCACTTCATCGCGTTCCGGCGCCTCGGAGCGCGCGTAGCGGTCTCCCTTGACCAGATCGAGGAGCTTCTGTGTTTTCTGCGCGTCCGGTGTGAGAGCGGTCCGCGTTGAGGGGGTTCCTGCCGTCATTGCCAGATCCTCTCTCACCCTAAAGCGGGGCCGAAATGTTGCCATCCTTGCGGATGCGCCAGAAGTGGACGACCATCAGGACGGAGGCGATGAGCGGTAAGCCGACCACATGGAGCGTGTAGAAGCGGATCAGCGCGCCCTGACCGATCGTCGGCCCGCCGATCAGGAGGTACTGCACCTTCTGGCCGAGCAGCGGCGTGGCGGCGGCGATGTTCGTGCCGACGGTGACCGCCCAGAGGGACAACTGATCCCACGGGAGCAGATAGCCGGTGAACGAGAGGAGAAAGGTAACGGTCAGCAGGCCGACGCCGATCACCCAGTTGAATTCGCGCGGCGGCTTATACGAGCCGGTATAGAAGACGCGCATCATATGGAGGAAGACGGAAATCACCATCGCGTGCGCGGCGTAGCGGTGCATGTTTCTCAGGAGGATACCGAACGAGACCGTCGTATCGAGGTCGCGCACGTTTTGGTACGCCTGATCGACGGACGGCACGTAGTAGAACATCAGCAACGCGCCGGTCACGGTGAGGACGAGGAAAAAGAAGAATGAAAGCCCGCCCAGGCAGAAGGTGTAGGTCACGCGGAGCGCGTGCCGCTTCAGCCGGACCGGGTGCAGGTGCAGGAAGACGTTGCTGACCACGATCAGCGCGGCATTGCGTTCCGTGTCGGGGTAGCCGTGGCGGAAGAAGGACTTCCACAACTGCGAGTTGGTGATGCGACTGCCGATCGATTGCTCTTGTCTCACGTGTGCTCCTCCAGATAACAGGTCCCGCCACATCAACCAGCCTCATCGATGGCAATGTCGGGCAAGAACCTTCGCCGTCCCGGATGTGACTTTTCTCTGGTGCGCGCAGCCGACATTGGCTGCGGCGGCACGAAACTGTGAGGGTACTCCAGATCCTCGCTTCCGGTTGCTCGCCTCCTCCACCTGCCGTGGCCCATCGGCGGGTGATCTCGACAATCTCATCATCGTGCCCGCCCCCACGGGGAGCGGTAGGCGTAGTTTGCCACTGCCCACAAATGCCGTCAAGTATCGCGCGCCGACCTGTCCGTACTCAGCGGCCTTCCGTCGCGCGCAAGGCGGGGAAGAGGATGACATCGCGGATCGACGGCTGGTTAGTGAAGAACATCACCATCCGGTCGATGCCGAGGCCGAGCCCGCCGGTCGGCGGCATCCCTTGCATCAGCGCGGCCACGAAGTCATCGTCCACCGGCATCGCGTCACTGTCGCCCTGCGCGCGCTGCGCCGCCTGCTCCTCGAAGCGCGCCAGCTGATCGAGCGGATCGTTCAATTCGGTGTATGCGTTGCCCAGCTCCAGGCCGGCGATGAAGGGTTGGAACCGCTCGACCACGCTCGGATCATCCGGCGTCCGCTTCGCGAGTGGCGAGAGCTCGACCGGGTAGTCGATCAAGAAGGTCGGTTGGATGAGTGAGGGGCGCACGAAGGTCTTCAGCAACTCGTCGATGATGCGGGCACGTACCATGTTTTCGGGCACGTCGGCGCCGGCGTCGCGCGCGCGGCGGCGCAACTCGTCGGTATCGGCGATAGCGGCGTAATCGACGCCGCAGGCAGCGCGGATCGCGTCCCGCAAGCGCACGCGCGGCCACGGCGGGCGCAAATCGACCGTGTGCTCGCCGTAGGTGACGGTCGTCGATCCGTAGACGGCCGTCGCGATGTGGTTGATCACGCCTTCGACGATGTCCATCATCGCGTGGTAATCCGCGTACGCCTGGTAGCACTCCATCATCGTGAATTCGGGGTTGTGCTGGCGGTCCAGCCCCTCGTTGCGGAAGTCCTTGCAAATCTCGTAGACTCGCTCCAATCCACCGACGATCAGCCGCTTCAAATACAACTCGTCCGCGATGCGGAGGTAGAAATCCTGGTCGAGCGCATTGTGGTGGGTCACGAATGGACGTGCCGCCGCGCCGCCATATTGCGGCTGGAGTGTCGGTGTCTCCACTTCGAGAAAGCCCCGGCTGTCCATAAATTCGCGCGTCGCCCGGACAATCTTGGCTCGCTCGACCGCAACTTGGCGCGATTCGTCGTTTGTGATGAGGTCGATGTATCGCTGGCGATACCGCTTCTCCACATCCTGAAGCCCGTGCCACTTCTCGGGGAGTGGCGATAGGGCCTTCGACAGCGGGCAGATCCCCTCGACATCGATGGAAATCTCGCCGTTCCGCGTGCGCATGAGCGTACCGGTCGCCTGCACGATATCACCCAGGTCGAGCAGATTCTTGACGACCTGCATGGCCGGCTCGCCGATGTTGTTCTGTTGAATGAAGAGCTGAATGTCGGCCGTGCCGTCGCGGAGCTTGACGAAGGCAATTTTCCCTTGCCCGCGCTTCAGCATGATCCGCCCTACGACGGTGTGCTTTTCGCCCGATCGCTGTTCGAATTCGTCTCTGGCGGCCGCATTGGTGATCGTGCGTTCGGTGCGAGGGGGATAGGGGTCGAGACCCGCATCGCGCAAGAGCGGGAGCTTGGCGATGCGGATCCGTTGGAGGTCATCGAACTCCACGACTACGAGACCTGCACAATCGTATAGGTCATCTCGCCGGCGGGCGCCTGGACGGCTACGGTGTCACCGCTTCGTCGGCCGAGCAACGCCGCGCCGACGAGTGACTCGCTACTGATCTTCCCGGTGCGCGAGTTCGCCTCTGCGGAACCGACGATCACCCAAGTCAACTCGTCCCCGACGTTGTCCCGCACGATGATATGGGAGCCGAGGTGAATGGTGCCGTCGCCCGCGCCATTGCCGTTCTCCGGGATGATCTCCGCGTGACGCAGCATGTGCTCGATCTCGCGGACGCGGGCGTCGATCTGCGCGAGTTCGTCCTTCGCTTCTTCGAGCGAGCCGCTGTCGTCCGCGTCATGATCTGCTTGCGTATCGTGGATGCGGTCGATGACGCCCGCGCGTCGCACCGAGAGGAGTTCGTGCAGTTCGGCCTCGAGCGCCTGCTTGCCATCCGCGGTGAGATAAACGGTCTCGCTACTCATCTGCGTTCTCCCCAATCCCTTCCTCAACGCTCAAATGCGCACCGGAGACGAAACACATCAGAGAGCCCCGTGAGGCTCTCTGACGCCGCAACCGGGGAGAGACAATCCATTGAGAGAGTCTCCACGTTATCGGTGCGGCGGGGGCAAATGATGCCGGGTGAAAAACAGATGCGCCGTGGTGGGCGCGACAGGACTCGAACCTGTGACCTTTCGGATGTGAACCGAACGCTCTAACCGGCTGAGCTACGCACCCGTGCGCAGGGAGTCTAGCACAATGACTTGTGCGAGGCAACCCCACCCGGACGGTTTACGAGAGAAGCGCGATGCATTCCACTTCCACGCGCGCGTTGAGGGGCAACTGCGCGACCTGGACGGTGCTCCGAGCGGGTTTGTTCTCGCTGAAATACTCGCTGTAGACCTCATTGAAGGCGGGGAAGTCCGCCATGTCCGACAGGAAGCAGGTCGTCTTCACCACTTTTGCGGTCGAGGACCCGGCCGCCGCGAGCACCGCCGAGAGGTTATCGAGCACGCGCTTCGCCTGCACGCGGATGTCGCCCTCGACGATCTTGCCGGTAGCCGGGTCAATCGGGATTTGACCGGCGGTGAAGACGTAATCGCCAGTCTTGATTGCCTGAGAATACGGCCCAATTGCCTTCGGTGCGTCGTCTGTCTGTACAATCTCCATGCGTGCCAGCCTTTCCTATCGCCACGAATCAATCGTGAGGCGAGGGTAGCATCGGGGCGTACGACGGTCAACCACCAATGGACCTCGGGTATACTGGGCCAATGAGCGGAACCGTCAGCGTCGTCATCGTCACGTACAATGGCCGGGCACTGCTGGAATCGTGCCTGCTCGCCCTGTGCGGCGGCTCGCGCAACCCGGACGAGATCATTGTCGTCGACAACGATTCGACGGACGATACTGTCCAATGGATCAATCGTACATATCCCGCAGTTCGTGTGGTGCGGTGCAGCGCGAATCTCGGCTTCGCGGCGGCGAACAATGTGGGAATCCGTGCCAGTTCCGGCTCGTTCGTCATGACCCTCAACAATGACACGCAGATTGCGCCCGATGTACTGGCACGCCTGACAACCGCGCTCGACGAGGCGGACGCGTCGGTCGGGGCCGCGATGAGCACGATGGTCTTTGCGGAGAACCCGACAGTCATCGCCTCGGCTGGCTTGGAGACATGCACCAATGGGGTCGTGCGCGACGTGAGGGTGGGCGAGGCGATTGATCCGCGCCGGATGCCCTATCCGATCTTCGGGCCAAGCGCCGGGGCGGCATTGTTTCGACGCGCGGCGCTCAACGATGTCGGCCTCTTCGATCCTGCGTTCTTCATGTACCTTGAAGACGCGGACCTCGCCTGGCGCCTTCGCCTACGCCGGTGGAGTACTCTCGCAGTCCCGGATGCGCTCGTCCGGCACGTGGTCTCAGCGACCGCCGGGTATGGATCACCCCGAAAGGCGTACCACCTCGCGCGCAATCGGTGGTGGTGCATCGTGAAGAATATGCCGACAGCGTTACTGCGCGAGTGCGCGGCGCCGATCGCGCGATACGATGCCGCCGCCGTTGCCTACGCCACAGCAACCGGAGATCGAGCGAGTCTCATGGGCCGGCGTGACGCGTTCGTCGAGCGCGAGGCGCTGCAAAAGGCGCGAAGGCGCGTCCAGGCGCGCGTCACCGCGTCCAACGACGAGATTCGCGAATGGTTACAGCCTGCACCGTCATTGACAGCGCCATTACGGGAGCGGCAGGTATTTCGAGCATTTTTACGCGAGGAATGAGGCGCGGAAGGTGGAGGCGCCCGATGGAGTTGCACCATCAATTGCTACCCCGCCTTGCGGGCGAGGCCCTTCTACTCGGGCAGGGCGCCGTACCGTACCGACGCGGGAGTGTGCCATACCTGTCGCGTCGCGTCAAGCGGTTCGGGCGTCTTCATTCCGTGTCAAAATAGGAAAGAACGTCGCTCCGCTCCATGTACCGAATGGGATCGGGCAGCGGATGGAAGCCGAACCGCACATAGAGCCGATGCGCATCACGCGTCACGAGGCTCCATCGCCGCAGCCCCTGCAGGTCCGGGTGTGCGGTGATCGTCTGCATCAGCAATGTGCCGAGCCCGCGACCCTGGTATGGATCGAGGATATAGACATCGCCGAGGTACGCGAAAGTCGCGCGATCGGTGATGACCCGTGCGAAGCCAATCTGCGTGTCTCCATCGAATACACCGAAGCAGAGGGCGTTCGCAATCGAACGGGCCACCGTCTCTTTCGGGATACCCGCCGCCCAATATGACGCCGAGAGATAGGCATGAATCGCATCGAGGTCGAAATCCGCACGGTCCGTGCTGATACGAAATGCACCATGGGTCTCGTGCGTCGCCATTCCTCGCTCCCTGTTCGCCCGTATCGTTGCCGTGTCTCGACGTATTGGAGCGCACCGTACGGAGGCAGGCAACATCCACTGAGAATGCAAACATGCCCATCCAATTGGATGGGCATGTTTGCATTCATGAAAAGG
>CAWJZC010000034.1:0-6915 GCA_963847195.1 uncultured Chloroflexia bacterium | reverse complement strand
CGGTCGGAGCGTTACCGAACTCGCCCATCGTGCCAGCGGTCGCCGCTCCACACCCGCCCTCGCCGACCTCTCGGACGAGGCGCTCGTCGCGCAGCAGAGCGGGCGCGGCGCGATTCTCGGCACGCCGGACGAGATCGTGGAGCGAATCCACGTCTACGAGCGGCTGGGCATCGAGGAGATCATGGTCCAGTGGTTCGCGCTCGACAACCTCGACGGCCTGCGAATGATCGCCGACGAGGTCTTGCCACGGGTGCGGGGATAGAGGAACCTCACCCCCAGCCCCTCTCCTTTGCCAGAGCAAAGGAGAGGGGGAGCAAAAAGGGAAGCAATAGCAATCTGGATTTCTCCCCTCTCCATCGCCGCACGGACGCCCAATGCGCCCTGATCTACTGGCGATGGAGAGGGGCCGGGGGTGAGGAATAGCCCTTTACTCGCGCTCCCGGATACCGCCGAGCAGGTAACTCTCCTCGGCGTGGAGGCGGCGGTTCGGGCGGGGCGCGTTGGAGACGGTGATATTCTCCGGCTTCGGGAGCGTGGTCGGCATCAGTTCGGAAGCAAAGATGGGCACGGGCACGTCGGATTCCTCGCCGGGCAGGGCGAAGTCGAGCAGGACGGAGTAGACCGTCTCGCCGCCCGCCGCGCCGCCGGGCCCTTCGCTGCCGACGATCTCGCCCATCCGCCCCTCGTAGGGGTTCGGCACGCCCGGCTCCGAGCGCACGACGACGCGCGACCCCGGCTCGAACCGCCGCGCGCGCATCCCCCCCGCATGGACGAAGCGCCGCTCGATGTGATGCGATGGTTTGTGGCTCCCGCCCTGATAACTCATCGTTCTCCGCTCCCCGTAGCTCGTTTCCGCGAGCCAACTGGCCCGCACGGTTGATTTGAGAATCAGTGTACGGAATCGCGACCGCTTTGCCTACCCCTCCCCAACATAGGAAACCCCCTCCCGTATCGGGAGGAGGCAGGGGGTGGGTAACTCCCATTTCATCGATGCACAGTGCGCCGGAGATTATTGCTCCGTGCGGCGGGTGCGCTGCTTGATCTCGATGATCTGGTTGCCACGGTATTCGCCGCAAGTCGGGCAGACGTGGTGCGAGCGCATATACGAGCGGCAGTTCGGGCAGACCACGAGATGCACGGGGGCGATGTGATCGTGGCTGCGGCGGCTGCCCCGCTTCCCGCGCGACGTACGAAACTTTGGTACGGCTCCCATGCGTGTGCTCTCCTCATCGTCCTAACGGATAATCCGCGCGCAACGCGTGGCTATCCGCGTCCGTCGTCGGTTTCGTCCGCGCATCATAGCCTATTCGCCCTCGTCCCGCAAGAGCGCGCCGAGGACGGCAAACGGATTCGCCGCCTCATCCGGCGTCGTCTCATCGAGGATGACCGGCTCGGTGCCCGGCTTGACCGGCTGCATCGGCAGTTCGACGAGGATCACCTGCCGCAAGGGCTCGCGCATGTCGATGAAATGGTTCTCACTGATCGGGAAGATGTCCGGCTCCTCCTCCGCGTCCTCCTCGACAACCGGCCGCCCGGTCGCGACATCGACCGTCGAGCGGAACTGCTCGATGAATTCGGCATCGACCGGCTGCGCGAACGAATCCAGCGTCCGCACGCACTCGAGCTCCACGCTGGCGCGCACCGTCCCCTCCGCGAGCACCCCCGCGCCGACGCGCAGGAGCCGGAACTCGGCGTGGACGCCACGCGCTTCGAGCGTCGCATCGAGATCGAGGCGGGGCAGATCGATCACGTAGCGCCGTGTCCGGCCCATCGCGTCACCCTTCAGGAAGTCGACGACGTTGATCTCCGTATCGGTGAGATGTTCCGCCGATGCTGTCATGTTCCGTACCTCCGACCGCCTGCGCGGCCAATGTGTAAACCCCGATGTGGCGCTTTCATGATCGCGTGGGCGCGTAAAAAAGGCCAATACAGGATACTGCGTTGAGGGTCATCTCGCAAACCGCAGGTCACTTGAAATGACCGTGGAATTGCAGACGAAATTGCGCGAAAAACCGTAGTACGTACGCTACCTTTCGACTTGACATGAACGAACATATGTTCTATACTGTACATCGGAACAGCAGCACTGATACAGCACAGGAGGCGGCGCGAAATGATGGACGAACAGCGGACCTTGGAACTGGCTCGTCTCTATGTCGCGGAGCGCATCGCGATGGCCGAGAAGGAGTATCTGCTCCGATCATTCGGCACACGGCGAGCGTATCGCGCGGAACTTGCGGCATGGGTCGGGAGCGCGCTCGTGCGGGCAGGTCGCCGGTTGGAGAAGATCGGCGGCGGGGCGCAGACCAACCCGTCGTTCGACATGCGGCAGCGCGCGGTTTAGGGTGCAGACGGTGCAGGCGGGCTTCAATGTGCTGGCGCTCCTGGGCCTGGAGCCCATCCCCGCCAGCACGATCACGAAAGGTCGGCAGGATGCAGGGCAAAATCGCACTGATCACCATTCTCACGGACGATGTGCCCCGGCTCGTCGCCTTCTACCGGGACGTACTCGGCTTCGTGGCGGAGAACCCGAGGGATGATATGACGGAATTCGTCAGCGAGGGCGTCCGCTTCGCGATCTGCAATCGCACAGAGTTAGTCGCAGTGACGCATCATCCGAGCTTCCGCGAGCCGGCGCGCGGGCAGGCTTTCGAACTCGCCTTCCCGCTGCCGACACGGGACGATGTGGACCGCGCCTACGCGGAGATCATCGCCAATGGCGCCACGCCCATCCAATCGCCCGCGACGATGCCCTGGGGCCAGCGCACCGCCTTCTTCGCCGACCCGGACGGCAACATTCACGAACTCTTCGCGGACTGACCGCTTCATTCCCCGTACTTCCCCACTCTCCCCTCCCCAACGCGCACCGGTCTCCCCGCCGGTGCGCCCCCTTTTGTCTACGCCGTGACGGTGAACTGCGCCGTCTTCGCCAGTTTGCCATCGAGATAGACATCGGCCTTGTATTGGCCGACGGGCCAGGTCGCGGCCCCGCGCGAGACGCTGGCGTAGAGGAGCCTGCTCGTCGCGGCCTTCTCGACCTGGCCGAACTCCAGCCCGGTGACCGGGCGCTTGTTCGCGTCGGTCCCGTTCACGACCGTCCAGACGACCTTGATGGTCGGATGCCCCTTTGCTCGTGTTCAGGTTGATGATCGCGTAGAGGTCCGAGTCGGTGGACGTGAAGGTGTTCGTCACGCCGACCGCTTTGTTGTTCTGGAAGTTGTGCGCGAACTGGATGCTCGTCACCGCCGGGGTGAGCGTCGCCTGATAGACGACCGCAGCGACAATCACGATGACCAGCAGGCCGACAACCACAGCGGGCAGGATGATCCACAGTTTGCGCTTCTTGCGCGCGAGGCGCCGCCTGCGGGGGCGGTGCGCCCGGATACGCGGGTTGGCCGTATTGCGGCGGTGGATATGGCTGGGCCTGGCCGGTATCCCGGTGGGAATGCCTGGCCGGGCGGCACGCCGGGCGCGGGCGACGGGCCATACGATGGCGGCTGCCCGTATGGCTGCGGTTGCCCGTACGGCGGAGCGGGCGGGGCGGGATAGGGCGGCTGATACGGTGGCGGGCCACCCGGCGGCGGCGTGTATGACCCGCCCGGTGGCTGCCCAAAGGGCGGCGGGGCCGCTCCCGGCGGTATACCGGGCGGTGAGCCAGTACGGCTGGCCTGGTGGCCCCTGCCCCGGCTGGTTCGGCCAACTCGCGTTGCGCTGCTCCCCCATCGTGCGCCTCCCCACGGCCATGCGGCCCGAATGATCTATTCCACCACGAGACTTTCTTCCGGACATCGCTCACGCAGTATAGCGAGTGTCATATGTACGTACAACAATCCTCCGTGCCCGATTGCGAGCGCGAAGTGGCGTTGCCGGTGGCACAGTACGCTATACTGCCGGGGCGGCGCATGGTCGCGCCGCCCCGGCAGCGCGGCAGATGAACGAGAAAGAGGCACCTCCGATCAGCGCATATACGCCAACCATCGACCGTTTACTCGCCCAACCGGGCGTTGACCGCCTGCTGAGCCGGGTCAAGCACAGCCAGCAAGAGACGATCGCCCTCACCGTGCGCATCGCCCAGATCCCTGCCCCGACGGGCGCGGAGAGCGAGCGCGCCGCCTTTGTCGCGCAGGAGATGACCGCCATCGGCCTCACCGATGTGCATACCGACGCGGTCGGCAATGTCATCGGGCGGCGGCCGGGCACAGGCGATGGCCCGACGGTGATGCTCGCCGCCCACACCGACACGGTCTTCCCCGCCGAGACGGACGTGACCGTGCGCCGCAACGCGGATCGCATCGCCGGCCCCGGCGTCGGAGACAACAGCCTCGGCGTCGCGGCGATCCTCGACCGCCGCGCGCCTGATGGAGACGCTGGAGATCACGACCGCCAGCGATGTGCTCTTCGTCGCGGACGTGGGCGAGGAGGGGCTGGGCGACCTGCGCGGGATGCGCGAGGCCGTGCGCGCCTATCGCGACCAACTCGGCGCGGTCGTCGCCGTCGAGGGGCACAACCTCGGGCGCGTCACGCATCGCGCCGTGGGCAGCCGCCGCTACCGGATCACCGTGCAGGGGCCGGGCGGCCACTCGTGGGGCAACTACGGCCGCCCGAACGCCATCCATGTCCTCTCGCGGCTGATTACCGACCTCGTCGCCCTGCCGATCCCGAGCACGCCGAAGACCTCGCTCTCCGTCGGCACGATCGAGGGCGGCGTCTCCGTCAACACCATCGCGCCGACCGCCTCCGCGCTCGATCGACCTCCGCTCGATCTCGCAGGCGAACCTCGAACGACTGGCCGGGCTGGTCGAGCGCACCGTCCGCGCCGTCCATATCGCCGATGTGCAGGTGACGGCGGAGATTCTCGGCGACCGACCGGCGGGCGATCTCCCCGCCGATGCCCCGATTGTGCGCACCTGCCTGGATACCCTGCGCGCCCTCGGCATCGCGCCGACGCTCGACGCGAGCAGCACCGACGCCAATGTGCCGATCGGCCTCGGCATCCCCGCCGTCTGCATCGGCATCGCCGAGGGCGGCAACGCGCACCGCTTGGAGGAGTACATCCGCACCTCCACGATCTCCACCGGCCTCCAGCAATTGCTCCTGCTCACCCTCGCGCTCGGGGGATATGACGCGCTATGAGCATCCGCGTTGTCTTCTTCGATATGGGCGACACGCTGACGACGATTCTCCCCTCGTGGGAGACGCTCTATGTCAATGCCTGCGCCAAGCAAGGCATTCACGTCGATCACGACGCGCTCGTCGCCGCGACGCGGGAGGTCTTCGGCGCGCTGGATGCGGACGAAAGCCGCATGACCTATGAGGCGACCGAAGAGGCGGACCAGCGCTATTACCGCGAGATCAACGGCGAAATCCTCCGCCGTGCGGGCGCGCCGATGGACGCACAGATGCGTCGGCATCCTTGACAACCTGCAAAAGGAGTTCGAGACGCCCGCGCACTTCCATCTCTTCCCCGATGCGATCCCGACGTTGGAAACGCTACGCGACGCTGGCTACCGCCTCGGCATCATCTCCAACTGGTCATGGAACCTGCCCGGCCTCTGCGACGGCTTGGGCATCACCGAACACTTCGAGCATATCGTCACCTCGGCCCGCGTCGGCGCATCCAAGCCGCACCGCGCCATCTTCGATTACGCCCTGAACTGGTTCGGCGCGCGACCGGAGGAGTGCGTGCAGATCGGTGACAACGCCGTGGCCGATGTCGGCGGTGCGCACGCAGTCGGGATGCACGGCATCCTGATCGACCGGCGCGGGCGCGCAAGCGGCACGGACTATCCAGTCATCAGTGCACTCGCGGAGGTGCCGGACGTGGTCGCGGGGCTGGCCTAACCCCCACTGCCCAGAGGGTGCCCGCTTCCCGAAGCGGGAAGGGGTGACTCGCGTCATTATCGTTGACTGCGGACGAACATTGCCACCTACCGAGAGGTGCCACTGCATGGTTGATCGCTTCTTGCCACCCGAACTGCCTGCGAATCGCGTGGCGGCTCGCATCGGCCTGATCTCGGATACCCATATGCCGGCGCGGTGCGCGGCGTTGCCGCCGGTGCTTTTCGAGGTGCTGCGGGGCGTTGATCTGCTGCTCCACGCGGGGGATGTGGGCGAGTTGTGGGTGCTGGATGCATTGAGTGCGGTTGCGCCGGTGATCGCGGTGCATGGGAACGACGAGACGACGGACGCGCAGCGGGAACTGCCGTATCAGCAGGTGATCGCCGTCGGCAGGCAGCGCATTCTGCTCACCCATGCGCACTATCCCGACCGCGCGGAAGAGATGGAATCGCGCAAGGACGATGCGTGGGCGCCGAAATTGGCCCGCCGCGCGGCGATGGGCCAACAGGCCGGGGCGCGCATTGTCGTCTTCGGGCATACACACATCCCGATGGCGGTCGAGTACGATGGGGTACTGCTCATCAATCCCGGCGCGTTAGCCTGCCCGAATCTCGAATCCCGCCAGCGCGTGCAGAGCGTCGCCATCCTCACCGTCCGCGACGACGGCGCGCCATTCGTCACGCACATCGACCTCGCGCGGCCCGATCAGCCCTTCGTGCCCCGGATTGATTGGGAGGCCGGATCCCGCGCGCCCATCAGCAGTTCGGACAGTCCATCCTCGCCCCAGACCTCGCCGCCGTTTTCTCGCGCTTGTATCAGGTCATTCAACGCGTCGCGCCCGACACCGGGTTGGCGCCCTATCTCGTCTCGCCCACCGCTGCTGGTCCGGCGCGCAAGACGTGATGACGCGCACCGAGTTATTGGAGGCCGTACGGGATGATATGGAATATCAAGCGCGATGCGAAGGCGGAGATTCTGGCGGTGCTGACGGGGGAGAGGGGCCAATTCTCTGATACAATGTCGCTCTTGTTCGGCGCGTCGGAGCAGAGGACGCCCCCGCCGCACAACGCTCGCAAT
>CAWJZC010000033.1:0-7061 GCA_963847195.1 uncultured Chloroflexia bacterium | reverse complement strand
TATCAGTACCTGCGGGCAGCCGAGTAGATCGCGCATGCCACCACGCTCGGTGCGTTCGTGCAGTGCTATCCGCGCGATGGGGGAAGTGCGTCGCAGTTGATCCCCCCGGGGCGATGCCTGCCACATGTCACGACACGGACGCCCTGTCTGGTCCATCAAGTTGCAAGGGGGAGCGACGCGAGATGCAAGCGACACCGCGCCGCTTGTCGGCTGCGCGAGGAGCCGGTTTGCCTCGACACAGGACGGTGTGGTAGATTCCGACAAACATCGGCCAAGTGACGAAAGATTCCCCTTGATTCGGCGGCTATTCGTGTATAATGCACCCCATCGTCGCGATTTTTGCTACCGATGCCCATGGTGTGCAGATCGAGAGCCGCGTACAATGGCGGATATGAGCGGGCCGGACGATCTCGATATGCAGCTGATTCGGCTGCTCCAGGAGGATGGTCGCCGCCCGACTGCGGCAATCGCCCGGGATGTCGGCCTCCCGGAGGGTGCGGTGCGCCGTCGCATCGACCGATTGCTGCGCGAGAAGACGATCCAGATCGTCGCCGTGGCGGACGACGAGAAGCTCGGCCTCACGCTGCACATGCTCATCGGGATCCAGATCGACCTGCAGCACGTCGAACCGGTCGGGAGCGCGCTCTGCACCCTGCGGGAGGTGCGCTGGGTCGGGATGACCACCGGGCCGTACGACTACGTGATCGAGGCATACTTCCACTCCAATCGGCATTTCCATCATTTCCTCACGACGGTAATCGCCCAGATCCCCGGTGTGAAACGGACCGAAAGCCTGACCGTGCTCAGCCTCCTCAAGGATATCTATCGCTGGGATCTCCTCGTGCAGGCCGGGAAAGATCGCGACGATGGCGAGGGGAAAGGGGGCGTATCGGACGCACGCGCGTAAGGACGGCCGACACTTTTGGAGAGCGTGGAACGCTCGGAGGGAGGACGGAGCATGGAGACGACACACCGCGAGATCACCACCGCCTGGACACGCGCCGGGTTGCGCCGCCGCGATCTCCTCCGGCTCCTGGGCGCCGGGGTCAGCCTCGCCACGATCAACGCGATCCTCACGGCGTGCGGCGGCTCGACCGCCGCGACACCGACGACCGGCACGAGCGCGACGGGCGCGGCGACTGCGGCGACTGCGGCCAAGCCGACGACCGCGGGCGGGAGTGCGGCCGCGACCAACGCCACCGCCGCGACGACGGGCAGCGCGACGACCGGGAGCACGGCGCGCCCGGCGGCGATCGGCAGCCCCGTCGCCAGCCCGGTCGTCACCGGCAATGTCGCCACCGGTGTCACGCTCACGCTGCCGATCGTCACGACGGTGGATATCACCCTCGACCCGCACAAGGCGATCAACGCGCTCATCTTCGGCAATCTGTACGAGTATTTCTACGGCGGCCTGACGCGCTACGACAAGGACGCCCACGTCATCCCCGACCTCGCGGAGCGGTGGGATAAATCGCCGGACGGCCTCGTCTATACCTTCCACCTGCGCGACGGGATCAAGTTCGCCAACGGGAAGCCGATCACGCCGGACGACTTCATCTACTCGTGGAAACGCGCGCTCGACCCGAAAGCCCCCTCGCCCGCCATCAACTTTCTTGAGGACCTCAAGGGATACGACGACTTCCGCATGGGCAAGACGACGGATCTCACCGGTGTGCGGAAGGTCGATGACAAGACGATCGAGATCACCCTCTCGAAGCCCGTCAACTACTTCCTCAGCTACCTCTCCATCTACACGTGGTATGTGGTGGACAAGGATCTGGTGGAGAAATATGGGGACAGCAATAACACCGCGTGGACGAATCACGAGCCGTACGGCACCGGTGCGTGGAAGGTGTCGAAGTTCGATCCGAACACCGGCATCGAGCTCGTGCCGAACGAGAACTACTGGGGCAAGCGCTCGCCGTCCGTCGTGAAGATCAACATGCCGATCATCAAGGGGCCGACGGGGCCGACGCAGGCGCTTAACCTCTACCGGGGCGATCAGGCCGATGTCTACTCCAACTTCCCCCTCTCGCTCCTGGACGCGGTCGAGAAGGACTTCCAGGATCAGATCGTGGATATCAATGTCGGCGGCAGCTCCTCGGTGGCGATGAGCTGGACGAAGAAGCCGTTCGACAACATGCTCGTCCGCCTCGCCTTCGGGATGGCGATCGACCGGGAGCGGTATGATACCCAGATCTGGCGCGGCTTCTATCGTCCGACGGACGCCTTCGAGCCGCCCACCATCCCCGACTACACCTCCCCGCCGGGGATCAAGTTCAACCTCGACGAGGCGAAGAAGGTGCTCGCCGCCGCCGGCTTCGCGAACGGCCAGGGGCTGCCGCCCGTGACGCTGTACATCGCCAGCTCAACGGCCGCGGAGGACGTCAACCGCTATCGCGCGCTCGCCGACATGTGGAACAAGGGCCTCGGCGCGAATGTGATCGTCGATACGTCGCTCACCAGCTCGCAGATCATCGACAAGCGGACGGCGGAGAAGGGCTTCCAGATGGAGCTGATGGGGTGGATCAACATCACCGAGACGCCCCAGCTCATCAGCGAGGTCTTCCGTACGCAGGACATCTACCAGAAGAACCGCTTCGACTGGGGCACGCCCGTGCCGAAGGCGTCGTACAACGGCGTGGACTACGACCCCGCGGCGGACGCGAAGACGTTCGACGCCCTGATGGATCAGGCGGACGTCGAGCAGGATCCCAAGAAACGCAACCAGCTGTACCAGCAGGGCGAGGCGCTCGTGCTCAAGAATGCCGTCTATGTCCCGTACGGCACCTACCGCTACCGCGCCGTCGCCAAGCCGAAGGTGAAGGGGCTGGAGTTCGGCGCCTATTTCTACACCTTCCCGTTCCCGATCGAGGAGAAGGTCGTCGTGACGAAGTAACCGGCCCCGGTCGGCGATCGGGAGTCGATGCCGGCGCATCGGCCCGATCGCCGACAACCATTGACGAGGCGAGGAGACGGCATGGTCGCGTACCTCATCCGGCGCATCCTCTACAGCATTGTCGTGATCTTCGGCGTGCTCTTCCTGGTCTTCGCCGTGGCGCGGCTCTCGCCGGTGGATCCCGTGAAGTACGTCCTGCAGCAGAGTGGGCGCAATGTCGGCGACGTCAATCCCGTGGAGTATGCCAATCTGCGCCACCAGCTCGGGCTCGACCGGCCGATCCCCGTGCAATTCGTCACGTACATCGGCCAGGTGCTGCGCGGGGATTTCGGCGTGAGCATCATCAATCGCGGCCGCAACGTGTCGGACATCATGGGGAGCGGGATCCCGGTCTCGCTGCAGCTCGCGGTGATGGGGCTGGCGCTGCAGTTCGTCCTCGGCAACCTCCTCGGGCTGCTCGCGGCGGCGCGGCAGAACTCGCTCTTCGATCGCGCGTCGATGGGCGTCGCGATCGTCGTCGGCTCGATCCCGCAGCTCGTCTGGGGGGTCATCTTCATCATCGTCTTCGCGGTGAAGCTGCGCTGGCTGCCGATCCGGGGGTGGGACGGGCCGAAATACTGGGTGCTGCCGACCCTGACGATCGCCGTCACGGGCCTGGCGATCTACGGGCGGTTCGGGCGGGCGGCGATCCTCGAGCAGATCCGGCAGGACTATATCCGCACCGCCCGCGCGAAGGGGCTGCAGGAGCGGGACGTCCTCTTCCGGCACGTCCTGCGCAACGCGCTCGTGCCGATCCTCACGTTCGTCGGCCCGAGTTTCGCCGCCCTGATCGTCGGCAACTTCGTCGTGGAGACGATGTTCGGCGTGCCGGGCATCGCCTTCTACGCGATCACGGCGAGCATCAACGGCGATTATCCCGTCATGCAGGCGACGGTGCTCCTGATCGCGGTCTCGATCATGGCCGTCAACCTGATCATCGACCTGCTGTACGGGGTGGTCGATCCCCGTATTCGCCTGACATAGGGGGGGACATGGCGCGGACCGACACCTCCACCCTCGGTGAGCGGCGTGCGGCGGTCGAGGTCCGTGCGGTGCGGACGCGCAGCAACTGGCAGATGGCCCTGGCCCGCTTCCGGGGGAATCTGCCGGCGATGGCGGGGTTGGTGATCGCGCTGCTCTCCGTCGTCGTGGCGATCGTCGCGTCGCGGGTGGTGCCGTACGACCCGACCGAGACGGACTTCGACCATCATCAACCTCTGGCCGAGTCGCCAGCATCTCTTCGGCACGGACGCCTCCGGCTCGGACATCTTCAGCATCACGATCAGCGCCCTGCGCACGAGCTACACCGTGGCGTTCATCGTCCTGCTGATCTCGATCGCCATCGGCTTCACGCTGGGGATGGTCGCGGGATATTTCCGGGGGTGGGTGGATACGGTGCTCTCCCGCCTGATGGATGCGCTGTTCGCCTTCCCGAACATCATCGTGGCGATCCTCATCTCCGGCACCTTCGGCGTCGCGATGTACAAGCAGTTCGGCCCGGCCGGGCGGCTCTACCTCACGGTCGGCGCCCTCTCGCTCTTCAACTGGGTGCGGCCTCGCCCGCATCATCCGCGGCGAGGTGCTGCGCCTGCGCGAGCAGTTGTTCGTCGAGGCGAGCGTCGTGGTCGGCGGGAACGGGTGGTGGGTGATCACGCGGCACATGCTGCCCAACCTCTTCGGCATCGGCGTCGTCTTCATCAGCCTCGACGTCGGGTTCGCGCTCACACTGGAGGCGACCCTCTCCTATCTCGGCCTCGGGGTCACCGCACCGACGCCGTCGCTCGGCCGGCTGATCCAGGCGGGGCAGGCGTACATCGACCCGTTCTGGTATCAGTTCCTCTTCCCGGCCATCGTCCTCGCCCTGCTCGTCCTCGCCTACGCCTTCATCGGCGACGGCCTGCGCGACGCCCTCGACCCGCGCCAGCAGCGCGGAGCAACGCGCGCCTCGCGAGACAGTGCGGCGTCAACGAGCGAGGACTGAGGAGGGGCGTGATGGAGCTGGGTTTGCTCACTGCGCAATATGGCCCACAATGACAACGTCGCATAAGGCCGGTTAAGGGACAGCAGGGAAATGAACATATCCCCAAAGCACCCTAGCCCCTTCAGGGTATCCAACCAACAGAGGAGGTTAAACGAGCGACAATCGGCATACCCCGAGGACTACGGCTCGGACCGGACTATGAGGCCCAAGTGGCGTGCCGCAGCGATCGGGCCCGTGTCGTCCGCCCGCACACGCTGCACCGGCAAGCGGTCGCCGACCCGTCGATCCGCGAAGAGCGCCCGGCATCCCCACGCCGCGCCGTGCCGCGAGACATATCGCAGCCCCGCGAAGGCCGGCTGACCGGCATTGTCCGTCCGCTCGTAAATATAGCGCGCCGCGCGCTGAGTGAGGCGGCGGTCGCCGCTTGTGATTGTGCTCAGATCGACGTCTCGGTGGCCGAGATCGAGCGCCACGGCGGCGAAGTGCGTGCGCATCGCGGCGAGCGTGTCGGGATGGGCGACATCGACGAAGCGGGGCGCGGGATCGAGGAGCAGCCAACCCACGCCGCTCAGTTGTCGCCGCTGATCGGCGCGACCTCGCCGGTCAGTGGCTTTCCGAGGGGCATCATCTGTTATAATATGTCGGTAGATAGTGGTAAGTACCGACGATTTGTAACACGGAGGCGGCATGCCCTCGACACGGACCGACGAAGTCGTCGCCCTCGCGCGGCGGCAGGGGATCGTCACCGCGCGCGTCCTGCGCGAACAGGGCATCGCCCCCGCCTACCTCCAGCGGCTCACCGCGCGGGGGACTCTCACGCGCGTCGCCCGGGGTATCTACGAACTGGCGGATGGTGCCGACATCACCGAGATGCACACGCTGGTCGAGGCGTGCCTGCGCGTGCCATCCGGCGTCGTCTGCCTCCTGTCGGCGCTTCGTTTTCACGATCTGACGACGCAGGCGCCGCGCGCGGTCTGGCTGGCGATCGACCCGAAGGCCCGCCTGCCCACGGTCCCGTACCCGCCGCTCCGGATCGTCCGCTTCGGGGGCATCGCGCGCACGACGGGGGTGGAGCGCCATCTCGTCGAGGGCCAGGGCGTGCCGGTGTACAGCGTCGCCAAGACGGTGGCGGACTGCTTCAAGTACCGCAACAAGATCGGCCTCGACGTGGCGATCGAGGCCCTCGCCGAGGCGTGGCGCGGCGGGCGCGCGACGGCCGACGATCTGTGGCGGGCGGCGACGGTGGACCGCGTGGCGAACGTGATGCGCCCCTACCTCGAGGCGGTGCAGGCGTGACCGCGACCATGGCGCAGTCGGTGCGCGACCGGCTCCTGCGGCGCGCACGCGCACAGCGGCGAGGATTTCAACTTCCTGCTCAACCGCTTCGCCGTCGAGCGCTTCCTCTACCGGCTCTCCCTCTCGCCGCACCGCGACCGTTTCGTCCTGAAGGGCGCGTCGCTCTTCGCCATCTGGGCGGCGCAGCCCTACCGCGCCACGCGCGATATCGACCTCGAAGGATTCGGCCCGAGCGACCCGGCTGCCGTCATCGCGACGTTCCGCCAGGTGTGCGCCGTCGTGGTCGATGACGACGGCCTGACGCTCCTCGCCGACGTCGCCACCGCGAGCGACGATCCGCGATGAGGAGCGGTACGGCGGCGTCCGCATCCGCATCCCCGCCCGCCTCGGCAACGCCCACACCGACGTGCAGATCGACGTCGGCTTCGGCGACGCGATCACGCCGCCCGCCGCGGAGGTGGACTACCCCACGCTCCTGCCATTCCCCGCGCCGCGCCTGCGCGCGTACCCCCGCGAGACGGTCGTCGCGGAGAAGTGGGAGGCGATGGTCTCGCTCGGCATCGGCAACAGCCGGATGAAGGACTTCTTCGACGTGTGGGTGCTGGCGCGCGACTTCGCCTTCGACGGCCCCACCCTCGCGGCGGCGATCGGGGCGACCTTCTCTCGACGTGGCACAACGATCCCCGCCGAGCCGCCGATTGCGCTCACCGACGCGTTTGCCCACGACGACGCGAAGCAACGCCAATGGCAGGCGTTCATACGCCGCACTGCGGCGATCGGAACGCCCGCAACACTCGCGGCGACGATCGCCGCACTCGATCAGTTCCTCACGCCTCCCACCCGCGC
>CAWJZC010000032.1:0-17457 GCA_963847195.1 uncultured Chloroflexia bacterium | reverse complement strand
GAAGGGACATTCTGTCTACTGATTCAGTATGGCAGATAGCAGACGAGAAATGCAAGGGGACATCGCTCATTGCCCTTGAACCGCCCGAATGCCCCGGTTGAGGCATGGGTTCAGTGCCGCAGATTACGGGCCTTATGGAGGGCGGGAGGATATCCGCCCGGAAAATCCGGGATGGTACTCCCATGCGCCCGGGACGGCGGGCGCGCTAGGCTGAGATGACCGATCGAGGCATCTCGCGGTACAGGGCGATCGGTATCGGTTCAAGAACGGAGTGGCACAATGATCAGTCCATCACCTTCCCTGACAGCGCCCGGCACCGTCCCGACGCGCGCAAGCATCCCGATGTATCGTCTCCTCGGCACCCTCGGGACGCTCGGCAGTCCCTTCCTCCTCCTCTCATTCGCTCCCGTCGATTTCAGGCAAAACGGCGTTAGCCGGCTCGGCGATGTCCTCGGCCTGCTCTTCGTACTGGGGTGGTTCAGCAACATCCTCGGCTTGTGGGCGTTGCGGGCTACGGGCATACGTCGGCCGGGCAAGGCATGCCTCGGCCTCGAACTGTTCGCCGTCGCGCTCGCCGGCGTCTATCAGGTGTACCAGTTCGTTGCGCCGCGCGCCGACACCTGTGGTACGGGATCGCGAGCGGCGCGTGGCCGCCGGCATGGTGCTGCTGATCGTCATCGGCGTCGTCGTCTTGCGCGCCCATGTGTTGCAGGATTGGACACGGTTCATGCCGCTCGCTTGTGGCCTCTGGTTCCCGCTCCTCGTCGTCTCGATCAAGGCGATCGGTGCGAAACCGGCCCTGATCACCGACGGCGTCTATGTCATGATTGCCTGGTTCCTGCTCGGTTACGCAATCCGGCACGGCGGGGGCGCGGTTACGCGGGGCTGAACGCTGCGGCGCTGCGGCGCGGCCCGGATGCATCACCGGGCCGCGCATGCTACATTGGTCTCCCCGACCGCGCGGCTGCTGCCACCGTCACGGAGAAGGACTATGACGCCGACCGCTCCGCCTTCACCCTCTCCCGCGTCCCTGCGTATGCCATCCTTCCCGCCCGCCCGCTGGGTGTCGCTTGCCCGTCTCCTCTGGCTCGCCCTCGCGCTCCTGGGCGTGTCGCTCATCGGTGCCGGGCTCCCCGGTTACCTCGCGGCGCTCCACGCCGCCTGCACCGATCCGGTCTGCGCCCATGCCGGCTGGTATCTCTCGCCGGTGGGGATGCGCCAATGGCGGGATCATGGCCTCTCCCTCAATCTCTTCGCCGCATTTGTCGTCGCGACCCAACTCCTGTCCGGGATCGCCTTCGTCGTCGCCAGCGCCCTGATCGTCTGGCGCCGGGCCAATGGGTGGATGGCACCCTTCACGGCCTTCTTCCTGCTCACCTTCGGCCTGGGGCTCACGGGCGGGATCACCGAGCGGGTGGCCGCTGCGTCTCCCGGTTGGGGCGCGGCCCGCCTGACGATTGTTGTGTGCGGCGAGATCGGCATCAGCGTCTTCGTCTACTTCTTCCCCGACGGTCAGTTCCGGCCGCCCTGGCTTTGGGGTCTGGTGCTCGCGTGGTGCGCCGTCTGGATGCCGGGCGACCTCTTCCCTGACACCGTGTTCGCTCCCCGCCGCTGGCCGGGCGGTCTCGAGCCGGCACTGCTCATCGCCTTTTTCTCCTGCGCGGCTGGCGTGCAGCTCTGGCGATACCGCCGCGTCTCGGATGTGCAGCAGCGACGCCAGACCAAGTGGGCACTCTATGGGATCGCGATCGTGCTCCTCGGCTCCGTCAGTCTCTACCCGATCCTTCGCATCGCCCTCGGTCGCCACCTCGGGTCGCCCGCGCAGGTTGTCGTCAAAGGCTTCTTCTATCTCTTGTTCACCGCCATTCCGATATCGCTCGGCATCGCGATCCTGCGCCACCGGCTGTGGGACGTCGACGTGGTCATCAACCGGACGATCGTCTACGGTGCGCTCACCACCATCGTCGTCGGTACTACACGATCATCGTCGGCGGCATCGGCACGCTCGTCGGCGGTGCGGGGGCGACGTTTCTTCCTTTCGCCACCGCCGCCGTATCGCTCTCCTGTTCCAGCCCCTGCGCATCGGGCTCCAGCGTCGTGTGAATCGCCTGCTGTATGGCGAGCGAGACGAGCCATACACTGCCCTCGCGCGTCTAAGCCAGCGGCTGGAAAGCACGCTCACCCCGGATGACACGTTGCCGACCATCGTCCGGACGGTCCGCGAGGCATTGCGCCTGCCCTACGCGGCGGTTCTCCTCCCCGATGAGCCGGGGACGACGGTGGCGGCCGCATCCGGCACGCCGGTTCCCACCTCGCTCCGCTTCCCGCTCATCTACGGCCAGGAGCCGGTCGGTACCCTCCTCCTCGCCCCGCGCGCGCCCGGGGAGGGGTTCTCCCCCGCCGATCGGCGACTCCTCGCGGACCTCGCCCACCAGGCCGGTGTCGGCGTGCACGCCGCTCGCCTGCACGCCGAGACATTGCGACTCAATCGCGCCTTGCAAGAATCGCGCGAACGGTTAGTGACGGCGCGCGAGGAGGAGCGCCGCCGCCTCCGCCGCGACCTGCACGACGGCCTCGGCCCGCAATTGGCCGGCTTTACCCTGCGTCTCGATGTGGCGACGAACCTCTTGCGTCGCGATCCGGCTGCCGCCGAGGAAATCCTCGGCGATCTCAGCGCCCGGACGCAGGCGGTGATGGCGGACATTCGGCGGTTGGTGTACGCACTCCGCCCGCCCGCACTCGACGAACTCGGACTGGTCGGCGCCCTGCGGCAGCACGCCGCCGGGTACGATAACACCGGCGTGCAGATCGCCGTCGTCGCCCCCACGGGCCTGCTCCCACTGCCCGCCGCCGTCGAGGTTGCCGCCTTCCTCATCACCCAGGAGGCGCTGACCAACGTCGTGCGCCATGCCCGGGCGCATACCTGCACCGTGACCCTCGCGCCGGAGCACGGAGCGGAGAGCATCGACGGGACGGGAATCTCGGATGTCCTCCACCTCGCGATTCGCGATGATGGCCAGGGCATCCCGCCAGACCATCGGGCGGGGGTGGGCCTGCAATCGATGCGCGAGCGGGCGGCGGAGCTCGGCGGTCGCTGCACCATCGAATCGGTCGCTCGGCGCGGTACGATCGTACATGCCTACCTGCCCTTGCCCGGCGTGTGCACGCGGCCGCCGGTGCCGCCGGAGGCGGATCCTGGGGACGCGGCAATCCCGGCCGACACGCACGAGCGCGTCGCGCAATCAACAGGAGTTTCCCATGGAGCCCATCCGCATCCTGCTCGCCGATGACCATCCCTTCTTCCGCGACGGTGTACGCCTGCTCCTCGACTCGACCGAGGATACCGCGGTCGTCGGCGAGGCGGACACCGGCGAGGAGGTCGTGGCGCTGGCGGCGGCGACCACACCGGACGTCATCCTGATGGACATCAACATGCCGGGAGTGAACGGCATCGAGGCGACGCGGCGGATCACCGCCCTCAACCCCCGCATCGGCATCCTGATGGTGACGATGTACGACGACGACGACTCGGTCTTCGCCGCGCTGCGCGCCGGTGCGCGCGGCTATGTCCTGAAGGGCGCAAACCAGGTCGAGCTCCTGCGGGCGATTCGCGCGATCGCGGCGGGGGATGCGGTCTTCGGCCCGGCGCTGGCCCGGCGCCTGATCAGTTACTTCAGCGCGCCCCGGCCCACCGTTTCCTGGCAGCCCTTCCCGGAGCTGACCGATCGGGAACGTGAGGTCCTCGGGCTGATCGCCCAGAACAAGAGCAACGCCGCGATCGCCGACGAGCTGTTCCTCAGCGCGAAGACGGTGCGCAACTATATTTCCACGGTCTTCAGCAAGCTTCAGGTAGCCGACCGTGCTGAAGCTATCACCCGGGCGAAAGCGGCGGGACTGGGCGAGGGATAACGCGTTCGGTATGCAGGCTCTCCACGCGTGGTTGCGGGAGCCACCGGTCGGGCAACGACTTCCACGTTCGCGTCGTACCTTCGAGCGACAAAGAGCACTGAAGAATATCGCCATAAAGCGATCAAAGTGACACTTATCGATGCAGGTGACACCGTTTCGCCTCTGGACACGGGAAACGCTGATTCCATATAATAGACAAATCGGAATGTTATCGGAACCATATTCCTGGAGGATCACTCCATTGTGTCTGACAGCTCCGATCGCTACAGTGGAACCATGAAGAACGAATCGAACATATCCCTCGAGACCGCCCTGGCCAGGTTCCTCGCCGCCCTCGTCGGCCGCAACCGCAGCGGCGCGCACGATCACCGCCTACCGCATCGACCTCACCCAGTTCATCGCCTATTTGCACGAGAACGATTCCACCGTCCATGCCGCGTCCCATGTCGGCCGTTTCCACATCACCGAATACCTCACCCACCTCTCCCAGGAACACGGCCTTTCCGGCGTGACCCGAGCCCGCAAGCTCGCCGCGATCAAGGAGTATTTCCGCTTCCTCGTCGCCGAGGAACTGCTGCTCATGTCCCCCGCCGAGAAGGTCGAGGCGCCGAAGATGGAACGGAAGACCCGGACCCGGATGCGCCAGGACGAGTATTCGCGCCTCCTCTCCATCGCCGGCAGCAGCCCCCGCGACTTCGCCATCCTCACGATCTTCCTGCAAACGGGCCTGCGCGTGGGCGAGCTCTGCGCCCTCACGACCGAGGATATCGACCTCGTCGCCGGGACCCTCCGGGTGCGCAGCGGCAAGGGCCAGGCGAGCCGCGAGATCGACCTGGAGAAGAAGGCGATCAAGGCCCTGAAGACGCTACCTGAAGGATCGGGGCGACACCCCTCCCCCGCCCTCTTTCTCAACCGCTACGGCGAGCCCATCGGCGATCGCGGCGTGCGCAAGCTGATCGACCGGCTCTGCAAGGAGGCGGGGCTGGAGAAGCGGATCAGCCCGCACATCTTCCGGCACACCTTCGCCTCGGTGAAGGCGGAGAGCGGGCAAGGTCTCCCCCTTCCAGTTGCAGCAGTGGCTGGGGCACAAGGACATCAAGACGACGCAGATCTACGTGCACATGAGCGAGGAGTACGCGAAGAAGGCGATGGAGGCGACGAGCCTGTAACGTTCCGTAACGGCAGTATACTTACATGAGAAACCGCTACCCCTTCACCCATCCACCGAAGAGACCGACACGACCGGGTATCCAGTTCGATAACTTCTCCTTAGTACCGGTGAGTTGCGTCATGGATAAGTCCACCTTCCACGCGCTCGCGGATCGACAGCCGGCGGGGACGGCGGTCTCGGTCCTCCCCTCGCCCACCTCACCGACGCGCCGCGTCTATGTAACCATTGCGCGCCTTCTGCGGGCGAATGGTCAGAACATTAACTTCTTCGCCCCATAGCCCGCGTCAAATGATGGTGGCTCTTGCGTGAACTCGGCCACCCGCACCGGCGCGGGCCATGAACGGGGGTGCGTAGACCACTGACCGGCGGTGTCTCAGGCTTGGAAGTCGGAGAGGATCTCGCTCATCGGCCCGGGCGGCGGCGTGTTCAGGTCCGCCCCCGTCGTCTCCTTTACCCGTTCCTTGAACCAGCGGTCGAACGCGTCTTGGGAGGCGGCGAACGTCTGGAACGCCCGGCCGATGTCCTGCCCCGCGAAGTAAACGACGAAGAGGTCGACCTGCGGACCGGTCCGGATCGCCCAGACCTCCTTGGTCAGCCCGAGCCGGCCCTCCGACGTGGCATACTGCCCCTTGCGCTCCCCCTCCAGTTCGGTGAGGAAGGCGCGTGCCGCCGCGGTCTTGCCGGGCAGGATCGGCAGCGCGAACAGTGTCTGGTCCATGTTCTGCCCCCTCCGTTACTTGCGCACCGCCCAGACGACCTCGCCCTCGTGGACCTCCATCGTGCTCATGTGCGGCCGGACGTTCGCCTCGCCCCACGCGCTCACCGTCGGCTCCGCCCGCTCCCACGCCTCCTTCGAGTCCCATCCCGTGTACGAGATGCGCGTCCCGTCGTCCGCCGCGATGTTCGTGCGCATGTTGAAGCCCGCCTGCCGCTCGAAGAGCGGGCCGAACTCCGTGCGCATCTTCTCGGTCAGGTCGGGGGCGTCGGGCTTGGGTGTCTGCACCCGCACCACCCCGTACGTGGGCGTCCTGTCGGGCGCGCTCTGGCCGTGGGTGAAGGTCGCCTCGCCGATGTGGCTCCGCATCGAGACGACGCTCGGACCCATGTTCTCCCTCACCCACCCGGACAGGGTGTGCTCCGCCCGCTCCGCCTGCGCGCGTGTCTCCCAGCGGGAGAGGGACACGAAAGAATCGGGGCCGGTGCGGACGACGGTGTAGCGCGAGAGGCCGGGCTGCTCCCGCATCCGGGGCAGGAGCTCGTTGCGGGCCTTCTCCAACGCCTCATCGAGGGTGCCGGGCTTGACCTGGTAGATGCCGACGCGTGCGTGCATGTCTCCCTCCCTGTAGCGCGATATGCGCGGCTACCGACGGGTACGCAAAAGAACGACGTGTGTGCGACCGCGTCCTCACCCCCTTCCCAACGGCAGTGTTGCGAATGAATGGCGGCAGTGTAGCACGCCGGAATTCCGACGCCAACCCACCCAGAACGTTCGAACAGGCGTATCCCTTGTACGTACGTCCGACAATGTGGTAATCTAAGTGCCGATAAGTAAACATTATCGGTCGTTAGGCATGCTCGGTGCGATGATTCGATAGATTGAGCCTAAGGCAGATTTCTGAGGGGGCAGGATCGGAAACGTCGCGTTTGACAGCACAACGCCATTGGTATACAACTGTAGTTGTTATCAACCATGGTTGTGTATATGTCGCGAGGTGGCGATGTCGACTCCCTCATTCATTGACCGAGCGGAGGAGCGGGAAGCACTCGCGCATTTCGCCGCCCGCCCGCGCCCCGCGCTCATCCTCATCTACGGTCGTCGCCGCGTCGGCAAGACCTTCCTGCTCGACTACGCCTTCCGCGACCATCGCCTCTTCTACTATCTCGCCACCGACGCAACCGCCGCGCTTAATCGCCAGGAGCTCTTGCGCGAACTCGCGCGGTGGTCGGGTCAGGACCTCGACCCGGCGGACTACCCGACGTGGCGCACGGTGTTCCGCCTCCTCGTCGACTTCGCCACGGACTCCCCATTCGTCGTGGTGCTCGACGAGTTCCAGTATCTCCTCAATCGCCCGGAGGACGACATCGCCTCCCAACTCGTCGCCATCTGGGATCGCGAAGCGCGCGATCATCCGCTCACCCTCGCCCTCAGCGGCTCGGAGATCGCGACGATGGCACATCTCGCCGACGGGAGCCAGCCGCTGTACGGGCGCTTCGACTACCGCGCCCATCTCCTGCCGTTCGATTATCTCGATGCCCGCGCGATGATGCCCGCACGCCCCCGACGCGACGCGGCCTATTTCTATGGCGTGCTCGGCGGCACACCACGCTACCTCGCCGCGGTCGAGCCGGACGAACCCCTCGATACGGCCATCACGCGCGTGATGGTCAACCCGAGCGGCGAGGTGCATCTGCAGGTCGCGCAGGTGATCACGCAGGAGAGCGGTATCCGCGACCCCGCTGGCTACCAGTCGGTCCTCGCGGCGGTGGCGGGCGGGGCGACCCAGATCCACCCCATCGCCGAACGGGCGGGCGTGGACGATCGTGCCGCCGCCCGCATCCTCGAAGTCCTGGAGGGTCTCGAACTCGTCGGGCGTGAGCGCAACTTCGCGGCGCCCGCCCGCGCCCCGTATCGCTACCACATCGCCGATCACGCGGTGCGCTTCTGGTTCGCCTTCGTGGATGCGAATCGTAGCCGCCTCGCCCGCCCGGACGGGGCCCGGTCGGTCTGGCAGGGACACATTGCCCCGTATCTGGACACGTATATGGGCAAGGTGTTCGAAGGCATGTGTCAGCAAGCCTATCGCCGCCACCATACGCGGTGGAGCCTCCCCGACGCGGACGCGTGGACACGCTGGGAGGGGCAGGATCGCAACCGGCGCTCCATTGAGATCGATCTGGTCGCGCGTCTCGACGATGGGCGGATCCTCACGGGGGAGGTCAAATGGTCATCCCATCCCGTAGACACCGGCATCCACCACGATCTGACGCGCGACCTCGAGGATCTCGCACGCTCCGGCCAGGGGTGGGCGCGCGACGCGCTTGACGGCCCGCGCCTCTACTACTCCGCCGCCGGCTTCACCGAGCGCTTCCGGCACCTCGCCACATCGGGAAGCAACGTGTATCTGGTCACCCTCGACGACCTATACCCGGAGACCGAGGCCGCGCACCCGGCCGATGGGCGGGGTCACCCATGAACGATCGAGCGCAGACTGCCGCGATCGAGGTCCCGGGACAGTCGCCCGCCGGCGCGATCGCGCCGGGTGACATCGCCCGGACACGGGCCTATATCGATGCCGCGACGGCGGCGAACACCCGGCGGGCGTATCGCAGCGACTGGGAGCACTTCACCCGCTGGTGTGCGACGCACGGCGTCCCGACGTTGCCCGCCAGCCCCGAGACGGTCGCGCTCTATCTCGCCGCGCTCGCGCAAGTCTCGAAGGTCAGCACCGTGCAGCGCCGCCTCACCGCGATCGCCAAGGCGCACCGCGCTGCCGGGTACGAGACGCCGACGAAGAGCGAGGCGGTCCACCTGACGATGCGCGGTATCCGCCGCACCCACGGCGTCGCACCGAACCAGAAGGCGCCCGCCGTGCTCGCCGATCTGCGCGCGATGCTCGCGGTGCTCCCCAACAATCTCATCGGTACGCGCGATCGCGCGCTCCTGCTGCTCGGCTTCGCGGGCGCCTTCCGCCGCTCCGAGCTCGTCGCGCTCGACGTCGCCGACCTCGCATTCGGCGAGCGCGGCTTGACGGTGACGGTGCGCCGCTCGAAGGGCGACCAGGAGGGCGAGGGCGCGAAGAAGGGCATCCCCTTCGGGCGGCACGCGCTCACCTGCCCGGTGACGGCGGTGAGGGACTGGATGGATATGTCCCAGGTCAGCGAAGGCGCCACTCTTCCGCCCCATCAATCGCCACGGCCAGGTAGGGGAGACCCGGCTGGGGGACAAGGCGGTGGCTTTGGCGGTCAAGCGCACGGCGGCGGCGGCAGGACTCGATCCGACGCAAGTACGCCGGCCATTCGCTGCGCGCCGGGCTGGCGACGTCCGCCGCGGCGGGCGGCGCGCAGGAGCGGGACATCATGCGCCAGACCGGCCACCGCTCCGTCCAGATGCTCCGCCGCTACATCCGCGACGGCGAGCTCTTCCGCGACAATGCCGCCGCCATCGCCGGATTGTAGGCCCGGTGGTACGGAAGATACGGTATCGCTTCCGTACCACCGGGCCATCAGAGAGCTTCTCATGTGAAGGATCGCGTTGATCGACCGCTTGACGCCAGTGCCCATGAGTGACACTACGGTGACATTATACCGGACGTCTCGGGTAATCCTCAGCGTAGGATGCCATGGCAGTCGCACATGTGACCGATACACTGATCACCCAGGCCCACCGCGAGGCGATGCGCGTCTCGCCCGCAGCGGGGGCGGCGGCCCTCCGCGACGTGCTCACCCCACGGCTCGCCGCCTACGTCACCGGTGTGGACGCGACGCGCACGGTGGCGTGCTGGGCCCAGGGCGAGACCGCCCGTCTGCGCGCCGATCACGCGACCCGCCTGCGCGCCGCCTACGAGATCGTGCGACTCCTCGAGGGCGCACACGAATCGCCGAGGCCGATCCAGGCCTGGTTCCTTCGCATGAATCCGGTCCTGGACGACCGCTCGCCGGCGCGCGGGCTGCGGCGGTCGCGTTCCTCGCCGAGGGATGACGCTGCACGCCGTGCCGCCCCCGGCGTTGCCAATCTTCCGGATAGCGCGAGGAAATCATGGGCCGCCGGCCGATCCCTCTCGCACGATGCCGGTCTCCCCTACCCACCCTGTGGTGTACGCCGGCAGGCGATGGATGGGAGCGCAGAATCCTGAGCGGGATAAAGTGTCCCCCTTGACGGGGGATATTCTGTCCTCCATACTCGTGCCGTAGTGTCGCGTGTGAAGGGAGGGACAAATGAAGGAGCGGCAACGCGCCAAGTTGAGCACGACCGTGGACCCGGAGTTGCTCGACGCGGTGGATCGGTTTGTGGCGGAGCATGCGGAGGCGCACCGGAGCCAGGTGATCGATGAGGCATTACGGCTCTGGGCGGCGCGCGAGCGCGAGCGCGCCATCGAGGCGCAGTTCGCCCCACCCTGCTCGGCGCAGGAGCAGGAGGAGCACGCCGCCTGGAAGCGGCTGCGGCGGTCGGCGGCCGCACGGCTCTTTCGCGCCTCGTGAGTGCCGGGGCGCGGTGGCCCCGACGCGGGGAGATATGGCGGGCGTTCACGCCCGGCCAGCCGGACGACCCGCACCAACCCCGCCCGGTGCTGGTGCTCTCGGTCGATGCGCGCAATCGCGCCACCGACGATCTGATCGTCATCCCGATCTTCTCCACCGGTCGCCTCGGGCCAACCCGCGTGCCGATCGCGGCGGGGATCGGGGGGGTGGCGCACGACAGCGTGCTCTTCTGCGAGGAAATCACGACGATCGATCGCGACTATCTCGACAGGGGGCCGCTCGGGTCGCGCGTGCCGGAGAGCCTGCTGGCGCAGGTCCTCCTCGCCGTCCATCATGCCCTCGTGCCATGATCGCGTGGCGCGGCCGAGGCGGTCGGCGAGCACCGCCAGCATGTCCAGCATAGTATTCTCGCCCTACTCGTCGCGTTTCTCATCCGAGCGCGATCACGAGCGGCGACCGCCGCCTCACCCGGCGCGTCGCGCGTTACGTCTATGAGTGGACGGACGATGCCGGTATGCCTGCCTTCGCGGGGCTGCGATATGTCTCGCGGTACGGAGCGTCGTGGGAATGCTGGGCGCTCTTCGCGGATCGACTGGTCGGCGAGCGCCTGCCGGTGGAACCCATACGCAAACTCGTATGAGTCTCCACATATGCCGGCACTCGTGAGTCAAGGGAAAGCCCCGATCGACCGGCAGGTGCCGGATGCGTCGCTTCCTTGCACAGCAGGAAACACGGCCGATTTGTGCCGATGATCATGGTCGAATATCCGGCTGGTCCCCACTGCCGAAATGTGTGGACCATCATAAGACGCGGTCTGACCCATACGTGCGGATGATCCGGGCTTGATCGTCGCAGCGCGCCGTCTGGGCCCGACCATTCAGCCCGATCGGTAGCGAACACGATGCTTCGGGATTCCTTCCCCTGCCCCGTAGGTGCTCGGTCTGCGCGCGCTCGCGCTCCGTGTTGCCCAGAGCCGCATCCAATCGGGCATCGCGCAGTGCATCGACGGTGTCCATCGCGGCGAGGGTGGCGCGGCTCACTGGTGAGGGGTCGTTTGGCGAAAGGGAAAATATTGTACGCTAAGGCCGTGCGACGGGCCGCAGGGAGCGGAAGCCGCCTTTCTCGACCCGTTTGTTCGGTCGCCAGGTGTAGTCGCCGGTCAGGTTGATGTGATTCCAGTGTACCGGCGCGACGTGGGTGAGTAACCCCTCGTCGATGCACCTGGCCGTGCTGGCGTAATGCCGTGACCGCGCGCTCCAGATAGACCGTGTTCCACAGGATGATCGCCGCGATGACGAGGTTGAGGCCGCTGGCGCGATAGCGTTGCTGGTCATAGGTGCGATCGCGGATTTCTCCCAGCCGATTGAAGCAGACCGCCCGTGCCAGGCTATTCTTCGCCTCTCCTTTATTCAGCCCCGCGGTGACCTGCTGCCGCAAGGCGGGATCGCGCAGCCAATCGAGCGTGAACAGGGTGCGCTCGATCCGCCCCAGTTCGCGCAGCGCGAGGGCGAGGCTGTTCTGCCTCGGGTAGCTGGCGAGCTTGCGCAGCATCAGCGAGGCGGTCACCGTGCCTTGCTGGATCGAGGCGACCAGCCGCTGGATCTCCGGCCACTGTGCCAGGATCAGTTTCGTGTTGATCCGCCCGCCGATCACGCTGGCAAGCGCCGGATAGTGAGCGCGGGTGATCGGGCACGTACAGCCGCTTGTCCGCCAGGTCGCGGATGCGCGGGGCGAAGCGGAAGCCCAGCGCGTGGCACAGGGCGAAGACATGATCGGTGAAGCCGTGGGTGTCGGTGTAGTGTTCCTCGATGCGCAGGTCCGATTCGTGGTAGAGCAGTCCATCGAGCACATGCGTCGCGTCCCGCACCGTGGCGGTGATCACCTTGGTGTGGAAGGGCGCGTACCGATCGGAGATGTGCGTATAGAACGTCACGCCGGGCTCGGTGCCGTAGCGCAGATTGACCTGCCCGGTGTGCTCGCCGTGGCCGCCGACTTTGAAGTACTGACCGTCCGAGGAGGACGTGCTCCCCGCGCCCCAGTAGGCGGCGAAGGGGGCGCGATGTTGCGCGATTCACCAGTTCGGCCAACCCCTTCGCGTAGGTCTCGTCCCGGATGTGCCACGCCCGCAGCGTTCGAGCTTGTAGAGCGTCGATCCGGGGCAGGCCTCGGCCATCTTCGTCAGCCCGAGGTTGATCGCATCGGCGAGGATGACCGTCAGGAGCAGCGCCCGGTCGCTTGGTCGGCGTCTCGGCGCGCAGGTGGGTGAAATGGCGGGTGAAGTCCGTCCAGCGATCGACTTCGAGCAGCAGGTCGGTGATCTTGAGGTGCGGCACGATGCCGTAGATCGCTTCCTCGAGTCGCTCCGCCTCCTCCGGCACGCTCTTCGTGAGCGGCTTGACCTTGAGCAGTTCATCGGCGAGGTCGGTTTCGGGGAGTGCGCCCGCTGCGGCCAGTCGGTCGACGTCCTGCAACTGCGCGGTGAGCAGCGCGAGCCGGTCGCGCAGATAGCGGTCGCCATCGGGCGCAATCGTCGCGGGGAGTGCATCCGCATCCCGCAGGGCCGCGAAGCGGGCGGGCGGGAGCAGATAGTCCTCGAAGTCCTTGAACTGCCGCGACCCCGGTACCCAGACATCGCCGGCGCGCAGGGCGTTCTTCAGTTCGGAGAGGGCGCACAGCTCGTAGAAGCGCCGGTCGATGCCGCCGTCCGGCAGGACATGGGGCTCCCAGCGCGGTTTGACAAAGCCGGTGGGGGCGTCCTTCGGGACCGCACGCAGGTTGGCCTGATAGATCGCATCGAGGGTGCCGATGCCGTCGAGGATGTGCCGGGCGGCGGGCGCGGCGTGGAAGGCGAACTGTTCCAGCAGTCGCGGCGCGTACCGGCGTACCTGCCGGTAGCCATCGGCGATCAGCGGGAGATGATCGAACGCGGCGGGCTGGGCCAGTTGGTCCGCTTCCGTGACGCTCCGCGTGAACGCCTCCCATGGGACGACCGTCTCGATGGCGGCAAAGGGATCCGCGCCGCTCTGGCGCGCGTCGATCAGCGCGTGCCCGACCTGTGCGTAGAGTCGCACCTTCTCGTTGATCGCCTTGCCCTGGTCGTGGAAGGTTGCGGTGTGTTTGCGTTTCGCCTCGCTGAAGAGCTTGCCGATCATCCGGTCGTGCATCTCGAGGATCTGATCGATGACCGTGGCCTGTGTGTCGAGCAGCAGCGCCACGAGCGTCGCGTACCGCCGCGTCGCCGCGAGGTCCCGCAGATGCGGCGTGCTCATCTGCGCCCCCTCCCGCGCCAGTTGCACGAGGCGGCTCTGATGCACCGTGCGGTCGAGGTCCGGTGGCAGGCCCACCGCGCGGATCGCCGCGAGGCGATCGAGATGGGTCAGCAGATGGCGGGCGGTCGCCGCCCCGGGCGGCTGGCGCAGCCAGGTCAGCCAGAGGGTGCGCGCATCGTCGCGGGGGGTGAGGAGTTGGTCTAAGCGCTCACGATGATCGGCGTCGAGGCCCTCGGTGAGGCGGCGGTAGAACAGGCGCGTGCCGCGGGCGAGCGCTTCCGCGCACAAGCGGTCGATGACGCGAGCGGCGGGCACGATGATTCGATCCGTCCGCAGGATGTCCAGCAACGCGTCGGCGATCACGATCGCTTTGTTGGTTTGCAGCGCCAGCGCCGTGAGCGCCCCGCGCCGCTGGCGATATTCCGTGACCGTGAACGGGCGATAGCCGAACGCCGTCTGCAATTCGCGGGCGTGTTCCCGACGCGTTTCATCGCGCCGGGCGTACGCCGCCCATGCCTCGGGCGGCGCCTGCACCTGGCGGGCCACAAAGGCGAGGATGTCGGCGGACGGCTCGCTCTCCGGAGCCATCGCCTGGCCGGGATAGCGCAAGAAGCACAGTTGCACGGCAAACCCGAGGCGGTTCTGCGCGCCGCGCCGCTGGCGAATGATCGCCAGGTCCCGCTCGTCCAAGGTGTAGTGCCGCGCGATCTCTGTTGCCGTGACCGGCGGCGCGAAGACGGCGGCCAGTTGGGCAGCGGAGAGTGCCGATCGCCGCGGCATCGGTTACTCCGACCGTCCGCAGATACTGGTAGCGCGTCCCGCGACTGATCCCCATCTCCCGCGCCACTGCCGCTCCGTGTCGCTCGACTCCGTCAGGGTGGGTGGCTTTGCCATGCGCCTATCCCTCGTTCACGAGGCGCGCGACCGCCTCTTCCAGATCGCGCGCCCCCGGTTGGGTGTAGCGCGCCGTCGTATTGAGATTGCTGTGTCCCAGCAGCACCTGCACGGTCACGAGGTCCTCGCCGGCATCGAGGAGGTGCTTCGCGAAGGAGTGACGCAGCGCGTGTGGCCGCAAGGTTGGCAGCCCGGCGCGCTGCGCGTACTTGGCGACGAGCACTTCCACCCCGTGTGCCGAGAGTGGCCCCCGCTGCCCGAGGAAGACTTCCTCATAGTCGTTACTGTCCGGTCGGTCCGCGCGGACCGCCAGCCACGCCGCCAGCGCCTGACGCACCTCGTGGTTGAGCGGCACGATCCGCTCCTTGCTCCCCTTGCCCCGCACGCGCAGTTGACCACCGCGTTGCCCGAGCGTGGTGTCTTGCAGGGTGAGCGTGACGAGTTCGCCGACGCGCAGGCCGGTGTGGCGCAGCGTGAGGATGATCGCCAGATCGCGCAGCCGATCTCGCGCCGCGCCCATACCGCTCGACCGCCCGGATCAGCCCGTTGACCTCGCGCTTGAGAAACCAGCGTGGTCCGGCAGGCTGTTCGGCGACGCGCTTCACCCCCTCCGTTGGCAGATCGTCCTTCCGATAGCCGCTCGCTTTGCAGAAGGAGAAGTAGGCGCGCAGGGCGGCGAGTTTGCGGTTGACCGTGGCCGGCTTGCGGTTCGCCGTGCGGACGAGCCAGTCGCGGAACTCGCGGACATCGGTCGGGGTGACCGCGTCGGGTGCGAAGCCGGGCTCGGTGGGCACATGCTCCGCGAACCAGCGGGCGAAGCCGATGAGGTCGTGGCGATAGCTCGTGAGGGTGTGGCGCGAGCCATCCCCGGCTGCACGGGCATCGAGAAAGGCGTCAATACTGGGATAGTCGGTCGGTTCAATTGTGGCGTTCATGTTATCTGCACAGTTTTTGGGGAGATACGGCGACGGGCCATTTCCCGTGACACAAGCGAATCATCCCCTCGGTCGCCGGTCTAGTAAAGCATAACTGTGCAGATAATGAATCTTATCCGACGAGATCATCGAACCCGGGGACGGGGCACCGCTCACGGATCGCCGTGCGGCATCGCGTTGCAGAATCACTCCACCGTACCGTTGCACGTTCCATTGCACCGAGAGACGCGACGCTCTTAGTGGTGCATCCGGTCAATTCGTTCCACATAGCGGGACCATTAATCGCCTTGCTAGACCAGGGAAACGCGACGATGGGTGCGGACAGAACTAACCGGATGCACCATTAGCGTACAATATTCTCCCTTTCGCCAAACGACCCCAAACCGGACCAGGGTGATGCAGAAGGGAACACGGAAACCCGACAGGGACACGCCGCAGACATCAGCGTTTATGCTCCGACCAGTAGCGCTCCGCCTCCGCCTCCATCTTCTCTAGCCGGGTGTAGTAGTCGGCGTACTCCTTGATGTGCGCCCAGGCGATCTTGCCGGTCAGGAGCGGGTCGTCGTGCGTCACGTCGGTCTCGGGATCGTGCGAGCCGTGCTCCATCTCGACCGCCAGCCCTTTGCGGAACTCGTCAAGGTCGACCTGCCGCCAGTCGATCCCGATCTGTGCGCCGATCCGCTCCGCCTCGTCCGCCCTGAACTCCTTGCCGTCCGCCATTTCCTGCTCCTTTCGTACCATGCGCTACGCGCTGCCGATCAGGACGCCCGCCGTGAAGACCAGCGCCCCCCCGACGATCACCTGCAGCACCGAGAGCACGAAGCGCGCCTTGAAGTACCGCGTGCGGATCACCGCGATGGCGATCAGCTCGATGCCGACCACGATATAGGCGAGGATCAGCGCGAGGTGGAAGTTCGGGGCGAGGAAGGGGAGCGCGTGCCCCGCGCCGCCGACGAAGGTCATCCCGCCGGTGATCGCCCCGCGCGCGACGGGATGGCCGCGCCCGGTCAGCTCCCCGTCGTCGGAGAGCGCCTCGGCGAAGCCCATGCTGATCGCCGCGCCGACGGCGGAGGCGAGGCCGACGAGGAAGGCGGTGGTGTGGTTGCGGGTGGCGAAGGCGGTGGCGAAGAGGGGGGCGAGGGTGGAGACGGAGCCGTCCATCAGGCCGACGAGGCCCGGCTGGACGACCTTCAGCAGGAAGGACTGATCCCGCTCGTCCTGCGTCTGCGGCCGCTGCCCGCCGACGCCCGCCGTGTCGGATGGTTGCATTGTCGTGTCGGTGGTCGCCATGGAAATTCCCTTTCGATAGGACCCGGGCGTGTCGAATACCGGCACCATCGCGCCGGCGACACCGGGTTCGGGGCTTCGCGACGCCATATGACATTGTGCCGGGCGGCGCGATCCCCCCGCGCCACGGGGCCGGCCGGACCACGCCATCGGGGTTGCGAATAGGAAGGTGCCCGAACGCCTAGGCCATCCCCTTCGCCCGGCGGACCTGCTCGGTCTCCGCCGTGTCCTCGCCGGTGCCGACCTCGGCGCGCTCGACCTCGGGGATGCCGACGGCCTCCATCGCCTCGGGCGGGATCGGCGCGCTCTCCCCGTAGATCGGCTCGTCCCCCGGCTCCTCCGCCCGCGCCCGCGCCTTGGCCTCCGCCACCGGCACGTTCAGCTCGACGCGGTCCGCGTCCCCACGGGCGACGAGCGCGAGCGGGAGGTAGACCTCCCGCTGCCCGAAGAGCCCGTCCACCACCTTGAGGTAGTGCGCGCCGACCTCCTCGACGTGCCCCCACCGCCCCCCGTCGCTGCCATAAATCTCCGCCCCCTCGCTGAGGGCGATGCGCCGTTCCGCCATGTGAAACCCCTTCTCGATACGACCCGAACAGGCCCGAATCCGGCGCGGCTGCGCCGGGGGCCGGAGTTTGGGACGTTGCACGGGCTAACGTCAAGAGTGAGGGGACCGATTGAGCATTCATTAAGCTGAATCTAATCCACGGACATTAGCGGCCCGAAAGGATCGATCCGCCCGCCGGACGGGCGAATGTGGGCGTCCCGGTCAAGTCCCAGAAGTTCTGTCCTTCCC
>CAWJZC010000031.1:0-14828 GCA_963847195.1 uncultured Chloroflexia bacterium | reverse complement strand
GCCGCCCGCCCCGCGAGCGTTTCCAACGAGAGCGCGAGGCCGGGCGCGATCGCCGTGCCGACGTAGTCGCCTTCGGCGCTGACGCAACTGAAGGTCGTCGCCGTACCGAAGCCGATGACGATCGCCGGGCCACCGTAGCGCGTGATGGGCCGCCAGGCAGTTCATCACGAGGTCCGCACCCGCCTCGGTTGGGCGATCAATCTGCACGCCGACGCCCATCTTGACGCCCGGCCCCGCGACGAGCGGCGTCACGATGGAGATACCGCTCGCATAGGTCGCGCAGTTGCACCAGCACCTGCGGCACGACCGACGAAATCGCGACCGCCGAGACACGCGACGGCCATGCCCGGCCGCTGCAACAGCGTCGACGAGTTGCACCCACCACTCGTCCGCCGTCCGTCCCGCGTTCGTCGAGATGCGCCAGATGTGCAGCGGCCGCGCATCCTCGCCCGCATCGTCCGCATAGAGGCCGAACTTCGTGTTCGTGTTCGAGAGGTCTATCGCCAGCAGCATCCCATCGCTCCCGTCTTGCAGTCGTATCGACGCTCAGTGTCAGCATACAGTCGTCGCTGCGTCGGCGGTTTGCGGCAGCTCGGTCGATCGGCTACACTCGTGCGGGTAATCATCCCCACGTGAATGAAACGACGCGCGGGGCATGACGCCCGTAGGATGCAATGAGGGTACGACGATGCCGGTCACGGTTGTGCTGGGCGGACAATGGGGCGACGAGGGGAAGGGCCAGATCACCGATACGCTGGCGCGCGAGGCGGACATCGTCGCGCGGGCGACGGGCGGCTCCAATGCCGGGCATACGGTGATCAACGAGCAGGGCTCCTTTGCCGTCCATCTCATCCCCTCCGGCATCTTCACCCCCGGCATCATCTGCGTGCTCGGCAACGGCATGGTGATCGGGCCGCAGACGCTCATCAATGAGATGGATGCCCTCGCCGCGCACGGCATCGACCTCTCGCGGCTCCACATCTCCGATAAGGCGCACCTCGTCATGCCGTACCACCCGACGCTCGATGCCCTCGAGGAGGAGCGGCGCGGCGAGGCGGCGATCGGCACGACGCGGCGCGGCATCGGCCCGGCATACATGGACAAGATGGCCCGCAGCGGCGTCCGCGTCGCCGATTTGCTCGACGAAGAGGCGCTTCGCAGCCGCCTCTCCTTTCTGCTGCCGTACCGGAACGACCAGTTCGTCAAGATTTTCGGCGCCGAGCCGGTCGCGCTGGAACCGCTCGTCGCCGAGATGCTGGCCTATGGCGAGCGCCTGCGCCCCTACGTGACGCAGACCGAAATGCTCATCCAGGACGCGCTGGACGCCGGGAAGCATGTGCTCGTCGAGGGGGCGCAGGCGTCGCTGCTCGATCCCGACTTCGGCACCTATCCGTTTGTTACGTCCTCCTCGCCGACAGCGGCGGGCGCGTGCCTCGGCACCGGCATCGCGCCGGGGCAGGTGACGACGGTGCTCGGCGTCTTCAAGGCGTACTGCTCGCGCGTCGGCGCGGGGCCGATGCCGACCGAACTGACGAATGCGATCGGTGACGAAATCCGCGAGCGCGGCCGCGAATACGGCACGACGACGGGACGCCCGCGCCGCACCGGTTGGTTCGATGCCGTGGCGGCGCGCTACGTCGTCAGGCTGAATGGCATCTCACGCGTCGCGCTCACCGGCATCGGCGTGCTCGGCGCATTCGAGACGATCAAGGTCTGCACGGCGTACCGTATCAACGGCGAAGAAGTGAAGACGATCCCGACCCTCGCCGAGGCGTACGCGCGGGCGGAGCCGGTCTATGAAGAGTGGCCCGGCTGGCAGTCGGATACCTCGGAGGCGAGCGCGGAAGAGGACTTGCCGCCCAATGCCCGCGCGTACATCGCCCGGCTGGAGGAATTGCTCGGCGCGGAGGTCGTGCTCGTCGGCGTCGGGCAGCAGCGGCGGCAACTCGTCCGGCGCGGCGCGTACGCGCTGGAAGCGACCGTCTCCTGACGCACGCGCGGCGGGTCAGTCGCCGATGGTAAGGAAGGGCGGCGGTGTTCTCGATCTCCTACTATATTCTCGTCGTCCTGCTCATTGTCCTGATCGTTTTCGTCGTCCGGCAGGTACGGCTGCGTCGCGCCATCGCCGAGCGGCGGGCACGGCGGGCGCGCGAGTCGGCGGGTACACCCGAGAAGTGAGGTGCGTCATGCTTGACCGGGCGGCAATCGAGGCGATCATCCCGCATCGCGCACCCTTCCTGCTCGTGGACCGCATTCTGTCGCTCGAAGCGGGCAGGTCCGCCATCGGGGAACTCGAGGTGCGCGATGATGCCTTCTGGGTGCCCGGCCACTTCCCGCAGTACGCGGTGATGCCCGGCGTGCTGATCGTCGAGGCGCTGGCGCAGGTGGGCGCGGTCGCGCTCCTCAGCCTGGACGACTACACGGGCAAACTCGCCTTTTTCGCCGGCATCGACGGCGTGCGCTTCAAGCGGCAGGTGCGCCCCGGCGATACCCTGCGGCTGGAAGTGACGCTCGACGCGATGCGGCGCGGCATCGGCAAGGGGCAGGCGACCGCCACTGTGGACGGCAAAATCGCCGCCCGTGGCGAATTGATGTTCGCCGTCGGTGACGCGCCTGCCTAACCCCCGCCCCCTTCCCGACTCGGGAAGGGGAGCATATCGAGAGTGGAGAGACACAAACGGCTACGTCGCCGCTACTGGATCGTTCTTCTTGACTGCGCTGCTGTTTTCCCGGTGGTGGCGGGCTTCAGCCTGCCGAACCTTGCTGGGGCAGGCTGAAGCCCGCCGCCACCGAGATGACTTGGGTTCGCTCGACATTCCACTGTCCGAGCGGCTGCGCGATGCGGTGATTGGGGCGGTCTGTCGGCTGCTCGGGTTGCTCTGCTGGCCGCTGACCCGACCGCCGCGCGGGGGCTGGCCGACGCCGCACCGTATTCTCGTCCTCAAGCCGTGTTGCATGGGCGATGTGCTCTTCACGACGCCGCTGCTGGCGGCGATCAAGGCAGCATATCCCGGTAGCCACCTGACGGTTGCGACGGGCGCGTGGTCGGCGCCGGTGCTGGCGGGCAATCCGCATGTGGACGCGATAGTCGATGTGCCATCGCGCATCGGGCTCCGCGATCTGTGGCAGTGGGCGCGGCGCATCCGGGCAGAGCGGTTCGACCTCGCGCTCGTGCCGGATCGGTCGCCGGTCTATGGGGCGCTCGTCGCGCTGGCGGGTATCCCGCGCCGCGCCGGGCTGGACAGCGGCGGGCGCGGCTTCCTGTACACCGACCGCGTGCGTATCGGGCCGGACGATCATGCGGTTCATGAGGCGGACCTCTACGGGCGGGTCGGCACGGTGATCGGTGCGCCGCCAATCGCGGGGCAAGGGACAGAGTATCGCCCGCCTGCGGACGCGGTCGCACGCATCGCGGCGATGATCGCGGAACGTGGCTGGCGGTCGCCGCTCTGGGTGATCCACCCCGGCGGCGGCGTCAACCCCGGCATGGCGCTGACACCGAAACGCTGGCCGCCGGAGCGGTTCGCCGCCCTCGCGGACGAACTGCTCGACGCGCACGGCGGTACAGTGCTGCTGCTCGGAACGGAGACAGATGCCGACGCGGTGCGGTCGGTGCGGGGTGCGATGCGCCATCCGTCCGTCGATGTGACCGGCGCGCTCGACTTCGGCACGGGGCAGGCGTTGGCGCAACGGGCCGCGCTCTACATCGGCAATGACACGGCAATGACGCATTGCGCGCTGGCCGGTGGGGCGCGGACGCTGGCGATCTTCGGCCCGACCGACCCGCGCCAATACGGATTGTACGGCGGCCGTGGCGTGATGGCGGTTGGGCATGTGCCATGGTCTCCCTGCTTCCGGCGTGGCAGGCTGGCCTGCACCTGCGGTACGATACGCTGTATGGACAGTGTGACCGTCGCGGCCGTCCGCGCCGCCGCCGAGCAAATTATCGGAGCGCCCGATTGAATCTCCAATACCTCGCCCGCCAGGGGATGATGCGGGCGGGTGGGCTCTTTGTGCATCTGTGGAGGCCCCCGCCGCTCGAAGCGATCCGCCGCGTCGTGCTCCTCCGGCCCGATCACCTCGGCGATATGCTCCTGCTCACCCCGGCGCTCGCCCGGTTGCGCGCGGCCTTGCCCGACGTTGATGTCACCCTCTATGCCGATCCGGCCTCGTGCCCGGTCGCGTTCAACGGGCCGGAGGGTATCCACGTCGAGGCGCACGCCTTCCCCGGCATCACGCGCGGGCCGAAGCCGCACCCGCTGCGCCCGTATGTCGATCTCTGGTTCATGGCCCAGCACCTCAGAGCGGGTCGGTACGACGCCGCGCTCATCCTGCGGCCCGATCATTGGTGGGGCGGCGGGACGGCGGGCGTGGCGCGCATCCCGCTCGTCCTCGGCTTCGACCACCCGGACACGCGGCCCGCGCTCACCCAGTCGCTTCCCTATGTCCGCCGCATGCACGCCGGGCGGGCGAACCTGCTGCTCATCGAGGCGCTGATTGCCCGCGCGACCGGGCAGCCGCCGCGCCCGCTCCCCTCTGATGACGCCGCGCTCATGCGGGTGCACCCGCTCATCTTCCGTGTCCCGCAAGCGGCGCGGGAGCGCGCGAATAGTCTCCTGAACGGTTGGGGACTCGATACGCCGCTGATCGCCATCAATCCCGGCGCGGGCGCGGCGGTCAAGCGCTGGCTGCCGGAGCGGTGGGCGAATGTCGCGGACGTGCTCGCCATGCGCTACGGCGCGGCGATTGCCCTGACCGGCAGCGCGAGCGAAGCCGCCCTCACGGCGCGGATCGCGGCGGCGATGACCAACCCCGCGCTCGATCTGGCGGGTAAGACGGACTTCCCGACGCTCGGCGCGGTCTACGAGCGCGCCGCCCTCGTGCTCGGCCCCGATTGCGGCTCGCTGCATCTCGCCGTCGCGGTCGGGACACCGACGGTCCATCTCTACGGCCCCGCCGACGTCTCCCAATATGGGCCGTGGGGCGATCCGGCGCGGCATGTCGCGCTGACTGCCGACCGGCGCGACATCCCCTGCCTCGGCTGTGGCGACCTCTCGCCCAGTCGCCCGCCCGCGCCGCCCTGCCTGACGATCCTCGAATCCGCCGACGTCCTCGCCGTCGCCGACCGCCTGCTCGCGCTGCCGCGCGCCGTGCGGCCCTAACCATGCGCGCGCTCACCATCGGCATCGACGCCAGCCGGACGCTGCCCGCGCGACGCACCGGGACCGAGCAGTACAGCGTCGCGCTGATTCGCGCGCTGATGGCGATGGAGACGCCGCATCATTGGCGGCTCTACGGGCCGGGCCCCCCGCCTGACGATCTCACGCCACTGCCGCCGCGCTGGGAGTGGCGCGCGATGCCCTTCCCGCGTCTCTGGACGCACCTGCGCCTCTCGTGGGAGATGGTGCGCCACCGGCCGGATGTGCTCTTCATCCCCGCCCATGTCGTCCCCTCCATCCACCCGCGCGCGACGGTCGTGACCGTCCACGATCTCGGCTATCTCCATTTCCCCGCCGCACATCTCTCGCTCGTCACGCCGCTATCTCGAGCTCTCGACGCGGTGGAGCGTCCGCGCCGCGCGGCGGGTGGTCGCGGTGTCGGCGGCGACGCGCGACGATCTTGTGGCGATGCTCGGTGTGCCCGCAGCGAAGATCAGCGTTGTCCATCATGGTGTACGTCCGGTGGAATGCCTCCCTGCGCGCGACCAGCGGGCGACGCTGGAACATCTCGGTATCGCGCAGCCCTATGTGCTCTTCGTCGGCACGGTGCAGCCGCGCAAGAACCTTCAGCGATTAATCCGGGCCTTCGCGCAGGTCGTATCGGCGGGGCTGCCGCACCGGCTGGTAATTGCCGGGCGGATGGGCTGGCTCACCGAGCCGATCCGTGCCGAGGTCGCGACACTCGGGCTGGTGGATCGCGTCCACTTCGCCGGGTATGTGCCCGACGATGACCTTCCGGCACTCTATCGCGGGGCGGACGCATTCGCGTTTCCGTCGCTCTACGAGGGGTTCGGGATGCCGGTATTGGAAGCGCTCTCCTATCATGTGCCGGTCGTCGCGTCGAACACGACCAGTCTGCCGGAGATCGTCGGCGACGCCGGGGTACTGGTCGATCCGCTCGATGAGGCAGCGATCGGCGCGGCATTGATGCATGTGCTCACCGATGCGTCGCTGCGGGCGCGCCTCGCGGTCGCGGGGCCGGGGCGGGCGGCGCGCTTCACCTGGGAGCAATGCGCGCGCGAGACCATCGCGGTACTGGAAGGGGCGGCAGAGTGACCGAGGCGATCCAACGCGTCCTCGTCGTCAAGCTCGCGGACATTGGCGACGCCATCGGCACGCTGCCCGCCATCCGCGCTCTGTGCGCCCTGCTGCCCGATGCCCGGATTGATGCCCTGGTCACGCCCGCCGCCCGGACGGTGCTCGCCGACGAGCCGTCATTAAACGAAGTCATCACGCTGGCGAAGTCCGCATTCGACACGCCCCGCGCGATGGCGGATCCGCGCGCGCTCGCCAGTCTCGCGCGCTTCGGTCGGTCGTTGCGCGCGCGGCGGTACGATGCGGTGCTCATTTTCCATCATCTGACGACCACGTGGGGTGCGATGAAGTTCCGCGCACTCGCACTCGCCACCGGCGCGCCGATCCGCGCGGGGTTGGATAATGGCCGGGGCGATTTCCTTACCCATACGGCGCGCGACCACGGCTTCGGCGCGAAGCCGGAGTGGGCGTACTGGCTCGATGTCGCGGGATTGCTCGGCGCGGTCGCCACCGATCCACGGCCATCGGTGGCGGTCTCGGCGGCGGCATTCGAGACGGCGCGCGCGCTCGTCGGGGCGGGCGATCCGTACATCGCGCTCCATCCGGGCGTCGGCACGTTCAGCCTCGCCCGGCAGTGGCCGGTCGAGCGACTGGCGGCGGTCGGCGCGGCCCTTGCCGCCGATGGTTACCGCCTGGTCATCACGGGCGGGCGCGATGCTTTCGCGCGCGACGCGGCGGACGCGCTACTGCACCATCTCGGCGGGACCCCGGCCATCGACCTCACCGGGAAAACGGACGTGCCGACCTCGGCGGCGGTCTACGCGGGCGCGGCGCTTTTTATCGGCAGCGACAATGGCATGGCGCACCTCGCGGCGGCGGTCGGCACGCCGTCCGTCATCGTCTTCGGGCCATCGAACCATCGCGCGTGGGCGCCATACGGCGCGGTGGAATGCAATCCGGGCGGCTCGCTCGCGCTGCCGGACGGCGCGCGGGTCGCCGTGGTGCGGAGCACGATCGCCTGCTCGCCGTGTTTCTATACGGGGTATACCCTGGGCAGGCCAGAGGGATGCCCGTCACGAAACTGCCTCGACCACGTTCAAGCAGGTGATGTACTTGTTGTGTCGAATCAATTGTTGCACTCTACTTCCTCGTCCGTAACGTAATGGCACGGAGCACGCGGTGGGCGGTGGCGAATGAGCGTACAGGCGGATGTGCGGGACGAACTGCTCGCGACGATCCTGCGGACCGCACCGGTCGGCATCCTGGTCATCGAGCCGGGCACATTGCGTATCCTCCTTGCCAATGAGCAGGTGCAGCGCATCCTCGACCCGGAGTGGCAGGGCCGCGATCTGACGCAGTACACGATCGCCGACCTCTTCGTCGAGGCGGGCGCCGCGCAGTTTGGCCCGATGATCGACAACGTGGTGCATACCGGCGTCGCGATGCAGTATCGCGACGTGCCGTATGACGGCTTCGCCCGCGGGCGCACGTACTGGGACTACGACCTCACGCCGCTCTACACCGAGGCGGGGGCGTGCTACGCGGTGTTGCTCAGTTCCACCGAAACGACGGCGCATGTCCTCGCGCAGCATCAATTGCAGGAGACGAATGCCGCGTTGATCGCTGTCAACGCCCTCGCCTTGCGGGTCAACGCGACGAAGGACCTCCCGACGATCTTCCAGTATGCGCTCGATACGTTGATCGCGCTGCTCGATCTGGATCAGGGCGCGATCGGTCGCGTCGATTATCAGTCGCGGGAGCTGCATCTCATCGCCGATCACTCGCCATTGCCGGACCGACGGGACCTCCGGGTGCCACTGGATGGGAGCGGCACGCTCCAATGGATGCTGCACCATCAATCCCCGATCGTGGTCGAGGATGTGCAGAGGGACACGCGCCTTTTGGGCAAAGAGCGCGCCATCCTGCGCGCCCATCACGTTACATCGGCGCTCTTCATCCCGATCGTCGTCGAAGGCGCCCTATTCGGCTCGATCTGCCTCGACGCGACGGCGGCCCCGCGCGCCTTCACGCCGGAGGAGATTGCGCTGGCGGAGACAGTCAGCAACCAACTCGCCGTCGCCATCGGCAATGCCTCGCTGCACGAGCAGATGCAGCAGCGGCTCACCGAACTGGCGACGCTCGCGGAGGTCGGGGCGACGGTCGCCACGTCACTCGACTTCGATGAGGTTGTGGACCGCGTGCTCGGTGCCGTTGCATCGTTGATCCCGCACGACCGGGCCTTCCTGATGCTGGATGAGACGCCCGATGCGCTCCGCGTTGTCGCCGCCCGCTCCGTCACCGGAGCGACGCCCGATCTGGTCGGCGCGCTGATTCCGAAGGCGACGAGTGTCAATGGTCGCGTCTTCCACAGTCGGCAACCGTTGCGCGTGGCAAATATTCAGGACGAGCGGGGCGCGATCCCGACATATATGCCCCCCAATCGCGACAGGGAGTTGCGGGCGATTCTCTGCGTCCCCCTCATCGCGCGGGAGCGGGTGATCGGGACGATCTATCTCGCGCGCTCCGTGGCCGACACCTATACGGATCAGGACCTGGAGCGGCTGCGCGCCGTCGCCACGCAAGCGGCGGCGGCGATCGCGAATGCGCAACTCTACCGCGAGGTCTCCGCCCGCGCGACCGAACTGGAGACGCTCAACGACGTGACGATTGCGCTCGCGGGCTCGCTGGCCATTACCGATGTCCTCAGCCGCACCCTCGTCGAGATTGCCCGCGTCGTCCCGTACGACGCGGCCTTCGTCGCGCTGCCGACGGACGACGGGGCGCGGCTGCGCGTCGTCAGCCTCGGCGGCAGCCGCAACATCCACGAACTGGGCACGGAAGTGCCGGTGGATCGGAGCATCATCGGCCGGGTCTTCGCGGAGAACCAACCCGCCCTGCTGACCGACCTCGCCGCCGCGCGCGATTGGCTGGCAATCGCCTATCGCCCCGATCGGCTCGGGGCGGATGAGGAACGCTCGATCCTCGCCGTGCCGCTGCGGGCGATGGAGGAGACCGTCGGCGTGCTCTATCTCGCCCGGGACCGGACGGATGGCTACGCGGCGGCGGATCAGGAGCGCCTGCTACGATTCACGCCGGTGATGGGCGTCGCGATCACGAACGCCCGCCTCTATACCCAGAGCGTTCAGCAAGTCGCGCAGTTACAGCGGCTCAATGATGAATTGGAGACGCTGCGTGAAGTCGGCATCGCCACGACGGGCACGCTCGATCTGCCCGCCGTCCTTCGACGCGTCCTCGCGGAGATTGCGCGCGTCGTGCCGTACGAGCAGGGGATGATTACGCTCGAAGTGCCGGAACGGGGAATTCTGCGCGTCGAGGCGGGCTCCGGCTCGGTCGTCGAGCCGCTGCTCGGGACAGAAATGCAGATCGACCAGAGCCTGAACGGCTTCGTCTTCACCGGCGGCGAGTCCGTCTGTGTCGATGATTTCTGGGAGTCCGACGAGTGGCTGGCGCGCTCGCACCGCATCGCCGTCCAGCGGGACGAACTGCGCAGTATCCTCTGCACGCCGCTGCGGATCGCCGGGCGCAGTATCGGCACGATCTACCTCGCGCATGGTAAGACCTCCGTCTACCACGAGGAGGACATGCGACGGCTCGAACGGTACAGCAATCAGGTGGCGGTGGCGGTCGCCAACGCGAGGCTCTTCGATCAGGTGCGCCGCCAGGTGGACGAATTGCAGTCGCTCAACGCCGAACTGGAGACGATGCACGAGATCGGCCTGGCGGTCGGCGCGTCGCTCGATCCGGCGGTCGTCCTGCCACGCGTCCTGTCGGAGATTCGCCAGATCATCCCCGCTGAGTCGGGCAGTGTGACATTGCTGGAGCCGGGCGGCGAGACATTGCGGGTGGTGAGCGATTTTGGTTTCGACGAGACACAGGTCGGGTTCCAGATTCCGGTCGCGGGCAGTGTCAACGGCGAAATCGTCCGGTCGCGCCGCACGCTCTGGATCGGCGACATCTTCCGCGATACGGAGAAGGGGCGGTCGTACCCGGCGTCCGCGAGTGTCAGCGCGCAGATGCGCAACACCCTCGGCGCGCCCCTGATCGTGGCGGGGAACGTGATCGGCACGCTCTATCTGGTCCACAGTAAGGCGGATGTCTTCACGGCCTATCACGCCGAACGGCTCGAACGCTATGCCGCGCAAGTCGCCGTCGCGGTCGCGAATGCCCGGCTCTACGAGCAGGTGCAGAGCCAGGTCGTGGAGTTGCGCCGGCTGAACGCGGACCTCGCGGAGGCGAACCAGCACAAGAGCGAGTTCCTCGCCACGATGAGCCACGAGCTGCGCACGCCCCTCAATGCGATCATCGGCTTCTCGGAACTGCTCGCCGATGACGTCGTCATCAAGGAGGAGGAGCGGCACGAGTGCCTGACCGACATCCATTCCAGCGCGCTGCACCTCCTCTCGCTGATTAACGACGTGCTCGATGTGGCGAAGATCGAGTCCGGCAAGATGGAGATGCGGCCTGTCGCCTTCGCGGTCGCGGATGCGTTGCACGAGGCGGAGCGAGCGATGATGCCGCTCGTCTTGCGCAATCGTCAGACACTCAGTGTGACCATTGTGCCCGAGACACTCGCCGCCTATGCCGACCGCGCGCGCTTCCGGCAGATCGTGCTCAATGTGCTCTCGAACGCGAGCAAATTCACGCCGGAGGGCGGCAGCATCACCGTGGCGGCGGATCGTGACAGCGATCGGGTGCGGGTGCGGATCACCGATACGGGCATCGGCATCCACCCAGGCGACGCGCCCAAGGTCTTCGAGGCATTCCGACAGATCGACGGCTCGCTGTCGCGCCGCTACAACGGCACCGGCCTCGGCCTCGCCCTCACGAAGCAGCTTGTGGAGTTGCAAAACGGCTCGATCGACTTTGAGAGCGAGCACGGTATCGGCACGACCTTCACGATTCTCTTGCCTGCAGAATCGCAGGAGTGACGACTGAGGACTGAGATAAGCTCCCGCTTCCCAACCTCTCAGTCCTCAGTCCTTTCCTTCGTTGTGGAACCACGGCGCACTTCCGGTCGTATCTTCTCCTGGGGTGGTATGATTGCACCAGACCGGAGGAGTTCATGACTGACACGGATGCACGGATGCGCTACCCACAATCCGCTCCCGCCCGCCGACCGAGCAGGCTGGACCGGATTCCGGGCTATCGCGGCTACCACGAGAAAGAAGCGCGGCGCGATGCCGACGGTACGCTGCGCCGGGTGCTGGCGCAGGATTATGCCGCGCAGCATCAGCGGCTGACGCGCGTGCAGCAGACATTGCTCGCCGCGCGGCGGCTCGATCAACTCGCGCCCGTCGATCAGGCCGCCGGGCGGCTCCAGCATTTCATCGACCGCCTGCGCACCGCGACCTACGGCTATGCCGGTCTGCGGGACGCGACGCCGGTCGATGAGCGTGCGCTCGATCAACTGTATCAGTTCGACCTCGCCCTCGCGGATGGGATCGACGAGATGAGCGCGAAGATCGGCGCGGTCGAGCAGGCGGCGGAGAGCGGCGGCGACCTGCACCAGCCGCTCGCCGATCTCGACGCGACGGTGCGCGATTCGCAAGAGCGGTTCGACGCGCGCGCCGATGTCTTCCAGAGCGGCCAGCCGACCGAGAACACCAAACTCTTCGATGTCGTCAAAACGCCGCCGATGTTGCCAACCGGCGACGGAGGCGCTGCCGCTGCTCAATCTGAATGACGCCGTCAGCCTCGACGGTCAGGATTGGATCGTCGTCGCGCGGACCCGCGTCGATGGCGCGACGCCGTGGAATGATTACCTGCTGCGCGATGGGCAGATGGAGAAGTGGCTGATCGTGCCCGCCGATCCGGCGCGACCGCTCGCGCTGGTCGAACAGGTCGATTTCTGGACGCGCGTGCCGCCCGCCACGCCGCTCATCTTCGGCGGTATTTCCTACTCGATGACCGAGCAGCAGACGGGCGCGGGCACGATCACCGGCGCGACGGGCGAGCGCACCGGCAATGTCCACGCCTACATCTACGAGGGTGTGGACGGCGCGTACCTCGTCTTGCGCGACTGGGGCAGCGACCGTCAGGCGCTCGTCGGCCGTACGATCGATCGTCACGACGCGGAGTTCTATCCCCGCAACGTCAGCGGCTAATGATTGTGTGCGAGTTCGTATGGGGAGGCGGTTCGCGAATCGCTCTACGCAGTCCTCAGCCCGTAGTCCTCAGTCCTGAACCGACCGAAGGGAGCGTTTGATGGGTATTCTCGACCGGATGACGCGGCTGCTGCGCGCCAATGTCAACGACATGATCGACCATGCCGAAGACCCGGAGAAGATGCTGGATCAGTTGATCCGCGAGATGAACGATCAGATCCACATGGCGCGCGGGCAGGTCGCGGCGATGATCGCGCAGGAAAAAGAACTGCAAATGGACTACGACCAGTCCGCGCACATGGCGTCCGAGTGGGACCGTAAGGCGGAGCTCGCCGTCACCCAGGGCAAGGATGATCTCGCGCGGGAGGCGCTGCGCCGCAAGCGCGACAACGACGAGCACGCGCAGGTCTATGCGTCCAACCTGCAATCGCAGCAGGAGATGGTTACCAAGCTGAAGATGCAGTTGCAGCAGTTGGAGGCGAAGTACGAGTCCGCCCGCGCCAATCGGGATGTGCTGATCGCGCGGCAGCGGCGCGCCGAGGCGATCCAGAAGGTTTCCAGCACGATGTCCGGCCTGAAGTCGCTCGAACCGGGCGAGGAACTGGATCGCATGGAGCGGCGCATCCGCTCCAATGAGGCGAAGGCGCTCGCCGAGCAGGACATGGCGTCGGATTCGATGGCCGCCCAGTTCGCCGAGCTCGGCAGCGGCCTCGAAGTCGAGGACGACTTGCAGAAGCTGAAGGCGCGCGTGCAGGGCGGTCAGCAGGCGCTCCCCGCCGGCCAGAGCACCGACGACCTCGCCGCCCTGAAAGCCCGGATGAGCGTCCGCGAGGGCGCCGCGCTGGGTGCCGGCGATGCGCAATCCACCGGCATGGCGAGCGCGTCGAACACGGCAGATGCGCAGCCCGTCCAGCCGCATCCGCAGACGCCACCCCCAGGCCGTCAACAGTAGTAGCACTGAGTCGCGGACATAGAGGCTGAGTGGGGATGATTCCACTCAGCCCTCAGTCCTTAGCCCTCAGTCCTCAGTCCTCTGCGACGAAGGAGCGTTCCATGGCGGTTTTAGATGTCATTGAATGGGTCGATCAGGGCAGTAACGAGATCGTCCACCGCGTGCCGGAGTACGGCTCCGGCGAGTTCCGGTTGGGCTCGCAGTGCATCGTACGGGACAGTCAGGTGGCGGTCTTCTTCCGGGACGGGAAGGCGCTCGACACACTGCCGCCGGGGCGACACACGCTCTCGACGCAGAATATCCCCATCCTGGCGGGTATTCTCAGCCTGCCCTTCGGGCACAAGTCGCCCTTCCGCGCCGAGGTCGTCTACGTCTCCCTCAAGGAATTCCTCGACATGAAGTACGGGACGCCGCAGCCGATCATCTACCGCGACAGCGATCTCGGCGTTGTGCGGCTGCGGTCGTTCGGCACCTACGCGATGCGTGTGGTGGACCCGCAGTTGTTCGTCAACACGGTCGTCGGCACGCAGGGCGTCTTCCGCGCGGAGGACATCGGCAATTATCTGCGCTCGATCATCGTCCAGCAACTGACGGTGATCATGGGCCAGGTCATGAAGAGCGTCCTCGATCTCGCGGTGATGTACGAGCAGTTGGCGCTGGCGACGAAGGCGGCGGTGGCGGATCAGTTCGCGGCGTACGGGCTGCAACTCGATTCGTTCCAGATCGGCGCGATCACGCCGCCCGATGAGGTGCAGGCGAAGATCGACGAGCGTTCCAGCATGGGCGCACTCGGCAACCTCGATCAATACATGAAGTACCGGACGGCGCAAGCGATCGGTGACGCCGCGAACAACCCCGGCTCGGGCGGCGACGCTCTCGGCGCGGGGATCGGCTTCGGCCTCGGCAGCCAGATCGCCAACGCGATGCGCCAGCAGCCTCCAGATCAGCAGGCAGCAGGCAGCGGACAGCAGGCAGCGCCGGTCGCCGCACCCGTCGCTGCCGGTGCCGCGCCGACGACGGGACCGAAATTTTGCCCGAATTGCGGCTTCGGGCTCACCGCGATGCCGGATGGCGGCCCGCCGAAGTTCTGCCCGAACTGCGGGAATAAACTGCGCGATTGATCGGTTGAGAAACGGTACAGAGGGCGGTGCTCTTTCTGGTGGTAGCAGGTTTATCGGCCAACTATCACTAGAGCTTGGGTACCCTCTCCACGATAGGAAAGACATATCCATCCCATAGGCATAACGCATCATCGACGATATTGCTCGGGAGATCGTTGCCCGGAGTGTTGACGGGGGAGCATATCCCTCGTATACTGCATGTTTGCGGATGCCTGCGGCGGTGCGATCGGCGTCAGACATAAGGTCGAGGTGGATTGGGAAATCGAACGACGGTCGATGGACGATACAGGGTGGGGGAAACCTCGCCCTTCTGGTGTCTCTCCACATCTCTCCCGGTGGCTCACCAGCATACAATGGCGGTTTGTCGGTCTGTGAT
>CAWJZC010000030.1:0-311002 GCA_963847195.1 uncultured Chloroflexia bacterium | reverse complement strand
CCTTCCCGCCCGAAGAGCGGGGCAAGGCGCTCGGCATCTGGTCCGCCATCTCGGTCTCCGGCCTCGCGCTTGGCCCGATCGTCGGCGGCTTCCTCGTGCAGTACGCGAACTGGCACTGGGTCTTCATCATCAATATTCCCATCGGCATCGTCGCCTTCTTCGTCGCCTCGACGGTCGTGCAGGAATCGCGCGATACCTCCGGCACGGTGGCGACGGACATCCCCGGTACGGTGCTGATTACCGGCGCGATCGCCTCACTGACGTGGGGACTTGATCGAGGCGGGCGATCGCGGTTGGGGCGACACGCTGATCCTCGCGGCGTTCGCGGCTGCGGCGATCTCTGACGGCGATCTTCATCTGGGTCGAGGCCAAGCGCGAGAAGCCGATGGTCCCGCTCCGCTTCTTCCGCTCCTCCACCTTCTCCGGCGCGAATATGGACGCCTTCGCCGTCTCGTTCCTGATCGCCGGCATCGCCTTCTACATGACCCTCTACCAGCAGAACATCCACGGCTTCTCGCCGGTGCGGGCGGGGCTGGCGATGCTGCCGATGGTCATCACGATGATGGTCTGCTCGCCGATCTCCGGGACACTGATCGGGCGCATCGGCTCGCGCCGGCTGATCACGCTCGGCATGGCCATCGCCGGGTTCGGCACGCTGCTCTTCCTGCGTGGCGGCGTCCATGCCCACTACATCGCCATTGTGCCCGCCTTCATCGTGATGGGCTTCGGGATGTCGATGATCTTCGCGCCGATGACGACGGCGGTGCTCAATAGCGTCGAGAGCGAGAAGAGCGGCGTCGCCTCCGCGATCAATGGCGCGATCCGGGAGATCGGCACCGCCTTCGGTATCGCGCTCCTCGGCACGATCATGAACCGCACCTATCAGTCGCACTACAACGCGACGGAGCGACATCGTGCAGGCGCGGAGCAACCCGGCGCTCGGGCCGGTGCAGACCGCTGATCGACCTGATTGGCTCCGGCGCCAGCCTCGCCGGGCGGGTGATCGAGGACCCGCACCGCTTCCCCGGCCTCCCCGCCGACCTCGTTGCGCAGATCCGCGACGCGAGCAGCCAGGCATTCATCGTCGGCATGGACCGCGCGATCGTCATCTCCAGTGGCGTGATCATCGCGTGCAGTGTCGTCTCCTACTTCCTCATCAAGGATCCGGTGGCGGATGCAGCCGCGTCGCAACCCTCCTTCGTTGACGAAGAGGAGCGCATGCCGGAACTGGTCGGCGTCGACTAGGATTGGCCCACCCCCGTCCCCCCTCCCGACGTCGGGAGGGGGCTTTCAATTGAGGCTGTGGCCTTTGGAAAAGATACTGCCATGCTTTTGGGCTCCCTTCCCCGAAACGGGGAGGGGTCGGGAGAGAAGCAAAAAGGCCGGGCATCGTGCCCGGCCTTTATCGAATCGGTGGAAGGGAAGGAATCAGTGGCCGCAGCGCTTCGGCTCGCCATCCTCTTCCTTGGTGCGGAAGGAGTGGCCACAGCCGCAGGACGAGGCCGCATTCGGGTTCTTGATCGTGAAGCCGCCGCCCATCAGGTTGTTGGAGAAGCCGACTTCCGCGCCGCCGAGGTAGCGCTGGCTGAAGGCATCGACGATCAGGCGGACGCCCTCTTTCTCGAAGACCGCGTCATCGGGGCGGGTGTTCGGGTCGAGCGCCATGCCGTACGAAAAACCGGAGCAACCGCCCTGGGAGACGAACAACCGGAGGGCGAGGTCCGTGCGACCCTGCTTCTCCATCAGCGTGCGAACCTGCGCGGCGGCATCGTCGGTGAGGACAATCGCGGTCTGCTCTTCGGTGATTACACTCATGGAAGGACTCCTGTATCACGCCGGGATCTGCCGTTCAACGTGCTATCGGAATAGTAGTCCTCCCATCCCGGTTTGTCAACGAGTGCCTTGCGAAATCCCTGCCTCTGCTCAGATCGCGCTAGGGGCGTGCTGCTGGCAGCGGGTTCGGCCTCTGGCCACCCGTCGTGCCGGTGAGAGTGACAGCGGAGGTGGCATACCCGCCGACCGTGACTTTCGCGCCGATAACCAAGCCGGTGCCGGTGATCGTCAGGGTCGTGCCACCCGCGACAGTGCCCCCACCGGGGGTGATGGCCGTCACCGTCGGTGGCGGCGCGGCGTACACGGCGGGAGACGGGAGCATGAGCGCGAGAGCGAGCACAAGCGCGATGATGAGGCTGAGTCCGTGACGCATCCCGATTCTCCGCTCCCTTCCGCCCCGGCGTGCGGATCATATCGATCACTATTGTGTGGGAGAGTGGTATATCAAGCGGCGATACTTGTCAATCGTGTACCGTGCTGCGGATTTGCAGCGGGGGCATCTGGCGATACGCAGCACGGGCAGGATGCCGATTCCCTGCCCGTTCCTTGTTGGAAAATCAGCAGCCAGTTGTCAATCGTCCGCTCTCATTCTGGCTACCGATTCCTCGTTACTCCTCCAACGTCGAAAAGTCATCAGCCAATTCACATCGGCGCTGCCCTACGGTCGTGGGCTGGGCAGCGGTCCCGGTGCCGGGCCACCCGTTGGGCCGGTCGGACGGGATGCCGGGGAGTGGACTCGGTATGCTCCCCGGCACGACAGAAGGTTGCGGCACCGGCAACGCGTTCGGGATGCTGTAGGTGTATCCCTGGGTCAGCGTGCCCGCCCCACCGCCGGGATTGGTGACGACGATGTCCACAGTTCGCCGTGTGCGGGTGTGCGGGCGCCGTGACGGTCAGCTGGGTGGTACTGAGAATGGTGACGATTCGTGCCCGCGAAGACCGTCGAAGGTGACGGTAGCGCCGGGAGGAAGTTGGCGCCGGTGAGGGTGACGATAGCGCCGCCTGTGGTGCGGACCGACCTGGGGTGCGGCGGTGGCGATGACGGGCGGTGCAATCGTCGCCCGGCCGATGCGGTTGCCGTCTCGCTCCGTGAACCAGAGATTGCCGTCCGGCCCCGTCGTGATGAAGTTCGGGCCGCTGCCCGCGGTGATGCCTGCCGAGAACTCGGTGACTGTGCCGCCCGTGGTGATGCGGCCGATCTTGTTGCCGTTGATCTTCGGTGAACCAGAGGTTGCCGTCCGGCCCCGGCCGCGATGCCGAATGCAGCCGCTCGCCGTGGGGATGGGGTACTCCGTCAACGACTCCCGCAGGCGTGATGCGGCCGATGCTGTTGCCGCCGGAGCTCGGCTGAACCAGACGTTGCCGTCCGGCCCCGCCGCGATGCCGACCGGGCCGCTGAACGAAGTGGGAGATGGGATACTCGGTGACCGTGCCATCTGTGCGTGATGCGGCCGATCTTATTGCCGGTGAACTCGGTGAACCAGAGATTGCCGTCCGGCCCCGCCGCGATGTCGTGCGGGCTGGCTACCCGGCTGTGGGGACGGGATACTCGGCGATACGTCCCCGCCGGGCGTGATGCGGCCGATCTTGATCGCCAGCTGTCCTCGGTGAACCAGAGATTGCCGTCCGGCCCCGCCGCGATGCCGACCGGGCTGCTGCCCGCCGTGGGGATAGGGAACTCGGTGATCACGCCCGGCGGGCGTGATGCGGCCGATCCTGTTGCCGTTGATCTCGGTGAACCAGAGGTTGCCGTCCGGCCCCGCCGTGATGCCGTACGGGGTGCTGCCCGCCGTCGGGATGGGATACTCGGTGATCGTGCCGCCGGCGTGATGCGGCCGATCTTGTTGCCGCTGTACTCGGTGAACCAGAGATTGCCGTCCGACCCGACCGCGATGCCGTGTGGCATGCTGCCCGCCGTGGGGATGGGATACTCGGTGATGGCGGGCGTGGTCGTGAGGCTGGCGCTATAGGCGAAGGTGGTCGGGCCAGTGGCGCTCTGCCCGTCGGGGTTGGTGACGACCACCGTCGCGCTGCCCGCCGCGTGGGGCGGGGTGCGGGCGGTGATCTGGGTGCTCCCGCTCACTGAGACGGCGGACCGCAGCGATAGCCGCCGACGGTGACGGTGGCGCCGGGGACGAAGCCGGTGCCGGTGATCGTCAGCGTGGTGCCGCCCGCGACGGTGCCGCCGCTCGGGGCGCTGGCCGTGACGGTCGGGGGAGGCGCGATCGCCGCCCGGCCGATCCGGTTGCCGGTGTTCTCGGTGAACCAGAGGTTGCCGTCCGGCCCCGCCGCGATGCCTTGGCGGGCCGCTGCTCGCGGACGATCCCTGCCGAGAACTCGGTGATCGCGCCTGTCGGGCGTGATGCGGCCGATCTTGTTGCCAGTCGAGCTCGGTGAACCAGAGATTGCCGTCCGGCCCCGCCGCGATGCCGTCGGGGCGACTGCTCGCCGTGGGGATGGTGAACTCGGTGACGACTCCCGGCGGGCGTGATGCGGCCGATCTTGTTGCCAGCGAGCTCGGTGAACCAGAGATTGCCGTCCGGCCCCGCCGCGATGCCGTCGCGGGTAGCTGCCCGCCGTGGGAATCGGGAACTCGGTGATGATGCCGGTCGGTGGTGATGCGGCCGATCCGGTTGCCATCGCTGCTCGGTGAACCAGAGGTTGCCGTCCGGCCCCGCCGTGATGCCGATGTGGACCGCTGCCCGCCGTGGGGATGGTGAACTCGGTGACACGCGCCGCTCGGCGTGATGCGGCCGATCTTGTTCGCCGGCTCCTTCGGTGAACCAGAGATTACCGTCTGGCGCCGGCCGCGATGCCGTACGGGAAGCTGTCGGCCGTGGGGATCGGGATACTCGGTGATCGTGCCGCCGGGCGTGATGCGGCCGATCTTGTTGCTGACGAACTCGGTGAACCAGAGGTTGCCGTCCGGCCCTGCCGTGATGCCGTACGGGCTGCTGCCAGCGGTGATCCCGGACGGAGAACTCGGTGACTGATGCCGCCGGGCGTGATGCGGCCGATCCTGTTGCCGCTGATCTCGGTGAACCAGAGGTTGCCGTCCGGCCCCGCGATGTCGAACGGGCCGCTGCTCGCCGTGATCCGGACGGAGATACTCGGTGATGGTCGGAGTGGCCGTGGGAGTGGCGGAGTAGGCGAAGGTGGTCGGGCTGGTGCCACTCTGCCCGTCGGGGTTGGTGACGATCACCGGCGCGCTGCCGGCGGCGTGGGGCGGGGTGCGGGCGGTGATCTGGGTGGTGCCGGTGAAGGCGACGGCGGCGGCGGCGTAGCCGCCGACGGTGACCGTGGCGCCGGGGAGGAAGCCGGTGCCGGTGATCGTGAGCGTCGTGCCGCCCGCCGCCGTGCCGCCGCTCGGTGCGCTGGCCGGTGACGGTCGGTGGCGGCGCGATCGCTGCCCGGCCGATCTTGTTGCCGCTCGTCGCTCGGTGAACCAGAGGTTGCCGTCCGGCCCCGCCGCGATGCCGTCGGGCCGCTGCTCGCCGTGGGGACGGGATACTCGGTGATCGCTGCCGCTCGGGGTGATGCGGCCGATCTTGTTGCGCCGATCCTCGGTGAACCAGAGATTGCCGTCCGGCCCCGCCGCGATGCCGTTCGGGCCGCTGCCCGCCGTGGGAGCGAGATACTCGGTGACCGATGCCGCCCGTGGTGATGCGGCCGATCTTGTTGGCGCCAGATCTCGGTGAACCAGAGATTGCCGTCCGGCCCCGCCGCGATGCCTTGTGGCAGCTGCCCGCGTGTCGGGATGGTATACTCGGTGACGGTGCCGCCGGGCGTGATCCGGCCGATCTTGTTGCCGTCGTACTCGGTGAACCAGAGGTTGCCGTCCGGCCCCGCCGCGATGCCGTTCGGGCGGCTGCTCGCGGTGAGGATGGAGTACTCGGTGATCGTGCCCGTGCGGGCGTGATGCGGCCGATCTTGTTGCCGTCGGACTCGGTGAACCAGAGATTGCCGTCCGGCCCCGCCGCGATGCCGTGCGGGTGCTGCCCGCCGTGGGGATGGGATACTCGGTGACAGTGCCGCTCGGGGTGATCCGGCCGATCTTGTTGCCGTTCTGTTCGGTGAACCAGAGATTGCCGTCCGGCCCCGCCGCGATGCCGGACGGGCAGCTGTCGCGGTGGAGAGGGATACTCGGTGACGCTGCCGCCGGGGTGATGCGGCCGATCTTGTTGGCATTCTGCTCGGTGAACCAGAGGTTGCCGTCCGGCCCCGCCGCGATGCCGCCGGGCTGCTGCTCGCGGTGATCGGCGGAGAACTCGGTGACGGCGGGGGTGACCGTGGGGCTGACGGTGTAGGTGAAGGTCGTCGGGCTGGTGGCGCTCTGCGTGTCGGGGTTGGTGACGACCACCGCCGCGCTGCCCGCCGCGTGGGGCGGGGTGCGGGCGGTGATCTGGGTGGTGCCGGTGAGGGCGACGGCGGAGGCGGCGAACCCACCGACCGTGACGGTGGCGCCGGGAGCGAAGCCGGTACCGGTGATCGTCAGCGTCGTGCCGCCCGCCACGGTGCCGCCCGTTCGGGGCGATGGCCGTCACCGTCGGCGGCGGCGCGGCAGAGACCGTGAGCGCCGGGAGGAGGAGCGGCGAGGCCGACGACCAACACGCAGACCGCATCGCAGCGCGCGCCGCACCTTCATCGGTCTCCCCTTCTCACGGTATCGCCGCAGATCTGATCGCATTGCTCTCTCGTGTGAGATGCATTAATACATCACACGGCAGCAACAGTCAATCCGGTGCAACGTCGCGGGGACCGCAACGATCCGCACAAACGAGAAGGGCGGAGGATGATCCCCCGCCCGCTGTCCCTGTCGCTGTCTGCGTTACTCCTCCAGCGTCGAGAGGTCGCCGGTGGGCTGGCCGAGTTCCTGCGCCTTGATGTAGCGGCGCATGATCTTGCCGCTGCGCGTCTTCGGCAGGCTCGGCACGAACTCCAGTTCGTCCGGCTGCGCGATCGGGCCGACCGTCTCGCGGACGTGCTTTGATCAGTTCCTGCATCAGCGCGTCCGAGCCGCTGTAGCCGGTCTTGAGGATGACGAACGCCTTGATGCTCTCGCCCTTGACCTCGTCCGGCTTGCCGATCACGGCGGCCTCCGCGACGGCCGGGTGCGAGACGAGCGCGCTCTCGATCTCGGACGAGCCGAGGCGGTGGCCCGCCTTCTTGATCACGTCGTCCACGCGGCCCTGAATCCAGAAGTAGCCGTCCGCGTCGCGGAAGGCGGAGTCCCCCGCGAAGTAGACGCCCTCGATCGTGCGCCAGTAGGTCTCGTACCGCTCGGCGTCGCGGTAGATCGTGCGCATCATGCTCGGCCACGGCTGCCGGATGATCAGGTAGCCGCCGTCGCCTTCGGGCACCGGGTTGCCCTGCTTATCGACCACATCCGCCTCGATGCCGAGGAAGGGCTTGGTGGCGCTGCCGGGCTTGAGCGGCATGATCGGCGTCGGCGAGATCATGATCGCGCCCGTCTCCGTCTGCCACCAGGTGTCCATGATCGGGAGTTTGTCGCCCGTCACTTTGCGGTACCACATCCACGCCTCGGGGTTGATCGGCTCGCCGACCGAGCCGAGCAGGCGCAGCGACGAGAGGTCCGCCGAGGCGGGCCACTTGATCGCCCTGCCGCATCAGGCGCGCGGATGGCGGTCGGCGCGGTGTAGAGGATGGTCACGCCGTACTTCTCGATCGTCTTCCAGACGCGGCCGGGGTTCGGGAAGTCCACCGCGCCCTCGTAGAAGATCTGCGTACACCCCGCCAGCATCGGGCCGTAGACGATATAGCGAGTGGCCCGTCACCCAGCCGGGGTCGGCGGTGTCCCAGAAGATGTCGTGCGGCTTGATGTCGAAGATGAACTTCGTCGTCGTGTACGTGCCGACCATGTAGCCGCCGTGGGTGTGGACGATCCCCTTCGGCTTGCCGGTCGAGCCGGAGGTGTAGAGGTAGTAGAGCGGCGTCTCGCTGTCCACCTCGGCGGCGGGCATCCCCGGCTTGGCGATGCTCATCAGGTCGTCGTACCAGAGGTCGCGCCCCTGCACCCAGTTGACCTGGTTGCCCGCCCGCTTGACGACGATGACATGCTCGACGGTCGGGCACTCGCGCACGGCGGCATCGACGATCGCCTTGAGATCGACCAGTTTGCCGCGATACTGATAGCCGTCCGCGCAGATGACGACCTTCGCCTCGCCCTCCTGGATGCGGTCGCGCAGCGCCTGCGAGGAGAAGCCGGAGAAGACGACGGAGTGCGCCGCGCCGATGCGCGTCGTGCCGAGCATGGCGACGAACTGCTCGGGAATCTTCGGCATGTAGACGCAGGTCTTGTCGCCCAGCCCGAGGCCGAGTTTCGTCAGCACATCGGAGAACTTGGTCGTCTCGCGCCAGAGATCGGCGTAGGAGAGGGAGCGCGTCTCGCCGCTCTCGCCCTCCCAGTAGATGGCGACCTGATTCCAGACGGGCGTGCCGCGATGCCGGTCGAGGCAGTTGTAGACGATGTTCGTCTTCGCGCCGGTGAACCACTTGACGTAGGGGAACTGCCAGTCGCGCACCTTCTCCCACGGCGAGAACCAGTGGAGCTCCTCCGCCATCTCCGCCCAGAACTCCTCCGGGTGCTCGATCGTCCATCGTGTGGAGGTCTTCGTAGGTCTGGAAGCCCTTGGCGCGCATGTACTGGGTGATATTCGCGCCCTCGCGCATCTCATCCGACGGCTCGAAGAGCCGCCCTTCCTGCAAGACGCGGTTGGTGGTCTCGAACTGGAGCATCGCACGATTCCCCTTCCTGCTCATACGAATTCCGTACCGCCGAATGCGGATTCTATCGTACCACCGGGGCGGAGTAACGAGTAGCGAGCAACGAGTAACGAGAAGATGCGGCATCCCACTCGTTACTCGCTAAAAAGGGGGCCGGGCGGGTGGGGACCGCGCCGGCCAGGGGAAGGGGAAGAAGGTTGTGCTCGGTAGTATCGCAATGTTGATGCCACGGCATCCGTCGCGCAGCGCATGGCGAGGCGCTTTTGGCCTGCATCGACGGACGCAAAATCACTGCTCGGATGGCTCGTATCCGCATTGTGCGCCGGATGGCAGCGTCGATTTGACGGCCGACCCGAATTCGGCTGCATGATGCCGGCTCCATGGTCTCGTTTCTCTTGACTCTGCATTCTGTGCGTCTCTGCGGTTCAATCGGTTGGTCAACTCGGCTTGGAGGCGATGATGTGGAGCACGGTGATCTACGAGCGGTTGCGGGCGGCGGGGATCACGCTCGTCGCGCATGTGCCGGACAATATCGTCGCGCCGATCATCCGCTGCTTCGAGGCGGACGCGGCGGTGACGACCGTCTCCTGCACGCGCGAGGAGGAGGGCGTCGGCATCGTCGCCGGGGGCTTGCTCGGCGGGACGCGCGGCGCGCTCCTGATGCAGACGAGCGGCTTCGGCAACTGCCCGAACGCGCTCGGCTCGCTGATCGTGCCGTATCAGTTGCCGCTCGTCATGGTGATCGCCGGGCGGGGCACGCTCAATGAGTTCAACCCCGCGCAACGCGGCATGGGCCGGGGCGTCGGCGCGATGCTCGATGCGCTCGACATCCAGCATCATACCCTCGACCGCCCCGACACGCTGGAGCGCACGCTGGACTACGGCCTCGCCACCGCCTACCTGACGAATACGCCCATCGCCTTCATCATCTCGCCCTTGCTCTCCGGCGGGAAGAGAGAAGCCTGAAACAGACTGTTTGTCACGTGCGCTATGATAGCGACGAAATTCGGCAGACGAGAAGGAAGGAGCGCCGAAATGGAACGGCTCACCGTGCAGCAGCGCTGGATCATTGCGATGGTGGCATTGGTCGATCGCGGTCGTCTGCCTCGTGGGTACTTCATCTATTGGGTGGCGATCGTCGAGAATCATCCCGTGGTTCAAGCACTCGCTCCTCTTCGCGGTGCTGGCGGTCGGCGGCTATCGCGGTTCGCCGCCTATGCCTGGCCCCGCACGCCGCGTGCGGAATGAGCTCGCGTCCGCACCCGTGAGGAGGCCGCGATGAAGACCGATCTGATCCGTACCTTCTACGACTACAACACCTGGGCGAATGAGCGCATCCTGGCGACGGCGGCGGAACTGACGAACGAGCAATTCGTCGCGCCGGGGAGCGCCAGTTTCTCCTCGGTCCGCGATACGCTCGTGCATACGATGTGGGCGCAATGGAACTGGCTTGTGCGCTGGCGCGGCGAGCCGAACCCGCCGCACTTCGAGCCCACCGAGTATGCCGATGTCGCGGCGGTGCGGACGCGCTGGGACGAGATCGATCGAGGAGACGCACGCCTTCGTCGCGCAGGTGGATGACGCGGCGCTGGAGGCATCTGCCGCTACGTCAACAGCCGGAATGAGCCGATGGCCTATCCGCTCTGGCAGCAGATGCTCCATCAGGTCAACCACGGCACGCAGCACCGCAGCGAGGTCGCCGTCATCCTCACCGAGTACGGCCACTCCCCCGGTTGATGGACTTCATCGTTTATCTCGATACAGTGAAGAACTAATGCCGCGCGTTGCATCATCACCACGATGACATCATGGCGTATACGATATCAAGGAAAGCCGGGCACGATCGCCCGGTGGTCGATAGCGAGGTGTTTCCGGTGGATGATAACCGTCCTGAGAAAATGGACCGGCTGGACCTGACGCGGCGGGTGCTGGCGCACCTGACGGACGAGGCGGTCTTCGCGGGGATCGGCAACGCCGGGTTTCGATCTCTTCGCTGCCGGGGACCGGCCGCAGAACTTCTACATGTTCGGCTCGATGGGGCTGGCGTCGTCGCTCGGCCTGGGCTACGCGCTCTCCCGGCCGGAGGAGCGCGTCGTCGTGCTGGAGGGGGAGGGGAGCGTGCTGATGAACCTCGGCTCCCTCGCCACCATCGCGCGGATGCGGCCGCGTCGCTATCTCCTCGTCATCATGGATAACGGCACCTATGCCCTCACCGGCTCGCAGCGGAACGCTGCCGCCGAAGGAGCGGACCTCGCGATGATCGCGCGCGGCGCGGGCATCCCGCACGTCGTGGCGCCCGAGACCGCCGAGGCATTCGAGCAGGCGGTGGTGGACGCGCTCGCTACAGACGGCCCGGCGGTGATCGTCGTGCGGATTGCGGACGGCAATAGCGCGGTGCGGCACGGGTGGGACCCGGTGCAACTGAAGCATCGCTTCATGGCGGGGGTGGCGCGATGACGATCGTCAACTGGCGGAGTGTCGAGCCGAAGGTCGCCCATGCGCAGGGCGAGAGCCGCAGCCTGTTGCAGCACGTCTCCCGCGCAGGGGGCGCGCCGGTGCTGCACGGCTTCCAGTTCATCAACCGCTCGCGCCTCGCGCCCGGCGCCTCCCACGAGCCGCATCAGCACGACGACCACGAAGAGGTTTTCTACATTGTCGGCGGAACCGGGGCCGTGCTGCTCGGCGCGGAACGCCACCCTATCAACGAGGGCGATGCCGTCTACGTTCCGATCGGCACGCCGCATGGCCTCATCAACGACAGCGACGATTGGCTCGATTTCCTCGCTATCGGTGGCCCGGTCATCGACGTGCGATAGTGCGACTTGTCTGCGCCTGCGCGATTCAAGCCCTCTTCCGCGCCGCGAGGTAGCATTCGGCGGCGAGGGGCGGGTACCAGCCGCCGGAGCGGACATTGAGGGCGTGGATCGGGCGCCATTGGGTGATCCGCTCCAGCGTGTTCGGGAAGGGGAGCAGGAGCACGACGCCGTCCTCCTTGATGATCGTCAGTCCGGCATCGCGCGCGAGGCGGCGGAGGTCCGGCAGCGTGTACTCGCGGTGATGCTCCTCGATCAGTGTGTCCGCGTCCGCGTACCCGGCGCGGCGGACGAGTGGGCGGAAGCGGCGTTTCAGACGGCGGGTCAGGCTGGCGGCATTCGGCGTCGAGAGGAGCAGCACGCCGCCCGGCCGCAACTGCCCGACCGCGTCGCGCAGGAAGGCCGCCGGGTCGTAGACATGTTCCAACACCTCGAAGGCGGAGACGGCGTCGAAGGGCCGTCCGCCCGCGTACCGCTCCGGCTCCTCGACCGCCGCGCGGATGTAGCGGACATTCGGGCGGGCGCGCAACCTGTTCGCGACGGCGATATTGCGGTCGCTGATGTCCACGCCGACCACGTCGCCCGCGAAGTCCGCAATCGCCGCCGTAATCACGCCATCGCCGCAGCCGAGATCGAGCCAGCGGGCACGCGGCGGCGCATAGGCGCGGGCGAAGGCGATCCGCCGCGCGAGATAGAGCTCCTGCAACGCGCCGGAACGGAACCGGCCCTCCGTCCGCGTCGGCATCACCTCATTGTAGTAGGCGCGCTGCGCTGCCTGCGCCTCTTCCCGGCTCTCGTATCGCCCGTGCTGGACGCTCATCGATCTGCCTCCTTCTCCGCAGTGTACGTGACAGGGCGAAGAAGCGTCCAATCTCTGGTATACTGCATGTTGAGTACTGAAAGGAGTGCGAAAATGCGTACGATTAGCGCGCAGGAGATCAAACGGCGCGGCATCGGCGCCGTGGATGATCTGCTAGCGGAGGGGCCGGTCCACATCATCACGCGCAACGAGCCGCGCTATGTGGTGATGGACGAATGCCGCTATCAGGAATTGGTCGAAGGCTATCATGAGGCGTATGTCGCGCGTGTCCTCGCCGCGAAGGCAGCCGTCGAACGAGGCGAAGTGAAGCGGTACGAGAGTGTGGAGGCGCTCCTGGCGGACATGGATGCTCTTCCAGATGACGACGAATAGCCCGCCGTATATGCTGCTCACGGAGCAACGGTATCAGCGGAAGGCGCGGAAATTCTTTCGCCAGCATCCCGATCTGCGTCCCGCCTACGATCGGCTGCTCGCCGATCTCGCAATTGACCCCTTCGCGCCCGCACTCAAACTTCATCCGCTTTCTGGTCGCCTCGATGGCATATGGGCAGTTAGCCTCACGTATTCATACCGTATCACGTTGACGCTCCTTGTTACGGAGACGGAAATCACGCTGCTCGACATCGGCGGTCACGACGAAATTTATCGTTAACTCCTCTCGCTCTCGCACATGACGATTGCTGCGAACGGTATTATACTTTTCCTCGGAATCGTGATTTTCTTCACAATCACGGGGTCGGGAGGGCCACATGACGAGCGAGAGCGGTGAGGAGCGGCGGGCGGTGATCGTCGTGGACATGCTGCGGGGCTTTTTGGAGCCGGGGCGGCCGCTCGATTGCGGCGAGACGGCGCGGGCGATCGTCCCGGCGGTGCGGCGGCGGATCGAGGAGGAGATGGCGCGCGGCGCGACGGTCTTCTGGGTCGCGGACAATCACGCGCCGGACGACAAAGAGTTCGCGATGTTCCCGCCGCACTGCATCCGTGGCACCGATCGAGGCGGAGATTATCCCCGCGCTGGCCGACCTCGTAGACCCGGCGAACCTCCTGCCCAAGACGCGCTACAGCGGCTTCTATGGCACGAATCTCGCGGAGCGCCTGGCGGCGACTCCGGCCGGATGTCGTCACCGTCGTCGGCGTCTGCACGGACATCTGCGTCATGCACACTGTGGCGGACGCGCGGAATCGCGATTACGCCGTCATCGTCCCGGCCGATTGCGTCGCCACCTTCGATCCGCAGGCGCATCGCTTCGCGCTCGACCACATGCGCCGTGTCCTCGGCGCGACGGTGACTGGAGAAGTAGCGGTAACAGTAGACGAGTAACAGAGGTGTTCACAGATTCCCTTCTACTGCTGACTCGCTACTGAAGGAGAGAGAGATGCCTGACGACCCACTGTTCGCACCGACCGAGGCGGTGCTGCGTGGCGAGACGGCGGATGTCTACTTCCACCGCACGAAGGAAATCCTCGCGGCGGCGGACGATCAATCCGATTGTGACGATGGAGGTCTTCGCGGGGCGGGACGGGGCTGCTCTGCGGAATGCGGGAAGCGCGGGCGCTGCTCGAACGGGTCTGCTCGCCCGAAGCGGTGATCGAGAGCCTCGCGGACGGCGACGCGATCGGCCGCAAGGAGACGTGCTGCGCATCCGCGACCGCTACCAATCCTTCTGCCTCTACGAGACGGCGTATCTCGGCTATCTCTCCTCCGGCACGGGGTGGGCGACGGCGGCGCGGGCGGCGGTGGCGGCGGCGGACGGCGTGCCGGTGATCGCCTTCGGGGCGCGGCATATCCACCCGAATGCCGTCGGCGCGATGGAGTACGCGGCGGTCGTCGGCGGCTGCCAGGCATGCGCGTCGGTGCTCGGCGCGCGGATGGCGGGCGTGCCGCCCTCCGGGACGATGCCGCACGCGCTCGTCCTCGTCCTCGGCGACACCGTCCGGGCGGCGCGGCTCTTCCACGAGACGATCGACCCGGCGGTGAACCGTGTCGTGCTCGTCGATACCTTCCATGATGAAGTGGAGGAGGCGTTGCGGGTCGGAGAGGCGCTCGGCGACGACCTCTGGGGCGTCCGCCTCGATACCCCCTCCGAGCGCGGTGGCGTGACGCCCGATCTCGTGCGCGAGATGCGGGCGCGGCTCGACAGCGCGGGCTTCGGCCACGTCAAGATCATTATCTCCGGTGGCTTATCGGTCGAGCGGATCGCCCACTTCCGTGCGGAAGATGCGCCGGTGGACATTTTCGGCGTCGGCAGCGCCATCTCCGGCGCCGCCGCGATCGATTTTACGGCGGATATCAGGGAAATCGAGGGCCGCCCCGTCGCCAAGCGCGGCCGCATCCCCGGTGTCACCGCCACGACGCGCCTCACGCGCTGGAATTGAACCGCCAAGATGCTCCGTTCGCCCGAACCCTCACTCCCTTCCCCACCGGGGAAGAGAATGCAGTTTTCCCGGTGGTGGCAGGCTCCCAGCCTATTCTCTCACAGGCTGGGAGCCTGCCACCGCCAACATTCTCCGTGTGCCCCGCACCATACAAGGACGCCAGAGGCAATAGAAAAAAGGCGCTCTCTTCGTGGCGTCTTTGCGGGTGCTCTCTGGGCAGTGTTGGGTTTCCCGCTTAGATGACGTAGGCGCCGCCGGCGTGCGCCCACTCGGACTCGATGACGCGGGATGCGCCGAGGCCGATGTCGCCCGTCTCCAGCGGGTCACCGCGCGCCCGCCATGCTGCTGTGCCACCTTTGACGTTCGCGACATTGTCGATAACCCATTGGGCCAGGAATTGCGCGCTCCGCAGCGAGCGATAGCCGCTCTGGCAAATCACCTGCACCGGGCGGTCGTGCGGAATCTCATCGAGCCGCGAGGCGATCTCCGCCTGCGGCAGGTTGATTGCCCCCGGTACATGCCCCTGCGCGTATTCCTCGGGCTCCCGCACATCCAGTAGCAGTGTGTCGGAGGTGCGGTTCTCCACGAGCGGCGTTCTCGATGATTGGCACGTCCGGGGCGGAGGTGAGCATCGCCCATGCCGCGTCGGCCACGCCCCGGTTCGTCGCCTCGATCGCCGTCATGTTCAGCGGGCGCGCGGGGATGCCGTCGGTCAGCGTGGCGACGAACGGATCGTGATCCATCCGCGCCAGCGGGTTGAAGAGGCGCTCGAAGCCGATCGTCGTGCTCGGCCGCCCGCACATCCCCTTGCCGCACGGCCCCTCGAAGTGGCCGGGGAAGACCGCCACCCAGTCCGGCAGGCGCAGCAGGCGATTCAGGCTGCCGTACTGGGCGACGGCGTCGCCGCCGCCGAAATCGGGGCGGCCGACATCGCCGACGAGCAGAGAATCGCCGGTCAGCACCATCGAGGGTTCGGGGCTGCGCGGCGGATTGATGACGAGGACCGAGATCAGCTCCGGGCGATGGCCGGGGGTGTGCAGCACCCGCAGGCGCACCTGCCCCAGTTCCAGCTCCTCGCCGTCCTTGAGGGGCGGAAGGGATAGGTGACCTGCGCGGATTCGTGGAGGCAGAGCGCCGCCCCGTGCGCGGCGGCGAGCTGTCCGCGCGCCGGAGACGTGGTCGGCATGGACGTGCGTGTCGATCACATAGCGCAGCGTGAAGCCGCGCTCGCTGAGCAGCGCCTCGTATTGCTCCGTCTCGATCGGCGGGATCGACGATGGCCGCCTCCTCCGTCTGGCGGGAGGCGATCAGATAGGATGCGCACCCGCAGCGTTCGTTGAGGATCTGCTTGAAATACATGCAATTACCCTCCCCGTGTCTCGCACGCGCCCGCGAAGATTCCTGTTTTGGTTCCCTGCGGCCAGTGTACGCGCCCCGGCGAGCGGCTGTAAAGGAGCGATAGCGCCCCTCCTTTGGGATTGTCAGGAGGCGGCCCAAGCGGCGAAGGCGTCGCGCTCGGCGGGCGGGAGGAGGCTGGCGCTCCACATCGCCACGGCGGCGACGATGTCGCGCTGGCGGATCATGCCGCGCACCCGCTCGTCGCTGTCCGTCACGGGTACTTGCGCGATGTCGTGGTCGAGGAGTGTGCGGGCGACGGTGGGGAGTGGGGTATCGGGTCGCACCGTCACGACGGGGGCGGTCATCAGCGTGGCGACCGTGGAACCCATCTCCCACTGCGGGGAGGCGTGCCAGCGGAGCAGCGTGCGGTGCGAGCGGATGGTGATGACCCCGTCGAGCACCGCGCGCAGTTCCGTCCGCTCGACGCCGCTCATCCGGGTGGCGAGGTCCGTCTGGGTGAGAATGCCGATGAGGTGATTCTCGCCGTCCACCACCGGCACGGCGTCGAGCGCGTTGCCGAGCAGGAGTTGCACCGCTTCCCGCCATGAGACCTGCGCCTCAATCGTCGGCACCGGCCGCATCACATCCGCTGCAATCATTCCGTACTCCATGAGTTCGAGTTCGGGGTTCGAGTCGTTGCCTCGAACCCGAACCCGAACTCGTTACCGCCGCCAGAGCGTGGACGGGATGCCATGACGGGGCGTGGGCGGTCTTCGTCCGCGCCATCGACCAGGAGGACCAGAGCGCCGAGAGTGTCAGCGAGAGCGAGGACGACCGCCGCCCCCGCGATGACATCGAGCAGGTAATGGTTGCCCGTCATCATTACCGCGAAGGTCATCAAGACGGGCAGCGCGACCCCTGCCGCCTGCAGCCACCACGACCGGGCGCAGGCAATCAGGGCAATCCCCGCCAGCAGCGACCAGCCGACATGCAGGCTCGGCATCGCGGCGTAGGGATTGTAGAGCGGCCCGGCCGCCGAGCCGTCCACATTGAACCCGTAGAGCGCCATCGTGTCGACGAAGCCGGGCATGAAGCGCGGCGGCGCGACGGGCAGCAGCACGTAGATCGAGAGCCCGAAGAGCGCCGAGATCAGGAAGGCATTGCGGAACCACGGGTACGCCCAGGGTCGCGCCACGTAGAGCCAGACCGCCACGCCGATCAACACCGGCAAGTGCGCGTAGAGATAGAAGTTATTGGCGAGCTGCAGGAGCCGTTCGTGGTGCAGCGCGAAATGCTGGACCGGCTGCTCCGGGTTGAGGTGCAGCGCGCTCTCGATGCGGAGCAGTTTGCTCGCGTGATCGACCGCGTCGCCCTCTCGCCCGCGAATCAGGCCGCGCGTCAGGAAATAGGCGAGCGTGACGAAGAGGATGACGACAATTTCGACGAGGGTATGCCACGCATTGGGGCGTGCGATCCGCTCCGGCTTCGGAGTGATCCGCCACGGCCATAGTCGTTGTCCGATAGACTGCCGTTGCATCTGCTGCCTCCCACCAACGTCCCCTGATTGCTGATGCAATTAAGTGTGTATCGATAATCTGCCGAGAATCCGCTGCACGCCGTATACTCATAAAAACGAACGGCACCGTGCTTTGGTTTTGACGATACCGCGCCGCCCTTTGTTTCGCACCGCCCATTCGGGCAACGATGCTGTGTCCATTCGGACAGTCATCGGGCCCCTCCATCCGGCGGGGGCGCCACACTACCCGTCTTGCCGCCCATCGCAAACCTCTCGTAATACATACACCGCCGACGTACCTACCGTCGACATTGACCCGACGCATGGTTCTTTCCAACGCCATCCGCGCGCAAATCCTTCCCGCCTCGCATCGGGGAACGTTTCTTGCCTTGGTAGCCGCGTCCGGGCGCGGTGAGCCGGACGATACCGATCGTGACAGGAGCGTGTGAAGCATGAAAAGGCAATGACGCAGAGACGAAACAGTCGCGACGGCGCGCTCCGCGATCACTGGTCCACCGTCGATGGACGGCGGATGTATGCGCGCGTTTCGTGTGCGGGTGGCGCGTCGGGCGCTGCGGTCGTCTTCGTTCATGGACTGGCGTTGTCGGGCCGCTCGATGGTGCGCACGCTGACGCGGCTCGGGCCGACCTGCACCGGCTACGCGCTCGATCTCCCAGGGTTCGGTCGGAGCGCGAAGCCGTCACATATCCTCGATGTCGCCGCGTCTGCCGATGTGCTCGCCACCTGGCTGGACGTGAACGGATTGGACGATGTCACGCTCGTCGGGCACTCCTACGGCTGTCAGGTTGTGGTCGATTGCGCGGCGCGCCACGCGGAGCACATCGGCAGAATTGCCCTCCTTAGCCCGACGATGGACCGGGCCGCGCGCACCGCGCCCCGGCAAATCGCGCGGTGGCTGCGCGAGACGCCCCGCGAGGCGTCGATGGGGCCGGTGCTGCTCGCGGATACATGGGATGCCGGCGCGCGCCGGGTGATCGCCACCTTCCGCGATGCCCTGGCGGATCGTATCGAGGAGAAACTGCCGCAGGTGCGGGTTCCCGCGCTGGTGATACGCGGCGCGCACGATCCGATTGTGCCGCAGTACTGGGCGGAGGAGGTGACGTACCTCCTCCCGCTCGGTCGCCTCACCGTCGTTCCCGGCACCGCCCATTCGATGAATTACACCGCGCCGGACAAATTCGTGCGCGTCCTGCTCCCCTTTGTGCAGGGAAGGCGCGACGACCAAACGACAACGGAGAACGCCGAATACGCGACGCTGGCGACCTAATCCGCGACATGCCGGCAGTCGAGGGAGAGTGGTAGCGTGGGCCGGGTTGCCCACGCTACCGGCGCCGTATCCCTATTGGAGGTCGGGCACCACCTGCCCCTCGTCCAGGCGGAAGCGGAGGATCGCGCCGACGCCGCCATGCTCATGGAGCATATGCTGCGCGCCTTGCCGCTCGCCCCGCGTCTCCTCGGCTTCGTTCGGGTCTTCGGTCACCTCCGCGTCGCGGGTCGTGACGAAGGTCACGGTACCACCCGTCATCAGCGCGAGACGCACCATCTCGTCCGTTAGGTCCACCGCGCGCAACGATGCGGCATCGCCACCGGCGGGGTGCTCGGCGGGCGGATCGCCCGCGCCAACGAGATCGAGCGTATCGTCCACCCAGCCCGGCGCGTGGAAGTCATCGGCGAGGACGAGCGTCAGTACCTGGCCCGCCTGCAAGGCGGCCAGCGTCTCCTCCACACCGAAGACGCCCAGCCCGCCGGGGGAAAGGGCGGCCGTCGTCAGCCGCTGCACGACGTCCTCCTCGGTCGCCCGTTGCGCCTCTTGGACAACGGGCAGGGCGAGGGCGAAGAGATCAGCCGGGGTCGCGCGGATGTCGGCGGAGACGGTGTCGATCACCTTCGCATTCAGTTCCTTCGGAAAATGATCGCGCAGCGTGGATGTCAGTTGATCGTCCGCCGCGATGACAAGCCGCTGCACCTGATCCTCGCCGAGATCGCGGCGAATCTCCTCACTGATCGCCTTGGCGAAGTTCTCCAGTTGCTGCTCGGCGGCGCTCAACGCCTTCCATTCGATCATCCGATTACTCACCGCACCCGGCCTCAGATGAGCTTTGGCGTTATACATCGACACCTCGCGCTCCCGCGTGCCGAGCGCGAAGGTATGCAGGAACGCCTGCTTCGAGTCCGCGAGCAGGAGTGCGAACGGCGGGTTTGCGGCCGTGACGCGGGCGAGCGGGGCGAGCATCGGGCGGGGCGCGACCGTGAGGCTGTTCTCGACCGGCACGGCGAGAGGAATTGCGCGGAACTCCCCCGTCGCCGGCTGCGCGACACAGATGATCCCCTGCGGCGGCTCCGTGTCGAGGCCGTCGAGTGCCTCGCGCACTTGCTGCATCCCCTCCGCGAGCGTGTCGAACGCCGCACCGCGCGGCCCGAGCGCTTCCACCATCTCCTGCTCGCGATCCTGGAGCCAGCGCATCGCGAGGCGGCGGTTCGGCTGCGCGCCGTCCGGCCGGTAATCGAGCGTCACCGTCAGATACGGGCCCTCCGGGTCCGCCGCGCGTTGCGCAAGCTCGTGCAGATCGTCGTACAGGTTCGTCGTTTGCGGCACGTCGGGCCGGGTGTCGGTGACTTGCTCGAAATGCTCGGATACCATCGCTTCCTCCTCACTGACGGCCTTTCCTTCCCCCTTCGTGGCAAATGCGATGCCATCGATGACGGAATACCGGCAGCGCGCCTGACCCGACGAGCCGTGCAAAACGACGAGCTTCGTCGTGAACAACGCCCTCGACCTGCAGCCGTTCGCCGATCATTGGGGCGGCCCGCCGCCCCTCGCGATCATGCGGCTACGACACCATCCCGATGCAGAGCGCCGACCTGAATAGCGCGAAGCAGGTACTGGATGATGCCGAGCCGGAAGATGGCCGCCGACGGCGTCCGCGGGCGGTATGAGCGAGCGCGATACTTGGCTACGTTGCGGGCCGCGTATCTGGATCGTACGCCATCAACGCGGCACGATAGGATTCCTGGGCCTGCCGCAAACGTCGGCGCGCATCGGAGAGGCGGTTCGTTCCATCTTCGAAATTCGTGCGCGCTACTGGCTGTCTGGCCGCACACGCGGATGCGGGGCGGGGGTTGCGTCGTGACGAGATCGGTGGAGAAAAGGAGATATACAAAGCGTCCTCCCGAAAAACCTGCGGTTCGCGGTTCATTGTGCGATCAGTTATTGGTCGTTCGTCGATTATCAGACAGAGACGGTTAATGTCCGTGCTGCTTGAAGAAAATGCGAGACAAAACAGGTGCTCTCAGTTGACATGCCCGATAGCGATGCTCCTTTCATGCCATTATTCCCAGCGATAATCTCTGCCCGTCGCGCCGTATGTATGCGCCGCGATCAAGAGCGAAGCCCGCTCCTGCCGGTGGCGGACGCCTTGCGCGGTCGTCGCCAGCACCTGTCGCAGATCGCCACAGACGTAGGCTTCACAGATGACCATGCTGCCGAGCAGCGTCAGTAGAAAGATCATCGAACACTCCTTCGCTCCCAGCGGCGCGCAATACCTACCCGAAGGAGCGCCGCTGTCGGCACTGTCGCATCTCCATCTGACAGGTGTAGCGCGGCACGCGATCACCCGCGTGAAGAAGTCGTCATCATCGCCGTACGGAGCGGCGGTGCGCGCCGGAAGCGCCCCCGCGCGATAGCCGCGCGCACCAACCTGACATTTTGTTCAGATAGGGCGCATCTCGAAGCGGGCGATACCGCCAAATGGCGACCCTTCCTGCGTGTGACGGCCTGGTTTCTGACAGTCTCGTCATGTATAGGCAAAGCGCATAACACCACATGGGAGTACACGTTCAAACAGGCGTAATAGGAACGACTCGGGATTAGAATTTTTCGTAACGGATTTTTCCAAAGGAGCAGGGCCATGAATCGCTCGATACGTCAGACACTTTTTGGCTTCGTGATGATCGCGACTCTTCTGATCGGTATCTCGACGGTCGGCGCCGCCACGGCGACGGCGACGCTGGGCGCCGGTTCGCTCAGCATCACCGCTGCTCCCGCGAACTTCTCATATAGCGGGACACTCACCGGCGACATCATCAATCTCACTTCCTCATTTGCGGTCGGCGTCACGGACGCGACGGGCAGCAAAGCGGGATGGAACCTGCAGGCGCAGATCGGCACGCTGACGACGACCGGCAACGACACGATCCCGGCGGCCAATCACACGATCACCGGCGTCACGGTCACCGGCGTCAAGGGCACGGCCCCGACGAACAATATCGCTCTCGGCGCGATCCCTACCACCTCCGGCAAGATCTACAATGCGACCGCGACCACGGGCATGGGGCAGGCGACGATGAACTTCGCCACCAAACTGCAAGTACCGGCGGACGCTGCGGCGGGCACCTACTCGGCGACGATGACCGTCACCATCGTCTCCGGGCCGTAAACCCCGCCCCGTAGCACGAATGTTGGCAGAGGCACGGCGCCGGTCAGTGAATGACCGGCGCCGTGCCTCTGCTGGGAGGCGCGCGGATGGCGGCGAAGAGTCAGGCGCGACGACGGACCTGTGGGCGAGTAGCGCGGTATCGCGTGTGTCGCACGCATTTCCGGCTGGCTATGCCGAAGTAGGCGCGACGGTGGGGTCCGGCATCGTCACGGGCGGGATGCCGCGCTCGATGCAGAGAACCGCGCCCGTCGCGAGGGTCGAGACGGCGATCAGCAGCCAGAAGACCGGCTCATACCGCCCGAAGAGCGTGTAGAGGAGGCCGACGCTGACGGGCGCAATTGCCCGCGCGCCGGTGACGAAGAGCGCGAGGACGCCGCTGATGCTGCCGTACTCGCGCGGGCCGTACATCTCGGCGACGAGCGCGGCGCGGGCCGGGGTGATCGCCCCGAAGCCGATGCCGAAGAGCACCACGAAGGTGATGACGCCCGCCGTAGACCGGACCGTGACGAGGACGATCAGCCCGATCGTCTGGAAGAGGAAAATCCCCGCCGCGACGAAGCGCCGCGGGATGCGACCGCCGAGCGGCGTGAAGATCAGCCGCCCCGGCAGTGCGAGCGTGCCGATCAGCCCTGCCGCCGTCGCCGCGAAACCGGTGCTGAATCCATGGTCCGTCAGGTAGGGGATGAGATGCACCGTCACCGCGACGTTGGCGAGGAAGGCGAGGAAGAATGCCCCAGTCAGCCAGCGAAACGACGTGCTGTGAATCGCGTCTCGCGCGCGGACGCTCGATTCTAGGTGCTGAACGGGAGGAAGTGCCGGGTGCTGGCCACTGCTCGCTACTCCGCCATCGGGCAGCAGGCCGAGGTCCTGCGGTCGCCGCCGCAGGACGAGGGCATGTAAGGGGATCGTCGCGATTGCCAGGACGATCGCGAGGATGACCATTGCGGCGCGCCAACCCTGCGTGCGCACGAGCCAGGTGATCAGCGGAATGTAAATGACGCTCGCAAAGCCGCCGACAAAGGTGATGATCGTCAGCGCGCGGCTGCGGTAGCGGACAAACCAGGTCGCGATAGCGGCGAAGGCGGGCTCGTAGAAGATCGCCGCCATCGCCACGCCGATCGCCGCCCAGATCAAATAGAAGAGGGCGATCGTGCGCACCATCGCCAGCGCGAGCAGGAGCAGCGTCGCCGCGCACGAGCCGACCGTCATCAGCAGGCGCGGGCCGTGTCGGTCCAGCCAGCGCCCGACGAAGAGGCCGGCCACGCCGGAGGTCGCCAGCGCGAGCGAGAATGCCCCGGTCATCGCCGCGCGGGACCAGTGCAGATCGCTGCCAATCGGCTTGAGGAAGACCGAAAATCCGTAGTAGAGGATGCCCCACGAGGTCACCTGCGTGAACGCGAGGGCGAGCAGCATCACCCAGCCGTAATAGAGCCCGCGTGGCAATCGCACATCAGCACTCCTCACGATGGAAACGGGGGCGCAAACCGGGGATGAGCCGCAGAGACGCGTCTCTGCGGCTCATCCCCGGTTTCATGTCAGATTGGCGGGGATAAGCCGCTCGACGATCACGGTGTCCTTCCAGACACCGTCCAGTTTGCCGTGGTTCTGGTAGACGCCGACCTCGCGGAAGCCGACTTTGGCGCAGAGGGCGCGGCTGGCGGCGTTCTCCGGGAAGACGCGCGACAGCAGTTTCCACAAGCCCGCCCGCTCCGCCGCGTCGAGCAGCCCGGTGAGGAGCACGACGCCGACGCCGCGCCCCCGGTACGCCTCGTGGATGTAGACGGAGAACTCCGCTACGCCCGCGTAGCAGGCGCGCGTCCGGTAGCCGTCCGCTGCGGCCCAGCCGACGACCCGCTCGCTGTCTCCCTCGATGGTCGTCGCCACGACGACCGGGTGACGCTCGTCGTGGCCGGCGAGCCAGGCGCGGCGCTCCTCCGGCGACCGTTCCTCCGTCTCGAAGGTGGCAATCCGCGCCCGGATGCCCTGGTTATAGATCTCCGCGATTGCCGCCGCATCATCCATCCGCGCCGGACGTACCGAAATATTCTCTGCCATGCCGCCCTCCTGCTCGTGCTACGGTCGTGTGCCGCATCGTGCGATATATGGTCTATTCCTGAGTTTCATCGGTGCATTCGGTTGGCAGCCGACCGAATGTGCCCGGAGAGGCCGTTTCACCGATACGAGCACGGTTTCCGCAATGCCAGCATATGTCCTGGTTGAACGTCCGCCAACAGGCGCAGTATCTAATGCGGCGATGCCTCATTTGTGCGTGTGCATCAAGGGATGCCCCCACCCCGCCCCTCCGCCCGCATTCCGCTCTAGGCGAGGACGCCCGCCGCGTACTGGGTGCCAATCGCGTCATGCTCTGACCAGCGGGTGGCCCGGAAAGGGCGCAGCGCCGGGGCCGCTGCCGGGCCACCGACGACCAGCTTTGCCATCAGCGCGCCGAAGACCGGGGAGAGTTTGAAACCGTGGCCGCTGAAGCCCACCGCGCAGTAATAGCCCTCGATGCCCGGCACGGCGTCCAGGACGGGGTGGTTGTCCGCGCTGCCGTCGTAGATGCCCGCCCAGCCCCCTTGCGCGATGGAGCGGGCGAGCGCCGGCATCCGGTAGGCGCCCTCCCTCTGGAACCGCCCGATTTCCGCCCGCGTGACGCCCTGATTGTAGGTGTCGGGATCGGCGAAGATTGCGTCGTCCTCCCCGGCGATCGAGCCGCAGAGCGTGATATCCCCGGCACGCGGCAGGAGGTAGGCGTTGCGGTGCATATCGAGGACGACGGCATGGGGGGCGCGCGCATCGTCCGGGCGGTGGAGTGCCGCCATCGGGTGACGACTGGGCGCGATGGGCAAGTCGAGGCCCACGTGCCGCAGGAGCGCGACGCCCCAGATATTCCCGGCGTTGATGACCACCGGCGCGGCAACCTCCCCCGCGCTCGTCTCCACGCCGCGCACCTGGCTGCCCGCGTGCAGCACGTCCAAGACCTCGACGCCCTCGCGGATCACCACCCCGGCGGCGCGGGCAGCGGCGGCGTAGGCATGGACGGTCGCGACGGGATCGGCGTAACCCGCCGTCGGCTCCCAACAGCCGAGGGTGATATCGTCGGTCCGCAGGCGCGGATCGAGCGCGCGGATGTCGTCCGGCGTGACGATCCGCGTGTCGATGCCGATACGTTGCTGCATCGCGACATTGGCGCGCAGCCCGTCCGTATCCGCTTCCCCAACGGTGACGAGCACGCCGGACTGCGTGAAGCGCGGATCGCCCCCGCCGATGCGCTCGGACCATTCGCGGAAGATTGCCAGACTGTCGCGCGCCATCGCGGCGGTGAAATCATTGGAATAATGCTGCCGGACGATCGCGCCGCTCTGCCCCGTCGTCCCCGCGCAGAGATAGGCGCGCTCCACGAGCAGCACATCGCGCACCCCCTCCCGCGCGAGATGCAGCGCGATACTCGTCCCGATGCACCCTCCCCCGACCACCACCGCGCCCGCCGTCTCCGCCATCGGTGCCCTCCCTGCCCTTCAGTGCTGAATACTGAGGGGATTTCGCGTCCCTCAGTCCTTTCCCCTTATGGCGTGGTCGGTGTCGCGCCGAAGAGGGTGGTGCCGGGGCGGAGATAGGGGACGAGCGCCTCGTCGTTCACCTCCAGGCCGATGCCGGGGGCGTCGCTCAGTACGACGTGACCGTTCTGGATGACGGGCTGATCCCGCGTGGCAAAGTCGTCCCACCCCTCGTAATCGACCCAGTGCCACTCCATGACGAGGAAGTTCGGGATACTCGCGCAGACGTGCGCCGAGGCCATCGTGCCGAGCGGGCCGCAGACATTGTGCGGCGCGAACTGGATGTAGTAGACCTCCGCCATGTTGGCGATCTTCCGGCATTCGCTCAGGCCGCCGCACTTCGGGATGTCCGGCATGATCGTGTCGACCGCTTGCTGCTCGATCAGATCGCGAAAGCCCCAGCGCAGGTAGAGATTCTCGCCCGCGCAGAGCGGCACGGGCGAATGCAGCTTCACCTCGCGCATCGCCGCGATATTCTCGGGCGGCACCGGCTCCTCCAGCCAGAGCAGATTGAACGGCTCCATCGCCCGCGCGACGCGGATGCCGCTCGCGGTGTCGTAGCGGCCGTGCATGTCGATGGCGAGGTCGACCTTCGGCCCGACCGCCTCGCGCACCGCCGCGACGCGCTCCGTCATCCACGCGACCTCTGGGCCGGAGGCATTCCAGTTCCATCGATCATTGCGGAAGCCGTGCGCGCGCTCGTCCACATCGAACTTGATCGCGTCAAATCCCATCGCGACGACTTCCTTCGCCCGTTGCGCGTACGAGGCGGGGGAGAAGTCCTTGCCGGCGTGGCTGTCGCAATAGAGGCGGACGGTGTCGCGGAACTTGCCGCCGAGCAACTGATAAACCGGCAGGCCGAGGATTTTGCCGGCGAGGTCCCAGAGGGCAATCTCGATGCCCGTCATCGCCGTGACCGTCGCGCCGGACATCGCGCCGTCGAAGAGGCGGGAGCGGCGCATCTTCTCGAACAACATATCCACGTTGACCGGGTCCTCGCCGATGATGTACTGCTTGAGGGCGTGAATCATCGCCGGGCATCCCTCGCCGCCGTGGATGCACTCGCCGTTGCCGATCACCCCTTCGTCCGTGTAGATGCGCACATAGGTCGAGTAGCCGTGCCCCTTCACCTCCGCGGTGCGGATATCCGTGATCTTCAAGACCAACAACCCCCTTTTCATTGGGCTGACGAACAAAGGAGCCGCTGCTCCCTCGCGATGCGCGCATTATACAGTCCACAACCGATGGAATTTCGTTCCGTCTCGCCCTCTCTCCTTGCCCACTGTAGGCATCAGGGTCGCCGTGGTGGTGCGTGCCCGCGTATCCGATCATTCAGGGTGACAGGGGCATTTTCCCTTCGGAGAGGACGAGGACCGCGCTGCTCCATGCCATGAAGACATCGTGCACCGCAAGCAGCAGCGGGACATAGAGGCGTTCGTGATCCCAGGCGAGGGCGATACCGTCGAAAGGGGTTGCAATTTCGGCGGCGAGTCGCTACGGTATCGTCACTTACCGCAGTCACTTGCACCATCGTCAATTGTTCGTATCGCCTCACGAAAGAAGGAGCGGGCGTTCATGCCGCCGGTTCATCGCCGTGGATGGGGTCGCGCTGCACGCGGGTGGACGGTCGCGCTGCTCCTGATCGCCGCGCTTCCGTTCGTCCGGGCGGATACGGCGCGCGCCCAATCTTTCGCCGCCGCGACCGTTGCCGAGCTGATCGCCGCGATGAATACAGCGAATGGCAACGGACAGGTGAATGTCATCACCTTGACGCCGGGCGCGACCTATACGCTCGCCACCGCGACTAGCGGCGCACCCGGCGACGAGACCGGCCTGCCGCGCATTACGAGCAATCTCACGATCATCGCCAACGGGGCGGTGATTGAGCGGAGCAGTGCCGCCGGCACGCCACACTTCCGCATCTTCGCCGTCACAAGTAGCGGCGCGCTGACCCTGAATGGCGTCACGATCCGCAACGGATCGCTCGCGGGCGTGGCGGGGGCCGCTCACGCACCTGATTCGGGTCTCCCCGGCGATAACGGCGGCTCCGCTGCCGGTGGCGCGATAACGGTCGTCGCCAGCGGGTCGCTCACGGTCATCAATTGCATCTTCACAGGAAACAGCGCGACCGGCGGCACTGGCGGTGACGGCGGCAGCGGCGCAAACGGTACCGGCAATCAGGGGGGTAGCGGCGGGAAAGGTGGCGGCGGCGGGAGCGCCGGTGGCGGGGCGATCAGCACGAGTGGCACGGCGGTCATTCGGGGAACGACCTTTGTCGGCAACAGCGCCACGGGTGGCGCGGGCGGCAACGGCGGGCATGGCGGGAACGCCTGGACCGCCCCCGGCGGGAAAGGTGGGAATGCCGGCGCCGGGGCGAGCGGGTCGGGCGGGGCGCTGCAAAACACGGGCGCGCTGACGGCGATCAACACGACCTTCACCGCGAACAGCGCGGTCGGTGGGAGCGGCGGCACGGGCGGCGTCGGCGGGGGCGGGACGGGAATCCCCGTCAATGGGTTGGGTGCGAACGGCGGTGACGGCGACGGCGGCGCAATGGCCGACAGCGGGAGCGGCACGCTCGCCGCGATCAATGCGACGGTTGCCCGAAATAATGCGACCGGCGGCGCGCTCGGTACGGGTGGCGCGGGCGATGGCGCGGACGGTCGCGGCGTCGGCGGTGGCATTCGCAACGGCGTGGGCAGTGTCATGGTCACAAACACGCTGTTCGCCGCGAATATCGCCGGTGACGGCAACTGCGGCGGCAATTCGGTTGGCGACGGCGGCTACAATCTCGACTTCGCGCCGTCCGCAACCTGCAATTTCGCCGACCATGCCCAGTCGGAGGACCCCGGCGTCGGCGCGCTTGCCAATCACGGCGGCCCGACGCCGACCCTCGCCATCGCGCCCGGCGGTGTAGCGGCCGGCGCGGGCAAGTCGGTCGTCTGCGCGGGCGCATTACCGAATGGGGCGGGTGGCGTCGATCAGCGCGGCCTGAGTCGCCCGGCGCCATGCAGCATCGGCGCGTTCGAGCCGCAGGCTGCCCCTTTCCCGACACTTGCAATGGTCTCGCCGCCGTCGGGCGGTCTCGCCGGCGGGTCGAACGTCACATTGGCGGGCAGTGGCTTCGTCACCGGCGCGACGGTCACATTCGGCGGCGTTGCCGCGGCCCCCGTCGCTGTGGGGAGTGCAACGACGATCACGGTGACCACACCGGCCCACGCCAGCGGGGCGGTCGATGTTGTCGTCACGAACCCGGATAGGCAGGCGGCGGCGCTGAGCCTCGGCTACACCTTCAGTGTCGTGAGCACATTACCGGGCGCGAAACCGCCTGGCTCGCCCGGCGGCGCGCCCGGTTCGCTCCCCGCCGCGCGGCCACCCGGCACGTCGTCCGGTGGCGGGCCGCCGAGCCCCTTGCCGCCCCGGCGCTGAAGCGCTACGTAGGTCGCCACTTCAATCTGGGCGCCGCTTTCTCGGTGGTCGCAGGGTTCCCCGCCGAAGCTGGCAGCCTGGAAGCCTGTGACTACCATGCTGCCTCACTTCAGCGACGCGTCAGAGCATCGCGCGCGGCGCGGACGGTACGGAGCGCATCGCCGGTCGAATCGGCCAGCGCGGTGAGGTGGCCCATTTTCCGGCCGGGGCGCGCGGCCCGCTTGCCGTAGAGGTGGAGTGCGACATTGGGGAGGGCGCAGGCGGCGGCCCAATCCGGTTCGCCGCCCTGCCAGAGATCGCCGAGCAGGTTCGCCATCGCGGCGGGGCGCAGTTGCGCGGTCGCGCCGAGCGGCAGGCCGCAGACGGCGCGAAGTTGCTGCTCGAACTGGCTCGTCATGCAGGCATCGATGGTGAAATGGCCGGAGTTGTGCGGTCGCGGCGCGATCTCATTGACGAGCAGCGCGCCGGAAGCGGTCAGGAAGAACTCGACGCACGCCACGCCGACGACACCGAGCGCGTCCAGCACCCCGCGCGTGATCTCGACTGCCTCGCCGCGCTGTCGCCGGCGGCACAGTCGGCGGGCGCGACGGTCGTATCGAGGATATGGTCGCGTGGGTGTTCTCGACGACGCCGTAGTGCGCGAACGCGCCATCCAGTCCGCGCGCCGCGACGACGGAGACCTCGCGCTCGAAATGCACGAACGCTTCCAGGATCGCCGCGCGCCCGGCGAAGGCGGCGAAGGCGGCGTCCGCCTCCTCCGGCGCGCTGATTTTCACCTGCCCCTTGCCGTCGTAGCCGAAATCGGCGGTCTTCAGCACGGCGGGGTAGCCGAATGCCGCCAGCCCCTCCCGCAGTTCGGCCATCGTTGCCACGGGGCGGAACGGCGTGACGGGGAAGCCCGCGTCGCGCAGGAACGTCTTCTCGCGGATGCGATGTTGCGTCGTGTGCAGCACCGCGCCGCCGGGCCGCACCGGGACGGACGCGCCGATCGCCTCGACGGTCGCGGTCGGGATATTCTCGAACTCGAGCGTGACGACCTCGCACGCCCGCCGCGAAGGCGCGCACGGCGTCGAGATCGTCGTAGGCGGCGGTGATCTCGCGGTCCGCGACCTGCCCGGTCGGCGTGTCGCGCTCCGGCGAGAAGGTATGGATGCGGTAGCCCATGCGGCGGGCGGCGAGGGCGAGCATCCGCCCCAACTGCCCGCTGCCGAGCACGCCGATCGTCGCGCCGGGCAGGATTGGCGCACTCACGGCAGCGTCGCCTCCCGCACCCGCGCCGCCTGCGCCGCCCGGAACGTGCCGCAGTTGCTCGCGCAGTGCCGGTCGCGTCGTCGCGAGGATGGCGATAGCGAGCAAGCGCCGCATTGATCGCGCCCGCCCGTCCAATCGCCAGCGTCCCGACCGGCACGCCGCCCGGCATCTGCACGATCGAGAGCAGCGAATCCATCCCCTTGAGGGCGTGGCTCTCGACCGGCACGCCGAGCACCGGCACGAGCGTTTGCGCCGCGACCATCCCCGGCAGATGCGCCGCGCCGCCCGCGCCCGCGATGATGACCGCGATGCCGCGCTCCTCCGCGCTGCGCCGCGAACTCCGCCATCAGGTCCGGCGTGCGATGCGCCGAAACGACGCGGCATTCGTGCGGCACGTCGAACTGTGTCAAGCGTCTCGTCCGCATGGCGCATCGTCTCCCAGTCCGAGGTGCTGCCCATGATGACGGAGACAAGGACTGAGGACTGGGTATCCCTACAGGAACTAAGGACTGAGTTGGACGCATCGTCAGCGTCTCCCCCTCCCGCGTCGGGAGGGGGTTGGGGGGCGGGTGTCTCACTCATTTCCTATTCCTCCCCGCGATAGGCGGCGCGGCGCAGGCGGTCCCGGACGGCGAGCCATGCGTCGCCCTCCGGCACGTCTTCGACAAGGATACGATCATATCCGCCGACTGTCCAGTTCGCGCAGGGTTGCGTAGAGGGCGTGCGTATATGCGGCCGCATCGGACGGCGCGATGTGCCACACGATGCCCGGTCAGCGTCGGACGGCGCATTGCGCCGTGCCAGCACGGCGATTCGGCCTGCCCACATTCGCTGCAACTCGCTCGCTTGCGCGTCGCAGATCGTGCCGCTGCAACGACTTCGAGGGGCGTCGTGCGGCGCATAGTGGCTCGGCAGGTGCCGGAGGCGCGGGGTGAAGCGGCGTTGGGCGCGGCCGAGCGCCATGCCGAGCACGGACGCCAGTTGTGCGGGGGTGATACCGCCGGGCCGGAGCAGCGCCGGGCGGTCGCCGGAAAGGTCCACAATCGTCGATTCCACGCCAACCTCGGTCGGGCCGCCATCGAGGATGAGGCCCACTGCATCACCGAGTTCGGCGCGGACATGAGTCGGCGTGCGTCGGGCTGAGGCGGCCGAAACGGTTCGCGGAAGGCGCGACGACGCCATCGCCGAAGTCCGCGAGCAGTGCCTGGGCGACGGGATGGCTCGGCACGCGTAGCGCGACCGTCTCCTGTCCGCCGGTGACGAGATCGAGCACATGCGCGGCGCGCGGCAGCACTAGCGTCAGCGGGCCGGGCCAGAATGCAGCCGCGAGCCGTTCTGCCTCCGGGGGGACGCGGCTCGCCCATTCCGGCATCGTCTCCGCGCGGGCGAGATGGACGATCACCGGATGATCCGCCGGGCGGCCCTTCGCGGCGAAGAGGCGGCGGATCGCCTCCGGATTGCGCGCGTCCGCCCCGAGGCCATAGACCGTCTCGGTCGGGAAGGCGACCAATCCGCCCGGCGCGGAGAATCGCGACTGCCTGTGCGATGTCGTCCAGATCAACCTAACCCCCGGCCCCCTCCCTCAAGGGAAGGGGTGATCTCGTGTCGAATATCGAGGCGTTCCACCGGACACCGTAGCCGTATCGCGGCGGCTTGCTCCCCCTTCCTTCTCAGGGAAGGGGGCCGGGGGGTTAGGTCCGCAGTATACAATGCGCCTCCTATGTGTGTAGCGATCACAAGAAGGAGCGATCGACGCATGGAGCAGAATCCAGCCCTCAGTCCTCAGTCCTTAGTCCTCAGTCCTCCGCGCAGCGGTACGTTCTCGCGCTCGACCAAGGGACGACGAGTTCGCGGGCGATCCTCTTCGATCATGATGGGCAGGTCGTCGCGGCGCGGCAGCGGGAGTTCCCGCAACTCTTCCCGCAGCCCGGTTGGGTGGAGCACGACCCGGAAGCGATCTGGGAGACGCAGCGCGGCGTCGCGCACGACGTACTCGACGACGGCAGGCGTGACGGCGGCGGCTATCGCGGCCATCGGCATCACGAACCAGCGCGAGACGACCGTCATCTGGGACCGCGCGACGGGCGCAGCCGATTGCGAACGCCATCGTCTGGCAGGACCGGCGCACGGCGGGCTACTGCGACGAACTGAAGGCGCAGGGATGGGAAGAGCGCATCCGCGCCAAGACGGGCCTCGTCATCGACGCCTATTTCTCCGGGACGAAGGTCCGCTGGCTGCTCGAAAACATCCCCGGCGCGCGGGAGCGGGCGGAGCGCGGCGACCTCGCCTTCGGCACGATCGATACCTTCCTCATCTGGCGGCTGACGGGCGGCGCGCGGCACGTCACCGATGTCACGCAATGCCTCGCGCACGATGCTCTTCAATATCCACACCGGCGAGTGGGACGACGAACTCCTCGCGGAACTGGACATCCCGCGCGCGCTGCTGCCGGACGGTCCTGCCCTCCAGCGGCCCCTTCGGCGAGACGGACGCCGACCTCTTCGGCCGCGCCGATCCCGATTGCCGGTGTCGCGGGCGATCAGCAGGCCGCCACCTTCGGGCAGGCGTGCTACACCCCCGGCATGGTGAAGAACACCTACGGCACCGGCTGCTTCATGCTCATGAACACCGGCCCCGACGCCGAAAGAATCAAGAACGGCCTCCTCACGACCGTCGCGTGGGGACTCAACAAGTGACTGAGGACGCAGGACTGAGGACTGAGAGGGAGCGGACGCACTCAGTCCTCAGTCCTCAGTCCTCAGTCCTGACGTATGCTTTGGAAGGCTCGATCTTCGTGACGGGTGCGGCGGTGCAGTGGCTGCGGGATGGGTTGCAGATTATCGAGAGCGCGGCGGAGACGGAGGCGCTGGCGGCGTCGGTGCCGGATACGGGCGGGGTCTATCTCGTGCCGGCCTTCGCGGGGCTCGGCGCGCCGTATTGGGACCCGTACGCGCGCGGCACGATTGTCGGCCTGACGCGCGGCAGCGGGCGGGCGGAGATCGTCCGGGCGACGCTCGAAGCGGTCGCCTACCAGACGCGGGATGTGCTCGATCTGATGCGGAGCGAGAGCGGCATCGCAGTCACGCAATTGCGGGTGGATGGCGGGATGGTGCGCAACGACTTCCTCATGCAGTTTCAGGCGGACATCCTCGGCGTGCCGGTGCAGCGCCCGAAAGTGACGGAGACGACCGCCCTCGGCGCAGCCTATCTCGCGGGGTTGGCGGTCGGCTTACTGGCGGGATCAGGATGAGATCGCCGCGAACTGGGCGGTGGACCGCACCTTCGAGCCGCAGATGCGCGACGACGAGCGGGAGCGGTTGTATGCAGGCTGGCAGCAGGCGGTGAAGAAAGCGCGAGCATAGCGGACCAGTGTCCGGTCGGTGGCGCACGGCTGTCGCACCTCGGCCAAGCGTCTACTGTGAGGAGCGCCAGCAATTCCTCGCCGTAGGTCTCGGCGGTCTTGTCGCCGATCCCTTTGACGCGGCGGAGGGCGCGTGTGAGGTGGGGCGCATGACGCGCGAGCGCTTCGAGCGTCGCGTTCGGGAGGATGCAGTAGGCAGGCAGTCCCGCTTCGCGCGCCTTGTCGGTGCGCCATGTCTTCAACTCCGCGAGCAGGCCGGGGTCCGCTTCCGCATCGTCGTCCGGCATGCGACTGTTGCGGCGGACCATGCGGGTAGCAGCGCGGCGTCGTCAATCGCCTGCCGACCGCGCGGGGTGAGCGTGAGGACGGGGAAGTCGCCGACCGCCTCGCGGCCGATCAGGCCATCCGTCGATCAACTGCTCGATCACCGCTTCCAGGTCCTTGATCGTCAGATGCTGGAGCGCGCCGAACTCGCGTGCAGCGATCCTCGCCGATCGGGCTGCTCGTCGCGCCGGTGAGGACGCGCGCCACCTTGCGCCGCCCCATCGGGAAGGGGAGCGCGGCGAGGCCCATCAGGATACGCAGCGCATCCGGGCGGTCGTCGTCCGGCGCGCAGCGGGATCGGGCGGCGGGCGCGCGCGTGGCGGCGATCGGCCGTGCTGACGCTCTTCCGGCACGCAGACATCGCAGGCGGTGCCGCAGCGGGCCATCCGCTGGCCGAAATGGGCGGCGATGGCGCGGTGGCGGCAGATCGCCCCCTTCGCGTACGCCGCCATCGCCTCGATGCGCTGATCCTGCCGCGCCTGATAGTCCGCGAGCAGCGTGTCGATCCGCTCGCCGACATCGGGCGGGGCGGGCAGCAGTTCGATCAGCGGGTCGCGCGCCGCGCCGCTGTAGCGGACGAGATCGCGGTCCGCCCATTCGAGCAGGTGCGCTTCCAGCGCGGAGGGCTCGGCGTCGAGCGTGGCGGCGAGGTCGATCAGGTTGACATCCGCCGTCTGGCCGGGGCGCATGCCGCTCTCCTGCCGCGAACCAGCGCATATCGGGGTCCGCTGTCGCTCGCGCAGCGTGATCGTCGCGCTGCGGGGCAGATCGAAGTGGCGGCGGATCAGGCCGACCCGCTTCAAGCATACTGACGCCGACGCGCACGAAGGTCTCGTCGGTCCGGTCCACCTCGCGCTGTAAGGTCTCCAGCGAGACGATCCCGTACCGACCCGGCGACCATCGCCCGCAGCGTGCGATACAACTGGCGCAGGTCGTCCTTGCTGATCGCCTCCTGCTTCAGCCAGGTGCTCAGTTGCGCCTTGTCGGCGGCGGCGTAGAGGAGGATACAGCGGGCGGGCTGGCCGTCGCGCCCGGCGCGGCCCGCCTCCTGATAATACGCCTCGACGCTCTGCGGCAGGTTGTAGTGGATGATCGCGCGCACGTCCGCCTTGTCCACGCCCATGCCGAAGGCGACGGTCGCGACGAGCACGCGCGTCTCGCCGCGCATGAACCGCTCCTGCACCGCGGCGCGGTCCGGCACCTGCGCGTGGTAGTGCTCCGCCTTGACGCCGCCGCGCCGGAGCCGCCCGGCCAGTTCCTCGCACGCGTCGCGGGAGCGGGCGTAGACGATCACCGGCCCGGCGATCTCCCGGCAGAGCGCGACGACGGCGGCGATCTTCTCCTCGCCGGTTCCCGGCGCGATGGACCTCGAAATGGAGATTCGGGCGGAAGACGGAGGCCGTCACCTGCACCATCGGGCCGAGCCGCTCCTGAATCTCCGCCTGCGTCTCCGCCGAGGCGGTCGCGGTCAGGGCGAGGACGGGCGGCGCGCCGAGGTCGTCCAGCGCGGCGCGGATGAAGAGGTAATCGGGCCGGAAACTGAGCCCCCACATGCTGACGCAGTGCGCCTCATCCACGACGAAGAGCGAGACGCCCGCCCGCTTCAGGGCGTGCAGGAAGGGGCGCTGCCGCAGCCGTTCCGGCGCGATGTAGACGAGTTTGTAGTCGCCCGCCGCGATGCCGCGCATCCGCTCGCGCACCTCGGTGATGCGACATGCTGCTGTTGATCGCCGTCGCGCGGCCCCGCAGCGCCTCCGGCAGGCCGTCGATCTGATCCTTCATCAGGGCGATCAGCGGGCTGACGACGAGCGTCGCCTGCGGCAGGAGCATCGCGGGCAGTTGGTAGGTGAGCGACTTGCCCGCGCCCGTCGGCATGATCGCCAGCGTGCTCTGCCCGGCGAGGACATTGCCGATCACCTGCACCTGATTGGGGCGGAAGTCCTTGCAGGCCGAACTCGCGATTGAGGAGGGTGTACGCCTCGGGCGGGAGTGCGTGTTCGGGGGATGCGGAACCTCACCCCCCGGCCCCCTCTCCACGGCGATGGAGAGGGGGAGAGGGGAGTCGTCAGCTTCGTCCTGCATCCGTCGTGGTGGCCGAATTCGGCTTCGAGGGCGGTGCGTTCCTCGGCTCTCGCGGCGGGCGAGTTGGTCATCGAGGGAGCGGACGGCGGCGTCGTCGTCGAGGGCGCGGCAGGCATCGCGCAGGAGGCGCAGTTCCTCGACGGTCGGGCGGCGCTCGGCGTTGCGGACGAGCAGGGTTTCGATGTGGCCGCGTGCGGCGGCGGCATCGCCGGTTTCGAGGGCGAGTTCGGCCAGCCGGCGCAGGGGCGCGGTGCTCTCGGGCGCCAGTTCGGCGACGCGCCCATAGGCATCGGCAGCCTCGTCCGGTTGCCCGGCGGCGCGGCAGACATCGCCGTAGCGGAGCCACGCGGAGACATCCATCTCCGTCTCTTCGTCGGGCTCCGGCGCGAGGGCGACGCAGATCGTCGAGGCGACCCGCCGCCTGCAAGGCGTGCAGGCGGATCAGCCAGCGCGTCTGCGTGCGGGGGCGCTCCGCGTCCAGTGCATCGAGCAGCGCCAGCGCCTCGTCCACGCGTCCTAGCGCGACGAGCGTCCGCGCCCGCAGCCTCCCGCAGCGTCACGCTCTCCGGCTGCTCGCCGAGCCAGCGGCTCGACATATCCGTTCGAGCGTCGCGTGCTGACCCCACCGCTCCAGATAGGTGATCAGGCGCGTGCGGCGGTCGCCCCGCAGGAGGTCGAGACTGGCGGCGGGCAAGTGCAGCAAGATTGATTCGGACAACGTTTTCCCCACAAGTGTAGTCATCACGCAAGGTACTGCGTAGATGACTATTATACCATTTCCTCCCAATTTGCCGGGCGATTTTAGGCCGGTCGTGGGTTTGTTTCCATTGCTTGGTATCATATCGACGTGTGTAATCGGCATTGATGAAGGGGCGTCAATGAAGGCACTCTCGGGCGAGACGCGGGCGGAACATCTGCGGCGGATGGCGGCAGGGCGGGTGGATGTCTGTGTGATCGGCGGCGGCATCACCGGCGCGGGCGTCGCGCTGGAAGCGGCCTCGCGCGGGGCATCGGTCGCGCTGATCGAGCGCGGGGACTTCGCGAGCGGCACGAGCGGTTGGTCCACGAAACTCGTCCATGGCGGTATCCGCTATCTGCCGCAGGGACAGGTTCCGCTCGTGCGGGAGGCGCTGCACGAGCGCGCCACGCTCCTGAAGATCGCGCCGCACCTCGTCTGGCCGCTCGCCTTCGTCCTGCCGATCTACGACACGACGCGCCGCCCGATTGGCGTGCCCGCTCTCCCTGCCGCGCGGTATCGGCGTCGGGCTGGCGATGGAGATCGGCCTGACGGCGTACGATGTGCTGGCGGGCAAGCAGAACATCGCCCGCCACCGCCATATCTCCGCCGATGAGGCGGTGCGGACGTGCCCGGCCTGAAGACGGACGGCCTGAAGAGCGCCTTCGTCTACAGCGATGCGGGCACGAACGACACCAAACTTGTCGCGACGATCATCCGCACGGCGGTCGAGCAGGGCGCGCTGGTCGCGAACTACACCGAGGCGACGGGGTTCGTGCAGGAGCATGGCCGGATCGTGGGCGTCGAGGCGCGGGATACGATCACGGGCGAGACCTACACCATCGCCGCGCGGCACGTCGTCAATGCGACGGGTGTCTGGGCGGAGAAGGTCGAATCGCTCGGCACGCGGCGACCCGCAGGTGCAGGTGCTCCCCGCGAAGGGGATTCATCTCGTCGTGGACGCCGCGAAGGTCGGCGTGACGCGCGATGCCGTCGTGCTGCCGGAGACGGAGGACGGGCGGCTGATCTTCATCGTGCCGTGGCAGGGGCGCGCCGTGATCGGCACGACGGACACGCCCGGCGGCGACATCGAGCGCCCGCGCGCCGACGCCGACGAGATCGCCTACGTCCTCCGCACGACGAACGGCTCGATCCGCGCGCGACTGACCGAGGCGGACATCATCAGCACCTACGCCGGGCTACCGCCCGCTCGTCCGCGCGCGGGACGGCGCGAAGTCCGCCGCGCTGGCGCGCACCCACGCGGTGCTCTCCTCGCCGAACGGCCTCGTCACGATTGTCGGCGGCAAACTGACGACCTACCGCCGCATGGCGCAGGATACGGTGGACACCCTCGAACTGCACGGCCTCAATGTGCGCGCCTCGGTCACCGATCATCTGCCGCTCGCCGGGGCGGACGGCTACGGCCACTGGAAGCGCGCGCTCCCTGCCGCAGGCGGCGCGGCGCGGGCTCGATGCAGACGTTGACGGCGCATCTGCTCCAATCCTATGGCTCGGACGCGCCGCTGCTCCTGGAGATGATCGATAGCGACGCGCTGCTCGCCGCCCGGATGACGCCGGATTTGCCGGTGATCTTCGCGGAGGCGCAGTTCGCGGCGCGCTACGAGATGGCGATGACGGTGGAAGATGTGCTCGCCCGCCGCACGCGCCTCTCGCTGATTGACCGGGCGCACGGCATCGACCGCCGCGCCAGACGTCGCGGCGATCCTCGGTGACGCGCTCGGCTGGGACGGCGCGGAGCGCGCCCGGCAGATAGACGACTACCGCGCGACGGTCGAAGACCTCCATGTGCCCGTGTCCTCCCCAATCGCTCTCCCCCCTCTGAACGAGCAAGCCTCCATTTGCCCCCACCCTCTGACCGCCATGGCGGGGGCGGGACTCTCTCGAAGAGGGGAGCGGTTCGGCACGGTGGCGCTCCCTGAAACCCCAATAAATACAGTCAGGTGCATGACACGGCATGAATTGTGCGATACACTTGGGTGGTGGTTTGGACACCGCGGTGAGGAAGAAACGTCAGATGAACGACGCGCCGCGCGTCTATACCGTCCATGAGGTCGCGCAGATTCTTCAGATGCATGAGGAGACCGTGCGGACGCTGCTGCGCGCCGGGCGGCTGAAGGGGATCAAACTCGGCCCGCATGCGACGCTGCCGGGCCGCTTCGAGTGGCGCGTGACCGATCAGGCGCTCCGCCAATTTCTCGAACTGGCGGCGGAACCGGCGCTGGGCGCGGACGGGGCGGAGCATGACGGGGAGTGATGCGGCAATGATGCGCGGTATCGCCGGGCGAGTGATGCGCGGGGCGTCCATCGAGCGGGGGCTGGAGAGCACGCGGGCGCTGCGCAAGTGGGTCGTGCTCGGCCTCGCCATCGGCGTCGTCGCCGGGTTCGGCGCGGTCCTCTTCTATAGCGCGCTCGAATGGGCGACGAAGCTGCTGATCGGCGGCATCGCCGGCTATCATCCCGCCGAAGCCCGCCGGCGAGGGGCAGACCGTCGTGCAGGCGATCCGCCACCGCTGGCTGATCCCCGTCGTCACGACGCTCGGCGCGCTGATCGGCAACCTGATCGTCTTCCGCTTCGCGCCCGAGGCGGAGGGGCACGGCACGGACGCCGCCATCGACTCCTTCCATCACAAGGGCGGGCAGGTGCGCCCGCGCATCCCGCCGATCAAGCTGATCGCCTCCGCGATCACCATCGGCTCGGGCGGCAGCGGCGGGCGCGAGGGGCCGGCGGCGCAGATTTCGCGCCGGGTTCGGCTCGCTGCTCGCGACCTGGATGCGCCTCGAGACGCGCGACCGGCGCATCGCCGTCGCGACGGGCATGGGGGCGGGCATCGGCGCGATCTTCCGCGCCCCGCTCGGCGGCGCGGTGATGGCGGCCGAGATCCTCTATCTGCACGACCTCGAAGTCGAGGCGCTCATCCCCTCGCTGATCGCCTCGATCACGGGCTACAGCATCTTCGGCGCCTTCTTCGGCTGGTCGCCCGTCTTCGGCAATCAGACGGGGCTGACGTTCAACCATCCCGATTCAGCTCGGCTACTACGCCATCCTCGGCGTCTGCTGCGGTTTGATCGGCCTGCTCTATGCCCGGATCTTCCACGGCACCCGCCATCAGTTCCACCGCCTGCGCGCTACCCGATTGGGTGAAGCCGGGCATCGGCGGGCTCGCCGTCGGGCTGATGGGCATGGTCATCCCCCAGGCGCTGCACACCGGCTACGGCTGGGTGCAGGTGAGCATGAGCCACGACATCTACACGCTGCCGCTCTGGATCATCCTCGTCGCTCCCCTTCGCGAAGATCCTCTTCACCTCGCTCAGCATCGGCTCGGGCGGCTCGGGCGGCATCTTCGGGCCCGGCATGGTGATCGGCGGGATGGTCGGCGCGGCCTTCTGGCGGCTCGGCGGCGGGCCACCTGCCGGGGTTGCCCGCGACGCCCGCGCCCTTCGTGATCGTGGCGATGATGGCGCTCTTCGGCGGCATCGCCCACGCGCCGCTGGCGGTGATGCTGATGGTCGCGGAGATGACGGGCAATCTCTCGCTCCTCGCGCCCGCGATGGTCGCCGTCGGCCTCTCCTACCTCGTCGTCGGCGACACGACGATCTATACGAGCCAGTTGCCCTCGCGCGCGGATTCGCCCGCCCACCGCTACCGCTACTCCTTCCCGCTCCTCTCGTCGCTGCGGGTCGGCGATGCGATTACGCGCCGATCCGCTCGCCCTCACTCCCGATGCTCACCGTGGCGCAGGCCGAGCGCGCGCTGACGGGCGACGGGTTGCGCGGCGCGCCGGTCGTCGCGTCGAATGGCGCGCTGGCGGGCGTGATGACACTGGCGGACGTCGCGACGATCGCCGCCGCGGAGCGCGCGACGGTGCCCGTTTCGGCTGCCATGACCGCCGACCCGGTGACGGCGCTCGCCACGGAGGGGCTCGACGATGCGTTGGAGGACCTGGCGACGACCCACGTTCCGTGGATGCCGGTGGTGGACGCCGAGCGCCATGTGCTCGGCGTGGTGACGGCGGCGAATATCACCGCCGCCTATCGCGCGGCGCTGACCAGTGGGGTGCGGCGGCTCGATGCCCTGGCGGCGGGCACGGCGCTCCTGGAGATGACCGTCGCGCAGGGCGCGCGCGTGGCCGGGAAAACGCTCGCCACCGCGCATCTGCCGCGCGGCGTGCTCGTCGTCTCGCTGCGGCGGGATGAAGTGACGGTTGATCCCGCGTGGAGATACCGAACTCTGCCCCGGCGATGTGGTGACCGTTGTTGTGGCCCCGCGGCAGGAGGTGCGAGGTACGGACATACTTCGGTGCCCCGGCTGTGGGCCTCGCGCCAGTGCTCGTCGTAATGCGCCGCGTTCGATGTGAGTGCTTTCCTGCCAAGAATGCGTAATGTTGCGATAATGGGCCGGAGGCACTATCATTGCATGACAGGGAAGCATTCGGAGTGCGCGTGGCGCATTGGGGCGTATGGTCGCCGTCAGTCGTGATGGCGCGTGAGAGTGGATTGCGATAGGAAGGAACGGTACATGAGCACGACGGTTTCACGACGGATGATTCTCGCGGGGACGGCCGCCAGCGCGGCAGCCGCGCTGCTCGCCGCCTGCGGTGGCAGCAAAGCGACCGACACGCCGAAGCCTGCCGCACACGACGCGGCGCGGCGGCGCCGACGACCGCCCCGGCGACGAGCGCGGCTGCCGCCGCGACGAAGCCCGCCGGGAGCGCGGCTGCTGCCGCGACGACCGCCCCTGCTGCGACGACCGCTGCCGCCAGCAGCGTCGCACCGGCCGGCACGACCGCCGCGAGCAGCGCCGTTGCCCCGGCCGGGACGACCGCCGCCTCCACCGGCACCGGCGCGCTGAAGCCGAAGACCGGCGCGGACCTCTTCAAGGGCAAGAAGCTCAGCTACTTCCAGAAGGTCCAGTACTACAAGGCGGTGCAGGACAGCATCGGCGACAACATCAAGACCTACACGGAGTCGGTCGGCGGTGGTGTGGACCTCTCCGTCCAGAGCACCGATGCTGGCCCGAATGTGCAGAAGGTGCAGGCGGGCGTGCAGGCGGGCAACCCGTTCGACCTCGCGGACGACATCGGCGGTGGCCCGCAGCAACTGATCACCCTCGGCGCGCTGACGGATGTCACGGACCTTACCAAGCAGTTCACGGACGCCTACGGCGCGCTCATGCCGATCATCCCGCCCGGCTTGCAGCAGAACGGCAAATACTGGGCGATCCCGTTCTTCAGCAGTTCGGATGCCTGGTTTGTGCGCAAGGACTGGATGGCGGCGAAGGGGATCGACCCCGCCTCGATCGATACCTATGAGAAGGCGCGCGATGCCGCGCTGGCGATCTCCGACCCCTCCAAGAACCAGTTCGGCTGGGGCTTCTCGCCCTATGCGGTCGGTGATGGGCCGCAGTTGATCACGCACGTCGTCCACTCGTATGGCGGCTCGATCCAGGACAAGACGGGCACGAAGGTCGTCTGGAACTCGCCGGAGACGGTCGCCGGTATTACCTTCCTCGCGGACATCTACACCAACTCCAAGTACAAGAACATGCTGCCGACCGGCTATGAGTCCTGGGACGGCTCCGGCAACAACAATGGCGTGGCTGAACGGCACGGTCGGCATGACCGCGAACGCCTTCACGCTCTACGCGAAGTCGAAGGACGACAAGAACCCCGTCTTCGACAAGACCTATGTGCTGACGCGCCCGAAGGGGCCGGCGGTGAAGGCGCCGCTGACCGGTGGGCAACTCGGCTACTTCTACATCCCGAAGGGTGCGAAGAACGCCGACCTCGCGATCGAGACGGTCGAAGTACATGATGCAGCCGGAGCAGTGGATCGGCGATCGCGAAGCAGGCGGGTGGTCTCATCCTGCCCGCCTACGAGTCCCAGTGGAAGGACCCCTACTGGAAGACCGACCCGAACTACGCGACCTTGGAGGCGCAGGTTCGCGACCCATCCGGGTACAACCAGACCTACTACCCCGGCCCGATCTCGGCGGGTGTCGATGGCGTGGTCGCCAACAAGGTGCTCGAGAACATGATGGCCGCCATCATCCAGAAGGGCCAGAAAGTCGATGCCGCCGTCAAGGACGCGCACGACCAGATGGTCAAGATCTACGAGCAGTTCGGCCTCAAGCAATCCTAAGCCCTAACCCCCTAGCCCCCTTCCCCAATGGGGAAGGGGGAACCGCGATTCCTGCGCCAAGTGCGATGTGCTCATGTGGCCGAGCTCGCAACTCATCCCTCCGTCTCGGGAAGGGGTCCGTGCGTTAGGAAGGAGCGGAGCGACGATGGCGGTGACACTGCCGGAGCGGCTGAAAGTCAACGACATGATCATCGTGGACGCCGATGTCCATGTGAACGACACGCCGGGGGCGCTCGCGCCCTACTGCGACATGCCGTGGCGCAAGTCGCTGGAATCGCTCGACAGACGGCCCGCAGCGCTATCTCGACATCCCCGGCTTCGCGCCCTCGCTCAAGCTCGACCCGCCGATCCCCGGCGGCCATGCCGCCCGCTCCGTCCACTCGGCGGCGGAGATGCGCGAGTCGCTCTCCGCGCTCTCCATCGATGTCGGCATGCTCTTCCCGGACAACCTCCTGCTCTTCGCGCCGATCCCGAATATCGAGTACGCGACCGCCCTCTCCCATGCCTACAACCGCTGGCTGATGGAGGAGTGGCTGACGCGCGAGCCGGGATTGTACGGCGCGCTCGCTCGCCTGCCCGCAGAACCCGGAGGACTCGGCGCGCGAGATCGAGAAGTACGCGAAAGAAGAGCGCATCGTCGCCGTCTATCTGCCGACGGCGGGCGTCAATCCGCTCTGGGGCCACCGGAAGTACGATCCGATCATGGCGGCGGCGGAGGCGGCGGCATCTGCCCGTGCTGCTCCACAGCGTCACGGTGATCTCGCCCCAGCCTTCCCGTGCCAGCTGGACCAGTTCGAGAACCACTTCGCGCGGCAGATGCCTCTCGCACTCCTTCGCGATGATGGCGAATCTCGTCAGCATGATGCACACGGGCGTGATGGCGCGCTACCCGAAACTGAAGGTCGCCTTCACGGAGGCGGGCGTCGCGTGGGTGCCCTACTTCATGTGGCGGATGGATCGCTACCACGAGGAGTACCGCCGCACCGTGCCCTTCCTTGAGAAGCGGCCGAGCGAGTACATGAAGGAGCGGATGTGGTTCGCCACCCAGCCCGCTCGAGGAGCCGGACAACCCGCAGCATCTCGTGGACATCATCCGCATGTACGACGGCGAGAACCGCACCCTCTACGCCTCCGACTGGCCGCACCACGACTTCGACCACCCGAAGTCCATCATGAACCTGCCGATGCCGCTGGAGATGAAGCGCAAGATCATGGGCGAGAACGCCCTCGAACTCTTCAATATCCCGGTGCCGGCGGGGAAGATTACGTAAGCAGTAGCGAGTAACGAGAATGAGAACAGCGAGCTCTACTCGTTACTCGCTACTCGCTATCTTGAGGAGCGCAGCGACGCATGGCTTCCCATATCGTTGGGCCGGTGGCGGAGTTCCCGGAGAACACGCATCGGGTGGTGAAGATTCGCAACATCGAGATCGGCGTCTTCAATGTCAACGGCGCGTTCTATGCGCTGCCGAATGTCTGCCCGCATTCGTTCGGACCCTTGTGCGAGGGGACGGTGAACGGCACGATGGCCTGCAATGCGGCGACGGGCTGGAAGCACGAGTGGGTACGGGACGGCGAAATCCTCACCTGCCCGTGGCATGGCTGGGAATTCGACATCCCCACCGGCCGCGCCCTCGCCCGCCCCACGGTGCGCATCCGCACCTATCCCGTCACCGTCGAGGACGGCCAGGTCGTTGTCACCCTCTGACGGGTGTGATGCCCAATTCCGAAAAAGAAAGCGCGAAAATGCGCTATACTGCGGGGAAGGAGACGCATCGTGGTCACGCATGAGACGGCGATATCAACGGCATTCACCCGCCGGGATTATCGGGGCGGAGGCCTCCTCGCGTCGGCGCGTCAGCGTGGTCTGGATACCCGCGCGCAACTCCTGGCGGCGGAAGGCGGGACACTGACGGTGCGCGAGGCCTCCGAGCGGCTTGGCACGGTACAGCGCGTAATCGAGGAGCGGCGACGTGCCGGCACGCTGCTCGCCTTTCCCGTACGCCGCATCCGCTATGTCTATCCAGTGTGGCAGTTCGGATCGCACGGCCTTTTGCCGGGCTTTGAAGAGACGCTGATCGCGCTCGACACTCCTAATCCCTGGGTACGAGCCGCGTTCTTCCTCGCCAAAAACGTCTATCTCGCAGGTGCATCGCCCCTCGCGGAACTTCGACGAGGACACCTGGCAGATGTCGTACGCGCCGCACAATCGTATGGCGAACACGGTGCTTCGTGACGAGATAATGCCCGGTGCGCATCCCGAACCTCCCGCCGATCTCGATCAGCGATCCTTGCCAATTCTTTCCACCGAAGCAGATTGGTTTCGCATCCATCAATCCCGGTATGCCGCGATCTTCTTCGGTCGCACGCGGCGGTACCGCTTCGACGCCCCCGCTGGCGAATTCGGCGTCCTCTATGCGGGCAGCGACGAACAGTGCGCGTTTGTTGAGACGTTCGGACATTCACTCGATATCCGCGTCGTCACGATGGACGAACTGAAGCAGCGCGATCTCACGCGACTGACGGCCAATCGGTCGCTGCGCGTCGTTGATCTCACCAGCTCTGGGCTCGCCCGGCTCGGTGCGGATAATCGTGTATGTACCGGCGATTACCATCTCGCGCAACGATGGGCACTTGCGCTGTGGCGGCATCCCGATCAACCGGATGGCCTCATGTACCGCTCGCGTCTCGATCCGGCACGGCAATGTATCGCCCTCTTCGACCGCGTGCAGGATGCGCTCATTGCGTCGTCGCGCGGCACGCTCGCCGATCCTTTGCATCGTCCATTGCTCGCGTCGCTGCTCGATATGTATGGAATCGGTTTGGTCTGAAATGGTATCCTCCCGCCCATGAAATCGCGTCGTTTGCTGCCTGGTCTCCTGTTCGCGCTCATTGGTATGCTTGCTCTCGCCGCGCCGGTCGGGGCGTGGCCGGGGGCGACGTATCCGCACGCCATCGCGCCCGCGCCGCTGCCGAAACTGACGGCGCGCGCCGCGCTGGTGCAGGAGAACACGGCGAATAAGACGCTCTATGGAAAGGAGCAGGAAACGCCGATCGCCCCCGCGAGTACGATCAAACTGCTGACGGCGATCACCGCGCTGACGCTCGGGCAGGTGGAGGAGAAGATTCAGGCGGAGAAGGCCGACCTCGTCGGCGGCAGCACGATGGGCCTCAAGCCGGGCGACACGTTGACGCTCGGCAACCTGCTCAAAGGAATGCTCATCCCCTCCGGCAATGATGCCGCGACGGTCATCGCGCACGCGGAGGGGGCGAAACTGCCGGATGCCGCGACGGTCGGGCCGGTCAATGCCTTCGTGGCGCGGATGAATGCCGTCGGCGTCGAGCGGGGGCTGACCGCCACGACAGCCGTCAATCCGAGCGGCCTCGATGCGCCCGGCATGGTCTCCACCGCGCACGATCTCGCCCGGCTGGCGGATATCGTGCTCGCCGATCCGATCCTCGCCCCGATTGTGCGCACGCCGGAGGCGACGATCCCCTCCGCGTTCGGCACCTACCCGGTCACAAACACGAACGAACTGCTCGGCACGCCGGGCGTGATCGGCGTCAAGACCGGCACGACCGACGAAGCGGGCCAGAATCTCATCCTCGCAGTGGCGGAGAACAACCACCGGCTGATCGTCGTCGTCCTCGGCAGCACGGACCGCTACGCGGATGCGCGGGCGCTGCTCGCCTACGCGCGCGCGACGTGGGCGTGGGTCGCGCTCGGCGACCCGAAAGGGCTGCCCGGCCTGGCGCGCGCCCTCGATGCGTGGGGCGTGACGACGCACGAGAGCAAGACGATCGTGCTCGACAGCAGACTCGCGCCGCTCATCCACTACACGCTCCTGCTTTCGCCCGCCGGTGCTCGCGGCGACGACCAGGTTGCGCACGGCGACGGCCGTCTCCTGGCCCGCCGGGTACGCGCGGTGTTATCATCTTCTCGATCGGGGATGGGGAACTCGCGCGGATGGATGTCTATGCCGCCGGCGCACCGATACCGGGTACGCCTCCTGCCTAACCCCTGGCCCCTTTCACGTGTCGGGAAGAGGGACCGACGCGGGAATCGGATAGATTCGTTTCGCAGTGCCACAGAGACCGGCACGTTGTCCGCATCACGTTCCCCTTCCCGTTTCGGGAGGGGGCAGGGGGTAGGAAGCCGTGCCCGAGACACCGAAGCGACCGAATAGCCGCACGAGCCGCCCAGCCACAAAACCGGCTCCGCGCGTCCCTCTTCCTCTGCGGGGAAGGAGAATGGGGAGTCGGCGGCAAGAGCGGCTCCAGAAGGTGCTCGCTGCGCGCGGCATCGCCTCGCGCCGCGCCGCCGAAGATATCATCAAGGCGGGCCGCGTCCGGTGAACGGCCAGGTCGTGCGCGAGATGGGCGTCAAGGTCAACCCGGAGCGCGACAACATCCTCGTGGATAACAAGCAACTCGCCCGCCCGAGGATGCGCTACATCATTCTGCACAAGCCGAGCGGCTATATCACGACGACGAGCGACGAGCGCGGCCGGTGGACGGTGATGGAACTAGTCGATATGCAGGAGCGCATCGTGCCCGTCGGGCGGCTCGATCGGGACACCGAGGGGCTGCTGCTGATGACGAATGATGGCGAGGTAGCGCACCGCGTCATGCACCCGCGCTTCGGCATCCAGAAGGAGTATCACGCGCTCGTCACGCCGCTGCCAGACCGCGACGCCATCCATGCCCTCGGCGCGGGTATCGAACTGCGCGACGAGCAAGGGCCGCATCGAGCGCACCGCCCCCGCGAAGGTCAATCTCCTGCCCTTCAAGCATGGCGAGCAGTGGATCCGCATCATCATCAGCGAGGGGCGCAAGCGGCAGGTGCGCCGGATGCTCGAAGCGGTCGGCTGCGAGGTCCACCGGCTCGTGCGCGTCCGCCTCGGCCCGCTCGTCCTCACCGGCATCCCCAAGGGCGCGTGGCGCGACCTCACCCCCGGCGAGCGGCGCGAACTCTTCGTCGCCCTCAAGCTCGACCAGGATGCCAGAGGAGGAATGGGCCAACCGAGGAGCGGAGTGAGGGGAGGGCAGACGTTTCGACCCCCTCTCCACGAATGGAGAGCGGGGGGTGAGGTAGTGCTCCCCCGCGTCATCACGATTGACGGGCCGGCGGGTGTCGGCAAGACGAGCCTCGCGGAGCGGCTCGCGGAGGCGCTCGGCTACCATGTCTACGATACGGGCGCGCTCTATCGGGCCGCGACGCTGCTCGCCGCGCGCGCGGGGATGGCAGCGGTGCGGCCGGAGGACGAGGCGGCGATCGTGCGGCTTGATTCGAAGGGGCGACGATCCATGTCGGGCCCACCGCGCGACGCGGCGAGTGAGCCGGTCGTGACGATCGATGGCGAGGATGTGACCGCCGATCTGCGCGCGCCCGCCGTCAACGGACTCGTCTCGGCCGTCTCGCAGTTGCCCGGTGTGCGCGATGCGCTGCTCGCCGTGCAGCGGCAGGCGGCGGCCAGCGGGCGGGGTGATCATGGTCGGGCGCGACATGGGCACGGTCGTCGTGCCGGACGCGGATTTGAAACTCTATCTCGACGCGGACGCGCGCGTGCGGGCGGAGCGGCGGGCGCGGCAATTGGCGGAGCGCGGGCGACCCCGGCCCGATCGCCGAGATCATGCGCGAGGAGGCGGAGCGGGACCGGCTCGATAGCAACCGCGCCGTCGCCCCGCTGCGGCCCGCGCCGGACGCGATCATCATCATCAACGACGCGCTGACGCCGGAGGAAGTCGCCGCGCAGGCGCTGCGCGAAGTCGAACGCGCGGCGGCCCGCGCCGACGCGGGGAGGGATGCCGGGTGAGCGCCACGCCGGAGACAGACCGCAATCCGCCCCCCGCGCATCGCGACGACCGCGACCGCATCGACCGCTTCCATCGGACGCGCCTCTATCACGGCATCTACCACGCCACGCGCTGGCTCGTCCGCGCGGCGTTTGTGCCGCTGCTGCGCCTCGAGGTGCATGGCGAGAGAGCATGTGCCCCGGCACGGCCCGCTGATCGTCGCCTGCAATCACCTGCACAACTTCGACCCCGCTGTCGTCGGCTCGGTCATTCCCGCGCCACCTCTTCTATATGGCGAAGAAGGAACTCTTCGCGGTGCCGGTGCTGCGCCACATCATCCGGCTCTATGGCGGTTTCGAGGTTGACCGGGGCGCGGCTGACCGCGCGGCGCTTCGCTATGCCGTCCATGTCGTCGAGGATGGCGAGGCGCTCTTCATGTTCCCGGAGGGGACGCGCTCGCTGACGGGCGAGATCGAGAAGGTGCTGCCGGGCGCGGCCTTCGTCGCCTTGCGGACGGGCGCGCCGATCCTGCCCGTCGCGGTGACGGGCACCCAGACGCTGCCGCTCGACGAGAAGGCGGCGAAAGCGGGGCGCAAGCGGCGCGGGCGCGCGCGCGTGACGGTCACGTTCGGCGCACCGTTCCATCTCACGCCCGGCCCGGATGGCAAGCGGCCCGACATGCAAACGGCGACCGACGAGATGATGCGCCACGTCGCCGCGCTCCTGCCGCCGGAGTATCGCGGCATCTATGCCGATGCGCGGCGAGGGTAGTGCGATGATGAACGGCATCGACCGCTCGGCGCGCGACCATGCGGCGGAGATCGTCGCCGTGCTGGACGACGGCGACAATGAGGGCGCGGCGGACCTCGCCGGCCAGGCGCTGACCGCCTTCCCGGACGCCGCCGTCTTCCAGCGGCTGCGCGGCGTCGCGCTCTTCGCCCTCGGCGCGAACGCGGAGGCGAAGGCGCATCTCGACGCCGCGCTCGCCATTGACCCGCTCGACAATGAGGCGATCCTCGCGCTCGCCCGGCTGGCCGACGCGGAGGGCGACCCCTACACCGCCGCCGAGCATCTGCTCACCGCCTGGGAGCACGACCCCGCCAACTCCGGACCTCCGCGCCGAACTGACCGAGCGGCTGGCGGCGCTCTACGGCCCGGAAGGGTATCTCCAGTTCACCCGCCCCGCCCTCGCCGCCCTGTATGTGCGCAACCTCTACCCGGAGCGTGCCGCGCGGGAGTACGCCGCCATTCTCGCCGATCATCCGAACCGCACCGACCTCCGCCTCGCCGCCGCACTCGCGCAGTGGCGATTAGGCAATCTCGCCGAGACGGTGCGAGCAATGCGCCGCGCTGCTCGGCGAGCAGCCGCAGCGTTGTGCGGGCGCGCTGGGCGCTCGCGGACGCGACGGCGCGGCGCGGCAACGGTGACGCGCGCGCGCGAGCACGCCAAACAGGCCGCCCGCAACGACCCGGACGGCGCGATCGCCCGCGCGCTGATCGCCAGCAACCCGGACGCGGCAATTGTCGACCCGGATGAACCGCTGCGTCTGCCCGCGCATGGGCGGCAACGCCTCTGCGCTGGTCCCGGCGCCGCCGGTCTTGCCTGCCCCGGAGGAGGATGCCATGACGACCGAACCGGAAGCGCGCGACGCCGCTGCCGAACCGCCACCCGCCGAGGCGGAAGCGCCGCAGCCGAAGTCGGACACGATGCGGCTGGTCGAGGCCCTTTCCGGCCTCGCGGCGGCGCTCGCGGACGCGAAAGCCGCCGACCCGCTACCGGAGCCCGAACCGGAGTTCGCGCTGCCCCACGCGGACGGGCTCGCGGCGGCGATCGCCGCCCTCGATGCGCCGGTTGATGCGCTGCCGCATCCTCTCGATCTGCCCTACGCGGAGCCGGAAGACGAGCGCGCGCTGGCTGATACCCCGGTCGCCGCCGATGACGAGGAACCGGAGCCAATTGTGGCCGTTGTCGAGGAGGACGGGGCGATCGTCGCCACGCAGCCGGGCGGTGAACCGCTGCTCGATGCGACGGACGCTCTCCCGAACCCCCTCCTGCCCATACTGCCCGAAGGGCGCCCGGAAGGGGAGGCCGTAGGGGCCGCACAGCCGCGCGCCCTCGCTTCAGGAAGCGCCCGCTATCCTTGTGGCTGCATCCTCCGTGGATCCCATCGCAGCAATGCGGGAGAGGGTGCAGGCGGGCGATGTCGGCGGGGCGGTCGGCGAGATGCGCGCGGCGCTGACGGCGGCGGGGACGGATCACGACCGACTCCACGCGCTCCTGCCCGGTCTCCGCGCGCTCGTGGATGCCACGCCGCTGCGGCCCGACTCCCGCCGCTTGCTCGGCGACGCTTACTCTCGCCTCGGCCTCTACGCGCAGGCGCAGGGCCAGTACCGTCAGGCCCTCCTCGTCCGCGTCGCAGGGAAACGCCCGAACGGTTAGCGATGCCTCAGTCACGGCGGCGTTGCGAGCACGCCAGCCAGTTTGGAGACGCCGTTGAGCCGGTGGGGTATGATGCGCGCGATGCAAATTGGCCGATTGATCCGAGGAGGAATGTGTGGCGGAGATGGAGCAGACGCTGGTGATCGCGAAGCCGGATGCGGTGCAGCGCGGGCTGGTCGGGGAGATTCTCGGGCGGCTGGAGCGGCGCGGGCTGCAACTGGTCGCGTGCAAGATGATTAATGGTGGATCGCGCCCTCGCCGAGGAGCATTACGCGGAGCACAAGGGCAAGGGCTTTTTTGAGGGGCTGGTCTCCTTTATCACGGCGTCGCCGGTCGTGGTGGCGGTCTTTGCCGGGCCGGGCGCGATTGCCACCGTGCGCAAGACGAACGGCGCGACGAACCCCGCCAACGCGGAGCCGGGCACGGTGCGCGGCGATCTCGGCGTCGATGTCGGGCGCAACCTCGTCCATGCGTCGGACGGCGCGGAGAGCGCGGCGCGCGAGATCGCCCTCTGGTTCAAGCCGGAGGAACTCCTCGCTTGGGAGCGCACCAACGAGCGCTGGATCCGCGAATAAGCCGCGCTATCAGTTCGCCGGAAGAATAGGGAATGTGCCGCTGTCCTGTGTTGTAGGTGGATGCGGGGCATGAGAACCCTGCGGGGACATATCACAAAGGGAACGCATAACAGAGCACGGGACATTTTTACAACGCATATTCCTTCCCTCCCTCCTCCCGGTCCGGTTCACCCGCACCGGACCAGCAGAGACCGGCGACCGAAAGGCCGCCGGTCTCTGTGTTGTTCGCGCCCTGCTATACATCCGCGTGGCGCGTTGCTTGCATCGCGGTTGCCCAGGCGGACGCGAGGGAGGAGGAGGGCCGCCGGCAGCATGGCGCAGGAGACCGGCACACCGCTATCAACCGATGGCCGCCCCGCCGAGGTATTCGAGCCCGTCGAGCAGCCGCGCCTGAACACGCGCGCGATCCTCAATCTGATCAAGCGGCCGGGGCTGCGCAATATCTGGTTCGCCCAGGTCGTCTCGCAACTCGGCGACGGCATGTTCACGACCGCGATTGCCCTCGCCGTCCTCGACCGCACGAACTCGGGCACCGCGCTCTCGCTGACGGTGATCGCGCAGTTCCTCCCCTTCCTCTTCCTCGGCATCGTCGCGGGCGCGCTGGTCGACCGCTGGGAGCGCCGGCTGACGATGGTGCTCTCGGACATCGCCCGTGGTGTCGTCGTTCTGCTCATCCCGCTGCTCGATCATCTCGGCATCCTCCACCCGTACAGTTACGCCGTCGTCGCCTTCCTGCTGACGACCGCGGGGCTCTTCTTCGACCCCGCCAAGAATGCGATCGTGCCGACGCTCGTCTCGCGCGGGGCGCTCGCGCGCACGAACGCGCTGCTCGAATCGACGCGCCAGGTGCTCTTCGTCGCCGGGCCTGCGGTCGGCGGCGTGCTGATCGCCGTCGTCGGCATCGACGGCGTCTTTATCGCGGACGGCGCGACCTTCTTCCTCTCCGCGCTGATCCTCTTCGGCGTGCCGCGCGCCCGGCCGGAGGATGCGCCGCGCCCGGCGGAGGAGAGCGAGACGGGCGACGAGGGGCTGGGGACGTCGATCCGGCGCGGCCTGCGCTATATCCGCCAGCATCGCCTGCTCCGGCTGATTATCGGCGTCGGCTCGGCGCTCAACTTCTTCCTCTCGCCGCTGCCGATCCTCATCCCGCTCTTCTTCACGCAGGTGCTCCATGCGAACGCATCGTCGTTCGGCGCGGCGATCTCGATCATCTTCGTCGGCTTCCTGATCGGCGCGGTGCTCGTCGGCGCGTTCGGGTCGCGCATCGGCAAGGGGTGGATGACGATCATGGGCGTCGCGCTCGCCGGGGTGGCGACGGGCCTCTTCGCGCTCGGCCCGCCGGTGATCGTCGTCCTGCTGCTCGCCCTGCTCGGCGGCGTGGCGATCGGCGCGCTCAATGTCTGCGAGTCCACCGTCATCCAGGAGAACGCGCCGGACGAGATGCGCGGGCGCGTCTTCGCCGTCTATGAGAGCGTCTCGCAGGGCGGGCGGGCAATCGCCGTCGCGCTCTCCGGCGTGCTCGCGGACCTGATCGGCGTCTCGGCGCTCTTCGTCGCGGTCGGCGTCCTCGTGCTCATCTGCGGCGCCGCCCTCGCCCTCAGCCCGACAATCCGCGCGACGAAGTAATGCTTCACCCCCATCCCTTCCCCGCTGTGCGACGGTTCCTGGGAACCGGCGTGCACTTGCAGGACGTTGCGCTATCGACTATCCTCCCGCATGATGGACAGGATTCCTCGCATCACAACTGATCCGGTGGCGGAAACGGCGCGACCTCGGGGCGGAGTGCGGTGATCGCCGATCGAAAAAGGAGCGTGCTGCGACAGAGATCGTATGGTTCTGTTCGTGTCATCGTCCTTTTTGCCAGGGAATCGTTCACGAAAAGGGAAGAGGAGAAAAGCTCATGCGCAAGACAGTAGCAACCACTCCGGTATCCCGCCGCGCGCTGCTCGGCGGGATGGCGGCGACCGCGAGCGCCGCCATCCTCGCCGCGTGCGGCGGCAGCGCCGCCACCGACACGCCGAGGGCGGCCGCGACGACGGCGAGCACCGCCGCGACGAGTGCGGCCCCGACCGTCAATGCGGCGGCGACGCGCGTCGGTAGCGCGGTCTCCGGCGCGGCGCCAACGATTGCCAGCGCGGCGACCAGCGCGGCGCCGACGGTTAACGCCGCTTCAACTGCGGCGATCGGGGCGGCAACGAGCGCGGCGCCGACCGTCAACGCGGCGGCTTCCGGCGTCGCGCCGACAGTGAGCGCCGCAGGGACGACGGTGGCGGGCAGCGCGGTCGCCAGCCCCGTATACGGGTAAGAAACTGAATGTCGCGCTACGTCCCCAACGGCAACCTCGGCGACAAGTCGTTCTTCGATTCCGGCGCAGCGCGGCATGGACCGGGCGAAGGCCGAACTCGGCATGACGGTGAAGACGATCGAGCTGGGGTACGACCAGAACAAGTGGGGCCCCGGCCTCGCCGACGCCGCCAACCAGAACTACGACGTCATCATCTGCGGCACCTTCAACATGGAGCAGTACATCAACGAGACCGCCGCGAAGGCGAAGAGGAAGAAGTTCATCTTCTTCGATGATGTCGTGGACTACACCAAGGGCTTCAAGAACGTCTACTCCGTCATCTTCAAGCAGAATGAGGGCTCGTACCTCGCGGGCTTCATGGCGGGGCTGCTCGTCCAGAGTAGCGACGCGAATGTCGTCAAGGGGACGGGCGGCGGCAAGAAGATCGGCTTCCTCGGCGGCTCGAGCATCCCGGTCATCAATGACTTCCTCGCCGGATGGAAGCAGGGCGCGAAAGACGCCGGGCTGAAGGATGCCGACATCCTCGTCTCCTACGTCGAGGGGCAGACGCCGTTCGCCGACCCGGCGAAGGGCAAGGAGCTGACGCTCGCGATGTACAACCAGGGCGCGGGCATCGCCTTCAATGTCGCGGGCTCCTCCGGCCTCGGTCTCCTCGATGCCGGTGGGCAGGCGAAGCGGTTCACCATCGGTGTGGACTCCGATCAATACACGATCCTCAAGGACTCCAAGCCCGATCAGGCGCAATGGATCACCACCTCGATGCAGAAGCGGGTCGATAACGCCCTCTACCGCGCTTTGCGGATGACGGGCGACGGCAACCTGAAGTATGGCGCGCCCGAAGCGCTCGGCCTCACCGACGGCGGCGTCGAACTGGCGGACAACGAGAACTACAAGAAACTCGTCCCACAGGACATCCGCGACAAAGTCGCCGCGAAGTCGAAAGACGTCGCCAGCGGCGCGGTCAAGGTCGATACGGCAATCAAGTAAGGGAACCTCACCCCCCTGCCCCCTTCCTTGCTGTAGCAATGGAGAGGGGGAGCAAATGCGGGGAGCACGGCGGTTCGCCATTTACCAGGGCACTCGATATGAGTCACCCCTCTCCTTTGTTTAGAGCAAAGGAGAGGGGCCGGGGGTGAGGTCGGCCCATGTCCTTCGTTCTGGAGGCGCGCGGGATCACGAAACGGTACCCGAATGGGGTGCTGGCGAACGACCATGTGGATTTGCGCGTGCGGCAGGGCGAGATTCACGCGCTCGTCGGGGAGAATGGCGCGGGGAAAACGACGCTGATGAAGGCGCTCTATGGGTTGGAGCAGCCGGACAGCGGGCAGATCCTGCTGAACGGCCGGCCCATTACGATCCCGAACCCGGACGCGGCGATCCGGCACGGCATCGGCATGGTGCATCAGCACTTCATGCTCATCCCCTCGCTGACGATCGCCGAGAACATCATCCTCGGGCGCGAGCCGACGAAGCGGGGCGTGATCTCCCGGAGCGACGCCGTGCGCATCACGCGGGAACTGAGCGAGCAGTACGGCCTCCGCGTGGACCCGGAGGCGCGCGTCGATGTCATCCCGGTCGGGGAGCGGCAGCGCGTCGAAATCCTCAAGACCCTCTATCGCGGCGCGGAAATCCTCATCCTCGACGAGCCGACCGCCGTGCTGACGCCGCAGGAGACGACCGACCTCTTTCGCGCCGTCCGCTCGCTCGTCGCGCAGGGCAAAACGGTCATCTTCATCACGCACAAACTGCGCGAGGTGAAGGAGATTTCCGACAACGTCACCGTCATGCGGCGCGGCAAGGTCGTCGGCGATGGTGCGGACGGCGGATGTGACGCGCGAGGAGATCGCCCGGATGATGGTCGGGCGCGAGGTGCTGGACCGCACGCGCAAAGAGGCGGCGGCGCGCGGCCCGCTCGTCCTGGACGCGACGAGACCTCAACTACGTCACGCCGGACGGCAAACGCGCCCTCGCGGATGTCTCGCTCCAGGCGTATGCCGGGCGAAATCCTCGGCATCGCGGGCGTCGAAGGGAACGGGCAGACCGAACTCGTCGAGGTGCTCGCCGGACTGACGCTCCCTGCCGCCGGGAAGATCGCCGTCAATGGCAAGGATGTCACCGGCCTCGGCGCGCGCGGGACGCGCGAGGCGGGTGTGTCACATATCCCTGAAGACCGGCTCGAACTCGGCCTCGCGGCGGACGCGAGCATCGAGGAGAACCTCATCATCGACCGCTACTACCGCGCGCCGTTCTCGCGCGGCGGTTTCCTCAACCTGCGGGCGGAGGCGGAGAACGCGCGAGCAGGCGATCGAGAACTTCGATGTGCGCACGCCGGACGCGAAAGTGACGGCGCGCAGCCTCTCCGGCGGCAATATGCAGAAGCTCGTCGTCGCGCGGGAGCTCTCCGCGCACCCGAAACTGCTCCTCGCCGCCCAGCCGACGCGCGGCATCGACATCGGCGCGACCGAACTCGTCCACCGGCAGTTAGTCGCGGCGCGGGACGCGGGCACGGCGGTCATCCTCGTCTCGGCGGACCTCGGCGAGGTGATGTCCCTTTCCGACCGGCTCGCCGTGATGTATAACGGCGAAATCGTCGCCATCTTCACCGATGTCCCGTCCGTTGACCGAGGAAGAGTTGGGCTACTACATGCTCGGCGTCAAGCGGCAGGAGTGTACTAACGAGTAGCGAGTAGCGAGTAACGAGACGGGAGCGCGTCCCGTATGCAGAATCGACTGGCTATTCGCATGCAGACGCCGCTTCCATCTCGCTCCTCGCTCCTCGCTCACTCGCTCACTGGCGGCGCGAGCGAGATGAGACAGCGGGCGGTGCTGCTGGAAGTGGCGCGGGTGGTGATCGTCGTGGCGATGGCGCTCGCTGATCAGTTTCCTCGTCATTCTCGATCGTCTCCAAGCAGCCGGGCGAGGCATTCAAGCAGTTCATCACCGGGCGCGGCGGGCGAGCCGCAACCGCGTCAGCAACTGGCTCGTGCAGGCGACGACGATGACCTTCACCGGGCTGGCGGTCGCGCTCGTCTTTCAGGCGCGGCAGTTCTCGCTCGGTGCGGAGGGGCAGCTCTACCTCGGCGCGCTGATGGCGGGCGTGATGGCGCTCCACTTCCCCGGCAATGCGGTGATCGTCGCGACCGTCGCGATCATCGTCGCGATTCTCGCGGGTTTCCTCTATGGGCTGATCCCCGGCTACCTGAAGGCGTACTTCGGCGCGAATGAGATCGTCTCCACGCTGATGCTCAATGCGATCGCGACGGCCGTCTATGCCTTCATTCTCGTCCAGTTCCTCAAACCGCCCGGCGCGGGGACGAATAACTCCAAAGTCTTCACCATCTTCGGCGCCGACCGGGCGGCTCCATCCGCTCATCGCCGACACGCAGATTTCCGTCACGGCGATCATCGCCATCGCGGCGGCGATCTTCGTCCATGTGCTGCTCTACCGGACGACGTTCGGCTACGGCCTGCGGATGAGCGGCTTCAATCTCCGGTTCGCGGAGTACGGCGGCGTCAATACGCGGCGGACGGTGATGCTGGCGATGGCGATTTCCGGCGGCATCGCGGGGATGGCGGGGGCGGGGCTGGTGCTCGGCACCTTCGGGCGCGTCAATGCCGCGCCCTCCGCCGGGTATGGGTTCGATGGCATCGTCGTCGCGCTCCTGGCGCGCAACTTCCCGCTCGCCGTCATCCCCGCCGCGCTCTTCTACAGTTACCTGCGCGTCGGCGCGGACGTGATGGGGCAGAGTACCGATGTGCCGTTCGAGATGGCGAATGTCATCCAGGCGATCATCATCCTGCTCATCTCGGCGGACGCGCTGACCAGCTGGCTGCGCAAGCGGCGCATAGCCGGGACGAAGTGGAACTGCCGCCGATGTCTGCCCCGGCGACGATCACGAGCACGGCGACAGTGCCGGAAGCGACGGTGAGGGATGCCTAACACGGTACTGCCCAGAGGCGCCCAAGACCACCAAGAACACCAAGAGGGAACCACTTCTTTGGTTTCCTTGGTCTCCTTGGTGTCTTAGTGGTTCAATCCGAGGTCAGAGATGCAAGAAGCGCTGAAAGCGATCTTCACCTTCACCTTCATCGCGAGTGTGCTTTCGGATCACGACGCCGATTCTGCTCCCCGCGCTCGGTGGCCTGCTGACGGATCTCGGCGGCTCGATCAATGTCGCGCTCGAAGGGATGATGCTCCTCGCGGCATTCACCGGCCCGCTCGTCTCGAACAAGGCGCACAGCGGCTTCGTCGGCATGATCGCGGGCGTCGCCGTCGCGATGCTTGCCGCCGCCCTGCTCGCCTTCGTCCATCTCAATCTCGGCGCGGACATCGTGCTGGCGGGTCTCGCGCTCAACATCTTCGCCTCGGGCGGGACGGTCTTCCTGCTCTTCAAAATCCTCCACGACAAAGGCTCGTCCAGCACGCTGGAGACGAAGAAACTGCCCTTCTGGGACATTCCGCTGCTCGATCGTATCCCCGGCGTCAAGCAGGTGATCAGCGGGCAGCATGTCCTGACCTATGCCGCGTTCGTGCTGATCTTCGTCGTCGCCTTCTATCTCTACCGGACGAAGTGGGGCCTCCGGCTCCGCGCGGTGGGTGAGAATGCGGACGCGGCGGCGACCGCGGGCATCAGCGTCATCCGCACGCGCTACTCCGCGCTCATCCTCAGCGGCCTCCTGGCGGGGTTGGGCGGCGTCTTCCTCTCGATGGGCGCAGAATGGGCAGTTCGTGCGGGACATGACGGCGGGGCGCGGCTTCATCGCCCTCGGCGCGGTGCTGCTCGGCGGGCGGACGCCCGTACGGCACGGCGCTCGCCGCCCTGCTCTTCGGTGCGGCGGACGCCCTCGCGAACCAACTGAAGCCCGTCGGCGCGCTGCAGGACTACGCGCAACTCGTCTCCGTCATCCCGAACGTCATCACGATTGTCGCGCTCGTCGTCTACGCGCAGCGGCAGAAGACGCAGCAGGCCCGCCGCGCCCGCCGCTACCGCGAACAGCAAGCCCTCGCCGAACCGACAGCGTCCGTGCTTACAGCGGAAGGGGATTGAACGCAGAGGCACAGAGGACACAGAGGACACAGAGGAGAGAAAGAGGAATGAAGATTACTCTTCTCCTTCCGTCGTTTCTCTCTGTGTTCTCTGTGTCCTCTGTGCTTCGAATCTTTTCGGAGGTGTACGATGGCACAGCGAGTGAATGCGGATGCGATGCCGGTGGTTATGGATGTGGACCCCGGGCATGACGATGCGCTGGCGATTTTGCTGGCGTATGCGCGGCCGGAGATCGATCTGCGGGCGATTACGGTGGTGGCGGGGAATCAGACGCTGCCGAAGACGCTGCGGAACTGCCTGCAACTCTGCACCGTCGCGGGCATCACCGATGTGCCGATCGCGGCGGGGGCGGCGGCACCGATGCTGCGGCCACAGGAGATCGCGCCGGAGGTGCATGGTGAATCGGGGTTGGAAGGGCCGCAACTGCCGGAGCCGACCGTCACGCCGCAGCCAATGCACGCCGTGGACCTGATCGCGCGGGACGATCCGGGAGAGCGACCGAGCCCGTCACGCTCATCCCGACCGGGCCGCTGACGAACATCGCGCTCTTCCTTCTCAAATATCCCGAACTGAAGGAGCGGATCGCGCATATCTGCCTGATGGGCGGCGCGATCGCGGAGGGGAACAAGACGCCCTCTGCCGAGTTCAACATCTATGTCGACCCCGAGGCGGCGCGCATCGTCTTCAATGCCGGGTTGCCGCTGACGATGATCGGTCTCGATGTGACGCATAAGGCGCTCATCACGCCCGCACACGCGCGGCAGCTGCGGGAGACGCGGCGGCACGGTACGCGATCGTCGTCGCGGACCTGCTCGACTTCTTCACGCTCTGGCACGACGAGGTCTATCAGATGGGCGGCGCGCCGCTGCACGATCCGTGCGCCGTCGCACAAGTCATCCAGCCCGGCATCGTCACGACGCGCCATCTCCATGTCGATGTCGAAGTGCATGGCGAACTGACGGCGGGCCGCACCGTCGTGGATCTCTGGAAGGTGACGGGCAAGGAGCCGAATGTCCATGTCGGCGTCGGACATCGATACCCCCGCCTTCGTCACGATGCTGCTCGACGCCGTCCGTCGTACGACGGGTGATGCCCGTCAGCCTGTCGCGGAGTCGGTCGCCGCGATGCGCTCCCATCCACCGGCGTAGTGCGTGACGAGGCCGAGTTGATCCACGTCGATCTCGGTCGTGTACGTGCCACCCGCGCTCTCGTATCGATAGCGCAGCGCGTCGAGCCGGGTGTAGTGCTGGGGGAGCGGTTCGATCTGGAGATCGGGAAATCGTACCCACGCCGCAGTAACCGCCCGTGTCTCGCCGGTTGCGAGGTTCAGCCGCCGGATCGGCAGCGTATTCGTCGCCGGCGTAATTCCGAGGTCCACATCGACGCAGCCGCGCATGGCGACGATTTCGGTATCCGCGCTCCACCATCGTCCATTGCCGTCCGCCGTCATTCGCACGTGCGAGTCTCCGTGCCGCTTTCTGCCCTCGATGTCCACGGCGCGTGTCCGCCACATCGTGTCGCAGGTTATGCCGTATCGCACGAGGGATGGGCGAGACTCGGCACGGATGACCGTCCCCTGTATCTGCCAGCCACCGGCGCGCTGCGCGAGGGAGCAGTGCTCGATACCGAGTCCATCGAGCGCCCGCCAGACGACGGCGCGGCGTACCTGATCGATCATCCCTGCACCACTTCGTACCGTGGGACGGCCAATTCCTTGCGGACGAGGTCGGCGTCGGCTGCGGTTGTTTCGCCGTTCCAGATGCGCGCCATCATCGGGTCGTTCCTCGCGCGCTCCGCCCGGCGCGCCATCGCTGAATGTTGCGGATGTGCTCCGGGTAGTGCTCGTAGGTATCCCCGGCGATGGCGACCGCGAGCGGTTCGCCGCCCGTCCACGGGAAGCGGCGCGGTCGAAGAGCGCGTCGTCCGGCAGTCGCCTCGACCGCGCGGACGAACGCGGCGTGCGTGGACTCCATATCGGCGAGCACGTCGTCCAGGGGGCGCTGCCGGCTCGCGGCGAGCACTTCGGCGTTCATCGCCTCGATCTTCTCCGCATTGCCGACGAGCGGCGGGTGCGGCGGCTCGTCGCCCGCCAAAGCGGCCTGCATGACGGCGAGGACGCGTCGCTTCCCAGAAGGTCACATGCGCCACTTCATCCTTGATCGGACCAGCCACCGTGGAGCGTCGGCAGAGTCAATCACGCGCGGCGGCATGGCAGTCGATCGTCGCGGCCAACGCCGCTGTAGCCGTCCGCGATGCGGAAGAGGAGATCGGACTTCATCGTCGGGGCGTCACATGCTGCGCGCGCCACCGCGTCGATCTGCGCGATGTGCTCCGGGTAATGGCCGAGCATCGAGCCGTCGGCCGCTTCCCAGAGCGCGCCGCCGTGCGCCCCCGCACTGAAGAGCATCGCCTCCGGCAGCGCATCGAGGGCATCGAGGATTGCCTGCTGCGTGCGCCAGAGATCGGCCAGCACATCGTCGAGCGCGCGGTCGCGGTTCGCGGTGGCGCAGCGCAGATTCCAGGCATCGTCGTCGATCGCGGTGCTGGCCGACATCCGCGCGTTCGCGGCGATGCCGTCGAGCCGCGCGAGCAGGTTGCGATGCCAGAAGGTCAGGTGCGCGAGGGTGTCCTTCACCGACCATGCGCCGTTGACGCCCGGCACGCACATCTGCGCCGGGAGGATCGGCTCAATCGCCGCATCGAGCGCGCGGTACATCGCGCGCACCTGATCGAGCAATGCCGCTTTGGTCGTCGGATCCGCCATGGTTACTCCGTTCGGTTTCACTCCGGTGGCGCAGGCTGAAAGCCCGCGCCACCGGTAGCGCGTTAGGCGTACTCGCAGTTCCGTGGCGCGGCGGCCGCCTCCAACCGCTCGCCGACACGGACGAGCAAGCCACCGAGGGAAAGGATGACAGGCCGCACGCGCGGCGTGCCGCGCCGCGCTTCATCGAGAATCGCGTCCTGCGCCGCTTCGGTCAGCCGGTCCGCGATCCAGAGCCGCCCCGTCGCTTCCGGCCCGTTGTACCGCATCGCCTCACTGTAGTGGTGCCGCGCCGCATCATAAGACAGATTACTCATTGGGAGACCCTTCTTTCTCCGGGCAATTCGCCCGCTGCATCGGATGAGACCCGCGCGCTCTGCCATTCCTTTCACCTGCCATGTGGCCCGAACGGTGATAACCATCCAATCACCGTTTACTGGTTACAGTCTAGCAGAGAAGCGATAACTTGTCAATCCGTTTTTGAGGGTTATAATGGATGTGGAGGGTTTTGCAATGATGGAAACGACGCACAATTTCGAGTTCGATGCCGGGCGGCTCTGCCTCGATTTCGCGAACACGCTGGGCGACCGGCCGGACGAGTCGCCGCATGAGGAAGGCCTGCATTGCTACGCCGATCTGGTCGCGTGGGGCGAAGCGGCGGGCGTTCTCCCCACGGACGAGGCGGCGGAGATACTGCGGGAGGCGGCGCGGCGTCCGACCGATGCCGACGCGACATTCGTGCGGGCAATTGCGCTGCGGGAGGCGATCTACCGCCTCTTCTCGGCGGTCGCGGCGGGCACGGAGCCGCCGGTGGATGACCTGGACACCGTGAATGACGCAATCCGGGCGGCGGTGGCGCGGGGTCGCCTCGCTCCGATGCATGGGCACTTCCATTGGCAATGGGAGCGGGACGTAACGATGTTGGCGGGGATGCTCTGGCCGGTCGCCTGGTCGGCGGCGGAACTGCTGACGTCCGAGGAACTGCACCGGGTCCACGAGTGCGCGGGGCCGGACTGCGGCTGGCTCTTCATGGACACGACCAAGAACGGCAGCCGCCGCTGGTGCAGCATGGAGACGTGCGGCAACCGCGCGAAGGCGCGCCGCCACCGGGCGCGACAGCAGGCGGTCGCGCCCTAAGCCCCCGGTCCTTTCCTATACTGACCAAGGGGCGCCCGGAAGGGGAGCAGGCGGAGGCGGAATACGGCGTTGGCATCCTGTTTGCGTCGCCTCCCTCGGGCGATGTGCCCGGATGCGGGAACGACAAGGAGCACGACGGATGCGCGACCCTTTTCGCGAGCGAGAGACCCCATTCACGCCGAACTCCGGCGACGAAGACGACCGCCTGGAGACGACGCCGGGCGATGGCGACGCCCCGCTCGACGGGCCGCTGCCGACCGGCGCCCGGCCCGACCCCGATCCCGATGCCTCCCCGCCCGAATCGCCCGTCTGGCCTGTTCCCCGCCACGACCCGGCGTAGAGTCCCGAATCGAAGCCGGACCGACGCATCGGGCGCAATGGCGCGAAGACGCGAAGAAGAGCATGAGGAATTGAAGAGTCGATCGTGCCAGTTTCTCTTTGCGCCCTTTGTGTTCCTTGCGCCTTTGCGGTTCAATCAGTTCCTCCCATGGTTGATGGGTACGGATGCGATGTGCAGAGGGGGAGGGGACGATGGCGATTCCGGTCATTCTCGATTGTGATCCGGGGGTAGACGACGCGGCGGGTATCCTGCTCGCCTTCGCGCGGTCGGAACTCGCTGTGCGGGCGATCACGACGGTGGGCGGCAATACGAGTGTCGTACACACGACCCGCAATACGCTCGACTTGCTCGCGTACGCGGGCATCGACGGTATCCCCGTGGCGCGCGGGGCAGACCGTGCCCTGCTGCGCCCGTTCCACCTCGGCACGCACATCCACGGCGCGACGGGCTTCGGCGGCGTGACACTGCCGGAGTCCGGCCGCACCCCGCTGCCGATGCCCGCCGTGGACCTGATCGCGCGGACGATCCGCGAGAGCGCGGAGCCGGTGACGCTCATCCCGACCGGGCCGCTGCCGAACATCGCCCTCTTCCTGCTCCTCCACCCGGAACTGAAGCCGCGCATCGACCGCATCTGTTTGATGGGCGGCGGCGTTCATGAGGGGAACGCCACGCCCGCCGCCGAGGCGAACTTCCGCAACGACCCCGAGGCGGCGCGCATCGTCTTCCAGAGCGGCATTCCGATCACGATGGTCGGCCTCAACGTCACGCATCTCGCGCTCTTCACGCCGGAGCACACCGCCCGGCTGCGCGCCACGGGACGCAACGTGGCGACCGCCTTCGCGGAGATGCTCGACTTCCGCATGAAGGCATACGGCGAGGAGTACGGCTACGCGGGCGCGCCGCTGCATGATCCGATTGCGGTTGCCGCCGCGTTCCTCCCCGGCATCATCACGACGCGCGCCTGCGCCGTAACCATCGAAACGGACGGCATATTCACCGCCGGCCGCTCGGTCGTCGATCTGACCGGCGTGACGCAGCAGCCGCCAAATGTCGATGTGGCGATGGATGTGGACGTACACGCCTTTATAGAACTGCTCCTCGACGCCATCGCGACGTACGATTTAACGCCTCGCGCCGGGGTTTTCCAGCGACGTCGGGCGCGGCCCTTCATACCAGTTTCAGGTTCGTCCTGTATGGTCGTCTCCGAGGGCAGGTGCGGCGGCCGTCGGCCAGCGAGAATGCCATGGAACGAATGCGACGAATGGACGGGCACATCGGCGCTCTTCACTTGCGTACCTTCCTCGCGGAGGTACGCCCATGACCCAGGGACGCATCGCGGTGATCGAGGACGATCTGGTCTTGCAGCAACTGATGTATGCGGTGCTGACGGACGAGGGCTATGAGGTGGTCGGCTGGCGATGGGCGAAGGGGGCGCACGCGATGATCCGGCGCGCGCATCCGGACGCCGTCCTTCTCGACCTACGGTTGGAAGACGAGTGGTCGGGCCTGCGGCTCGCGGAGGAACTGCGACTGGACCCGGCGACCACGGACATGCCGCTGATGGCGATGAGCGGCGATCCCCACTACCTACGCGAGCACCGGGCGGACCTGGAGCGGCTGGGCTGCGACATCGAGGCGATGCCGTTCGACCTCGCCGCCTTGCTGGCGAAGGTCGAGCGATGCATCGAAACGCGCTGACCGGCAAAGCGAGAGTGGAGGCCACGATGAATAGACGAACCGGGCACGAACGACCGCAGGAAGACGAGCGGTACGATGAGGGCTATCGCGCCGATGCACCGTCGTCAATCGACGACGATGATGATTGGTGGCTGCCCAACGAGGCGGACGTGACCGGGCCTGACGCCCCATTCCGCTATCCTCCGGGGGAAGGGCCGCCCGACCGCTAGAGCGATCTCGTACCATCCATGCCTCTACGTATCAAGAGTTGCCGCGACGCCGCTGCCTATCACCTGCGTGGGCAGCGGCGTCGCGGCGTGTGGTCTCTTCGACAGCCGGGCAAGAAAAAGCGGCGGGTGGGGACCGCCGCAGGGGAAGGGGGGAGGGATAGTCGGAGGAGGGGGAGCGCCGCCACGGGGTGAGGTACAAGCCGCCGTTGATCCGCGCTCCGATTCTTGTCTGTATTCTTTGCACGTTTCGTGCCAGGAGGCGCACGCATCACGCGCCGTTGACGGCATCCTTCCTGCTTTACGGGATTTCAGCGCGGGAGCAGTTGATTCCGTGCGATCGGTACCGACCGACCGTATGCCGCACCGGGCATGAAAGGAGTACAACGCGATGGCGATGGCACCTGCGGGCTACGACGGGACTATGCCGCGCGTGGACGACGGCGAGCGTCTGGTCGCGGGCATGAATGTCTTCGGGAGAGACGGCGCGCGGGTCGGCACCGTCGCGGACATCGGGCGCGGCTACTTCCTCGTGCAGGATGGCCTCTTCACGATCCGCAGCATGTACCTGCCGAGGACCATCGTGGCGCGGATCGATGAGGAGGGCGCCCATCTCGCCGTCGCGAAGGGCGAGGCCGAGTCGATGGCGCGGCAGGACCTCCCCGAGGCGGGAGATGCATGGTACGGTGCGCAACCGTCCGGCATCATGCCGGCGAGCGTGGAGGTCGTGGAGATACCGCTGCGCGAGCAGGTGCTCGTGACACGGGCAGTAGCGACGGTGAGGAGCGAGCTCCACCTGCGCAAGGTCGTCACCAACGCATATCGAGCGTGTCGCGGCCACCGTCCACCGCGAAGAGGCGCGCATCGAGAGCGGGGGCAGCGAGAGCGTCCACGTCGGGAGCGCGCGGAACGAAACAGGAATCGCCCCCGGAACGAGTGGCACGGGAGCCGCGCGGACAACCTTCCGGCCGTAAGCCATGCTTCCCTTCCCGACAAAGCAAAAAAACTGGCGGGGCCGGGGAGCCGCCGCCAGGAAGGAAGGGGAGGAGGAAGGAATAATCGTAGAATGACGGGCCGGAAACGGTCGATGTCGCCGGTGTGTGGCAGGTGGGTGCGGCATCCTTTCATTCGACCGTCGCCACCGTCCGTCCCGTCCCGTCAAGGAGAGTATCGCGCCGGTGTATGAATACCGCGTGAGCCGCACCTGAAATCTTCCTGATATATTTTAGCGGAGGCTGCCCGCCGGTTCGGCGCGACGTATCCGGCGCAGGGTGTGACCGAGTATGGCGACGGTGAACGTCAAGGCGCGGCGTATTCATGGAGGTATCGCCATTCGAATGGGGGAGTCCCGTGGTTGCCATTACCGACATCAAAACGTTCATTGTCCATCCCGGTGTGGGGAAGAACTGGCTGCTTGTCAAGGTCGAGACGGACGCGGGTGTCTACGGCTGGGGCGAGGCGTACACGCAGGCGGATCGCGACAAGGCGATCGAGGCGCATATCCATGCGATGAAGCGCTATGTAATCGGGCGCGATCCGTTCGCGATTAAGCATTTCACCAACGTGATGTATCTCGACTGGGCCGGCAAGCGCGGCGCGATGGACTTCTATTGCGCCCTCTCCGGCATCGAGCAGGCGATGTGGGACATTGCGGGGAAGGTGGCGGGCCAGCCGGTCTACAACCTGCTCGGCGGGCGCTGCCGGGATCGCATCCGCGTCTACGCGAACGGCTGGGGCGACGGCGGCGGCACGGAGCAGCGTGCGGCGGCGGCGCGGCGGGTGGTCGCGCGGGGCTTCACCGCCCTGAAATTCGACCCCTTCCCCGGCCCGTGGCGCGAGATCATCGACCGCGATCAGGAGCGGCAGGCGGTCGCCAATGTGCGGGCAGTGCGCGAGGCGGTCGGCCCGGATGTGGAGATCCTCATCGAGGTCCACCGGCGCCTCGCCCCGGTCTACGCCGTGCGCGTCGCGCGGTTGATGGAGGAGTTCGACCCCTTCTGGTACGAGGAGCCTGTCTCGTCGCGCAACATGCCCGGCCTCGCGGCGGCGAAGCGGCAGATTAACATCCCGGTCGTGACGGGCGAGGAGTTGTACACGAAGGCGGAATTCCGCGCCGTCTTCGAGCAGGGCGCGGCGGACATCATCAACCCGGACATCTGCAACTGCGGCGGTATTCTGGAGTTGAAGGAGATCGCCGCGATGGCGGAAGCCTACTCCGTCGCCGTCTCGCCGCACAACTACAACAGCACGACCGTTGGCCTCGCCGCGACGGCGCACCTCTGCGCGACGATCCCGAACTTCCTCATCACCGAGTATTTCGTCAACTTCGAGCCGATCGGCAAGGAGATCTCCACGGGCACGCTCGTTGCCGAGAACGGCTACCTGACCCTGCCGACCGCACCGGGCCTCGGCATCGACATCGACGAGGCCGCGCTCGCCCGCTACGCGTACCAACCGTTCCGCCCGCGCACCATCCGCCACCCCGGAGACGAGGGGCCATAGCCGCGAGGTATGATGGAGTCACGGATCGAGCGGGTGGCGGTGGAGTATGATCTCCCCGTCGAGCGGTCGCAGCAGCAATGGCGTACTATCGGCGGCATCGGTCGTTGATCGATGGTCGCATCGCTTTCAATGATGCCGCGTCCGCCGAGTGACCGATTTCTCCCTCGACCACACTGTCAGGCGCGTATGACATGACTAGGTAGGTCGCCAATCGCACTTGGACGACGATTTCTGTCGGTGGTAGCAGGCTTTCCAGCCTGCCTCCCCGGCGATCAAGAGGGCAGGCTGGAAAGCCTGCTACCACCGTTCCAAAACCGAGTGGTCACCTACTTAGGCGGGGACATTCGTTGAGGTAATGACGCTGTTGACGATCTTTGCCTGACGGCAGTTGGTGCAGGTGCCCTGCTCCCGGTCGAGATCGCCGTGATCGGCCAGTTGCTGGCAGACCTGCGCGATCTGCTGCGGCGATGTGCCTGCCCATGTCGCGAGGCAGTCGTCGCAGACGGGCGCGTCCGCCGTCCGCCGCAATACCGCCTGAATCTGTTCGCTTGCAACCATCCCGATGACCTCCTGCTTTGCATCGCATCGGAGCAGATCTGCCCCCCATCCTGCATAGGCAAGAATACGGCTATCAGCTTTCGCTCGCGTCACCGGACATTCGGTCCCCCATGCGGTAGCCTGCAGTCGGAGGATGGCAGCCAGATACCCGCTTCTCGATCTTGTATGGCCGCGTGGCAATCGGCGATGATGCATCCCCGGCGTCGATCGTTGGCTACTGGCTACTGAGGTCACTCCATGCATCTGGCAACGATTGGCGACATCGCGGTTGATATTCGCGCGGCGGCGGGGGAGGCGCTGACGCGGGGGGCGGATGCGCGCGGCGACATTCGCTTCCTGCCCGGCGGGTCGGCGGCGAATGTCGCGGTCTGGGCGGCGCGGCTAGGCGCGCGGGCAACCTGCCTCGGCGCGGTCGGGGCGGACCCGTGGGGCGCGTGGCTCGCCGACGATCTGCGGCGCGAGGGCGTGGCGGTGATCGGCCCGCGACGGGGGCGGACGGCGACGATCCTCACCTTCCTCGACGCCGACGGCGAGCGCACCTTCGTCACTGACCGTGCGGCGGCCCTCTCCCTCCAATCGTGTGACCTGCCGGAGACGCTCTGGGACGGCCTCGATCTGCTCCATCTCCCCGCCTACTCGCTGTTCGAGGGCACGCTGGCCGAGTCAACGGCAGAGGCCGCGCACCGGGCGCGCGAGCGGGGCGTGGCGGTCAGCATCGACCTCTCGTCCGCCAGTCTGCTGCGCGCGTATGGCCCGGCGCGTTTCGCGGCGTTGCTCGGCGCGCTCCGTCCCGCCGTCCTCTTCGCCAATCTGGACGAAGCAGAGGCGGTGTTCGCAAGCGAGACCGCCGACGCCGCCGTGGAGGCGATGCGCGGCGTGGCAGGCATCGCCGTCGTCAAGTGCGGGGCGCGCGGTATCCTTGTCGCATCTGGCGCCGGGCGATTCGTGGCCTCCGCACCGGCGCACGCGGTGGATTCAACGGGCGCGGGCGATGCCCTCGCGGCCGCGTTTCTCGTCCATCATGCGCGGTATGGCGACGTGGAAGGCGCGGCGTGGTCGGGAGTCCGGCTCGCCGCCGCAGTCGTGCAGGGCGAAGGGGCACGCCCTCCCGTCCGCGTGCGGTAGAGCGGAGAGGACACGAAACCGGGGTGCACCCCGGTTTGTCAACATTTAGGAGGGTGAATGCAGATCGAGGACTTGCTGGTCATACGGGACGATGTGCGGGCGGCGGTGGCGGCGGGGGAGCCCGTCGTTGCGCTCGAATCGACGATCATCTCGCACGGGTTCCCGTACCCGGATAATCTCCGATTGGCGTGGGATGTCGAGGAGGCGGTGCGCGCGGCGGGGGCCGTGCCCGCGACGGTCGGGCTCGTCGATGGGCGGATCGTCGTCGGGTTGGACGGCGCGCAGATCGAGCGGTTCGCGCAAGATCGGCAGGCGGTGAAGGTGAGCCGCCGCAATCTCGCCGCGACGCTCGCCAATGGCCGTATCGGCGCGACGACGGTGGCGGGCACGATGCTCTGCGCCGAGAGGGCGGGCATCCGCGTCTTCGCGACGGGCGGCATCGGCGGCGTCCATCGCGGCGCGGCGACGACGATGGACATCTCGGCGGACCTCACCGAACTGGCGCGTACGCCCGTCTGCGTCGTCTGCGCGGGGGCGAAGAGCATCCTCGATCTGCCGTTGACCCTGGAGTATCTGGAGACGCAGGGCGTACCGGTGCTCGGCTACGGTACCGACCGCTTCCCCGCCTTCTACACGCCGGACAGCGGCCTCGCTGTGCCGGTGCGCGTCGATGCGGCGGATGAGGCGGCGGCGGTGGCGGAGCGGCATTGGGCGCTCGGCGGCGGCGGCCTCGTCGTCGCCGTGCCGATCCCGACGGCGCACGCGCTCGACGATGCATACATCGAAGGCATTACCGGCGAGGCGGTGGCGGAGGCGACCCGGCGCGGTATCACTGGCGCGGCGTGGACGCCCTTCGTCCTCGATCAGGTGCGCGAGCGAACAGGCGGCCGCAGCGTCGCCGCCAACGTCGCCCTCGTCCTCAACAACGCGCGCACCGCCGCCGCCATTGCGCGGGCGCTGGGTTCCTACCCTGCGGCTCCTCCCCTCCGAGGGAAGGGATGACTCGCTGCAATGCTGTGGCGTACTTGAAAACGCCCCGGCATATCGGCGGCTTGCTCCCCTTCCCTGCGAGGGGAGGGGCCGGGGATAGGATTCCCCGGTGCAGGTGACAATGAATACCGCCAGCACTTCCGTTCGCGGGGGGCGGCGCGGGGTGCGCGCTAGAAGCGGGGCGCGGGGGCCGGGTCCGGGGTGCCGCCGCCGGGCTGGCTGCGCGGCGCGGGGACCGGGGGCGGCACGACGCTGCCGCCGCCCGGCGGGCCGCGACTCGGCGGCGGCGCGCCCGGGATGGCCGGGTCGGCCTCGAAGGCGCCGATGCTGCACGGGTCGGTGCGGCGGGCGAGGCCGCGCTGGTCGAAGCTATTGGTGGGCGGGATGGCGCAGGCGGTAGGGTCGGCGTGGTCCTTGGCGGCGCTGCCGGGCAGGAGGGCCATCGTCTGGGTGGGGCCGCCGTTGCTGGCGAGCATGCCGAGGTTCGGGTCGCCGTGCTGGACGGCATTGGCGAAGGCGCAGGACCAGGCGTTCGTGGCATTGAACTCGAGGTTATGGCCGCCATCGGCGATCGCGCCGGAGCAGTTGGCACTCGTCGTGCTGCCGGTGTTGGCGGCGACGACGGTGTTGGCGGAGAGGATGGTATTGATGGCACGCAGCGAACCGCCGGTGTCCGCCAGCCCGCCCCCGGCTGGTGTGCCATTCGCACCCGGTGTGCCGGGATTTGTGTCCGTGCCGGCCGACCCCCCAAATCCACCGGTCGCGCCATTCGCGGCGATGGTGGCATTGCCGATCACCGCGGAACCGGCGTTGGCGACCGCCCCGCCCGTACCCGCGCCGCCGGCACCGCCATTCCCACCGGCGGTGCCGGTGCTTCTGCTGCCGCCCCAGTCGCCGCCGGCGGCGCCGGTGGCATGATTGGCGGAGAAGGTGCTATTCGTCAGCGTCAGCGTGCCGCCGCCGATGGAGACGGCCCCGCCGCCGCCATTGCCGCCGCCGCCACCGGTACCGCCGCCACCCCCACCGCCGTTGCCGCCGTTGCCGCCGGTGCCGCCGGTGGCCTGGCTCGTCGAGAAGGTGCTGTTCGTCAGCGTGAGCGTGCCGCCGCTGGAGACCGCCCCGCCCGCGCCCGTGCCGCCGCCCCCACCGTTGCCGCCGGTGGAAGAGGGCCCGCCGCCCCCGCCGCCCCCGCCGGTGGCCTGATCGGCGGAAAAGGTGCTCCTCGTGATCGTGAGCGTGCCGCTGCTGTTGGCAATGGCCCCGCCCGCGCCCGTGCCGCCGCTGCCGCCGGTGGCACCGCCGCCGCCTTGGCCGCCCGGACCGCCGCCGCCGCCGGTGGCCTGATCGGCGGAGAAGGTGTCGTTCGTCAGCGTCAGCGTGCCGCCGTTGCTGGAGACGGCCCCGCCCGTTGCGCCGCCGCCGGTGCCACCCGTGCCGTTGCCGCCGTTACCGCCGGTGCCGCCGGTGCCGCCCGTCGCGCTGTTCCCCGTGAAGAGATTTCCTGAGATCGGGAGGGAGGTCGTCGCATGGATCGCGCCCCCGGTGGCGCTTCCTCCGGTGCCGCCAGGGCCACCGCCAGCGCCGCCGCTGAGACCGCCAGCGCCGCCAGCGCCGCCGATCGCGGTGTTCCCGGTGAAGATGCTTCCTGTGACCGAGACGGCGGCTGTCGTATCGATCGCGCCCCCGGTGGCGCTTCCTCCGGTGCCGCCAGTGCCGCCAGTGCCGCCGGATGGACCGGGCGTGCCGGGCGTACCGGGCGTGCCCGTCACATGGTTGGCCGTGAACTGGCTGTTCGTCACGGTCAGCGTGCCACTGAAGTTATTGGAGATCCCCCCGCCGCTCCCGACTGCGGTGTTTCCGCTGACGATGCTGTTGTTCACCGCCAGCGTCCCGCCATTGTTGTAGAGCCCGCCGCCACCCTGGCTGACCGCGCTGTTGTTGCTCACCGTCGTCCCGTTCAGGGTGACGGACGCATGGCTGCCGATGAAGAGGCCGCCGCCGCCGCCGAATGCGTACGTCGTCATGTTGCCCGTCACGATGCAGTTCGTCAGCGTCACGGTGGCGTTCGCCGCGACATACAGCCCGCCGCCGGGGTCCGTGGTCTTCTTGCCGTTCTGGATCGTCAGATTGTTGAAGGTGACGGCGAAGCCGCCGAAGACCTGGAAGACGCGGTCGGGATCGATGCTCCCGCCATTCCCATCGATGATCGTCGCGCTCGCGCTCGCGCCGTTGATCGTCACATTCGCCTTGATGTCGAGGTCGCCCGCGGCGGCGTTGTCGTCGGTGGAGTCAAGCTGGGTAAGCTTGTAGGGGTCGAGGTTCCCGGGCACGGTGATCGTGGTCAGGTCGGCCGCGCCAGTATGGAGGTTGGCGTAGCGGATGGCGTCGCGCAGGGAGCAGGTGCCGGTACCCGACGTGGCGCAGGCGTTGTTGTCATCGGTCACATGGTTGGTACTCACAGTAACAGTGAAGTTGTTGGTCGCCCCCACCGCCGTGGCCGAGAGCGTAGCGAGGAGCAGCGCGCCGAGCAGGGCGGCAACGGCCCCGAGATGGGAAATACGCATACGCCGATCTGTGACCCATGGCTGCATGGTACTCTCCCCGAACACCTCTCGATTTTTCCGTATGCGGCAATCATACCTCATCTGTACCGAATCGCGAAATGCATTAACAATCGGATGCAAAGCCGATCGGTCGCATGATCTTGCTCCCGGGAATGGTACCCTGGTTGCGTCATTCCTCTTGGCATATCCATGAGACGCTGATCGCGGCGGGGCGGTTCTGATTGCCGCCGCGCGAGTCATGGTGCGGGGAGAGGAAGGACGATCTTACGATCCGTCGCGGTCGAGGCCGTGCAGCGACTCGCCGCGCGAGTAGCGGCGCACGGCGTCCGGGTCGAGGGCGATGCCGAGGCCGGGGGTGGCGGGGATGGCGAGCATCCCGTCCGCGTCCAGTTGCCACGGGGTGGCGACGATCTCATCGACGTACGGGGAACCGGTGATGTACTCCACGAAATCGGTCTCCGCGAAGGCGGAGGCGAGGTGCAGATCGGCGGCGAGGCCGACGGCGGTGTTCCAGCCGTGCGGGATGAAGCGGACGCCGTGCTCCTGCGCCATCCAGCCGATGCGCCGCTCCTCCGAGATGCCGCCGACCTTCGTCACGTCCGGCTGGACGATGTCGAACGCGCCCGCCTCCAACCACGGCTGGAACGACTGGCGGCGCGTCAGCACCTCGCCTCCGCTGATCGGCAGGGGCGCGTGCTCGCGTAGCATGACGTACTCCCGTAACGCATCCGGCTTCAGCGCCTCCTCGAACCAGGTGACGCCGTAGCCTGCGAGCATTTCGGCGGTGCGCAGCGCCCATTTGTATCCCTGATGCCAGTAGGCATCGCTGCCGCCCGCGTCCACCATCAGCAGCACATCGTCGCCGACGGCCTCCCGCGCGGCGCGGACGATCGCCTCGTCCTTCGCCGCGCTCTGCCGCCCGAACGGCCCCCAGCCGATCTTGAAGGCGCGGAACCCCTGCGCCTTGTACGGTAGCAGCGCGTCCGCCATCCGCTCCGGCTCGTCCATCAGTAGCGAGGCGTAGGGGCGGACGCGCTCGCGGTACCGCCCGCCGAGTAGCCGCCCGACGGGTTGCCCCGTCGCCTTGCCGAGGATGTCCCAGAGGGCGATGTCGATGCCCGAGATCGCGTGGGTGATCGACCCGCCGCGCCCGAGCCAGAAGGTGTGCTGGTGCAATTTCTCGCTGACGCGCTCCGGCTCCAGCGCATTCTCGCCGCGGTAGAGCGGTTCGAGCACCGCGAGGGCGGCGCGAACGAGGTCATCGTTCGTGAAGACGCTGCCGACGCCGGTGACGCCCTCGTCGGTCAGCACGGCGATCAGCGTATGCACGCACGCATCCGGCTGGATTTCGTCGCTCCAGCCGCCCTCCGGCGTCGCGCCGCGCAGGCCGACCGCCCGAATCTCCCGTATCTTCATCCCGCTCGCTCCTCTCCCTGCCCGTCATTCGCCTTGCGCCCGCGTCGGGGCGTGCCCATACTAGCGGACACGGGCGATCAACGCGAAAGGGGAGCAGCAATGGCAGGGTTCGATACGGCAACCATCGAGAAAGCGCTGGCCGAGCGGGAAGTGGAGTTGACGACTTGGGGGCGGAAGACGGGCAACCCGTCGCGCGTCATCATCTGGATTTGGGGCGACGAGACGCGGCTCTTCATCCGCTCCGGCGGTGGGATGGGCCGCGACTGGCCGCAAAATCTGCTCGCGAACGGGAAGGGCATCCTCCACGTCGCCGGGCAGGACATTGCCATCCGGGCGCGGCACGTGACCGACCCGGCGGAGGCGCGGGCGGGAGCCGTAATGGTCAACCGGAAGTACGCGACAACCAACACGCCCTCGCCCGAAGGCGGCCCCCTGTCCCCCGCCGAGCAAGCGACCTTCGAACTGATGCCGGACCACGCCTCGGCGTGATTTTCCTACCCCCTGGCCCCTTCCCTCGCAGGGAAGGGGAGCAAGCCACCGATGGATCGAGGCGATGAGGAAAGGCCATGGCTCCTGACGCGAGTCACCCCTTCCCTCCGAGGGAAGGGGCCGGGGGTTAGGACTCCCCGCCGATCTCGACGCCATGGCGCTCGGCGGCGCGCTTGATGCGCCCTTTGATCGTTGCGACCTCGTCTTTGTCATACTTGGCCGCATTATCCTTGTGATTGATGTAACTCCACGCGGCGCGAACATGCTCCGGCGTGTCGATCGGGTACTTGTGGTTCGTCGCGTCGGCGAACTGGACATCGCCGTACTCGTGTGTCCCTTCTTTCGGGTTGACATCATCGCGGCGGTCGATGCGCTGGCTCATAGGGGTTCCTCCTGCATTCTCGCCCATCCGGCGGGCGCGTCACACGAGGACATCGCAGAGGCCGTGCCATGCGGCAGTTCAGGTGGCGGCCATCGGCAATTCGAGCAGGTGGGGCTTGCCGGTATCCCACGCGGCGCGCACGGCGTCGCCGACATCGCCCGCCCGCTCGACGAGGGTGGCGGCGACGCCCATCGAGCGGGCGAGGGCGCAGTAATCGACGGGCGGGTCGACGATGTCCATGCCGATGAACGTGCCCATGGTCGCGTTGTACCCCTCCATGCCGCGCATGTAGTTCTTGAGGATGTTGTACTCCCGGTTGTTCACCACCGCGAAGACGACGGGCAACTGCTCGTGCGCCGCCGACCAGAGCGCCTGCGGCGAATACATCGCCGCGCCATCCCCGACGATGCAGAGGACGGGCTCGCGGCCGAAGCCCAGCGAGACGCCGAGCGCGGCGGGCATCCCCCAGCCAAGCCCGCCGCCGCGCACGAAGAAGTAACGATCCGGCCGCGCCACCCGGTGGAAGGCGCGCACATGCGTGTTCGTCGCCGGGCCCTCATCTACGACGACCGACTCGGGCGGCAGCGCGCGGAGTAGGGCATGGGCGGCGACGATTGGCGGCATCGGCACGCGGTCGTAGCGGTCGAGCGCCGCCGTCTCGTACGCCGCGCGGGCCTTTTCCTGAAGGATATGCTGCGCCGCCATCGTCCGCTCCGCGCGATTCGCCGGTACGTTCTCCTGGAGCAGCGGCAGCAACGCCTCCAGCGTGGCGCGCGGGTCGCCGACGATGCCGAGGCGCACGGGGTGCGTGCGGCCGAGATCGTGCGCGTCCGGGGCGAGATGAAGCAGTTCGACCGTCTCCGGGAGCGGCGATCCGGGCGCATACGGATAGGTCATGAACGCGCGCCCGCCGATCAGGAAGACGCGGTCGTATTCCCCGAGCGCCTTGCGCAACGCGCCGGCGTGCGGCGGCAGCGCCCCCGCCCAGAGCGGGTGCAGCGGCGGGAAGGCGAAGGAGCCGAGCAGCGGCGAGCCGTGGACCGTCGCGCCGAGCAGTTCCGCCACCGCGACGACGGCCTCCGTGCCGCCCGCAGCCGTCACCTCGTCGCCGACGACGATGGCGAGGCGACCGATGGCTGTCGTGGCGAGCAACTCCGCTAGCTCCGCCAGGCCGCCGCCCACGGCGCGGCGCTCGATCCGCGAGGGCGGCGGGACCGGCGCGGGGCCGATCTCGTCCATCACGTTCATCGGCAGCGAGACGAAGACCGGGCCGCTCGGCGCGGCCGCCGCGTCGTGGAAGGCGCGGCGCAGCACCGTGCCCAGCTCGCCGAGCGTGCGTACCTCGTGCGACCACTTGGAGACGGCTGCCGCGATGCCGGTGAGGTCGCCGGAGAGGAGCGGGTCGCTGACGATGTGCCGGTAGTCCTGCTGACCCGCCGTGACGACGAGCGGCGTATTCGCGCTCTTCGCGTTCGTCAGGTTGCCGATCGCGTTGCCGAGCCCCGCCGAGGTATGCACATTGAGGAAGGCGGGACGCCCGGTCGCCTGCGCATAGCCGTCCGCCATGCCGACGACGGTCGATTCCTGCAAGCCGAGCACATAGTGGATGTCGGACACCGCCGCCAGCGCGTCAATCATCGGCAGTTCGGTCGTGCCAGGGTTGCCGAAGATGTGCGTCACCCCCTCGCTGCGCAGGACCTCGATCAGGACATCGCTCCCCTTCCGTCGGTCATCGGTCATTGGTGTCTCCTCTCAGATTGCCGAACCTCCGTTCCCTTCCCGGCTCGGGAAGGGGACCTGGAGTGCTAGGCCGTCTCCAATACTGCCCTGAGCGCCGCGCCAACGGCGTCCATGTCCGCCGGGGTGACGTAGCCGAGGTGGCCGATGCGGATGATCTGCCCCGCCTGTTTGCCCAGGCCACCCGCGACGATGACGCCATGTTCGTCTTCGAGGCGGGCGAGCAGGCGCTCCGCGTCCAGATGCGGCGGGAGGGCGACCGCTGTGACGGTGTTCGAGGCATGTGCCGGGTCCGCGAAGAGGCGCAGGCCGTACTCCGCGAGGTCGCCGATGTCGGCGCGGCACGCTTCGGCGGCGGCGCGGTGGCGGGCGATCATCGCCGGTAAACCCTCCGCGGCGAGCATCTGGACGGCGCGGTGCAATCCCGTCAGCGTCGGTAGGGCGGGCGTGGAGGGCGCCTGCCCGGTCGCTTGCGCGTCCCGATGCCGAGCGAAGTCGAAATAGAAGCGGGGGAGGGTCGCCGTCTTCGCGCGCTGCCACGCCCGCGCGCCGACCGCGACCATCGCCATCCCCGGCGGCGCCATCCACGCCTTCTGCGAGGCCGAGACCGCCACGTCGATACCCCACGCGTCGAGCGGTACGTCGATCGCGGCGGTGGAGGTGATACAGTCGGCGGCGATGATCGCGCCGTGATGATGCGCCGTCTCGGCGATCGCCTTGAGGTCGTGCGTCACGCCGGTGGCGGACTCGTTGTGGGTGACGAGCAGCGTCTTGGCGCGCGGATGGGCGGCGAAGGCCGCGCCGATCAGCAGCGGATCGAGCGCCTGACCGTCGGGCGCGGTGACGTGATGCACCGTCAGGCCATATGCCACCGCGATGGCGGCGAAGCGCGCCCCGAAGACGCCCGCATGTGCCGCGATCACCTCATCTCCGGGCGAGCAGAGATTGGCGACCGCCGCTTCCATCCCGCCCGTCCCCGAACACGACATCAGGAGCACATCATGCGTTGTCTGGAGCAGCGTCTGTATACCGGCGACGGTCTCCGTGAGCATCGCGGCGAACTCCGCCGAGCGATGGTTCATCATCTGCCGCCCGGTCGCCTCGCGCACCGCGTCCGGCAGCGGCGTCGGCCCCGGTATCCGCAACTGCGTAGCGGGAGGGTTCTCAACCACAGAGGCACAGAGGACACAGAGCGGGAGAGAGGAGAGAGCAATGAGAGACGGCACGAAGATTGACCGGACACCTTGCCCTCTCGCTGGCCACCAGCCATTTTCTCTTATTCTCAGTCTCTTCTCTGTGTTCTCTGTGCCTCTGTGGTGAAACGGTGCCTTGCGTATCATCCGACAGCCCCCTCGCACATCTTTCCCGCAGGATGCGGCGCTGGTAGTGTACGGGAGGGGAGGGGAATCGTGATAGAGTAGGCGCATGGGGTATCGCGGCATTCTCGGGTTGCTCGCCACCGTTATCGCGCTCGTCAGTTATGTCCCGTACTTCCGGGACATTTTCGCGCGGAAGACCAGACCGCACGCCTTCACCTGGCTGATCTGGGGCGTACTCACCGGCATCGCCTTCGTCGGCCAGATTGCCGGCCATGCCGGGCCGGGGGCGTGGGTAACGGGCTTCACGGCCATCATTTGCACGGTTATCGCGGCCATCGCGGCAGTGGACGGTGAGCGCACCATCGCCCGGTTGGATTGGATCGCGCTGGCGGGGGCAGGCATCGCGCTCGTCATCTGGTTCCTGACGCGCGGCCCCCTGCTCTCCGTGATCCTCATCACGCTGATCGACAATATCGGCTTCGTCCCGACCCTGCGCAAGTCGTATTACCGCCCCAGCGAGGAGACGATGAGCACCTTCGCCATGAGTGGCCTGAAATGGGTGCTCGGCATCCTCGCGCTCGACCATCTCTCGGTGACGACGGCGCTCTTTCCCGTTTCCATCGTCGTCGCCAGTTGGCTCTTCGTCGTCATGCTCCTCGTGCGGAGGAGGCAGCTCGCCCGCGCATAGCGAATACATCGGTGGCGGCGGGGCATCAGCGCTTCTTTCGCTGCCCTTTCGTCAGGCGGCGGGGGAGGACGCGGAGGGTGTGGCCCAGAATGACCTTCCATGCGCCGCGCAGGCCGTCGAGGTCGGTCGGGGCGGGCGGGCGACCGGCATATTGCTCCTCGGCGTAGCGCTGGGCAATCGTCATGGCGGCCGGTTTGCCGTCCGGCAGGCGAGCGCCGATCGCCTCGGCGGTCTCGAACGGTGTCGCGGCGCGCGCATTCGGGACGCCGAGCCATCGCGCGCTGCGCTGGAGGCGGGCGTACCACTGCGCGGCGGGCGCAAGTCCCCGGAAGGGGAGGAACCAATACCACGCGGCGAGTGCCCAGAGCCCGAGCAGCGTGAGCGGGATAAGTAGGAAGAGCGGCGACAGATGGAAGCCGCCGTCGCGCCCCGCATTCAAGGATGCGGTCGGCTGCTGCGGGGCGGTATTCGATGGCGCGGGCGGCTGTGCCGGGGCCGGGGCCGGGGCGGGAGCCGGTGTCGGCTCGGGCGCGGTGTTGCCGGACCCTCGGACAATCGGCGCAACATCCGGGCGCGGTGTCGGGTCGAAGGTGATCCAGCCATACTGCGGGAAGTACACTTCCACCCAGGCGTGCGCCTGACTCTCGCGCGAGAGGAAGCGGCCGTCCGCCTGGCGCGAGCCGGGCAGGTAGCCGGTCACCATGCGCGCCGGGATGTTGTTCGCGCGCAAGAGCACGGTCATCGCCGTCGCGAAATACTCGCAGTACCCCTCTTTCGCATCGAAGAGGAAGTAATCGGTGACGTCCCGATTGACGGGCGGATTGTTGACGACCGTCGCGTAGCCATAGGTCGCGCGCAGGTAGCGCTCGATGCCGGCGGCGATGTCGTACGGGTCGCGCTGGCCGCGCGCCAGTTGCGCCGCGAGGTCTCGACGCGCTGCGGCGTGGCGATAGTGTTCGGCGCGGAGCCGTCCGGCAGCAGGCGGTAGCGATCCAGCCACTGTGGGTACGATGTGGCTGCGGCGCGCAATTGCTCGGTAGTCGCGGTGCTGACGCGGGCGGTCGTCGCCACCGTCTCGTTGGCCGCGATCGGCGCGCTCGCGTCGAGCGTCGTCACGTCGGCGAAATTCGGCGTCTGGCCGCGATAGAGGAGCGTCGTCACCTTGCCGCCCTGCACGACGAGTTGCGTGTCGATCAACTGCTTGCGCAGACGATCCTGCTCCGCCTCAATCGCCGCGAATCGCGCGTCGATCCCGTGCTGCGGGTGTCCGGCGCATCGGTGGCGGGTGTGGCGATCAGCAGGCGCGTGATCGGCTTGGCGTTCGCCGCCTGCGGTTGCGCCGCCATTGCACGCTGCACATATCCCGCAAGGTCCGCCGCAGTCGGCTGCCATGATTGCGCCTTCGCAGGGGTGAGGGCGATGACGAGGGTGCCATCCGGGCGCACCGCCGTCGCCTCGCCGCTCGCGCCGGGGGTCGGTACGTCACCGGGCAGCGCGAGGCCCTGGAGACTGCTGACCAGCCCGACGAGGTTGGTCAATGGCGCGGGTGTCGCATTCGCGGCGGGCGGGATGGCGAGCCCGGTCTGCCCGAGTTGCTGCCACGAGAGCGAGACGCGCGTATCCACGGAGAGCGTCTCTGCCTGGCCGCACGAGTAGAGAAGCGTACCGCGCGGGCGGAGGAACTGCGTGTCGCAGGGGATAGACTGCGTCGCCTCGGCGCCACCCGTTGGGCGCGGTACTTGCTGCGTCGCGCCGACCGAGACCTGCGGGGAGTAGATCGCCCCATTCGGCCCCTGCGGATTGAACGTCGTCGTCGCGCGGTCCTCCCAGCCGAGGCCGGTGTAAAAATCGTAGGCATTCGCGCTCAGGTAATGCCCCTCCTGTGCGGTCAGCACCACGGCGGGCGCGTCCGAGAGATTGAGGCTCCCGGCGAGGCGGAAGGTCGGCCCGAACGACGCGAAGCCGGGGACGACCGTCGGCTGGCCCTGACCGTCCACGGCGCGGGTGAAGCGCTCCTGCACCGTCGCATAGAGTCGCTGCGCGGGGTGCTGCGCGCGCTCCCATGCCTTGTTCACCGCGGAAATGTGTACCGAGAGCGGGAGGGCCGTGGTGAGCAGGATGAGGACAAGGGCGATGCCGGAGCCGACCGAGAGATAGCGCGAGCGGAGCGTGGCCGGGTAGGCGATCCATTGCTGCTGCCAGCGCGCCTCCTGCCGGAACCCGGCGAAGCGCGCCGCCAGCGGGATCGCCCCGAGCAGGAACGCCGCGAGGTACCAGCGGCCATTGAGCCCCGTCGTGCCGACCGTGGCGAGCAGGGCGATCCCCGGCACGCCGATGGCGAGCGCTGACGACCCGGTGCGGAAGACCCAGCCCATCACCATGTAGGCGAGCGCGAAGACGAGTACGCTGACGATCAGCAGAAAGAGCACATGATCGTTGCTCGCCTCGCCCCGCCCCGCGGCCTGTGTCCACGCGACCCCATCGCGCCACAGGAGGATGGTGCGGTGCTTCGGTGAGCCGGTGGCGACACCCGGCGCGGTGATCGCCACCAGCCAGCAGGTGAGCGCGCCGCCGAGGAGCGCCAGTGTGTGCCATGCGGAGAGCGGCAGGCGGCGCGTCTTCGCGCTGCCGTAGCCGATGGCGAGCGCGGGGATGGCAACGACGGGCAGCCGCCCGAGGAGCGGGTCCCACCCCGCGTGCCCGAGCGCCCAGATGACACTGCCGACCATCCAAACGGTGAGAAAAAGCGCGACATATTCATTCCACCAGACACGCGGCCGTGCCGGTGCTTCCAGACGTTGCAAAAGCCTTCTACCTCCAACAAACCGGCGCCCCGCGCTGCGCGGGCTGCATGAACGATGCACCGCGTGCAGTATCGCACACTGATCGGGGATTGACCGCACCCGAATGCATCATCCGTGTTGAGCCAATACTTTGTCATTGTCGCAAGGCCACTGATTTTTTGGGTGGATGCGGTATACTCGGCACACAGCGACATTGCATCGATAAGGGGTTGCCCGCACCAATGTGGCGCCAAAACAGGTTGAGTAAGCAAAAGAGTGCCGCTCGCATCGTGCTTTCGATACTGTTCACGGCTGCCCTCTGCGCGTGTCAATCCACAGCGGCCGCTCTATCCTCGCGCGTTTCCGCGACAGCGACGCGCCCCCAGCCAACCGTTGTGATTGGCTCTTCCGTCGCAGCGACGGGCGCGCCGTCACTACCGATCGCGCATCCGACAGGGGATTTCCGATTCTCCGAAGGGCTTGCAGCAGTTAAGGTGAACGGCGTATACGGCTATATCGATGCCGCCGGCACGATGATTATCCCGCCGCGATTCAGCGCCGCGTTTTCCTTCAAGGGAGGGCTCGCGCGCATCGAACAGCCGGGCAGCGATAAGCAGGGATTCATCGACAAGCAGGGTACGGTCGTCATCCCGCCACAGTTCGCGCAGGGAACGTCGGACTTCTCCGAGGGTTTGGCAGCCGTCACCTTCGATTTCGGGGATTCGAGCGTTCATCGATCCCACGGGGAAGGTTGTCACCCCGCACTTCAGCGAGACGTTTGACTTCTCCGGTGGCTTGGCACCGGTGACGACGCTCGCATCGGACTTCCGTTTCGGCTTCGTAGATAAGACCGGCAAACTGGTGATCCCGGTCCATTACGATAATGTCGTCGTCAATCGAGGCCCCGTGTTCTCCGAGGGATTTGCCGCCGTCGGGACGGGGAGATTAGGACACTACAAGTATAGCTACATCGACTCGACCGGCGCCGTGGCGATTCCGAGTCAATACGATGATGCTCAGCCTTTCCACGAGGGACTCGCGGCGGTCGAAGTTGGCAATCTGTGGGGCTATATCGACAAAACCGGCAAGATAGTCATCCCGCTCCGGTTCAAATATGCGAACGCCTTCAGTGGCGGGCTCGCGCGGGCGGATATAACTACCCTGCAGCGAGGGTTTATCGACAAAACAGGAAAAGTCACTACCATCCCAGAGGGCTTGGTTATCGTTAGCGACTTTTTTGATGGCCGCGCAGCCGTAAAGGTAGTCAATAGCGCTGGCGGATTCGGATACATTGATGAAACGGGCAACCCAGTAACCCCGACGCAGTTCGACCTCGCCAGCGACTATTCGGGCGGACTCGCACTCGTGTCGAGCAAAGGAAAGGTCGGTGCGATCGACCGCAGCGGTCAGATCGTCATCCCATTGCAGTTTGATGAATAGGTCACGCTGATGGGCCTTAGCGACATGTGCCGCTTCTTCCACCGACCCTATCGCCCGACTATACTGGCCGAGGAGTCTGGGCATGGATGCGAGGGCGAGCGCGATGCGGGAACTTCCCAGCGGGACGGTGACATTTCTTTTCACGGACATCGCCGGGAGTACGCAGCGCTGGGAGCACGACGCCGAGGCGATGCGCGGCATCCTCGCGCGGCACGACGCGCTGCTCGGGGGCGCGATTGAAGAGCATGGCGGCACCGTCTTCAAGACGGTCGGGGATGCCTTCTACGCCGCCTTCACGGACGCCCCCGCCGCGCTGGACGCCGCCCTGGCCGCCCAGTGTGCGCTCTTCGCGGCGGATTGGGGCGATGGCGACCCCCTGCGCGTGCGGATGGCGCTGCACACCGGGTCGGTCGAGGCGCGGGATGGCGATTATTTCGGGCGGCCGCTCAATCGCGTCGCGCGCCTGCTCTCCGCCGGGCACGGCGGCCAAACGCTCGTCTCCGGCGCGACCGAGGAGTTGATCCGCGACACCCTGCCGCCCGGCGTCTCGCTGCGCGATTTGGGGGAGGCGCGGCTGAAGGACCTCCTGCGCCCGGAACATATCTTCCAAGTTGTCGCGCCCGGCCTCCCCGCCGACTTCCCGCCGCTCGCGACGCTCGACGCGCGGCGCACGAACCTGCCCGCCCAGGCGAATATGCTCATCGGGCGTGAGCGAGAGGCGGCGGAGGTGGTCGCGCTACTGCGGCGCGACGACGTGCGGCTGCTGACGCTCACCGGGCCGGGTGGCACGGGGAAGACCCGACTGGCCTTGCACGCGGCGGCGGAATGTGTCGAGTCCTTCCCGGACGGCGTCTTCTTCGTCTCGCTCGCCGATGTCATCGATCCGGCGCGGGTGGCGTTCCAGATCGCCGAAACGCTCGGCGTGACCGAAGGCGGCGGCCCGTCGCTTACCGCGCGGCTACACGCATTCGTGCGCGAGCAACGATTGCTCCTCGTGCTGGACAACTTCGAGCAGGTGGCGGTCGCGGGGCCGGTGGTTGCCCAACTGCTCGCCGCCGCCCCCGGCCTCAAGGCGCTCGTCACCAGCCGCGCCGCGCTGCATCTCTATGGCGAGCGGGACTATCCGGTGCCGACGCTGCCGCTGCCGAATCCGCGGCGACTGCCGCCGCTCGATCAGTTGATGCGGTACGAGTCGGTGCGCCTCTTCGTCGCCCGCGCGCAGGAAGCGAGGATGGATTTCGCGCTCACCCCGGCGAACGCGAAGATCGTCGCGGAGATTTGCGCGCGGCTCGACGGCCTGCCCCTTGCCATCGAGTTGGCGGCCGCACGGACGAAACTGCTCACCCCCCAGGCGCTCCTCGAACGGCTGACGGACAGCCTGCGCGTCCTCACCGGCGGCGCGCGCGACCTGCCCGCCCGCCAGCAGACGCTACGCGGCGCGATCGACTGGAGCTACACGACGCTCGACGCGGACGAGCAGGCGCTCTTCGCGCGGATGGCCGTCTTCGCGGGCGGCGGCACGCTGACGGCGATCGAGACGATCTGCAATGCCGGTGGCGGGCGCCCTTTGGGCAGCATGGCGACGGACCTCATCGACGGACTCGCCTCGCTGGCGGACAAGAGTCTGCTCCGGCAGGTGGAGGTCGGCGAGGGCGAACCGCGCTTCGCGATGCTCGGCACGATCCGCGAGTACGCACGTGAGCGATTGGACGAGCGCGGCGAACTGGCGGCGATGCGCCATGCCCGCACCGCATACTACCTCGCGCTCGCGGAGGAGGCGGAGGCACACTTGACCGGGGCGGCGCAGGGTGCGTGGCTTGCCCGGCTCGAAGCGGAGCACGACAACATCCGCGTCTCCCTGCGCAACACATTGGAAGCGGGCGAGCATGAGACGGCGGTGCGGCTAGTCGGCGCGTTCTGGCGCTTCTGGTCGGTTCGCGGCTATCTCACCGAGGGGCGGCGCTGGATGGAGCGCGCATTGGAGGGGTCGGACGGTGTCCCGCCGCCCCTGCGGGCGAAGGCGCTCGACGGCCTCGGCGCCCTGCTGCGGGCACAGGGCGATGCGGCAGCGGCGCGGACGCGCTACGAGGAGGCGCTGGCGATCCGGCGCGCATCGGGCCACCGCGCGGGCATCGCGCACTCGCTCAGCAATCTCGCCGCCATGGCGCGCGACGAGCGCGACTTCGACGCGGCGCGCACGCGGTACGAGGAGGCGCTGGCGATCCGCCGCGCGCTCGGCGACAGCGAAGCCGTGGCGCGGACGCTGATCAATCTCGGCATCGTCGCCCAACGGCAGGGCGAGGACGACGCCGCCCGCGCCCGCTACGAAGAAAGCCTCGCCATCGCGCGTGAACGCGGGCAGACGCAGGCGGTCGCGCACGCCCTGACGAACCTCGGCGTTGTCGCCCAGCAGCAGGGCGATTACGCCACCGCCCGCGCCCGCTACGAGGAGAGCCTGGCCGCCGGGCGCGCCATGGACGATACGGGGGCCATCGGCTTCGCGCTGAACAACCTCGGGGCGGTGGCGCGGCAACAGGGCGACCTTGCCGCCGCGCGCTCCTTCTACGACCAGAGCCTGACGCTGCGGCGCGCGCTGGGCGACATGCGCCAGATCGCTTTTTCGCTGACGAATCTCGGCAACGTCGCGCGGGAGCAGGGCGACCTCGCCGCCGCCCGCGCCTATTACGATGAATGCCTGACGATCCGCCGCGAACTGGGCGATCCGCGCGCGCTGCCCTTCGCCCTCAACAATGTGGCAATCGTCGCGCGGGAGCAGGGGGAGTACGCAACCGCCCGCACCGCCTATCAGGAAAGCCTCGCGTGTAGCCAGCAACGCGACGACCCGCGCGCCAGCGCGGAGGCGTTGGAAGGCCTGGCGGCACTCGCCGTTTCGGAAGGCGACGGAGCGCACGCGGCGCGTTTGTGGGGCGCGGTCGAGACATTCCGCGCCGCGCAGTCGCTCGCGCGCGCGCCCGCCGACCAAACGCGCAATGCGAACGACCTCGCCGCTGCCCGTGCCGCCAGCGATGCCCGCGTCTGGGCTGCCGCCTGGTCTGAGGGCGCGGCACTGTCCTTTAAGGATGCCATCGCGCTCGCCTCCACACCACTGGACGCAACGACCGCCCGCCGCCCGCCGCCGCCCGGCGTCCCGGATTGTGCGCCCCAGGCGTCTACGTCATCATAAGACGCGGCCTCATCGTCTTTCTGCCTATCGTCCCATGCATCGCCGAACCCGGTCGTTGGCCTCTTGCGCGATGCCTCCGGTGGGTGATATTTTGCTCGCCACTAGAAAGCGCGGGCGATGTCGCGGGAAGGAACGGGGACTCGGGCGGCCGGATATGCGCCCCAAGGATCCGTTGTGGAACCGGGGAAGGAGGGAGAGCGGCCGGAGTGCCGATGAGTCTCCGCGCCGTGCATCGTGCGTCTGTTGGTCGTCCCGTAGGGCCACCTTAATTACGTTGTTGGCCCCGAAAAGGAGGATGGGATCGTGCGTTACTTCCGCTCGGCCATACGTCTCCCGATTGTACTCGCGCTGGTAACTCTCCTGGCCACCGCGCTGCCAGCCGCTGCCTTCAACCCGGATGCGCGGGTGAGTTTCGGCAGCCCGCCAACCCCCTTCTCCCAGAACAAGCAGAATGAGCCCGCTCTCGCGGTCGACGCCAATAACCCGAGCGTCCTCGTCGCCGGGGCCAACGACGAGATCGACATGGAAGCGTGTAACGCCGGCGACGATACGACCTGCCCTTTCACTCCCGGCGTGGGGGTTTCCGGAGTCATGTTCTCCTTTGACAGTGGCACGACCTGGTCGCAGCCCACCTACACGGGCTTGACCGCACGCGACTGCCTCGGTGTTGTCGGCCCGGATGCCGGTTGCACCGCGCACACCGGCCCGATCGGCACGTTGCCCTGGTACGCCGAGAACGGACTCGTCTCCGATGGCGATCCGGCCGTCGCATTTGGTCCCCGCCGGGCGGCGGACGGTACGTTTTCCTGGGCCAACGGCTCGCGCCTGTATTATGCGAACTTGACGGCGAACCTGAACGCGACGCGTTCCGAGGAGGCATTCAAAGGCTTCGAGGCGATTGCCGTCTCCCGCACCGACAATGTGCAGGCAGCAGCGGCGAGCGACAAGAGCGCCTGGCTGCCCCCTGTCCTGGTCTCGAAGCAGTCCTCGACGACCTTCAGTGACAAGGAGCAGGTCTGGGCGGACAACGCGGCATCGAGCCCCTTCTTTGGCACAGCCTACCTCTGTTGGGCCTCGTTCCGCGGCCAGGAGAAGGGCAACGCCGCACCGGCGCCGCTGAATGTTGCGGTCTCGCACGACGGCGGCGACACCTGGACGCAGCACCAGATCACGGCGGCCGCGAACAACGCGCAGCGGAACCCGCTCGACGGCTGCACGATCCGCACCGACAGCCATGGCACCGCCTACGTCTTCGGCGTCGGCACGCTCTCCTCCGCCGGCAAGGACGCATTCGAGTTCGTCTCGCAGTCCACCGACGGAGGGGCGGGCTGGTCGAAGCCGCGGCCTGTGGCCGGCCCGGTCACGCAGCCCGGCGTCATCGACCCGGTGGCGGGCCGCCCGGTGATTGACGGTGTTGCCGGGGCACGGAGCGACCTCGCCGTGGCACCGAGCGTCGACATCGCAAATGGCGCACCGACGGGCACGGATGCCACGGACCGGATCGTGCTGTCCTATGTCAGCGGGACACTCGCCGCGCCGCACGTCTACTTCACCGAATCGGCGGACCACGCGGCAACCTGGGCGACCCCACGGGCGGTTGAGACCGCCGGCGATCGCGGACTCTTCACCGCTCCGGCAATCTCGCCGAACGGCACGGATGTCTATCTGGTCTACAATGCCTTCACGACGCCGTACCGGACGAACACTACCGATCCGCGCACGCTCGTCGGCGTGGTGCTGCACGCAGATGTCGCAGCATCCGGGGGGACCGGGGCATTCTCGTTGCTGCATCGCAGCCCGCCGGGTGACCCGCGCGGCACCAGCGCGAACAGCCTGATCGACGAGTTCCTGGGCGACTATGTCTACGCAGCGGCGACGCGAACGTACGGCGCGGCAGTCTGGAACGACGCGCGGAACGCGGACGATTGCCCGGCAATCGACACGTGGCGGATGAGCCTGCAAACGGGCACGGCAGTGGCGCGACCAGCGCCCCAGCAGAACTGCCCGGCGAACTTTGGCAACTCCGACATCTATGGCGGATCATACCTCGACCCGACGCCGTAGCGTTCGGCGCGAGGCGATCGCTATAGGCAAGCGAGGTGGGGCGTTCGCGAACGCCCCACCTTTGCATGTTTGCGATCCTCAAGGCAATCGGTGGCTTTGTCTCTGTCCTCTCTGTCGCCTGTGATGCACCAAGCGACAACCGACGACGGGTACTGTTTCGTCAGCGGGGCAGGGGTAGGGGGCTCGGTGAGGGCATGAGCGGCGTGCCGACCGGGCGGGAGAGGGGCAGCGGGCTGACTGACACAGCCGGCCCGGCGGACGGCTGCGGACCCGGCAGCGGCTGCACCACCCCGTACGTGTATCCCTGCCCGAGTGTGGCGGTCGCGCCGTTCACCGTCACCGCCACGTCCGTCGCCCCCGCCCCGTGCGCCGGGGCGGTCACGATGATCGTCGTATCCGTCACGCTATGAACAAGCGCCGAAGCGTCGCCAAAGGTCACCGACACATTCGCAACGTTCGTGCCGAAGCCTTGTCCGGTGAGGGCGACCGTGCCGCCGCCGCTCGTTGCGCCGGAGGGTGGCGAGATGCCGGTGAACAATGGGGCATTGGCGAGATGGAATGTGAGGCTTGGGTTCGCGGCGCTCACCGAGGCAACAACAGTGTATGCGCCCACCGTGCTATTCGCGGTGATGGGCGCGCTGGCGGGTCCGCTCGCTTGGCAGTTCGGCCCGATCGCACAGTTGGCGCCGATCGTTGCGGTCACTGGGCTGGGCACGATCCCCGCGCCGGTAGTGGGGCCGGTGAAGGTGACGATACCGCCCGTCACCTGGTCGCCAAGAGTGCTGGAGACGGACACGACGAGCGGGGCGGGGAAGGCGGCAGCGCGGGGAGCAGTCTGGTGGTCGCCGCTCGTGAGGCTCAGCGTGAAGCCCTGCGACTCGACAGCGCCGATGTCCGCCGTGCCGAGGCGCGTATAGCCGCGCTGATCGGTGGCGGGGACGGTGCCGAAATTGGGACCGTTGTTATTGCCGACCGCCGCGCCCGCGTCGATCGCCGGCGAACCGGGAAGGATCGGGACATCCAGGACGACACTCCAACAGCGGCAGGGTGCACCCAACAGCGCGGGATGGCCGACGATGTTCCCGTGTGCGCCGTCGGTCAAACCGGTGCCAACTGCCGCGTCATCAATCAAATTATTGTAGCCGGGGAACGTGCCGCCGAGGTCACTGCCGCTCGTGCTGTTGGCGACGATCGTATTCGTCAACGTCGCGTACTTTCCGGGGGTGTGAATTTCGCTGTAGATGCCACCGCCGGGCGGGCCGGGCCAAGAGGCGGCGGTGGCGGTGGCGGCGTTGCCGGTGAAGGTGCTGCTCGTGACGATCAGCGTGCCATCGGTATTCACGATGCCGCCCCCGTCCCTCGCTCTGTTGCCGGAGAAGGTGCTGCTCGTCACGGTCATCGTGCCCTGGTAGTTGTAGAGCCCGCCGCCGCCGCCGGTGGTGGCGCGGTCGGTGACGAAGGCGCTATTCGTCACCGTCACCGTGCCGCCATTGTTGTATATGCCGCCGCCGGCGTTGGCGGAGAGATTTTCGAAGCTGCTATTTGTCACCGTTACTTTGCCGCCACTGTTCAAAATACCGCCACCGTTACCGCTTACACCGGCGTTCGGCACGCCCGCGATAATTAGGCCTTTGACAACGAAGTTCGTCACCGTGGACGTAACGGCGAAGATCGTGAAAGGAGACGTGGTGTCGTTGTCTCTAAGGCTCGGGAAGTGCCCGGTGCCATCAATTGTCAGGTCCCGATTGATTGAGATGGTCCCGCCACCACCACTGGTGAGATCGATTATTCCGGCGCACCCGAAAGATACTATGTTGCCGGAGCCGGCGGCGAGGGCGTCATTGACCGCAGCGCGGAAGGAACTCTCATTGCAGGTGCTAACGGTAAACGGGGGGAAAGGCGCGCACCGAGAGCGTTGGTATGGCGAGCACCAAGAGCAGTAGCAGTAGAGAAGCGACGATAGCGCACCGCGCGTGGTGGTACCGATGCACGCTTGTTCTCGCTTCCTGCCTGCGGTGCGCGGGCAATAATGGCGGCAATTCCGCTCAGGAGAGCGTTATACCATCACTTATCGGATTCCGTCCATTGTTTTATGTGAACCAAGGTATTCCAAATAGCAGATTTCGGATGGATGGTACTGTTGCTCCGCATTCCTTCTGGCAATCTGGTGAGGTTCGCATATTTTCATGAGCGCCCGACCGGAACAGTCTCGCGGGCAGAGCGACCAATGCGGCGTTTTGGTTTACCGTCCATCGCCACGCCGACCCTGCCCGCCGCGCGGACGACGAACATCGGGCAGGCGGTCAGTTCGGCCAATTCCGCCGCCGGGTGGCCGAAGTCCTCCTGCGCCTGCCAGTCGTCGCCGACCGGGACGACGGCGACGGCGCCCTCGGCCGTCTCGCGCCCCGCCTCGTGGAGTGTGTCGCCGCCGACGAAGACGGGCACGATCCAGAGGCCGCTCTGCTGCCGCAGCGCATCCGCGCGCTCCGCCAGTTCCTCCGAGCGGACGGTGGCGGCACGGTCGTCACTATTGCCGACATATCCCGTTAGACGAATGCTCGTTTGCATGTCCGCCGCCAGCCGGAGGCCGAGGCGCACCGCCGCTTCGTCCAGTTCGCTCGATTCCAGCACGACGACCACGGGCCGCTCCGCCTCCGGTTTGATGCCGACGCCGATGGGATCGACGAAGACGGCGACATCGCACGGAGCGAGCGTGAAGACGCGATGGACGAGCGCCTGGATGACGTGCTTCGGCAGCGAGGCGCGGTGCCAGCCGAGCAGCATCGTGTCGCAATGCTGATCCCGCGCGACGCGGGCGAGGTCGGGGCTGACGTCGTCCGAGAGGAAGGAGATTGGCCGGGCGACGACACCTACCGCCGCCGCCTGCTCAACGAGCGGACGCATCGACTGGACCGCCGCCTCGACCTGACTCTCCGCCTCCAGCAGGCCGGTGCGGAATTCCGGCGCGCGCGGCGTCGGGATCAGCCGGACGAGGAGCAGTTCGGCGGGCCGCTTGCCGCCGGTCAGACGGATCGCCGCATCGACGAGCGAGGGCGCGTTGAGCGGGTTGCCGATCGCCACCAGCACGCGCGCCGCCGGGACGGTCGCCGGGTCGGGAGCTTCGCCGACGAGGTCGCGGATCTGGTCGTCGCGCGAGGTGAGGCGGTTGACGATCGGCGCGGCCATCACCGTCGTGGCGAGCGCCATAATGACCATCATCGCGAAGGTGCGATCGGAGAGGACATTGAGGCTGAGGCCGATGGTGAGGATGACCAGTTCGGTCAGGCCGCGCGTGTTCATCAGCGCGCCGATGATCAGTGCGTCATGCCGCGTGGAGCCGGTGACGCGGGCGGCAAGGCCGCAGCCGGCGAACTTGCCGATCGTGGCGACGAGCACGATCAGCACCAGCCAACCGAGCAGCGCCGGGCTATTGAGCGCGAAGAGGTTGGTGCGCAGCCCGGTGACGGCGAAGAAGATCGGCAGCAGGACGATGACCGTGAAGTCCTCCACCTTGTCGGTCAGCTCGCGGGTCATGCCGGAGCGCTTCGGCATGATCGCGCCGAAGAGGAAGGCGCCGAAGATCGAGTGGATGCCGATCCGCTGCGTCGCAAAGGCGCAGAGCAGGACGCCGGCGAGGATGATCGCCACCATATCGACGGTCAGGTGGCCGATGGCGTCGTATCGCTTCGCGAGCAGGTTCAAGAGCCGCGTGCCGACGACGAACATGAAGACGACGAAGAGCGCCGCCAGGATGAAAACGGGGATCGCCGCGCTCGCCGAGCCGTTGCGCGTCAGCCCGACCACGCTCGCCAGCAGAATCCAGGCGATGGCGTCGTCCACGGCGGCGGCGCAGAGGGCGGCGGTGCCGACGGGCCGCTTGTAGAGCCCGGTCTCGACGAGCATCCGGGCGAGCACCGGGAAGGCGGTGATGCACATCGCCGAGCCGATGAAGAGGGCGAAGGTCAGGGTGGGCGGGTGTCCCTTCGCCGGGTCCGCGAATGTGCCGCCATTGTTCACCCCGGTCATCTGCGTCGCGAGCAGGATGCCGAGGATGAAGGGGGCGATGATGCCGCTGACGGAGATTTGTAGCGCCCGGCCGCCCTCTTTGCGCATCAGTTCGGGGTTCAACTCCAGGCCGACGAGGAACATGAAGAAGACGAGGCCGATGTCCGCGAAGGATTTGAGCGGCACGTCGCTGGGGAAGAGGCGGCCCGGCACGGAGGGCCAGATACGCCCGATTACGGTCGGCCCGAGGATGATGCCCGCGAGCACCTCGCCGACGACCGCCGGTTGATTGATCCGCCGCGCCAGCCAACCGAGCGAGCGGGCGGCGACGATGATGATCACGAGGTCGATCGTCAGATGGAGAAGTATCGCATCCGGGTCCATCTGCCTGCCCCTCTCCACGAAGAACTGAGCGCTGAGCGCTGCGTGCGAGTGCTGAGCGGCGACCGTGGAGCCAGTAGTCCGGCAAGAGTGGACGGCGTGCGAGTATCTGCTGTTCCGTGAAATGCCTTCGCAACTCTCGATTGAGGATACGGAACGGCTGGCGCCGTGTCAACGGATCGAAAGGTCAGCAGATTGATGCCGCCGATCAGAACTTTCGATCAGTGCGCGGCGGTCGCTCGATGCGCTAATTTGCTTGCGGTGTATGGGAAATGCCCACGCAACCGCCACGGGATGTAGCGCCAGGCGCGGAACCCGGCATCACCTTGCGTCGTTCGTCTTCTTGGATAGAATACCGTTGACAGGGACAACCATCAGTATCTTTCGCGTTATGGCAGAGGTGGCGCACACGCTATCAGAATGTCCGGTGCCGGTCGGTTCGTTGGCAGATGCCGATGAGAAGAAGGGAAACCATGAGCGGGTTCCAGCCACTGGTCCTCGATCTTGGCGATTGGGTGCACCAACACTTGACGAACACGACGCCGATGACCGGCATCCAGAAGACGTTCCTGGCGCTGGCGGCGATCCTCGTGGCGGCGCGGCTCTGCGGCGGGATCGCCGTCCGCCTCGGCCAGTCGCGCGTCGTCGGCGAGATCATCGCGGGCATCCTGCTCGGACCGACCGTCTTCGGCGCGGCGCACGACAACGCCCTCTTCCCGCAGGCGAGCAGGGACATCCTCAATATCCTCGGCCAGTTGGGTCTGATGTTTCTGATGTTCGTCGCCGGGCTGGATCTCGATCTGCGGCTTCTCAAGGGGCGCATCCCGCGCGTCCTCGTGCTCGCGGTCTCGTCGGTGGCCATCCCGGTGCTGCTGGCGTGGCCGGTCTCGTACCTCGTGAGCGACCCTGCATTCAGATTGCCCGGTGTCGGCAACCTCGCCTTCGTCCTCATTCTCGGCGCGGGCTTCGCCGTCAGCGCCTTCCCGGTCGCCGTCCTCGTGCTGTACGAGCGCAATCTGTTCGATACCGAGTTGGGGCGACTCACCGTCTCGGCGGCGGCGGTGATTACCCTCCTGATGTTCCTCGTTGTCGCCCAGGCTGCCGATGTCGCCAAGCACGCGGGTATCGCCCCCTTCGTCCGCCGGGCGGGTATTTTCGCCTTGATGACCGTCGTGCTGCTCGTCGGCCTCCAGGTACTCGCCAGCCGCGTGGAAGCGCGCCGACCGGAGATATTCGAGCGCGCGTCGCCCGATGTGTTCGTCCTCCTTGTTGCGCTCGTCGTCGCGACAGGGTGGGTCACCTCCCGGCTGGACCTCAATGTCATGCTCGGCCCATTCATCCTCGGCGCGGCGATGCCGTATCGCGCCTCCTTCCGCCACAGCCTGCGCGCCCCCTTGGCGCAGATGACGACGCTGATCCTCGTGCCGGTCTTTCTCGCATTGAGCGGCTTAAGCACGGACCTGCGCCTGCTCAAGCCCGCGCTGATCGGTGGCGTGGCGATTATCCTCCTTGCGGGGACGCTCGCGAAGGTGCTCGGCGCGTTGCCCGGCCTCGCGGTGGGGCTGGACATGCCGGGGACCGTGAAGATGATCGCCCTGACGAATGCGAAGGGGCTGATGATCCTCGTTGTCGCGCAGCAGGGGAAGGCGCTCGGGCTCGTCGGCCCCGGCCTCTTCATCGCCTTCGTCGTGCTCGCCATCGTCTCGAATATCCTGATTAGCCCGTTGATGAGCCTCGGTAGTGCGATGGAGGCGCGCGCCGCGCTCCCCGTCGAATCGGCGGCCCAGCAGCTGGCGATGGATTGATCCTAACCCCGGCCCTTTCCCGATGGAGAAGGGCCGGGAAAATAATACTCGGCACAGCACTTCGTGGAGGGGTGGGAAATGGCGGAAATGGTGTTGCAGTGGCAGAGCGGCGGGGTGGCGCGCGAGGGGCGGGTGATGGGCGACACGCCAGCGACGCTCGGGCGCGAGGCGGGTTGCACCGTGCCGATTGAATCGCCCAATCAGGCGGTCTCCCGCAGGCACGCGCAGATTCGGCGGCGCGCCGACGGCTTCGCGATCGCGGACCTGACGAACGGGCGCAATCCGGTCGCCGTCAATGGGCGCGCGATCGGCGGCGAGACGGTGCTCAAGGAGGGCGACGCGATCACCCTCGGCGATGTCACGTTGCGCGTCGCCGCCGTGCGGGGTATCGGCGCGCCGAGCGGCGGCCCGGTGATGACGATGCGTTGGGAGCACGACGGCCATGCACACGAGGAGACGGTGCTCGGTGGCGACCCGGTCGTGATCGGCCGCGAGGCCCCGGCGGCGATCACGATCCCCTCGCCGCATGTCTCCCGCCAGCACGCGCGGATTGTCGAGAAGGGGGGCCGGTTCGTGATGACGGACATCACGGCCGGGCGCAACCCGATCACGATCAATCAGCGCGCCCTCAGTGGCGAGCGATACCTCAGCCCCGGCGACGTGATTAAACTCGGCGACGTGACGGTTGTTGTCACCTCGGTGCGGGGGCCGACGCCGCAGCCGTTCGGCGTCAACCAGTTGAAGACGGGCCGGTTGGTCGTCTGTACGAACTGCCATCGCGAGGTGGACGGCTCATTGCAGGATTGCCCCTGGTGCGGGACGGCGCTCGTCAACGCGGAGACGGTCCTGCCCGGATAGCGGGCGCAACGTGGTGATGGAAATGGAGGAGGAAATTGGGTGCAGACGCAGCATAGCGCCGTATCCCTGGCATGGGCGGACCCGACCACCGGGGAACCGTTCGAGGCGATGGTGACGCTGCCCGCGACGATTGGTCGGGCGGCGGACAATACCGTCGTCCTGGTGAGCGAGATGATCTCTCGCCGCCACGCGACGATCGCGCGGGAGAATGGCCAACTGGTGCTGACGGACAGCAGCAGCAACGGGACGTTCGTCAATGGCGCGCGGCAGCAGCGGGTTGTGCTCGCGGGCGGCGAGAGCGTGCAGATCGGCCCGTTCACGCTCTCGGTGCGAGAGCAGGCCCCGCCCACGCCGGTCGTCATTTTGACCTGGGCGGACACGACGGGCCAGCGGGAGCGGCGGACCCTCCCGCTCCCACTCGTCATCGGGCGCGGCTCGACCAGCGACCTCGTGCTCGACGACACGCAGGTCTCGCGCGCGCATGCAACGCTGACCGCCGAGAATGGCGCGGTCGTCGTCACGGACACGAGCAGCAATGGCACGTTTGTCAACGGCGCGCGCCAGCAGCGCACGGTGCTGCGGGACGGCGACCAGTTGCGGGTCGGCGGCACGACGTTCGCCGTCACGTTGCCCGCCGCGCCGCCTGCCGTCATCGCGGGGGCGGCGGCGATGGACGCCGCCATCCCGCTGGACAATGAGACGATGCTCGAACCCCCGGCGCACGGCGGCGGTATGGGCGCGGCAACCCTGCTCCCCGGCGCGACGCGGCTGCCGGGCGCGGCGCTGAACAGCCAGACCGTTCTGCCACCGGCGACCGCGCGAGATGACCAGACGGTACTCGGCGGGCCGGTGCAGCGCCCGGCGGCACGAACCTTCCCCCCGCCGATCTTCGACCAGGAATATGTGCCGGTCGCGGCACTCGGGCAGACCGGCCTGCCGGTCTATTCGACCCTCTACGCCGGCCTCGGCGGCGGGTGGGGGAACTTTATCTTCACCGAAAATCTGCTCGTCTACGGCGTTGACCCGAGCCAGATCATCTGCCTCGGTATTTATCCCGAGCCGTATGGCCGCTATCAACGCCTGGCGCGGAACTCGCAGATCCCCCTGCACGAGCGCATCCGCTCGAACACGGACTCGCGACCGGACAACCTTTGGGGGACGCCGGGCTACGCGGCGGCCGAGGCGTGGCGCTCGGTCTTCTCCGGTCATGTCGGCCACGCCGCGAAGATTCTCTGGCAGGTCTTCGGCGAGCCGATCCATGCGCAGACCTACACGCCGATCATCGGCGATGTCTTCCGCGCCGCCGACCGCGAGGCGAAACGGATCGGCTGGCAGGATATCTGGCGCTTCGGCCGCATCCGCGCCATCCGCAAGACGGACGACGGTCGATACGCCATCGCCTACTCCCAGAGCGATGACCGCAACCAGCAGGCGCACGCCATCCTCCTCGCCAACCACGTGCAACTGGCGACCGGCTACCCGGCGCTGCAATTTCTGCCGGACTTGCAGGAGTACCGCGAGCGAACGGGCGATTTCGAGCACGTCGTCAACGGCTACGAGTTCCACGACCACATCTACGAGAAACTGGAGCGCGAGGGCGGCGTCATCCTGCTGCGCGGGCGCGGGATCGTCGCCTCCCGGTTGATCCAGCGCATCTACGAGGCGCGGCAGAAGAACAAGAAGATCGCCATCCTGCATCTCCTGCGCACGCCGATCACCGAGGGACATAAATTCCGCCATACGCAGCGGAAGGCGATCCATCATGTCGAGATCCAAGCCTTCAACTGGCCGAAGGGTACCTGGGGCGGCGTCCAGCGGCAGATACTGGAGAAGGCGGACCCGGAAACGCGCCTCAGCCTCTACACGGATTGGGGCGGCACGACCACCGCGCAGCGCAAGGACTGGATTCGCATCATCGACGAGGGATTGAAAGAGGGCTGGTACAAGGTCGAGTTCGGCGACGTGATCGGCGTCGATCGCGCGCCGAATGGCGGCATCGTGACGCGGATCAGGGCGAAGGGGTTGGTCGGCGGTGAGACGCAACTCGCGGCGGATTATATCGTCGACGCGACCGGGCTGGACGCGAAGGTGAACCGGAACCCGCTCCTGCAGGATATGGTCGATCACTACCACCTCGAGGTGAACAAGCTTGGCCGGCTCGGTGTCACGAACGACATGGAAGTCTTCGGGATGCGCAACGGCAATGGCCGCTTCTTCGCGGCGGGCTCGATGACGCTCGGCGGGCCGCTCGCGGGCATCGACACCTTTCTCGGTCTACAGGCGGCGGCGCAACTGTCGGTGGAGCATCTCGTCAAGGAACATGCACCGGGGCTGCGCCGCATGGGGCCATTGCGCTCGTTTCATCAGTGGACCAGATGGGTCCGGGGGGTTGCGCCGTGACACCAAATCTCATCGGCCGCTGGCAGACGCGGCTCTTCCTGCTCGGCCTGATTGGCGGATTGATCGCGCTCGTCTTCGTCTGGCGGTACAATTCGTCGATCCCATACGGGCATCGGGACCGCTGGATTCCGCTCTTCGTGCTCGGGTATATCATCCTCTTCGGATTCTTCTGGGACATGCTCTATCAGGTCATCCTGCATCGCCACTTCGAGTTCGACTGGCCGAACAGCTACACCTTCATCGCGGGCGTGGTGGAGGGCGTCGCCGTCTTCCTCCTCATCCGCTTCGTCGGCCTGCCCTTCATCAGGAAGGGGATCGTCGATTTCGGCCATTTCTGGCTGGAATACGGTGTGATCTGGCTCGTCACCTACCTTTTTGTGCAGACGCTCATGCGCGCCTTTTTCCCCCGCTGGCGCTTCCGCCAGGCGCGCTTCGGCAATTACCCGCTCGCCCAGCGGTAGCGGGGGATCGAACCACATAGGCATAGAGGACACAGAGAGCACGGAGAAAATCCAAGGAGATACAAAAGAGAATGCCTCTCCGCTCCCTCTCGGTGGCCTCTGCGGCTGATCCCCAGAAATCTTCAGGAAACTTTCAGGGAGTGCTCAGACAGGATTCAGCGAGAGCGGCAATACTGGGCAAAGACGTGATCGGGGACGGTCCGAGGTGACGGTCGAACGGATAACAGGAAGCCGCACCCACCTGCCACACATCCGGCGCTGAAGAGCGTCACCGATCCGTCTTTTTTCTTGCCCGCCAAACAGATAAAGACGCGAGGGATGTGACGCGGCAGCGCGACGTGTGTTGGGGCATGTCGTATCTATCAGCGAGGTCAGCTCGGAGACGCCCGCTACGCGGCGGCTCGCCAAGTGATCTCATTACCGAAAACGACAGTGCGCCCGTAGACCGCGCCACCCGCTCCCCTCGTCCTGAACGACGCCAAGCCCGTCGATACCATGACCGTCATCGTTAATCGTAACGGCGCCAGCGGGCACCCTCGTCGCGCTCATCGAGCGTCATGCTGGTTCATTGAAGCACAAATAACGGATGGCGAGGGTGCATCGGAGTCGAACCGACCTGCGCCGCCTCTCAGCGCCGCACAACGGGGTTGAAGCCCGCGGGACGCACCGGCGCCCACCCACCCCCACGCGGAGGAGCCAATCGCCGGTCGTCAGGGGTCCGTAGTCAATAGCCGGCTGGCGGGCAGCATTGTGGCGTTTATAGCCCACATCGTCAAGCACACTGCTACTGACTATTGATTACTCGCTGGCTACTCCTCCAGCGTCGAGAAGAGATTGTTGAGCGATTCCGCGAGGGTCGGGTGGGCGAAGACGCCGTTTTTGAGGACGGGATAGGGCACCTTGCCCATCATCGCCATCTGCACGACGGCCATCACCTCGCCGCCCTCGACGCCGAGGATGGCGCAGCCGAGGATCTGATCGCTCTCGGCATCGACGATCGCCTTCATGAAACCGCGCGTCTCGTCCACCTCGATGGCCCGCGCGACGCTCGTCATCGGCAATTTTGCGACGCGGACGTTCTTGCCCTGCTCCCTCGCCTGCCGCTCGCTCAGGCCGACGCGGCCCAGTTGCGGGTCGATGAAGACGGTGTTCGGCACCATGCGGCCCGTGGTCGTCTCGTTGCCGCCGTGCAGCAGGTTCGTGCGCAGGATGATGAAGTCATTGTACGAGATATGCGTGAAGGCGGGGCCGCCCGTGACGTCGCCGAGGGCATAGATGCCGGGGACGTTCGTCTCCAGTCGTTCATTGACGGGGATGTAGCCGCGTTTGTCGACGCGAATTCCGGCGGCGGCTGGGTCGAGGGCATCCGTATTCGGGGTGCGGCCCGCAGAGACGAGCAGGTGCGAACCGGTGAGCGTCCGCTCCCCCTCCGGCCCCTGCACGGTGAGCGCGATGCCGCCATCGCCCGACTGAGCGACGCGGGCGGTCCGCGTCTCCAGCAGCACCGTGATGCCGTCTTCGCGGAAGATCTTAAGCGATTTCCGCCGCGACATCCTCGTCCTCCTTCGGCGCGAGTTGGGCACCGCGCTGGATGACCGTCACCGCGCTCCCGAAACGGCGGAACATCTGCGCGAACTCCAGCCCGATGAAGCCGCCGCCGAGCACGAGCAGATGCTCCGGCAGCGCGCCGAGTTCCATGATGCTAGTCGAGGTGAGATAGGGGATACCGGCCAAGCCCTCGATCTCCGGGATGGCCGGTCGCTGGCCGCTGTTGATGAAGATGCGTTCCGCCGTGATGGCGCGTTCGCCGCCATCGTTCAGCCGGACGGTGATCGACTTTGGGCCGGTGAAGCGCGCCTCGCCCATGCAAATAGTCGAGCCCTTCGGTCTCCTCGACGCCCTTCTCGCTGCCGGAGCGGAAATCGTCGACGATGTCGCGCTTGCGCCGCCGCACGACTGCCATATCTACGGTGATCGGGCCGGTGTTGACGCCGTAATCCGCCCCGCGACGAGCCAGGTAGGCGACGCGGGCGCTGGCCACCATCGTCTTGGTCGGTGTACAGCCTTCGTTGACACACGTCCCGCCGATATGCTCGCGCTCGACGAGCGCCATCTTCCAGCCGGCGCGTGCGAGCGTGGTCGCCAGCGGCCCGCCCGCCTGCCCCGCGCCGATCACGATACCGTCGTAGGTTGTCGCGCTCGTCATCCGGTTACACTCCTTCGTGGGCGGTGTCGATTTCGCCCTGCGCGGCGATCTCGCCGTCATTGCGCATATCGACCACGATCTGCGCCGCGCAGATGGTAGCAAGAAAGCCGATCACAAGCACGGGAGATAGATGCCCTCCGACGAGCGCGAAGAGGAGGACGAGGGCGCCGGCGAGCACGCGCAGGCGCGCCCGAGCACGCTCGATGGCACGCCCGGCGGGCGGCGCGCTCGTCCAATGCTGGATGCCGATGGTGACGAGGCAGAGGGCGAGCGCGGAGCAGGTGAGCCAGCGGGCGCCGGCGGAGAGGGGGGCGCCCGGCGGATTGGTGACGATGTACTGCACGCCGGGACCGAGCGCGGTGAGCGCGACGACGAGCGGGAAATGGCTGTAGAGCCAGATTTGATAGGCGGCGACGCGCCCCTCTCCGCGCGCGGCGTGGATTGCCGATCCGTCGAGGTTCTCGAAATAGAGCCATGCCAGGCTGAACGCGATGACGAGTGCGCACACCGCACTCACCGTCTCAACGCGCGTGAACGCCCGCTGGCCGATGGCGAGCACGACAGCGGCGACGCCTTCCCCGAGCACGATCAGCGTGAATTGCCCGAACCGCTCCGGCAGGTGCGAGTCGTCCGGCGCGGTGTCGGTATGGAGGCGGCCCGCGAAGAGCGGCGTGCAGATGTCCACCGCGAGGCCGATGCCGCAGAGGATGACGCGCGCCGTCGTCGGCACGAAGGCGGCGACCGCCCAGATCGCCGCCGCGAGCGCGAAGCCGCGCCCGAAGCGATTCGCGAGCGGGCGCGCCTCGGGGATCGCTCGCCCCGCGCGCAGATACTGGACGACGAGGACGACCCGGACGACCGCGTAGGCGAGGGCGAAGCCGCGCGCGGTCGTGCCGAACCCGTCCCGCACATCGATCGCGAGCGCGGCGACGCCGCACATCTCGATCACCGCGAGGCAGCGGTAGATGAGATCGTCGGCGGCAACGAAGCGGGACGCGTAGAAGGTCGTGCCGATCCAGGACCACCAGATGGGCAGGAAGAGCGCGACGAAGGTGAGCAGGCCGGTGGGGGTGATGCCGTGGGTCAGCCGCCGCGCCAGCTGCGTCACCGCGACGACGACGATGAGATCGAGGAAGAGCTCCAGCCATGAGGCGTGGCGGCTCTCCTCTCCACGGACACGGCTGCGCAGTCGGGGCGTGCGGATCAGCCCACTCATGGCTGCGCCACCTAACGCCGCAGGAAGTCGCGGAGCGCGCCCTGCTTCTGCGCGAGGCCTGGCACTTCGATGAGGTCGAAACCGCTGCGGAGGGCGTGGGCGGCGCGCCCGGTGAAAGAGGGCGCATGCGGCCCGCTGCCGAGTTGCGCAATGGCGTTGCCGTCGCCCAATTTGATGATCTGACCGCGCGGCGAGGCGCGGAAAACGGGCGAGGGCAGTCCCGCCAGGTCGGCGGCGAGCGCGCGGGCGAGGAAGCGCCCGTGCTGCTGCGCGATGCTGGCGGTCGCGGGGAGACGAGCGCCCATGCCGCCCTCCATCCAGACGCAATCGCCGGCCGCGTATACGGCGGGATACTCCCGCAATCGCAGGCTTCCGCTGACGCGCAATGCACCCTCCACAAGCGGCAGGCCGAGGGCGCGAATCAGCGGATGCGCGGTGATCCCGGCGGTCCAGATCAATGTGCGGGCCGCGATCGTGCGTCCGTCATCGAGTCGGACGCGTGCATCGTCCGCGCCGACCACGAAGCGTCCCTGGATGAGGCGAATGCCGCGCGCCCGCATCGCGGCGCGTGCGGCACGGTCGAAGGAGGGCGGGAGATCGCTCATCAGGCGTTGGTCGCCGTCAACGAGGACGAGGCGGATCCGCCCGCGCGGGATGGCGAAGGCGGGGGCGAGGCGACGTTCGGCGTAGTCCGCGAGATCGAAGATCAGTTCGACGCCCTTCGCGCCCCCGCCCGCGACGACGATCGTGACATCTTCGCCCGCCGCCGCTGCCGCGCGGAAGCGGGTAATCAGTCGCGCGTGGATCATCTCGGCGTCCGGCAGGTTCATGAAGGGCAGGGCGCGGGCGGCCAGTCCGCTCCCATCGCTGCCGCGCGGCAGCGTGGAGGCCGCGCCGACGGCGAGCACGAGGCGATCGTAGGAGAGGTCGCCGTCGGCGGTATGCACGACACGCGCGTCGAGGTCGAACCCGGTGATCTCCGCCCGGCGTATCGCGCCAATGCGATCCCAGAGCAGGTCGCGGTACGGTGTCGTCGCGTGCATCGGCGCGACCTTGCCCGCCGCGACTTCATAGAGCAGGGGGGTGTACGTGAATGCGTCGTGCCGGTCGATCATCGTGATCCGCACGGGACGCCCACTCGCGTCCGTGCGGGGACCGTCGCGCGCCAGGAGGCGAGCCAGTCGCACCCCCACGAACCCGCCGCCGGCGATGACGATGCGAATTGCCGGATGAGCCGTATCGGTCACGTCGACCTCGTCGCGATGCGGATGGGTACTTCGGGTGGCGACCGTGTCATGACGTCGTTGCGCACCCATGTGCGCGGGGCGCAACAGTATCAACCTATGGTATCACGCCGCGGAGCTATAGCGCGACGCTCGGTTTACGGCGCCATGGAACGCGAGGGCGGGCGGGCGACGCGGTATGTCTCCGCAACCGTCGCGAGCAAATCCGGCAGGGCAAATGGCTTGCGGATGCATCCCACCGCGCCCAGTTCCCTGGTGTAGCGCGCCGCATTCGTCGCCGCCGTCAGCACGATAATCGGGATGCGCAGGCTGCGGGCCGTCAGCGCCCGCGCGAACCCCCAGCCATCCAGCACCGGCATGTGCAGGTCGAGGAGGACGAGGGCGGGCGCGTCGCGCTCCACGGCGGCGAGCGCCTCCGCCCCATTGCAGGCGCATTCGACCGTATACCCTTCGTCGGTCAACATATCGGCGATCAATGCGCGAATCTCGGCGGTGTCTTCCACGACGAGGATATGCCGGTGCTCCATGCGCGAGCGCCCTTCCTAGACGGACGATGCCGTCAGCCACGCCGACTCCCGTTGTGGCGGGGAGATGCGCGACGGATGCACGAAGCAGGGAGCGAAGCCGCCCCCGAGTGAAGTTACCCCATTCAAGATTGGTGCCACGCCAAGTTCGAGCGTCGTGCGTGCAAGGGATCGTGACGGCCAATGTACATTATTGGCTCATTTTGGTCATGGAAGCCATTACCAACCACCAAGATGCTCTATCTTCCCTCGCCTCCAGCCCCAACCCCTTGCCCATGGGGAAGGGGAGGGCAGTTGCCCGGTGGCTGCAGGCTGGAAGCCTCTCTTGGCATCCTTGGCGTCTTTGCGGTTCACTCCCGGCGGGTGCTGAAAGCCTACGCTACCGGTCGCTACCGAGCATCGCGCGGATGGTGTCGAGGAGCGTGTCGAGGTCGAAGGGTTTAGGGAGCGTCTGGCAGTTTAAGGCGCGCAGATCGTCGGCATGGTCGCGCAGGAAGATGAGATCGGCGGAGCAGACGAGGACGGGGATTGCCACGGTGGAGGGATCATCGCGCAAGGAGCGGAGAATCGTGATCCCCGATCCGACTGCGTGCATGCGCAGGTCGAGGATGGCGAGCGCGGGCCGGGCCCGCTTGACCATCGCCGCAGCGCCCTCCTCAACCGTGCCGATCAGCACGCGGTAGCCCTCGTCTGTCAGCACCTCGCGCATCAGGTCGACGAAGGCGTCGTCGTCATCCACGACCGCAATGAGCGGCCCGCTCGATCCTTCCCCCATCCCCAACTCCCCATCCCCACTCCGCTTCGCTACCGCGGAGAGCGAAGGGGCCGTTCCTCCCACCGGAACGGCCCCCCGCTGCGTCTCACGTATAATACACGTTAGTCGTCGGCGGCCGCATAGCCGTCGGCTTGCAGGAAGGCGACCTTGTAATCCGGCGTCATGCGGAAGTGGCCCATCGTCAGACAGTCCGTCGGGCACCAGATGACGCAGTTGCCGCAGCGGATGCATCGCTCCTCGTCCATCATCATCACGGCGGCGGCGGGGCTCATCTGCTGCTTGGCGAACTGGACGATCTCGGTATCCCCATCGATCGCGTTGATGCGGTCGAGCGAGACCATCTCGATCACTTCCTCGGGGCAGACATCGACGCAGCCGTTGCAGAGGACGCACTTCGAGCCGTCGATGAAGATGTTCAGTTGGCACTGCAAGCAGCGCTTCGCCTCCTCGAACCCCTCGTCGTTCGTCAGGCCGAGTTCGACCTCCGCCACCTGGTCGTAGCGGAAGTCCATCGGCAGGGTCGGCATCTCCTGCCGCGCCACATCGATGTAGTCGTCACCCCAGACGAGACGGCGGCTCATCGCCTCCTCCGTCCACTTGGCGACGCCCGTCTGCGACAAGAGGCCACGCCGCGCCCGCACCTGATCGATGTCCAGCTCGACGATCTCCATGCGCTGCTCGATCGGCTTCTCGCCGGTCAGGAACTCCTGCATCGCATCGACGGCGGCGTGCCCCTCGCCGATGGCGGTGATGAAGGTCTTGGGATTCTGGACGTAGTCGCCGCAGGCGAAGAGGCCGGGAATCTCGGTCATGTAGTTGTCGTCGATGATCGGCACGCCACGGCGATCCAGTTTCGTCATCTCCAGGCCCTTGAGGAAGCCGGACTCGGGCTTCTGGCCGTAGGCGGCGCAGATCATGTCGCAGGGGATGATCTCCTCGGAGCCGGGGATCGGGATGGCGCGCGGGCGACCCGAGTCGTCGAGCGGGCCGAGCTCGCTGTGCGTCACTTCGAGGCCGATCACCTTGCCGTTCTCGTCCCCGATGACGCGCTTGGCGGTGACGAGCCACTGGAACTCGATGCCTTCGTACTCCGCCTCGTGGAGTTCGAGTTCTTCCACCGTCGATTCGGCGGCGGTGCGGCGGTAGAGTACCTGCACCGTCTCCGCGCCGAGGCGGACGGCGGAGCGGCAGCAGTCCATTGCCGTGAAGCCGAGGCCGAGGACGATGACGCGCTTGCCGATGCGCGTCGGCTTCTGCCAATCGGCGATGTGCAGATCTTCCAGCCAGGTCAGACCGTACTCGACGCCGTCCAATTCCTCGCCGGGGATGCCGAGGCCGACCGGCACCTGGCAGCCCGCGGCGATCAGCACCGCGTCATTGTGCGACAGCAAGTCGGCAATCATCACGTCCTTGCCGACGGCGGTATTGAGGCGAATATCGACGCCGAGATCGGCGACGAGGTTCACTTCGTCCTGGATGATGTGGCGCGGCAGCCGCCATTCCGGCACGCCGCCCCAGTACATGCCACCGGGGACGGGCAGGGCGTCGTAGACCGTCACGGCGTGCCCCTTGCGGGCGAGGCCGCGCGCGGCGGTGATGCCCGCCGCGCCCGCGCCGATGATGGCGACGGATTTGCCGCTCGGCGGTGCGGGGCGCTCGCGGCGGGTGGCGTCGCGATTGTCGGAGGCGACACGCTTCAGCCAGCAGATGGCGATCGGTTCGTCGATCACGCCGCGCCGGCAGGCGGACTCGCATGGGCGCGCGCAGACGCGGCCCAGGCAGCCGGGGAAGACGTTCGACTCGCGGTTCAGTTCGAAGGAGTTGGCGTACTCCTCGTCCGCGATGAAGGCAATGTAGCGAGAGATGTCGGTGTGCGCCGGGCACGCCGCCATGCAGGGGATGTTGTCCGCGAACCAGCCGCCGTCGCCGGTGACGAGATTGTACTTCTTGCCGGAGCGCATCACGTAACTGGCTTCCATCCGCGTATCGACCAGCGCGAGCAGTCGCAAGCGCCGCCCGACCTCGACTTCATCCTCGACCTGCGCGACGGCGGCGAGGGCGGCATTGGTATTGTGGGTCTGGTTCGACGTGAAGGCGGGCATGACGCCGAGCGTGAAGTCCTGCGCGCCCGTCTTCGGCGTGGGAGAGCGGGGAACGATGCCGGTGGATGGCTCGTAGCCGCGCTCGCGCGTCGCCGAGTCGGTGATGCCGACCGTCGCCCAGTTCGGCTTCTCGATGTATTGCGGGCCGGACGCTTTGCTCCTCGCGCGGGACGCCGACGCTCCCGTAGCGGGTGTGGCGCTGGCTGCGCGCATCGGCCGCCGCGCTCGGCGGCGTGAATGCCTCGAACGACTCCTCGGAGCCGCAGACCGGGCAGAGATTCGGGTGCTGAACATCCTGTGTGGTATAGCCGCAAACGGTACATCGCCACATACGCGGGTGAACCTCCTCATTGAGGGATCAAGGACTGAGGACTGAGGACTGAGGGATTGCATCCACCTCGCCGTCCGTCGCCTACTGCCCGCTCAACGGTATCATTGTATGTCTCGCCATAGGGAGCGTCAACGGAAGGGGAAGTTCGAGGAAACACGCTCCCTCCTTCGAACCACGAACTCATAACGAGGCCCTTGCGAGGGAGAGCAAGGGCCGGGGTCTGGGGAAGAGGGGTGGACAGGTAGCGCCGCCCGCCGTATCGCCATATGCGCAATGTGGTAGGCGGTTTATTCCCAGTGGACGATCAGTTCATCGAGTGGCATGCGCGGGCGGCGTTTCGGCTCGCGGGCGGCGTAGCCGAGCGGGAGGAGGGCGTGGGGGACGAGGTTCGGCGCGAGATCGAGGGCGGCGCGGACGGTATCGGGGCAAAAGAGGGGCGCGCACATCCAGCCGCCGTCGAGGCCGAGAGTGGTAGGCGGAGAGGAGCAGATTCTCCGCCGCCGCGCCGAGGCTCTGGATCGCCATCGTCGTCTCCGCCGCTTGCCGCGCCGCGTCGGGGTAATAGTCGAGGTCTTCGGTATAGAGGCAGAGCAGCACGAGCACGGGCGCGCCCCGGACGCGCTCGTGCGAGAGGGCGAGTCGTCGCGCGACGACCTCCGGCGGCTCGTTGTCCATCGCCAGTGTCTCCTGCCAGGTGTCGCCCATCGCGTCCGCGAGGCGCGCCTTGGCCTCCGGCTGGGTGATGACCGCGAAGCGCCACGGCATCCGCCCGTGCGGCGACGGCGCCCAGCGGGCCGCGTCGAGCACCCGTTCGATCAGGGCGCGCGGCACCGGGTCGGGCCGGAAGGCGCGGACGGAGCGCCGCCCGCGCATGACGGCGTCGAGGTCGAGTCGCCGGGCGGGCGCCACGCCGGGATCGACCGTCGTCGGGGTCAGGCGCCCAGAACGGGCCGCGCGTGGCCGCAGGGCGATTACCGGCTGCGCCTCGATCGGCATCGCCGCGTACTGCGCGTATTTCTCGCGTAAGCAGGGACGATGGCGCGCTCGTGCTCCGGCTGGCCAGGCGCGATGAGCGCCGCCGTACCGTGGACAAGCAGATAGGAGAGGCGACCCCACTCCTCGGCGTAGTCGTCCACCAGGAGGGCGACCTCGGGCTGGGCGAGCAGATTGCGCACGCGCCGCAGGTCGGTTGGCGCGACACGCTTCGGCTTCGCGTCCAGCGCGGAGTAGATCGTCCCGCCATCGGTGGCGAAGCAGACCGGCACGACGGACGGGATGCCCTCCGGATCGGCGGTTGTCAGGTGGGCGACGCGATGGGCGGCGAGATAGCGCCACGCGCGGGCGTCGAGCGGGGATGTACGAGCTCATTGTGGCCATACTCCTTCGTGAGCGGGGGCGCCTCCGCGACGCCCGTCGCCATGATAGCACTTACGCCGCATGTGCACCGGCTCGGACTGTAGACATATCCCTGCAACTTCACCGAAGAATGAGTCATGACGGTAAGGGGAGCGAGATCGGTGGAAGAAGATGCGCTGATACGCGCCGGGCACGCACTCCGCGCCGATCGTGTACATGGGGCGATGGAACTGGCGATGCGGCGGTCGAATCTCGCTGTCACTCTCGCTATTGACGAACCTTCACCGCGACATCGCCGATATCGCGCGGGTGCTCGGCACAGCTCGACCAAGTATGGCCGCTATCGCCAATGCCGTTGCGCTGACGCTCGCGCCAGTCGCGACGGATAGTGGTGCGCGTTCCTCAATCGTCCTAGCACGGGGACCGTTACAGAGGCAATGTGGCATGAGGACGCGACACGTACTCGTCGAGAATATGAAGCAACATATCCCAGAAGCACTGATCACCTATAGCAATTCCTCATCGACACGGAACGCCCTCCTCGCCCTGAAAGGACCGCCTGCACACCGTCATCATCCCCGAGGGACGACCGATCGATGATGGCAAGCGGCTCGCGCAAGCCCTCGCGGCGGCGGGTATCCCGATCACGGTGATCACCGAGGCGCAGATGGGCTGGTGGGTGAGGGAAGTGGGCGCGGTGATCGTCGGGGCGGACACGGTGGCACCGGACGGCTCCGTGTACAATCACATGGGCACGGCGACACTCGCACTGCTTGCACAGGAGCATGGCATCCCGGTCTATTCGCTCACGCACACGCTGAAAGTCGCGCCGTATGATCGCCCGGAGGATATGGACGAGGAGAACGACCCGGCGGAAGTCTGGGCCGAGCCGCCGCCTGGCATCACCGTCCGCAACCCGGCCTTCGACCGCACGCCGGCGGATCGCATCCACATCATCACCGAACGCGGTATCCTCACCGATGCGCTCCGGGCAGCGGTCGTGGCGGAGCATCGGGCGGCATGGCAAGCGGTTGGCCTCGGCGATTGACCTGGTGGCGTAGGCCTTCCAGCCTGCGGTTCTCGCGCAGGCTGGAAGGCCTGCGCCACCATAGATGGGGAGGGAGAACGAATGAAACTGCGCGCGATCACGATTCCGGGAGTGAACAATCCGTCGCACTACGATGACGCGCCGGCGGCCTACGCCCGCGAGGGTCTGTGGGATACGCTTACGCGGGCGTGGCATCGACCTAACCGGCCCGGTTGCCGTCCCACCGGCGGCGGTACAGAGTGAGGACCCGGTGACGAACATCGCCCACCTCGGGGCGAATATCGCGGCAGAAGTGGCGAAGGGGCTGACCGAGGAGGGCAACGCGCTCATTACCGGCAGCAACTGCAATGCGCTCGTCGGCGTGCTGGCCGGGTTCGAGAAGGTCGTACGGCCCGACGGCGAAGATCGGCCTCGTCTGGTTCGACGCCCACGGCGACTTCAATACACCGAAGACGACGCTCTCCGGCATGATCGGCGGCATGCCGGTCGCCGTCTCCGCCGGGCTGGCCTTCCCGCACTGGCGGCGGATCACCGGCCTGGAGGCGCCGATCCCCACCGACCGGATCGTGATGGTCGATGTCCGCAACCTCGACCCGAAGGAGCGCACGCTGATCGAGGCGACCGCCGTCACCATCGCCGCTATCGAACCGGGCCGGGAGGGTGTGCCGATGCAGGAAGCGATTGACCGCCTCGCCGCCGACTGCGATGTCATCTACCTGCACATTGATGAGGATGTGCTGGACGAGCGGTACGTCCCGAACCACGGCACCGTCGAGCCGAATGGCCCGGACATGGCGGCGGTCCTCGACGCGGTCCGCGATCGTTCTCCGCACCGGCAAGGTGCATGGCTATGGGCTCGTCTCCGTCAATGTGCAGGGGGAGGGTGGCAAGGAGAGCCTCGCCTCCGCAATGGAACTGCTGACGACCGGTCTGACGGAATGGCACCAGGGGAGCGCCGCGAGCGCCTGACGTAGATTCGATTGTCGTTTAAGTCTCCTTATGCGACAACGCCTACGCGGAGCGGAAGAGCGGATATTGTCCCGTACCGGATAGGAGTAGGCACGATGGCAGGGAACAGGCGCAGGACGACGATCGAAGCTACCTCACTCCTCGGCCAACCGCTCGAGCGGCCCGTCTTTCCCGATGATGTGCGCGAGCGGCTTGACAGCGGAACTGACCGAGGCGGAAGCCGCCTGTCATCGGCGCGATCCGGAAAGTGCGGACGCTGATCTTGCTCCTCGGCCAGCGCACCGGAGCCACCGGTCGCCTGCGCGATGCGATGCAAGTCTTCACCGATGGCATCGCCCAGCATCCCGACGACGCCGCGCATGTATCGCTATCGGGGCCATCGCCTCATCAGCACACGCCAGTTCGACCGCGCGATAGACGACCTGACCGAAGCGGCCCGTCTGGTGGACGGGCGCGCCCCGGAGCCGGAGATCCCGATCGGCGCGCCCGCGGAGCACCCCGGCCACCTACACGCTCCAATTCTCCATCTGGTACCACCTCGGCCTGGCGAACTACCTGCGCGGCGACTTCGCGGCGGCGCGCGCGGCCTATCATGCCTGCACCGCCTTCGCGCCCACCGATGAGACGATGGTCGCGATCACCCATTGGCACTACATGGCACTCCGCCGCCTCGGGGCGACCGAGGATGCCGCCCGTGTCCTCGCGCCGATCCACCCACACATGGCGATCACCGAGAACCGGCCCTATTACCGCCTGACGCTCCTCTATACCGGCGCGCTGACGCCCGAGGACGCACTCGCCCCCAATGCCGACGACAAAGACAAAGGGATGGGCAACAATCAGGCGCTGATGGATGCAACGGTGGGATATGGTGTCGCCAACTGGCACCGCTACAACGGACGCCGCGCCGAGGCGGATGCCCTCTGCCGCCATATCATCGACAGCACGCCCCCGGCATGGCCCAGTTCGCCTTCGGCTACATCGCGGCGGAGGCTGATCTGGCACGGGAGTAGTGGGCAGTTGCGGCATCCAGTGCCAGAGTCAGTTCGCCGCACTGCGACCCCCGCCCGCTCGTAGAGAGGAACACATGAATCGCTGGGCGAAGTACGTGCTCGTGATCGGTGTGGTGATCGTCGCGCTCATTTTGACGCGCGATATCCTCGCACCGTTCGTGCTCGCGATCGCCACGGCCTATGTCGTCAGCCCGCTGGTGGATCGGGCGCAGCGCATGTCCCGGCTGCCGCGTGTGCTGGTGATCGCGCTCTTCTATCTGCTCTTTCTTGGCACGTTGACGCTGCTCGGTGCATTGGTCGAGCCCGAGTTGGCGCAGGCAGCAGAACGGCCTCTTCAAATCCGGCGGTACGGTCGCCGATGCCGTCCTCGATCGCGCCTCGAAGAACGCGCAGATCGTCGATTTACTGCGGCGCGCGGGCGTAGACATCGTACCCTTCAATGATCCGCTCTACCCGGAAAAGCGCACGATCGTCGCCCGCCGCCTGCAAGCGGAGATCGACCGCGCGACGCAGCCGGGCCAGGTCCGCGAGGTGGCGCAGACGACCTTCGGCATGCTGCTGAAGATCGTCATCTGGTTCTTCGCCACGTTCTATCTGCTCCTCAATGGGCAGCGCTCCGTCCGCTACCTCTATCGCTTCGTCCCCGACGACCGTGTCGGCAGGCGCGACGGGTGGCGGGCCGCATCCATGTCGTCTTGGGCGGTACCTGCGCGGCCAGCTCTACCTCATCCTGATCATGTCCGTCGCGTCGTATATCGTGCTGCGCATCTTCGATGTGCCGTATGCATTGCCTATCGCCATCGGCACGGGCATCCTGGAGATCGTCCCTTTCGTCGGCCCGATCATCGCCGGGACGCTCGCCAGTCTTGTTGCTCTCTCCACCCATGGTGTCGGCCCGATGATCGGTGTGGTGATCGCCTATTTCATCTTGCGGCAGATCGAAGATCAGATTGTCGTCCCCCAGGTGATCGGGCGCGTCGTGCATCTCGATCCGGTGGTGACGATTTTCGTCGTCCTCGCCGGGAGAACGGCTGGCGGGGATCCTTGGCGTACTGCTGGCCGTGCCGCTCGCCGCCGTCGGGCGCGTCATCATCGACGAAGTATTCCCGCCCAAACTCGCCGGAGACGACCCTCCGCGCTGACGACGTTGGCGGTGGCGGGCACCGGACTGCCCAATGACCCTGAGCGCGCCCAGCCCCAGGCGGGCTGCGACCGCAAAGCGATCCGCCGCCCCCGGCTCGCTGTCAGAATCCCCAGGCGAAACTAACATGCCGGTCCCCGCGCTGCTCGGAATCGACGTGGGCACCTCGGGCTGCCGCGCAGCCCTCTATTCCCACACCGGCCATTCGCTCGCGAGCCGCAGCATCCCCTATCCGCTTTCGCGTCCCCATGCCCGCTGGGTGGAGCAAGATGCGGAGTCGTATTGGGAAGCTGCCGGAGAAGGTGTCCGTCGGATGCTTGCGGAGGTAGGAATCGGTGGTCGAAATTGACGCTATAGGGATATGTGGCCAAAGTCCCACGCTCGTACTCGTTGGATGCGGACGGGCAGCCCACTCCGCCCCGCGATCGTCTGGCAGGACACACGCGCCATTGGCGAGGCAAATGATCTGCGCGCGCTCCGCTCGGATGCGGAATGGGCGGAGCTATTCGGCATGGCCCTCCCCATCGATGCATCGTATCCGCCCGCGCGCCTGCTCTGGCTGCGTACGCATGAACCCGAGATACTCGACCCGCTGCCATGCGATCCTCCAACCCAAGGATTTCCTCATCCATCGTCTGACCGGCGCGTTCGTCTCCGACATCTGGAGCAGCAAAGGTCTCCTGCATCAAGGGACCGGCCAGCCCATCGCGGCATACCGCGACCTGCTCGGCATCGACCCCGCGCTCGCGCCGCGTGGCATCCGGCCGCGCGATGTCGCCGGCTGTTGTCACCGAAGGCGCGGCGGCACTCCTCGGTCTCCCAGCCGGCATCCCGGTCGTCGCCGGTTGGACGGACTCGCACGCGGCGATCCTCGCCAGCGGCGCGCTCACCGCCGATGGCGAGGCGTTCGACATCGCCGGTACATCGGAGATTATCGGCATCACGGCGCCCCGCCCGGCGGCAGTCGCGGGCGGCGTACTCCTGTCGCCGCTTTTCGATCCCGATGCGCCCGACCGCGTCCTCGTCTACGGCCCTACCCAAACCGGCGCCGACGCGCTGCGCTGGGCCGTTGAGTCGGTGCTCGACCGTACCGGCGGATGGCGCACGGCGGTATGAAGCAGCAATGGACGATGGCTCGGAGCGTCCCGCCCGGCGCGGATGGCCTCGTCTTCCTCCCCTATCTCGATGGCGAGCGCACACCCCTCTGGGACCCGCACGCGCGCGGCGTCCTGATGGGGCTCAGCCGCTCACACTACCGCCGCGCACATCGTCCGCGCGATCATGGAGGGCGTCGCCTTCTCGGTGCGGCATGTCCTTGAGATCGCCGAGCGAGCAGGCGGGGTGCGCGGCAGCGCACATCCGCCTCGCCGGTGGCGGCATCCGCAATACCGTATGGAATCAGATCAAGGCGGATGTTCTCGGCCGCCCGGTCGTCACGACGACAGACCCGGACGCCAGCGTGCTCGGCGCGGCAATGCTCGCCGGACTTGGCGCGGGCATCTTCCGTACGACCGCCGAAGCGAGCGCGGCGATGGTTCGATCGAACGCCGAATATCGTGCCGAACCGTGACCTCTCGATGCCGTACGATCAGGCGTACCATCTCTTTAGGGATATGTATACCGCGCTGCGGCCCCTCTTCCCGCGCCTCGACGAACGACACACATGGATCGCTTTGACGCCATCGTCATCGGCAGCGGGCCGAATGGCCTTGACCGCCGCGATCACGCTCGCCGAGCATGGCCGTTCCGTCCTCGTCGTCGAAGCAGTCCGCCCGCCTCGGCGGCGCGGTCGCGACCGAGGAGCTGACCCTCCCCGGCTTCCGACACGATACCTTCTCGGCCGTCTATCCGGCGGCGGCCGCCTCGCCCGTCTTCGCGCGGATGCCGCTGGCGCGCTACGGATTGCGCTGGATGCATCCGCCGGTCGCGATGGCGCATCCCTTCCTCGATGGCCGGGCCGCCGCGCTCTATCGCGATCTCAACCAGACCGTCGATAACCTCGACCGCCTCACGCCGGGCGACGGGCAGGCATGGCGCGCGCTCATCGCGCCCTATCGCGCACGCATCGATGCGGCACTGCAACAGACGACTTCTCAGCGCCTTCCCGCCGATTGGCGGCGGCCTGCGCTGCTCACCGGCCTCGGTGTTGGCGGCACATTGGAATTTGCGCGCCTGGCGCTTCTCTCCGCCGAGTCGCTCGCCGCCGAGCGTTTCCGGGGGACCTATCGTCCCCGCGTGGCTCTACGGCACGGCGATGCACGCCGATGTCCCGCCGTGGGAAGCCGGGAGCGCGCTCGCCGCCTTCTATCTGCTCTTCCTCGGCCATCTGGTCGGCTGGCCAAGCCCGGCGGGTGGCGCGAGAAGCCTGTCGAACTGCCCTCGTCGGCTATCTCACCGCGCTCGGTGGCCGAGACGCGAACCGATACCGCCGTTACACGCATCGTGGTGGAGGGATCGCGCGCCACGGGGATTGTCACGGCTAATGGGCGAGATGATACCGTGCGCCGCTCGCTCATCGGCGACGTCACGCCGCATGGCCTCCTTCGCCTTGCTGGGGCACGCGCTGCCGTCGGCGTACGCGACGCGGATGACGCGCTTCCGGTATGGGCCGCCGACCTTCAAGGTCGATTGGGCGCTCGAAGGGCCGGCGCCGTGGACCGCGCCGGAAGCGCGGGCGGCGGGCACCGTCCATGTCGGCGGCACGGGCGCTGAACTGACGGACGCGCTGAGGCAGCAGCGGGCGGGCATCGTACCGGAGCGGCCCTTCCTGCTCTTCGGGCAGCAATCGCTCGCCGATCCGTCGCGCGCCCCGGCAGGCAAGCAAACCGCATGGGCGTATACGCATGTGCCGCGCGGCATCGACTGGGCGAGCGAGACTGCGCGCATCGTCGAGCGCATCGAGGACGCAGGTGGAGCGGTTCGCCCCCGGCTTCCGCGACCGCATCCTCGCCCGGCACATGCTCACGCCACCCGATTTCGCGGCGCGCAATCCGAACCTTGTCGAGGGCGATGTCGGCGGCGGCAGCACCGCGCTCGATCAACTGATCTTCCGCCCCGTACCGTCGCTCTCCCCCTACCGCACGCCGATTGCGCGGCCTCTACATCGGCAGCGCCGCGACCTTCCCCGGCCCCGGCGTCCACGGCATCGCCGGGGATGCCGCCGCCCGCTGCGCCCTGCGCGACACCCGCTTCCGCCGCCGCACGCGGTGACGATATCGCGCCCTCGGAACTGCCGCCTCGCAACTTCGCTGCACGGGGAGCGAACATTTGCCCGGCCACTATTTGCATTTCGCCCGGCAATTCACTATTATCCCGACGTGGGGACTCGACATAATGTTGTCCGGTGCGCATTTCGGCGCGATCGTACAAGGGACGGAGGGAACGATGGTAGCAGCGAATAGGAAGGGACCAGCAAGCGACGCACGCACGTTGCGCGTGGAGGTGACCGCGCGGGAGGCGGTCCTCCCCTGCCCGGTCTGTCGGGCGCGCGGGGTGGGCACGGACAACGGGTCCAATGTGCATCTCGGCTCCGCCCTCCACCGGACGCGCGAGTATCCCCTCATTCCGCGGGGGGCGATCGACCGAGACTTCCCGGACGTCTGCATCCAGTGCTGGTGCGACGAAGGGCACGAGTTCGAGGTCAGCATCACGATGCGCAAGGGGATGACGCATCTCTTCGCGACGTGGATCGAGGGCGACGACGAAGAGGATAAAGACATTCGCGCCCAGCGACGGCTCGCCCACGCGGCGGAGGCGGCGGGCCCCCAGGAGCCCCGGCCGGACAGCGACGCCGTGACGCCCACCATGCGGGAGCCGCGCAAGGAGACACCCACTCCGAGGGAATCGCGGCCGGAGAGCGAGATGCGGGGGCTGATGCACGATACGCCGCCCGTCGCGATCCGCAACCCGACGGCCTGACATCGCGCATTGGGACGCCCGGAGCGGTTACGGAGTGGCCGCGGGCCTAGCAAAACACGGTCGTCAGTCGCGCAGATACGCCAAGCCCTCACGCAGGGACTTGGGCGGGCGACCGATCAAGGTGGCGGTCGCGGAGTGGGTGCTGCTGTTATCCAGCCGGAGCATCTTCAATTGCTCCGGCGTGACCGGGGGCTTGGGCAGAAGTTTGTCGAAGACGAAGGCGGCGGGCTTGAGCAGACCCGGCCGGCACCGGCAGCATCGGGCGATGGTGGCCGATGACATCCATCAAGACGCCGACCATCTCCTTGTAGGACAGTACGTCCGGCCCGCCCAGTTCGTAGGTCTGCCCGATGGTCGTCGGGTCATCGAGCGCGGCGATGAATGCATCGACCACGTCGTCGCGCCAGAGGGGTTGGAAGCGCGCCGTGCCGCCATCGGGCAAGACAAACGGCGCGGGCAATTTCGCGAGGCCCGCCAGCGTCGAGAAGAACTGATCGCCGGGGCCGAAGATGATCGAGGGGCGAAAGATCGTCCAGTCGAGGCCGCTTCGCTTTGACGTACTGCTCGGCGCGGTATTTCGTGTCGTGGTACGGGAATGCCGGATCGGGCAACGCCCCGAGCGCGCTCATCTGGAGATGGCGGCGTACGCCTGCCGCCTGCTCCGCGTCCACGATATTGACGGTGCCCCGGTAGTTGATCGTCTCGAAAGTGCTCCCGCCGCGCTCGCGGATGATGGCGACGAGATGGATGACGGCATCGACGCCGTCCAGCGCCGCCGGCAGTGTCGCGGGCTCGGTCACATCCCCCCGCGCGAAGTCAACACCCGTCGGGAATGACCGCCGCGCCGCCGCCTCATCCCGCACCAGCAGCCGCACCTCCCGCCCTGCTCGACCAGCTGCTGCACGAGGCGCGCGCCTACATAGCCCGTGCCACCCGTCACCAGAATCATCGCTGCGTCTCCTCTCGATGCGGTCGGCAGGAATCCGACCGGGCAACGCTCGCCGCGCTCTTCACTCCGATATACACGCGCTTCCAGCGACCGGATGCGGGGCACGCGCGAGCGAACACTGGTCCGTCAGGCAGGATGAGGAGAAACGTGGGGCTGCGTTGGCCCCGGTTGAGCCCAAGATCCGCTACGCCTCCGGTCATGACACGACGCCGAGCACCGTGGCGCCGACCTGTTCGAGGGCGGCGAGGGCGCGCTGGGCCTGCGGGCGGCGGGTCCCCCCTTGGCGACGAGCAGCAGCACGCCATCGACGCGCGCCGCGATCGCCCGGCTGTCCGCCACATCGGCGACGGGTGGCGCGTCGATCAGCACGACATCCGCCTGCGCGCGCAGGGCGGCGAGCAGCGCGCCGAAGGCATCCGCGCCGAGCAGATCCGCCGGGTTCATCCCCCGCCCGCCGGCCGGGAGCAGGAGCAGGTTCGGCACGCCCGTCTCGACGAGCGGCAGGAGCACTTTGCGATCCTCATCCGGGCCGAGGATCGCCGGTGGCGATCCCCTCCGTCGCGCTCGCCTGCCCGAAGAGCGCGCTCAGGCTGCCCGCATTCGGCGCCCCGCGCAGGTCGGCATCGACGACAATGACGCGCTCCCCGGCCATCGCACAGGCAACGCCGAGGTTGCCGGCGACCACCGCGTGATCGCCGACCCGCCGCCATCCGCCAGGAGATAGACGCGCCCTCCGCCGGCCCGATCATCGGCCTCGGGCGCGAAGCGGAGATTGGTCCGCAATTCCCGGTATGCCTCCGCGGTCGGCCCATTCGGCTCCCCGAGCATCACCAGCCGGTCCCGCAGCGACCCGGACGGCGCCATCCGCGCCCTCCGCCTTCGGTTCAACCGCCTCACGCATCACATTCCCCCCACGTCACTGAAAACGCTTGAACCGCAAAGACGCAAAGAGCACGGAGAGCACAGAGAGGAGGAAGAAATAGATGATCTCTCTTTCTCCTCCTCGTCTTGCGTCCTCTGTGCTCTCTACGTCTTCGCGGTTCACGTTTCTTCTTCCCTTATGGCTTTCCGTGGCTGCGTGCGAGGGATGGAGGCGATGACGGGCAGGTTCAGGTAGTGCCGCACGTCCTCCTGCCCCTTCAGCGAATCATCGAGCGCCGCCGCGCCCATCACGACGACCAGGCCCAATACGCCGCCGAGCACGAGGCCCGCCAGCGCGGTCAGTTTCACGCGCGGGCCGTTCGCTGTGGCGGGCGGCGACGGGCAGTTCGGCAGCACCGAGGCGCTCGTCAAGCCGCCGGACGGCGCGGCGCAATCGAGGCTCGTGACGACGAGGCGCGGCGTGCGCACCGCGTTCTGCGACGACTGGCTCAATCGCCGGTCCTGCTCGTCGAGCGCGGCGTTGTCCGCCACGCTCTTGTCCACCATCACATGCGCCAGCGCCCCGACGACCCGCGCCGCCCGCGCGCCATCGGCATCGGTGGCGGCAATCGTCACGGTGCGATTATCCCGATTGCTCCGCGTCGCGACATTGTAGGCGAGCGGCGCGTCGCCGAGTTGGAGATAGCCCTTATCCACGGCGGATTGCACGGCGTTCGGGTTGTGGACATACGGCTCCAGCGCCTGCGTCCAGTTCGCGGTCAGTTGATCGGAGAAGTAGTCGATCGGCATCGAGGTAACGGCGAGGCGCGTGCTCGCCTCATACGTCTTCGCCTTGCCCGCCTGCGACGCATAGCCGACGAGCCCCGCGACGAGCGCGGCGAGGAGAATCACCCACCAGCCGCGCCGCAGCACGCGCAGATAGACTTCCGGGCGCATCAGGCGGCCCTCTCCGCCTGCGCGCGGCGCGGGATCGTGCCGACGACCGGGACGCCGAGTTGATCCTCGATCTCCCGCTCGATCGTGGAGGCGGGTATCGAACAGTTCGACGATCAAGGCGATCGCCGCCGCCGCGATCAACCCGGCGAGGAACGTACCCGCCGCGAGCACGCCCGATTTGAGCGACTTCGCCGCCGCGCTCGTCGGGTAATTGATGATCGACAGCTGCACCGGCCGGTTCGGGAAGTAGCTCGGCCCGTTCGCCGCCAATTCATCCAGCGCCGCCTGATCGATCGCCACCGCGCGATTCGGGTCGCCGCTCGTCGCGTTGACCGTCAGGGCACGAAAGACGCGCGACGCGGTGAGAGCGCCCTGCACCTCTCCCGGGGAATAATTCTGCCCCTTCGCTTGCAAGCGTTTGCTCACGGCCTGCGAGAAGACGCTCCCCGGCACGAGGCGCACGAGGTCGTCCGACGCCGCCTCGCTGGCGAGCGCGCGGTAGTAGTTGTCGTACCCCTGCGGCGTCGGCGGTTGCGGCGCGATGCTCGTCACCGTCGCCTCACCGACCGCGGTATACCTCTTCGCCGCGTGCTTGTAGTTGTACGCCGCCAGCCCGAGCGCCAGCAGCGGCAACATCACGAGCACCGGCCACCGCCGCCGCACCACCGCCCAGAAGCGCGGCAGCCGCATCGCGGAGTCTTGAGAGCTGAGTGCTGAGTGCTGAGTGTCCATGGACCTCATTCTTGCCTGCATACCCCATCGTCGATTGACCGCTGCCGCGTCAACACCCTCTACTCAGTACTCAGTACTCGGTACTCAGTACTCAGCACTTCCCCGCTATCGTAGCGGCGCGGCAGCGATACCGCAACCGCGCGGCGCCGGGATGCTACTGATGGAGCGAGAGGCCGCGCAGCACTTTATCCATAATCTTCTTCTCCGCCCGTACCGCCAGGCCGACGATATTCAGTTGCTCGCTCGGCACCGCGCGGACGGCGGCGCGATTGGCGATATCGTTGCCCGTCTGGAAGAGATCCTCGGTGAAGATCGCGAATGGGAGGTCGCGACTGCGCATCCGCTCGTACACCGTCCGCATCTGCGCGGCGTTGCCGGAAAAGACGAGGACAGGCTGGCGGAACATCGGCAGATAGCGGTTCCCCGATCCATCCTCGTACGCCTCACCGACCGCCCCGGCGACCGTCCCGGCGATCCCGCTCGCGGTAAATGCGGTCACATTGAGCTTCTGCCAGGTCGGCAAGTCATCGCGCAGCACCACCGCGATGCGCATATCGAATACCATCTGCTCGTCCACCATCGCGGCCACCCTCCTATCGCCCCTGCTGACGCTCCGCACTCTCCCCGCCAGCATACGAGCCGCGCGGCAGGCCGTCTTGTAGGATCTTGCGCTGCCGCGCGTACCGCCCCGGTGTCACCCCGATGACCCGCTTGAAGCGATGGGTCAGGTGGCTTTGATCGGCGAAGCCCGTGGCGTGGGCGACCGCCGCCGGGGGCATCCCTTCGGTGAGGAGGCGCTGCGCCTGCCGGATACGGACACTTTCGAGGTAGCCATGCGGCGGCAGGCCGACCTCGGCGCGGAAGACCCGCGCGACGTAGTAGGGGCTGAGGGAGGCCAGCGCCGCGAGCCGCGTCAGCGAGATGTCCTCATCGTAGTGCGCCTCGATGTAGTCGCGGATGCGGCGGATCGCGGCGTGCTCTCGCCCAAACGTACGCGCCGCGCCCCGCATGTCGGCATGGCGGGCGATCATCGCCACGAACGCTTCCAGCACGCGCGTCTCCCCCTCGACGGCCGAAATCGGCCCGGCGAGCGCGCGATGGAGCGCGAGCAACTGGCGCGACAGCGCGGCGTCCACGATCACCGGCGCGGGGAAGAACGGCTCCGCCTGGCGTCGCCCGCTGTGCTCCTCGGCGGCGAAGCGGAGCAAGGCCGCCGACGGGTAGAAGGTGCGATAGATGAATCCCGCCGCCGTCGCCGGTTCGCCGGTGTGGGGTTCATCGGGGTGAACGGCGAAGATGCCCCCGGTGGGCGTCCGATACTTGCCGGCCCGGCAGGAAAAGGTCTGCGTGCCGGTCTCGATCACGCCGATCGCATAATAGTCGTGGACGTGCCACGGAAAGGCGCGCGTGATGAACGAGGCGTGGATGCAGGCGATGCCGAAAATATCCGGGCACGCCGAGAAGTGCGCCCATTCTTCATTCAGCCGCGTCGCCGCGGCGTCGCTCGATTGGATCAGCGTTTCCATCGCGCCATTATAGGACAGCGAGGATCGCCGCCAGCGTGACGATGCTGATGAGGGTCGAGAAGAGCACCGTCGCGGTGACAAAGGTCGGCAGGAGGTTGTGCTCGATGGCGATGATCGAGGCGAGTACGGCGGCGGGCATGGCCGATTGGAGCACGCCGGCATCCCGCGCGAGGCTGGTCAGGTGGAAAGGGATGACGATCAGCGCGGCGAGGGCGGGCCCGCCGAGCAGCCGCACGACGCTCGCGCCGAGCATATCGCCATTCAGTCGGGGGATGCCCGCGCCGGCCAACTGCACGCCGAGCGCGAGCAGCATGACGGGCACCATCGCCCCCGCCAGGAGGCCGGTCGGCCGCTCGATGACCAGCGGTGGGTGGACGCCGACGGCGTTGAAGAGCAGCGCGGGCACGACCGCGATCACGGCGGGCGTCTTGACGACGGCGAGCAGCGAGCGGAGATTGCTGCCGTGATGCCAGTTCGCCGCCGCGACGCCGATGATGAAGGAAATCGTCGACATCGCGATGAAGTAGATCGTCGCGGCGACGAGCGCATCCGGCCCGAAGGCGAACTGCACGATCGGCAGACCGAAGTTGCCGACATTCGGGAAGACGGCGATCAGCACATACGCGCCCGTCATCTGCGGCGAGCGTTTGAAGAGGCGCGCGATGATAATCGCCGCCGCCGCGCACGCCGCCTCGACGACGGCGATATACAGCACCATCCGCCCGGCGATGGCCGCGTCGACCCGCGAGGTCGTCAGCACATTGAATGTGAACGACGGAACGAGCACGAAGTACGCGACGCGCGAGAGCGTGCGCGCCTCCAGCCCCAGCCGCGGCCCGACGAGATAGCCGATCCCCACCAGCGCGAAGACCGGGATGAGGATGTTCAGATAAATCTGCGGCAGTTGCCCCACGGCCACTCCCCGATGAACCAGCCACGCGTGAGGCAATCAACGCTGCTCATTTCGACGCGCCACTATAGCACGCGCACGACGGCAGACATTGCGGAGAAATCCTACCCCCCGACCCTCTTCTCTCAGAGGGGAGGGGGAGCAAGCCGCCGATGGGTCGAGGTATGCCGGGGAAAGGCCCACGGCGATTGCCGCGAGTCAACCCCTTCCCTCGGAGGGAACGGGCCGGGGGTGAGGAATTCCCCGGCATAGCGCGGCGCTCTCTCGTTGATAGGCTGTCGCTATTATACCGGCACGGAACGGTAGGAATCGCCTCGCGAATCGTTGTGCAGATGCACGGCGGATGGTACGATATGGCGGTAGGAAATGCTCAGGTTTCGATACGTGCGAGGGTTGAGCAATGGTATGCTCTCGGCAGCGGCATCAGTCGAAATTTGTTGGGGTGACGCGCGGCGAGAGCCGAGGTGGCGTCACCCTTTTTTGTTTTCGGGCGAACGGCACCACGAGGAGGCAGGCACCGGTATGAGTACGACGACGGCGACAGATTTTGTCCTGCGGATCGGCGGCGAGTCGGGCGATGGCATGGTGACCATCGGCGACATCATCACCGCCGTGGCGGCGGACCACGGCGCGTGGGTCCACACCTTCCGCACCTTCCCTGCGGAAATCCGGGGTGGCCCGGTGCTCTTCCAACTCCACGCGGATGCCAAGCCGGTCCTCTCGGTCGGCGATCAGGTGGACGTGCTGGTGACGCTCAATAAGGAGGCGTGGACGCTCCACCACAACGACCTCCGCCCGGATGGCGCCTTGATCTTCGATCCGTCCGAGTACCAGCCGCCCTCGTGGTTCATGGGCACGAAGTACGAGGTGCCCGCCGTCGAACTGGCCAACAAGGCCGGGGCGAAACGCGGCAAGAACATCGTCATCATCGGCGCCATCGCCAAGCTCTTCGGCCTCGACAAAGAGGTGGCCGAGGAGACGATCACCAAGAAACTCGGCAAGCGCGCCGAACTGCTGCAAGGCAACCTCGATTCCTTCAACGCGGGCTACGACTTCGCGGGCGGTCTGATGAAGGCGGATCGCTTCGGCTTCACCTTCCCCGAGACGCGCGGCAACGGCAATCGCCTGATTATGAACGGCAACGACGCGATCGTGGCGGGCGCGGTTCGGGCGGGCTGCCGCTTCTATGGCGGCTACCCGATCACGCCGGCCTCCGACATCATGGAGAAGCTAGCGGTGGAATTGCCGGTGATCGGCGGCGCGCTCCTGCAGGGTGAGGACGAAATCGCCTCGATCAATGCCTGCCTCGGCGCATCGTGGGCGGGCGTCAAGTCGATGACCGCGACGGCAGGCCCCGGCCTCTCGCTGATGACCGAAGCGCTCGGCATGGCCTCGATGGCGGAAATCCCCGTCGTCGTCGTCGATGCCCAGCGCGGCGGCCCGAGCACCGGCCTGCCGACCAAGACCGAGCAGAGCGACCTCAACCTGGCCGTCTACGGCGCGCACGGCGACACGCCGCGCATGGTCGTCGCCCCGACCGAAGTCGGCGACTGCTTCACGACGACCGTCCTCGCCTTCAATCTCTCCGAGCGATACCAGATGCCGGTGCTCCTCCTCTCTGACCAGTCGCTCTCCAGCCGCACCGAGAGCATCGCGCGCCCCGACCTCGAGAACGTCGAGATCTGGGATCGCATCACGCCCGCGAACGCGGAGCAATATGCCGACATCATCGGCCGCAATGGCCACATGCAGTCCTCGGTCCTTAATCCTCAACCCTCTTCGGAGGAGAGCGACGGTAACCGCAACGCGATCGAGGAAGACGCGAGCGGCGATCCCGTCTACGTCCGCCATGAGACGGCGCTCCTCTCCTACGGTGTCGATCTGACGCACGTTGGCGTCGACCGCCTGCCGCCGGAGGATCACTATCTTCGCTACGCGATCACCGAGAGCGGCATCTCGCCGATGTCCGTCCCCGGCATGAAGGGCGAGACGCGCTACGTCTCCACCGGCATCGAGCATGACCAGTTGGCCGACCCGAACTACACGCCGGAATACCACACGGTCATGACGAACAAGCGCTTCCGCAAACTGGAAACCGCGAAGGCCGCGCTCGGCGACACGGTCGTCCACCGCTACGGCGCGGAGGACCCGGATGTGCTCGTTGTCGCCTGGGGCAGCACGGTCGGCCCGGCGCGCGAGGCGGTCGAGTGGGCAGTCCAGGAGGGCTATTCCGTCGGCATGATTGCACCGATTCTGCTCTGGCCGCTCGTGCCGAGCATCGGCGCGTCGCTGGCGAAGGCGAAGAAGATCGTCATCCCAGAAGTGAATTTCGGCGGCCAGTTCGCGCGGCTCCTGCGCTCGGAGTTCGGCGGCGACCGCGACAAGATGGTCGAAGTCCACAAGTACACCGGCCTCCCCTTCACGGCGGCCGAAATCGAGAACGTTATCAAGGAGGCAGTGGCAAAGTAGCAAGTATTACGTAGCACGTCGAAAGAAGACGGCGCAGCGCGCCTTCCCCGTTCAACTGACTACTAACGACTGACTACTGGCTACTCACGGGAGGAACAATGGTTACGACGGCAGCCCCGACACAGGAACCGAAAACGGTCGCCCATTACCGTTCCAGCCTGCGCCCGATCTGGTGCGCGGGGTGCGGCGACTTCGGCGTCCTCGCCGCCTTCTACGAGGCGCTGGTCGCCCTCGACATCGACAAGGACAACCTCTGCGTCGTCTCCGGCATCGGCTGCTCCAGCCGCTTCCCCGGTTTCGTGGACGCCTATGGCTACCACGGCCTGCACGGCCGCTCATTGCCGGTCGCCACGGGCATCAAGATGGCCCGCCCGGACCAGACCGTCGTCGCCTTCGGCGGTGACGGCGACTACTTCTCCATCGGCGCGGGCCACCTGCCGCATGCCGCACGCCGCAACCTGGACATCACGGCGATCGTGATGGACAACCAGATCTACGGCCTGACGAAGGGGCAGATCTCGCCGACCTCGCCGCAGACGATGCGTACAAAGTCCACTCCGTACGGCTCGCACGATATGCCGATCAACCCGATCGGCTACGCGCTGATGTACGGCGCGTCGTTCGTCGGCCGCGCCTTCTCGGCGCAGCGCCAGGTGATGAACAAGATGATGGCGCGCGCCATCGCGCATAAGGGCTTCTCGTTCATCCAGGTGATGTCCCCCTGCGTCACCTTCCACGACACGTACAAGACCTACAAGGACATCACCCAGCCGCTCCCCGAGGGGCACGATCCCTCCGACCGCGAGGCGGCGATGCATCTGGCAATGACCGAGGAGAAGCTCTCCCTCGGCGTCTTCTACGAGGGCGAGCCGATGGAGCCGCCGGGCGACTACATCAACGATCCCTACGTCGAGGTCAAGCAGACCGACCCGATGGATCGCCTGAACACCTACCTCAACAAGTTCGCCTAGGTTCCGTTGGCGAAGCGGACGAAGCGGAGAGCGGCGGGCATACTCGTCGAAGCGCGATCCGCCCAAAGGGCACCCGCCGCCGGAATTATCGGCGGCGGACCTGGCCCACTGCGGCACTGCCGGTATTGGGTGGACGCGCGGGGTTGCAGGCGGCAGGTGGTGATTCGGCGACGACTCGCCACCTATTATTCGTTGGGCAGATGCGAGCAGGAGGGGGGCTGGCGGTGATCCTCCCGAAAGACCGCGACCCTCGTTTCGTGACGATCCGCCGCGGTGGGACGCTCACCGATGCAGATCACCGGCTCCTCGCCCTATGGGCGGCATCGTGCGCGGAGCACGTCCTCGACCAATTCGAGTCGGCTCAGCCTGAGGACCCGCGACCGCGTCGGGCGATCGAGCAGGCCCGCGCCTGGGTGCGTGGCGAGGTCACGATGATGCAGGCTCGCGCGGCGGGCGGCCACGCAATGGGCGCGGCCGGAGACCTGCGTGGGGCGGCACGGCATGCCGCGTACGCTGCCGGTCAGGCTGCGTGCGTCGCACACGTCGCCGCGCACGAGCTCGGTGCGGCCGCCTATGCGATCAAGGCCGCACATGCTGCCGCGCCGGAAGGCGAGGGCGAGAGCGCAGGGCGACGCGAGTGCCGGTGGCAGCGCGACCAGCTCCCGGAGGCGATTCGCGCGCTCGTACTCGACGACCAGCGATTGCGGAACGACATCTGCTGGTCGGTGTTCGACTGCTGAGAGCGCATCGGGGCGCCAGCACCCGCGGCGAAGTTCGGCAGGCATCCCCGCCGCCACCAGAAATGGGGGCAACCTTCTATGCGGCCCAATCGCGGCCCCGAATCTCAGCGAAAGAGAGGCGGAGGAATACGCGGGCTGGTTCAAGGCGCTCGCGGACCCGGCGCGCGTCCGCATCCTCAACCTCCTCGCCCGCAACGACGCGCCGATCTGCGTCTGCGACATCGTCGACCAGTTCCCGCTCGGCCAGCCGACGATCTCTCATCACCTGAAAATCCTGCGCGATACGTGCTTCGTCCACGCCGAGCGGCGTGGCACCTTCATGTACTACACCATCAACCGCGCCTGCCTGAGCGAGTTCCCGCTCGCGGCCAGCCACATCATGGAGTCGATGACAACGGTGGCGTAGGATGCCTGCGTCTCTCGGGCAGTGGCAGCACGCCTACGCTCCCAAGGGAGGAGGTATCACGCACGGCGGTTCACGTTATTCATCGAATATCGTCGATTATCAATACATAGGAGGCGACCAGTGAGTACGACACGGACCAATGAGCAGATTCTCGCATCGGTGCGGGAGCGCTACGCGAATGCGGCAAAGCGAGTAGCGGATGACGCGGCCTGTTGCGGGCCGGATTGCTGCGGCCCGACCGCCTCAGCCAGCACGGTGATCCCCGTCGTCGCTCTCGACGCGTGCTGCGAGACGACCTGTTGCGAGACGGGTGAGATCGCCACGGCCACCGAGGCGTTCGGCGCGACACTGTATCCGACCGGCGATCTCGCCACCCTGCCCGCCGAGGCGGTGGCCGTCTCGCTCGGCTGCGGCAATCCGACCGCGCTCGCGGCGCTCGCTCCCGGCGAGACGGTGCTCGACCTCGGCTCCGGCGGGGGTATCGATGTCCTGCTCTCGGCACAGCGCGTCGGGCCGACCGGCAAGGCATACGGCCTCGATATGACGGACGAAATGCTCGCCCTCGCTCGCGCGAACCAGCGCGCGGCGGGCGTCGCGAACGTCGAGTTCCTCAAGGGGCAGATCGAGGCGATCCCGCTGCCCGACAATACGGTCGATGTGATCATCTCCAATTGCGTCGTCAACCTGAGCACGGACAAGGACGCCGTGCTGCGCGAGGCATTCCGTGTCCTGCGGCCGGGCGGGCGCGTGGCGATCAGCGATGTGGTGATCCGCGACGCGGAACCGGGCGAGGCACCGATCCCCGACGCGGTGCGCCGGGATGTCGAGTTGTGGACGGGCTGCATCGCCGGCGCGCTCGAGGCGGCGGAATACCGCGACAAACTCGCCGCAGCCGGCTTCGGCGCCGTCGAGGTGCAGGAGGTTCATCGCTACACCGCCGACTCAATTTGTGGCTCGGAGTGCTGCGGCGCATCCGCCGAGAGTGCCGCGGAGGTGACCGACGCCGTCGCGAGCCGGTTCATCAGCGCGTTCGTCCGGGCCGTCAAGCCGGGCGCCTGATCTGGGATGCGTCTCAAACTCGGTCGCGAACGAGTGAGGGCGAAGGGATTAAGTGGTCGCGCGGGCTTCAGTCATCTGCTGCCCGCGCGACCGGATATGCCGCGCATCGTTGACACTCCCGCCCGAACAGCGACATGTGCTGGAACGCGCCTGTTTCGATCGAGATCCGCCTCCACCTCCGCCTCCGTAAACTCGCGGTCATCGCCCGGCAGCACGCCTCCGAGCGGTAACGGGGCCACCATGAACTGATCGTCAGCCATTTCCGTTCCGCCTGGCGGTACCCGTTCATCGACCGCCGATACACTGCCGCAGCGTTACCATTTATGCGGACGGACGCGGGACACGCGGCGCGTGACGGGGAGCGGGTGATGGGGAATCTCGATGAGGGCGACGCGCACGGCGGCACGCGGGCGCCACAAGGGAGCGGCACCGAAGATCAGCGCCATCGCTTGCACATCTATCGGGTCGCAATCGCGCGCGTGCGGGCGGAACGGCGGGCGGGCGAACCGGCGGCGACGGCAACGTGGCGCGTGACGCGCGAAATCCACGATCACTTCGCCCTTGATGCGCGGCACTGCGCGCTCCTGGTCCGCTGCCTGATCGCCGCCTCGGATGGGGTGTGAATGGAGCGCCATTGCGCGGCTTGTCGTCACATGACCCACATGCTACACTCGCCGCGAAATACACGAGCGGCACCACACCAACGGCGATCTGGTGTTCGTCTGGTCCGAGGGAGGAAGTTCACGATGGCCTATATCATTGCGGAGCCCTGCATCGGTGTGAAAGATGCGTCCTGTGTCGAGGTTTGCCCCGTGGACTGCATCCACGCCACCGATGATGACGACATGTACTACATCGACCCGAACGAATGCATCGACTGCGGCGTTTGCGCGCCGGAATGCCCGGTGGAGGCGATCTTCTTCGAGCCGGACCTGCCGGACGAGTGGAAGCGGTTCATCCAGATCAACGCCGACTACTTCAAAAAGTAATCGCGTCGCCCACGCCGCCCCTTTTCGGGGCGGCGTTTTTTTACTCGGTTACCTGTAACCAGTTATGGATATTCCCTAGTATACGCTGGCGTATCTTCGGGGGTGGGAGACGATCGGGGAGAGCGTTTGCCTATCTCCACTGCCAACGCTCTCCCCGGTTGCATCTACCCGAATTGCACGCCAGAGACGCCGGTGAAGGTGGCGGTTGCCGAGTTGTTCGGTGACGGCGCGGCAGCCGGTGTGGAGGCCGTCAAGGTCGCGGTACTCGTTTGCGGCCCCACCAGGAGCGCCAGCACGTCGATCAGTAAGGTGGCTACCGCCCCCGCCGCGAGCAGCGGGATCAACCAGACACCCGCGGCGGGGTCGTACGTCCCCATCGTCGCGGACGAGTTCAGGTATACGAACGCCGCCAGGGGCGGCAAGTCCGAGACCGTGATTGCACTCGCCGCGATCGCGCTGGTATTCCGAATTGTAACGGTGAACGTTGTCGCCGCCGGCACCACCCCGCCCGGCGGCGTGGCGACGTTCGTTACCAGGAATGTGACGGTTGGCGGCGGCGAGGCGCCAACGGCTGCGGGGACCGTCGCGGCGAGGACCACCGGGGCGGCATATGCGCCCGCCTTGAGCGCCGTCTTCATGGCATCCCGTCGTGAGACATCCTTCGACATGACTCCCCCTCCGCGACCGATTGATTGTGTCATCAATTGTACAACGGGGGGACTATAGCATATCCGTTGATCGCGTCAACGGAACTACTGCATCGCCGACCCAGGCGTTGCCTCGATGCGCGTCACCGCGATGTTCGCGATCATCTCCTTCGCCTTCGGCTGCAGCTCGTTCTTCCATTCGTCCGACCCGTAGTAGGCGTCGCTGAACGCCTTGAACCGCTCCTCGCTCTCGAAGCGGCGGATCCAGACGTAGAGGTCGTCCTCCTCGGTGGCCACGAAGCTGCCGACGACGGTGGCGCCCATCGCCGTCTGGCCGGGGATGATCCGCTCCTCCATAATCCTGACCCACTCGTCCCGCTTGCCGGGGAGAATCCGATACTGGCGAAGCTCGAAAAACATGCCGTTCCCTCCGAATGCGTTAGCCGCTTGATCGCGCCGGGAGTATAGCAGCACCCGCCGAAACGCTGCGATGATCTCCGCTGCGATTTCGACGGAGAGACCGCGCATGATGTACGCATTTCGTCGCCGCGCCTTGTAATCGTTCGTCCGACACACGTACAATTTGCTAAACCGCGGCGATGCGAAAGGGGTTGCGACGATCATTCGTTCCTCCCGAACGAACCGCGCTGCCCCTCCCGAAAGGACGACCGGATGCAGTTCAACGCAACATGGCAGGATGTCCTCGCCGGCCGGAAAACGATGACGCGGCGGATCGCCAAGCCGACCGATACGGCCGTGATGGGCGGGCAGCGCGGGGATGAGGTCGAGGCGGTCCGTGGCCCGAAGATGCTGCGCTGGGCGGTGGGGCGCACCTACCCCGTGCAGCCAGGGCGCGGCAAGCACGCCATCGGCCGCATCAGGATCACCGCGATCCGCTACTGCGAGCAGGCCGGCGGCATCTCCGAGGAGGACGCCCGCGCCGAGGGGTTCGAGAGCGCGAGCGAGTTCCGGGCCGTCTATGGGCGGCTCAACGGCGCGGAGACGCTGAATCAGCCGTGCTGGGCGCTGTCATTCGCGGTCGTGGACGGCTGAAACAAGATCGACCGATGTGCGAGCCGCTGCCGGGTAACCCGCGCTATCGTTCCGGCTCGATCCGCTCCATGCCGCGCATGTAGGGCCGGATCACCGCGGGGATCGTGATCGTGCCGTCCGCGTTCTGATAGTTCTCCATGATGGCGATCATCAGGCGCGGCAGGGCGAGGCCGGAGCCGTTCAGCGTGTGGACGAACTCGGGCCGCGCGCCCGGCTCGCGCCGGAAGCGGATGCTGGCGCGGCGGGCCTGGAAATCGGTGAAGTTGCCGCAGGAGGAGACTTCCAGCCATTCGTCGCAGCCCGGCGCCCATGCTTCAAGATCGAACTTCTCCGCCGCGACGAAGGAGAGATCGCCCGTACACATCTGAATCTCCCGGTAGGGTATCTCCAGATCCCGCAGCACCACCTCAGCATCGCCGATCATCGTCCGCAGGGCGGCCTTGGAGTCTTCCGGCTTCTCCAGCCGCACCATCTCGACCTTATCGAACTGATGGACGCGCTTCATCCCGCGCACGTCGCGCCCCGCCGAGAATTGCTCGCGGCGGAAGCTCGCGGAATACGCCGTCAGCCGCACGGGCAGGTCCGCGCCCTGAAGTATTTCCTCGCGGTAGAAGTTCGTCAGCGGCACCTCCGCCGTCGGGATGAGATACTTCTCCGGCTCCTCCGCGATGCTGTAGAGGTTATCGGTGAACTTCGGCAGGTTACCGGTGCCCACGAGCATCTCCCGCAGGACGATGTACGGGGGGTACAATTCCGTGTATCCCTGGTCGATATGCACATCGAGCATCCACTGGATCAATGCGCGCTGCAACCGCGCGCCCGCGCCGATCAGCACGAAGCCGCGCGAGCCGGCGAGCTTGACGCCGCGCTCGAAGTCGAGGATGCCGAGCGCGGGCCCCAACTCCCAATGCGGCTTGGGCGCGAAATCGAAATGCCGCTGTGTCCCCTCAGTCCGCGTGACGACGTTTTCCGCGTCGTCCTTGCCGACGGGCACATCGGGGTCGGGCAGGTTCGGGATTTCCAGCATGACGCGCAGCAACGCTTCATCGAGCGCGGCGACCGCCTCGCCGGTCGCTTTGATCCGCTCGCCGAGACCTTTGCTGCGCTCGATCAGCGGCAGGCGCGCGTCGCTATCGCGGACACGGGAGACCTCTTTCGAGAGCGCGTTCCGCTCTTCCTGCATCGTGTTCAACTCGTGCTGTCCGGCGCGCCGCTGCTCGTCGAGGCGGAGTACGTCGTCGACGAGCGACGGGTCGGCAGAGAGTTTTCGCAGGCCGTCTTTCACAAATTCCGGCTGCTCGCGGATGAGCCGTAGATCCAGCATCGTGCATACCCTCCCGTTTCGTACCTGGCAATCATCGAGGAGCGCGTAAACGCGGCCAACAAAAATGCACCCGCCCAATCAAGGACGAGTGCATCGTGGTGCCACCTTGTTTCGCCTTGCGCTCGCAGGCAAGGCCTCAATGCGTCACCGTCGCGCCATGACGACCCGCAGCGACGACAACTCGATAACGAGAGTCAGACGGCTCAGGCTTAATCACCCGTAGGTGTTTTCGCCGGCGGCTCCGGGGCGGAATACCCCTTCAAAGCCTGCTATTACGACGCAGATATACCACGCGACCCGACGCACGTCAAATAGCGGCGCGTCGCTCATGACGCGGCGGCGAACGACTCAACACCGGGGATGAAGGGCAGCCAGTCCTCGCGCGGGCGCTCGGCGAGGCGGCGCTGGATCGCGTAATACGCGCCCGCGTGCGGCTCGAACGGCGAACGGCGCAGCCGCATCCGCGCCTCTTCCGGCGTGTGCCCGCCCTTGTGGTGGTTGCATTCCTTACAGGCGGAGACGAGATTTTCCCAGGTGTGCATCCCGCCGCGCGATTTGGGCATGACGTGGTCGATCGTCAGGTCATGCGCCGCGCGGCCGCAATACTGGCAGGTGTAATGATCGCGCAGGAAGATTTCGCGGCGGGTCAGTTTGACGCGGGGGCGGGGGCGTCGGACGAGGTAGACCATACGGACAACGGACGGCATCGTGTAGGCGCGCGTTGAGGTACGTAAGTGCACGTCCGATTCTTCCTGCAACACCTCCGCCTTGCCGCCCAGGACGAGCACGAGGGCGCGGCGCGCGTTGCAGATATGTAAGGGCTCGTAGTTCTGGTTGAGAACGAGGACTGCCGTGTCCATGAGCGGCGATGCTCCTTCGGGATGATCCGGTGTGCCGTTGCTGCACCTGGGTCGCACTCCCGCCGCAGTTGTGATAACACGCACAGTGTACATTCAGGCCGCCGAAATTGACAAGGGCTTGCGCGCACATTGCAGGGTTCGTGCGTGGCGTGGGGAGCCTCATCCGCCGGGCAGGTGAGAGGGGCGGGGGGTGAGAATTGCCGCGCAACGTGGACGCTTTACCCGGTGCGAAGTAAAATGAGGGGAGCGGCTCTCCTTTTTGGTTGGCCATCCCGGTCACGGTTTGTGAGGGTTCTTCGTGGGCAATTTTTCCTGGGTACTGATCGTCCCGATCCTGGCGGTGCTCGTCACCGTCCATGAGTTCGGGCACTTTTTCGCGGCACGGTTTTTTGGTGTGGCGGTGGAGGAATTCGGCATCGGCTTGCCGCCCCGCATCATTGGGCGCAAGTGGAAAGGGACGCTCTGGTCCCTGAACGCGATCCCGCTCGGCGGCTTCGCGCGCATGAAGGACGAGAACACGAGCGGCGCCGCGCCGGACTCGTTCCAGACCAAACCTACCTATGCGCGGGCGATCATCCTCATCGCGGGCATCGTCTTCAACTTCATCTTCGCCGCGCCTCCTTTTCGCGATCATCTTCGCCGCCTATGGCGCGCCGAGCGACAAGGAGATCGTCCGCATCGGCGATGTCGTCGCGGGCACGCCGGCGCAGGCGGCGGGGTGGCAGCCGGGCGATCAGTTCGTCCGCGTCGGCGGGCAGACGATCACCGCGCAGCGCGATCTCTCCGACGCTATTGCCGCCGCCGCCGGGAAGCCGGTGCAGGTGGACCTCCTGCGCAATGGTCAGACGGTGACGACGACGATCACGCCGCGCACCCCCGACCAGACACCGGCGGGTCAGGGCGCCACGGGCATCACGCGTCTCCGCGCAAGCTATCGTCGCGCGCGAACCGGTCTGGCGCGCGATCCCGCATGGCTTCGGCGAGACGTTCCGGGGCATCGGTGATATCTATAGCGGGCTGGTCGGCCTCATTCGTGGCACGCAACCCGGCGGCGTCAGCAATGTCACCGGCCCGATCGGCATCGCGCAGGTGGTCGGTGAGGTCGTGCAGCAGGCGACGATCCCGGTCTGGGTGGTCGTCTTCAACCTTACCGCCTTCATCTCGATCAACCTCGGCATCCTCAACCTGCTGCCGATTCCCGCGCTGGACGGTGGGCGCCTGCTCTTCGTCCTGATCGAGTGGATACGACGCGGCAAGCGCGTGCCACCCGAACGCGAGGGCATGGTGCATCTGATCGGCATGGCCGTGCTCCTGACCATCTTCGTACTCGTCGCCTTCGTCGATATTCAGCGGCTGCTCGATGGCCGTTCGATTTTGCCCAAGTAATTCGCCAGCAGAGGAGCGTCCCCGTGCTCGAAACCATCGTCCCGCTCTCCAACCGCCGTTTCACGCGCCCGATCTTCCTCAACGATCGCAAGGGCAACAGCATCCAGATCGGCGGCGGCGCGCCGGTCGTCGTCCAGTCGATGTGCTCGACGGACACGAGCGACAAAGAGACGACGATCAAGCAGATTTACGATCTCGCCACCAACGGCTGCGAGGTCGTCCGCGTCGCCGTGCCGGACAAGGAAGCGGCCGCCGTTATGCCGGAGATCGTCGCGCGCTCGCCCGTGCCGATCGTCGCGGATATCCATTTCCACTATCAGATGGCAATCGCCGCGCTGAACGCGGGCGTCGCCAAGTTGCGCCTCAACCCCGGCAATATCCGCAAGCGGTCGCAGGTGGAGGAGGTCGTCAAGCTCGCGCAGTCCAAGGGCGTGCCGATCCGCATCGGCGTCAACCACGGCTCGCTGCCGCCCGTCCAGCCCGGCCAGGAGCAGATGACCGACCCGGAGCGGATGGTCGATGTCGCCTTCGGGCATATCCGCATCCTCGAGGAACTCGATTTCCGCGATATCTGCATCTCGCTCAAGGCGTTCGATGTGCCGACGATGGTCGCCGCCTATCGCCTGATGGCGAACCGCTGCGACTACCCGCTGCACCTCGGCGTCACGGAGGCGGGCACGGCGCGCGCCGGTTCGATCCGCTCCGCCACCGGCATGGGTATCCTGCTCAATGAGGGCATCGGCGACACCATCCGCGTCTCGCTCGCCGATAACCCGGTCGAAGAGGTCTATACCGCCTACGAAATCCTCAAGAGCCTCGGCCTGCGCCAGAAGGGTACGACCCTCGTCGCCTGCCCCTCCTGCGGGCGGGTGGAGATCGATGTCCTCAAACTCGCCGCGCAGGTGGACGAATACATCAAGCCGATCCAGACGCCGATTAAAGTGGCGGTGATGGGCTGTGTCGTCAATGGCCCCGGCGAGGCGCGCGACGCCGATGTCGGTGTGGCCGGCGGGCGCGATAAGGGCGTCATCTTCCGGCACGGCGAGATCGTCCGCACGGTGTCGGAGGGAGACCTCTTCCGCGCCATCTGCGAGGAGATCGACACCGTCGTCCGCGAGCGCGAGGCCGAGGCGGAACTCGTCCCGGCGGACTAGCCTCGGCAACCGGCTTCAGCCTCGCACAGATTTGCGACTAGTCCTACTCAACCGGAGGCGTCTGTGTCTCCGGTTGATTGGTAGAGGGCACCATGGGCATTGAACGACCGCTGCTAATCGACCTACCGGACGAATGGACCGGCCCGCGCGTCATCCTGCGGCGGTATCGGGAGGAGCGACGCGCCGCTCCTTTTCGATGCGGTCATGGAGTCGCAGGCGCACATCCGGCAGTGGCTGCCGTGGGCCGATGCCTATCGCACCATCGATGACGCCGTGGAGTTTATCCGGCGGCAGTCGGGGCACTGGGCGCTGAGCGATCACGTCGGCATGGCGATCTTCTCCCGCGCCGACGGCACGTACCTCGGCGCCACCGGCTTCACGGTGAGGAGCCTCGCGGTGCCGTCGTTCGAGATCGGCTACTGGCTCCGGCAATCCGCCGAAGGGCACGGCTATATGACCGAGGCCGTCCGACTGCTCACCACCTATCTCTTCGATGGTCTCGGGGCGCAACGTGTCTGCATCCGTTGCGACGCGCGCAATGAACGCAGCAAAGCGGTCGCCGAACGCCTCGGCTTCCCCTTCGAGGGCCGCACCCGGCACGATGAGATCAACACAGACGGCACTATCCGCGACTCCCTGACATACGCGATTGATCCCTGACGACTTTGCCACGATCCGAACGACATGGCCGAATCGGCCCGCCTTCCCCATCGGGGAAGGCGGGCGCCCTCTGGGCAGGAGGGGTTAGGGCGCCGATGGCGACACTCTCGGTCTCGACGATGTGGGGCGCGCAGGGGCGCTACGCCGACCTCGGCGACATGGTGGACGGCGTGCGGGCGGCGGGCGGCGAGCGGATCGAGATCAACTACATGCCGACGCGCGAGCAATTGGCGCAACTGCTCGCGCGGCCCGATCTCGTCGTGTCCAGCGTCCACAACATCTGCCCGCGCCCGACCGATGCCGGCGGCCAGCGCATCCCCGATCCCTCCCTCGTCGCGGTTGACGACGCGGAGCGCCGCCACGCCGTCGCGCTGGCGAAGGCGACGATGGACCTCGCGCGCCGGGTCGGCGCGGACGCGATCGTCGTCCACGCCGGGGAACTGGTCGTCGCCCCCGAGGACGAGCAGCGTCTCGACGCGCGCTATCGCGACGGCAAAGCGGAGACGGACGAGTTCGCCACCCTGCGCGCGGCCATCGTCGCGGCCCGCCGCGCGGTCGCCGGGCCAGCGATTGAGCGCCTGATCGACAGTCTGCGCGACCTCGTGCCATATGCGGAAGTGACAGGGGTGCGACTCGGGTTGGAGTCGCGGCAGGATTACCGCGACATCCCTGCTCTGGAGGATTGTGCGGCGATCTTCGGCGCGTTCGATTCGCCGATGCTCGGCTACTGGCACGATACCGGGCACGCCGAGCGCCAGGCGAACCTCGGCTACACGCCGCACGAGGCGTGGCTGCGCCAGTTAGGGAGACAGGCTCGTCGGCTTTCATCTCCACGATTGCCTCGGGCTGCGCGACCATCTCATTCCGGGGCGCGGTCGCGTCGATTTCGCGATGGTTGTATCCTACCTGCGTGCGGAGACGGTACCCGCGTGCGAGTTCGATTACGACGAAGAGATCGCGGATATCCGGGAAGGGCTGGATTTCCTTCGTGCCGCCGGGTTCGAGCGGGGAGGGGCGCGCGCGTGAAACTGGTCATTCAGATACCGTGCTACAACGAGGAAGAGAGCCTCGCCGCCGTCCTCGCCGACCTGCCGAAGGCGATCCCCGGCATCGACGAGATTCAGGTCGTCGTCATCGACGACGGCAGTACGGACAAGACCGCCGCCATCGCGACGATGCTCGGCGCGTACGTCGTCCCGCACACGGGCAACAAGGGCCTCGCCGCCGCCTTCCAGACGGGCCTCGATGCCTGCCTCGCCCTCGGCGCGGACATCATCGTCAATACGGACGGCGACCATCAATACTCCGGCGAGCGACATCCCCGCGCTGATCAAGCCGATCCTCGATGGCGATTGCGACATGGTGATCGGCGACCGACAGACGCGGGCGGTCGCGCATTTCAGCCCGCTCAAGAAGCGATTGCAGGCGGTCGGCTCGTGGACGATGCGCCGCCTGAGCGGCACGGACATCCCCGACGCGCCGAGCGGCTTCCGCGCCCTCTCGCGCGAGGCGGCGATGCGCCTGAACGTCGTGACGCGCTACACCTACACGCTCGAAACGATCATCCAGGCGGGCAAGAAGAATCTCAGCGTCCGCAGCGTGCCGATCCACTCCCGGCCAACGCGCCCCTCCCGCCTCTTCCCCAATGTCTGGAGTTACGTCAAGCGCTCCGCCGCGACGATGGTGCGCATCTGGGCGATGTACGAGCCGCTGAAGACCTTCTCGTTCTTCGCGATGCTCTTCCTGCTGATCGGCGCGTCGCTCGTCGGGCGGTTCTTCTACTTCTACTTCATCATCGGCGAGAAGGGCACGCGGCACATCCAGTCGCTGATTATCGCCCTCATCTTCTCGATGATCGGCGCGGTACTCTTCGCCGTCGCCCTGCTCGCGGACCTCACCGCGAACAACCGGCGGCTGATCGAGGACAATCTCTACCGGACGAAGAAACTACAATATCTGCTCACCGCCCAGGCCGCCAAGAATGGCGACCCGCCGCGACTCCTCCTCAGCAACCTCGTCGCGCCCGACACCATCGACGAATACACGCACCACGGATTAGCGATCCGGGTAATCGCGTACGGACGGGAAGGGAGCCTGCCGGTGCCGCTGCATGACACGCTCTTTGTGAATGGGACCGTTGTGACGATGAATCCCGTCCATCCGCAGGCGGAGGCGGTGCTCGTGCGCGGCGACCGGGTCGTCGCCGTCGGGCTGGCCGCGGATATGACGCGCGCTCGCCGCGCCCGGCGCGCGGGTTGTTGACCTCGGCGGGCAGACGCTGCTGCCGGGATTCAACGAGGCGCACAATCACATGCTGATGTTCGGCCGCGCGCTCGGCCAGGTGGATTGCCGCGCGCCGGGCTGCGGGACGATCGCCGAACTCCAGCGGCGCGTCGCGGAGCGGGCGGCGGAGACGCCGGGCGGCGGGTGGGTGCTCGGGCGCGGCTACGACGACCAATCGCTCGCCGAACGCCGCCACCCGACGCGCTACGATCTCGATGCCGTCGCGCCCGATCACCCGGTCGTCATCACGAATGCCTCCGGGCATCTCTGCGTCGCCAATACGCGCGCGCTCGCGCTCGCGGGCATCACCGCCGACGACCGAAGCCGCCGGAAGGCGGCGGGATCGTCCACGACGAGAGCGGGCAGCCGACCGGGCTGCTGCTGGAAACCGCGCAGGAACTCGTCACCCACCTGATCCCCGAGCCGACCGAGGATGACCTCGTCGAGGCGCTCGGTCGCTGCGCCCAGCGCTACCTCGCGGCGGGCATCACGAGCAGCGCGGACGCGAGCGTTCATCCCAATACGCAGTTCCGCGCCTTCCAGCGGGCGGCGGAGACGGGCGTCAATCCCCTGCGCACGACGCTGATGCTGCGCGAGCACCTGATCCCGCACCTGACGGCCATCGGCATCCGCACCGGCTTCGGCAACGACCGGCTGCAGTGCGGCCCGGTCAAACTCTTCATCGACGGCAGCCTGATCGGCCGCACCGCCGCCGTCTCGCAGCCGTTCCTGCACGATCCCGACCCGAACAACCTCGGCCTGACGATGATGAGCGAGGAAGTCTTTCAGGGATATGTGATGGATGCACACACGCGGCGGGTGGCAGATCGCCGTCCACGCGATCGGCGATCGCGGCATCGAGATGGTACTCGATGCCTACGAGAAGGCGCTGACGGCGCAGCCGCGCGCCGATCACCGCCACCGCATCGAGCATTGCGGCATCCTGCGGCCCGATTTGATCGCGCGGATCGCGACGATGGGTGTCGTCGTCGTCACGCAGCCGATCTTCATCACGGAGTACGGCGACTCATTCATCCGCCATCTGGGCGAGGAGCGCGCCGCGCTCACCTACCCCTTCTGGTCGCTGCTCAATAGCGGGATTACGATGGTCTTCAGTTCCGACTGCCCGGTCTCGGCGTTCGAGCCGCTGAAGAGCATCCAGGTCTCCGTCACCGAGCGTACCGGCTCCGGCGCGGAATACGCGCCCGCCGAGGCGATCTCGGTGGACGAAGCCCTCCACGCCTACACCGTCGCCGGCGCGTACGCGACCTTCGAGGAGCATCACGAAGGGGTCCATCGCACCGGGGATGCTCGCCGATTTCGCCGTCCTCGCCCGCGATCCGCGCACCTGCCCGCCCGACGAAATCGCCGCCATCCCCGTCACGATGACCTGGATCGGCGGCGAACTGGCTCTTCGAGCGCGGACTGGACGATGAATCAAGGGTCGGGCGGAAGACCCTCAGTCGCACCGCGTCCTCGACTCGTCACGGCAGTCGGAGCGACGTCCGCGGGCGGTCGGATTGAACTCCTGCATCTTGCCGGTTTCGGTGAAGATGACGCGCTCGCAGATATTCGTCACGCGGTCGCCGATCCGTTCGAGGTTGTGCGCGGCCCAGAGGAGCAGCGTCGCCTGATGGATCGTGCGCGGATCGCCGATCATGAAGGTGAGCAATTCACGGTAGACCTGGTTGTAGAGCGCGTCCACCTCGTCGTCCTCGGCGGCGACCCGGCGCGCGGCGACGACATCGCTGTCCGTGAAGGCGAGCAGGGCGCGGCGCAGCATGTCGGTCGCCGTCTCCGCCATCCGCGGCACGTCCATCAGCGGCTTGAGGAGCGGCTCATCGCCGATCATCAGGGAGATCGTCGCCGTCCCTTCCGCATGGTCGCCCATCCGTTCGAGGTCGGTGATGATGCTGAGCGCCGCCGCGATGGTGCGCAGGTCATGGACGAGCGGCTGCTGCGTGGCGATGAGCAGCAGCGCCCGGTCCTCAATCTCGAAGCGCAGCGTGTTGATCGCCGCGTCTTCTTCGATGACGCGGCGCGCCAGCGAGGCATCGCGCGTGCGCAATGCCTCGACGGAGCGCTGAATCGCCTTCTCGACCATGCTCCCGAGCGTCAGCACATCGGCATGGAGTTCCTTCAGCCCTTGATTCAGCGCGATTCGTGGCATTCCCGTTCCCCTTGCACGCATGTGCGCTGTGCGATGTGCGTCCCGATCGAGCGGCTCGCCGTGACGTTACCCGAACCGCCCGGTGATGTATTCTTCCGTGCGCGGGTCCGCCGGTTGCGTGAAGAGCGTATTGGTCGCGCGCATACTCGATAATCCGCCCGGAGCGGTCGGACTCCACCGCATTGCCGAGCATGAACGCCGTCATGTCGCTGACGCGCGCCGCCTGTTGGAGATTGTGCGTGACGACGACGATCGTGTACTGCTCGCGCAACTCGCGCATCAAATCCTCGATCTTCAGCGTCGAAATCGGGTCCAATGCGCTCGCCGGCTCATCCATCAGGATCACCTCAGGCTGTACCGCCACGCAGCGCGCGATGCAGAGTCGCTGCTGCTGCCCGCCGGAGAGCGCCAGCCCGGATTTCTGCTGGATGTCTTTGACCTCGTCCCATAAGGCGGCCTGCCGCAGACTCTTCTCGACAATCTCGGCGAGGGCGCGTTTGTTCCGCTCCCCGTGCAGGCGCGGGCCATAACAGACATTATCGAAAATGCTCATCGGGAATGGATTGGGACGCTGAAAGACCATACCGATTCGCTTGCGGAGCGCCACCACATCAATATTCGACCGGTAGATGGACTGCCCATCGAGCAGGATATCGCCGTCGGCATGGACACCGGGGATGAGATCGTTCATCCGATTGATCGACCGCAAGAGGGTGGACTTGCCACACCCCGACGGGCCGATCAGCGCGGTCACCTGCCGCGCCTTGATGTCGATATTGATGTCGGCGATCGCGCGGAAGGCGCCATAGTAGAAGGCGAAGTCGACGGCCGTGATCGCGGCCTTCGCTTCGGCGAGATCGGCGGCCGGTTCGGCCACCGGCAACGAAACCAGCGGCGGCGGAATATTCATACGCGGCGGAGCCGCCTGCTCAATCGACTCGCGTGCCATCGACCCACGTCCTTCCCCCCGTACCGGAGCGCCTGTTACGTTGCTGTGATCCGCCGGTGCAACCACCGGCCAAAGAAGCGCGCGATGACATTGAATGCGAGTACGAAGAGTATCAAGAGCGCCGCCGCGCCATCGGCGATGTGCCGGTAATCGGGCACGAGCCCTTCCGAGTTCAGTTTCCAGATATGCACCGCCAGCGTCTCCGCCGGGCGGAACAAACCGATTGGGGACGTATCGCTGAACAGGCTGATGTCGTGCCAGTTCAATTCGGCGCTCGATTGACCGGCGGTGAAGAGTAATGCCGCCGCCTCGCCGAAGATGCGGCCCGCTGTCAGGATAAACCCGGTGACGAGTCCCGGCAATGCCGAAGGGAGCAAGTACGGTGCGGATCGTCTGCCAGCGCGTCATCCCCAGCGCGAGACTCCCCTCTCGCAGGCCGGAGGGGAGCGCGCGCAGCGACGTTTCCGCCACCCGCTCGATGACCGGCATATTGAAGACGGTGAGCGCGAGCGCCCCGCGCCAGCACGGAAAAGCCCATGTGCAGCCGCTGCACGAAGAGCAGCAACCCGAACAGACCGACGATGATGGACGGCAGTGATGCCAGTGTCTCGGTCGCGGTCCGAATGACGTCGGTCAGGCGGTTCGCCGGGCGCGAACTCGGCCATATAGATGCCCGCGCCGACTCCGAGGGGAATGCTGATCAGCATCGTCAGGAAGAGGAGGTAGATCGAATTGAACAACGGCGGCCCCACGCCCCCACCGGCGACAATTGCCGGCGCGGCGGTAATGAAGTGCAACGTGAGATAGCGCCCGCCTTTGACGACGAGATAGAGCAGGAACGAGGCGAGCAGGCCGACGATCCCCGCCGAGAGCGTCCAGATGACCGCCGTCGCGATCCGGTCGGCGATGCGCGCGCTCATCAGTATCACCCTCCGCGCGCTGACGACGCGAATCGTCAGGATCAATGCCAGCGCGATCAACAGCAGCAGCATCGCCATCGACCAGAGCGTATTGTTCCACGGCGTCCCGCCGACGGTATTGCCCATGTCGAGCGTGATGATGCTCGTCAGCGTGACCGCACGATCCGTCAAATGCTTCGGGATGATTTCGCGTGTTGCCGATCACCATCTGCACCGCCAGCGCCTCCCCGATTGCGCGGGCCAGGCCGAGGATGACGGCGGTGAGCAAGCCCGGGCAGCCGCCGCGGGCAGCAGCACGCGCGAGATGCGTCTGCCAGCGCGTCGCGCCGAGCCCGAACGACGCCTCCTTCAGGCCGCCCGGCAGCGCCCGAGTGCATCCGTCGCGACCGTCGTGATCGTCGGCAGGGCCATGACCGAGAGCACGATCGCCCCGGCCAGCAGGCTGAACCCCAGCCCGCCGACGTGGTTGCGGATGAACGGGACGAGGACGCTGAGACCGACCCAGCCGTACACGACAGACGGGATGCCGACGAAGAGCTCAACCGCGGGCTGCAGACGCTCTGCGCCCACTTCGGCCCGACTTCGGCGAGGAACAGCGCGGCGGCGAGGCTCAGTGGCGTGCTGATCAGGACGGCCAGACCCGTCACCTCCAGCGACCCGACGATGAACGTTGCCGCGCCGTACGTCCCCGGCTTCTCGTCCGGCGCCCAGATCTTGGAAAAGAGGAACTGCGAGAGCGGCACCTTGTTCGTGATAAAGGTCGCCAGGCCCTTCGAACTGATATAGAGGATAATCGCGACGATCACCGCGACAAGGATGAGCGCGCAGGCTGACGAAGACGGCGTGCGTCACACGGTCCCACAATCGCCGTTGCGCCGTCATGTCGAGCGATCTGACCGTGTCCCGCGCCCGCCTGTGGTGGATTTGTTCGCCGCCATTCGAGGACGACCTCCGCAGTCCGGCACGATACAATAGATTGTACCTGCCGCCTCACAAACAGCGAGAGGCCGGACGGTGGATCACGCCCGGCCTCTCGTTCACACGTCGAGTACCGGCATATCAGGTAGGCGTGTGCTTCGCCTTCACCTGCGACGCCGGAATGTATCCCAAGCTGCGGCACGAGCGTCGTCTGGATGTCATCCGAGAGGATGTAGTCGATGAACGCCTTCGCCAGCCCGGTCGCCTCACCCTTCGTGTACATGTGACCGTACGACCAGATCGGATAGGAATCGTCGGAGAAGTTGGCGGCCACCGCGTCCTTGCCGTTGAACTTGATCTGCTTCAGGTCCTTGTTCGTCAGGAAGTAGGCGAGACCGAGATAGCCGACCGCGCCCGGCGTGTCATTGATCGCTTTCGCGACCGCGCCCGTCGAGTCTTCCGTCAGCGCCAGCCCCTGCGCCTCGCTCGCACCCTTCAGCGCATATTTCTTGAAGGTGGCGCGCGTCCCCGACGATGCCGGGCGGTTGATGATCGTAATCTTCAGATCGTTGCCGCCGACATCTTTCCAGTTCGTGACCTTGCCCGTCCAGATGCTGATGACCTGATCGCCCGTCAACGAATCTGACTTGCACGCCAGGGTTTGCCGCTATTGCGAAGCCCTGCACGACGGCCTGGTGGTCGACGACCACCTTCGGATCGATGCCTTGCGCTTCTTCGGCGAAGATGTCCGAGTCGCCGATCGTCGCACCGCCGCCGAAGACCTGCGTCAGCCCCGTACCGGAGCCGCCGCCCTGCACATTAATCTTGCCATTCGGGCACTTCGTGGTGTACGCCTTCGCGGCCGCTTCCACGAGGGGCTGCAAGGCAGTCGAGCCGAGCGCGACGATCGAGCCATCGACGCACGCCGCCGGTCCCTTCGGCTGCGCGCCGGCCACCGCCGAACCCGCGCTCGCTACCGTCCCGGTTGTCACCGCGCTCGATGCGGGCGATGTCGCCGCGCTCGGCGCGGAGGTTGTCGCCGCCACGGGCGCGGTCGTTGCGGCTCCCCTCGTCGCGGTGGCGACCGCCGCCGGCGTCGCTGTCGCGCTGCCACCACATGCCGTCAAGACCACGGCGAGGACGAGACCAACGACAGAGAGAGAGAATACACGGGCATGCGAGGCGATACGCGCCATCAAGGGTCTTCCTCCTCACGGAACCGGACTACACGACACACCGTCGTGCCGCTCACAACCACGCTACCAGCCCATCGTAAGCGCGCGATGATGTGCATGTTAGAGGAGCGTAATCGCCGATCGCTCGGCGGGTCGTGCGTCAACTGGCAAGCTTGTCGGTGGCGATGGCCTCGGCGGCGATCGGCAGCGTCATGCTGAAGCGCGAGCCGCGACCGATTTCGCTCGTCACGGCGACGGCGCCGCCGTGGACGAGCGCGACATGCTTGACGATGGCCAGCCCCAGCCCCGTGCCGCCGCCGGAGCGGGCCGGGTCCTCCTTGTAGAAACGCTCGAAGAGGCGCGGCAGATGCTCCTGGGCGATGCCCACCCCGGATCCTCGACCCAGAGCGTCACCTGATCGCGCGCCTCGGCGCTCGCGCCGATGGTGACGCGGCCGCCCGATGGCGTGAACTTGACGGCATTATGGATGAGATTGACGAGCGCCCCCTCGAGCATCCGCCGGTCGCCGCGCGCGGGCGGCAATCCGGCGGGGAAGGCGAGGCTGAGGGCGATGCCCGCGCGCTCCGCCTGCGCCTCCAGCCGCTCCGCCGCGCTCCGGCCAACCTGCGCGAGATCGAGCGGCACGAGCACCGGCTGATCGCGGCCCGATTCGAGACGCGCCAGTTCCAGCAGTTCGCGGACCAACTGCGTCAACTCGTCGACTTCGCGGATGATCTTGTTGAGGCGGTCCTCCGCCATGCCCGGCACTTCGAGGCCGCCATCGAGCAGCGTCTCCACATACAATTTGATGCTTGCCAGTGGCGTGCGCAGTTCATGCGAGACATTGGCGACCAACTCGCGGCGCACCGTTTGCAGGTGCTGCAACTGCGTGATGTCGCGCGCGAGGAGCAGCGCATTACCGTCCGCCTCCCCCGCCGGTACGGCAATCACCCGCAGGGTGCGGCCCGAGCCGGAATGGTCGATGGTGCGCTCCTGGCGCAGCGCGGTCATGTGGCACCGCCGCACGAGATCGGCGATCTCGTGATCCCCCGTCAGTTCGATCACGGTCCGGCCGCGCACGGTGGCGAAACTGGTCGGAAAGAGCGCGATCGCGGCATCATTCACCGAGACGATCTCCTGCCGCGGCCCGACAACGATCACGGCGTCATCGAGCGCGGCGAGGATCATGCGCAGCCAGCCGATTCTCGGCATCGAGCGCGCGCTCGCGTTGCGCGGCGTTTCCGAGCGCGGCGCGCAGGCCACCGACGATGTCCGCACGTGGCCCGAGGGTAATCAGGCGGCGCATCTCCGCCTCGGTCGCGGCGATCCGTCGGTGGAGCAGCCATGCGCGCCAGACGGCAAGCGCCGCGACAATCAGCGCCGCCGACGCGAGCCACCCGCCGAGTCCGCCCACTTCGTTTATCCCTCGAATCGGTAGCCGTACCCGCGCACGGTCACGAGGCGCGTCGGTGTCGCCGGTTCCGCTTCGATCTTCTCGCGCAGTTGCCGCATGTGGACATCGACGGTGCGCGGATCGCCGTAGTAGTCGATGCCCCAGACATTATCGAGCAACTGCTGACGCGAGAGCGCGATACCGCGATTGCGCACGAGGTAGGTGAGCAGATCGAATTCGCGCGGGCGGAGCGGCACTTCCGCCGCCCAGGAGGACACGGCGCTCCTGCGGCGAGACGACGAGATTGCCGTACGTCATCCCTTCAACGCGCGGGATGACGCCGCCCGGCGCATCCGGCGCGGCGTCCGGCAGCCCTTCCCGCCGGCGGAGCACGGCGCGGACGCGGGCCAGCAACTCGCGCAGGCCGAACGGCTTGGTGACATAATCGTCCGCGCCGAGTTCGAGGCCGACGACCTTATCCGTCTCGTCGTCGCGCGCGGTGAGCATAATCACCGGCACGTCGGAATCGCGGCGCAATGCCTGGCAGACCTTGAAGCCATCCATGCCGGGGAGCATCACATCGAGGATAATCAGATCGGGCCGCTCCGCCCGCGCGATGCGCAGGGCGGCATTGCCGTCCATCGCGGTGAGGACGTGGTACCCCTGCCGCTCTAATGAGAACTGGAGCGACTCGACAAATGGCACCTCATCATCGACGACGAGAATCGATGCGGCGCTCTCCGAAATCTGCATGGAACCCACCCTTCCTCGCGTGCGACCGCCGCGCGACGTGGCAAGTGTACCATCGGGACTATTATCGCATTGTGATCAGGTTGCGTGCATTGTGAGATGTCCGTTATTCTCCCGCCACCGGGAGACGTGCCGGTAGGGAGGGGTTGAGGTTCATGGGAGGGTTCACGCAATCCATCGCGAGTTCCCAATGATGGCGATGCCGTCCGTCTGCATCGTCGGCTGCGCGTCGTGGGATACGCTGCTCCCCGTCGATCGCTATCCACCGGAGGGCGAGTATTGCATCGCGACGGCGGAGATCGAACTGCCGGGAGGCACGTCCACGAATGCCGCGATGACCCTCGCGCGCCTCGGCGTGCCGCCGCGTTTCGTCGGCATGGTCGGCGCGACTGGCGGGGAGAGCGGCTACGCGCGGGTCTGGCGGGCGCGGGCGTGGTCTGCGACACGCTCGCCGTCCGGCAGGGGCAGGATTCGGACCGCTCCGTCATCCCGATCAGCCCATCCGGCGGGCGGACGATCTTCTGGATCAAGGGCGCGGCGATCCAGCGGGGCGACGCGCTCGATCTCCCGCTGATCTTCAGCCATCGCATCGTCTATCTCGACATCGTCGATCTCGACCTCTGGCGCGACGTGCTCGATGCCCACGAACGCGGCGGCGCGACCGGCGAGCATCGCCCCCGCTGCGTCGGGCAGGCCGTCTATGTGGCCGGTGTGCTGCCACCGGAGGACGCGCTCGCGCTGATCGCCCGGCATGATGTTTTCATCGGCGGCGAGTGGGAATGGCATCTGATGGCGGGCACGACGATACGCGCCGACCTGATCGCTCGCCTCGAACGGCTCGTCCAGGCCGCGACGCTCGCGACCGCCGTCGTCACGCACGGGGCGGAGGGCTGCACGGTGGTCACGCGGGGGCGGACGTTCACGGCCCCGGCCGCAGCCGTCGCGGTCGTCGACACGACCGGCGCGGGGGACGCCTTCGCGGCCGGATTCATCTACGGCCTCGACGCCGGGTGGGAGCCGGAGCGGTGTGCGCGGTTCGCCAACGCGGTCGGCGGCCTCGCCACACGCGCCTTCGGCTCCCAGGCATCGCTCCCGACGCGCGACGAGGCGTGGCACCTCGCCTTCGGGCCACCGAGCGAAATGCCGCAACGATGATCGGCAGCCTCGGCTTCGCGCCGAGTGCGCGGCATGCTCGCGCGGAATACGCCCACACCTGACCCATGCACCACCCAGGACTGGGTGGTCCCTGCCGGACCAAGTGTGTGCAACGCCCCTCGCTCTCGCGCTCGTCACCGTCCGCTCCCAGGACCCTCCATGCTCCCGTAGCAATGTGAGCCCACCCTACAATCGACGCAGCAGCGTTGGGCGGTTTCGCCGCCCGACTCTGCGGAGATGCGAGCGTCTCCTCGCGCTGCAATTCCCGCCCCCTCTGGCGTACAGAACCGGCGCGATAGAATTGGCGTCAACCTCTATGAAAAGAACAAAGATTGATCCGACGCCAGATACTCAACAAAGGGGGCGATATACGAACTCACACGTATGAATGTATCCCACGGTCTGGAATCCTCTTCGGCATCATAGAGCGTAGGAGTTACGCAGTTCGTCGAGAGAATCCCGGTGGTAGCAGGCTTTCCAGCCTGCCTCTCTCGGGCGGGGAGGCAGGCTGGAAAGCCTGCTACCACCGACAAAAGCATTTCCAACTGCGTAACTCCTAAGAGCGATCCACCGCCGCTCTGTCGGCCTGACATCCGCATTCATTCATGTCCAACCGCACGAGATCACGGTCCTGCACGACTGCAATCGCAGTCGCCGCGCACCGTTAGCGTCCCTATCGCCAACGCACAGACGAAGGAGGAGCGGCGATGACAAAACGAGCGGTCGTTGTTGGCATCAATAACTACACCGGCATCGATCCGACCGGGCAGTCCAACCTGAATGCGTGCGTCGCCGACGCGCAGAGCGTGGCCCAACTCTTGTCGTCGAGCTTCGGGTTCGACCCGGCTGATGTGACGACGATTCTCGATACATCCGCCACGCGCTCGGCGCTGATCGCGGCGCTGACGACGATGACGAACGCCAGCCAGGCGGGTGATGTCGCCTTCTTCTATTACTCCGGGCATGGCACGACGATCCCGGACGATGCCGCCAATCCGACCTGCGAGAAGTTCTACGAAGTCATCTGCACGGCGACGATGCCGTTCCTCAGTGATAAGGACCTCTGGTCAATCGCCAACCGCCTGCAGCAGTCGGTCGTCAACTTCACCGTGATGCTCGATTCCTGCCACTCCGGCGGCATGAGTCAGGAGACCGACGCGCTCGCCAAGTATCGCTCGATCCCCTTCGGCAGCGATCTCCAGCAGCGGCTCACGCAATACCTGACGACGCTTGTGCCGGTGGGAGTCGGCATCCCGAGCGGCACCGATGTGTGCGACAACAATGTCAGCAACGTCAACGTGACCGACGACGGCATTCTCCAGTGCGATGAGGACCCGAGCCGCATCTTCCTCGACCTGGCGAAGATAACGCTCATCGCGGGCTGCCGTTTCTGGGAACTTTCATACGAGATCGGCGGTCACGGCCTCATGACCCAGGCGCTCCTCGACACGGTGAACGCGAGCGACTTCCAGATCAGTTACGGCGACATGATGACGCAGCTGCAAACGGGGGTACAAACCACCTTCACCAGTCAGATTCTCCCGACGGTCGCGACCGGCGACCCGACGAGCCAAACGCCCCAACTCCGAGGACAGCGCAACCGCATGGATGAGGGCTTCCTCCAGGCATGGGCGCAGTCCAAGTAGCGCCCGGATCGGCGGGCGCTCGTCGTGTATCCGGCCTAGGTGGTAGGCCGATCGCGTATGCATCCACAGGAGGGATCAGATGGCAAACGAGCCGGGTTCTGCAATTCTCGCGTTATTTGCGCAGATCATCGATAACATCAAGCAGGCGCGGCCGGTCCGGTCGGACGACAAGCCGCTCGGCGGTGGCATGGTCTACTCGCTGATGGTCCTGGGCATGCCGATTGACCCCAAAGACTATTCGAATCCGTGGTCGCCGATGGGCGGTTCGACGTTGCAGGCCGCCGTTGCCGCGCAGCCCGGCGCCGCACCGGCGCCACCAGCGGGCGGAACGGCGGGCGCGGCAACGCCGAACTCGCTCGCGGCGGACCCGCGATTCGCCCGGTCGATGCAGGCCGCCTTCAAGACGGCGTCACTCGCCAATATCATGCTGCAAGTGACCACCGACGGCACCTACCTCGAATACCCGGTCGGGCGGCATATCTCCTTCCAATACGAAGGCATCATCAACGGCATGCAACCGGGCGCGCTGCCGCCTATTGACCCGGCGGTACAGAAGCAGATCGATGACGCCGCCAGAGTGCTCCATGCGTTCGACAAAGACGGCAATCAACTCGGGCCGACGCCGCTTTATTCCGCGTACCGGAAGAACGCCACCGCATACGCGCTCGCGAAGGCCAACTATGCGACCCAGCAGGCGAAAACGCTCGCTGATCCGGCAATTGCGGACACCTGGCCGCAGATCTCGGTCACCTATCAGGACATCATCGACCAGGCGCGCGACGATCTGAAGACGGGCGGCGCCGAGAAGATCGAACGCGCGCTCGACATCATCGAGTCGGTCGGCATCAGTATGCAGGACCACATGATCGCGCAGGCGCGCAAGACGTACGATGTCTGGGACCTGGGGCTTGCCGGCGTCCCGGATCGCATCCCCTACTCGTTCTTCGAGCCGTCGTCGTGGTGCGACCCCAGCGACACGGAGATCGGTTGGCAAACGCTCACCATCGATAGCTCGCAATACCACAGCTACGACGCATCGGGGTCGCAGTACAGCGATCAGGGGTCCTGGCGGCAGGACGCCTCCAGCAACAGTGGGGGCGTCAGTGTCGGCTTCGCGTTATGGTCCGTCAGCGCCGATGTCTCGCATTCCGAGGCGAGTTCGCAGTGGCAAGGCTCCTCGCAGTACACCCATCAGAGCGGTTTCCACAACGACGCGAAGAATCTGTCGATCTCCCTCGAGTACGGGTTAGTGACGATGTACCGCCCGTGGCTGATCAGCGACCTCTTCTATATGGACAACTGGTACCTCGTCGGCAACAAGAAGCACTCGATCAGCGACGGGACGATCGGCAACCAGGTGGGCAGCAAAGACGCCGCGCCGATGGCGCTGCTGCCGCTGATTCCGCAACAGTTCCTGGTCATCCGCAATGTCTCGATCTCATCGTCCGACTGGGGCTCCGATGGCGAAACGTTGAGCGCCTTCTACAGTGGCGGCCAGGGTTCGACATCGTCGGAGAGCACCAGCGTCTCGGCTGGCGGCGGGATGTCGCTCGGCTTTGTGAACTTCGGCGGCCACGGTAGTCACTCAGATTCGCACGCCGAGGGTCAGAGTTCGGACTATTCCACCACCAGCGCGAGTTCCGACTTCGGCACGACCTTCGACGGCAGCACCCTGTCCATCAAGGGAGCGCAGATCATCGCGTTCCTCAGCGACATTGTGCCGGCCTCGCCGCCCCTCGACGCACCCGACCCCGCCACGAAACCGGCCACTCCCTGACGCATTGGGCACCGTCAGGCACTTGGATGGGAGAACGACCATGTCAACCTCCGCGGACGATCTCTTGGGAAACGTTCACGACTTCTTCCTGAATCTGTTCAACGCCGCAGGGTCATCGGGGCAGGATGCGGTGTTGTGCTTCGAGCCCGGCGGTGTCCCCGTGTCCCCCGCAGCTTTCAAGATTCAGCCGAGCGACCCTGCCTACTCGGCGGCGAAGGCGATCGAGGAGGTCACGCACCTGAGCGATATACTCCCATCGTCGATCGCGGACGGTGTCTTCCACCGCACGCAGCGGTCAATCGAGTTGCTCGCCGGGATGATCATTAGCGGCGCGGCGCCGACGAGCGCGGACGACCTCGCCGCGCTCGGTGCGGCGAAGGCCCAGGCGGGCGCGGTCTACGATGACAACGAACTCCGCACCTTCGTCGGCAACTTCGCCTATCGGCCGGCCTCCGCCACGCCAGTTGACTGGTACGATCCGTCGGTGGCCGGCAATTGGACCGCATACCATGTGTCATCCGGCACCGCGCCAGCGCCATCCCCGCCCGCGTCGGGCGGGAAAGGCGTCCACATTCCGCCATTGTGCTGGATGGCCCTGCCGGAGAAGCTGACGCCGATCCTCGACCCGGTTATCTACAATGCCATCATTGAGTCGCCGAGCGATGTCGCGGTCAGCAAGGAGGCGACGACCGCGGTCGTCGCGCCCCAGACGGACATACAGGCGGCAATCGAGGTTGCGCCATCGGCCTCCACCATCTTCCACAGTCGAATCAGGCGCGAGTCTTTGATTGCCAATGAATCCCTCATCTCCCGCCCCGCAGTCTCCGACGCGGCAATGATGAGTATCGCGAAGACTGACACTGTCGCCGCTCTCGAACCGATGCAATTCACGATGATTGAAAAGCCCGCTGCCGCGTCACAGGCGTTCGACAGTGCGGCACTTCAGGAGTTCCGAAACGTCGCGGTCGCCCCGCCCGAGGATGATTCGGGAATGCTGAATTTGCATGTCGCCCGCGAGACACGGATGATCTCATCTCTCTCATACTCAGCGCAGTTCGCCTCGAATATAAACGATGCGAGTACCGCGCAACCGGTCGAAGCGCCGGAGATCGAGCTCTCATTCCAGTACTGCGTGGTCCGGTTATCGCGCCCGTGGTTTCCCGAACTCCTTCTCTTCACCAAGGGGTGGTACATCGCAGGGTACGGCGCAGACGCCTTCGCAACCGGCGATCTCGCGGACTCGACGGCGCTCTTCCCCTGTATGCCGACCGGGTTCGTCGCGATCAAGGACCTCGTCATCAAGGGTACATGGTCCCAGGCTGACACGACGGCGGCGGCCAAGTCCGCGTCGCTTGGGCCGTTCTCATTGGTCGGGGCCACCAGTTCCACTCCGGGCTCGTATACCGCGCCTGGCATGCAGATCTTTGCCTGGATTTGCGAGCCACTACCTCCCTTGCCGCCGGACGGCGATCCAACCTTGAGCGCCGCTCCATCGCCGCCCGCGAGCGGCTAACGGCGGCACGCTCACGCTCGCCTGGTATGCGGTGTGAAGAATGGAGGCATCTCGTGGTCGATATTGCCGTTATCCCACCTGGGCCGCCCGCAGCGATTGCCGCGCCACCCGCGCAACCGCCATGGAAACGTCGGTACATCCTGGAAACGCTCGTTGTTCTCGGTGGTGTTGGCACGGCCGCCGTCGCCGTCCCCTATTCGTTGGGCCAGCAGCGAATCGGCGAAGGCAGATTGTGGTCATGGGGCTGTTTCGCCCTCCTGCTTCTGCTCTTTATGCTCGTTACGGGGCGAGCGATAACGGGCGTCTGGCATGGGGCATTCATCGATGATATCAATAAGATCAGCCTCTCCCGGCTGCAACTCATCCTCTGGACAGTCCTCGTCGTCTCCGGCTTTATGGCTGCGGCCTTCTCGAACGTGCTCGTGTCGGGCGTATCGAATCCACTCGGGATCACCATGCCGAGCCAGTTGCTGCAACTGCTCGGCATCAGTACCGCCTCGCTCATCGGGGCGACATTGATTTCCGCGCCGAAGAAGGAGACGAGCCCGAATCTTGACCCGCAAGCTGTGGCGACGAAAACGGCGGACGTCGCCACGCAGAATCATCTGCCTCCGGGCAATGTGACGACGTCCGGCCTGCTGATCGCAAAGACGCGCCCCCAGGATGCGCGATGGTCGGACCTCGTGACGGGGGTGGAGATCAGCAATGGAGCGCACCTCGACATCAGCCGGGTTCAGATGTTCTTCTTCACCGTCGTCGTCGTGGCGGCATACGCGATGGCGCTCGGGAAGGGACTGGGCAGCGAGACGCTCGACTTCAGGGCCTTTCCCGCCCTCGACGAGGGGATTATCGCGCTGCTCGGCATCAGCCATGTGGGATATCTGACGCTCAAGGCCGCGCCGCATACACGCGCATCGTGAACCGCGATGCGCGCCCGTTTCGTGTGCGCGCTCGCCGAAACCCCGGATCGCTCCGACTACCGCCCGGTCGATTCTGGCCCGTAGCGGACGATGGTGGCCGATGGACACCCAACGCCGGGCGGTGACCCCTCATCGGTCACCGTCAGGGCGCGATCTTGCCGCTGAGCACGCCAACCGCCGTATCGAGTTGTGGGTCCTTCGCGCCCGTCGTGTCCGGCTGATCGACGACGACATCGGGCGTCAGACCCTGCTTCTGGATGACGCGCTCGCGCGGCGTGTACCAGTTGGCGACGGTGATCCGCACGCTCGAACCGTCATTGAGCGATGTCACCTCCTGCTCGGAGCCCTTGCCGAACGTCTTCGTGCCGACGAGCGTCGCGCGGCCATAATCCTGCAACGAGCCCGCGACGATCTCCGACGCGCTCGCCGTCCCGCCGTTGACGAGCATGACCATCGGCAGGTCGAGCAGTTGCGGCCCGCCATCCCGGACGAGAAGCGGCGTCAGCTTCCCACCCGTCGGGCGGCGATCCTCCAACATGGCGACGGAATCTTTCGGCAGGAAGCGCCCGAGCAGTTGCTGCGCGCCATCGACATAGCCGCCGCCGTTATTCCGCAAGTCGAGCACGATCCCCTTGAGATGTTGATCCTGCACCTGCTTCAGGGCAGTGTCGAGTTGCGCGTTGGTGAAATCGTTGAATGCCGTGACGGTGATGTGGCCGATACCGTTCGGCAGCACGTCGAGCGTCACCGCCGGGATGGTCAACTTCTGGCGTGTGACGGTGATATCAATCGTGCCGGTCGTGTTCGGGCGGCGAATCGTCAGGCGCACCGGCGTCCCCTCCGGGCCACGAATCGCGGTCGTCCGGTCCGCCTTCGGCATGGAGGCGACATCCTTACCGTCGATGGCGACGATGACATCGTTCGCTTTCACGCCCGCCGCCTCGGCGGGTCCGCCGGGAATCGGCCCGGTCACGCGCAATTCGTCCGTCGTGGTGTCGATATAGACGCCGATGCCGACGAATTGCCCGTTGTCCGAGTTCTTTCGGTCCGTCGCGGCGTCCGGCGGCAGGAAGACGGTATAGTCGTCGCCCGCCGCGCTGAACAGCCCCTTCAGCGCGCCGTAGACGAGTTGCTGCTCGTTGAGCGGGCGGTAATAGAACCCCTTTTCGAGCAGGTTGAATGCCTGCCAGAAGTTGTCGAACTCCTGGCGCAACTGGTCCGGTGTCGTATTCTTGGCGGGGTCAACGCTGATCGCCGGGTCGGAGGGGCGCGGCGTCACCGTCGGGACGGGCGTGGCGACCGGGCGAGGGGTCGAGGTCGGCTGCCCCGGCGCCGCCGTATCGGTGGGCGCGACGGGGATCGTCGGCGGGGGGACCGCCGCGCTCTCCGCCTGCGCGGACGGCGCGGCGGCAGGGGCGAAGAGCGCGCGATCCGCGACGATGCCAAGCGCGAACCCGCTGAGGACGAGGAGGATGCCGGCGAGAAAGCCAATGAGCGCCGTCCCAGAGCGGGATGACGACGGCGTGTCCATAAGGGCGGCTCCATTTCCGATGGCGGAAAAACGCAACAGGCGACGCCCCGAAAACGGAGCGTCGCACCCCCGTAATCATCCCGCCGCCGCGCCGCCGTGTCAATCGCGAAGTGCCGCGCTATACTTGGCAATCGCCGACGGAGGGCGACGAAAGGATGGCTCATGCGAGCGCCGCGCATCGGGGTGGGAGTGATCGGGACGGGGTTCGGCGCGCAGGTACACCTGCCCGCGCTCGCCGCCTTGCCGAATTTCGAGATTACCGCGCTCTGCGGTCGGGACAGCGCCAAAGTCGAGGCGATCGCGGACGTCTACGATATTCGCCATGTCTTCACGGACTATCGCGAGCTGATCGCCTGCCCGGCGGTCGAGGCGGTGACGATCGCCACACCGCCCGCGCTGCACCACGCGACCGCCATCGCCGCTATCGCCGCCGGGAAACATGTCCTCTGCGAGAAGCCGATGGCGCGCAGCGCGACCGAGGCGCGCGAGATGGCGCGCATGGCCGAGACGAGCGGCGTCACGGCGATGCTCGGCCACGAGTTCCGCTTCGCGCCGGCGCGGGCGCGCATGAAGGAATTGATCGACGAGGGCTATCTGGGCGCGATCGCGCTCGCCCAGTTGACCTTCCTCCGCCCCTTGCTGGCGGACGCGCGCGGCCGCTCGTGGAACTGGCTGATGGACGCCGAGGCGGGCGGCGGGATGCTCGGCGCGCTCGGGTCGCACTTCGTGGACTCGCTGCGCTGGTGGTGCGGCGAGATCAGCGAGGTGGCGGGGGCCGCCGCCGCAACGGTGCCGATCCCGTGGCACGGCGATGGTCGCGAATCAAGCGCCGCCGAGGACACCTACACGATGCTGCTCCGCTTCGCGTCGGGCGCGATGGGCACGATCACCTGCTCGGCCGCGGCGTGGCACGGCCCCGGCGAGGAGACGCGCGCCTTCGGCAGCGAGGGGATGCTGACCATCGCGCTCGACGGCACGCTCTGGGGCGGGCGGTACGACGACACGGCCCCCGCGCCGCTGCCGATCCCGGAGCGACTGCTCGGCAGCGGCATCCCCGAGGTGGACGAGACGCCCGGCAGTCACGCGCTCATCCCCCCGTTCATCCGCCTCGCCCGCCTCTGGGCGGAGGGCATTAGCACCGGCACGAGCCCGTCGCCGTCGTTCGCCGATGGCCTGCACGTGCAGGAAGCCCTCGATGCCGTCTATCGCTCGCAGCAGCAGCACAAATGGGTGGACGTCAGCGGCGCGCGATGGCCCGTCGCCCCGCCCCGCTGAACGAGACCGTGTATACTGGCCGCTGGATGGCAGCGGGCCAACATGAGAAAGCGAGCGAGCGGCTATGCAACCGAACATGAAGATGCTGCAGGAGATGCAGCGCCAGATGCAGAAGATTCAGCAGGAACTGGGCGAGACGATCGTCGAGGGGCAGGCGGGCGGCGGGCTCGTCACGGTGAAAGTGACCGCCCTCAAGCAGATGCGCGGCGTCTCCATCAAGCCCGACGTGATCGACCCGGACGACATCGAACTGCTGGAGGATATGATCGTCGCCGCCGTAAACGACGCGATGCTCAAGGCGGACGAGACCGCGCAGGGGAAGCTCGGCGGACTGACGGGCGGCCTCGGCATTCCGGGATTGCTCGGCTGATGCCCCAGCCGCGCGCCGTCACCTTCGACTTCCACGATACCATCGCCATCGCGCCCGCGTGGTTCGCCCTCGAAGTGCGGCAACTACCGGGCATGGTCCTGCACACGCTCGCCGCCTCCGGCGTTCTCGATCACGACGGCGCGCGGATGGAGCGCGCGACGCCGCCCTACCGCGCGCTGCGGCTGGCGATCCAGGAGCACGGCATGGAGTCGGACGCCCTCGCGGGCGTGCAGCACGCCTTGCGGGCCGTGGAGGTCGATCTCCCGGATGCCACGGTGAATACCGCAATCGACACGCTGATGGCCTCCGTGCGCGCCGACGCGCAGCCGCGACCCGGCATCCGCGAGGCGGTCACGGCGCTGGCGGAGGCCGGTATACGCCTCGCCGTCATCTCGAACGCCGTCTACCATCCGTTCATCGAGTGGTGCCTGGCCGATTGGGGCCTTGCCGGTGCATTCACGACGGTCATTTCCTCCGCGTCGTGCGGCTATTATAAATCGCACGCGGGCATTTACCGGTGCGCATTGGAGGAACTGGGCGCCGCGCCCGCCGAGACCGTGCATATCGGCGACTCGTATCGCTTCGACATCGAGGCGGCCCATGCGCTCGGTATGCGTACTGTCTGGCTCAATCTCACGGGCGCCGACCGTGATCCATGCGTCGCCGACCTCGTCGTCACCGACCTCGACGATCTCGCGCCGCGTATACTCAATCTCGGCTAAAGTCGACGCTACTCGCTATGATGCAAAATGACTTGACGTAACGGGTGTACGTGCATACTATGGGACGGGCGCGCATGCGCCTTTTGTCTGATTCCACAACTGGGAGGGGTCTCGGGTTGACTCGTTTACGCCTGTCGAGCGGGCACGCTCGTTCTTGCACGTCGCTCGTCATCTCGGGTTTGGTGGCGCTCTCGCTGCTCATCCCGAGCGCGCGATTCATCGTTCCCGCGTCGCAGCCGGTGGCGGCCGCCCCGATCATCCGCTGGGCCTACTACGTCACCTACGCCAAGGATTCGTTCACCGCCTTGCAGGCGAATGTCGGCGCGCTCTCGATGGTCTCGCCGTACTACTTCGAATTAGCGGGCGACGGGACGATCAAGAATTTCGAGGAGTCGGACACCAACGCTCTGCTCCGCGCCGCGCGCGTGAAGATCATCCCGATGGTCAAGAATGCCGCGCACAATGCGGATTTCGCCGCCCAGATGGCCACGCCGGAGGCGCGCGATAAGCTCGCCGCCACCATCGCGGATCTCGTCGTGCCGCGCAACTACGACGGCATCAATGTCGACTTCGAGGATGTCCGACCCGAGGATCGCGCCCTGCTGACCGATACGATGTCGCGCATCGCGGCGAAGATCCGCCCCTCCGGCAAGCTCGTCACCCAGGCGATTGTCGGCAAGGCGAGCGACTCGACGACGGGCTACGGCGGCGCCTTCGATTATGCGGCCCTCGCACCGTCGGTGGACCTTGCGGTGCTGATGGCGTACGACTACCACTACGCGGGCGGCAGTCCGGGCCCGGTCGCGCCAATTGGCTGGGTGCGGGATGTGACGACCTTCGCGTCGCAGACCTTCGGCGCGGGCAAGGTGCTGCTCGGCGTGCCGCTCTACGGCTACGACTGGGACCTGACGAGCGGCGGCACCGCCAAAGCGGTGACCTACGCGCAGGCGCTCGATCGCGCGAAGCGGCCGGGCGCGACGCGGACGGTCGATCTCACCTCGCAGAGCGAAGTCGTGCGCTACACCGACGACAATGGCGACCGGCACGAGGTCTGGTTCGAGAGCGCCGCGACCTTCGACGCCAAGTTCTCGCTCGTCCGCCAGGCGGGGGTGGCGGGGTTCGGCCTCTGGCGGATCGGTCAGGAGGACGGCGGCGTCTGGGACGTGATGAAGCGGAGCGATCAGCCCGCCGCCCGCGCCGCGCAAATCGGCGACAACAATACCGATCGCCGCTATTTTAGCGAGACGGGGCATAACCTGCTCAATGGTTTCAAGCAGTTCTGGGACGCGAACGGCGGCATCGCCCAGTTCGGCTACCCGCTCACCGAGGAATTCACCGAGCGCAATCCGGCGGACGACCACACCTACACGGTGCAGTATTTCGAGCGGGCGCGCTTCGAGTGGCACCCGGATACGTCCTCCGTCGCGCTCGGCAGGATCGGCCAAGAAGTCTTCAACGCCCACAACAAACCGGCCGGTACCCAACTCGACCCGCCCGCCAATCTCACGCCGGACAAACGATACTTCCCGGAGACGAAGCATGTGCTGGCGGGCAGTTTCAAGCAGTTCTGGGATACGCAGAACGGCCAGGCGCTCCTCGGCCTGCCATTGAGCGAAGAGGTCGCCGAGAACGGCAAGACCGTCCAGTATTTCGAGTACGGCAGGCTTGAGTACAACCCCGCGGGCACGACCCTGAAGGAGCGCGTCTCCATCGCCCTCCTCGGCACCGAACTGCTGCGCACGCGCGGCTGGGTACAGTAGTCTTCGAGGGGCCGGGGGGTTAGGGCTCCCCTACGCGCCGTGCCCGCGCAATCGCAGGCCGAGCGTTTCCGCCATTGCGCGCAGGGAGACGTGGCAATCGCCGAGAGCGTGATTGCCGGATTCCGTGATGGCAGTTACCAAGCGACGGAAGGCGACGATCGCGGCGGGGGTATCGAGGTCGTTCTCCAATGCCCGGTCAAAATCGGCGAGGGCGGGCGCGGCATCGAGTGGCGCGTCGCCGTCACCGGGCGCGGCCAGCGCCGCCGTCGCCTGCCGCACGAGGGGCAGGAAGGTGGCGGGGCCGTCGTCCTCGTACTCCCACGGGGTGCGATAGTGGTGATCGAGCAGATAGAGACGGATCGCATCGGCGTCGTACTGCTTCAATGCATCCCGGACGAAGACCATGTTGCCGAGCGACTTGGACATCTTCTCGCCCTGATAACGGACCATCGCGGTATGCATCCAAACGCGCGCGAACGGATGGACATCGGTCGCGCACTCGGACTGGGCGATCTCGCTCTCGTGATGCGGGAAGATCAGGTCCGCGCCGCCGCCGTGGATATCGACCGTCGGGCCGAGGAAGTGCATCGCCATCGCCGAGCACTCGATGTGCCAGCCGGGCCGCCCGTTGCCCCACGGCGAGGGCCACGCCGGTTCGCCCGGTCGCTCGCCCTGCCAGAGGAGGAAATCGAGCGGGTCGCGCTTGTCGGGGTCGTCCACATTGCCGCCGCGCTCCGTCGCGATCGTCACCATCTCGTCCCGGCTGTACCGGCTGAGCGCGCCGTACTCCGGGTCGCTCGCGACGGAGAAGTAGACATTGCCACCCGCCAGGTAGGCGTGCCGCTTGTCGATCAACGTCGCGATCAGCGGAATCATCTGGTCGATCTCATCGGTGGCGCGGAGGAAATAGGTCGGCGGGTCGATGTTGAGCGCCCGCGTGTCCAGCTCGTACTGCGCCGTCTGCTCGCGCCCGAGTTCGTCCCACTGCTTGCCCGTCTCACGGGCGCGTTTGAGGATGTCGTCGTCGATGTCCGTGACGTTCTGCACGTAGGTGACGGCCCAGCCCGCCCGCCGCAGCACCCGCGCCAGCGTATCGAAGATGACATAGGTGAAGGCGTGGCCCATGTGGGTCGTGTCGTACGGCGTCACGCCGCAGACGTAGAGCCCGACCGTCTCGCCGCGCGGCGCGAAGGGTTCGATCTGCCGGGAGGCGGTGTTGTAGAGCCGCAGGGCTCATCGCGCGCCGTTCCGCGCCGCGTGCGCATCGGCCACGTAGCGCGGCGATCAGATGCTCGAAACGGTCGATATCGAACGGCTTGCCGAGGAAGGCATTCGCGCCGCAGGAGGAGAGGTCCGGCGGCAGCGCGGCGCTCATCAAGATAATCGGCAGGTGCTGGGCGTCGTGCTCCTCGCGCAGTCGCCGACACAACTGGATACCGTCCACGAAGGGCATCATCACGTCGCTGATGATGAGGTCGGGCTGCTGCTGCGCGACAATCTCCAGCGCGATCGCGCCCGTTGAAGGCGGGGACGACGGTATGGCCCTCGTCTTCGAGCATATCGGTGAGCAGATCGACGACCGGCTGTTCGTCGTCCACGACGAGGATTGTCGCCATCTTATTCGCCCCCGTCATGATGTATCGAGGGCGATTCGCGCCGCTCCTGCGCGGCGATCCCGCTCAACACGCCGATGCCGCTCTCCGCGACCGGCAGCACGCGAATGTCGCCATCATCGATACGGAACTCCCGCAGCCCCGGATCGAATCCGCTCTGGCGCATCTTCAGGATCGGAGAGAACGCGGTACAAGTGGTTGCGATAGATCGATCGACCGGAGCCGGACCAAGTTATCCGCGAAGGACCGCGCCGAGCGACTCGCCGAGACCGCCATCGAAGGCGTTGCTCTCCTGCGTCATCACTGTCGTCACGTCGCGCTCGCGCAAGTAATTGATCAGCGAGGTAAAGAATCCGGCCGACACGGTTCGGTTCGAGGATCGCCCCCTCGACCGCCGCGTTCGAATCGATAACGAGGCGACGGATACCGAGTCGTTCGACGCGCTCGCGCAGCATCGCCGCGAAGATGTCCACCTCCAACTCGACGGGAGCGAGGCACAGCAGCGAGACTTCTCCGCGCGCGACCGCGCCGCGCAGATCGAGATCGAAGCTCTCCGCCTTCACGTACAACTGCTCTTCGCTCTCGCTGAAGCAGACGAACAAGGCCCGGCTCGCCCGCCGCCGCGCCCGCCATGATGTAATGGAGCGCGGTCAGCGTCTTCCCGGCGCCGGGGCTGCCGGCGAGGAAGGTCACCGTTCCCCGATTCAGTCCGCCGCGCAGCATCTCGTCCAACTCGGGCAGGCCGAGACTGGCGCGATCCGTGCCGACGGCGTAATTCACCGTCCGGTAGACGGCCTCGTGGCGCGGATAGCAGGTGATGCCGTCCGCGGTGATCGTGATGGTGTGCAGGCCATTGAGCGGATTCATCGCGCGGAGTTTCTGCACCTCGAGATGGCGGCGATGCCGCACGCCCCAGAGCGTGTTGTGCATCTTGATGATGCCGTCCGCGACGGTCAGCGCGCCGGAATCGCTCTCCTGATGCGGCGATGCTTCGAGCGTCACAAGCGACGTCACCTCCAGCAGTGCGAGGCGTGTGCGCACCTCATAGAGGAAGAGCCGCACGTCGCGCTCGCCGCTCGCGAAGCCCGCGACGCCGCGGAAGCCATCGAGCACGACGAACGATGCATCGTGCGCGCGGACCATCTCGCACGATCGCATCCGCCGTCGCATCCAGCCCATCTTGCAGCAAGGTCTGGATACTGAGGAAGCGGATCCGATCGCCGACTAAGCTTTCATCGAAGAAACTAGAACTGCCGAAGCGAGGTGAGCAGTTGCTCGTGCGACTCCGAGAGCGCCGTCAGGATGAGGACACGCTCGCCCTGCTGCGCCCGATGCACGGCGATCTGCTCGGCGAGGATCGTCTTCCCCGCCCCCGGCGTGCCGAGGATCAATGTCATCGAGCGGAGCGGGATGCCGCCGCCAAGAATTTCATCGAGCCCCGCAACATTCGTTGCCAGCGTCGGTACCACGCGCCATCTTCCCTTCCCCACCATGAGCACGCCACGCCCTACTCCCGCTCAGGCGCGCCCGATCTTCCACAGGACTGCCTCTGCAAGAATGATGCCGTGGAGCAGTAGGGGTAACGAGGTCGATGCGGGCCTCTCGTCTCGTCACTCGTTACTCGCTACTCGTTATTACCCGAGTTGCGGGACGATGTCGCGGATGTCGAGGGCGCGGCAGGTCATCATCGGGGTATCGCGCAGGGTATAGGCGCTCGCCTTCGTCTCCCGCAGCGCGGCGACGAGATCGAGGAAGTCCTGCGGATAGTCGCTCTCGAAGGCGACGACCCATTCCTGGTCGTCGAGGCCGAAGGAGTAGGTGGTGTTCAGTTTCACCGACGGGTATCCCTGCCCGATCTCGATATGCTCGCGCATCATCGCCTGCCGCTCGTCGAGCGAGAGGGCGAACCACTGCCGCGTCTTGACGAAGGGATAGACGAAGAGATACTTGCGCGCGCCCGGTTCGATCGTCAGGCGGTTCGACTCGCTCTCGCGGTCTTTCGGGTCCACGTACTGCGAGCGGCGCGTCATCGAGAGATAGGCGTATGGCGTCGTCAGATAGCGGCCAAATGCCGTCCGGTTCAGTTTGGCCGCGAACGACTGGAAATCGTCGAGGTCGTACGAGACCTGCCAGAGGAGGAAATCGGCGTCGCTGCGCAGACCGATGCAGGAGTAGGAGCGGACGAGCATCGTCGGCGTCGTCTCGTCGATCACGGCGAGGAACTCGGCGTAGCCGCGCTGCTTCTCGTCCTCCGGCAGGCGACGCCACGCCGGATCGACGCGATAGAAGGCGAAGCGGACGTACTGGCGGCGCGTCGGCGCCTGCGCGCTAGTGTGCGGCGCGGTCGCGGCCCCGGTCGTCGGCGCGGTGGTCGGATTGGCGGTTGTGGCCATTGCTGACTCCCTATCGTGCTGCTCGGTTGCGCGCCCCGTTGCGCGCACACCCATGATAGCACTCGGCAGGGGGAGAGATGCCCCGCGTTGCCCGCCCCCCGCGCCCGTGATACGCTCACCGGCACAGCACCGACCTTTTCCCGACGACCGTTCACGGCATATTCGGAGGAAGCAATGAGCGACACCGCCTGCGACGCCTATCTGCGCGAACATGACGCCCGGCATCTGGAAGAACTGAAGACGCTCCTGCGCATCCCGAGCATCAGCAGCCTGCCGGAGCATCGGGACGACATGCGCCGCGCGGCGGAGTGGGTCGCGGACCAGCTGCGGACGCTCGGCGCGCGGGATGTCGCGCTGCTGCCGACGCACGGCAACCCGGTCGTCTACGGCGCCTGGCCCGCGCCCGAGGGCGCGCCGACCGCCATCCTCTATGGCCACTACGATGTGCAGCCGCCCGATCCGCTCGACCTCTGGGAGACGCCCCCCTTCGAGCCGACGATCCGCGATGGCCGCCTCTACGCGCGCGGCGCGGCGGACGACAAGGGCAACATGTTCGCGGCGATCAAGGGGATCGAGGCCTATCTCGCCGTCCACGGCAGCCTGCCGATCGGCCTGAAGTGCATGTTCGAGGGCGAGGAGGAGATCGGCTCGCCGAACCTGCATCAGTTCGTCCGCGACAACGCCGCCCTGCTGGATGCGGATTTCACCCTCTCGGCGGACGGCGGCATGTGGGGGCCGGACACCCCATCGCTGACCGTCAGTTCCAAGGGCATCGCCGCCTGCCAGATCGATCTGCGCACCGCCAATACGGACCTCCACTCCGGCCAGCACGGCGCGGCGGCGCCGAACGCGGTCGAGGCGCTCGCCCGCCTCGTCACGACGATGCACGACGACGCGGGCCGCGTCACCGTCGCGGGCTTCTATGAACCCGTCCGCGACCTGACAGCGGAGGAGCGGGCGCAGATCGCCGCCGTACCCTTCGATGAGGAGGAGTATCGCACGGAGCTGGCGCTCCCCGCCCTCTGGGGCGAGCCGGGCTATACGGTGAACGAGCGGCGCGGCGCACGCCCGACGCTCGACCTGAACGGCATCTGGGGCGGCTTCACGGGCGAGGGGCTGAAAACCGTCACGCCCGCCGAGGCGCACGCGAAGATCACCTGCCGCCTCGTGCCGAATCAGGAGCCGGGCGCGATCCTGGACGCCATCGAGGCGCACGTCGCGGCGCATTGCCCGCCCGGCGCGACGGCCACCGTCCGGCGCTTCCCCGGCGCGGCGCGCGCCGTTCAGCATCCGCGCCGGATCACCCGGCGTTGCAGGCGGCGCGCGAGTGTCCTCGCGGACCTCTACGGCAAGGAGCCGCTCGTCATCCGGCTCGGCGGCACGCTGCCGATCGCGGAAACCCTGCAAACGACGCTCGGCGCGGACATGGTCTTCTTCTCCTGGGGCATGCCGGGCGACCAGGTCCACGCGCCGAACGAGTCCTACCTCCTCGACGCCTTCATGATGTCCCGCCGCGCCTACTGCGCCCTCTTCCCCGCCCTCGCCGCTGCGTACCGGAAGAACTAACCGCAAAGACACAGAGAGCACAGAGGACGCGAGAGGGAGGAAAGAGATATGAAGGATCGATTCTATGCATATCCTCTTCAGCTCTTTCTCGTCTCTTTCCTCTGTGTTCTCCGTGTTTCGTGGTTCAAAGGAGGTTAGCATAATGGCTGAGCGGCGGGTGGCGGTGCTGGGCGGGGGGAATACGGGGTTCTCGCTGGCGGCGAATCTGCAGTTGCGCGGCTTCGCGGTGACGCTCTGGGAGATTCCCGCCCATGCGGACACGCTCGCGCCGCTGAAGGAGGGGGCAATCCGCCTCACCGGCGTCGCGGAGCAGGGGATGGCACACCTCCACCACGTCACGACGGACATCGCGGAGACGCTCGCCGCGAACGATCTCCTGCTCGTCCCGGTGCCATCGTACGCGCACCGCGCCTTCGCCGCCGCATGTGTGCCGCATCTGCGGCCGGGGCATGTCATCGTCCTGACACCGGGCAACATGGGCGCGCTCGCCTTCGCGGAGGCGGCCCGCGCGGCGGGCACCGCGGAGGGCGTCATTTTCGCGGAGGCAGACACCGCGCCGTACGTCTGCCGCAAACTCGGGCCGGACCACGCGCATATCTGGGGCGTCGTCTCCGGCCTCGGCGTCGCCGGCCTTCCCGGCGCGGGAGAACGGCCGCTTGCTGGATCTGCTCGCCGATCTCTTCCCCGGCGTCGCGCGCCTATCCACACGTCGTCGCCTGCGGCCTCTCGGCGGGCAACCCGATCCTCCATCCTGCCGGGGTGCTCCTGAACGCGGGGCGGGTCGAGTATGCGCGCGGCGACTTCTACTTCTACGAGGAGGGCGTGACGCCCGGCGTCGTCCGCGCGATCAAGGCGGTGGATGCCGAGCGGCTGGCGATCGGGGCGCGGCTCGGCCTGACGCTCGACCCGGTGGAGGAGACCTACTGGCAGGCGGGGTTTGGCCCGCGCGGCGATCTCTGGGCGACGATCAACGGCAGCCGGATGCTCACGCAACTGCGCGCCCCCGGCTCGCTCGACACGCGCTGGCTGACCGAGGACATCCCCTACGGCATCGCGACCTGGAGCGCCCTCGGCACGCAATTTGATGTGCCTACGCCGGTCATGTCGGCACTCACCGACCTCGGCGCGGCAGTGACGGGCCAAGACCTCCGCGCCGCCACCCGCACCCCCGCCGACCTCGGCATCGCGCACCTCGACCGCGACGCCCTGACACGCTACCTGACCACAGGCACACGGGATTGAACCACGGAGGCACAGAGAACACGGAGGAGGCGCGGAGAAAAAAGCGGAGAAGCGCTGTAGAATATTCTGGCCGTCACGCATTCGATCCTTTTTATTCCTTTGTGTTCTCTGTGCCTCTGTGGTCAGCGTTTTTCTATCGAGGAGGGCAATAGGATGCAGTACCGGACATTGGGCAAGACGGGCGAGCGGGTGAGCGCGATCGGGCTGGGCGGGGCGCATGTGGCGCGGCCGCAGGACCCGGCGGAGACGACGCGGCTGATCCACGGCGCCATCGACGGCGGGATCACCTTCATGGACAACTGCTGGGACTATCACGGCGGGCAAGCCGAGGTGAAGATGGGCCACGCCCTGCGCGGCGGCTACCGCGAGCGCGTCTTTTTGATGACGAAGATCGACGGCCACACGCGCGAGGCCGCCGCCGGGCAGATCGAGCAATGCCTCGAACGCCTCCAGACGGAGATGATCGACCTGATCCAGCTGCACGAGATGATCCGCCCGGACGACCCGGAGCGCGTCTTCGCCCCGAATGGCGCGATGGAGGCGCTCGTCGCGGCGCGGCAGGCGGGCAAAATCCGCTACATCGGCTTCACCGGCCACAAGGACCCGGCGATCCACCGCAAGATGCTCGAACAGGGTTTCGAGTTCGACACCGTGCAGATGCCGCTCAATGTGATGGATTACCACTACCGCTCCTTCGAGGCGCAGGTGCTGCCGGTGCTCGTCGAGCGGAAGATCGGCGTGCTCGGCATGAAGCCGCTCGCCTCCGGTCGCCTGCCGAAGGATGGCACGATCAAGGCGGAGGAGTGCCTGCGCTACGCCCTCACGCTGCCCACATCGGTCGTCATCACCGGCTGCGAGAACGCGCGCGATCTGGAGCAGGCGCTCCGCGTCGGCGACACCTTCACGCCGATGGACGACGAAGAGATGGACGCCCTGCGCGCCCGCGCTGCCACCATCGAGGGCGCGACCACCGGCACGGTCGAAGGCTGGAAGACGACCGGGAGTTTCGACGGCACCATCAACAACCCGCATTGGGTCACCACAGCCAGCGTCACGGCGTAAAGGGGTCCTACCCCGCGCCCTTGATGTCGCGCCGGTTGAAGATGAAGATGCTGGCGACGAGGAAAATGACCGCATAGACCGCGAGGAGGGTCGCCGCGACCGGCGCGGAGAGGAGGTTCTTGTTGAAATCCTCCGAGCGATTGAGGCCGTAGGAGATCGCGCGCTCATTCGGGGTGAGGAAGAAGTTGACCGCCTTCGCCCAGCCGCCGCCGAGGGCCGTGAGCAGGCTGGTGATCGTGCTTTCGAGGATCGTGTAGCCGAGCACGACCGCGACGCCCGCGACCACTTGCCGCGCCAGCAGGGTGATGAAGAGGGCGAGCGTGAAGGTCGTCGCCGTGCCGAGCAGTTGCGCGCCGATGCCCTGCCAGAACTCCTGGCCAAACGCGCCACTCCACTGGATCGCCTTGCCATCGATCGCGGTGAGCAGCACGCTCAGGCCGATGCCGAAGAGGATGATCACCGCGAGGCCGATCACGCCCGCGAGGAAGACGGCGATCGCCTTCGCAAGGAGATACGGGATGCGCCGCAGGCCCATCGCCAGTTGCGTGCGGAGCGTGCCGTACTGAAATTCATTGCCCATCACCACCGCGACCGCGATGACGACGAGGATGCCCCAGAGCGCGTTCGCCGCGCTGACGGCGGTATGCACACCCTGCGGGAGGTATGTGCGGTTGAGCGAGTTCCGTACCGTCGTGGCGCTGCTGCTGTGGTGGCCGAGTTGATAATTGATGGTGAAGACGAGTGTCGTTATCGCGGCCATGATGCCGAGCATCCACCAGGTCATCGGCCGCTTGCGCAGTTTGAAGAATTCCGCGCCGATCATTCGCAACATAGACTGTCACTCCTTTTTTGCCGGTGGCGTACGCTTTAGCCTGCGGTCTCTCGCGTGGGCTAACGCCCGCACCACCCTGTTATGAGCGACCGGCGGGGCCGACGGTCATGCCGGGTTGCATCTGCGCGTCCGCGCCGACGAGTTCGAGGTAGACCGACTCCAGGCTCGTCTCGACCGGCTGGAGGCGGGTGAGGCGCAGGCCCGCGCCGACGACAGCCGCCGCGACATCGGCGGCGCAATCGCCCTCGCAGGCGAACTGCACCCCGCGTCCCTCGGGGCGCACTTCCGTGACGGACGGCATCCCGCGCAGGAGGTCCATTGCGCGCGTCAGGTCGTCCACTTCCAGATAGTGGCTGTTCCCGGTACGCAGGAGGTCCTCCGTCGTTCCCTGCTTGACGATCACGCCGCGATTGATGAAGGAGACGCGCGTGCAGACCTGCTGGACTTCCGCGAGCAGGTGGGAGCAGAGGAAAATCGTCTTGCCCTGCGACGCCAGATTGGTGATGAGGTTGCGGACCTCGACCATCCCTTCCGGGTCGAGGCCATTCGTCGGCTCGTCGAGCATCAGCAGCGCCGGGTCATTGAGCAGCGCCGCGCCGATCGCCAGCCGCTGCTTCATGCCGAGCGAGTAGGCGCTGTACTTGCGGTCCGCGCGATCGCCGAGATAGACCTGATCGAGCACCTCGCCGACGCGCGCCTTCGGCACATTGCGCAGGCGCGCCACCACATGCAGGTTGTCCCGGCCCGAGAGGAAGGGATAGAAGGCGGGCGACTCGATGATGCTCCCCACTTTGTGGAGCGCGTTGTACCGCCCCTCCTTGCTCGTCTGCCCGAACAGTTCGATGTTGCCCGCTGTCGGCTCGATCAGACCGAGGATCATCGCCACGGTCGTCGTCTTGCCGGAGCCATTCGGCCCGAGGAAACCGAAAACATCGCCCTGCTGCACGGCGATCGAGACATCCTGCACGGCGGTGACGCGGCCGAAGAGTTTCTTCAACCCCGCCGTCCGCAGCACCACCGGCGCCGTGTCCGCATCGCGCCCGGTCACCGTGGGGAACGGTGCCGTCGGCTGCGTCGTTGTGGTTGGTTGCACCATTACGTACTCCCTTCGTCGCAAAGCGGCATCGCACCGTCCCCTTTGTACCACGAAGAGCATCCCGAGGGGTTTGGTACGATTTGACAAAAAGGGAACGGCTCGTGGGTTGGCCGCGAGTCCGCTCCCTCGGGCGATGGCCCGAGGCGCATGGTGTCATACGGGGAGAGCACGGGCCCGAGGGCTGAGGACGGAGTAGCGGCGGCGTTCTCTCCGTCCTCAGCCCTCGGGTTATTTCGGCATGTTTTTCAGTGCGGCATATGCCGGGCGCGGGGACCAGTCGCTCGTGAGGACGCCCCAGGGGTATTTCTCGTCGCTCGGCTGAGTGATGGTGGCAAAATTGAGGTTCCAGACGAACATCACGCCCATCCACGGATACGACTTGCCTAATGCGAAGGCGCGGGTGAGGTATTGCGCCTGCTGCGCATCCGAGACGAACTTGCCGTACTCGTACCCCTTCGCCTGATTCGCGGTCGTCCAGCCGAACTCGGTCAGCCACATCTTCGTCTGCCCCTCGCCCGCGTTCTCCATCACCTTGCGCAGATCGAGGATCCGCTTGAAGTAAAAGGAGTTGTCGTTGGCGAAATCCGACTTGCCCGTACCGCTGACATCACAGCCCTGCGGGCTGTCCGGGTAGGAGTTGTCCGGCGCGTTGCAGTTCGAGCCGGGGTGCGCGCCGAGCACGTCGTAGTATTGCTTGATCTCGCCGCCGTTGAGGGCGTAGATTTGCCGCAGGTACTCGACATCATTGAGCGCAATCGAGGGGTCGTTGACGCCCGTCGGGGTCAGGCCGCCCATGACGACAATCGCCTTCGGGTCCGCCTTCTTCACCGCCTGGAAGCCCGCCTTGAGGACGGGGAGATAGGCAGCGACATTGACTTTGCCGCCCGTCTCGACGGCGTAATTCTGCTCGTTCCAGATCTCGTATGCCTGCACCTTCCCCTTGTACCGCTGCGTCAGGAAGGCCATGAAATCGGTGAAGTCCTGCGTCCGGGTCGACGGCAGGCCGCCATTCGCGCCGATCCAATCGGGCGACTTGACGACGCTGAGGAGCACTCTCAGTCCCTTCGCGCTCGCCCCGGCGACGAACTGATCGAGTTGCGCGGTCGTGTCGTTGCCGTAATTGCCCTTCTGCGGCTCCATCGACGCCCAGACGACCTGCTGGCGCACCCAGCCGAAGCCCGCGCCCTGCACATTCGCATAGACCTTATCGCGGAACGCCTGGTCGCCGCTCAAGCCCCAGACATTGAAGCCGTAGCCATCGCCATTGTCGCCGACGTGCAGTTGCGTGAGATCGCCGGTGGCAGTGGCGGCGGGCGCTTTCGTCGCGGCGGTTGTCGCTGCCGCCGGGCTGCTGGCGCTCGTGGTCGCCACGGCCGGCACGGTTGTCGTTGCCGTGGGGGCGACGGTCGGCGCGCTCGTCGGGGGGGCGGTGGGGGTGGCCGGCGCGGCAGGCGGGGCGGCGGACGGCGACGGCACAAGGGTGGGCGTTGGTGTGCTGCTGCCGCCGCAGCCGACGAGCAGAAGGATCAAAAGAAATAAACCCCAACGTCGCATCAGTCCTCTATCCTCTCACGAGACCGCCGCCACACTCGCGACACCCTACACTGAGATCGTGCGGCGTGGCAAGCGGGCCGGGCGCGGTTTATCCGGTCTTCCGCACCCGGTCGCGCGGGCCGGAATCGCGATGTGCGTGGTCGGGCAGCTTGTCATCGGCGGCGTGGACGCTCCAGAAGGCGAGCGCGGTGAGGAAGAGACCGAAGACGACGAGCCCATTGAATCCCCAGAGGTCCGAGAAGATGCCGCCGACCCAGGTGCCGAGCAATTGCCCGCCGCCGAGCAGGAGCGAGTAGAGCCCCATAATCGCCCCGCGCTCGCCCGGAATCTCATCCGAGAGGGCGGCGAGGTGCGTAATCGCGGCGGGCGCGAAGCCGCTGGCGACGACCACACTGACGCCGATCAGCGGCAGCACGATCCAGAGCGAGTGGTGCGCCTGTGTCGAGAGCGTCTGCGGGTTCTCGCCGAGGCGGTTCGTGATCGCGAGCAGGGCGGTGACAGCGAGGAAGCCGCCGAGCGAAATGTACATCGCCACCGGGCGGCGCACGCGGGGCAGAATGAATGTCCAGATTACCATGCCGACGATCAGCATCGCGCCGAAGGTACCGAGCAGCACGGCGATCGTGCCCTGATTGAAGCCGCCGACGAGCAACTGATGGGGAAAGCGGAGGTCCGCATCTTTTTGATTCGGCTCCAGCGTCCCTTGCGCCGCCGTGGGCAGGCTGAGGAGGAACTGGATGAGCCCAAGCAATGCGGCCAGCAGCGCGTTCACCGCCAGCCAGGCGGGGACGAAGGCGAGCAACCGCGAACGCCCAAGCAGTTTGCGATAGATCGCAATCGCCGCCGGGCCGAATCTTTCATGCGCGGCGCGTTCGCTCGCGGCGCTGGGAGCGCGACTCTCCACAACCGTCGCGCTCAGGATCACGGCAGTCATGACATAGATCGCCAGCACGCCGAAGAAGCCATGCACCCCGGCGGTGGCATAGAGGACATTCCCGATGGGGATGCCGATCACCACACCGAGTACGGTCGTGATCTCGAAGGCGGTCATCACGCGGATGCGGCGCTCCTCGTTGTCGCCGGAGACATCGGCGAGGAAGCCGAGCCCGGCGGGCGCGGCGCACGCCGCCGAGATCCCTTCCAGCAACCGCCCACCGGCGAAGACGAGGACGAGAACGATCCGCACGACGCCGGTCACCTGCGTACCGGTGACAGGTAGGAGCGTGACGAGCGCGAAGATGCCGGAGGCCGCCGCGCCGCAGATCGGGCTGAGGATCAGGAAGGGGCGGCGACCGAAGCGGTCCGAGAGGTTGCCGACGATCGGCGCGAGGCCGAGTTCGCTGATGAAGAAGACGGTCACGACGACGGCGGCAACCGTCGCCGAGCCGGTCACCCGCTGCGCGAAATAGGTGGAGAGGATGCCGTATGAGGCGCGCGCGGCGATGCGGATGATGAAGTATGCGCCAATGGCCCCAACGATGCTCCGAGGTGGATGAGGCGGCGAGGCCGGCTGCGGTGCGGGCGGCTCCGCGCGTGTAGATTGCTCGACCGTTGACGCCACACACATCTCCTTCGCCCCGTAGGATACCGCACCCCGCCTGCCGCCGCCACCTTCCCACCGACAGCCGCGTTGAACCTCACCACCCCCTCGCTATCGCAATGGAGCGGGGGCATGGGGTTGAGTTCCCCATCCCGCGTTGCGCCGTCGCGACTATTCTGTGGTATCCATACGCGGTCACACCCTGGCTGCACGCTCATTGGTACGATGGACACCCCGAAGGAGACCGAGATGCCCACCGACGCGGCCCTGCTTGCCACGATCCCGTTCTTCCAGCCCCTCGACGACGCGGAGCGCGCCGCGATCGCCCAGGTACTCGAGGAGGTGCGCATCCCCGCCGGTCAGGCCGTCTTCGAACTCGGCGACCCCGGCGACGCGCTCTACGTCATCCGCTCCGGCGTGGTGGAGGTGTTCATCAAGGATGATACCGGCACGCGCATCGTCCTCGAAGTCGATGGCCCCGGCGACTTTTTCGGGGAGATCTCGCTCCTGCACCCCGGCCCGCGCACGGGCACGGCGCTGGTGACGCTGGATCTGGACGCGTTACGTGTCGATCACGAGGACCTGGAACGCTGCCTGCGCTACCACCCCGCCATCGCCCTCGATGTCCTGGCGGTCGTCGGTGCGCGGTTGCGGGATACCAACAACCGGCTACGGCATACGGCCTCGCGCAATGTCAACGATCAGATGGCGGATACCCGCTCCGCCGTCCAGCGCGTGGCGGACTGGATCGCGGTGTTCAGCGGCAGCATCCCCTTTCTGCTCATCAACGCCTCCCTCTTCCTCATCTGGATCGTCGTCAACACAAATCTCGTGCCTGGCGTCCACGCCTTCGATCCGTTTCCCTTCGGGCTCCTGACGATGGCGGTCTCGCTGGAAGCGATCTTCCTCTCGATCTTCGTACTCATCAGCCAGAACCGCCAGGCGGCGAAAGACCGCGTCCGCTCGGACATCGAGTACGACATCAATCTGAAAGCGGAACTGGAAATTGCCCATTTGCACGAGAAGGTGGACGACATGAACGCCGACGTGCTCGCGCATGTCCATGATCTGGAAGCGGGCGTACACCAACGACTCGACGCCATCACCGCCGCGCTTGGCCGGGACAGATAAGGTATTGGCGGTGGGGATGCCTGCTGAACCTCGCTGCGGCAGGCATCCCCACCGCCACCAATATATCTGTGAGACGTGTTACCGGAGGCTCGGCGGCGGTTTGCGCGATGGCGGGCGATACCGCGATGGGCGGCGGGCGCGACTGATGAGGCGGTCCACGCGAGACGGCTGCCCGGCACGCCGCCGATTGGGCGCGAGCGAGAGGCGCAGCGCGAGGTCGAGCAGGAAGAGGACGAGCGCGCCGACCGCGAACCAGACCCACCACTCGCGGTAGCGCGTCACCGTCCCCGCCTTGCCGCCCGCATCGACCGCCTCCGTCGGTGCAGCGAGGATGGAGCCGCCCGTCAGGGTGGCGATGTCGCCCAGGAGCGCCGCGCCGCCCGGCGCGGGCGAGTACTCCGCCGAGTAGGGCACGGCGAAGCCGCCGTCGCGCTGGGCGCTCGTGCCGCCCGCCCGCGGTTGGGCGAGGGAGAGGCGATAGGCGCCGGGCGTCGCCGCCTGGACATGGACCTCGTAGCGCCCCGGCCCGACCTGCGGCAGGCGCAGCGGGAAGGATTTGCCGTCCGGCGTGACGAGCGTGCCGGTGACGGGGGTGCTGTTGACGAAGCGGCCATCGACATCGGTCGCGTCCACGCCGATGACGACCTGATCGCCCTCGGTATGGGTATCGACGGTGAGGGCGGCGGTATTCGGGTCGGGCAGGGCCCAGAGCAGCGCCTGATGCCAGAATTGCCCGTACTTCGCCCACGCCGGCCACTGTTTGGCGAAGGCGGCGCCGCTATCGGGGGTCCAGGCGACCACGCGGCCAAGGCCGTACTGCCATTGCGCCAGCACCGGGTCCTTCTGGCCCGATTCGAGGATGACGTCCGCGTTCGGCTTCGCCTCCGTCACCTGATAGCCGTCGAGGTTCGGCAACTCCTCCGGCTTGATGTCGCCGATGATCGGGCTCGGCTTGACGACGCTCGCATGGAAGTTGCCGGTGCGGGTGGGCTGCTTGCCCGCCGACTGCGCCTCATTGAGCGTGATCTGCGGGACTTGGTCCGCCGATGCGGCGAAGTAGTACTTGCCGCCGCCGATGTCCGCGAGGTGTTGCAGCAACTTGGTGTCCGCGTCGTTGCCGATGGCGATCGTCGTGAAGGTGATGCCGAGATTCCGCATCTGGGTGATCAGCGTCTCGTAGTCGCTGCGCCCCTGCGATTCGCCGTCCGTCATCAGGACGATGTGCTTCACGTTCGCCGTCGAGCCGCGCATCATGTCAAGCATCTTCGCCATGCCGGCGTAGATGTCCGTGCCGCCGTCGGCGCGGATGCCGTTCACCGCCTGCTTGATCACCGAGCGATTGTCGGTCAGCGGTTGCAGCGGGACAATCGCGTCCGCGCCATCGTTGAAGACGACGACCGACGCTTCATCGCCCGTCTTCAGCGCATCGATGGCCAGATTGGCGGCGGTGCGGGCGAGGGCGATCTTCGGGTCCTTGCTCCCCTCGCCGAAGTCCATGCTGCCGGAACGGTCGATGATGATGCCGAGCGAGACTTGATCGTGCTGGTTGCCGGGGGCGTAGCCCATCTTCACCGGCAGCGCCTCCTCGATCGGCGTGCCGAAGTAGGCGCCGGAGCCGTACGAGTTGTTGCCGCCGATGACGATCAACCCGCGCCCGTTCGCCCGGACGGACTGCTGAATCGTCGTCATCTGGTCGAGCGAGAGGTCCTTCGCGTTCACATCCACCAGGGCGATGGCGTCGATGTCGCTCAGGACGGAGAGGCGAGAGGGAATCTCCTTCGGGCTCTTGACGGTCACGTTGATGCCATTGGCGGTCATCGCGTCGCTCACCGGCTTCGCCTCGCCGGGCGCGCCCTCGATCATCAGGACGTTCGGCTTGCCGCGCACCGTTGTCACGACGCTGAGGAGGTCATTCTCGGGGATGCGGTTTTCGCCCTCCGTCACCTGCACATTCGCGCTGACGACGTGCGTACCGGGCGTCAGGCTCGGCAGCGTGCTGACGAAACCCGCGTTGCCGTCGGCGGCGGTGACCGGCGCGTCCATCACGTCCTGCCCATCGACGCTGATGTGCAGGGTGCCCTTCCAGGGATTGTTGCCCGTCAGATTGACGCGCAGCGGCATCGTATCGCCGCCCCACAGCGTCTCGGGAATATCGACCGTCGCCACGCGCACATCGGGCGGGAAGGCGAGATCGTCGGTCTTCACCGGCGAGATCCGGACGCCATCGCTGGCCGCCGCCTCACTCTCGGCACGGGCGTCGCCGCTATTCTCCTGGCCGTCCGAGAGGAGGAAGACCTGCCCGCCATCCCCGCGCGCGAGGATCGCCCGCGCCAGCCGGATACCCGCCGCGACATTCGTGTGGTCTCGGTCGACGACGGCCTCGGTCAGCCCGGTCGCGATGCGTGTCGCATCGCGCGGCGTCTCCCCCGGCGGGAAGACGACGGTCGCTTTGCCGCCGAAGGCGACGATCCCGGCGCGCGTCCCGGTGGCGAGATGGTCGATAGTATCATTGATGAAGCGTGCCTGACCGACGATCGCCGATTGCGGGACGCTGCCGGAGCGATCGACGACGAAGACGACGCTCTTGCCGGTGACGGTGTATGCCGTGACGGGGCCGGCAATGGCGACGAGCACGCCCCCGACCGCCAGCAACCGGACGAACGCGGCGGGCAACGCGACGCGGCGGCCGCGCAGGGCGGTCGCGAAGATCAGGAGCGCGATGGGGAGGATGAGCCAGAGCAGCTCGGGGCGGCGAAGCGTCATGACGCGCGTCCTTTGCGAAGTGATCGAGTTGGGGAGCCGATGCGGAGCAACCGCGCGCCGGAGCGACGGCTCATCACCAGCCACTCCACCGCCAGCAAGATCAATACCCCGGCGAGCAGCCAGGGTGCGACCCCGACCCCCCGTCGTTGTGGCGCGCCGGCGGCGGGCGCGGTGTTCGTGCCCCCCGCGATGGATGAGAGGTCGAGCGCGCGGCCGGGGCGCAGATCGGACTCCAACTCATCGCCGACATTGACCGTGAAAGCGTCCGCCAGGAGGTCCTTCCCCCCACCAGTATAAACGACCTGATAGGTGCCGGGGGTCTCCGTCGCGCTGAAGGGGACCGGCGTGCGGTCCGCGCCGACCGGGAAGGTGCGGCTCTTCCCGTCCGGCCGGGTGATCATCACGCGCTCCGCCCCCTCGACGGGCGGGATGGAGACGGTATTGCCGGGCGTCACGCTACCCGGCAGGGAGGGCGGTACGAGGTAGTCCGTGACGTTCGCGATCAGCACCGGAAAGGAGACCCGCGCGATGAAATTCGTCGCGTCCGCAACCATCGGCGGCGCCAGAACGACGATGCGCCGCCCATTCTGCTCGCCGCTGAGGAGCAGCGGCCCCTCGTTCGTCTCGACGAGCGCGCTCGCCCAGGTCGGCGGCGCGACCAGCGGCAGCCGGTTGAAGTTAATCCCGGCGAAATCGACGTTCTTCAGCAAGAGATCGCGCGCGCCCGCGTCGGTCAGGCGGGGCGGCGAGACGACGCTGGAGACGCCCGTAACATTGAGCAGCGGCCCGCCCGCCTGCGGGTTGACGACGAGCACGGGCGTCCGGGGCGGCAGATTGCCGAGGTCGGGCGCGACGCCGTCGAGGACGACGAAACTGCCGCCGAGCGCGGCGAGGTCTGGCTTCTCCGCCGCGTCGTGGACCTCCAATTTGATGTTCGGGGAGGCTTTCAGCGCGCGGACGAGCGGCGTGTCCGCGCCCGGCTGCGTCGTCACCAGCACGGCGCGGGAGCCGCGACCGCCGCGCGCGACGACCTCGGCGGTGTTATCCGCCGGGAAGGCGTCCGGCTGTGGGGTGCGCGCCTCTAGCCGCGCCTTCGTCGTCCCCTTCGGCATCGTATAGGTCCGCTCAATCGTCTGACCAGCGTCGATCTTCGCCTGCTCCTCGGCGGAGGCGATATCGTTGAAGAAGGGGCGCAAAGTCACCGTCACCGGCGTCGCGGCATAGTTGGCGATGCGCGTGAAGAATTCCTCCTGATCGGCGTTCTGCTGCGATGCGCGCGTGGATGCCTGCGTGATCGAGACATTCGCGGTCGCGGCGGGATTCTCCCCCTGCGTGACATCATCGACGCGGATCGAGGCGGGAATTTTGTCGTCCGGGTTCAACGCGCCCGTACCGAGCAGCCCGCCGTCGGTGATGACGACGACTTCGTTGCGCTGCTGCGGATTGAGCAGCGGGCGGAGCACGCCGATCGCGTCCTGAAAGTCCGCATGGCCACCGGGGAGGGCGAGCCCGTCGAGCTTCTCCTTCATCGCCAGTTGTTCGATGCCGTCCGACGCGCCGAGCATCCGTACCGCGCTGCCGAGCACCATGACGGTCGCCGTCTCGTCGCTGGCGAGGCCGCCGATCAGGTCCGTGGCATGCTGCTTCGCCCTGGCGAAGCGGGTCGGCGCGATGTCCGCCGCGCCCATGCTGGTGCTGCCGTCGATGACGATGAAGAGCTGCTTCGCGCCGCCGGAGGGGCGCAAGAAGCCGATATTCAGCAGCGGCCGCGCGAGCGCGCCGACGAGGATGAGCGCGATCAGCATCTGCGCGAGCATCAGCCAGGTCAGCGGCGGGCGCTGGCGGCGGAAGTGGCGGCCGCGCTCGCTCGTCGCCTCGGACCAGAAGCGGAGCGTCGGCACCGCGAAGGTATCCGGCGCGTCCTCGCGCATATAGAGCGCGTAGATGATCGGCAACGCGACGAGGCCGAGCAGGGCGAGCGGGGCGAGGATCGTCATTCCAATACCCCCTGCGCAACCAGCGTGCGGGTGGCGAGGTCCTCGAACGGGATGTCCGTCGCGACGCGAACATAGGTGATGTTGTACCGCTTGCAGTAGGATTCGACCTCCGCGAGCCAGTCGTCGAACCGCTGCTGATAGGCGGCGAAGGTCTCCACCGTCGGCCGGATTCGCATACGCGCGCCGCTCTCGGTATCCTCCAATTCCACATCGCTCTCCAGCGTCGGGCGCATCTCCCACGGGGAGAGGAGATGGAGGATGACGATCTGCCAGCCGCGCTCGATCAGCATCGAGAAGGATTCCTGCATACTCGTCGTCGAGAGCAGATCGGAGAAGACGATTAGGTATCCGGGCCGACGGCTCGTGTTGACGTAATTGCGCAACGTGCGCGCGAGGTCGGTCTCACCATCCTCCGGCGCCAGCCCGCCAAGGAACTGAAAGAGCCCGGCGGCGCGGGAACGCCCCTGGAGCGGCCCGAGCGTGCGGCCCGATGCGTCGACGAAGGGGGCGACGATGACGCGGTCGAACCCGGCGAGGGCGAGATAGCCCAGCGCCGCCGCCGCGCGCTTCGCGTAGACGAATTTATTCGGCTCGCCCCAATCCATCGAGCGCGACCGGTCAACGAGCAGATGGACAGTGAGGTCGATGCTCACCTCGCTCAAACGGACGAACATCTCACCCATGCGGGCGTAGATATTCCAGTCCACGCGGCGGAAGTCGTCGCCGGGTGAATAGGGCTTGTAGTCCGCGAACTCCGGCGATGCGCCGCGCCGGATGCTGGGATGCTCCCCGGCGATCCCGTGTGTGAACGACCGACGCGACCGCAACGCCAGCTTCTCCAAACGCCGCAAAAACGCCTCATCCAGCAGGGGTGGGCTGGGTGCCGATTGCCGGGTGCTGAGTGCTTCGCTTTTTCTCGTTGTCGCCATCCCTCACCATACCCCTATGACGATGATCCGTGCTCAGCACTCAGCACTTTCCTACGGCCCCGGTTGCGTGAAGTACCCCTGGACGACATCGCGCCGGTCGCGCGGGACGCGGTTGGCGTCCGGGCTCGCCTGGCCGACGTTGCCTTGCGCGCCTGATTGCGGGGCGCTGCCGCCGCTGCCGGAGGCGCTATTGAGATTCTGCGGATTACCTGTGCCGCCGGGGAGCGGCTGGGCCTGCCCGGTCGGCTGCCCGGTCAGCGGCAGTGGATTGCCGGTTGTGCCGAGGTTCTGCACCTGTGACGGATCGCCCGCCTGATAGGGGACGGGCTGGCCGGTCCCGGCGCCGGGACCGTTCTGGTTGCTGCTGCTCTGGCTCTGGCCGTTCTGCGGCGCACCGTTGGCGTCCTGTTGGCCCTGCTGTCCCTGCTGCCCTTGCTGCCCTTGCTGTCCCTGCTGCTGTTGCCCCTGCTGACCCGGCTGGGCGCCGTTCGCGCGCTGCTGCGCGTCCTGAATGGCGTTGGAGAGGTCCTGCTGCGAGAGCACCTGACCGCCCGTTTGCTGGACCTGATTGGCGAGGTTTCGGACAGATTGCGAGGCATCATTGCCGTTGCCTTGCTGCAACGCGGCGGAGGCGTTCTTCTCGGCGTCGGTCAGGGGCTGGTTGCCGGCGGTGTTCTGATTCGCGGCCTGTTGCACATCGTTGGCGATATTCTGCCGCGCGTCCGGTGAGACCTGATCGAGGTTGCTCGCCACCTGCTGCAAGTCCTGCGCGGCGGCGTTGTAGTTGCCGTTCTGGATGTCCTGCGCCGCCTGCTTGGTGGCGGAGTTGTCATTCAGCGCGCTCCCGAGCCGCTGGAGGTCCTGCTGCGCCTGCGCGGACTGGACGGCGAGTTGTTGCAACTGCTCGGGCGTCAACTGCTGGCTGGCGAGATTGGACTGCGCGCCGTTCGGGTCCGTCGCATTCTGCGCCTGCACCTGCTTGACATCGGGCAACTTCGGCACGGGCGCGAAGGCGCGGTGGTCGAGGGTATTGGAGAGGAAGAGCAGCAGCACAACGCCGAGCGCGATGATGCCGAGGCCGACCGCCATCACTTGCTCCTGCATAATGCGGTGCAGGCGCAGATGGCGAGTCCGCCCGATGCGGTAGGCCGTCCGCGCCGCCTGATTGAGCAGGTGGGGGGCGAGCAGGCTGTCCATCTGCCCCTGCGCCAACTCTAAACTGGTAGCGAGCGTCGCGTCGAGACTATAGCCCTGATCGAGGAAGCGGGCGAGGCCCATGCGGGTCGGCCGCTGCAGCCAGGCGTAGACAAACGCGAGGGCGCAGATCAGCACGGCGGGGATAGCGATGGCGGCTGCGGCGGGCTGCGTGTTATTGAAGACACCCTGCGCGCACACGACGATCGCGACGAGCGCGGTCAGCCAGAAGGCGCGGAGCGCGATCAGCAGCAACCGTTGCCGCCAGATGCGATCCTGAATTTCCAGCATCCACTGGACGAAGCGCGTCGCCTCCAGTCCGCGCCGCAGGACCGTCAGGCGACCGTCCGCCGCCCCGCGCCGTGGCAGCGCCGGAGGCCGCAAGTCGCTGCCGAACCAGAAGGGGAACCAGAGCGCGCGCCACAGCACGGGGAGTACGCGAGTACTGAGTGAGGACTCAGCACCGAGTACGGGACCACCGCGCAAGGTTTGCGGGGGGGCCGCGCCCTTTCGCGATCGCGGAACGCTGAGCGGTGCCCTGAGTCTGCGCTGTTCGGTCGCCACATGCATCTCGCTTCTGGATACTCAGTACTCAGTACTCAGTACTCAGTACTCGTTACTACTCAGTCGAGCGGGGGGAGCGCGGGCACCGCGCGCCGCCCGCGCCGCGCACCGATGACGGCGAAGCCGCCGAGCAAGATCAAGAGGCCCGCCCCGATCACCGAGGCGCCCGCCATGCGGATGCGGTCGTTCGCGCGCTGCGTGACGACGGCGGCACGATCGGCGAGCGGCGCGTTGCCGAACTCCGTGAAGGTGCTGAAGGCGCGGTTCGCGCTCTGCCGGGCGCGGATGACATTCCAGCCGCCGATGTCCGCCTCCGCGCGCTTCAGATCGTCGGTCGCCTGCAGGCCGCGATCGACCCGCTGCTGATACTGGGCGAGGAGGAGCGGCGGCTTGGCATCGGGGATCGCCTTATAGAGCTCGCGCGCCTGGTCGAGCAGTTGCTTTGTGCCCGTGTAATCGTTCCCTTCCAGCGCTCGCTGCGCGTCCCGCACGCGCGCCTCCGCCTCGGACCCGGCGCGCGCCTTCGAGAGCAGCGCCTGGGCATCGGAGGCGCGTTTCGGGGTGCCGGTTTGCTGGAGGAAGGCAATTGCGGGCGTCAGGAGCGTCACCGCCTGGGTGTATTGACCGTTCGCGACCAATTGCGTCGCTTCATCGATGTTGTAATAGGTGAACTGATTCTGCTGCCAGAGGCCGCCGATGAACTGCGGCAGGTACGCCTTCCACTTCGCTTCGAGCGTCGTCGCGGCGGCGGGTCCTTCTTTCGTGTAGACCATCTGCAGCGCCTGCCGCCAATCCTTCCGCGCCTCCGGTTTGCTCAGTGCGGTGAGGAAATCGCGGTATTGGCGGAAGCCGTAGGTGTCGATCAAAAAGGCGACGATGCTGTACTGCTGCCCGGCGAGGGCGGCATCGGCGGTGTTGGCGAGGGTCGCCCAGTCGGACAGGCGATCGGCGCCGGCCTGCTGATTGAGCACGGCGACGAGCGCGGGCAGTTCCGCCGGGAGGGCTTCGCCGTAGAGCGCCGTTCCGTGCAGCAGGCCCGGCGGCAGATTGCCTCCACTCATCGTGGCGGCGACTTGCTGCGCGATCAACATGCGCAGATTGAGCGTCAGTTCCGGCGCCTTCAGGCCACTCATGCGCGGGACGGCGATATAGACGCCGCCACCGTCGATGCCGCTGTAGAGATTCTTGTCCGTCTGCGCCGCGGGCACGGCGGCAATGAACTGCGGATCGTCGGTGTAGAGATACATCGGCACTTTTAGCGGCAACGAGACACCGAAGATGCCCGCCTCCATCTCATAGACGGGATCGGCGATCTTCTTATAGAGGTCCATCTGCGGAGCGACGGGATCGCGCTGGGCCGCATAGATCGAGAAATCCTGCGTCGTCTCGTTGTATTGCCATGGCCCGCCCGGCGCGGCGAGGAAAGGCGAATCATCCGCCGCAACGCTCGGCACGAGCAGGAGCATCGCCAGGAGGGCGAGCGCGACCCCGCGCATCATCGTAGCCGCGTGACGATGGCGCCGGAGACAGGTGTTCCAAAGGAGGGCGGTGTACGCCGCCGGAGGCCGGGAGGTGTTCATGGCATATACCGTATCGGATAGCGGCGAAAGCGCGTGCGTGATAGACACTAAACGCCGTCTATAACCGCCAGAAATGGACATCGCCGGTGCCGTTGGGTGCTGGGACACTCTACCACACATCGTGTCCGCCTGCATTCATGTGCGCCGCACCCGTGCTGCACAAATACGCTACCGCGATTCTCCGCCACGCGCAAGGAGTGGGGGAGGTTCGAACCTCTCTACTCGGTTAACGTCCATAGACGCACAATTGGTTGGGAGGGCTCCGCGAACGTCACGCGATAGACGTCGGGATTCGTCAGTGCCTGCCACGCCGGGAAGCCGGCACGACCGTCGCAATGTCGCAAAAGGAGTGCCAGTAGGTTGCCGTGCGTGACGATGACGGTGGCGTGGGCGGGGTGCTGCCGGGCCTGCAGCCATGACCGCAACGGCGCGTGCGGTCGCCTCGCGGCTCGACTCGCCGCCCGCGAGGCGGTAATCGTCGTCATCGAACGACCGCGCGAGGTGCGCGCGCCAGTCGGGGAGCGACTCCGTCGTGAGGACGCGCTCGACGAGGCGGGTATCCGTCTCGACCGGGAGGCCGAGCCGGGCGGCGAGCGCCGCGATGGAATCGCGGGCGCGCACGAAGGGGCTGGAGAGGATGCGCACGATGCCGCGGGGTGCGAGGAGGTCCGCCAGCAGACCGGCCTGCGCCATCCCCTCCGGTGTAAGAGAAGCATCGGGCGCTTGCCCGGTCGTCTGGCAGTGGCGGACGAGGTAGAACGGGCGTGACTCCGGGTCGGTCACATTGCGATCAGGCTGGTTTCGTACGTCCTGCTCCAGAGTTGATCCCACATGCCGCCCTGCTCATCGGCCGCATCGGCCGCCGTCTTCAGTCCGTCCGGCATGAACGGCGTGGTGACAACGGTCGGGAGATGCAGGCGGTGGCGGCTGGTGAGGATGCCATCGAGGAAGGTGATCTCGTGCGGGTGCGCCGGTGCGAGGTCGAGGAGGATCAGAACGTCCATATTGAGCGCGCGCCAGTACGCCTCGCGGGAGACGCGGCGGGCGATGCGCCGCTCCTGATCGCGCTTGCTCTCCGGCTCCGGCTCCGGCGCTTCCTGCTCCTCGCGCGGCAGGGCGACCTCGGTTACATACGCATTGAGGGCGAAATCCCGCCACGTCATCAACGTGTGCGAGATGATCGGCGCATGGGCGCGCAGCCCGGCGAGGACGTACTGCGCGATCCGCGCCGACCGCGCGCGATCCGCGTTGAAGATGAACCAGCCCTGCCCCTGGCGGACGCGCATCTCGATCGTGTCGAGGTACGCGGCCATGCGAAGAAGCAAATCCCGGTCCTGGATGGATACGTCGTCCGGTTCGGGGGAAAGCGCAAAACGGTCATACATCGCCATATGGTTCTCACCCTCGGCTTGTGTACGAACGGTCCTCTTGCCGAATGAGCGTACGCCAAAATTTCGCGCTTGCCAAGGGGGATCGCCCAATGGGATGCAACAAAACGACGATAGGTGGTGTCTTGGCTTTTCTGGTGGTAGCAGACCGGAGCCCGCTACCACCGAATGGAAGGCCGCACCTCCAAAGCCGGGCGGCGGGCGGCTAGGCCTCGTAATGCGACAGCAGTTCGCTCAAGGGGCCGGGCGGCGGGGTATTGAGGTCCACGCCGGTCGCGTTCGCCAGCCGCTCCTTGAACCAGACATCGAATTCCTCTCGAGACTGCGAGAACATGCCGAGTGCGGTGCCGAAGTCCGCGCTCTCCATGTAGGCGATGATAAGGTCGCCGTTCGGCGTCGCCTGATAGAACCAGAGTTCCTTCGTGATGCCGATTTTCCGCTCGGACGCGGCGTACTCTCCCTTGCGCGCCCCGTCCAGCTCGGCCAAGAACGCGCGCGCATCCGCCGCCTTCCCAGGAAGAACGGGGAGTGCGAAGCCGATGTGGTCCATACCCTACCTCCCATCCACGATTCCTATCGGACAACGCAATTCGCTGCCTGTGAGTGAATCAAGATATTCCAATTAACGAGTTCTGTCCATCTGTGCCCATGTTATGATCGTGCCCGCTGTATGGGAGGTGTGACGCGGGCAAAGCCTGCGTCCCGCTCGCGGGCTTTGGCCCGCGCTACGAAGGAGATGGGATGGCAGACACGCCATACGACCGGACGCACTTTCACACCTATGACGAACTGACGGCCCTCTTGCGCGCTTGGGAACGGCGCTACCCCGGATTGCTCGCCGTCGAGAGCGTCGGCATGTCCCACGAGGGGCGGAATATCTGGGCGGCGACGGTGACGAATCAGACCGAGCGCCCCGCCGGCGAGAAGCCCGCCCTCTACGTGGACGGCAACATGCACGCGGGTGAGGTGACGGGCTGCGCCGTCGCGCTCTATACGATCCATCACCTGCTGACGCGGTACGGCAGCGACGCGGCGGTGACGGAATTGCTCGATGCGCGGACGCTCTATATCCTGCCGCGCGTCAACCCGGACGGCGCGGAGCGGTACTTGACGACTCCCTATACCCTCCGCTCCTCCGTACGTCCCTACCCCGAGCCGGAGCCGGGCGAAGGGTTGACGCCGGAAGACCTCGACGGCGACGGCTACATCCTGACGATGCGCGTCCCCGACCGGAAGGGCGAGTGGAAGATCGCCGCGCGGGACGCGCGCCTGATGGTCAAGCGCAAACCGGGCGACAGCGGCGGCGCGTACTACCGCCTGTACACCGAGGGGCGACTGAACAAATACGTGCGCGGCCCGGTCGCCGTCGCCAAGCCATTGGAGGGATTGGACATCAACCGCAATTACCCCGCCAACTGGTCCGCGACGCAGCGGGGCGGCGGACCGTACCCGCTCTCCGAGCCGGAGACGCGCGCGGTGGCGGAGTTCGTCATCGACCACCCGAACATCTGCGGCGTCCTCAACTACCACACGACGGGCGGCGTCAACCTCTCGCCGCCCTGCGCGACGAGCGACGCCGCCATGCCCCTCAAGGACCGCGAGGTCTACAAGGCGCTCGGCGCCCTGGCGGCGGAGACGACCGGCTATCCCTACATCTCGGTCTACGACGCCTTCCCCGCTATCGACGAGCGCGGCACCCGCTCGGCGGCGGGCGGCTTCATCGAGTGGACGTGGGAGGGGCTGGGCATCTGGGGCATCTCGCCCGAACTGTGGGACATCGTCGGCAAGGCGGGCATCACCTTCCCGGACATCAAGCAGAAACTGCTGCACGACCCGACCGAGGAGGAAGGGCTCGCGCTCCTCAAATGGAACGACGAGCACCTGAAGGGTGAGGGATTCGTCGATTGGCGGGCCTTCGACCACCCGCAACTCGGCGCGGTCGAGATCGGCGGCTGGCAGAGCAAGCGCGTCCGCCAGAACGCCCCGCCGGAGTTCCTGCCCGAGGAGGAGGAGAAGTACCGCGCGTTCACGCAGCAGTACGCCGCGCTCACGCCGCTCGTCCGCGTCGGCGCGACCGAGACGGAATCGCTCGGCAACGGCCTCTTCATCGTCCGCGCGATGATCGAGAACCACGGCTGGCTGCCGACCAATCTCTCCGACCGCGCCCTGCGTAACGGTATCGCCAAGCCCGTCAAAGTCGCAATCGACGGTGGCGATGTGCTTATGGGCAAGCGGCAGACAGAGATCGGCCATCTGGACGGCCGCGCGACGAGCAGCAGCGTTCTCTTCGGCTTCTCCCCCGGCGCGCGAGTTGACAATGAACGGCTCGTCGAATGGCTCGTCCGCGTCCCGGCAGACGCCGCCACCGTCACCATCACCGCCAGCAGCGAGAAGGGCGGCGTGGACCGCGCGACAGTGAGCTTGACGTTGTAAGGGGTTCCCATCGAGGGTCTCCTCCCCGTCGGGAACGCGTCGCCCGGAACGTCACGAATGACCGGGGAGAATCTGCTACACTCCCCGTGCGAGATAGGCGTACTCGGCGGACACTGGAAGGGGAGAATGATGGTTGCGACATGGGAGACGACCGCACTGATCGAGCAGGACATCGCGCACATGCTCCACCCGGTGACGAATTTGCACCGGCACGCGAAGGATGGCCCGCTCATCTTCACCCATGGCAAGGGCTCGCTGCTCTGGGATTCGGACGGCAAGGAATACATCGACGGCTTCGCGGGGCTGTGGAATGTCAACGTCGGCCACGGGCGGGCAGAACTGGCCGAGGCGTCGAAGGAGCAGATGGAACGCCTCGCCTTCCAGCCGACCTTCTTCGGCCTGGCGACGCCGCCGGTGATCGAACTGGCGAGCAAACTGGCGACGATGCTCCCCGGCCCGGTCAATCACTTCCAGTTCACCTCCGGCGGCGCGGAGTCGAACGAGACCGCCTTCAAGATCGCCCGCTACTACTGGTCGATCGGCGGCAAGCCGGACAAAGTGAAGATCATCTCCCGGCAGATGGGCTACCACGGCATCGCGATGGGCACGCTCGCCGCCACCGGCATCCCCGGCTACTGGCAGCACTTCGGGCCGCGCGCGCCGGGCTTCCTCCACGTCTCCGCGCCGTACGCCTATCGCAACGGCGAGGGGATGTCCGAGGCGGAGTTCGTCCAGTCGCTCGTCAATGAACTGGAAGAGACGATCGAGCGCGAGGGCGCGGAGACGATCGCCGCCTTCATCGGCGAGCCGGTGCAGGGTGCGGGCGGGGTCGTCGTGCCGCCGGACGGCTACTGGCCTGCGATCTGCGCCGTGCTCAAGAAGCACGACATCCTCTTCATCGCCGACGAAGTGATCAATGGCTTCGGCCGCACCGGCACGATGTTCGGCGTCCAGCAGTACGGCGTGCAGCCGGACATCGTGGCGATGGCGAAGGGGATCACCTCCGGCTACGTGCCCCTCGGCGCGGTCGGCGTGACGGACGAAATCTACGCGCGGATGACCGAGCCGGATCAGATGTTCATGCACGGCTTCACCTACTCCGGCCACCCGGTCGCCTGCTTCGTCGCGCTGCGCAACCTCGCGATCATCGAGGACGAGAATCTGCCCGCGAACGCGGCGGCGCGCGGCAACCAACTGCTCGGCGGCCTGCGCGAGTTGCGGGATCACCCGAACGTCGGCAACGTGCGCGGCAAGGGGATGATGGCCATCGTCGAGATCGTCGCGGACAAGGGGACGAAGGCGCGCTTCGACGCCGCCTCGGACGCCGGCAACAAGTTGCAAGCCGCGACGCGCAAGCGGGGCCTGATCGTCCGCTGCTCGGACACCGGCATCGCCATCGCGCCGCCGCTTGTCCTCACTGCCGACGAGACGGACCGCCTCGTCGGCATCGTCGGCGACGCGCTCACCGAAGTCTTGGGGTAGCGTCCCCCGGCAAGAGGCAATGCGAGAAAGGGGCCGGAGCGGCATCGCGCTCCGGCCCCTTCTCATACTAACTTAGGATGAGATGTTGGTATAGAGCCAGTGCTGGTTGGTGAGCGATTTGACCTGCATCGGGTCGTGCCCCAATCCCTCTAGCGCCCCGCACAGCACCCCGTCCAACTGCTCGTCCGTCGTGAACAACGCCCCGCGCGTGTACTGCCCCCGCATCCATTGCCACACCTGCTCCATCACTTCACCTCCGGCGATGCGCGCTCGAACCAGAGCGTGATCCCCTCTGGCACGACGACCTTCCCGCTCGTGTGCCACCCCGCGTTATCCAGCACCATCACCAACCGCTCCCCCGGATAGTGCGCCGCCAGATGCGCGAGAACAGGCTGAACCACGCGCTATTCCACCCGCCGACCAGCAGTCTGACGAACCGCCCCGTCGCTGGCTCCACCGCCCCGATCACCGGTCGCCACCGCCGCCCGCCCCAGACCGCTTGCACCGGCCGCACTCCCTTGCGCGCCCAGACCCGCCGCAGTTGGGTCGTCAACCCCCACCACGCCTCATCGAGGAAGAGCAGTCGGTATCGTCCCTTACACGCCCCCCGCATCCGTCGCCGGACTTTTTTTGAAGCGGCGCTGCGCCGCAGTGTCCGCTTCATAGTGGCGCGTGCGCGGCATCACCCGCCGCGCCTCCTGCCGCTTCAGACAGTGCCAGATCTGGTCGTCGACAGGGAGATCCCCCATCGTTCGGCGATCCGTGCCCTGAGTTGCTTGAGCATCAGCTCGGCTCGGCGTCCACCCAGGCCAGCACCTCGGCTTGTCGCTCGGGTGAGCTTGGCGCTGACCGTCGCCCCCGCGCGCGCGCGAGGCGGTCGAGGCCCTGGGCGCGGGCGCGGGCGACCCATTGGCGGATCGCCTCGGCGTCACGCCGAGCAGCGTGCGATTCCCCGGGATGACCGAGGCGACGCAGTAAGGCGTGATAACGGCGCGAGATCGCGACGTGGCATGGTATAGCGGCGTAATCGTCAGCGGACCAGTCGTCGGATGGCAGCGTTCATCGAGCATCACCTCCATCCCGATTCTACCCCAACATCTCCCCCTAAGTCAGTATCCCCCCCCCCCTATCTCCCCCCACACCCATCCCATCCCCCCCTTTCCTCACTCCACGAGACACCGCCTCGTCGGCATCGTCGGCGACGCGCTCACCGAAGTATTGGGGTAGCGTCCCCCGGCAAGAGGCAATGCGAGAAAGGGGCCGGAGCGGCATCGCGCTCCGGCCCCTTCTCAATCCGTCCCGAGGTTATCGCCCGGCGGGGGCGGGTGCTGGCGCGGGCTGACCCGGCCCGCTCGTTGCTCCACTTGATCTGCCCGATGGTGCGGGCGGGATGGTGACGCCGCTCAGCACCGGTGCCGGGATTGTCACCGTGATCGTCCCTGCCACACCGTTGCGTGTCGCCGTGATCGTCGCCTGCCCCGGACTCCGCGCCGTCACGACCCCACTGGTCGGGTCCACCGCCGCTTTCGCCCCATCGCTCGATGTCCACTGCGCCTGGGTCGTAATGTCCATGGGCGCGCTGCTTCCGCCCGTCTCCAGCGCGGTCAATGGCACAGTCTCGCCGACTTTCGCGGTCACTGCTGCCGCGTCGCCCGGTCCGGTCACCGCAATGCTCAGGTATGTATAGGCGAGTGAAGCGGTCACTCCGCTGCCACCGGGATTGACGACATTGACATCCACCACGCCGGCCGCGTGAGCCGGGGTTGTCACGACGATTTTCGTGCCGCCGCCGCTGACGAGAACACTCGTACCAACCGCGCCGCCGAACGTGACGGTCGCGCCCGCCTGGAACTTTGTGCCGGTGATCGTTACGAGACTACCCCCGATCGCCGGCCCGGATGGCGGACTGACGCCGCCCACGGTCGGCCCGGTATCGGACGGGATGGCGATCTTCCAGACACCGCGACCATGCGTCGCGGCGAAGAGCGTCGTCAGGGCGGGGTCGGTGAAGAGTTGCTGGATGCCGACATTCGGCAAGCCCGCCTGCAACGCGCTCCACGACGTGCCGTTGTCCGTGGAAATGAAGACGCCGACATCCGTCCCGGCGATCAGCACCGGGTTTGGCGTGGATGCGTAGGTGACGAGGGTGGTCACGGGGACATCAGGCAGGTTGCCGCTTATGTCTGTCCAGGCCGCGCAGTTCGTCGTCTTGAAGACGTGCCCGCTGCCGAAGTTGCCGAAGGTGGCGTAGAGGGTGTTCGGGTTCGCGCGATCGACCGCGAGCGATGTTGCCGGCGCGGACGGCAGGGCGGCGCTGTCGCAGTCGGCCCAGGTAGCCGCCACGCCGGTATCGCCGTTCGCTGTCTTGTAGACGGCTCCCGCATCCGTACCGGCATAGAGCACCGCGCTATTGGTGGGAGCGATAGCGACGGACTGCACGTAGCCGGAGAACGCGAGGCTCGTGTTGCTCGCGCCCCAGGTGACGCCGCCATCCTTCGACTCGCACAACGCGCTGTCGCCGCCGAGCACAAGATGGTTGTGGTCGGTCGCGTCGATGACAAAAGGCGCAATGAAGAGCGCTCTGGCTACGCAGGCGGTAATAGCGGGCGAAAGATCGGTCCAGGTGATGGCGGTGCCGGCGTTCGCGTTCGTCGTCTTCTGCACCGCCCCCGTGGGATACTCCGCGTAGATGGTATTCGGCGCGCTCTTGTCGATGGCGACGAACCCGCCATCGCCGCCGAGAATCTCCCCCCACGTCCCGAGCGTCGAGGCGGTGGAGCGAGAGGTGCCGTTATCTTGGGAGCCCGCCGCGACGATCGGCGTGAGGAGGTAGTTGCTGGTGGTATCGCCCGCGTAAAACTGTGTGGTAGCGAGATTACCATTGAGGTCGATCCAGGTCGTCCCCGCTCCCTGGTCACCATTCGTACTCTTCCAGAGGCCGCCATCGTTCGCCAGATAGACCTGGCTCGGCGTACCGGTGAGGCGGAAGGCGATCGCGTGCTGATCGGGATGCAATGGCGATACACAGATTGGCGCATTGTTGCAATAGACATCGCCGGTCGTCACCCAGGTAGCGCCGCCATCGGCGCTGGCAACCACGTTGACGCCGCCCGCGTAGACGAGGTTCGCGTTCGCCGGGTCCACGGCGATCGCGGTGTCATAGGTGCCCTGCGGGCCGCCGCCGCCATCAAAGTAGTTCCCCGGTTGCCCGGTCGTCTTCGCCCAGGTGAGGCCGCTATCAGTCGTCTTGTAGATGCCGAGCAGATTGCCGAGCGTGTCGGCGATCGCCAGGTAGAGCGTCCGCACCAGCGGATTGCTGCTGGCCGCCAGCGCAACCTGCGCGCGGCTCCATGCCGTCCCAGCGGGGAGACCGCTCATGATCGGGATGAAGGGAGCGCCGCCCGTAAGGGATTTGTAGATGCCCGCGTAGCTGAATCCCCCGATTGACTCACCGAGCACGGCGTAGACGTTCAGGGTATCCACCACGATGTCCGTCACGCGCGCGTTCGGGCTGCCCGTTGCGACGGTTACCAGCGCCCAGTGCGCGCCACCGTCCGTAGACTGATAGAGCCCGCTCGTCGTGCCCGCCCAGACGGTACTGCCGTTGACGGCCATCGCCCCGATGCCAACGGATGCGGCCGAATAGTTGTTGAAGCCGGGGAGCCCCGCGCCAAGCAGTGTCCAATGCGCGCCGCCATCGGTCGTCTTCAGCACGCCGACACCGAAGTAACTGTCGCCGTTGAACACGGGCGCCGGCAGGACGTCGTAGTTCGTCTCGCCCGTGCCGACGAAGAGCGTGTTGTCCGTGTGGTCCGCAGGGTCGAGCGCGAGCGCGCCGACCGCCATCGAGGGCTGGTTATCGGTGAGCGGCGTCCAGGAGCCGCCATCGTTCGTACTCTTCCAGACGCCGCCGTCCGCCGTACCGAGATAGATCACGCCGGTATGCGGACCGATCACGACCGCAGTCGCCCGGCCGGAGACACGGCCCGAGTGGTAGTCCTGAACCGGGTTCACGGTGTCGCTATCTTGCGGCGCGGGGCCGAGTTGGAGCCAGTTGCCAATCGGCGGCTGCAACGTCTGGGCGCCGACGATCGTCGGCCCTTTGCCGCCGATTGCCGCCGGCAAGGATTGCGCCTTCGGCAGCGCACTCGCGCGTTGGAGCGCAGTGTATCGCGCGGCCCCGGAGGCCGTACCGCCAGCGGTCAGCCGCTGGCGATAGAAATCCTCCTGCTGCGCGGCATGGTCACCGGGCATGCGCGGGTTGCGCGCGGGCGATTGCACGCGCGGCGGCGGTGGCCCCGCCGCATCAAGAGTCGTCGCCGTAAAGCCAACCGAAGCAACGCACTGCGCGAGCAGCCCCAGGACCGCCAACGCCCGCAGCGCGCGGCCAAGCCGCCTATCTGTCTCCAATTTTTGGCTTCCTTCCCCACAATCCCCACCACGATTCCCCATAGGGAATATAACCGACCTGCCCGTCCGATGCGATATGACATGCCTTCATGCAATGAATTGCGCACGCCATCCTTCCGGCACGACGCATCTCCCGCATCGCGCGAGGCGATTGATAGACAGCCGGTACACATCCGCGCTATGCTCACGCCATCGAGCAGACAACCGCAACGCGATCGAGAATGGGGGGACGGTATGACAGACAAGTCAGCAATCTACCGCGCGATGGAGACCCGCTGGCGGCGCGGTGAGCCCGTCATCATGGACGGCGGCATCGGCTCGGAATTGCAGGCGATGGGCTATCCGCCCGCCGCATCGGAGCAGCCGCTGAACTTCACCTGGGGCGCGATGGCGCTCTACGACGATCCGGCGATTGTAAAGGCGATGCACCGCCGCTACGTGGACGCGGGCGCGGAAATCCTCCTCACCAATACCTTCCTCTTCCATCGCTGCGTGCTCCTGGAGCAGGATGGCGAATTGGCGGTGCCCGCCGGGACGTGGCAGGAGAAGGCGCGGCTCGCTGTCCGGCTGGCGCGGGAGGCGGCGGCGGAAGGGGGCAGGCCGGAGACGGCTGTCGTCTTCGTGATGATGGTCCAAGACGGGCCGAAGGAGGAGTGGGGACGCAATGGCCCATCGGTCGAGAAGGGCTCGAAAGACTGGGAGTGGCGCGTCTCGCTCGACTACCTGCGCGAACTCGGCGGCGTCTTCGGCGAGGACCGGCCCGATGCGCTGATGGTCGAACTCGCGCCGCCACTCCTGCCCGACCTCGCCTTCCCCCACTTCGAGGCGCTCGTCGCGAGCGGCATCCCCACCTGGGTCTCCTACCGTCGCGCCGTCCGGCGGCCCGTCGCCATCTTCGGTGAGGACCTGCCGGAAGATGGCGACCTCTTCGGCCGTGCGGCGAAGCGGTTGGAGGAGATCGGCGTCGCGGCGCTGCTCGTCCACTGCCTGCCACCGGAGAAGGCGCACGGCGTCGCGGGGTGGCTGCGCGAGTACACCACGCTCCCGCTCGGCGTCTACCCGAATAACGGGCGATACGATATGTGGAAGTGGGAGTGGCAGCACACCATCACCCCGGAGCAGATGGCCGAGCACGCGCGGGGATATGCCGCCGAGGGTTTCGCGATCATCGGCGGCTGCTGCGGCGTCCGCCCCGACCACATTACCGCCATCGTCGAAACGCTCAAGCCCGCGCCGGTGGCGTGAAACCGGGCATGAACCGCAAAGGCGCGAAGAACGCAAAGGACGCAATGAGGGAGAAGAAACGATAATCCTTTTTCCCTCTTGGCGATCTTCTCGCGCCTTCGCGGCCTTTGCGTCGTTCCAGTTTGTCCCTGCGATGCGACCGATGGCGCGTTCTTTCGTAGGTCACTCCCCTCTCTACGCGATGGAGAGGGGGCGGGGGTGAGGTATGTTTCCGCTCCTCTTCAGCCCGATGAGCCTCGGGCAGCGCGACGCGCCGAACCGGATCGTCTCGACGAGCCACGGCACGAACTTCGCCGAGGGTGGCGCGCCGAGCGAGCGCCTGATCGCCTACCACGCGGCGAAGGCGGCGGGCGGCTGCGGCACGGTGATGATGTTCGGCTCGGCGGCGGCTTCCGCGCTCACGCCGATCCCGCCGAACCACGTCAACCTCTGGAACCCCGCCGCCCTCCCCGGTCTGCGCGCCGCCGCAACGGCCGTTCAGGCACACGGAGCGCTCGCGATCAGTCAGGTGGCCTGCACCGGGCGGCGCACGCGCAACCAATCCGATCAACTCGGCTACGGCCCGTCCGACACCGTGAGCGAGATCGCCCACGAGATCCCGCACATCCTCTCGATCGGCGAAATCCGCCGCTTCGTGGACGACTACGCCGCCGCCTGCCGCACGTTGAAGGAGTGTGGCTTCGATGGCGCGGACCTCGCCTTCTACGACGATCAGTTGCCGGATCAGTTCTGGGACCCTTCGGTCAATAAACGTACGGATGACTACGGCGGCACGCTGGAAAACCGGATGCGCTTCTCGCTGGAAGTCCTGGAGGCGATTCGTGGGGCGGTCGGGCGTGATTTCATCGTCGGCGCGCGCGTTTCCGGCGACGACTACCTGCCGGATGGGTTGGAACCGGGCGAGTTGCTGGCGATCATCGCGCGGCTCGACCGCACCGGGATGCTCGACTATTTCACCGTCACGGGCGGCACGATCCAGACGGTGCGCTCGCGCGGCTATAACATCCCGCCCGCCTACTTTCCGCAGGGGACATTCGTCGAGATGGCCCGGCGCGTCAAGGCGGCGGTTGACGCGCCGGTGATCGTCACGGGGCGGATCATCACGCCGCAGCAGGCGGAGGACGTGCTCCAGAGCGGCGCGGCGGACATGGTCGGCATGACGCGCGCCCTGATCGCGGACCCCGAGTTGCCCCGCAAGGCGCGCGAGGGGCGGTTCGATGATATTCGTGTCTGCATGGGCTCGAACGAGGGGTGCATCGACCGCCTCTATTTCGGCCTGCCGATCGGCTGCGTGCAGAACCCGGTGATCGGACGCGAGCGGGAATGGGGCGCGCTCGTCCCGGCGAGCGCGCCGCAACGGATCGTGGTCGTTGGTGGCGGCCCGGCGGGGATGGAAGCGGCACGGGTCGCGGCGGAGCGCGGCCATACAGTCACGCTTTTCGAGCAGTCGGACGTATTGGGCGGCGCGATCCGCATCGCCGCCCGCGCGCCGGGCTGGGAAGCGTACACCGGCGTCATCGACTGGCTCGGGCGGCAATTGGCGAAACTGTCCGTCACGGTCCGACTCGGCTGCACGGCGACGACCGATGCGATCCTCGCGGAAGCGCCGGATGTGGTGATCATCGCGACCGGCGCACTCCCCCGCCGCCCCTATCTCCCCGGAGCGGACTTGCCGATTGCGGTGACGGTCGCGGACGTACTCGCGGGCAAGGCGGCGGTCGGCGAGCGCTGCGTCATCCTCGATGAAACGGGCTATACACCCGGCCCGAAGACAGCGGACGCTCTCAGCTTGGCCGGGCACCGTGTGCAGATCGTCACGCGCCACTACAGCCTCGGCGAGGACATCGGCACGACCGTCCGCGCCGTGCTGCACGAGCGATTGCTCCGCCGGGGCGTGACGATCACGACCCTGACGCGCCCCATCGCCATCCAGCCGGACGGCGTGCGCGTCGTCAACGTCCTGACCGACGCGGAGGGCTTCATCGCGGCGGACACAGTCATCCTCTCCTCCGGCGGCATCGCGCAGGACGGCCTCTACCACGCCCTCACCGCGCACGCCGCAGCGCACCACCTACCGCTCGTACTGCACCTGATCGGCGACGCCTTCGCCCCGCGCCATCTCCGCCACGCGATGACTGATGGCGCGCGCGTCGGACGCGCGATCTGACCCCAAATGGTCGCGTGGGCTTTCCAGTCTCCGTCCGGCTCGCAGGCTGGAAAGCCCGCGCTACCGTTCCATTCGTGACGCTCCGATCGGCGCACCCTCATCGAGGTGCGACCCATCGGCGCCAGGCCGCGCGAGGCCGAGTGTCCAGAGCGTCGGCTGCTCGGCGGGCGTGCCGGAGCGGGTCGCCTGCCACCACGCCCGCACGCGCGCGGTGAGGAAGCGGAAGCGGGCCACCGACCAGCCGAGGATGACCAGCACAAGGGCGATGCCGCCCAGTTTCGCCCACATCTCCTGCACCGCGTCGCCCGCCGGGACGCGCGCGCCCTGCAACGCATTGACACCGACGCCGTGGTCGTAGACCAGCTGCCCGCCGAAGTAGCCCGTCAGCGTGATGCAGATGATCAGCACGACGCCGAGCGCGAGGTAGCCCGCCACGCCCGCGCCGTAAAGCCCGTTGACGTTGCCGAGGCGCATCCCGACGAGGATCAGGCAGCAGAGTACCATCAACGCCGCGAACAACTCGTGCCGGTGGAGGATGGTCAGCGCGGCGGCATCCTTCGCCTCGTGTTCCGGGCCGGTGAGCACCGCCGCCGTCGCCCCGAGGCTGCCGCCAATCAGCGTGTAGAACCCCGCCTGCGTCAGACTCGCCCGCCGGAACCCCACGCCGAGCGCGTCGAGCACAAGGCTGACAATCAGCAGCGCGATCGGGAAATGGACGATGAGTGGGTGCAAGGGCATGTATCAGTCCTTTGAAGTTCGGCGTTCGGCGTTCGATGTTCGAAGTAGGCCAGTCCTCTTCGAACATCGAACGCCGAACGCCGAACATTCAGAGTGCTCTTCTGAATCGCCTTGATCCCTGCCGCCATCCGGTCGAGGTCTTCCTCGGTGTTATAGAAGCCGGTGGCGAGTCGGAGGGCGTCCGGGTTGTTGATGTACTTGTTGACATCGCGGATCGTCACGTTGTGGTCGGCGAGCAGGCGGTTCTTCAGGTCCGTCGGCCCGATGCCGTCCACCGTGAAGGCGACGAGGCCCGCCATATGCTCCTCCGGCGTGACGACGGTGATGCCCTTCATGCCGCTGAGCAGCTTGTGCGCGTACTCGCCGAGCCGCTTGATGCGCTTGTAGGCCCAATCCAGCCCGACCTCGTCGCGGATGTACTCGGTCGAGGCTTTCTGCCCGACGAGCAGCGAGAGGTTGTAGCTGCCGACATCGAAGCGGCCCGCGCCCGCCGCCGGGGTGAACGACGCGCCGTAGTAATCGAGCGAGCCGCGCATCCATGCCGCCGCCGAAGGTCTGGTCGATCTCGCCGATGCTGCTCGGGCGGACGTAGAGCGAGCCGGTTCCTTCCGGCCCGCAGATCCACTTCTGGCCGGGGCAGGCGTAGAAGTCCGCGCCGAGGTCGTCCATATTGAGTGGCAGGGAGCCGAAGGACTGCGCCGCGTCCACCGCGACGAGGATGTCGTGGCTGTGCGCCATCGCCGTGATCTCCTTGACGGGCAGTACGGCGCCGGTCGTATAGGAGATGTGCGAGATGACGATCATCCGCGTGCGCGGCGTCACCAGCCGCTCGAACTCGCGGACGGTATCGCCCTTCTTCATCTCGCCGACGCCGATATTGGCGACGCGGACGCGCGTACCGTAGCGCCGTTTGGTGAGGAAGGTCGGCATCAGCCCACCGGGGTGTTCGATATTCGAGGTAATAATCTCGTCGCCCCGCTGCCAGGGATACCCGGCGATGGCGATGTTCATGCCGTCCGTCGTGCGCCCCGCGATGGCGACATCGTTCGGCGTGCAGCCGAGGACGTCCGCGACGGCATTCTTCGCCGCCGTCCGCGCGGCCATCAGGCCGGGGTAGTGGTTCGGGGCGATCCGCCCCTGCTCCAACTCCTCCAGCATCGTTTCCTGCATCGCCGTCACCGTCCGGCGCGGCAGCGGGCCGCAGGTGCCCGTGTTCAGATAGACCGTGTTCACGACTGCCGGCATCTCCTGCCGGATCTGGTCAACCTTTGCATCCACCGCGACAGCCATCATGCACTCCCCTTCCCTACAGCGTGCAGCGGCAATCGGCGGGTTTCGGCGAAGGCTCCGTATCAGTCCTCGCCACAGGCGACCGACATCCGCTGCGCGTTCCGTTCCTGAGTCGAATGCTACCACATCATCCATGCGCGGGCGTAGGGCGATCATCCGTTGCGTCGCGGCTTCGTGGTGTAAACCGTGGATAGCCGACTCTCCGGTGAAGCCGATTTCGCTCGTGCGTCGCCAGACGCCGATAAAAAAGGCGACCGATACACCCCTCATTGGCGAAGCCGACGCCACCGAACGGCGTCCGGGATTGTCGCGACTCGGTCCGTTCATCGGGCAGTTGGACATCTCGGCACACTTTGTTATCCTGACCAAGTTGGCAATTACCTATCTTTCCTGCCGACTCAGCGCAAGAAAGCCAGGATCATGGCTATCTTCTGGATAAACGATTCGCACTGGAGAAGATTGAGGCGATAACCACTACGAGACTGGGGAATGATGCGTAAATTTCGATTGTTGCCGTCGGTTTTCGTCATCTTCAGCCTCCTCATCGTGTGCGGTTGTGATGGGAGCAAATCCTCCCCGGTCCCTGCCGTGCCCGAGCAGACGCGCACGGCCATAGTCACGACAACGACCGTACCGAGCGCGGTTGCGAGTATCGCTGTAGTCACGCCCACCCCGCTATCGGACTCAGACGCCACCGTATTCGCACAGCTCGCTGCCCGTTCCCTTCATCTACCCACCCTTAAAGCGGGGGAGACCTGTCCACGCACGCCCAGTACCCCGATCCCGATTAATATCGCACCAGTGCTCGGCAACGGGCCGATTTACCCGGATGTTGGGTTTGCCAATGCAACGATTGTCTACGAATCCCAGCGGGTCGAAGCAAACGGTACGATCCCCTGGAAAACACTCTGGCTCTCCGCACCGATCTATCGTGCACCAAGTATCATCCGGGGACAGCAGATTGATGGACCAAACACTATGGAGTTCTTCAACGAAGAAGAAGGCTCCCGTTCAGGCGAGTTGCGCTTTCCGACGAACACGCAGGTGTCGTCAGGGGGCATACCGTACGATTGGCGGCAGCAACCATCGCTCACCTATTTCCCCAGCCCTGGATGCTACGCTTATCAAGTAGATGGGATCGGGTTTTCCGAAGTAATCATCGTCGAGGTGCATCCGACCTGAGCGGCGGGAATAAGTGTCCAATCACAGTTTGTGCAGATCAGCGGGCTCCCGCACAAGAGATTATCCGTTGCCCATAAAATAGTCCCACCGCTCGGCGGCGATCTCGACCGCCAGCGGGACGTCCTCGGGCAGCAGATATCGCTGCGCGACGAGCGCCAATGCGGCATGGCGGACGTGATCGAGATAGTCCGCGCGGTCGCGATACCGCTCCGCGATGGACGGGCGGGGGTCGCCCGTCCGGGTGCGCTCGGCGGCAGTGCGGGCGAAGGGCAAGGTCGCGCCTTGCATCGGCAGAATCTGCCCCGCCCCGCCCGTCTCCGGGTGGCGCGGATTCCAGCCGGTGTAGGTCGCCAGCGGCACGGCCACATCGGGCATCCGTACACCGCCCACTTCATTGCCGTCCGCGTCCACCGCCGCGACGTAGTTGCGGGTAGCGCTCGCCCGGCTCGGTCGGGTAGCGGCCGATGCCGCGCGCCGCGTCCGGCCCGAGATCGACGCGCCGGATGACGGGCAAACGCGCCGGATCGGGCAGATCGAGGCCGGCAATTTTCTCAAAGGCGGCAATCGCCGCCGCACCGGTGATTGCCGTGCCGTCCGCGAGGTGCGGGAAGGCGCTGGCGGGCGGCTCCGTGCCTTCGGTAATCCAGCGATCCAGATTGACCAGCGCGGCGCGCATCAGCGGCGCGTAATCCACGCCGTTGGCGACATAGCGCCCGCGCGGCTCGCCGGGCCCGTTACCGTCGACAAGCGGTAGCGATCCGGCCACATGCTGCGTGCTGGCGAAGAGGTAGACGCGCGACTCCGCAGGCGGCTCGACATCCCGCGTGCCCGCCATGTCGGTGTGCATCAGCGAGGTGTCGCCGCGCCAGTATTCGGCGGCGGTATTGGTATAAAAAATCTTCGGTACGCCGCCGAGGGCGCGCTGGCGATCGAGTAGCCCCGCCGTCCGCCCGGTGACCGGGTCGGTCTGCGGATCGTCGGCGAAGGGCGGGAGATGGCCGAAACTCGGCTGATGCTGGTCGGAGGGCTGGGCGTAGCGGTGGTTGAACTCGCCGCGCCGCGCCCCCGCGACATGGATGAGCAGGCCGTCGAAGACCTGCCTCCCCGCTTCGTCCACATTGAGGCCGGTGTACAGGAAATGGCGCAGGAAGCGCCCACTCTGCGAGACGCCATACCCGATCGTCGTTTCGATCCGGCCCGCGCACGGGTTGTCCGCCGCATCGCTCCGGCGCAGGAAGGAGACGCAATCGCGCACCGCGAGCATCCCGGCGCCGACGACCGGCGCGCGTCGCGTGCGGTAGATCACTTCGTAGACCTTGCCGGGGGTGAATCCCTCCGCCATCCAGATGTAGCCATCGTCCGGGGTGGGCGTACCGTTCTCGTCGCGAGCGAAGCGCCAGCGGTCGCGCGGGATGACCGCAGGCGGGCCATCCGGCCAGTCCCGCACGCGGAGGACGGCGTCTGGCTGGTCGAGCGCGGCGGCGTTGTACGGCTGGTGCATCCGGTCCGCCAGCAGTTTATGCCGCTCGCGGGTATTCGGCTGGAACCAGACGCGCACCGTGCCCGCGAGCGGTGCGCCGTCGCCGCCGAGCGCCTCCGGCGCCTGCAGGCCGAGCAAGGCATCGCTGCGGTGAACGTCCCACTGCCAGCCGCAGCAAACGACACTCCACCCCCGGCGGAAGAGGAACCCGTCGCCGGGGTCGATGTCCGGCGTTTGCGCCAGCGCCGGCGGCACATGGTTGAAGCGCGGCACCGCCCGCCTGCCGCCCCGATTGAGGACATCGAAGATCAGTCGCCGGTTCGCCCGCGCGGGATCGACGGGCTGCAGGAGGCAGAAATCGGCGGAGAATGCCACTCGCCCCGCCGCGTCCCGCGCCGCCGTGCCGAGATCGACAATTGCCGCGTTCGCCGCGTGCAGCGGATCGACGGCGAAATGGATCACCCCGTCAATCCGCTCGTACGCCCCGCTTTCCCCGAACCTCATCCCGTCCTGATATGGCCCCCGCGCCGCAATTTCCAGCCCCGCAACCGCCATCGCACACCCCTTCCCCACAAAACTGACTCAAAACCACCAAGACACCAAGAGCACCAAGGACACGGAGAAAGAGGATGAAGAATTTTCCTTGGTGTTCTTGGTGTCTTGGTGGTTCATCTCCCCATTGCTTACCGGCGACTGCCCGCTGTCTCCGGGTGCCCTCTGGGCGGGATGCTGCCGACTTTCCCCAGCGCCTGATCGAGGTCGGCGATGATGTCGTCCACCGCCTCGATGCCGACGGAGAGGCGGATCAGGCCATCGCCGATGCCGATGGCGGCGCGCTGCTCGGCGGTCAGGCTGCGATGCGAGGACATCGGCGGGTAGAGGACGATCGAGTAGACATCGCCCAGCGTTGTCGCGGGGATGCAGAGGCGCAACGCCTCCATGAAACGGAAGGCGGCGGCTTTATCCGCGCCCGCGATGTCGAACGAGATCATGCCGCCGTATTGCCCGGTGAGCGAGAGCCGCTCCATCAGCGCATGCTGCGGGTGGTCGGCGAGACCGGGGAAGTTGACCTGCGCGACGGCGGGGTGCGTCGTCAGCCAATCGGCCACCTTCGCGGCGCTCGCGCACTGCCGCTCGACGCGCAGCGGGAGCGTCTTCAGGCCGCGCAGGACGAGCCACGCCTCGAATGGGCCGAGGATGCCACCGATCGCTTTGTTGATCTCGTACAACTGATGCCGTAGCGCACTCGTCGTCGCGACAACGCCCGCCGTCACGTCGCCGTGCCCGCCGAGGTACTTCGTGGACGAATGGACGACCATGTCCACACCCCACTGGGCGGGGCGCATCAGCACCGGCGTCGTGAAGGTGTTGTCCACGACGACGAGCGCGCCCGCGCGGTGAGCGATCTCGACAATCGCCGGGCCGTCGGCGACATGCAAAAGCGGGTTGGAGACGGTCTCGAAGGTGACGAACTTCGGCTTTTCACGTCGCACGGCCTCCTCGACAGCGGCGAGGTCGAGCACGTCCACGAAGGTGGTGCGGATGCCGAGGCGCGCCAAATAGCCTTGCAGCAGCGTCGTCGTCGCACCGTAGCACTCGCGGGAGGCGACGACCGTATCCCCCGCCTGCAAACCCGTGCCGAGGAACGCGCCGTGCAGCGCGGCCATGCCGGAGCCGAAGCCGATCGCCGCCTCCGTCCCCTCTAAGGCCGCGACGGCGTCCTCCATCGCGCTGTTGGTCGGGTTGCCGTAGCGGGTGTAGGCGTATCCCTCGCGCGTGGCGCCGAAAATCTCGTCCACCACCTGCATATCGTCGTACGCGAAGGACGAGCCGGGGTAGATCGGCGTGACGACGGGGGTGTAATCGGGGTGCGGTGGCCGCTCCCCCGCGTGGACCGCGCGGGTCGCGAACGCCATCCCGTCGAGCGGGCGCGTGTCGTGCTCTGTCATGCCGGAGTTCTCCTCGCAGGGGGACCGCATCGGTGCCGCTGCGTACTGCGTAACCGCCCGTGCGGACGCGGCGCGATCAGTCTAGCACGCACATCGCCATACCCGCATAGGGCGGATACGCACCAGCGGAAGCCTTCCGGCGAGAAACTGGTGAAATCCCTAGTGTTTCCGATCCGCCCCTCCCGCTACCATGCACCAGAGATCATGATGCGCGCGATTGATAGCGGAGGATTGCCATGTCCCGATTCACCAAGAGAATGTTCCTGTGGATACCCTCTCGGCCCCCGCATCATGCACGATTGCTCATCACGGCACTGCTCGCCGCACTCCCGCTCGCCATCTCATCGGTCGGCGCCCAATCCGTGGAGAATCGGTCCCCCGCGCTCAACGCAACGCCGACAGTCAGCGCGGGCGCTCTTCCGATAACGTCCCTCGCCTTCGAGACGAATGCGGGGCAGGCGGGGCAGGCTGTCCGCTTCCTCGCCCGTGGGCGAGGCATGACGCTCGCCCTCACCGCCGATGCGATCACCGTCGGCCTCCCGACCCCGTTGCGCTTCACCTTCCCCGGCGCGAACCCCGACCCCGCCGTGCGCGCGGAAGAGCCCCTGCCCGGCGTCGTCAACTCGTTCATCGGCAACGACCCTGCCCGCTGGCAGACCGGCATCCCGACCAGCGCCCGCGTGCGCTATGGCGATCTCTATCCCGGAGTGGACTTCGTCCTCTACGGCACGGATGGTGGTGGGGTCGAGTATGACGTGATCGTCGCCCCCGGCGCGGACCCAGGGACCTTTGCACTCGCGATCGGTGGCGCCACCGACGTGGCGCTCGACGTAGCGACGGGCGATCTGGTGCTTGCGACACCCACCGGCGAGATGCGGCAGCGCGCCCCGATCCTTTATCAACGCGTGGACGGAGAGCGGCACGCGGTGACGGGCGGCTACGCACTGCGCGGCGACGGCACGGTAGGGTTCGCGGTTGGAGCGTACGACCCGACACTACCGCTGGTGATCGACCCGACCCTGTCATACAGTACATTCCTCGGCGGCACCGGCGATGACCAGGGCTACGGCATCGCGGTGGACGGGCATGGCAGCGCCTATATCACCGGCAGCACGACCAGCGCGAACTTCCCCACCGGCCCCGCCGCGTTCCAGCCCGCGTATGGCACCTACACGGACGCGTTCGTGACGAAACTGGACGCGAGCGGGGCGCGCGTCTACAGCACCTACCTCGGCGGCACCGGCTTCGACACGGGCTACGCTATCGCGGTGGACGCGGGAGGCGATGCCTACGTCGCGGGCAACACCTACAGCTACGACTTCCCGACCACCGCCGGCACGCGGACGCGTCACGCCTACGACGAGGCTTTTGTGACCAAGTTGAACGCCGGCGGCGGACAGGTGTACAGCACGTACCTCGGCGGCGACGGCAGCGAAGCCGCACACGGCATCGTGGCGGACACCAGCGGCAATGCCTATATCACCGGCTATACCACGAGCATGAACTTCCCCTCCACCTCCGGCGTCTCCCAGCCGGTCTATGGCGGCGGAAGCCGCGACGCCTTCCTGACGAAGCTAAACGGGAGCGGGGGGATCGTCTACAGCACCTTCCTCGGTGGCACCGACCAAGACGAGGCCAACGCACTGGCAGTGGATGCGGTCGGCAACGCCTACATCACCGGCTATACCTACAGCGCGGACTTCCCCGTCACCAACGGCTCGGCGTTCGGGGGCACGATCGATGCCTTCGTGACCAAGGTGAACTCCACCGGGGGGCGGGTGTACAGCACGTACCTCGGCGGCAGCGACGAGGACCGCGGCACGGGCATCGCGCTGGACGGGAACGGCAATGCCTACGTGACGGGCGACACCTACAGCACGGATTTCCCCCTGACCAACGGCACGGCGATTTCCGGTGAGGGCGCCTTCGTGACGAAGTTGAACACTGCCGGCGCTCGCGCGTACAGCGTCGCGCTCGGCGGCAGTGGCGGCGACTTCGCCTACGCCATCGCGGCGGGAGCGGGGGGCAGCGTCTATGTCACGGGCTACACGTCTAGCACGGACCTCCCCGTTACTGACGCGACGATGCTCAACGGCGTCAGCGACGCCTTCGTGGTCAAGCTCAATGCGAGCGGCACGCGCGTCTTCGGCACCTACATGGGTGGCAGCGGCACGGAGGAGGGGGACGGTATCGCGGTTGACGCGGCGGGCAATGCATATGTCACCGGTAAAACGAGCAGCGCAACCTTCCCGGTCACGAACGGCACGACGTTCGGCGGCGGCGCGTCCGATGCCTTCGTATCGAAGCTCATTGTGGTGGGCGGGTTGACAATCAATCCGACCGGGTTGCCGAACGGCGCGATCGGGGCGAGGTATAGCCAGACGATCGCGGCGAGCGGGGGCAATCCGCCCTACACGTTCGCGGTCAGCGGCTCTCTCCCTCCCGGCATCGTTCTGGCGACCGACGGGACATTGAGCGGTACGCCGACGGGCACCGGGCAGTTCACCTTCACCGTCACCGCCTCCGATGGTGCGGGTAACACCGGGGGCCGCATCTACACGCTCGTGGTGACGGGGCCGGTGCCCAATCCACTGCCGCCGCTGCAGCCGGCCCCCGCCCCGAACGGCTCGCCGGTGGCGATACCGGGGCAACGACCCGCAGCCAGCGTGACCGGGCACCCCAGCCCCGTGCCGTCGCCCCGCTAGCGACCTCGCGAAGGAACGACCATCCACCGATTTCTTGCAGTGACGTGTGGCCCCTTCTCTTCAGGCAATCTCCACCATCCGCCCCGTTGGGGCGGCGTCGGAGAGGAGGCGGGGCGCGCCGTCGGTGACGACGATAGTGTCCTCGATATGGAAGCCGCCGATGGCGGGGTCCACATGCGACGGCTCGATGCAGAGGACCATGCCGGGTTCCAGCACCGTCCGGTTCGCGGGGTGGATGAGCGGCTCCTCGTGCAGGCCGATGCCGAGGCTGTGGCCGAAGTGCGGCTTACGCGTGTCGATGCCGAGCGCCCGCGCGTACCCCGCCTTGCCGACCGCGTAGACCTCGGCGGCGGTCGCGCCGGGGCGGCAGGCGTCGATCATCGCCCACTCGATCTCCCGCAGGGCGTCGTAGTAGCCACGCTGCGTGGCGTCCGGCTCGCCGATGCAGGCCATCCGGGCGAGATCGGCCAGATAGCCGCCGAAGACGCCGACGAAATCGACGCGGATCGTCGCGCCGTGCGGGATCGGCGTCGTGCCGTCCGGCGTCGCGTGCGACTGCACGGAGCGCGGGCCGCTGGAGAGGACGAGCGCTTTCACCTCGTCCGCGCCCTCGGCGAGCAGGGCGGTCGCCATCGTGTCCGCCAGCCATTTCTCGGTGCAGCCGGGGTGGGCGCTGGTGTAGGCGTGGGAGATGGCGCGCTCCAACGCGCGGGCGGCGGTCTGCAAGCGCTCCACCTCTCCCGGCGTCTTGACGACGCGCACGGCGGCGAGCAGCGGCCCGGCATCCCCGAAGGTCGCCTGCGGCAAGGCGGCGCGCAGTTCGTCCCAATAACGCGCCATCAGGTGATCCATCTCGACGCCGATGTGCCCGCGCTCCACTCCACGCTTCCGCGCGGCGTCGGCGATCATCGCTACCGGGCTCTCGGCGAACTCGATGTACGGGCGCACATCGCCGATCCATGATTGCCGCTGCACGAGCGATTCCTCGATGCCGCAGACGACGAGGGCCGGTTCCCCGCCGCGCGGCCAGAGCGTCAGCGCGAGGCGCAAGGGAATCTCCCGCTGCGTGAGGATGAGCGCACCCGTCGCGTAGAAGGTATTCTCCTGCGACGAGACGATCACCGCGTCGAACGGCCCCGCGTCAATCGCCGCCCGCAGCCGGCCCCGATCCGTCAGCGGCGAGGGGCTTTCCGATGCACGCATTCCCATCCCGATCCTCCTCACGTACCGAAAATCGAACCGCCAAGAGCACCAGGAGTACAAAAGAGACTATCCTGCATTCTCTTCGTGTTCCTGGTGTTTTGGTGGTTCATCCCCGCTACTGCGGCTGCTCGTCGATTTCGCGCAGGATCTGCTGGCAATAGGCGAGGCTGCGGCCGTCGTTGTACAACTGGTCGCCGAGCGGCACGCCCTCGATGGCGAGGTAGCCGTCGTAGCCCGCTCGCGCCATCGCGGTGATGGCGAAGCGGTAATCGATCTCCCCCTCCGGGAGCGGCACGCGCCGGAAGTAGGCGCGCTCCAACTGCGGGATATGTGTGCGCTGGAGCGATTTGCAGTGCCAGTATTTTGCCTTCGGGGCGAGGGCGACGATGCACGCCTCCAGGCGCTCCTCCGGCTCCTCATAGGTCCAGTAGAGGTTGCCGAGGTCCGGGTTGACACCGACGTTCGGCCGGTCCACCAACTCCAGGAGGTGCAGGCAACTCCACGCATTGTCCGCGATTGAGCGTTGATGCATCTCGATCGAAATCTCCACACCGAGGTCGGCGGCGAGCGCGGCGGCCTCGCGCAGATAGGTCGCGGTGGTTGTGAAATCCGCCTCGGTCGCCGTGCGGCTGCCCCCCTGCGAGATGCGCTCGCCCGTGCCGATCACGCCGAGGCCGTGCGGCTGGGTCGGCGGGGTGAGGACGGTCATGTTGACGAGGTTGGAGCCGATCCACGCCGCCATGCGAATCGCGTCGTGGACGCGCTGCCGGTTCTGCGCCGCCGCGCTCGGCACCGCGAAGCCGCCACCGCCGCGCACCGCCACACAGGGCACGCCCGCCGCGTCGAGATCGTCCCGCAGGGCGCGAATCTCCGCCTCGCTCGTCCCGACGCCCTGGCCGAGCCCGATCTCGATCCCCGCGAAGCCGAGCGCCCGCACCTTCGCAAGGTACGCCGCACGCACATCGGGCGGCGGCGCCTCCCAGCCCGTGCCGCCCTCGTACGGATAGAACGCCGCCCGCCTCGGTGCATAACTGATCTTCACCGCCGCCTCCCCTGACCAAGTAATGAGTGCTGAGTGCTGCGTACTACGTACATGGCACGGGTGAAGTGTACTCGATGCAGTCAGGGGATGCGGAGCGGCGGAGGATTCGCGCCGAGAGTGAAACGTCAATGACGCCAAGGAAAGACGCGCCACACAGGACGCAGAGAAGACCTTTACAGGACGTACGCGGTCAGATTCTTTTCTCTTGGTGGTAGCAGGCTTTTCAGCCTGCTACCACCGGGTTTCTTGCCACGATTCGCCGGCTCTTGTGTCCTCTGTGGTGAATCCCTCTCTAGCCGTCCACCTCCGGCGTCGCGACCCTGTCGTGGATGCGGACGAGCGGGAAGAGCCACCAGAGCAGAATGAGCGGCACGCCGATGATGCACGCGGCGATCACCCCGACGCGCGGGCCGACGACGACGTCCATGATGAGATAGGTCGAAAGCGCCGTGCTGATCGAGAACGGGACGAGCCCGATGATCACCACCCGCGTGGCCAGCACCTTGAAACCCTGCTTGCGATGGATCGGCCGCGCGACGCGATGATAGGCCGCCGGCATGATGAAGCAGACGAGCGAGAGGAGGACGGTGACGAAGATAATAAGATAGAGGTTGCGTTGCGTCGTGGTTAATTTCTCGAAACGGCTCTGAAAGGGCAGGGTGATGAGGAAGCCCGCGAAGATTTGCGTGCCCGGCAGAAGGATACGCGTCTCCTCCAGCATGTCGCTCAAGTCGTCCGGCGCGTTCTTGCCGTTCTCCGGCGGCTTCGGTGCCGCTCCTTGCTGTGGTGTATCCCTACGGTCTTTCTGCTGCGGCAACGCGCGCACATTCATCCTGGCGAACCTCCTTCCCGGCGTCGGTTATGGCCATGTAATGGCAACATGAATGCCAGAGCGCGAAAGAATGAGGAAGCAGACGACGAACGGCCGTCAGGCCGTGCCGAGGGCTGTCAGCCGCGCGCGGAGGCCCGCCGCCTCCCACGCCGTCCACCGTGCGACCAGGTCGGCGTGCCGTTGTCGGCGGTCCGCCACCGTCCGGGCAATGGCGGCAGCGATAGCGGTCTGCTCGGTTACCCAGGCGCCGTCCGTGACGAAGGCGCGGCAGCGCTCCTTAAATGAAGTTATTTCCCCATTCGCATCGACCGCGAGGGCGGCGAGGGCGCGGGCATGGTCGGCGCCGATCGCTGCCAGATGGTCGCGCAGAATCTCCACATGCACGTCGTGGTCGTGGATCTCCCCGACGACATCCTGAAACTCCTTGATCAGATCGATGCACGCGGCGGCGTCCGCATCCAGCACATCCGCGAAGAGCTCCACTGCGTAGCGGAGCCGCTTGGCGGCGATGCGCATGTCGTGCAACTGCGCGACGTTGGTCGGATCGCTGAGGAACGGGGCGAGGGCGAAGAACTCGCCGGTGCGGACGGCGACGATCCTCCGCGCGTTGGCGCGGACGGTTCCCCTCGGCTTCAAGCCGTGAACGGCGCGGGCACGGGCCATCAAGTGCTCCTATACATCGGGATGGGTAGCGACGACCCGGAACCGCTCGGCGTACCGGGAGGCGGCGAGATCATCGAGGGCGCGCAGCATCGCCGTCCGGTGTGCGTCCCGCTCCGCCTCGATGCGGCGAATGAATGCGGCGATGGCGGGTTGTTCGTCCGGTGGTACGCTCTCGGCATACACTGCCATCCGCGCGAGCAGCACGTCGCTGTCCCGCACGCCGCCGAGGGCATCCGTCAGCGCTTTCGTCTCCTTCGCGATCCGCCGGAACCGCTTGCCGTGATAGCAGACGCCGAACGCCTCCAGCGCCGCCCGCAGCCGCCGCGACGCCACGCGCATATCATGCACGTCCTCCGGGTCCGTCCCCGCCCGCGTGCCCGCTTCGTGCTCCATCAGCGCATCGAGCCGTTCGGTCAGCACCCGCGCCGCCACCGCACGGAAGGGCGTCTTCCGGTTGAAATGCGCTTCTTTCTTACCCATTCGCCACCTATTGTCGCCCATCGATCCCGCAAGGCACGATCTCCTTCGCCATCGTACGGCCCTTTCGATGATTTCCGCCATGCACGCCGGTACACATGGCGACCACGCATCTCTTCCAGGGGACGGGCATTCATGCTACAGTGCTGTTCTCTTGCCATGGGGCAAACGGTAGCGCCATCCCGCCTTTCGTTCCTTTATACCGTAAACCCTCACGCGCGATTGCCAGGCCAGCATGAGAGGGTCGCACGGATGGCTCCCCCGATGATGATGCACTATCAGGCATACGACCGGGCATCGCCGCTGCTCGACGAGGCGGTGCGCGTCTTCACGGATGTGTGGCCCGGCCGCGCCCCCGCGATCACGCGCAACTCTTTTGCCCGCTACGCGAGCCACCCCGATTTCCGTGGCTTCGTGGCAATCGATGGCGGCAACGTGATCGGCTTCGGTTTCGGCGCGCGCTCGCGCCCCGGCGGCGTGTGGCACGATCAGGTGGCCGCGCACCTCGGCACGGACCACCCCGCGCTGCGCGAGGCGTGGCGGCTGGTGGAGTTGGCCGTTGCTGCGGAGCATCGCGGGCGCGGCATCGGCGCCGGCCTGTATGATGCGCTCTTTGGCGCGCAACCCTGCCCGCGCGCCCTCCTCTCGACCTATGTCACCAATCACCGCGCCCGCGCGATGTACGCGGAGCGCGGATGGTACTGCATCGACCCCGTCTTCCACTTCCGGCATACCGCTTCCCCGTATGTCATCCTGGCCAATGAGTGCGGCGCGCGCGGGCGCGCCGATCACGACGTGACCCTCGCCCCTGGCGAGGAAGGAGCGAGCCCGTGTCCGTGACCGTCCAACATGGCTGGATGCCCGACGAGCACGACCCGAACGATCATTCCTACGACGCCCCGCCGGAGATCCTCGCCGCGCTCCCCCCGCGTGTGGACCTCCGCCATGGTTTCCCCCCGATCTACCACCAGGGGCACGCCAACAGTTGCACGGCGAACGCGGTCGCGGCGGTGTTGAACTTCCTCCAGAAGAAGGAGCAGACGCCGGAACCGATCGACGTGTCCCGTCTCTTCATCTATTACAACGGGCGCAAACTGGGAGATACCGAGTCATCGAACTCCGCCGCCTACCTCCGCAATATCCTCAAAGGCGTCACCAAATTCGGCGCCTGCGCGGAAGCGGACTGGCCGTACCCCTATCCGTATCCGCACGCCCGCGAGCAGATCGAAGCGATCGTCACGACGCCCCCCCCGGCACGATGTTACGAAGCCGCGACGATGCACAAGATCGAATATCAGCGCATGAACCGCGAGCTTCCGCTCCTGAAGGCATGTCTCGCGGAGGGATACCCCTTCGTTTTCGGTTTCAAGATGACCGACGCCTTCGTGACCCCTGACGGCCCGGTCAAGCTCTGGGGCCATCTCCCGCCGCCGCCGCCGGAAGAAGAGCCGCGCAGCGGGCACGCGGTTGTGGGGGTCGGGTACGATGACGAGAAGGAATCCTTTCTCGTCCGCAACTCGTGGGGGGCGGAGTGGGGCATCGGCGGGCATTTCACCATGCCCTACGAAGTCCTCATGCATCCGAAGCGCGCGCACAGTTTCTGGACAGTCCGCATGTTCCAATAAGGCGTAGGACTTACGCAGTTCGTGGCAAGAAACCTGGTGGTAGCAGGCTGGAAAGCCTGCTACCACCAAGAGAAAAGAATCCAACCGCGTAAGTCCTAAAGGCGAATGACCTGTTTCAAACCTCAGGGCTGATCGGGTTGTGCCCCGGAAAGCATCTCGGCGATGAGGTCATCGAGGGCTACCTTCCCGCCGCCCTCCCAGGATGCGGCCCAGAGGGCGGCGTCGCACCGTGCGGCGGCGAGCGCGACGTCCCGCTCGTGCTGCCGGCGGTGGATACCGGCGAGCGCGACGCCCGCGCTGCGACGCACCGCTTCCGCAGCGCCCCACAGCCGCGCGGCGAAGGCCAATTGTTCATCCCGCACCGCGACGACCGCGAAGCATTCCAGGAGTTGCGAGAGGCGGGGGCGGTCGTGCAATTCCCGCGCGCTTGCCAGCGCTTCGCGGAAGTAGGCGCGCGCGGCGGCGAGATCGCCCCGTGCGGCGGCCACTCGCCCGAGGGCTTCGAGCGCGTCCACCACATCGGGTTTCTCGCCGACCGCGCGCAACACCGCGAGCGACTCCTGGAGGAGTGCATACGGCGCGACCGTCTCCCCTCGATAATGCAGCGTGAGGGCCAGGAAGAGCTGCGCGCGCCCCGCGCGCACCTTGTCACCGAGTTCCCGATAGGTCGCCAGCCCCTCCTCCAGCAAGGCGCGGGCGGCGGGATCGCCATCGTCGCAGCACACCTGGCCGAAGTTCGTCAGCGTCGAGGCAACGCCCATCGTGTCGCCCAGGCGGCGGCGCGTCGCCAGATTCTCGGTATGCAGCCGGCGCGCGCCGGCGTAATCGCCGAGCAGATGCGCGATCAGGGCGATGTTGTTGATGATATTGGCGATCCGCCATTCGTTCCCTTGCGCCCGCAATTGCCTGAGGCTCTGCTCGTAGAGGTCGCGCGCCTCGATGTAGTTGCCTTCCCGGAAGGCGATGATGCCGAGGACATTCAACGTCGCGCCCAGCCCGTCGCGGTCGCCGGTCTCCCGATACATCGCCAGCGCCTCGTCGTAATAGCGGCGCGCGGTCGCGTATGCGCTCCGATGCTGCGCGAGGAAGCCGAGATTCATCGAGAGCCGCGCAATGCCAATTTTGTAGTCGAGGGACCGCGCAATCGCCAGCCCGTCCGCGAGGTTGGAGTGGGCACGGTCGAACTCGGTCTGCGCGATCAGCATCTCCCCGATGTGGTTGAGCGCGTCGGCGTGCAGCGTATCATGCACGTCCGGGCTCGCCCCGAGGCACGCCTCCAGCCAGCGGATGCCCTCGACGTGGTGGCCGTGGCGAAGCCAGAAGAGTCCCATCGCGTTGGCGATGCGCAAGGGCAGCATACTGGGCCGGTCGGTCAGCGACCACTCCAACGCCGCCCGCAGGTTGTCGTGCTCCTCTTCGAGGCGCTCGAACCAGATGCCCTGATGCTGGCCGCGCAGCGCCGCGTCCCCCTCCTCCGCCACGGCCAGGAAATACGCCGCGTGCGCCGCGCGTACCGGCTCCGCCTCCCCGTGCGTGTTGATCTCTTCGAGACAGAATTCGCGGATCGTTTGCAGCATCCCGAAGCGCGGCTCCCCGTCCGTGCCTTCGGCCTGACGCACGAGGCTCTGCGCCAGGAGCGACTCCATGCCATCCAACACATCGAGCCCCATGCTGCCCGGAGAGTTCACGCTCCCGTCCCCACCACAGACCGCTTCAATCGCCGCGAGTGTGCCGCCGTTCACGAAGACCGCGAAGCGGCGCAGCAAGGTCTGCTCGTCCGGCCTCAACAGATCGTAACTCCAGCGGATTGTATCGCGGAGCGTTTGCTGCCGGGCGGGCAGGTCGCGCGCGCCGCCGGTCAGCACCGCCAGGCTCTTGTTCAGCCGCGTCAGGAGCGCGGCGGGCGCGAGCAGGCGGACGCGCGCCGCCGCCAACTCGATTGCCAAGGGGAGACCGTCGAGCCGCTGGCAGATTGCCACGACGGCGGGCGCATTCTCCTCGGTCAGGGCAAAATCGGGCTTGATGGCGCGCGCGCGATCAACGAAGAGCCGAATCGCCTCGTAGCGCTGCAGCGCGTCTTCGGCGGGGAGCGGCCCCACTCCCGGCATTTCGAGCGGCGGCACCGCGAACTCGTGCTCGCCGCGCAGATGGAGCGCCGCGCGGCTCGTGACGAGCAGCGTCAGGCCGGCGCACGCCGCCAGTAAGTCGCCGATCTCCGGCGCGGCGGCGATGACCTGCTCAAAGTTATCGAGCACCAGCAGCATCTGCTTGCCCCGCAACGCAGCGTACACGCTCTCGCGGAGCGTGATGCCGGGGAGGTCGCGGATGCCTGCCGCCTCGGCGATCGTCGGGAGCACCAGGAAGGGGTCGGTCAGCGCGGCGAGCGCGACGAAGACGACCCCATCCGCGAAGGCATCGGCGAGCGCCGTCGCCGCCGCGAGCGCCAGGCGCGTCTTGCCCGTACCCCCCGGCCCTGTCAGCGTGACCATACGCACGTCCGGTTGACGCACACGTTCGGTGATGCGCGCCACCTCACGCTCGCGGCCAATCAGCGGGTCCGGCGGGATGGGGAGATGCACAGGGCCGCGCGCCGGGGCGGTTGTCGGCGGGCGCGGCGGGGAGGGCGGCGATTGCGCGGGGCGCGCGCCACTCATCGCGTTGATGAGGGAGGCCCAGGCATCGGGGTCGTCCGGCCCGGCGCGCAGATCGACCCAGGTACGCGTGCGCAGGAAGGGCGGCACGAGACGGACATCGAACGGTTCCGGCAAACCGGGAAGGAGCACGAGGAAGACGCGGAAGGCATGGTCCTTCGCGGCACGATCGAGCGCCAGGGCGGCTTCTTCGCGCACCCAGTCGCCGAGACCGTCCGGGCCGAGGAAGACGGCGCACGCACCGACCGTGTCGAGAGCAGCCGCAATCGCGTCCTGCCACCGCTCGCCGGGCGTCAACTGCCAGCGATCGAGCCAGGGCGCCAGGCCCGCCGCGCGCAGCCGCTGGGCGACGTCCTCCACGATGGGCTGATCGCGGCGATTGTACGAGAGAAAGACGGCATCAATCATCACGCTGCCCAGCCTCAATTGGCACCCGCATCAATCGCTGCCCGCCACTTGCAACGGATAAGACGCCAAGAAGAGAGGAGATAGCAATTTTTCTCCTCCGTCTTTCTTGGCGTCCCTGCGGATCATCTCCGTCCGATGTGGAAACCGGTTCTCGCGCCGCCACCGAACCGGCATGAGGGTCGCTGCTCCCGCACGATGCGCGCTGTTATTGGCCCGACGCAGGCTCTTCTTCCGCAGTCGACTCGTCGGATTCCTCTTCGTCAGGCTCTTCGCCGGAATCGGGCCCGACACTGTTCATCGCGAATCGGCGGAGTCCACGCACATGGATAACCACTGATGCCTCCAGACGACGACCGCACACGGCCCGTTGTGGGCCCATGCATAAACGGAACCAGTCCCCCTTGCACACCCGCAGTCTGATCGGCCACGTACTGAGCGTCTCGACGATTGCCGCGCCCCTCACCAGGATGTCCATTTCAAGACCTGTGTGCAGTCTAATTCTAGCACGAGTGTCAATGGGTTACGCGCCGAAATTCAGCCGAGGAGTCAGAAGGTAAAGCCGTACTCTCCGCGCATGGCGGCGAGCAGCGTCCCCTCGCGGATGCCGCCACGGGCGACGGTCGCGGCAGTCAGGCCGCAGGTGCGGGTCGAGCGCGCGGACGATGATCGCGCCTGCCGCCATCAGGCCGACGCGGGCCACTTCCAGACCGATGCGCGGGGCGAGCGTGGCGGCGGGCGCGGATTGCAACGCGCGCAACGCCGCGTCGAGCGCCGCGTCGTCGAGGGTGCCGGTCCCTTGCAGATGACCGAGCGCGGAGGCGGTGCCGCCGGCGAGCAGCAGCTCCGTCGCCGTGACGAGGCGGAGCGAGCGGAATGCCTCGTTGGCCGCATCGGTCGCGGCGGCGAGGTCCGCATCGGTGGGAGGGTCGTGGTGCAATCGTCCGCTCGGTCAGGCGACCGGAGCCGATGCGGGACGGAGATACGCTCATGGATCGCGCCGTCCACCGCGATGATCCGCTCCGTGCTGCCGCCGCCGATGTCCCCGACCGCTAACGTGCCGGCGAGGGAATGCCCGCTCGTCGCGCCGAGGAAGGTCAGCGACGCCTCGGTCTCGCCGTCGATGACCCGACAAACGATGCCCGCTCTGCCCGCTCGATCGCGTCGAGGAGCGTGGCGCGGTTCGGCGCGTCGCGCACGGCGGCGGTGCCGACCATCAAGACGGTCGTCGCGCCCGCGTCGCGCGCCACCCGCGCCAGGTCGATCGCGGCCTCGGCGGTGCGGGCGATGCTCTCCGCCGCCAGCGTCCCATCGGGCCGCGCGCCGAGTCCGAGGCGGGACATATTCGTGCGGTCGAGCACGGGCGCGAGCGCGCCGTCCGCGCAATCGGCCACCAGCAGGCGGACGGTGTTCGTGCCGACATCGAGGACGGCGGCGCGGCGCGGCATCGCTTAGTGTGCCCCGTTGGTCGTCGCCGTGGCCTCCCGCGCGGCGGTCTCGGCCTCGTCGGCGGCGATGGCGTCCGCGACGGCTTGGAGGTCCACCGGCCCGGTGACGGTGTGCATCGCGACGGTCTCCGCGATCCGCTGGAGGCGGTGGAAGTTCGGCGGGACGCTGCCGGCGCAGGTCGTAGAGCCCGAACGAGCGCGTCGCGTCGGCGAGCGCCTCATAGGCATCCGCGCGGGCGAGCGGCGCGATGGCGGGCGTGCCGCCCGCCTCGCCCCCCCGCCAGCGCAGCGCGACGATCATCCGCAGAACCCCGCCCGCCGCGATGCCCTCCGGGCCGAAGGCATCAACCGTATCCACGATATAGCGCGCCTCGATCTCCCGCAGATCGCGCCATGTCTGCCCCGCGTACCGCTGCCCGCTCATCTTCCGCGAGCAGCGCCTGGAGCGCGGGGTGCGCGAGCATCGCGGCGGGGCCGAGACGCAGGAGACCGGGCAGGCCGCGCATCTCGACATGCCCGGAGGCGACGCGCACGAGCAGCAAATCCTCCGTCACCCACCGGAAGCCGCGCCCGACGAGCGTCACGGCGAGGGCGCGTCGGGCGCCGTCCGGCCCGCCGACCAGTGCGACCCCACGGTCATCCCGCACGAGGGCGGAGCCCTTGAGCGTCAGGTAGCCCCGCTCCACCAGCGCGAGCGAGAGCATCGCATCCAGCGCGCGGGTCACCTCATCCGGGTAGGCGCGCAAATCGCCGGTGATCGTCCAGGCGTCCGGCTGGATGACCGTCAGCACGCCCGTCTCGCGGCGGAAGATCGCCCGCCCATCGGGGATATCCGCCGTGGCGATCCGCGCCGGCTTGTGGGCGCCGGCGCGGCGCGGAACATCAACGAGGCGGTCGGTGTCCATCGCCGGCGTGCCCTGGACCGCGATCAGCATCTGCCGCGGCCCAGGCGCGGCCACCGGCGTCTCCGTGTGGTACCGCTGAACCAACCGCGCGATATGCGCGAGCACTTCCGCATCATTGGAATAGACGGCGAAGGGAACTTCATGGACGATGAAGTGCAAACTCTGGGCGTCCGCGAGAACGAAGCCGGGGTCGGACCAGATGGACATCGTCGCTCTTCCTCTTCCCTGCACGACGACGAGCGGCGCACGCCCGCTCCCATCCCGCGTGTGACACGCCGACTCAGCGTATCATCGACATAGTAGCAGAAGGTGTGCATCCTGTGATGATCCGATGAGCGGATACAGAAATTCACGATTTGCGCGCATCGGAACGGCAGCAATCGCCGCCGCAGGTGCGGGATGGCCCGCCGATCTGCGGCCCGGTGACCGGATAGAGGGCGATGCACGATCCATCCTCGTGGGAGCGCTTTCATATATTGTTGATATTTACTACCCCGCCTCGCGAGATGGCATTCACCGTGCGACAATCAAACGTCGCCGTACGCCACAATGGTTGTGACGCTGCGGGCGGGTACCGACGGCTGTGTCTGAATCGTCAGCCGGCCACAAGAAGAGGAAGGATGGTACTGCGTGGGTAAAAGACTCTCCACACTCCTGGTATTGGTCGTTGGTCTCCTCACCGTCTTCGCGTTCACGGCGGGCTCCGGTTTGGCCCAGACGACGGGAACAAGCACGAGCACCACGGGCGGCGCCGGGACCGGCACGGCAGGCGCCGCGACGGTCGCACCCACCGCCACCCGAGCAGCAACGACTGCGGCGACGGCCGCCACGGGATCAACGACCGCAGTCACCGCGACGCGGTCGGCGGCCAGCGCAGTTGCGACCGGCACGGGCGGCGCAACGGTGACGACGCTGCCGGCCACCGGCCAGGCGCAGGGGCGGTCGCCGAACTTCCTGCTGATTGAGGCGATGGTCCTCGGCCTCGCGGTGATCGCCACCGGCATTGCCCTGCGGCGGCGCGCGTCACGCAGCTAGAACCCAAGCATTACCAGATAAGGAGCGCGGCGGGCAATGCCCGCCGCGTTCTTGCGTCGATTTACCCGCCGACTGCCCGCTATTTGCCCGTGCGCGCGTCCGGCAACGGCGCGGTGAACTGCGTCCGCGCGCGGAGGTCGGTGTAGACCTTCTCGGCGTGCGGGATGGCGAGATGGAGGGACATCGAGCGACCACCGCCGTCATCGGGCGTCCAGGTCAGGTGGGTGGCATAGGGCAGGGCGTCCGCGCTCGCCTCGTCCACAACGCCATCGGTCCGCTCTCCGGTCGCCGGGACACCGGCGACCGATGTCACGTGCAGCGCGGCCGGGTCCGGGTCCCAATAATGGGAGAGATCGAATTGGGCATTGAAGGCGGAGACGAAGAGCGGCGTCAAATCGTGCAGCGCGCCGCTCGCGCAGCGGGAGAGGAAGATGGCGAAGAAGTTGGACGCCTCAGCCGTGCCGGCGTTCGGCGTGGCGAGATCGAGCAATTGGCTGACGACGCCGGGGTGCTGGAAGGCCCAGAGCCGCGTCACCAGCCCGCCCATGCTGTATCCGACAAGCGTCACGCGCGGCGAGAGGCCGGGGCGATCCGGCCCATAGGCATGGCGCAGGGCGGCATAGCCCGCGTCGAGCGACGGCAATTGCTCGGCGATCGTCACCCGACCGTCGCGGGCGGGCGCGCGGTAGGGGACGCCGTCCGCCGTCAGCCAGCGGCCCCAATCGTCCCATGTTTCCAGGGTGTCGGTCGGGCCGGGCGTGCCGCACGACAAGTCGGCCCCCGCCATCAGGAGCGCGGGCGGCGCGCCGGGCACGACGAGCCGCAGCCAGTCCAGGGAAGCCGACCCGCCCGTCAGATCGAGGCTGTTCGGGCGCGGAATCAGCGGGTGATCCGCGTCGCCGGGCTGCGGGAAGAGCACCTGCGCGGTCGGCAGCATCAAGCGATAGGCCCCGCTCGCGCCCGCAGGCTGCCACGTCGCCTGCACCGCGACGCCGTTGATCGCGACGGCGAATGACGGTGCGCCGCCATCCGCCGTCGCCACCTCCAGCGCGGCGTCCGGCGATACGCTCTTGCCGAGCAGATCGGCGCTCAGGTGGCCCGCGTCGTCCGCCAGCGGGCCATAGGCGCGATCGACGATCACCGAGAGGTTCGTCGGATCATTCACCGCCACCGGCCCGATCTGGAATGTATCGTCACCCGCGAATGGCGGAGCCGCCGCTGCCGACGACGCGAGGGCGCCGAAGATACCCGTCTGCATGATGAAAACGAGCGCGATGAGCCACCGCCCATACCGCGCCGCGCGACTGATTGCTCTCATGTCCCTTGCTGCCCCCACGCTATCCCAGACTGCCTCTTCGTGCATTATGGTAACACCGGAGCGGCGGCGCGTGTGACGCCTTGCTCCCGCCGCGCGATGACTTACGGCAGGCGGGCAACGGACGCATCGCCTTCGCCGGAGAGGAGAACGAGGCCGTCACGCGCCAGCGCACGGAGGAGGGTGAGCAGCCATTCCGCGTCCGCGTCGGTATAGCCGTCGCGCACCTGCGCGCCGAGGAGCGGCACGGAGAGGGCATCGCCGGGCGGCAGCGCGCCGAGGGCGCGGAGGACGCGGCCCCGATACTGGCGGTTGGAGCCCTCCCATGTGCCCTGCGACTTCGTCGGGCGGGGCGCGTCGGGCGGGAGAATCGCCCATTCCGGCGCGGCGCGGCACCACTGCCGCGCCGGGCAGCGGTCGCAGAGCGGGCGCGGGCGGCAGATCGTCGCGCCGAGGTCCATCAGCGCCTGATGCCAGTCCGCGCTCCGGCCGGGCGGCACGGCGGCGCGCGCCAGCGCCCAGATCGCCGCTTCCGCGATGCGATAATCCGGCACTTCCGCGCCGACGAAGAGGCGGTGCAGCAGGCGGCGGATATTCACATCGACCATCGCGACCGGCCGGTTGTGCGCGAAGGCGGCGACCGCGCCCGCCGTGTATGGCCCGATGCCGGGCAGCGCCTTCAGTTCCGCGACATCGTCCGGCACGCGCCCGCCGTGTACCGCGACGACCGCCTGCGCCAGCCGCTGGAGATTGATCGCCCGCCGATTGTAGCCGAGGCCGGACCACGCCTTGATCACGTCGCTCGTCGGCGCGTCCGCCAATGCCTCGATGGTCGGGAATTGCGCCAGCCACGCCTCCCACTTCGGGATGACGCGGTCCACCTGGGTTTGTTGCAGCATCAACTCGGAGACGAGGATGGCGTACGGGTCCCGCACGCGCCGCCACGGCAAATCGCGCCCCTCGCGGGCGTACCAGTCGAGCAATGTCCGCTGTATCACCGGGAGATGGGCGAGGTCCGGCGCGGGGGGCGACGGCTCGGGCAGGGCTACACTCATGCGATGAGTGTACCGCTCCACCGGCCACTCCGTCACGCGCTTTAATGGGCGCGTGCGATCTGCCGACACGCCTCACCTTCTCCCTGCCGACGGCCTTCGAATCATTCGCGCAAATCCGTGCGCAACGCACAAGGAAACCCCCGCTCCACAGATGGAGCGGGGGTTTCCTTGTGCAGTCAGTGCTGTGCGAGCGGTGTGCATGCGGTTTTTGCAAACCGCATCATCCGCTTAGCGATCGCTGGGGTCGACCTGCACGCTCACCGGTACCGTCACCGGGCCGTTCAGCGCCGTCGCCGTCTTCGCGCTCACCGGTGCGGCGGGCGCCACCACCGGCGCCGCCGGGGCGACCACCGCCGCAGCCGGGGCGACGACCGGCGCTGCCGGGGCAGCCGCCGCCGCAGCCGGGGCGACCACCGCCGCCGGGCGACAACCGGCGCTGCCGGGGCGACCGCCGCATGCGCCACCACCGGCGCCGCCGGGGCCGCATCCGCCTCGTAGCCGCGCCAGATGCCGCAGCCGTTGACGAAGAAGTTGCCGCAGTTGACGGTATTCACGCCGTTGACCAGCGCCCCGCCGTTCTGGCAGTAGTAGCCCCGGTTCGGGACGAGGGCGATCTTGCCGTCGCCGCAGAAGCGGTTGTCGTTGTAGTAGTAGACGCCGCCGACGAAGGTGCCGCCGGCGGGGGCGGCGTTGAAGGCGCCGCAGTTGAAGTTGACGTTGCAACCGTTCAGGGCCGAGAAGTTCCCGTTGAAGGGGACATTCCCGTAGAAGCCGCCGAATGGGCAGCCATTCAGGCCATTACAGGTGATACCATTGTTGACGATCGCGCCGCCGAAATAGTTGGGGCTGACGAAGTTCGCGCCTAGGACGCCGGGGCCGTAGTCCGAGAAGATGGGAATAACGCGCGTGCCATCAGGGCAGCGATCGATGAGGTTACCGCCTTCATTCCAGATATTCACCACACCACCGCAGTAACGGGGATCGTATGTCGAGCTCACCAGGTAGCTCCCCGAGGTGGAGGTTGTGGCGGGCGCGATATAGCTGGGGCCACCGATATAGGTCGGGCCACCAACGTAGGCGCCACGGAGATATGCGCCACCGAGGTAGGTCGAGGGAGCCGTCGTCGTGTACGACTGGATCGGCACACAGGTCATGAGATTGATCTGGATGCAGGTCGTGTTGCTGTCGTACGTCACCGTCGTCGCCGCGCTTGCCGCCATGCTCTGCGTGAGGGCGAGAATCAGCGCGATCACGCCCGCCGCGCCGAGGACGGCCCAGCGAATCACTGAACGCATCGCCTCACGGTCCGCGAAGGAAGCGGGCTCCACCGCAACCGCCGAGTAGCCACTCGAACGAGCCATGTTCATCTGAACCTCCTGTTACTACGTGCCACGCAAATCCAATTCTCTCTGCACCCAGTAGTATACACGCATCTCCCCACGAATATCGAGCGAATGTAAAAAGTAATCGATTGGCAACGGGAGAGACCGCGACACCCCATAGCCACCGGTACCCAGTATGACGCGCGCCGACGCTGTACGGTTCCAGCCTATAAATATAGGACTTACGCAGTTCGCGGGGAAAAATCCGGTGGTGGCAGGCTTCCAGCCTGTTCGAGACGCAGGCTGGAAGCCTGCCACCACCGGAGAAAAGGCTTCAACTGCGTAACTCCTAAAATATACCGTCACCTGCCATTGTCGGAAAAATTGCGGGGTGTCCAGTCGAGGGCGCCTGACATTCGCACATCGACGCGCACGACGGTGAGCAAGCATGGTTCGGCGGGCTTCCGCCTGTCGCAGCGACGTTCAGCAGGCGAAAGCCCGCCACCGGGGAAACCGAGGCATGTTCGCGGGCCGGTCGCGACGTGACATAATACGGGGTGGATGCTATCATGCAGGCGCTGGAATACCGTGGTGTTGGGGGGAGAGAGAAATTGATTGCCGAACTGCCGCGCGGCCGCAGCGTCGGGAGATGCTGGGCGAGCCTGATCGTGATAAGTCTGCTCTGCTGGCCGCTCACCGTCTTCGCCGCGACGCCGACGCCGCCCGTCGCGCCGCCGGGCTTCTCGCCCGGCGGCTCCTTCGCCGCCCCGGGCGCGGCGGGTCAGGGCGCGCCACCGGGTACGCGCACCGGCCCGACTAATCCGCAGCAGACGATGTCGATCGGTGTCTCGCTCAAAGTGCAGGATCAGCGCGCCCTTGACAGCTTCCTCCATGACCTCTACGACCCGGCGTCACCGCAGTTCCACCACTATCTCTCCCCCGCCGACTTCACCAAGCGGTTCGTCGCGAGCGGCCGCCAGCCGGTGCTGGATTTCCTCAAGGCCGCGAAGCTCTCCGCCGCCGATCGCGGCATCGGCTCGATCATCAACGCCAGCGGCAGCGTCGCGCAGATCGAGGCCGCCCTCAAAGTGACGATCTCCGATTATCAGGACCCGTCCGGCGCGGTCGTCGCCCAGGCCGATTCGTCCCCGACGTTGCCCGCTAATCTCTCCGGGTACATTCAGTCGATCATCGGGCTGGATAATATCATCCAATTGAAGACCCACATGGCTGCGGCGCCCGCCCCCGACGCGGGCGCCGCCCCCGCCGCCCCGCCGCCCGGCGCGGTCGGGTGCGACGCGGCGCTGAATGTCGCCTCCACCAGCGGCGCGTACACCCCGAATCAACTCGCCACCGCCTATAATTTCGACCCGTTCACGCAGCGCGGCGAGCAGGGGCAGGGGCAGATCGTCGGCGTCCTGGAGGCGGACGATTTCAAGGATGCGAACATCGCCGCGTATCAGGGCTGCTTCGGTACCGGTGTGCAGGTGACGCGCGTCCCCGTCGATGGCGGCACGCACCTCGGCCCCTACGAGGAAGAGGCCGAACTCGACATCGAGACGATGATCGGCATGTTGCCGAAACTGCAGCAATTGCTCGTCTATGAGTCCGATTACCGCATTACGTCGCTGATGGATTCGCTCCAGACGATGGCGGATGACAATGTCGCCTCCGTCGTCAGCATCAGTTTCGGCGGCTGCGAGCAGAACCGGAACGTCAGCACCTTCATCATGCCGGAGAACACGATCTTCGAGCAGATGGCCGCGCAGGGGCAGAGTGTCTTCGCCGCCTCCGGGGATAGCGGCTCGCGCGATTGCCTGCTCCATCACACCCCGAACGCGAACGCCCTCGCGGTGGATGACCCGGCAAGCCAGCCCTACGTAACGGGTGTCGGCGGCACGAAACTGACGATCGATCCGACGACGAACGCATACATGAGCGAGACCGTCTGGAACGGCTTTCAGCACCGGCACCGGCGCGGGCGGCGGTGGCCTGAGCTCCGTCTGGCCCGAGCAAGATTATCAGAGCGGTCCAGGCGTGGCCAACGCCTACAGCAACGGCAAGCGACAGGTGCCGGATGTCGCGGCGAACGCGGACCCGAAGGCGGGATTCATCATCTACTCCTTCGACCCGCCGACCTGCGCACGCGCCACGGGCGCTATCGCCGGCAGCTGCTTCCTGTCCACCGGCGGCACGAGCGTCGCCGCCCCGCTGTGGGCCGCCGCCGCCACGCTGACGAACCAGCATCTCCTCAGCGCCGGATTACCCGCGCCTCGGCTTCGCCAACCCCCTCATCTACCGGCTGGCGAGCGGCAACAGCGGCGTCTTCCATGACATCACGACCGGGCACAATTGCTTCGACGCCTCGTGCGACGCCAACAGCGATCCGCGCTATCCCGCAACGACGGGATATGACCTGGCGACGGGCGTCGGCACCTTCGATGCGAGCGCCTTCGGCGATGCGGCACTGAACACCATGCCGCATATCACCGGCACGAACCCGACGACCGGCGCCATAACGGGCGGGACGACGGTCACCTTCACCGGCGCTAGTTTCCAGCCCGGCGCGACTGTCTCCTTCGGCGGCGCCCCCGCCACCAATGTGCGCGTCGTCGACAGCACCACCATCACCGCCGTCACGCCGCCCCACGCGGCGGGCGCGGCGGACATCCAGATCGTCACCGGCGGCATCACCTTCAACCTCGCCGGCGCCTACACGTACTCGACGCAGGCCCCGCCATCGCCTGCTCCGGGATCAACGACGCCCTCAACCGGCCCGGCGCCATCGCCTACCAGTAGCGCGCCTGCTACGTCCACGCCGCCGCCCGCGCAAAAACTGGTTGTGGCGAATACGGACGGCGACGGCGCGAACCTGCGCGACAAGCCGGATATGACGACCGGGAAGATCCTCGCCAATATCGCCGAGGGCTCCGTCGTGCAGGCAACCGGCCCGACTGTGGCAGATACCGCCGGCAAGTCCTGGTATCCCGTCCAGATCGGCAACCTCTCCGGCTTCATGCGCGCCGATTACCTCAATGTTGTCAGCACCTAGCGCGCCCCTTCTCGGTGGGGAAGGGGTCGGGGGTTAGGGCCGCCCCGCCCCGCGAAGCGCGCCGCCGACAGGAAGGCGATGTCGTGCCGCGTCGTGCCGTCCATCGCGAGTTCGGCCATCACTTCGCCGATCGCGCTGGCGAACTTGAAGCCGTGGCCGGAGAAGCCGCAGCCGTAGACGACGTTGCCGTGCCCCGGATGGCGGTCGAGGATGAAATGGCGGTCGGGCGTGTTCGTGTACATGCAGGTGAGGGTATGGAGCACGTCGCCCGCCGCGCCCGGCAGGTAGCGGTCCAGCACATCGCGGAGCATGGCGATCTCTTCGGGGTCGATGGCGCGCCGGATCGTCTCCGGTGTGCAGACCTCGCCGATCTCGTGCCGCCCGATTTTGACACCCTCGCCGGGGAGCGCGGGGAAGCCGTAGTAATCGCCCTCGGGCACCTGCATCAGATAGACCGGGCACCGCTCCGGCGCGAACAGTTCCGGCTGCGGTCGGCGCGAAATGGACATTGACGATCCGCTGCACGCGGAGCGGCAGCCCCAAGTCGGCCAGCACTTCGCCCGCCCACGGCCCCGCCGTGATGACGAGCCGCGCCGCTGTGTACACGCCCTGATCCGTCTCCACCCGCACGCCGTCGCCCTCGGCGGACCAGCGGCGGGCGGACTCGCTGTGGTGAATCGCCGCGCCGTGCCGTGCCGCCAGATCGAGATGCGCGAAGACGCACGCCTCCGGATCGAGGATACCGGCGTTCGGCTCGTAGATGGCGACGATCTCCTTCGGCAGCCGGAAGCCGGGGAAGCGCGCGGCGACCTCGGCATTGGAGAGTTCCTCGTAGGGCAGATGGTGCAACTGGGCGCTCATCCGCGCGCCGCTGACGAACTCGCTCTCCGGCGTGCCGATGTTGAGGCCGCCGGTGATCGTCAGGAGATGGCGGCCCGACTCGGCCTCCAACTCGCGCCAGAGCGCGTAGGCGCGCTGCACGAGCGGCACATACTCCGGCGCCTCGAAATACGCCTCGCGGATGATCCGCGTCGTGCCATGCGACGAGCCGTTCTTGTGCCCGCGCGCATTCGCATCCAGCCCGAGCACCCGGCTACCCCCGCCGCGCGAGATGATACGCCGTCGCGCTCCCCATCGCGCCGAGTCCCGAGCACGATGACATCGAAGGTTGTATCCACGGTGTATTCCCTCCGGGTATAGGGAGTGTAGCCACTACGACGCCAAGGACGCCAAGATGTCACCGAGAGGAAGAACAAAACAACGAGACCAAGCGATTGTAGCAGAGCCATCTCTTCTTGCTTGGCGTCCTTGGCGTCCTGTATGTTGCGGCTGATACAGGGAAAGCCTGCTACCACCGGAGAAGGGGCCGGGAGCTAGGGCAAACAGGGCTCCTTGGCGGTTCAACAGCCTACGGGAAGGCGGCGTCGGGACCGAGGTGCGAGGTGTCGTTGGCGAGGAGGAGGCGCGGGCCCCATGGTTTATCCTCGACGATCGGCGAGGCGCGGTGTTGTCGAAATGGAAGCGATAGCGCGCCTCCGCGCCGAAGCCGAGGAACTGGCCGAGGAACGAGTTGAGGATAGCGCCGTGCGCGACGACGAGGATCGTCCCGTCATGCCCCTGCTCGCGCAGCCAGTGGAGGGCGCGGCCCGCCCGCTCGTAGAGGTCCTCCGCGCTCTCCGCGCCGCGCGGTACGAAGTCGCGCCGGTCCTCCATCCATTCGGCGTATTCCTCGGGGTACATCTCCGCGATCTCCGGCATGATCCGCCCCTCGAAGATGCCGAACTTGATCTCCCGGAGGAGCGTCGTGAACGCGAAAGGGACGTGCGGGGTGGTGCCGCATGATCGCGCGGGCGGTGTCGGCGGCGCGGGAGAGGTCCGAGGCGTAGCAGGCGTCGAATGCATAGAGCGCAACCGCTCGCCGAGCCGCTCCGCCTGCTGCCGCCCACGCTCGGAAAGAGGCGCATCCTGTTGCCCCTGGATGCGCCCCTCCGCGTTGTATGTGCTCTCCCCATGCCGCACCAGGAACATCCGCACGAGCTGCCCCCTCGGGGTCAAGTAACGAGTAACGAGACGGACCAGAATTCTCTCGTTACTCGTTACTCGTTATCTGTCACCTTGTTGATCGTGATCGCGTCGGCGGGCTTGGGCGGGCGCCGTCGCCGCCGGGCAGGAACGGCCCTTCCAGCATGCTATCGACGACATCCATGCCGTCGGTCACCTTGCCGAAGACGTTGTACTGCTTCGGCAGGCGACCGCGCAGGTCCGTCGACGCAGACGAAGAACTGGCTGCCATTCGTGTTCGGGCCGCTATTCGCCATCGCCAGCGTGCCCTTTTCGTAGTCCCGGTGGCTCGGGATGTCCTCATCGGCGAACTTGTAGCCGGGGCCGCCGCGTGCCGGTGCCGGTCGGATCGCCGCCCTGCACGACGAAGCCGCGGATGATCCGGTGGAAGATCACGCCATCATAGAAGCCCTCATTCGCGAGGAAGACGAAGTTGTTCACCGACATCGGCGCGGTATCGCTGTAGAGTTCGGCCTCGAAATCGCCCTTGCTCGTCTCGAACTTCGCCTTGTAGGTCTTGCCACCTTCCAAGTGCGAATTTCGGCGCGCCCTGCTGCTCGATACTGGTCGTTCTTTCCTGCCATGATCGTTCCCCCTTTCCGAGCAGTAGCCAGTGCAGGTCATGCCAGCCTCCGGCGCAGTTTCATCCTCACCCGGTTACTCGCCAGGTGCGCTGCGTCACTGATGTCTGAATCGTCACGCTCTCCATGAACACTTTTTCGGTCGGCTTGGACTGCGCGCCATCGCCGCCCGTCGTGCGCGGCACGGCGAGGATTTTGTCAATCACGTCCAATCCATCGGTCACTTTGCCGAAGATGTTGTATTGCTTCGGCAGCGCGCCCTTCGCGGTCAGGTTGTCCACACAGATGAAGAACTGGCTGCCGTTCGTGTTCGGGCCGCTGTTCGCCATCGCCAGCGTCCCCTTCTCGTAGTTCCTGCTGAACGAGGAGGGCTCATCGGCGAACTTGTAGCCGGGGCCACCCGTGCCGGTGCCGGTCGGGTCGCCACCCTGGATGACGAAGCCCGCGACGATCCGATGGAAGACCACGCCGTCGAAGAAATGGTCGTTGGCGAGGAAGACGAAGTTGTTGACGCTGATCGGCGCGGTATCGGCGAACAAGTCCGCCTTCATCGTCCCCTTGTTCGTGACGATGGTGGCGGTGTATTTCTTCGCCTTATCAATCGTCAGCGGCGGCGCGGCTTTGTATTTCCCGTTGCGGCTGGCGACATCGGCGGTGTTCACTGCCGCGCCGTGCCGCCGGTGACGCCTGCGATGCTGCCGGGGATGCGACCTGGGCCGCCTTGGAGGCAACCGCTGCAGCGCCGCCCGGCACTGCCGACGCGACTGCCTGGCCGTCGCGGCCAGGCCAGCTCGGCACCTGTGATGCCAGGGGCGCGGCGGTTGCCGCGATACTCTTCGGTGTCTCCGTCGCGCTGCTGCCGCCGCAGGCGGCCAGCGCCGCCGATGCGAGCGCCGCCGCGCCGAATGCCAGCGCACGCCGCCGCGATACGCGGGCTCCATTGCCCGCCTCAATCACACTCACGCAGTCAGTCCTCTCTTTCTTAGTAGCGAGCAGCGAGTAGCGAGGAGAAATCGATGCCCATCATCGCTCGCTACTCGCTGCTCGTTCCTACTCCGGCCAGGCCGAGGCGGTCGGCTTGGGCGACGAGCGCCTCGACCGTGAAGGTGATGTGCTCGTCGAAATCCAGGCCGAGTTCCTCCGCGCCCTGGGGCAGATCGTCCCGGTTGACGGCGCGCGCGAACGCCTTGTCCTTCATCTTCTTGCGCACCGATTTCGCGTCCACGTCCGCGACGCGCTTCGAGGGGCGGACGAGGGCGACCGCGCTGATGAAGCCGGTCAACTCGTCCACCGCGAAAAGGGCGTGCTCCATGCGCGACTCGCGGGTGACGCCGCTGTAGTCCGCGTGGGAGAGGATAGCGCGCGTCACGACCTCCGGGTAGCCAATCGAGCGCAGGTATTCGACCGCCTTGAAGGGGTGGCCGGTGCCGTCCATCGTCGGGTATCGCTCGTAGTCGAGGTCGTGGAGGATGCCGACGACCGCCCACGCCTCCTCATCCTCGCCGAAGCGCCGCGCATAGGCGCGCATCGCCGCCTCGACCGCCAGTACATGTTTGCGAAGGCTTTCGCTCCCGGTCCACTCGCAAAAGAGCGTCCATGCCCGTTCGCGGTCCCGCGCGAGATCGGTTGCCACTCCGTCGTTCTCCTTCTCACGTTGCCACCCACCCGCGCCGCACCCGACCCGGCGGTGCATTGTCGCACAGCGGCATAGCGCCGGACAAACCGGGAGTTTGAACCGCGAAGGCGCGAAGAACGCGAAGAGGGAAAAGAAAGGAGGACGGTATGATCCATCTTCCTTTCGCCTTCCGTCTTCGCGTTCTTCGCGCCTTCGCGGTTCAAGAATAGAGGCTATGCCTTCGGCTTCTTCGGCTTCCGGGTCTCTTTGCCGCCCTTGTCCTTCTTACCCATGTGCGTTCGCTCCTTTCACGTACCCGTACCATCGCACGTTCCGGCCCGCGATGCAACGGTTTCCCGACGCGAAAAGCGGGCGGTGGTATACTTCGCCGGTTGCAGTCGCTACCGGAGGAGACGCATGACCGATCAACCGTTCCGCCACCTGAAACCGCACGACGACACGTTCACGGGCCTCGATACCTTCCCCGCGCCGCCGCGCGTGACGACCGTCCGCATGGTCTCCGATGAGGTGACGGCGCTCTGCCCGATCACCGGCCAACCCGACTGGTATGAGGTCACCATCGCCTACCGACCGGACGAGTTGTGCGTCGAGTCGAAGTCGCTCAAGCTCTACTTCCAGCAGTTCCGCAACACGGGTATTTTCGGCGAGGCATTCGCGGAGCAGATCGCGCATGACATCATGGCGGCATGTGCGCCGCGCTGGGTGCGCACGACGATCGTGCAGAAGCCGCGCGGCGGCATCACGATCACGGCGAGCGCGAAAATCGTCAAGGAACCGCCCGCATGACGCTCAACCGGCGGGCCATCGGCTTCCTGTTGCTTGCGGGATATGTGGCGGCGATCGTCGGCGCGAACTGGGCGATCACGCGCTTCGGCATCGTGCCGGTCGGCTTCGGGCTGATGGCCCCGGCGGGCGTCTTCTTCGCCGGGCTCTGCTTCGAGTTCCGCGACCTCGTGCAGGACACGCTCGGGCGCTGGTGGGCCGTCGGGCCATCCTGATCGGCGCGGTCCTCTCCGCCTTCATCTCCACCCAGTTCGCCTTCGCCAGCGGCGTCGCCTTCCTCTTAGGCGAGTTGGCGGATTTCGCCATCTACACGCCGATGCGGCAGCGCTTCTGGCTCGTGGCGATGATCGTCGCGAACACGATCGGCGACATTATCGACAGCGCGATCTTCCTCTATCTCGCCTTCGGCTCGCTGCACTTCATCACCGGGCAGGTGATCGGCAAGGCATACTGCACGCTGATCCCGGTCGGCATCCTCTGGGCCATCCGCCGTATCCTCCAGGCACGGCGCGTCCCCGTCGCGGTGGCATAGGGCGGCGTGGCAAAAGCAAGGAGCACACCAGTGACAGCGATAGATTTCGGGCTCACGATCCGGCCGACGCCGCAGGGCGGCACGGTGCCGGAGATGCTGCGTGCGAACGAGGCGCTGCTGCGGGCGGCGACGGCGCATGATCTCTCCTGCTGGATCATCGACCACTTCCAGTTCGACGATCAGCCGATCCTCGAATGTTTGACCTTCCTCGCCCACACCGCCGGGCGCGTCGCCCGGCCTCCGCTGGGGCACGCTCGTACTCGGGCAGGGGTATCGCAACCCGGCGCTGACGGCAAAAATGGCGGCGACGCTCCACTTCCTCACCGGCGGGCGATTCATCCTCGGCCTCGGCGCGGGCGACGCGGAGGCCGAGCACCACGCCTACGGCTACCCCTTCCCGCCCGGTCGGCGTGCGCGTCGAGCAACTGGACGAGGCGGCGACGATCATCCGGGCGCTCTGGCAGGGTGGCCCCGCGACCTTCACGGGCGCGCATTATCGCATCGCGGACGCCTACTGCATGCCCAGGCCCGCGCCGCCGCCCGTGCTGATGATCGGCGGCGGGGGCGAGCGGCGAACGCTCCGGGTTGTCGCCACGCACGCGGACTGGTGGAACGCGGACTATTACACGCCCGCCGAGTACGCGCACAAACTCGCCGTCCTCCACGACCATTGCCGCGCCATCGGGCGCGACCCGGCGGCGATCGTGCCGACCTGCTACATGGGCATCAGCCTCTCGCGCGATCCCGACGCGCCTGATCCGCCGCCGGTCGATGGGCCATCGGGGCGAGGTCCATGTGATCAGCGGCGATCCCGACGAGGTCTCGGCAGGGATCGAGCGCGTTCGCCGCCGCCGGCGTGCGGCTGATGCAACTGAACTTCCTCGACTATCCGCATACCGAGGGGCTTGAACTCTTCCTCAGTGATGTCCTGCCGCGCTTCGACCGTGCGGGGACGTAGCGCGAGCGGCGGTCACATGCGCGCTGATCCCGCTACAACGCCGAACCCCGGCGCCCTGTCGCCAACTGCACCACGAGGACGATCAGCGCAATCACCAGCAAGAGGTGGATGAGCGCGCCGGCCACATGGAACAAGAAGCCGAGAAGCCAGAGAGCGAGGAGGATCACCGCGATCGTCCAGAGCATCAGGAGGCTTCCTACTTCGTCGCGTCGCGCTTGCGGAGATGCCGCGCGCACCGCCATGCCAATGCCGCGAGCCCCGTGGCGGCTCCGCTATAGAGGGCAACGAGCAGCGCGCACGGGACGATGCAACAAAAGCCGTTGCGCCCCGTCGGGATGACGATCTCCGCTGCCCCATCGTATCCGCTCTGCACCCGCACACTCCCTTGTATATCAGTGAACCGCTATCGCCGCCTGTCGCACCATCCGCCCGACCCGCGATCTGCTTCGCGTTCGATCACCGCACATCTCCCGCCACGGAGGAACTGCGGGAAGATGGTTCTCGTTGCCCTATTACTTTTTCTTCTCCTTTGATGGGCACTGGTAAAGATGATCCCTATATGATCGCTTCGCCCCAAGAGATATTCGCTGCCGCGCTACGAACAGTGGCATCGGCGGTGCGATTTTGCGAGCCACGGCGAGAGTCGCCGATTCGTCGTCGCGCAATGTCGGAGGTCTGAATGGCGGTATTGGCTACGGATGAGGCGTCGCGATCGCGCCCCTCGCTCGCACGCTCCCCGATCGAGATGTGGGGCGGGGTGGAATGCACGGTCAACCGGGTGGGGAACCGCTACTTCACGCAACTTGAGCGCAGCGGCCACGCCCGGCGCATCGGCGATCTCGACCACTTCGCCGCGCTCGGTATCCGGGCGCTCCGCTACCCTGTCCTGTGGGAGCGTACCGCCCCGCACGGCATCGAGCGTGCCCGTTGGTCATGGGCCGATCGGCGACTGGAACGGCTGCGCGCCCTCGGTATCCGCCCGATCGTCGGCCTCGTCCACCACGGGAGCGGGCCGCGGCACACCAACCTCTGCGACCCCTCCTTCCCCGCAGAGCTCGCGGCGTTCGCCGGGGCGGTCGCGGCGCGCTACCCGTGGGTCGAGGACTACACGCCCGTCAACGAGCCGCTGACGACGGCGCGCTTCAGCGGCCTCTACGGCCACTGGTACCCGCACGGCAAGGATGACCAGACCTTTGTGCGGGCGCTCCTCAACGAGTGCAAGGCGGTCGCGCTCGCAATGCAAGCGATCCGCGCCGTCAATCCCGCCGCCCGGCTGATCCAGACGGAGGATCTCGGCAAGACCTTCAGCACGCCGAAACTCGCCTATCAGGCGGAGTTCGAGAACGAGCGGCGCTGGCTGACCTTCGACCTCCTCTGCGGCCGCATCGACGCGCACCACCCGCTGCGCTGGTATCTGCGCCGCGCCGGCGCGACCGCCGCCGAACTCGATTGGTTTCGGGCGAACCCATGCCCGCCGGATGTCATCGGCGCAAACTACTACATCACCAGCGAGCGCTTCCTCGATGAGCGGCTCGACCGCTACCCCGAGTGGACGCATGGCGGCAACGAGCGACACGCCTACGCCGATGTCGAGGCGATCCGCGTCGTCTCGGGCAAGGTTGCCAACCCGCGCACCCTGCTGCGCGAGGCGTGGGATCGGTACGGGCTGCAATTGGCAATCACCGAGGCACACCTCGGCGATGTCCCCGACGAGCAGATACGCTGGCTGAATGACGTATGGCAAGCGGCCCAGATCGCGGCGCGCGACGGGATCGCCATCCGCGCCGTTACGGCGTGGTCCCTACTCGGCGCGTTCGACTGGCACACCCTCGTCACGCGCGAGGAAGGCCACTACGAGCCTGGGGTCTTCGATGTCCGGGGGCGCGGCATTCGGCCGACCCCGCTCGCCGCGATGGTGCGCGCGCTGGCGAACGGGCAGGATTACTACGACCCGATACTGGCCGAACCGGGCTGGTGGCGGCGCACCGAGCGGCTCCTGTACCCACCGGTCGATCTTGCCGCCGCCCATACAACCCACGCGCACGCGGCCCGCTGATGACCGGCGCACCGGCCGACGGTGGGGGCGACCGATGCGCGCCCTCTTCACGACGCAGCCGGGCGAGGGCCATTTCCATTGGCTTGTCCCGATCGCCCGCGCGCTCCAGGGCGCCGGGCACACCGTGGCCGTCGCCTGCGCGCCCGCCTTCCGCCCCGCAGTGGAGGCGTCCGGCCTCGCGGCGCTCCCGTGCGGGCGCAATTGGCTGATCGCGACCTCGCCGCACGCCTTCCGGGAACTGGACGGCGCAGCGTCGGAACCGGCCGGCATCGAGTGGCTGCGCCGCCAGGCATTCCTGCGCTCGGTCACGGAACAGATGCTCAACGACCTCCTCGCCAGCGGGGAATCGTGGCAACCCGACCTCGTCGTGCGGGAGGCATCCGAATATGGGGGGTGCCTCGCTGCGGAGCGGTGGGGCATCCCGCACGCGGTGGTGGGCCGGATACTCGGCGCGGACTACGGCCAGCGGGCGCGGCGCGGCGCCATGCTCGCCGCGATGCGCGACCGCCTCGGCCTGCCCCCCGACCCCGACAACGCGATGCCGTACCGCTATCTCCAGTTACTCCCCGAGCCGCCGTCATTCCACCCGCCCGGCGAACCGCTCGCTCCCACGGCGCACTTCATCCGCCCCGGCGGCTTCGATCGCTCGGGCGACGAGCCGCTCCCCCCGTGGATCGGGGCGCTGCCACACCCCCACACCATCCACGCGACGCTCGGCACGGTGATGGGGCGCACATCCCGGCTCTTCCATACCATCCTCGACGCTCTGCGCGATGAGCCCGTCAATCTCATCCTCACTGTTGGCCGCACCCGCGACCCGGCCACCTTCGGCCCCCAACCGGCAAACGTGCGCATCGAGCGCTATATCCCGCACTCGCTCCTCCTCCCGCACTGCCACGCCGTTATCACGCAGGGATCGATCAACACCCTCATGACCGCCCTCAGCCATGGCCTGCCCTTGATCTTGCTGCCGCTCGGCGGGGATCAACCGGCGAACGCCGCGCGTTGCGCGGCCCTGATGGTCGGCCGTGCGCTGTCGAACGAGCAGCGCACAGCGGATGCCATCCGCGCGGCGACGCGCCAGATACTGTCGGATGACCAATACCGGCGCAATGCCCGCGCGCTCCGCGACGAGATGCGCGCGATGCCCGGCGCGGAGCATGGCGCCGCCCTTCTCGCACGTCTGGCGATGGAAAGACGACCGATTCTGCCTATCCCCCCCGGATGCCTGACCGCGATGAAGGGGCCATACCGAGGGCACTACACCGCTGTCTCTCTAGCAATAATCTTGCGGCAATATACAGGGGCGACACCTTGGGTCACGCGGATATGGTGAAAGAAATGTCGATGATCCTCGCCAGCGGGGTCGTTTTCCTCGACGGGAGCGTGGTCAATGTCGCCCTGCCCGCCATCGGCCGCGATCTCCATGTCGGCCTCTCCGGCTTGCAGTGGATCGTCGACGGCTACGCCCTCACCCTCGCGGCGCTCGCTGATCGTCGGCGGCTCGCTCGGCGACCATTACGGGCGCAAGCGGCTGCTCATCATCGGGTTGGTCGGCTTCGGGGCGGCCTCCATCGCGTGCGGCCTCGCGCCCTCCTCCGCCGCGCTGATCGTCGCCCGGATGGCGCAGGGCGTGGCGGGCGCGCTGCTCGTGCCGGAGGGGCTGGCGATCCTCTCGGCGGTCTTCGACGATGACGCCGAGCGCGGGCCGGCAATCGGCGCCTGGACAGGCTGGGCCGGCATCCTCACGGTGCTCGGGCCCTTTGTCGGCGGAGGGCTCGTCGATCACTCCACGTGGCGGTGGGTCTTCTTCATCAATGTGCCGCTGATCCTCGCCACCCTCCTGCTCGTCGCCCGTTTCGTGCCGGAGACGCGGGACACGGAGGCCCCGAAGCGGCTCGACTTCGTGGGGGCAGCGCTCGCCATCCTCGGCCTCGGCGGCATCTCGTACGGGCTGATCGAGGGGCCGAACGGCGGCTGGGCCTCCCCGGCGATCCTCGTTCGCGCTGATCGGCGGCGTGGTCGCGCTTGGGCGCTTCGTCGCTCGTGGAGGCGCGGGTCGCGCGCCCCGATGGTGCCGCTCGGCCTCTTCCGGGTGCGCAACTTCTCCGGGGCGAACCTCGTCACCCTCGGCGTCTACGCGGCGCTCGCGGGCGCGGCGTTCCTGATCGTCATCTACGTGCAGAATGTGCTGCGCTATTCCGCCCTCGCCGCTGGCGCCACGCTTCTGCCCCTGTCGGCGATGATGCTGCTCTTCGCGTCGCGCTTCGGCGAGCTCGCGGGCCGGTACGGCCCGCGACGGTTCATGGCGGCGGGGCCGGTGCTGATGGGGATCGGCTTCCTGCTCGCGCTCCGGCTCGGGCCGGGGGCGAGCTACTGGACGGGACTCTTCCCCGCCGCCGTGCTGCTCGGCGCGGGGCTGTGCGTCACGGTGGCGCCGCTGACGAGCACGGTGATGGGGAGCGTCGCGTCGCACAACGGCGGCATCGCCTCGGCGATCAACAATGTCGCCGCGCGGGTGGCGGGGCTGCTGGCGGTGGCGGGCCTCGGCGTGGTCGTCGCGCTCGCCTTCACCGCGGGGCTGGACGCGCGAGCGCGGGGCTTGCCACCGCAGACCGCGAGCATCGTGCGGGAGGCGGCGAGGGCCGGCTCCGGCATCGCCCCGGTCGGCGAACCGCCGGAGATCATCGCGGCGATCGGGGACGCCTACACGGCGGCGTTCCACCGGGCGCTGGTGGCGTGCGCGCTGCTCGCCTTCGCCAGCGGCCTGATCGCGCTCGCGGCGATCCGCGACCCTCCGCGAGCGACTGATGGGAGAGCGACAAAGACCGGACGATAAGGGCAAGAGTTGAACGATCGCTCCCCTTCGCGCTGGTTTATCCAGAGGTATCAGGGCTCGGCGACGACGGTGACCGTGACGGTGGTCGCAACTGCGACCGTGCGGTAGAGCGGTCAGCCATCCTTGTAGCGTCCTACCAGCCACTCCGCCTGCTCCTCGCTGACACCGACGAGCCGGAAGCGCATGTCGATCCGCGCGAAGGAGGTCGGCGCCTGCCGGTCGCGCAGCCCGTCGATGGTCACTTCCATGCGCGCCAGCGGGATGCCCGCGCCCTCGGCGGCCCGCTCCACCAGCGTCACGCCGCACGAGGAGACGCCGGCGAGGAAAGCATCGCCCGAGGTGATCTCGTCCCCGATTGTTGGGCTGTCGATGATGAAGTGGTGGTTGCGCACCGTGTTCATGCTGCGGCCAACCATCCCGGCGCTGTAGGAGCGCACCGTATTGACGAGGTACTGCTCGCTCATGCTCCACCTCCCGTGGGATCGATTGCGGCGCGAAGGGCGCGAACGCGCCATCGCGGGCCACTATTCCCTATTCTACCGCAACCCGAACGCGCCCTCTATCCGACGATCACCGCGACGTTGAGACCGGCAGCGCCACCGCCGGGTGGCTGCCCTTTGCGGACGCGCCGGGAATCGTCATGGTGACGGTTGTGCCGTCACCGGGCGCGCTGGTGATTGACGTGGCGCCGCCGTGCGCCTCGACGATAGCATGGACAATCGCCAGGCCGAGGCCGAGGCCGCCCTGCCCCGCGTGCCGCGCCCGCGCCGCGTCCGCGCGGTAGAACCGGTCCCAGACGCGCGGCAAGTCCTCGGGCGGGATGCCGTCGCCCGTATCAGCGACGGTCAACACGGCATCTCCGCCGACCAGATGCACGCCGATAGTAATCGTCCCGTCCGGGGGCGTGTAGGCGCGCGCATTCGCACAGAGGTTCAGGAGGGCCTGTCGCAGCCGGTCCGCATCCCCCGCGACGGTGATGGTCGTCTCCGGCGGGGTGTCCAGGCGAACGTCCCGGTCCGGCGAGAGCAAGCGCGTCTCGTCAACCACCTCGCGCGCGAGCGCCGTCACATCCACCGGCGTGCGATGGAGCGCGGCGAGCGGGTTGGCGTCGAATCGCGTCAGTGTGAGCAAATCATCCACCAGGCGGCTCATCCGGCCGATCTCCGATCCCATCAGCCGCAAGAGCCGGGCGCGCGCCGCCGGGTCGGACTGATCCGCGCCGAGTTGGAGCATCTCGACGCCGCCGCCGAGCGCGGCGAGCGGCGAGCGCAGTTCGTGCGACGCATCGGCGATGAAGCGGCGCTGCGTCGCGAAGGCCGCCTCGAGACGGCCGACCATCTCATTGAAGGCATGGGCGAGGTCGGTCAGTTCATCGCCGCCGCGCGGCACGGGGACGCGCCGGGTGAGATCGCCCGCCGCGATTGCCCTGCTCGTCCCCGCCATCCGGCGGAGGGGCCGCAGCAGACCGGCGACGAGCGGGATCGTCAGGACGACCGTCGCTGCCACCGCCAGCAGCGTCACCGTGAGGAAGAGAAGGCGCAGGCGGCTGAGGAACGTATCGATGCTCTCCAGCGACGTGCTCAGTTCGAGGACGCCGAGGGGCGACGACGGATTGGCCGTCGCGGGGACCAGTGGGACGAGTTCGACCAGCACCGGTCCCTCCGCCGTCTGGTAGCGGAAGTGGCGCTCTTCGTTCGCCGTGGCGACCGCGCGGTAGGTGGAGGGGTCGAGCGCGGGCGCGCGGGTCGTCGTCCCGACCAGCGCCGGGCCGTCGCCGACGGTCGCGCCGGCCGGATCGGTCGTCAGCGCGGCGGTATCGCGCGTCGTCAGGAAGCGAGCAATATCGGTGAGCATATGGGCATCGTCCTGGCCGGACGGGGGGCTGCCCGGGCCGCCCTGCCGGCCCGGCGTCGCGCCGGGGACCGGGAGCACGCGGTTGTCACGCGACTGCCGTGGGCCATTGAGCCGCTCGTTGATCGCCACCCCCGCCGAGGCGCGCAGGCCCTGGGCGGTGTTGTCGAGCAGCACCCGACCGATGCCGATATAGAGGACGACGCCGAAGATCACCATCACGCTGGTCAGCACCGAGGCGGTGAGCGCGATCAACTTCGCGCGCAGGGGGAGGCCGCGCGGGCGGGTCAGCCGCTTCATGGCCGCAGCGTGTAGCCGACGCCGCGCACCGCCTGGATGCGCTCGTGCCGCTCGTCGCCCAGTTTCGCGCGCAGGTAGCGCACGTAGACATCCACGACGTTCGTGTCCACCACCTGCTCGTAGCCCCACACCCGATTGAGGATCGCGTCGCGCGTCAGCACCTGGCGCGGGTGGAGCATGAAGCATTCGAGCAGGTCGAACTCGCGCGGCGTCAGGCTGACCGGGGCGCCCGCGTCCGCCACCTCGCGCGTGTTGCGGTCCAGCCGTAACTCGCCCACCGTCAGCACGCTGCCGGCCACGATCTGATGCCGCCGCAGCACGGCGCGCACCCGCGCCATCAACTCGGCGAAGCGGAAGGGCTTGGGCAGGTAGTCGTCCGCGCCGCTATCCAACCCCTCGATGCGGTCCTCCACCTCGCCGCGCGCGGTGAGCATGATGATCGGCACGTCGCTGCGGGCGCGCAGGGTGCGGCAGAGGGTGATGCCATCCACGCCGGGAAGCATAATGTCCAGCAGGACGAGGTGGGGGCGGACGCGCTCGAAGGCGGGCATCGCCTCGCGCCCGTCGCGCACGGCGTGGACGGCAAAGCCCTCGTAGGTGAGGCCCATGGTGAGGAACTCGACGATGGTCTCCTCATCCTCGACGAGCAGGACGGTCAATGCCGCATCATTGGATTCCGTGATACTCATCTTCTCCTCGCTTGTCCATCCGATTGTACCCCGCGCGGATGTTGTTGGGAGCCCCCACCCCCGGCCCCTCCTCCGCATGGCGGGGGAGGGGCCGGGGGTGGGGGCCCGTATTCCGTTAGAAGGTCGGGGCCGGGACCGGGACAACCTGCGGGCCGGCCGGGGTCACACCGGCGGCGTGCAGCAGTTCGTCCGCGATGCTGCGCGACGTTCCCGGCGGCGCGGACGGTCTGGCTTGCCTGGTCGTACTTGCCGGCATTGTACAGATCATACGCCTGCTTGTAGAGGCCCTGCGCGGTCGTGATGTAGAAGGAGAGATCGCCGGCGGCGGTGCTGCTGTTCGCCTTGACGGTGTTCGTCTCGTTCACGATCTGCTGATAGGTGCGCGCCAGCTCGTTGCTCGAACGCGCCTTCTGCTGATCCGCCGTCGGTCGTGGTGCGTCGTTGCGTGCCGCCGGCGTGGCGGGCCGGGCGGTTGGCGGCGGACGGCAGACCCGTCGTGCCGATGCTGGCGACGATCAGGTCGTCCGCGCTACGCAGGGCGCTCTCCGCCGCGCGGGCGTCGCCGCTCGCGAGCGTCAGGTTATTGGCGGTCAAGGCGGTCTGCGCCTGGGTCTGGAGAGCGGTCGCCTTGTCGATCAGGGCGTTGACGGTCGTGAGGTCCATCTTACCCGTGGCGAAATCGCGGTCCGCCTTGACGCTGGTGAGCCGCTGGGTCAGGTTCCCGATCTCCGTCGTGACCGACGCGGTCGTCGGCGCCTGATCCTGCCCGCGCCCCGGCCCGTCCTGGCCGCCCGGCCCGCCGCCCCGATGTCCCGCCTGTCCGAGCTGCCCGGGCTGCCCCGGCTGGCCCGCCTGCCCCTGACCGGTCGCCGCGCTGCCAGGGGCCTGCGTGGTGGCGGTACCGCTGCCCGTCGTCGCGGTCGGGGCTTGTGCCACGACCACCCCGCCCGCCAGGCCGATGCCGACCACGGCGGCGGCGAGCGCATGATTGACCGAACGCTTCATGATAGTGCTCCTTCTGCGGGATCTGCTCCCGTCGCGTGAACCGGACCGTTTCCGGCACACTCCCACGATAGGGCGCGCGTCTGTGAGAACGAGACGGTAAGAATGAGAAAATGGTGAGAGCCGCCATGCACGCGGCGGACCGCGCGATCGGATACGATAGCCGCCTTCGCCCGCGATAGCGGCGCGGCGGCATACGACAAAGGAGCGGCGCGTGATGCAGCTTTCCGTGCAGATCGAAGGAGCCCAGGGGCTGACGTGGCCCATCTGGCAGCGATTGGTCAGCGAGACCGAGGCGATGGGGTTCGCGGGCCTCTACTGCTGCGACCATTTCGCCAACCCCGCCCCGCCCGACCACGACTCGCTGGAGGTGATGACAGCGATGGCCTATGCGGCCAGCCACAGCGAGCGGATGCTGCTCGGCACGCTCGTCGCGCCCGTCTCGTGGCGCGATCCCGTCATGCTCGCCCGGCAGGCGATGGCCATCGACGATCTATCCGGCGGGCGCTTCGTCCTCGGCGTCGGCGCGGGCTGGAACCAGCGCGAGCACGCGATGTTCGGCTACCCGCTCGGCGAGATCCCGGAGCGAATGGCGCGCTTCACCGAGGCGCTGGAGGTGATGACCCGCCTGATCCGCAACGACGAACCGCAGACCTTCGCGGGCCGGTTCTACCACTTGCGCGAGGCGGCGCTCCTGCCGCACCCGCAACGACCCACCACGCTCATGGTCGGCGGCAGCGGGCCGCGCCGCACCCTGCCACTCGTCGCACAGTACGCGGATACCTGGAACGGGGGCGGCATGACGCCGGACGAGATGCGCGAGCGGAACGGCGTGCTCGACGACCTGATCGTCAAAGCGGGTCGGCGGCCCGGCGATGTGAAGCGGACGATGATGAAGGCGATCTTCTGCGGGCGCGATGAGGCGGAGTTCGAGGCGCGGCTGCGCGGCCCCCGGCGCAACCCCGCGAACGCCGATCTGCCGACGAGCGCGGTGCTCGACGGCCTCCGCACGCGGAGCAAGGCGATTGTCGGCACGCCCGATGAAGTGGTCGCCCAGATTAACGAATTCGCCGACGCGGGGATCGAGGAGATCATGGCGCAGTTCCTCGTCGTGGACGACTTCGACGGCATCCGCGTCCTCGCCGAGGAAGTGCTGCCGAAGTTGCGCTGACGACGGGCGCAAATCCCACCCCCGCCACCGAGAATCACTGACGCACGATCGGCAGCGGGGTGGGCGGACCGCCCCCCGATGACGCCCCCGGACGCGGCGGGGGATGCGCTGCGGGATTCGGCGGGCCACCGGCAGCACCACCGGCGCGCGGATTCGGGGGCGTCTGGAGCGTGCCGTACGTATAGACGCCGCTCGTTCGCGCTCCATGATTATTGGAGACGACCGAGACGGCCACCTTGCCCGCCGCGTGGCTCGGTGTCGTCACGGTGACACTCGTGTTCGAGATACTTGTAATCGTCGCACTGCTGGTATCGAAGGTGACCACCGTCAGGCTCGGCACGAACCCTACCCCGGTCAACGTCACCGTCGTGCCACCGGACGGCGATCCGTACGGTGGCGAAAGGCTGACAAACGCCGGAGCGACAGAGAGGGTCTGGGCGAAGACGGCGATGAAAGTAACACGCTCGGAGATGATCACATTCCAATCGCCCGCGTCCGTGAAGGTAATCGGGAAATCGTGCGCCCCCGCATCGCTCCGCGTGAAGGTATAGTCCGCTAACACGCTGCCGTTGGGATCGGCATTGTAGGTATGCAGCGTGCCCGCGTATTTCGTCAACAGGCCGCCGAACTCCGAGACGACCTGGACGGTGATCGTGAACGGCACGCCCGCCGTGAACTGCGGCGGCAGCGCCCCCGTGACGAACGAGCCTTGCGCCTCGATAGCGCCGATATCGCAGGTCGTCCCGGTGCGGGGCTTCCCGCGCTGGTCCGCGCCGCCGACGATCGCGCCCGTGCAGACGCTCGCATCGCCCGCCCCCATCGCGGCGCTGCCGCTGTTGATCTTGAAGTAGTTCGTCGAGACGAAATCGAAGTAGAGCGCGGAGAGTATCGGGTCGGCGAGCACATCGAACTTGGGCGCTCCGGTGTTCAGGTCACAGGAGGTAGTCGGGTTGAACTCCAGATTGCGGCCCCCGTCCAGCGCGCCGAGGGGAGTCAGGCAGTTCGCCGCGCTTGCGGACGATCCGGCATTGCTCGCGAGGATCGCATTCGTGATCGTCGCGCCGCTGTCCAGATCAACGCCGCCCGCGCCGATTCCCGGCGTAGGGCTCGTCGGCGTGCCGCTCCCGGTACCTGCGGTGCCAACGGCGCCCGCAACGCCGGTATTCGAGGCGACGGTGATATTCGCGATTATCGCGCTGCCGCCCGCCGTCGCGATTGCACCGCCGCCGACACCACCGCCACCCGCAGCCCCGGCTTGCCCCAGGCTTGAACCGCTGCCGCCGTTTCCGCCGTTTCCGCCATGGCCACCCGTCGCGGTATTCTGCGTGAACGTGCTGTTGACGACAGTGAGCGTTCCGGTGCTCTCGATTGCGCTACCGAGCCCTTCCCCGCCGTCGCCCGCTCTCCCGCCACTGCCACCCGCGCCCGCATTACTCCCGTTCCCGCCATTTCCACCATTTCCACCGGTCGCGCTGTTGCCCTCGAAGAGGCTCTTGATAACGATGAGGATGCCGTCATTCTTGACCGCGCCACCGAGGCCCGGGTTTCCGGTGAGGCCGAAGCCGGCATTGCCACTGGAGCCGTTGGTCGTTTGCCCGTTCGTTCCCCGGACCGCGCCATTGCTGAGGATCACATCATCGAGGTGCAGTGTGCCGCCACTCGCGACGGAGAAGAGGCGGAAGAGTGGTGTGCCCCCCGTGGAATCGCGCCGAATCGTCGGATGCTGGCCGGTAATCGTGATCGTGCCGGTGATGACGGGCAACCCGGTCTCATCGCCCGTTGTGCCATTGTCTACCGTGGTGAGATCGTAGTCCCCATCGAAATCGAGCGTAATGGTGCCGGAGGAGCCGTTCAAGGCGGTGATCGCGCCCTTCAGGCCCGGGACATCCCCGGAGTGGACGATGATTGTCTGCGCGCGCACGACCGACGGCGAGAGGAGCGGCATCATGAACATGCCGAGCAGAGCGACAATGCCAAGCAGCGCGCGCTTGCGCCGCCCCGCCTGGTAGACGCGCACGCGTCCGTGCCCCGCCATCCGCTTGCCTCCTCTGGGTACTGGCTCGTATCGCCACAGTATGGGGCAGAAGCGCGCACGACGCCATATGCATAATTGCAAGGCGCACGATCGTCCGTCGGCGGTCAGTAGCCCGCCTGCTTGTCGATCACATTGATGAGCGGCTGACCGGCCTGATAGCGGCGCAGGTTCTCCACGAAGATGTCGATGCCCCGCTGCCGCGTCGCGGGCGTCGTCGCGCCGTTGTGCGGCGTGACGAGCACATTCGGCAGGTCCCAGAAGGGGCTATCGGCGGGGAGCGGCTCCTGCCCGTGCGCGTCCAGCCCCGCGCCGGCGATCCAGCCCTCAGTGAGCGCGCGCAGGAGCGCGGCATCGTCGGCGATGCCGCCGCGCGAGAAGCAGATGTAGATGGGCGGTTGGCTTCATCGCCCGGAACTCCGCCTCCCCGAGCATCCCGATCGTCTCGGGCGTGCGCGGCGCGGTGACGACGACAACATCCGACGCGCCGAGAAGGTCGTGCAGCCGCTCCGCCGGGAGGACTTCATCGACATGCGGCGTCGGCTGCGGGGTGCGGCGGATGCCGAGCGTGCGCATGTGGAATGCCTTGCATTTCAGCGCCAGGTCCTGCCCCGAGTAGCCGAGCCCGATGATGCCGCAGGTCAGGCCGTTCAACTCGCCGTGCGGCCGGTGCTCCCAGCGATGGTCCGCCTGGGCGCGCTGCCAGCGGAGCATGTCCCGGTTGAGCATCAGCATGAGCATCATCGCGTGCTCGGCGAGCGGGATCGCGCCGTTGCCCTTGCAACTGGTGCAAACAACCGGACTGGCGACCATCTCCGGGTAGAGCAGGCTGTCCGGCCCGGCCGCCCAGCTCTGCACCCAGCGGAGCCGCGCCGCCCGCGCGAGGGCGGGCGCGGTGATGCTCCCCGCCACGACTTCGGCTTCCTCGATGCGCGCTTCCAGTTCCTCCCGCGTGGCGAAGTAGCGCACGTCAACGCCCGGCGCGGCGGCGCGGATCTCGGCACGCTGGTTATCCGTGACTTGGCCGGTAATAAAGACGGGCTGCATCAGGCTCCTCCGTGATCCGTGAATTGGACGAACGTCCCACGGCATGGCGCGCCATGCCGTGGGATTGTCCGCCAATAGTACGCGGTGGATTGCCCGCCGTCATTTATTGCGAGGGAGGGGCCACCCGTACGCGCTTGCTGCCGACGGCAGAACCGGGCGGGGTCGCGCGGGTGCGGGTGCGGGTGCGGCGCCATGCCTCCCAGCCATTGCCGATCAGCAGGCCGGCCGGCAGGTAATAGAGCGCGCCAATCGTCAGGAAGATCGTCGCGCTTGCCACCGCCACGACGACGCCGTAGATCACCTGATCGCGGTAGCGGGCCGGCGAGGTCGGCGGGTCCGTGAGCATGAAGAAGGCGAAGAAGAGTGCGGCGTTGATGTCCGGCGCGCGGAATATCTCCCCCACCTGCCCGCCGTGGCCGAGGAATGTGGCGACGGTAAAGAGCGCGAGGTAGCAGCCGAGGAACGCGAGCACCATCGGCAGCTTGTTCACGCGGTCGGCGATGAAGACGCCGGTGGCGATCAGCGCGATCACGAAGAGCGGCGGCACATTCGCCAGCGCCCCCCACCAGTTCTGCTCGCTGGCGTAGAGGAAATACGCGACGACGAGCGCCAGGGCGGCCGGGTTAAAGATATGCCTGCCGCGCATGCGGAAGAGATATTTCGAGTTGACGGCGAGCATCGCCGTGACGACCGCGACGCGCAGCGGCTCGGTCGGGCTGATAATCAGCGCGACGATCAGGCCGGAGAGGAGCGCGCCGCTCGGGAAGAACCAGGCGCCCCGGATGATGCGCGCCAGCGCGACATCGAGCAGCGCCGCGCCGATCGCCGCGCCGATCACCTCCGGTAAGGCGAGGCGCACATCCCTCGTTCGTGGCGGCAAGGGCGGCGAGCAGCGGGAGCACGATAAGCAGCAGCCCTTTCGGCGTGCGGAAGAAGCGCCGGAGCGGGTCGACCAACGTCGCGGCGAAGGGGATCGGGCGGCGGGCGGTGTGCATCTCGATACCCGCGCTCATGCCGCCACCTTCGCTTTCGCGATCGCGTTCTGGATCGCGCCGCGATATGCCTGGGAGCTATCCGTCGCGCCGGAGACGGTATCGACGGTGGCGCTCTGGCGCGACACGACCTCGCCGGGGAGCGAGGAGATGTCCGAGCAGGGATAGCGGGTGCCGCATTGCGTGATCGCCGCCGAGACGATCTTCCCGCCCTGGACGACCACGGACGCCGTGATGTTGCCGTGGCGGCTCGTCCCCGTACCCGTATAGGTGCCGTCCTTGTACAGCGAGGTCGTCGCGGCGCTGCCCGTGGTCGATGCGGCGGTGGGAGCGGGGGACGTCGCTCGTGCGAGTGGGGCGGTCGTGGCGGTGGACGGAACGCTCGTTGCGGTCGCGGGGGCCGTCGCGGCCGTGGTGGGCGCGCTTGCCGCCGCCGCCGGAGCAGTCGCAGTTGGTTGAGTCGTCGTGGCCGTTGCCGATGCGACGTCTTGCGCGCTCCCATCCGCAGGCGATGGTGCGGTCGCGGTCGGGAAGAGCGGCGATTGGTAGGCGGCGACCTGCGACGAGGGCGCGTCCGTGGCCGTCGGTGCGGCGGTCGCGATGGCAATCGCCGGGATATCGAGATTGGAGAGCGCTTGCGCCGCATCGGTACGGACATAGCCGAGGCCGTAGACGGAGAGGATCGCCGCCGAACTGAGGGCGACGAGACCGTTGGTGATCTTCTTATTCTTCCCGCCACTCTTCGCCTTCGTGGCGTTGGGGGTCGATGGCGCGGCCCCCGACCGTTGCGGTGGGGACACATTCGGTCGCTTCGGTGGTTCGTATCTCATCTGCTCTTCCTTCACTGCGATGCGCTTGTATAAGACCATTCGGCGCGGTGTAACCCGCTCCCTTCCCTCCGTACCCGGCATCACCCGGTACATCCCAACCATAATCCATATACCTGAGAGGAGACTGGGACGAAAATGAGAGAATGGTGAGAGGGCGACCTGCCCGCGACGCACCCTCCAGCGTATACTGGGCGCATTCGCGCCGGCACGGCTCGCATCAGGAGGAGCGACGATGATCCAGGAGCAGGAACGTTTCGTCCCCGAAGCGCCGATCTACACCTTCCGCGTCCGCATCCTCGGCTGCATGGCCGGCTACGCGCCGGAGGACGGGACGCAAATCCAGCGCGAAATCGAGATCGCCGCGAACAATACCTTCGGTGATCTCGGCTTCGCCATCCTCGACGCCTACGACTTCGACGACGGTCACCTCTGGTCGTTCTTCCTGAGCGGCAAGGCGTGGGACGGCGCCAGCGAGTACTCCTATCAGGGGAGCGACGGGGACGGGGACGCCGACCTCGACGACGTGCTTGACCTCTTCCCCGAAGACTCCGAGATGCGCAAACTCGTCCTGCTCGTCAACGATCCCGACTTCGAGCCGGTCGGCGACTTCCCCGCCGCAATCGACCGCGCGCGGTTGCAGACGGAGATCGTCACGATGTTGCGGGAGGCGGCCGCAAGCGCACCCGAGGAAGATCGCCCGCTGATGGAAGAGTTCGCCGCGCTGATCGCGGAGAACCCGGACGCCGACCCGATGATGCTTTCCGAGGCGCTCGGGCGGTATCTCGCCGAGGACTGGGAGCCCGGCGATCCGTCGGCCGCGCCGGATGCCCTCGTGTCCGCCTTGCCCGATCTCGACCTCGCGGGGCTGGACCTACCCGGCCCCGATTTTCCGCTCTTCGACGATGACGCGCCCGATGTGGACGAGATTCTCATCCGCGACGTGCCGTACCCCGGCAAGACGGGCAAGAAGGAGTTCCTCTTCCTCTTCGATTACGGCGACGAGTGGCATTTCGGCGTCAAATTGATCGACGCCAAAGGCGCACTGACGCCGAACGCCGAGTATCCCCGCCTCATCGCCAGCCGTGGCGAGGCCCCGCCGCAGTACCCGCCGTGGGATGAGGACGATGAGGAATGGGACGACGAGGAGGGCGAAGAGGACGAAATGCCGCGCACCGGCACGATCATCCATTTCGATCCGAAGACCGGCGCCGTGACGCGCGAGAGCGTCGATATCCCGCCGAAAAAGAACGGGACGTAGCGCCGGTTCGGTAGCGCAGGCTCCTGCTCTTATACCGGCGGGAGCGCTTCTCGCGGCGCGCGCTGGGCGGCGTGCGCGCGCTGCTGGCGCAGGTAGATGAATCCGGCGAGCGTCCCGATGCCGCAGGCGACGGCAAACGCGCCGATGGCAGGCCGCACGCCGAGACGGTTCGCCAGCGCGCCGATCAGGAGGCTGCCGACCGGCGCCGAGCCGAGATCGAGGAAGGCGTAGAGGCTCATCACCCTGCCCCGCAACTCCGGCGGCACGATCAACTGCACGCGACTGGTCGCCGTGGTGAAGTACGTGATGCTGCACGCCCCGAGTACGGCAAGCGCCGGGACCATCATCAGCCAGGTTGTCGACAGCGCCACGCAGAGGAGCAGCGCGCTGAATCCCGCCGCCCCGGCGAGCAGCATCCGCTGCGAGGCCGCGCCGCTATAGGCCATCCGCAATGCACCGATGAGCGATCCGACCGCCATCGCGGAGGAGAGCGTGCCGAAGCCGACCGGGCCGGCGTGGAGGACATAGCGGGCGAGCAGCGGTAGGATGATGTTGAAGTTGTAGCCGAAGATGCCGAAGACGACGGCGAGCAGCAGGATCGGGGCGATCTCCGGCGTCCGCAGCGCATAGCGGAGCCCCTCGCCGATCTGCGCCAGCATCCTGCCCCGTTGCGGCACGGGCACCTCGTAGAATCGCTCCGGGCGCATCAGCAGCAGCGCGCCGATCACCGCGAGGAAGCTGACCGCGTTGAGGGCGAAACAGGCGGTCACCCCGACGGCGGCGATGGTCAGGCCGGCGAGCGCCGGGCCCGTCAGTCGCGCGGCGTTCATCACAATCGAGTTGAGGGCGATGGCGTTCGGCACATCGTCCGGCCCGACCATCTCCTTGATGAATGCCTGCCGCGTCGGGTTGTCGAGCGCGGTGGCCGTGCCGAGGACGGCGGCGAGCAGGTAGAGCATCACGAGGTTGATCCATCCCCCGGCGGTGAGTACGGCGACCAGCGCGGCCTGGACGAGCATCATCGTCTGCGTGATGACGAGCAGCCGCCGCTTCGGCACGCGGTCGGCGATCACGCCGCTGAAGAGCGAGAAGAGCAGCACGGGGAGCATCTGGCAGGCGGTGATGATGCCGAGCGCCTGCGGAGAATTCGTCAGTCGGAGGACGAGCCACGCCTGCGCGATGGTCTGCATCCAGGTGCCGATATTCGAGATCGACCTGGCCGATCCAGTAGAGTCGGTAATTGGGGTTGCGCAGCGCGCGGAAGGTCCGTCCGATCGGGCGACGTGCCGCCCGCCCGGCGACGCGCCCATCGGCGAGTGGTGCGGCGGACGGAATTCGCAACAATCGCACCGCTTACCCTCCCGCACGCGCATCGTCGCCACTAGCGGCATGATAGCAGCCCCCCTCCCGACACGGGCGGGAGCAGGGGATGGGCTCTCACTCGTAGAACGCGGGCGCCTTCTTCAGGGTCGGCCACTGCTTGCGGTCATGGCCGTAAATCATTAGCTGCACGCCCTCGCGCTCGGCAATGTCGCGCAACTTGCGGGTGCTCGCCCGCGTGCTCGGCTCGTCCATGTCGTAGCCGGCGACGGTGCGCGTCTCCGGGTCGCGCTGGCCCGCGTGATTGATCGCGTCGATGGTGAGGAGCACCGGCCCCGCCTCCTTGAGGCGCACGAGCACCGACTGGTGGCCCGGCACATGCCCGCTGGTCTCGATCAATTCGATGCCGGGGAGCAGTTCGGTGTCGCCGTCAATCAGCCGATAGCGCAGGCCGGGGGCATCCCAGTGCGGGCGCGTCATCGTGTAGCGTCGATCCGTCCCCTCCTTCGCCGCCGCGTAGTGCGCCCGCTGGACGATGATCTCCGCGTCCGGGAAGGCGTCATGCTCCCCGGCGTGATCGGGGTCGAGATGGGTCGCGATCAGGTACCGCACATCCGCCGGGGCGACGCCGAGCGCGGCGAGATGGTCGGTCATCGGGACGACATCGTGGATCGCCATGCCGGCGAATTCCGGTTGACGCGCCATCGCGACGAACTCCGGCGCGTAGCCTGTATCGATGACGACGTTCGTGCCGTCGTCCGTCTGGATCAGATACCCCGGTACCGGTTGGTCCTGATCGCCGGTAAGCGCCAATTGCAAGAGATAGAGCCGCATATTGCTCCCATCGTTCGGACACATCGGCACGCGCCGGCCCCGGCACAGTCTACCCGATGCACCGGCGCACGCAAGCCGACATGCCTCCGGGGCCGATTGGCGAAGGGGGAGATCGTATGCGTAACGCGCTCAACGATGCGGAGTACGCATCATTAGACCTATTCTGAGTATTCCGTGTTCTCAATACTGGCACAGAGGTTGCGTCACCGATACCGTGACCGTGGGTGCATGGGCGGTGACGTCGCAGAAGTGAGGATCACCATGAGCGCAGCACCCCGGCGGGCTTTTCGCTATCGAACGATCGCCTTACTCCTCTTCCTTTTATGCACGCCCGTTGTCGCCAGCGCGGCGCCCGCCGCGCAGAGCGGCACGACTGCGGGGGGATCGGGAGCGATCATCACGGGCTTCCCCGTCGTCGCGCAGGCTTGGGCGCTCTCCTGCGAGTATGCCGCCACCTCTGCCGCCACCGCATATTATGGCGGCGCAATCAGCCAGGGGACCTTCCTCAACACGATCGGCTACGACCGGAATCCGCACAAGGGGTTCCGGGGCAGTATCTACGCTGCATGGGGTGGGACGAAGAACTATGGCGTCTACGCCGAGCCGATCGCCGCCGTGCTGCGGCAACATGGCTTCTCCCACTCATATGTCTTCTATGGGGGCGCGAGTAACCTGCGGGCGGAGATTGCGGCGGGGCATCCGGTCGTCACCTGGATCAGCGGCACCTGGGGACCGTCGTCGCGCTCGGTATTGCAGGACGCCGCAGGGGATACGTACTCTCTGATCCCCTATGAGCATGCGGTCACGGCGTACGGCTACGACGATGCGGGCGTCTGGGTGATGGATCCAGGGGTGGCGGAAAAGTACCACGTCTCATGGGCAAAGTTCCTGAATGGCTGGAGCCAGATCGATGGCATGGCGCTCGTCGTTGCACCGTGACGGCAGGCGTGGCCGACGCTCGCGCGTACACCGGTCGACCGGCATCTCGATACGGATTACGTCAACGTGACGCGGAAGGCTCGCGCGGCAGTGTCACCCGGAAGGCGCTGCCAGTTGGGGAGAGCGATTCGGCGATAATCGTACCGCCGTGCGCCTCGACGAGCGCCTTGCTGATATAGAGCCCGAGCCCGAGCCCCTTGCGGTTCGCCGCCACGCCGGTTTCGGAGCGATAGAACCGCTCAAAAACCCGTGCGAGCGCCTCCGGCGAGAGGCCGATTCCCTCGTCGATCACCGCCAGCCGCGCCTGATCCTCGGTCCCATCGACCCGCACCCAGATCGTCCCGCCATTCGGCGAGTATTTCACCGCGTTGGAGAGCAGATTCTCGATCACCTGCGCCAGCCGCCCCGCGTCCCAGAGGCCGATGATCGGCTCATCCGGCGCCTCCAGATCGATCGTATGCGCCTCCGAGAGCGCGCGGCTTTCCTCGACATTCGCGCGCACCAGCGCGGCGAGATCGACGGGCATGCGGTCGAGGGCGAGCTGCCCCGCGTCGATGCGCGTCACGTCCCGCAGGTCGTCGATCAGCCGCTCCAGCCGATTCGCCTGCGCCACGATGGTCGCGACATTGCGCTCGCTATACACGCCGCGTCGCTGGAGCAACTGCGCGTACCCTTTCATCGTCGTCAGCGGGTTTTTCAGGTCGTGCGCGACCATGGCGATGAAATCCTGGCGCTGCTGTTCGAGCGCGCGCCGCTCGCTGATGTCCCGCAGCACGGAGAGGTACATCGTCCCGCCCGGCAGCGTCACCGTCGATGCCTGCACCTCCACGGGGACGCGCGTGCCGTCTTTGCGTCGCAGTTCGAGCTCGCTGCGCCACGTGCCATTCTGCATGAAGCGCGTGTATTCCGCCTCGGTCCAGTCGCGGTCCGCCGCCACAATATCCGGCACGGAGAGCGCGAGCAGTTCTTCGTGCGTGCGGCCGAGGAGGGCGATCGCGGAGGGGTTGGCATCCAGCATACCGCCCGGCGGCGTCGGCGACGAGGATCGCATCCGGCACGCTCTGAAAGAGGGTGCGAAAGCGCGCCTCGGCGGCCTGCGCCTCATTCAGCAGGCGCGCGTTGTCCATCGCGATGGCGGCCTGAGCGGCGACGCCGACGACGACACGCTCGGCGCGCTCATCGAAGACACCCGGTGCGGCGTGGCCGAAGAAGAGCCCGCCGAGTACGTCGCCCGAGCGGGAAAAGACTGGCGCGGCAAGGTAGCTGCGCACCGGGAGATGGCCTGCGGGCATTCCGTGATACGGCGCATTCTTGCCGTAGCGCGGGTCGGCGGTCACGTCGTCGAGCCGCACTACGCCCTCGCCACGGAAGGTCGGGCCGAAAATATCGGTGGCGCGCGGCATCGGGAAATTCGCGAACGCCTCCTGCGGCACGCCGGAGAGGGTATAGAGAAGATACGACGCGCCCGCGTTGTCGAGGACGTTGTAGAAGAAGGCCCCGAAGTGCGCCCCGATGATCGTGGTCGCGGCGTCCGTCACGGCCTGGACGATTTTCTGCAAGTCGAGTTCGGAGGAAAGAACGACCCCGATGCGATAGAGCGCCTCGCTCACCCGCGTATCCTCGCGCAGTTCCTCCTCCGCCTCCTTGCGCGCGATGCCCGTCGCGACCATCTGCGCCACGGAGGAGAGCGTCGCCACCGTCTCCTCGCCCAACGCGTGGCGGGCGAACATCGCCAGCACGCCGACAAGCCGCTCCTCGACGATCAATGGGTAGCCGGCGAACGCGACCATCCCCTCGCGCGCTGCCCAGTCCGGGTCGCTGACGCGCGGATCGGTGCGAACCGCGTTGGTGAGGTGGGGCCGACGCTCCTCCGCGATCAGGCCGATCTTGAACATGCCGACCGGCACACGGCTGTGCGCGCCGTCGAGGTGGGTATAGAGCCCAGCGCTCGCCCGCAGTTCGAGCATCGTTCCCGTGCGATCGAGCGTCCAGATGCGCGCGAAAGCGGCATCGAGGTGCCGGACGACCGCGTCGGCACAGGTCTGGAGCATATCCGGCAGCGCGTCGCGCGCGTTGAGCGCAACGCCCACGTCGGCGATCAAGGCGGTCTGACTGCGGGCCATGGCGGCACTCTCTCCTTGCATAATCGGCCGCGCACACCCGCGGGCCGCCTTAGAGTGTAACATCCGCGTTGCATTCCTGTGCGACGGGGCGCCCACATCGATGATCGCACGGGCCAAAGCCTGCGTCCCGACCTTCGCCTCGCGAACCGACCGGCGATGAATTCGCGTACGATAGGGTGACGGAATAATCCGTGGGGAAGGACGAGAGACGCTCATCAGAGGAGGATATGCGATGTGCTTTGATGCCGAGGCCCGACCGCCGATTGAGCCGATCGCGGGCGCACCGATTGAGACGGAAGCGCTGACCCTCACCGCCGGCGATGGCGCGCAGTTCGCCGCCTTCCTCGCTATGCCGCGCCAGCCGAGCACCGTCGGCGTCGTCATCCTGCCGGACATCCGGGGGCTGCACACCTACTACGAGGAACTGGCCGTCCACTTCGCCGAGCACGGCTACACACCATCGCGAACGACTACTTCGGCCGCACCGCCGGGGTCGGCCACGGCGAGGAGCGCAATGGCGACTTCGACTGGCAGACCCACGTCGCGCAGACCAAGGCCGACCAGATCACGGCTCGACACCGCCGCCGCCTCGACCGACTGAAGGCCGCCGGGGCGACGACCCTCTTCACGGTCGGCTTCTGTTTCGGCGGCAGCAACTCGTGGTTGCAGGCGGCGAACGGCCTCGGCGTGGCGGGCGCGATCGGCTTTTACGGCCGCCCGGTCGGCCCGACGCGCGACGGCTCGCCCCGCCCCGATCGACCGCGTGGACGAGTACACCGCCCCGCTCCTCGGCCTCTTCGGCGGCGCGGACGCGGGCATCCCCCAAACCGCCGTGGACGCCTTCGACGAAGCGCTGACCGCCGCGGGCAAACCCCACGCCTTCACGACCTATGAGGGCGCGCCGCACAGTTTCTTCGACCGCCGCTTCGCCGAGCACCAGGAGGCCTGCAAAGATGCCTGGGCACGCATGTTGGCCTTCATAGAGGGCAACAGCTAATGTGCGTCGGTGGCGTGCTAAAGAGCCCGCCCCCCGACGCAATTGCGACATTCCTCTACTGATGCGCTCGGGAGGCGGTGCCCATCAACGCCGTCTCCGCGCGCACTGCCGCCACGAACGCCAGCGCCGCCGACGGGAGGGCGTCTCCGTGCGCGTGGCGGATGAGGGCCAGCTCGCGCACGAGGCCGCCCGCGTCGGCGAGCGGCACGGCGACGAGTCGCCCGGCGGCGAGATCGTCCGCGACGAGGGTGGCGGGGAGGAAGCCCGCGCCGATCCCCCGCAGGATCAGTTGCCTCATCAACCCGTGGGGCAGCTCGTGCTCATCCCACCCCCGGCCGGAGGTCGGCGCGATCCGTGCGTCTTCCGGCGTGCCCCAGACCGTCTCGTGATAGGGCGCACCCTCGCGCACCAGGTCTTCAACGGTCAGCGATGGGCGGCCGGCGAGCGGATGCCCCGGCGCGACGACCGCGATCAGCGACTCGCGGAAGCGCGCCAGCACCTCCACTTCCACCGTCCCGGTCAGGTAGTTCCACGTCACCAGACCGAGGCGGACGATCCCGTCCGCCAGTTCCTGCAAGATCTGCGGCGTGTGGCCCGTCCGCACGGAGAGCGCGACCGCCGGGTTCGCCGCCCGGAAGCGCGCCACCACCGGCACGAGCAGACCGTCGACGATGGAATCGACCGCGCCGATGGCGACGCGCCCGTGCCGCCCGGTATGCGCTCCCTGGGCCGCTTCTACTCCTTCGGCGATCACCGCGAGGACGCGGCGTGCGTAGGGGAGGAAGGCTTCTCCCGCCTCGGTGAGCGCCACGCGCCGCCCGCCACGGACGAAGAGCGGCCCGCCAATCTCCGCTTCCAGCGCCTGCATCCGCCCGCTGACCGCCGCCTGCGATACGTCGAGGGCACGCGCGGCGCGGTTGAAGCTGCCTTCCCGGACGATCCGCTCGAAGGTCGCCAGTTGCTGCCGATCCATGCAACCACCCTCTGATAAGGAAATCCGAACGATAGATTCGGCGGAAACGTATTGGATTGTATCTCCCGCCGCTCTATGCTGCGACAGGAAGCGGGCGATGGCAGCAGCGACAAGGAGCAGCGGCATGGTGGAGACAGCGGATGTGATCGTCGTCGGGGCGGGCGCCAACGGGAGCAGCACCGCCTTCCACCTCGCCCAGATGGGCGCGGGCAAGGTGGTCGTCGTCGAGCGGGGTCACCTCGCGGCGGGCGCCACCGGGAAATCCGGCGCGCTGGTGCGCATGCACTACACGAACGAACCGGAGACCCGCCTCGCCGTCGAGAGCCACCGCTACTTCGCCAACTGGTCGGAGATGGTCGGCGGGGACTGCGGCTTCCGGCCGATCGGCCTGCTCACCTTCACGCCGCCGGCATACCGGGATCACCTGGAGGCGAATGTCGCCATGCAGCGCGAAGTCGGCGCGGACGCGCGGATCATCACGCCCGAGGATGCGCTCGCATTGGACCCCTCGCTGTACGTCGGCGATGTAACGGCGGTGGCATACGAGCCGCGTGCCGGCTACGCCGATCCGAACGCCACCACCTACTCCTTCGCGCGCGCCGCGATGGATCGCGGTGTGGAGTTCAAGCTCGACACGCGGGCGACGAAGGTGCTGACTGACGGTGGGCGCGTCACCGGGGTCGAGACGACGGAGGGGGTCATCCAGGCGCCGGTCGTCGTGATCGCGGCGGGGGCATGGGCGAACGAACTCTTCGCGCCGCTCGGCATCGACCTCGGCCTTGTCCCGGTCGCGGCGCGCGTGACGCTCTTCCGCTGGGCGTTCGACCGCTCGCCGCGGCACCTCACCTACATCGACCAGATCAACAACACCTGGGCGCGCCCGGTGGACGATAATTGCACGCTGATCGGCGCGGAGAGCGGCGTGCGCGTCAGCCCCGACCCCGAGCAGGCGCCGGAGGCGGTGGACGAGGCGTACATTCAGGTCTGCCGCGAGAAACTGGTGGCGCGCTTCCCGGTGATGCGGCACAGCACCGTGCGCGGCAACTGGGCGGGCATCCTGATGATGAGCCCGGACGCGCGCCCGATCATCGACAAGTTGCCGCAGCACGAGGGGCTGTACTGCATGACGGGTGACAGCGGCACCTCGTTCAAGACCAGCCCGGCGATCGGCAAATGCCTCGCGGAATGGATCACCGAGGGTCGCCCGAAGACGGTCGACCTGACGCCCTTCCGCTCGACGCGATTCGCCGAGGGCAAGCCGTGGGAGGACGAAAACAATTACGGCATCGCTCGCGCGACGATCTCGCGCTGATCGACGCCCGCTCGCGCAGCCATCAGGAGATTGGACGATGCTCGACTTCGACCGCTTCACCCACCTCACCTTCGACTGCTACGGCACCCTGATCGATTGGGAGCGGGGCATCCTCGCCGCGCTCCGTCCCGTGCTCGATCGCCACGGGGTGACGATAGCCGACGATGACGCCCTGGCGTTGTATGGCGAACTGGAATCGGCGGCGGAGCGCGCGCCGTACCGCCCCTATCGCGACCTCCTCGTGAGTGTGATGGACGGCGTCGGCGAACGGCTGGGGTTCGTGCCCTCCGCCGATGAACGGACGGCATTGGCGTCGTCGGTCGGCGACTGGCCGCCGTTCTCCGATACGGTCGAGGCGCTCCGGGCGCTGTCCAGCCGCTTCCGACTCGTCATCCTCTCCAACATCGACGACGACCTCTTCGCCCTATCCGCGCGGCGTCTCGGGGTCGACTTTGCCGCCGTCATCACGGCGCAGCAGGTGGGCAGTTACAAGCCCGATCCGCGCAACTTCCACGCCCTGCTCGCGCGGCTCGACACTGCCCCCGACCGGGTGCTGCACGTCGCCCAGAGCCTCTTCCACGACATCGCACCCGCGAACGCGCTCGGATTGACCACCGTCTGGATCAATCGCCGCCACGACCGGCCCGGGTCCGGCGCGACGCCCCCCGCGACGGCGCGCCCCGATGTGGAAGTGCCCGATTTGCGGACGCTGGCGCAGTTGGCGAGCGCCCCATCCGTGCCGCGGCGATGAACGTGGAGACGGCGATGGCGACGATCGAGGACTTCCAGCGGCTCGACATCCGCGCCGGGGTGATCACGGCGGTCGAGGACTTCCCGCGCGCCCGGACGCCCGCCTACCGTGTGACGGTGGACTTCGGGCCGGAGATCGGCAGCAAGCGTTCCAGCGCGCAGGCGACGAACTACCGCAAAGAGGAGTTGGTCGGCATGTCGGTGATCGGCGTGGTCAACCTCCCGCCGCGCAACATCGCAGGCTTCGTCTCCGAGGTGCTCATCCTCGGCGTCCCCGGTGAGGACGGCGCCCTCGCCCTGCTCACGCCGAGCCGCCCCGCGCGCACCGGCGGGAGCGTGTATTAGGAATGGTCGGAGCGGGCAGGTAACGGAAAGGAAGAACGATGACACCGCAGGATGAGCAACGCGACCGCATGGGCCGGGAGGAGTGGGGGCTGGACACGCTCCTCATCCACGCGAACCAGGGGCCCGACCCGCAGACCGGCGCGATTACCCCGCCCATCCACCCCAGTTCGACCTTCGTCCGGCAGCGCATCGACGACGGCGCGCGCTACCGCTATGCGCGCGGGGCGAACCCGACGCGCGAGGCGCTGGAGGCGATCCTGACCGATCTGGAGCACGGCGCGGGCGCGAGCGCCTTTGCCTCCGGGATGGCGGCCGTCACCGCCGCGCTGCAGCTACTCTCGGCGGGCGACCATGCCGTCGTGGGATATGACTGCTACCTCAGCACCTATCACCTCTTCGCCAACGATTTGCCCCGCTACGGCATCAGCGCCGACTTCGTCGATCTCGGCGACCTCGCCGCCGTCCGCGCCGCGCTCCGACCGAACACGCGGATGATCTGGATCGAGACGCCGACCAATCCCCTGCTCGACATCGTGGATTTGCAGGCAATCGCGGCGATCGCCACCGAGGCGGGCGCGCTGACCGTCGTCGACAATACCTTCGCCTCGCCGTACTGCCAGAACCCGCTCGACTGGGGCATCGACCTCGTCGTCCACAGCACGACCAAGTATCTCGGCGGGCACAGCGATCTGCTCGGCGGGGCGGTGATCTCGCGCACGGAGGAATTGGCGGCGCGCATCACCGACCGGCAGTATTACCTCGGGGCGGTGCCGAGCCCCTTCGACTGCTGGCTGCTCATCCGCGGCATGCGCACGCTCGGGGTGCGGATGCGCCAGCACATGGAGAACGCGCAGGCGGTCGCGGAGTGGCTGGCCGGGCACGCCGAAGGTGACGGGCGTGCTCTATCCGGGATTGCCGAGCCATCCGGGCCACGCGCTCGCCCGCCGCCAGATGCCGGGCGGCTTCAGCGGCATGGTCTCCTTCACGGTGGCGGGCGGCACCCCGGCGGCGCGACGCGTCTCCGAGGGTACCCGCATCTTCCAACTCGCGACCAGCCTGGGCGGCGTCGAGTCGCTGATCTTCCCGCCGACCGCCTGGCTGGAGACCGATCCGGCCCTCCTCGCCCAGATTCCCGGCTCGCCTTGGGCGCAGCACCCCGGCCTGCTCCGCCTCTCGGTCGGCATCGAATCCGCCCGCGACCTGATCGCCGACCTCGATCACGCCCTCGCCTGCCTATAAAGGCTCCCGGTAGAACCGGATGGTGAACGAGCGGGTCGCAAAGCCGGTTGCTTACAAGGGCGGGAGTGTGTTCCTGTAGAGATGCCTGAATCGTTCGCGAGGCGAACGGGCGATGGTCCCATCCCCGGTGATCGATAGATCGCGCCTTGCCCGCGCGGGCGGATGGTATACTGCCCGGCACCAGGATGGGACAGGCGGGGGACGGGGTCATGGTCACACCGGCGCGACGGCAGTATCTCGAGATGAAGGCGCAGCACCCCGATGCGATCCTCTGGTTCCGCATGGGCGACTTCTATGAGATGTTCGATGAGGACGCGAAGGTCGCCGCGCAGGCCCTCCATATCACGCTGACGGGCCGCCCCTTCGGCAAGGATGGGCGGGTGCCGATGGCGGGCGTGCCGTACCACGCGGCGCACTCCTATCTCGCGCGGCTCCTGCGAGCAGGGGTTCCGCGTCGCGATCTGCGAGCAGACCTCGGCGGCGGGGCGCGGGCTGGTGGATCGGGCGGTCGTGCGCGTCGTCACGCCGGGGACGGTGGCGGAGCCGGGGATGCTGCCCGCCAAGGAGAACTCCTACCTCGCCGCCCTCTGCCCCGGCCCGGCGGGCTACGGCCTCGCCTATGTCGATGTGACGACGGGCGAGTTCGCCGTCAGCGAGTTCGCGGACGCCGACCCCGCCCTCTGCCGCGTCGCCGTGGAGAACGATCTGCTGCGCATCGGCCCGCGCGAATGCCTCGTGCCGAAGCAGGAATCGCCCGACGATCCCGCACCCTTCCCGCACGGCACGCCGCAGCACCCCGGCCATACGACGCCGTACGACGCGCGCTATTTCGGGCTGGAGACGGCGACGGACGCCCTACGCAGCCATTTCGGCGTCGTCTCGCTGGAGGCGTTCGGTTGCGCGCAGTCTCCGCTCGCCATCCGCGCCGCCGGGGCGATCCTCGCCTACCTCGGCGAGACGAACGCGATGCTCCTGCCGCTCCTCACCGGCCTGCGCACCTATCAGACCGACGGCACGATGCACCTCGATGCCGCGACGCGCCGCAATCTGGAATTGCACTGGACGGGGCGCACGCAGACCGCCGCGCACTCCCTCCTCGGCACGCTGGACGGCACGAAGACGGCGATGGGCGGGCGCTTACTGCGCCGGATGCTCGCCCAGCCGCTCACCGACCGCGCCGCCATCGAGGAGCGACTGGACACCGTCGAGGCGTTCGTCACCCGCACGACGCTGCGCATGCAGACGCTGGCGCTCTTGGCGGGCATCGGGGATATGGAGCGGCTGACGGCCCGCGCCCGGCAAGAAGCGGCGACGCCGCGCGAACTGCTCGCCCTGCGCGATGCCCTCCACGCCGTGCCGACGCTCGTCACGCTGCTGCACGGCGCGGACATCGCCCGCCCTCGACGCGCTCGCCGCCCGCCTCGACCCCTGCACGCAGGTCGCGGACCTCATCACCCGCGCCGTCCTCGCGCCGGAGGGCAAGGAGCAGACGCGCCGCATCCAGCCCGGCTACGACGAGCGATTTCGATCATCTCGTCCACACCGCCACGCACGCGAAGGAGACGATCGCGGCGATGGAGGCGGCGGAGCGCGAGCGCACCGGCATCCGCTCGCTGAAGATCAAGTACAACAGCGTCTTCGGCTACGGCATCGAGGTCTCGCGCCCGAACCTGCCGCATGTCCCGGAGGACTACCGCCGCACGCAGACGCTCACGCACGCCGAGCGGTTCGTCACGCCCGCCCTCAAGGAGTGGGAGGCGGCGATCCTCCACGCCGAGGAGCGGATCGCGACGCGCGAGGAGGAGTTGTACCGGGGCGTCCTGCGCGAGATCGGCGCGGCGGCCCCGGTGCTGCTCGGCACGGCGCGCACGGTCGCGCAGGTCGATGTCTTCTGCGCCCTCGCCGACCGCGCCGTGCAGCACCGCTACGTCCGCCCGATGCTGACCGACGACACGGCGTTGCGCATCGTCGCCGGGCGGCATCCGGTCGTCGAGGCGTCGCTGGCGAACAGCGGGCGAAACCTTCATCCCGAACGAGACGACGCTGGACACCGAGGGGCATCAACTCCTGCTGCTCACCGGGCCGAATATGGCGGGCAAGAGCACCTATCTGCGGCAGGTCGCGCTGATCGTCCTGATGGCGCAGATCGGCTCGTTCGTCCCGGCGGACGTCGGCGCGCGATCGGCCTCGTCGATCGCATCTTCACCCGCATCGGCGCGCAGGACGACCTCGCGGCAGGCGCGAGCACCTTCCTCGTCGAGATGATGGAGACCGCCGCGATCCTCCGCCACGCGACGCCGCGCTCGCTGATCGTCCTCGATGAAGTCGGGCGCGGCACGGGCACGGACGACGGCGTCGCCATCGCCCGCGCGGTGGTGGAGGACCTCGTCCATCGCGTGCGGGCGCGGACGCTCTTCGCCACCCACTACCACGACCCTCGCGGAAGAATCGGGCGCGCTCCCCGGCGTGCAGGTCGCCTCCGCCGCCGTCGCCGAGGAGGACGGCGATGTCACCTTCCTCCACCGCATCACCCCCGGCGCGATGGGCAAGAGTTACGGCATCCACGTCGCCCGCCTCGCCGGCCTCCCGCCGCATGTCCTCGAACGGGCGCGGGAGATTCTTTTGAACCACGGAGACACGGAGAACACAGAGAGGGACGCAGAGGAAGAAGAGGAGTGGGAGCGGCAGCACGACGGAGATCGGTGCGGTGGTTCAGCACCCATCGTTGAGCACGCAGTCTCGCGCTGCTCGCGGACCTCGCCCGCTTCGATCTCGCACGGATGACGCCGCTGGAGGCGATCGCCGTCCTCGATCGCCTGCAATCCCGCGCCCGTGACGTGCTGCACGACGACGAACGCGACATCACCGATGAATACCGTGCGAGCGAGAAGCCATGAATAGCGAGCAATCGGCACCAAGCGACTCCCCACTCAGTCCTCAGCCCTCAGTACCTCAGCCCTTCGCCGATTGCCTCCTGCCGCCGCCGTGGCGGAGCGGATCGCGGCGGGCGAGGTGATCGAGACGCCCGCCGCGGTCGTCAAGGAACTGGTCGAGAACGCGCTCGATGCCGGGGCGCGGCAGATCATCGTCGAGGTGCGCGGCGGCGGGTTGGAGAGCATTCGCGTCACGGACGACGGCTGCGGCATCGGCGCGGACGAGGTCGCCCTCGCCTTCCAGCGCCACGCGACGAGCAAACTGCGCGATCTGGACGACCTGCTGCGCGTGCGGACGCTCGGCTTCCGGGGCGAGGCGCTGCCCTCCATCGCGGCGGTCGCGGACATCCTGCTGCACACCGCGACGGATGGCGCGGCCGCCGGGACGGTGCTTCGCCTGCGGCAATGGCGAAGTGATCGAGCAGGGTCGCCGCGCCCGCAGCCGGGGCACGACGGTGACGGTGCGCGATCTCTTCGCGGCCTTCCCCGCCCGCCGCCGCTTCCTGCGCGCGCCGCGCGTCGAGGCGCAGCAGATCGGCCAGAGCGTGCGCCGCTTCGCCCTCGCCCACCCCGCCGTCGCCTTCACGCTCAGTTTCGACGGTCATACCGCCTTCCGCACGCCGGGCAGCGGCACGCTGGCCGACACCGCCGCCGCGCTCTACGGCCCCGCCGTCGCCGCGCATCTCTTGCCCCTCGCATGTCACGGTGCCGGGAAGGGACGATCAGCGGCGTGCTCGGCGACCGGGCGGTCTCGCGCCCGAGCCGCGCGGCGGTGACACTGCATCGTCAACGGGCGGTGCGTCGAAGTGCCCGCCGCTCGCCTCGGCATTCGAGACGGCCTACCGCCCCCTGCTGCCGCGCGGGCGGCACCCGCTCGCCGTGCTCCATCTCACCGTGCCGCCGGAGAGCGTCGATGTGAATATCCACCCCGCGAAGGCGGAAGTGCGCCTCCTGCACGTCGCCGCGCTCGGTGCGGCACTTGGCGGAGGCGGCCCGCGCCACCCTCGGCCGCCTGCCCGCGCTGCCGCCGGACGATGCGGATTTCTCGTTCTCTGCCCACCCCCCAACCCCCCTCCCGCATCGGGGAAGGGGGAGAAATGCAGGATCTGTTGTCGCTTGGCGGGACTGCGGGATGTGCTCGCCATTCTGCGAACGGCCGATGCCGACGGTGCCGGAGAGCAATCTGCCGGCGTTGCGGATTGTCGGGCAGTTGGAGGGGCGGTTGATCGTCGCGGAGGGGGCGGACGGGCTCTATCTGATCGACCAGCACCGGGCGCACGAGCGGGTCATTTACGAGCATTTGCGGGAGCAGGCGCGGCAGCGAGACCGACGCACGGAAGACGGCGTCGAACCGCTCGTCCTCGCCCTCTCGCCCGCCGACGCGCGCCGCCTGACCGAGCGGACGGCGGACCTCGCGGCGGTCGGCGTCGCCTGCGAGGCGTGGGGGCGCAACACCTTCCTGCTCCGCTCCCTGCCGCCCGCGCTCGCCGGCGCGCGACGACCTCGGCCCGCTGCTGCTCGATGCGCTCGCGGAAGCGGACGACGGCGCGGAGGACGGCACGGACGCCTGGCGCGACCGCCTCCGCACCGCGCTCTCCTGCCGCTCCGCCCTCCGGCGCGGCCTGCCCCTCTCGCTCGACGCGATGCACGACCTCCTCCGCCGCCTCGGCGCGACGGAGAGCCCGACCGTCTGCCCGCACGGCTCGCCCATCGTCCTCCACGTCGGCAGCGGCTTCCTCACCCGCCAGTTCGGCTGGGATTGACACGGGAACCGTTTGAACCACAGAGGCACAGAGGCACAGAGGACACAGAATGCGCGGAGAGAAAGAGAGAGTCTCTTCTTTTTCTCCTCCATATTTTCCTCTGTGCCCTCCATGTCTCTGTGATTTGTACCCGGTGTCTCTGTTGTAGAATGGGGCTGGTTCAGTGACAGACAGGGCAACGAGGGGGTGAGCGTGGAGGATCACGAGCGGGAAACGACGTTCGGCGCGCGGGTGGCGGCGTTGGCGGCGGAGCACCCGGAGAAGGCGGCGATTATCTTCCTGCCGCAGCAGGGCGAGGAGCGGGTCGTCACCTGGCGCGAATTCGACCGGGCGACGAACCGGATCGCGCGGCTGCTGGCGGAGCGCGGCGTCCACGAGGGCTCGACGGTCGTCGTCGGCGTCTGGAACTCGCCGGAACACATGCTGGTGACGGCGGCGGCGTGGAAACTCGGCGCGCTGATGCTGCCGCTGCGCGCCATCCTGCCCCCCTTCGAGCGCGACGGCATCCTGGAGATCGCCGAGCCCGCCCTCGTTTTTGCCGACTGGGACGATGTGCCCTACCCCGTCCTCCGCCCGGCGGACTTGGCGCAGGCCGATGCCTACGACGACGCGCCGCTGCCCTTCGACCCGCCCCACCCCGGCAAGGCAATCGCCTCCGGCGGCTCGACGGGGCGCTCGAAGATCGTCGTCGATCGCACCTCCCACCCGGTGCGGGGAGCGCGCGCGGGCCGCGGCTCGGCGAGGCGTACGGGCAGGTGCAACTCTTGTGCGCGCCGCTCTATCACAACTCGCCCTTCCTCAACGCCTATCGCGGCCTGGCGGAGGACAACACGATCGTGCTGATGGAGCGCTTCGACGCGGCGCGGGCGGTCGATGCCATCGAGCGGCACCGCGTCAATTACGCCTACATGCCGCCGATCATCATGCGCCGGATTATCATGCTGCCCGGCGTGCGAGCGAGCGCGACTTCTCCAGCATCCAGGCGATCCACTCGTCCGCGGCGCCCTGCCCGCCGTGGCTGAAGCGCGCGTGGATCGACCTGATCGGCGCGGAGAAGGTCTACGAGGTCTACGGTTCGAGCGAGGGGATCGGCGCGGCGATCATCCGGGGCGACGAGTGGCTCGCGCACCCCGGCAGCGTCGGCCGGCCCGTCGCCTGCGAATTGCGCATCCTCGACCAGGACGGCGCCGAACTGCCACCCGGCGAAGTAGGCGAAATCTACACCCGCCCGACGCTGACCGATGGCCCGACCTTCCGCTATGTCGGCGGGGCGACGATCAGCGCGACGCCGGACGGCTTCTACAGCGTCGGCGATCTCGGCTGGGTGGATGAGGAGGGCTACCTCTACATCGCCGACCGGCGCGTCGATATGATCGTCAGCGGCGGCGCGAATGTCTACCCCGCCGAGGTGGAAGCGGCGCTGCACGACCACCCGGCTCTCGCCGACCTCGCCGTGATCGGCGTGCCGGACGAGGAGTGGGGGCGGCGCGTCCATGCCATCATCCAGCCGGCCGACCCGGCGCACCCACCGGCCGTGACCGATCTGGATGCCTGGGCGCGCGCGCGGATCACGTCGTACAAGATGCCGAAGACGTACGAGATCGTGGCCGAACTGCCGCGCAACGAGGCGGGCAAAATCCGCCGCTCCGCCCTCGTCGCCGAGCGCGAGTCGGGCTGGAATCCGGCGATGATCAGTGCGCGGGGCGAACCCCTCGCCGCACCGTCGATGCCGTCATCCCCGCCCCTCCACAGTGCAGAGGGGTCCGCGGCCGAGCGTTAATGCCGCGATGCGATCCTGCGACGACAGGCTTTCAGCCCGCCTCCCCGGTGGAGAGGCGGCGAATGCGCGCGCCGATCCGGGGGATGAGAGTGTCGAGCGGTTCGCCGCGCCGATCCTCGCGCGGGGGGTGGGTCAGCACGTCGATCGGGTACGGCGACTGGGCGGCGATCCAGATGACCGGTATCTGCCGGTCGAGCGCGTCCCGCACGACGTGGGCCGTCCCGCCGCCGCCGCGCGCCGCCTCCCCGTCCCAGATCGCCACGAGCAGGTCCGATTGATCGATGACGATCCGGCCAACGGCCTCGTATGCCGCCTCGCGCCGCCCCGGCGTGGCATACGAGCCCGGCAACTCCGTGACGACCGCCGCCCTCGCCAGCAAAGCCCGGTACTCCGCCCGCGAGGCCGCGTCGGAGAAGTCGCGCTCGTACTCGGCGCGCGCGAAGGGAAGCGGGCAGTGCAGCGGGAAGCCATTAGCGACCGCTTCGTGCGCGATCAGCCGGTCCGCCCCCTCGGCGAGCGGCGAGACGACGACGAGCACGGGGCGGCTGCTCGACGGGGCGCTGTCCACGACGGTCTGCCACAGGAAGGCGAAGACGGCGCGCACCCGATCCCGCAGGGGGTCCGCGCCCACCCCGGCACTGGCGACATAGCGGTGGCCCGTCACGCCGACGCGCAGGGTTGCCCACGTTTGCTCCTGCCGCTGCTCCGTCCTCACCGACACCGCGCCATCCTTTCGCACCAAAGAGTCCCTTTCTGAGTGCGTAGCATACGACGCACCTTTTGTTTACGCACGCTTCCGGGTACACTCTTGGAGCCAACTGCACGAATTTTCGGGCCAATGAGCATTGCGCGGCGGGCGAGCGAAGGAGAGCGGGAGATGCACCAGGGAGCGCAACGCGCGCAATCGTCCGACAGCCGGGCGGGGATCGCCACTCCGGGCCCCTGTCGCATCGACGTGACCGGCGATGTGGCCGTCGATTGGATGCTCGTCGTGCCGACGAACGCCGCGCCGACCACGCTGGAGCGCAGTTATCAATGGGACGCGCAACATGCCGTCCAGGTCGTCGCGCAGCCGGGGAGCGCGCCGCTCCTCTGCTCGGTGATCGCCGCCTGCGCGTCGCATCTGCCGCCCAACGCGGCGGGGCCGGTCCGCGTCCTGGGGCCCGATGTCCCGCCTGCCGCCTTCGCGGCCCCCGGCGAGACCGGGACCACCCGCACCTTCGCCGTCTGGCAGCCCTACCCGACGCAGACGGGCAGCCACGAGCGAGTCTGGCGGATGCACGAATATCTCGGTCGGCGACCGGGCACGGCCATGCCGATAGCCGAGATCGCCGCGCAGGGGAGCGCGCCGCCCGTCTGCCTCGCCATCGACGACACCGCGCTCAGCTTCCGCCAGGAGCCCGCGCTCTGGCCGGCCTACCTCCGGGCGGAGGAGGCGGCGCCGGCGCACGTCATCCTGAAAATGGCGAACCCGCTGGCGACAGGGCCACTCTGGGAGGCGCTGATCGCGCGGCACGCCGACGCGCTGACGGTCTACTGCTCGGTCAACGATCTGCGCAAGGAGTTCGCGCCGATCGGGCAGCCGCTCTCGTGGGAGCGGACGAGCAGCGATATCGTGAAGGCGGTGATCGGTCGCCCCGATCTGGCGCGGGCGCGGCGGGTGATCGTCTCGCTCGGGCTGAGCGGCGCGGTGATGATCGAGCGCGGCGGGGCGCGCGTCCTCGTCTTCGACCCGATGCATCAGGAGGGCGACTGGGAGGGGATGCACCCCGGCACGCCATTCGGGCTCGGCACCTGCATGGTAGCCGCGCTCGCCATCGCCGCCGCCCGCACGCCCACGACGCCGGACTGGGCCGGCGCCATCCAGCGCGGGTTGGCCACGGCGCGCGCGCTGCACGAGCGCGGTTACCTGCTCACGGACAACCGGCCCGAGGGCGGCTTCCACTTCCCGCTCGACCTCGCCGCCGCGAGCATCACGAGCGACGCGGACGAGCAGACCTTCCAGCGCGTGCGGATACCGGACGGGGATCAATGGGACATCTTCACCACCTCCTTCTCCGAGGGATACCGGGCGATTGCCGCCCGCATCGCGCTGGAAGGCGACGCCGAGGCGTGCCGGGGGATGCCCGTCGAGCGGATGGGCGCGTGGGCCTCGGTGGACCGCACGGAGATCGAGAGTATGCGCAGCGTGCGCAACATCATCCGCGAATACCTCGCGCAGACGCGCCGCGCCCGGCCGCTCAGCCTCGCCGTCTTCGGGCCGCCGGGCGCGGGCAAGTCCTTCGCCATCAAGCAGATGGCGCGCGAGTGGACGGTGGGCGGCGCGAAGATGACCGTGCTCGAATTCAACCTCTCGCAGTTCGCCAGCGCGAGCGCGCTCCCCGCCGCGCTCCAGCGCGTGCGCGACTGCGCGGTCGAGCAGAGCCTGCCACTCGTCTTCTGGGACGAGTTCGACACCGCGCTGGACGGCCGCCCGCTCGGCTGGCTCTCCCAGTTCCTCGCCCCCATGCAGGACGGCGCCTTCGTCGAGGACGGCGTCGTCCGCCCGATCGGCCCGGCGATCTTCATCTTCGCCGGTGGCACCCACGCGACGATGGAGATCTTTCAAGACCAACGCGGTCGAACTGCCCGGTGCGAAGGCGACCGACTTCCTCAGCCGGTTGCGCGGCTTCGTCGATGTGCTCGGCCCGAACCCGATGAACGCGACCGATGAGACCTACATGCTGCGGCGCGCCCTGCTGCTGCGGGCGCTCCTGCGCGGGCGATCCAGCCAGTTGATCACCGGCGGTCTGCTGAATATCGACCCCGGCGTGCTGCGCGCCTTCCTCGATGCGACGGCGTACCTGCACGGCGCGCGCTCGATGGAGTCGATCATCGAGATGAGCGCCCTGGCGGGTAAACTGCGCTACGAACGCTCCGCCCTGCCCGCCCAGCACCAACTGAGCCTGCATGTGGACGCCGATGAATTCCTTGCCTTAGTGCGGCAGGAAGCGACGGGGTAAGGATGGTTGCGGCGGGTTAGGCGCACGCCGCTGCGGGTCGTGCCCGTCGTGGAACGGTTGCGTCAGGCGGGCATCGCCGTCTGGTTCGATCAGGCGGACATCGGCGGCGGCACGAACTACGGGCTGGAGATCGCGGAGGGGATCGAGCGATGTGCCGCCTTCGTCCTCCTCTGCTCGGCGGCGTCGCTCGCCTCGCGCAATGTCAAGCAGGAGATTCAACTCGCCTGGAAGTTCGAGCGGCCCTATCTACCGCTGCTGCTCGCGCCCGTCACCATCCCGAAGGATGTCGCCTACTGGCTTGAAGGATGGCAATGGGTCGAGGCGATGGAGAAGCCGGGCGCCGACTGGCTCCCCGCCGCCCTCACCGCACTGCGTCGTCTGGGTGTCGAGGCGAGCGCGCCGCCCGTGCCGGATTCCGCAACGCCGCTCGCCCCGTTCGCGTCGCCGCAGGCGCCCCTTGCTGAACCACCCCGCCCGCCGCACTGCGCCGTAGGCCAGACAGTCGCCATCCAGCCGCCGATCACCACCCCCGCTCCTTCTCCCACCAGCGCCACCCCTTCGCCGTGCGCGCGATATCCCCCTCCTCCATCACCTCTACGTCCCCGATGGCGCGGAGGAGGGGAACGCGCGGCTCACGGGCGCGGCGGCGGGGCGGGCGGCACCGGCTGCGTCGTCGTGCTCGCCGATGACGGGCGGGCCGCCGGTGGGGGCGGCGACCCCGCACCCGGGGGGCCGAGCAGCACCTCGCGCCAGTTCGTCCCGTCGAATAGGAAGAGCCGGCTGTCGCTGGTGAGGTACATCTCCCCCGCCTGGTGCCCGGATGCGCCCAGCGTGCGCGCCGAGAGCGCGCCGGGGACCAGGCGGATCGGGGCGAGGCCCCCCTGGAACGACCCGCCCAGCCCGTTGGCGGACGCGCCCGCCACCCCGATGCCGCCCGCCCCGGTCGCGAGGTTCTGCCCGTAGACCGCTACGGTGTTCGCCTGCGCGTTCGGCACGATCGCGCCGACCCGCCCGAGCACGCCGATGTTGCTCGTCCCCGCGCCGCCCGCCCTCACGTCTCCGACGATCGCGATGCCGTTATCGGTGATCCCCTGCATCCCGTAATAGGACGACGAAATGCCCTGCACGCCGACGCCGAAGCTCGCGTCGCACTCGCCGCGCACCCCGATGCCGCGCACCCCCGTGGACGCATTGGAGCCATCGACGGCGACGGTATCGGAGGAGGAGCTGCCCGACAGGATGCGCCCCTTGACCCCCGTGCCGGACTGCGAGGCGCCGCCGAGCACGCCCACGAACCCGTCGGTGTCGCCATACACCCCGCACTTCTCGGGCGGCAGCGGCCCCAGCGTGTGGCCCGGCACGATGCCGAACGTGGTCCCCTGCACGCCCGCCAGCGCCGGGCCGTTGCGGCAACTCACGATGAGCATCGGCCCCGACGAGGTGTACCCGGCGTTCGTGTCGTAGATGAGGGTCGGGCCGACCACCGGCCCGTTCAGCGTCCCGCCCGCCTCCGCAGTCGCGATCTGGAGCGCGCTGCTCGCCGCCACTGGCTCGCTCGTCTGCTTGGCGACAATCCCCGCCACGACCGCCGCGCCGACCGCGAGGATGCCCCTACGCTTCATCGTCGTGCCCGCTTCCGCCTGCCGATCGGTGCGCTCGTCGTCCTGCCGCCGCGTTGCCATCACGCCCTCCTGCTTTGAGTTTTTACCGCTGCGGGATTTTAGCACAACAAAAACCGCCCGCCGTCCGGTGCCGCCAAGGCAGCATTTGCACGCCTACTGACGGCGCGGGATGATGCAGAGTAGGCCACGAAGCACCATGCGGTGATGATTCGGTCAGAGCGGGATGATATTCAATGGATTGGCGTTTCGGTAGTTTTCGTCAACGTGATGGAGGTCAACAAGTTCAAAACCGCAGAGGGCGCACCCCGATTCTCGGCCCACCTTCGGCTTTTTGCGTTTCTGTTTTGTGCCAGTCTGTCTGCCGTTGGTCTTAGGTGACTGGTGACCCATATGGCCGATCTAATGGCCGACGGCGCATCTTCGTGCCACATTCGACGCATCGCACCATCCCAGCCACTGCGGGCCGTTTTCCGCATGTTAAGCAAAGGTTCGAACATCGCATCCTGCAAGACGAACTGCTGCGCGTACTGCCAGTAATTCGGGATGTCGCGCGCATCCTTATCTCGACTTTCCCCATTTGGCTCTGATAGATGAAGCAGGATATGCTCGGTACCACTCGACCAAGAGGAGGTGCCGATGCCTACCCTGCCGCCCGCGATGATACTGCTGCTCCGTCCCTTCGCACCAGTTTTCTCTCAACGGGTCTGGGCGCATGTCCAAGTCTTGCTCGCCGGAGCGATCCTCGCGCCCGCCCAGCGCACCGTCACCGCCGCCTTGCGCGTCGTCGGCCTAGCACAGACGACTCATTTCCAGCGGTATCATCGCGTCCTCAATCGGGCCTCGTGGTCTCCCCTCGCCGCCAGCCGGATCCTGCTACGTCTGCTCATCGCGGCGTTTGTGCCGGATGGCCCGCTCGTCGTCGGTGTCGATGAGACACTCGAACGGCGCACGGGTGCGCAGATTGCTGCGAAGGGCGTCTATCGCGATGCGGTGCGTAGCAGCCACAGTCATTTCGTCAAGGCGACCGGACTGCGTTGGGTCTCGCTGATGCTGCTCGTCTCGATTCCGTGGGCAAACCGGGTATGGGCCTTGCCCTTCCTGACGGCGCTCGCTCCGTCAGAACGCTATGATGCCGAGCGGGGACGGCGGCACAGGAGTCTGACCGACTGGGCATGGCAACTGCTGCTCATCGTGCGTCGCTGGTGGCCCGAGCGTGCGATTGTCGCCGTGGCCGACAGCGGCTATGCCGCCCTCACATTCTTGGCACGCTGTCAGGCGCTCCGTCAGCCGATCACCGTGATCACCCGGTTACGGCTTGATGCCGCGCTCTACACCCCGGCACCGCCCCGCACGCCGCACCAGAACGGCCGACCGCGCAAGAAAGGGACGCGCCTGCCGACCCTGGCAGCGCGAGCGGCGGACCCGACCACCGACTGGACGCCGCTCACCGTGACGCAGTGGTACGGGCAACGGGAGCGCACGGTCGAAGTCGTCTCGGAGACCGCAGTCTGGTATCACACCGGATTGACACCGGTGCCTATCCGCTGGGTGCTGATCCGCGATCCCGAGGAACACTTCGGGACCCAAGCACTGCTTTGCACCGACCTGACGGTCGCGCCGGAGCAGATCATCGCCTGGTTCGTGCGGCGGTGGCAGATGGAGACGACCTTTGAGGAAGTGCGCCGACATCTCGGCGTCGAGACGCAACGTCAGTGGACAGCGTTGGCGATCCGCCGCACGACCCCGGCGTTACTCGGCCTCTTCTCGCTCGTGACCCTGCTCGCACATCCGCACCTGAACGAGCAATCCGGCCCGATCCGGCAGGCAGCGTGGTATCGGAAGCGGGCACCGACCTTCGCGGATGCGTTGGCGCTGGTCCGGCGGGAGATCTGGGGGCACGAGGGTTTTTGCATATCCGGTGCTGCGGCAGAGACGATAAAAGTCCCGCGTGCTTTCCTCGAACACTTGACCGAGACACTCTGCTATGTCGCCTGATTGGGGAAAGTCGAGCTTGTAGCCCATCACGTCGGTGCGGTCGCCGTTCGTGCAGGCGGGATCGTTGGGGTTCGCGCAATTCTTCAGCCCACTCTGCGGCCTCCGTGATGAAGCCGTCCATCTTGCCGCCGTTGATGTCCGCCGTCGCGTTCTTCTCGCTGTGCGGGCCACCGGCGTTCTTGTCCTGACCGTCGTGATAGGGCGCGACGCACTGGTTCGTCTTCGGGTCCGGCACGCAGACGGTCGGCACGCCATTCTGCATCGGGATGCCGTTCGCGCCGGGGAAGGTGCCGAAGTAGTGATCGAACGAGCGGTTCTCCTGCATGATGACGACGACATGCTGATCTTGTGGATGCCATCGAGCGCGGCGGCATCCTGCGCGGTCGTCGGGACGGCACTGGGATGAGGAAGGCGGGCAGCCCGACGAGCAGGATGCCGAGCAGCGCGCCAGGTGCAGCGCGGCGTCCCCGCTGCTGCGCCGTGCCTATGCGGCATCGTCAGAGATCGTTGACCAGAAGGGGCCGGTATTCATGGGTACCTCCTGCCGTGACGGGCCAGAGAGCGGTGCGCATCTCTACGCGTCCGCGCGCGTGCATGATAGCACGGACGCAGCAGTGATCGGTCAAGATCTCAAGGAAATGGGCGCGCTACCGGCGCGCGGGTAGCACGCGGAGCGCACGCGCTCCAGCGTACCGAACGCCGTCCCGCCAATGAAGAGCCGCTTCATGTCGTATCCCGCGACATCCTTCACCGCGTTGCTGCCGAAGCGCGCCGTCTGGCCGTCGCGGAGCGTCGTTTCGACGGCGAGCAGCGCATCGCGCACGGCGGCGCGGTCACGCTCGCCGCCGAACGACAGCGGCAACAGATGCGTCTCGCGTCCTCCCGCAATGCGCGCACGGGAAGCCCCGCGCCGCGAGCGTCGGTGCACATCGGTGAGCGGTGTCGCCGCCATTGACGGTGACGGTCAGGTTCTCCGCGTCGAGCACGATGCGCGCTGATCGGTCTTCGGCAGATGGCAACGGGCGCGCATCGTGCGTCGGCCTTCCCATGTCTGCCCGGCACGGCGAGCGGAGACGAGATCACGCATCGTGGCGGCGAAGCGGGGCAGCGCCGGATCATCCGGCGCGGGATCGGGGAGCAGGACGCCGGGGTTGAGCAGGCCGTCCGGGTCGAAGGCGGCCTTGACGGCGCGCATCGCGGCGATCTCCGTCGGCGAGAAGCGCTGGCGCATCTGCCGCCGCTTCTCGCTGCCGATGCCGTGCTCGCCGGTGATCGTGCCGCCGAGGGCGAGCGCCGTCGCGACGACCGCATCGTCCGCCTCCTCCATCGCCGCGACCTGCGCCGGATCGTGCTTGTCGTAGAGGATGATCGGGTGGATATTGCCGTCACCCGCGTGGCCGAGGGTGAGCATTTGCAGGCCGTGCGCGCCGCCCGATCTCGGTCGACGGCGCGCTGCATCGCCGGGATGCGCTCGCGCGGGACGGTCGTGTCGCAGATGAAGAAGCCGCGCCCGCTCGCGACGAGCGCCAGCGCGCCCTGCGATGCGCGGCTTCCAGAGCGCGGCCCGCGCCGCATCGTCATCCGCCCGGTGGACGGTGCGCGCCCCGCGCCGCAGGATCGGCTCAATGCCGCCATATCCCGCGCGACCTCCGTCCGCGCTGCCGTCGAGGTCAATGAGCAGGAACGCCTCGCCCTCGGCGGGGTAGCCGGAGGGCGAGAAGGCATCGAAGAAGCCGACCGCCGCCCGGTCGAAGAACTCCATCGCCGCCGGGATGATGCCCGCCGCAATCGTCGCGGAGACCGCCGCCGCCGCCTCGTCCGCATCGTCGAAGACCGCCAGCAGCGTGCGCGTCACCGCCGGCAGCGGGCGGAGGGCGACGGTCGCCTCGGTGACGATGCCGAGCGTCCCCTCCGAGCCGATCAGCAGGCCGAGTAGGTCCGGCCCGCCGTCATCCGCCGCGAGGCGCATCGTGTCGCCGCCGATCAGTGCGCATTCGACGCGTTGACGTGATGGACGGTGACGCCGTACTTGAGGCAGTGCATCCCGCCGGCGTTCTCGGCGATATTGCCGCCGATCGAGGAGATCGCCGCCGAGCCGGGATCGGGCGAGAAGCAGAGCCCGAGCGGCGCGACCTCGCATGTTCAGGTCGCCGTTGATGACGCCCGGCTGCACGACCGCCTCGCGCCGCTCCGGGTCGATGCTCACGACCCGATTCAGTGGCCGGAGATCGAGCATGATCCGCTCCGGTGTCGGCAAAAACCCGGCGCTGACGTTCGTGCCCGCCGCCCGTGGCACGACGGGGATGCCGCGCGCCGCCGCGTAGCGGAGCGTCGCCACGACATCCTCCGCCCGCGCCGCCCGCACGACGCTGCCCGGCGTACCCCGTTGCGCCCAGAAATCGTGCCCGTAGGCCGGGAGCGCCGCCGCGTCCGTCACGAGCGCGTCCGGGGAGAGCAGCGGGCGTAGGTCGTTCGCGAGCGCGGCGGAGATTGTCACGGAGCACCTCCCGAACAGCGGCGCGTTTTCGTCGTCTGGGGAGTCTACCACGGCGTCGCGCAACGGTGCGGACGCCACCGTACCTTCCCGTTCTTCGCTCCTATCGCATCGGGTGAGGCTCGGCACGCGCTTAGACGGGAGCAATCAGGAGGCTGTAGACCACCAGCACGATGAAGAGCTGCGTGACCCCGAGCAGCACGCCGACGAGCAGGAGCAGGAGCACGGCGGCGTTGACCCACACCTTCCGGCGGACACTTCGGTGCGTGGTGGTCGTCAGCTCGTCCATCGTGTTTCCCTCTCCCGCAGTGCGCATGCATCGTGCCTCATGCGGGTCTGCTTTCCGTGCTGCGCGGCAGGTATGTGCGGCGATAATCACCGATCGCTCTTAATGATTTGTCGTTCGGCGGTGCCCGAAATCGACACCAACGCATTGGGACGTTCCTCGCGTGAAGGCACTCACGCCCCTGTCAGCCGGCCCTCTCCGCTCAGGGCGCGGGCGCCCCTTGGGCGGCATGGGCAGCATGAGCAGTATCGGGAGAGGTTTTTGCCGCCAGTCGCGAGGATGCGTCCACCCTGCCCGCTGTGCATTGGGGGTAGGCAAGCCTGAGCTGTTGCGGGATACTAGCCGACGCGGTGGCTCGCTGCTGCGCCACCGGACGATGCAACGTCGCATTGGTCCGCCGTCGGAAAGGACTCCCGCCTCGTGTCTGCTCTCATACCGCTCATTGCCGCCTCCGTGGTGGGTGATATTGGCGCGCTGATCGCCCAGACAGTCTTCGCCTTCGCGCTCCTCCTGATCGCCATCTGGGGCCAGATCTCGCAGGGGAACCGCGCCCTCAAGATGGGGCAGGATATCGCCTTCGGCTTCTTCGCCCTCTTTATCTGGTTCATCGGCGTCGCGCAGATGATCGCCGGGCAGGTGAGCGGCCTCGCCCTCGTCATCGTGACGATCCTGATGGGCACCGCGCTCTTCGACCCGATCCGCAAGGTGACGTGGGCGCGCATCCTGCCGATCGACGCCGAGAGCCGGATGCACATGCTCGGCCTCGTCTGCCTGCTCTTCGCCATCGCCGTCTTCTTCCTCACCTCCGCCAGCGTCGCGGACCCGATCGGCACGCCGACGGATCGCGCCAGCGTCTACGACCCCGGCCAGCCGCGCCCGGCGAGCGGCATCGCCTGGACCGGCTTCGATCCGCTGCCCTCGCCCGCGCAAGAATATGGGCGTCGTCGCGGTCGGCAGCACGCTCTACGTCGTCGGCGGCGAGGATGCGAATGGCCCGACGAGCAGCGTGCTCGCCTTCGATACCGCCCTGCGCGATCAGCCGGTGGCGGGCAAAGACCGCGCAGTGGACGACGAAAGCGGCGCTGCCCGAGCCGCGCGCCAATCTCGCCGTCGCCGTGCTGGATGGCAAGATCTACGCGGTCGGCGGCGAGCGGGACGGCGCACCCGTCGCGACCGCCAGCTCTACGACCCGGCGACGGATGCGTGGAGCGCCCTGCCGCCTTTGCCGGAAGGCGCGGACGAACCTCGCGGCGGCGGGCGCGAGCGGCAAACTCTACGTCCTCGGCGGCACGACGGTCGCGGGCAACGCCGTCGCAGCGGCCCGGCCTCGCCACGGTCTCCGTCTATGACCCCGCGACGCGCCAGTGGTCCGCCGCCGCGCCGCTGCCGACCGCGCGACTGGGCTCGCGGCCGTCGCGGTCGGGAGCAACCTCTACGCGCTCGGCGGGCAGCAGAACGGCACGAGCCTGACAGACGGCGGAACGGTTCGACACCCAGGCGAATGCGTGGTCCGCGCTCCCCGCGATGCCGGACGCACGCCGCAACCTCGCCGCGACGAGCCGCGAGAACATCATCTACGCGCTCGGCGGCATCGGCGCCGCCGAATCCTCCAACAGCGTCCAGGTTTTCGACATCGGCGGCGAACAGATGGAGCGGCGGTCCCGCGCTCGTCTCGGGCGCGTCCGGCCTCGGCGTCGCGGCGGTCAATGGCAAACTCTACGCCGTCGGCGGCGCGAAGGATCAACTGGGGCAGATCGTCCCGCACGGCGGGCTCGTCTTCACCATCGGCGAGGCGCTGATCGTCGGGCTGCTCGGCGTCGTCTTCGTCGGCGTTGGCGTGCGCCGCACCCGCCGCGCCGCCGTCGCGAAGGCGGCCTCACCGCGCGCCGTCGCCGCCAATCGGGGCGTGATCGCGACGAGCACGACCGCACCGGATGACGGCGAGCGATTCGTCGGCGGCGTGCGCTTCATGTGGCGGCGCACGCCGGAGGAGATCCGCACCCGGCTCGGCCTCGCCACCCCGACGCCGGTGACGATCCTCGTCGCGGTCGTCACGGCGATTGTGCTCGTCGGCGTGGCAATCGGCGGCGAGCGGCTGACCGCGCGCCTCTCGCCAACGATCGCGGAAAACGTCGGCCGGATCAACGATCAGGCGCTGGCGAATATCGGCGGCCTCGGCGCGGCGGCGGTGGCGGCGATCCTGCTCGGCATCGGCGAGGAAATCCTCTTCCGGGGGGCAATCCAGCCGCGCTATGGCGTCTTCCTCACCGCGCTCGCCTTCGCCGCCCTGCACACGCAGTACGGCTTCCCCGCCGCACCGCTGACCGTCTTCGCGATCGGTCTCGTGCTCGGCATCGAACGACGCTACACGAATACAACTGCGTCGATCCTTTCGCACGTACTCTTTGTTAGTACGATGGTCACACTTGTTACCACGGGACTCTGGACAGGGTAAAATCAGACCGAAGTCCAGAGATACCAGGGCTGGGGCTACGTGCGGGGAGGCTCGGGTCATGGCAGCAGCGTGGCAGGCAACGATCCGAAGCAATGCGATCCTCACGGCGCTCCCGCGATTGACGGAGCAGCCGTTCTACCTCGTCGGCGGCGCGGTGCGCGATGTGCTGCGTGGCGAGACGCGCATCCGGGATTGGGACATCCTCATCCCGCGCGACGCGCTGGCCATCGCGCGGCGGTTCGCGGAGACCATCGGCGGCGCCTTTGTCGCCCTGCACGACGAGCAGCCAACCGGCCGCGTCGCGCAGGCGGGACGGCAGTACGACATCATCCAATACCGCGCCGAGACGCTGGAGGAGGACCTCCGGCGGCGCGACTTCACCGTCAATGCGATCGCCGCCGACCTCCGCAGGGTGCTGCTCGGCGCGGCGATCGAGGCAATCGACCCCTGCGGCGGCGTGGCGGACATCGCGGCGGGCGTACTCCGCCCCTGCGCCCCCGACGCCTTCCAGGTCGACCCGCTCCGCGCCATCCGCCTCTATCGCTTCGCCGCCACCCTCGGCTATACCCCGACCGCCGAGGCGGAAACGCTCGCCGCCGCTGTGGCGACGTCGCTACCCACCGTCGCGCCGGAACGGATCACGGACGAACTCGCCCGCCTCTTCGCCGCGCCGGGTGCCGCGCCCGCCATCGAGGGGCTGACGCGGAGCGGCCTCTGGGAGGCGATGGCGCCGGAGGCGGCGGCGGGGCGCGGCATGACCCAGAGCGACAATCATCATCTCGATGTCTTCGACCACGACACGGCGGCATCGGTCGCGGTCGTGGCGTTCCTCAATACGCTGGACGAATGGGCCGCGCCGTATGCCGATGCATTCCGCGCCTGGCTCGATACGTCGCTCGCCGGCGGGCGGACGCGCCGCTGGATCGTCCCGCTCGCCGCGCTGCTCCACGACGCCGCGAAGCCGGAAGTGCGCACCGTCGGGCCCAATGGCAAACCGACGTATCCGTATCACGAACAGGCGGGCGGCCACCTTGCCGGCCAGATTGCCGAGCGGTTGCGCCTCTCTCGGGCCGAGCGTGATCTGCTCGCCGCCGCCATCAGGCAGCATGGGCGGCCGCACGATCTGCCGGGGCGCGGCCCGGACGCGCCCCTCCGGCTGATGGCGGTACTCGGCGACGCCGCGCCCGCCTGCATCATGGTCACGATGGGCGACCGGGCGACAGCGCGCGGCCCGAACCGCCCGCCGGAGAAGGTCGCGGCGGATGTCCAGTTCCTTCAGGGGCTGCTGCGCGACTATTTCACGAGCTACGCTCCCCTGCTCGCCACGCCGCCGCTCGTGACCGGCGACGAGCTGATGCGCACACTCAACCTCCGCCCCGGCAAGGCAATTGGTCGGCTGCTCCTGCAACTGCGCGGGCGGCAACTGCACGGCAAACTTACCGACGCCGAAGACGCACTCCGCGCTGCGGCTGGGATGATCTGACCACCAAGCACAACCCTGTTTTCCTGGCGGTGGCGGGCTGACGGATAAGAGACCACCGAACCGAGGGCTGTTACGGCCCTTTCTCCTCGGGCAGCGCCGGTCGCTGCCCGAGTGTCAGCAATAGCGACTTGACAAGGCGGGGAGTGTACGTTACACTGTGTACGTACACAGGAGGCGGTGCTGCGGAACGGCGAGGGGCGCTGGGATGCTCCCCCAGGGGAGTCTCGAACGAGCCGAGGCTGTGGGCGGCTCGTTCGAGACCGGGAACACTCCGGGGCCTTTACCCGTACTGCTCGATCAACCAAACGTGTCGGACGCGAGGGTCAGCGGTCGCACGCACGGGTGGTGACAAAGATACCGGGACTCCTTCTGGGTACATGGTGGACCCCCCGCTCACGCTCCGGTCACGCGGTCGCGCGGTGATGGCCGAACAGCCGAGGCAACGAGCGGCACTGTCCTCAGGTATCCGGTTTCGTTTGACCCGGGCGGCAACGCTCGCGGAACCGCGACACTCCTCCCCCCTCTTCTTTCTGCCTCAGGCTGGTCGCGCGGTCTGGGGCAGAACCTTATCCTCACCCCCGGGCCCCCTTCCCCGAGGGAGGGAACCGGGGATAGGAAAATCCCCGCTACTCGTCATCCTCGGCGACCGGACGGGCGGACCCACCGGCGAGCACGCCGGACTTCTCCAGGCCAATAACGAGCGGGACGCCGCCGAGCGTCACGGCGGTGGTCGCGGCGCCGTCCGGCACCGGGCCGACGGTGAAGCGAGTCGCCAATGTCTCGCCGCTCACGTACCGCTCGTATTCGTCGAGCATGGCGCGCGTCTCGGTTTCGTCCTGATTCTCGGTATCCATGCTCATCCAGAGGGCGATCGTGTCCTCGATATTCAGGCCCGCCGCTTTGCGCGCATCCTGGACGGCGCGAACGAGATCGCGCGCCATCCCCTCGCGCATCAACGCCGGTGTCAGCGCGGTATCGAGGGCGACGGTGTAGCCGCCCTCCTCCATCACCGCGTACCCCTCGCGCTCGACGGCGTCCACGAGCAGTTCGTCCGGCTCGAGCGCGATATCCGCCGTGACGGGCACCGAGCCGCCCGCCGCGACACGCCGCGCGACATCGTTCGGGTCCAGTTCTCCCAATGCGGCGCGGATCGACGCCGAGTTGCTTGCCGTATTTCGGGCCGAGCACCGGCAGGTTCGGGCGGACGCGATAGGAGACGACTTCCTCGCCCGCCGCGAGCGGTTCGACCGCCTTGACGTTCAGTTCCTCCTTCAGTTGGTCCGTCAGGCGCATCAGGGCGTCCTGCTCCGCCGCATCCCGCGCGTGGACGAGCAGGCGGGCGAGCGGCTGGCGCACCTTCAAATTCGCCTTCATGCGCGCCGCCCGACCGAGCGAGACCGTCTGCACGACGGCGCGCACGTCCCGGCTCAACGAGCGGTCGATGGTCGCGGCGTTCGCGGTTGGCCAGTCGCGCAGATGGACGGAATCGGCGGCGCCCGGTTCGACCGAAGAGACGAGATTGCGGTACATCGCCTCGGCGAGAAAGGGGGTGAAGGGCGCGAGCAGATGCGCGACGGTGACGAGGCATTCGTAGAGCGTCGCGTAGGCGGCGTTCTTGTCCGCGTCGCTCTCCGTCTTCCAGAAGCGGCGGCGCGAGCGGCGGATGTACCAGTTGGAGAGGTCGTCCACGAATCGCTCGATGGCGCGCCCACTCGTCGTCACATCGTACGCCTCCATCCCCGCGGTGACGGTCTCGATCAACTGGTGCAACTCGGAGAGCACCCAGCGGTCCAGTTCGGGCCGCTCGGCGACCGGCATCGCGGCCGTCCGAGGCGTCCAGCCATCGAGGCGGGCGTAGGTGACGAAGAAGGAGTAGGAGTTCCAGAGCGTCAGGGTGAACTTCGCGACGGTCTCCCGCACGAGGTCCATGCTGAAGCGGCGCGGGTTGCCGGGCGGCGCGGCGGTGAAGAAATACCAGCGCGTCGCGTCCGCGCCGTGCGTGTTCATCAACTCCCACGGATCGACGACGTTGCCGCGCGACTTGCTCATTTTCGAGCCGTCCGGGCCGAGGATGTGGCCGAGGCAGATGACATTCTTGTACGCCGGCGAATGCTCCAATGCCGTCGCGATGGCGTGCAGCGAGTAGAACCAGCCGCGCGTCTGATCGACCGCCTCGCAGATGTAGTCCGCCGGGAAGTCGCGCCGGAACTCCGCCTCGTGCTCGAAGGGGTAGTGGAACTGCGCGAAGGGCATCGCGCCGCTGTCGAACCAGGTGTCGATCACCTCCGGCACGCGGCGCATGACCGACCCATCGCGCGGGGAGCGGATGCGCACCGTGTCGATGTACGGGCGGTGCAGATCGTCCGGGACGGGATCGAGCGCCAGTTCCTTCAGTTCAGCGAGCGAGCCGACACAGTGCATGACGCCCGTCGTCTCGGAGATCCAGATGGGCAGCGGGGTGCCCCAGTAGCGGTTGCGGGAGAGCGCCCAGTCGTTGACGTTGGCGAGCCACGTCCCGAAACGGCCCTCCTTGTAGTGCTCCGGCACCCAGTTGATCTCGCCGTTCGTGCGCAGCAATTCGTCGCGCTCGCGGGACATGGCGATGAACCAGGTCGAGAGGGCGTAGTAGATGAGCGGCGTGTCGCAGCGCCAACAATGCGGGTACTGGTGGCGGTAGGGCTGGACGCGGTAGAGCTCGCCCGATTCCCTCAAATGCTTGATGATGACCGGGTCCGCCGCCCGGTCCTGCTTCGCGTCACGCGGCTTGACGGCCAGCCCCGCGAAGTCCGTCACCTCCGCCGTGAAGTGGCCGGTGAGATCGACCGGTTGGAGCACCGGCAGATCGTTCGCGCGCCCCACTTCGAGGTCGTCCTCACCGAAGGCGGGGGCGATATGGACCATGCCGGTGCCGTCGTCCGCCGTCACATAGTCGCCCGGCACGACGCGATAGGCGGGCTTGTCCGGCGTGACGAAGGTGAAGAGCGGGCGATACCTCTGCCCGATCAGCGCCGAGGCCGGGAAGGTACGCAGCACCTCATACTGCCCCGCGCCGAGCACTCTGTCGAGCAAGGCTTCCGCGACGACGAACTGCTCGTCGTTCTGCCGCGCCAAGGCGTAGGTGAAGCCGGGGTTGACGGCGACGGCGACATTACCGGGCAGGGTCCACGGCGTCGTCGTCCAGACAAGCAGGCTCGTCGGCGCGCCGAAGAGGGCGTCGTCGATGAGGCGCATCCGGACATAGACGGATTGGTCGTCGATCTCCTTGTAGCCCTGCGCGACTTCATGGCTGGAGAGCGGCGTGCCGCAGCGCGGGCAGTACGGGACGACCTTATACCCCTGATAGAGCATCCCATCGTCCCAGAAGCGCCGCAGCAGGTTCCAGACGGACTCGATGTAGGTCGTGTCCATCGTCCAATACGGGTGCTCCAGATCGCACCAGTAGCCGATCCGCTCCGTCAGCCGGTCGAACTCCTCGACATAGGTGAGCACCGATGCGCGGCACTTTTCGATAAACTTCTCAACGCCGTACGCCTCGATATCGCTTTTGTTCTTCGAACCGATCTGCTTCTCGACCTCGATCTCCACCGGCAGGCCGTGACAGTCCCACCCGGCGATGCGCGGCACCTGATACCCCCGCATCGTCTTGTAGCGCGGAAAGAGGTCCTTGAAGACGCGGGCGAGGATATGGTGCGTGCCGGGGCGACCGTTCGCCGTCGGCGGCCCCTCGTAGAACGAAAAGCTCGGCCCCCCTTCGCGCAGCGCGATCGAGCGACGGAAGGTGTCGTTCTCCCGCCAGAAAGCGAGGACTTCCTCCTCCAACGCCGGGAACGAGACCCGCGTATCGACAGGATCGAAGGTCATCGACGTTTCTGTAGACATCTGTCACCCCGAATCTGGTAGCGCAGGCCGAAGCCTGCGTCCGGCTCGCAGGCTTCGGCCTGCGCTACCGATGTAGTATGCACCCCTTCCCTGCCGAGAAAGGGCCGGGCAGTCGGGCAAACAAAAACGCCCCGCCCCCACAGGGACGAGGCGCATCAATCGCGCTCCGTGGTACCACCCTCATTGACGCCGTCACACAGGGCAGCGTCCACTCGTACCGGTGCCATCACACCGGCCCCGCTGTATCGGGCGGTTCCCGTCCACGCCTACTACGGTTCCGTTACCCTCCCCCTCTCCCTATAGGGAAGGGGCCAAGGGGTAGGTCCGGTTCGGGTGGCGGCTCGGAGCGGATCACCACGCGGGGTTCGTGCCTGCCTTGCACCAGATCGCAGGCTCGCTGGACGGCCCGACCATCAGGGCGGTGTGCTCGTCATTGCCTCTCGCTAGGGTAGCGGCGATGCCGCCGGATGTCAACCCATCCGCATATGCGGATAGGAGGATGCGAAAGCATGTGGCGGCGAGGTGAAGCCTGTCATCGTGACATTTAGCAGGCTAAAGCCCGCCGCCAGAGCGTTCTCCGTGCCTATACAGGCCGCGCGTGTCGCGCGTATCATGTGGCGGAGGGGCAGGGGTGCCGGGGAGTGATAGCGGAGGCGGGGGTTGCGACAGCATCGATGGCTACTGCTTGTCCTTTTACCCGCGCTGATCGGCGGGGGGGTGCCGGTGCGAGCGGCGAATTTCGCCTCGCCGTTCTTCCGCATCCAGTGGCTGCAAGGGGAAGGCATGGCGGCGAACTTCTGGGGCCCGTCCGCGACGGAAGGGATCATGGAGGCGTACGCGGACGCGCCCGGCGGCTCGCGCCTCGTGCAGTATTTCGACAAGGGGCGGATGGAACTGACCGACCCGGCAGGCGGCGGCGTGACGAATGGTCTGCTGGCGAAGGAACTCGTCACGGGCGATCAGCAGGTCGGCAATGTCGCGACGACGCACCACGACCCGCCCGCCATCCCGGTTGCGGGCGATCCGGGCGGTGTCGGCCCGACCTATGCCACGCTCAATACTATCGGCGCACCGCTGTTCGCGCCCGCGCCGAACCGGGGCGCCACGGCGCCTGACCGCCTCATTCAGCGATACTGGCCTCCTCGTCGTCGCCAACGGCCCGACGACCGGGAGCATCCTCCTGCGCGCCTACGACACGGCCACGCAGCACAATGTCCTCGCGCCCTTCGTCGATTTTCGCACCCGCATCGGCCTGAGCGCGATCGGCTACGCGATCAGCGAGCCCTTCCGCGCCACCTTCACCATCGGCGGCGCACCGAAGAGCATCATCGTCCAGGTCTTCGAGCGGCGCGTGCTCACCTACACCGAGAGCAACGCCGATCCCTTCAAGACGGAGTTCGGCAACATCGGACGGCACTACTACACATGGCGGTACCACTAAGAGAGGAGTAACAAGCCGAAAGTACCAAGAGACTCCGCGCGGCCATGTGGTACTTTTGACTTTCGGCTTGTTACTCGCGAAGGGATTGGGGGAATAGGGATGGCTGAGAACACGACACGGTATGACACGATCATCGCGGGGGGCGAGGTACTCGACCCAGGCGCGGGGATCAGCGGACGGCTCGATGTGGGTATCGCGGGCGGGCGGGTCGCCGCCATCGCGCCGCAACTCGACCGGAACGCCGCCCACACGGTTTACGACGCGGCGGGGCAGTACGTCACCCCCGGCCTGATCGACCTCCACACGCACATCTATTGGGGCGTCACCTATTGGGGCATCGAGGCGGACCCGGTCGCCGCGCGCTCCGGTGTGACGACGTGGCTCGATGTCGGCAGCGCGGGCGCGTACTCCTTCCCCGGCTTCCGCCGCTTCATCGCCGAACCGAACCGCGTGCGCACCTTCGCCCTGCTCAACCTCTCCGCCATCGGCCTGATCGCGCCGACTTTCGAACTGGCGACATTGGAATACTGCAATGTCCCGCTCGCCACCCAGATCGTCGAGGAGAACCGGGACATCATCCTCGGCATCAAGGCGCGCATCGACGCGAGCACGACGCGCGGCGTCGGCATCCGCCCGCTGGAGCTGGCGCGCGAGTTGGCCGACACCGTCGGCCTGCCGCTGATGGTCCACATCGGCAGCAGCCCGCCCTCGCTCGACGAAATCCTCGCCCTGCTCCGGCCCGGCGACATCCTCACCCACTGCTTCCGCACGGCGGGCGAGCACCGCATCGTCGAGCATGGCCGCGTACGCGAGGATGTGATTGCCCTCCAGCAGGCGGGGCTGATCCTCGACATCGGCCACGGCACCGGCTCGTTCGGCTTCGACACGGCGGAGATCGCCATGGCGCAGGGCATCCTGCCGGATGTCATCTCCAGCGACATCCACCAACTCGCCGTGCAGGGGCCGATGTTCGACTTGCCGACGACGCTCTCGAAGTTCCTCAATCTCGGCATGAGCCTGCCGGACGTGATCGAGCGCGCGACGAGCCGGCCTGCCGCCGCGATGCACCGCCCGGACCTCGGCACCCTCAAGGTCGGTAGCGCGGCGGACATCGCCCTCTTCCGCCTCGAAGAGGGCGACTACACCTTCTTCGACACGCAGATGGCGCGGCGGCATGGCGACACCCGCCTCGTCAACACCCTGACGATGGTAGACGGCGTCCCGCTGCCGCGCACGCCGGAACGCAAGCGGATGGTCTGGGCCGTCCTCCCCGCGCATCAGCAGGCGATCATCGGCACCAGCGGAGATCGGTAGCGTAGGCTTTCAGCCTGCGCGAGAAACCGCAGGCCCAAGCCTGCGCTACCGCGCAATTGGACTGCTCCATTTCTCTGCCATTGGCTGTTCCACACGATGCCCCCCTCCGCTATGCTGCGTGCAAGCGAGAGGGGGCTCGTATGGACATTCACCTCGACCGGGAGAGCGCGACACCGCTCTATCGCCAGATCGTTGCGCAGATGATCGCAAGGAATCGAGGATGGCAGGCTCGCTGTCGGCACGCTGCTGCCGCCCGAGCGGAAGCTCGCCGACCGTCTCAATGTCAACCGCACCACCGTCGTCACCGCCTATCGGGACCTCGTCGCGACGGGGATGGTCGAGGCGCGCGTCGGGCGCGGCACCTGGGTGAGCGATGCGGTGATGGATGGGGCCAATCCACCCCAGCCGCTTGCCTGGCAGACGCTTTTCAGTTCCGCCGCCGAGCGGCTGCGCGATCCCGCGATGCGCGATCTGCTCGCCACGATCGGTCGCCCCGGCACGATCGGCTTCGGGGCGGGCGCGCCCGCGCCCGAGTTCTTCCCCGTCGATCTCTTCCGCCGCGCGATGGACGAGGCGCTCGACACGCACGGGCCGGATCTCTTCGTCTACGGCGCGGTGCAGGGGTGGCTGCCGCTGCGCGAGGCGCTCGTCGAGTGGATGGCGCGCGGCGGCATTCGTACGACGGCGGAGCAGGTCGTCGTGCTGCACGGCTCGCAGCAGGGGCTGGACCTCGTTGCGCGCGTGCTGCTCGAACCGGGCGATGCGGTGGTGGTCGAGTCGCCCACCTACCTCGGCGCGTTGCAGGTCTTTCGCGGCGCGGGGGCGCGGTTGCTGCCCGTCGCGCTCGATCAGGACGGGATGCGCATCGACCTGCTGGAGCAGGTTCTCGCCCGCCACCGCCCGAAGTTCATCTACACCCTGCCGACCTACCAGAATCCGACCGGCGTGACGATGCCGCTCGCGCGGCGGCACGCACTGCTCGCCCTCGCCGCGCGCCACGGCGTGCCGATCGTCGAGGATGACCCGTACGGCGAACTGCACTACGGCGACGAGCCGCCGCCTCGCCTCGCCGCTTTGGACCGGCGCGGCCTCGTCATCTACCTGAGCACGATGAGCAAGCTCTTCCTTCCCGGCCTGCGCCTCGGCTGGCTGGCCGCGCCGCCGCCCATCGTCGAGGCGGTGACGCTGGCGCGGCAGAACATGCGATGTCCACCCGAACAGCGCGATGCAGCACATCCTCCACACCTTCCTGTCGCGCGGCTGGCTCGCGGAGCACGTTGCCGCCCTGCGCCCCGCCTATCGGTCGCGGCGGGACGCGATGCTCGCCGCGCTCGACCGGCTGGCGCCCGCCGGGATGACGTGGTCCGAGCCGGCGGGCGGCTACTTCATCTGGTGCCACCTGCCCGGCGGGATGCGGGCGCGCACGCTGGCCGTCGAAGCGGCGCGCGAGGGCGTCTCCTTCGTCGCCGGTGACGCCTTCTCGCCGAACGGCAACGCGCGCGACGCCATCCGCCTCAACTTCACCGGCGCGACCGAGGAGGAGATCACCGAGGGTATCCGCCGCCTGACGGTCGCCGTCCGCCGCCTCGCCCGCCGCGATGCCGCCCCTGCCCGCGCCGCCCCCGATGTCGGCCCCCGCCCCGTCGTCTAATCGAAACCGGGGAGAACCGCAAAGGAGTGAGACATGACACGCGCGTATGAGTTTGTGCAGGTGGACGTCTTTACGGATCGGGTGTTCGGCGGGAATCCGCTGGCGGTGATGCTCGATGCGCGCGGATTGAGCGACGCGGAGATGGCGGCCATCGCGGGGGAGATGAATCTGTCGGAGACGACGTTCGTCCTCCCGCCGACACGGCCCGACTGCGACGCGCGCGTGCGCATTTTCACGCCGAGGCGGGAACTGCGCTTCGCCGGCCACCCGACGATCGGCACGGCGTTCGTGCTGGCGCAACGCGGGATGCTCCCCGCCGGGGCGCGGGCGCTGACCCTCGAAGAAGGGGTCGGCCCGGTGCCGGTGCGACTGGAGGGCGACCCCGCCGCGCCGGACTTCCTCTGGATGCGACACGGCGCGGCGACTTTCGAGCCGCCCCTCACCGACCGCGCCGGATTCGCGACGGCGCTCGGTCTGACGGAGGCGGATCTGCTGCCCGATGCGCCGATCCAGGTCGGCACAACCGGCTCCGCCTTCCTTTACATTCCCCTGCGCGACCGCGCCATCGTCGATCGCGCGGCGCTCGATGTGCCCGCCATCCTCCGCTGCTTCTCGGACAGTGCCGCCGTCGGCGTCTTCGTCTTCGCGCCCGATCCCGACCCGCACGCCGGGCGCGTCTATGCGCGCATGTTCGCGCCGCACACCTCCGGCATCCCCGAAGACCCGGCGACGGGCAGCGCGAGCGGCCCGCTCGGCGCCTATCTCGTCCGGCAGAGCCTCGTGGCGCCCGGCGATGATGTGCGGATCGTCAGCGAGCAAGGGACGAAGATGGGCCGCCAGAGCTTCATTCACATCGCCGTCCGCACCGAGCATGGCGGCGTGGCGGGCATCGAAGTCGGCGGCAGCGCCGTCCCGGTGCTGGACGGGACCCTCCGCCTCCCCTGACCGGGCATAACTGGCGATTGCGCCTTGACAGGTTACTACGCATCTCGTATCCTCTCACCGGCAACATCGCTTTCGATGGTTATGCGATCAACGCATCCGATCCGTTCATTAACCTGCCGGGTCAGTAGCGGGTTGAAAACCTGCTCCACCAGAAGGTAGCCATCACAACTGTCAGGAGAAAGGCACGCGATGGAGGGGCAGTACGCGAGCGCGACGGTCACGGCGGGGGCGGAAGCAGCGGCACGGCCGCGCCGGTCATGGTGGGCGGGCGCATTGGCGACGCTGCCGTTCTGGCCGGGGGCGGCGCTCTTCGGTCTCGTCTACGCGGTGACGGCGCGGGCGGCGGGGCTCTCCGGCCCGGAGATCGTCGGGATGTCGGTGCTCGTCCACGCGGGGGCGGCGCAATTCGCGGCGGTAAACCTGATCGCGGGCGGCGCGGGCGCGCTCTCGGTCGTCTTCGGCACGGCGATCACCAACGCGCGTTCCCTCCTGATCGGCGCGTCCATCGCCCCGCGCGTCGCCGCGCAACCGCTCTGGTGGCGACTGCTCTACGCCTTCCATCTCTCGGACGAATCGTACGCCGTCGCGACGACCCACTTCCTGCGCGGCGACGCGACGCCGGGCTACGCCCTCGGCGCGAACCTCGGCATGGTCGTGCCGTGGCTGGGTGCGTCGGTAACGGGCGTGCTGCTCGGTGCGGCCATCCCGACGCCGTCGCGCTGGGGCATTGACCTTGTCATCCCGCTCACCTTCCTCGGCCTGCTCGTGCCGCTGCTGCGGAGCCGCCGCGCGGTCGGTGTCGCGCTGTGCAGCGGGGCGCTGGCGCTGCTCGGCATCACGTATCTGCCGGGGACGTGGTATCTCGTGCTGGCGGGTGTCGGCGGCAGCGCGATCGGCGCTTTCTGGCAGACGCGGGAGGAGCGGCGCGCATGTGGCTGACGATCCTCGGCATGAGCGCCGTGACGTTACGCGCTGCGGGCGACGATGCTCGTGACGGGGCGGCAGTTCCCGGACTGGCTCGGGCGCGCGCTGGCGTATGTGCCGATCGCCCTCTTCGCCGCGCTCGCCGCGCCCGGTCTGCTGCGCCCGCATGGGAGCATCACATTGGGGCCGGAGGCGGTGGCGGGCGGCGTCGCGGCCCTCGTCGCCTGGCGCACGGCAGGCCGGATGCCGCTCGTGATCGGCGCGGGTCTGGGAACATTCCTGCTGGTACGGCTGTTGCTCGGGTAAGGGGTAAACTCGGCGGGGCAACCGTGCCGCCGCCCATCCCAGGACGAGAAAGCGCCGGTATCATGCACCTCATCACGAACGCCCTTGCCTCGATTAATCCGCCGACGAAAGTCACCCTGATCGCGGGATATGTTGTCGCCGTGCCGGCATTGCTCGGCATTGTCCCCGCGCTGCGCGATCCGGCGGGCCGCGCGCCGGTCGTCGGCCTGCCGAACCGCGCCGTTATCGCGGCGGAACTGCTCGGCGCGGGCTCCGTCACCGCCGGGTGGTTTGCGGCGGGCCATCGGTCGACCAATGTGGTCAACGTCCTCTGGCTGATCGCCTGCACCACCATCTGGCTCCGCTCGGAAAACAAACTCCGCCTCCAGAAGGCGCCGTGAACCACGAATGCCGCCCGGAGGCCACCCGGAGAAGTACGACGGCAGGAAGAGGAAACAGCGAAGAGAGTGATTGCAGTATACTCTCTTCTCCTGGCATCCTTTGTGCTCTTAGGACTTACGCAGTTCGTGGCAAGAAACCTGGTGGTAGCAGGCTTTCCAGCCTGCCTCCCGACCCGAGGGGCAGGCTGGAAAGCCTGCTACCACCGAGGAAAACGATTCCAACCGCGTAAGTCCTATGCTCTTCCGGGTGGCCTCTGGACGGCATTCGTGGTTGCGGTTGGCCGAAAGGACGAATCTCGATGCGGTGGGTGCGGGCAGCGGGGATGCGGTGGGGACCGAATGCGCTCGTCTTCGTGACGGTGCTGGCGCTCGCGCTCACCTACGGCATTGGTCTGCATCGCCCGTCCGGCCCGGCGCGGATCACCGTGCTCCCCACCGCCGACGCAATCACCTACTTGATCGAGGATGACGACGGGCGGCGGATCATCGTCGGCGGGGGCGGCACGGATGGCGCGCTACGGGCGTTCAGCGAGCGGACGCCAGCCGTGGGACCGCCGCGTGGACCTCCTCGTCTTGCCGCCGCCCTTCCGCGACCATCTGCCGGGCGCGACGACGATCGTGCAGCGGACGGCGGTGGGGCGCGTGCTCGAACTGGGCGGGCCGGGCAGCAAACCGCCGCAGCGCTATGATCCCTGGCAACTCGCCACCCTCGATCGCGGCCACGTCGCCGAACGGCTTTGGGGCCATGTCGCCATCCCCCTCGCACATGGCGTCACGCTCGATCTCGTCGCCCCGGACGCGCCGGACGGCGTGCCCCTGAAACTACCCGCGAAAGCGCCGAAACCGCCGGAGCAGCCGCACCTTCCAGCGCCCGCGGACCCCGAAGCAGGCGCCGCATCGGGCGGCTATCTGCGCCTCACGAACGGCGATGCGAGCCTGCTCGTGGCGCTCGGCACACCGGACGCGACGCTGCCGGGTTTCGCACGGCTGACCGGCCCGACGCTCTTTGTCGCGCCGAACCTACCCTCGCTGCCGATGCTGGTGGGGACCGTCCGGCCCTGGGCGCTCGTTGACCTCTTCAGCGGGCCGGAGCCCGACCCATCGACGCTACCGGCCCGCACGCTGATCGTCCCGCAAGGGCGCGCCTTCACGATGCTGCTCGACCCGCACGGCGTCCGCCTCCGGGACATCCCCGATGCGCCCGCCTGGACGACGCCGGCGTGACATTGACCGTCTATCTCCTCGGCGGCCTGACGATGTTCCTCACGGCGACGCTCGGCGGCATCACCGGCTTCGGCGCGTCGCTCATCTCGACGCCGACGCTCCTGCTCCTCGGCCTACCCTTGCGCTCGGTGGTGATCGTCAACCTCTCCATCGTGCTCGTCACCCGCGCGGTGACCGCCCTGCGCCTGCGGGAGCATGTCTCGCTGCGGCGCCCCGCCCTGCTCGTCCTCGGTAGCATCCCCGGTCTCTACTGCGGCACGCTACTGCTCGGATGGGTCGATGTGATATTCCTCAAACGATTCGCGGGGATCACGATCGTCATCGCGACGCTGATCCAGATGGCCGCGATGCGGCGCCCGCCGCCGCCGCGCATCCCCGGCGCTCCTGTCATCGCGGGGTGGCTCGGCGGCGTGCTCGGCGCGACGACCTCGCTCAATGGCATCCCGCCCGCCATCCTGCTCGCGCGGGACCGCTCCGCCCCGCGCAACTTCCAGGCCGATCTCGCGGTCTACTTCGCCTGCTCGAATACGATCGGCCTTGCCTTGCTCGCCGCGCGGGGCTCTTTCGTCGGGCACGCGCTGATCCCGGTCGCACTCGTCTGGATGCCGGGGGCGCTCGTCGGCAACGCGATCGGCACCGTGCTGGGCGGCCGATTGCCGGATCGCTTCTTCCTCTCCGTCGCCTTCGTCCTGGCCGGCATCGCGGGCGCGATCACGGCGCTGACCGCCTGAACAGGCCGATAGCCCGCAACTCGATAGCCGACTGAAGGGAGTAGCAGGGTGGTAGCAGGCAAACGGTCGGGAGTTCTCCCCGCAAAAAGGAGGAGCGGGCTATTCGCCCGCTCCCCTCAGCACTCGCTATTCGGTACTCAGCGCTTCGTTACTTCTGCATACTCTTCAGCGCATCGAACGATGGTCGTGACGACCAGTCGCTGTGCAGCACGCCCCAGCCGTATTTCTCGTCCGCGGGATTGTTGGTCGTCACCTGGAAGTTGAGGTTCCAGACGAACATGACGCCCATCCACGGGTACGACTTGCCGAGCGCGAAGGCGCGCGTCAAGTATTGCGCCTGCTGGTCTTCCGAGACGTACTGCGCGTACTCGTAGCCCGGGACGACGGTGGCGCTGCTGTCCCAACCGAACTCGGTCAGCCACATCTTCTTGCCGCCCTCGCCGTTCGCCGCCATCACCGCCTGCATTTCCAGGATGCGCTTGAAGTAGAACGAGTTGTCCTTGGTGAAGCTGCGCCCGCCGTCCGCGTCCGTGCCACAGGCGTTGGTCGGCGGGTTATCCAGGTAGGAGTTGTCCGGCGGGTTGCAGTTCGAGCCGGGGTGCGCCCCGAGCACGTCGTAGTAGTTCTTCACGTCCGGATGCTTCTGGTACATCAACTGGAGGTAATGCACCTCGTTGATCGCGCGCGGGTCGCTGTCCGGTACGCCGGTCGGCGTCATGCCGCCGAAGACGACGGTGATGTTCGGGTCGCTCGCCTTGAGCGCCTGATAGCCCGCCTTGAGGATCGGGCAGGTAGGCGCCGCCGGGATCGTCGTGATTGAGGACGCCGCCCGTCTCGACGGCGTAGTTCTCCTCGTTCCAGACCTCATAGGCGGCGACTTTGCCCTTGTATCGGTTCGCCATGAAGCCGACGAAATCCGCGAAATCCTGCGCGTTGCGCGGCAGGCCCGGCCCGCCCGCCCAGTCCGGCGCATTAACCGGGCTGAGCATGACGTTGACGCCCTTCGCGGCGGCGGCGTTGATCAAGGCGTCGAGTTGGGCGACGTAGTTGTTGCCGAACTGCCCCTTGGAGGGCTCGTACGAACTCCAGCGCACCTGCTGGCGGATCCAGCCGAACTGCGCGTCCGAGACCTTGCCGAACATTGTATCTTTGCTGCCACTGTCGAGGCCGATGGCGTCCACGTTGAATCCGTAGCCACCACCATTGTCGCCGACATGGACGCCCGCGTAACTGCGCGGCAGCGGCTGCGGCGCGCCGCTACTGCACGGCCCCTGGCCGATGCAGGCAGGCTGCGGCTGGCCGGCCGGTTCGGGGGCGCGCAGGGCCGGGTCGAGGTTATCCTTGTCCGCCTGCGAGACGCCGAGGAGGCCGAGGAGCACCTTGAACGGGTCCGCGTTCTCCGGGTGGTATTCGAGGCGGTAGCGCTCGAAATACTGCACGCGGTGGACCTGACCGTCGCCTGCGGGGACGGGCGGGTTCTGCTCGTCGAACGGCTCCGAGATCGGGTAGCCGAAGATCTGCACGCTCCGCTGAATGTCGCCCTTGCCCGCCGCTTCCCAGAAGGAGCGGATCGCCGTATTCGCCGCGTCGCTGCCGCCAATCGTGTGATTCGACTGCGTGAACCAGAGCCGTCCGTCATTCGGGTTGCCGACCGGCTGGAAGTTCGGGTCCGTCTTCGCCCGGTCCGCCGTCTGCAACGCGGAAAGGCGGCGACCGAGCACCTCGAAGGGCGTCCCGGCATTCTCCGCGTGCTGCTCGAAGACCGCCCGCTGCAAATACTGCGTCGGGTGCGTCTTGCCGTCCTCCGATTGCTGATCGAAGACCTTGGTGATCGGGAAGCCGTATTGGAGCAGTCCGCCGTTACCATTCCAGTAATCGCGGAACTGCCCATACAGGTAATGCCCGGTATCCCCGTAATAGTCAGACGCCGCCGCGACCTGCGTCACGGGCGCCGCGAGCAATCCAACAAACATGAGCGCCACAAGGCCGACGCTCGTCCCATGCCAGACTCTACGCAAAACGTTACCCCTCCCGTGCATCGAGCCCCACGGACCCGTCCGACAAATCCTTCATCACCTGTCACGCCGGTACCTTACCATAACGTTCCCGTCGGCACACATTTTCGGTTCCGCTCCCCTCCCGCAGCGGGAAGGGAAAGCGAATCCCTCGCGCGACGCCGCACCCGGCGAGTATGTTCGTGTGTTATACTTCCGCGCAGCGCACCATCTGTATAGCGGTACATTTTTGCTCTTACGCTGCGGTGGCGGGGTCCCCTGGAATGGCACAATCGCGAGTACCGATCACACCAATCGGCCACGGCCGGCGGCACGAAGGTTTCGCGCGCGTCCCGGCATCGCACGATGGCCGGCCGACCGCCGAGCCGCATAATCTCCCCGCCCCGCTCACCCGCTTCATCGGGCGCGAGCGCGAGGTGGCGGCGATCGGCGCGCTGCTCGCCACGGCCCGCCTCCTCACGTTGACCGGCTCCGGCGGCTGCGGCAAGACCCGCCTCGCCCTTGCGGTCGCCACGCGCGCGCCGCCGAGGCAGCCGGCGCATACCCGGACGGCATCCGGTTCGTCGAGTTCGCCGGGCTGGCCGACCCGGCGCTCGTGCCGCAGGCCGTCGCGGCGGCCCTCGGCGTGCGCGAGGAGCCGCACCGGCCGCCCCTCGACACGCTGACGGACGCGCTGCGCGCCGACGAATCCCTGCTCCTCTTCGACAACTGCGAGCACCTGATCGGGGCGGTCGCGGCGCTTGTCGACGCCCTCCTGCGCGGCTGCCCGCGCCTGCGCATCCTCGCGACGAGCCGCGAGGCGCTGCGCGTCCCCGGCGAGCTCACCTGGCGCGTCCCCCCCTCTCGCTGCCGGACCATACGGGCGATCGGACCGCCGCGCGGCTCGCGGAGAGCGAGGCGGTGCGGCTCTTCGTGGACCGCATCCGCCTGCGGCAGCCCGGCTTCGCGCTCACCGACGCGGATGCGCCGACGGTCGCCGCGATCTGCCGGCGGCTGAACGGCATGCCACTCGCGCTCGAACTCGCGGCGGCGCGCGCGAATGTCCTGCCCCTCGCGCAGCTGGAAGCCCGACTGGACAACGCCTTGCGCCTCTTGACGGGCGGCGCGCGAACGGCCCTCCCCCGCCACCAGACGCTGCGCGCGACGCTCGATTGGAGCCACGCGCTGCTGACCGGGGACGAGCGGACGGTGCTGCGACGACTCGCGGTCTTCGCCGGGGGCTGCGACCTCGCGGCGGCCGAGGCCGTCTGCGGCAGTGATCCCATCGCGGGGGCGGGGGTGCTGCACGTCCTCGCGCAATTGGCGGAAAAATCGCTCGTCCAGATGGATGAGCGACGTGGCGAGGCGCGCTATCGACTGCTCGAAACGGTGCGGCAGTACGCCGGAGAACGGCTGGCGGCGAGCGATGAGGAAGAAGCGGTACAGGGCGCACACGCGGACTGGTATCTCGCCCTCGCGCGGCAGGCCGAGATCGAATTGGACGGCCCGGAGCAGGAACGCTGGCTCGAACGGCTGGACGCGGAACTCGATAATCTGCGGGCGGCGATCCAGTGGCTCCTCGCGACCGGGCGGATCGGGCAGGGATTGCGGATCACCACGCAGCTCTGGCGATTCTGGTATATCCGGGATCGCGTCACGGAGGGCATCCGCTGGCTGACCGCATTCATCGCCCGCGGGCGAGAGGCGGGGTTGGCGGCCCACGACACGTCCGCATGGCTGGATGCGCTCTTCGCCGCCGGTCGGCTCGCCATCTTCCGTGGCGAGTATCCAACAGCGCAGGAACTGATGGCGGAGATGCTCGCGGTTGCCAGGCAGCATCACGACCCCTATCGTATCGCCTCCGCACTCATGTTGCTCGGCCACGCCGCGCTCGAACAGGGGGACTATCCCGCGGCACGAGCGCGCTACGAAGAGGGGGCCTCGTTCGCGCGGGAGGCGAATCACTCCTTGTGGCAGGCGATCTTGATCGGCAGCCTGGGGATTACGCTCACCATGCAGGGTGAGGTCGCCGCAGCGCGCCCCCTGCTCGACGAATCCATGGCGCTCTTGCAGCCGCTCGGCGATGTCGGGCAACTCTCGCGCTTGCTCCGCTGGCGGGGCGTGCTCGCAATCCTCGCGGGGGACGCCGAGGAGGCACATGCGGCGCTGGTGGAGGGCATTGCCCTCCACCAGCGTCTGCACAGCGTGCTCGGCATCGCGGAATCGCTGGAAACGTTCACCGCCCTCGCCGCGTTGCGCGGTCAGTGGGCACGGGCGCTCCGATTGACCGGCGCGGTCGCGAATCTCCGCGCCACGATCGCGATCCCGGCCCCACCGTATTGGCGGGAATGGCTGGCACGGCAGATCGAACCGGCACGGCAGGCGCTCGGCGCTGCCGAAAGTGCGGCGGCGCTGATAGCAGGCGAGTCAATGGGCACCGATCAGGCAATCGCCGAGGCATTGGCAGGTGCATACCCGGCCCCGCCCGACCGCCGAGCCATCAAGGAGAAGTATGGCGGCCTGAGCGCGCGCGAGCGCGCCGTCGTGGCGGAGATCGCACGCGGTAAAGGGAACCGGGAAATCGCCGGCGCGCTCTTCATCACCGAAAAGACCGTCGAGTGGCACGTCGGCAACAGCCTGCGCAAACTCAACTTCCGCGCCCGCGCCGAACTCGCCGTGTGGGCCGTGGCGGTCGGACTCGCCGCTTCGCCCCATGCGGCGGAGAAAGTATCCCCCTCCTCCTGACGCACCTCCACCGCGGACACCACGCATCCAGATAACGAAGAAAACTGGTGATTTCCCTAGTGTTTTCTTATCGCGCGTCACCTATCGTGCGGACGCCTCCAACGTGAGAGGCCGCGCCGATCATTGCGGCGCGGCGGTGGTGAATGGGCATGGCAGATCACGCCACCGGCACAGTCGCCGCCGAACAACCCGGTCAACGGCCCACCGGGCCTGCTCCCGCCCCGACGGCCGTGAGACCGCTGCCGCACGACGAAGAATACCGATGCAGGAAGAAGGAGCGTGCCATGCACCGCGCAGCGAATCGTCCGTTTATCCTCTTCTCCGTCATCCTGATCGGCACGCTTTCCCTCCTCTCGGTGCCCGGTTGCGCCCGCCCCGTGGCGCCGCCCGCATCGTCGTCCGTTCCTCATCCACAGGGCGCGGCGACGGCCCCTGACCATCTCCCCCTCACCTTCGCGGCGAACGCGGGGCAAGCCGATCCCTCCGTCCGCTTCCTCGCGCACGGTGCGGGCTTCTCCCTCGCCCTTGCCCCCGACGCGCTCACCCTGTCACTCGCTCCCACCACCAGCCTCCGTTTCACCTTCCCCAACGCCAATCCCGCCCCGGCGATCGTCGCAACCGAGCCGTTGTCCGAGAGGGTGAACTCCTTCATCGGCAATGATCCGTCGCGGTGGCTTGAGAACATTCCGACAACCGCGCGCGTGCGCTACACGGATCTCTATCCCGGCATCGACCTGACCGTCTACGGGAGAGAAGGCGGGGACTGGGAATATGACGTGATCGTCGCGCCCGGCGCGGACCCGGCGGCCTTCGCGCTAGCGATTGGCGGTGCGGCCAGCATGACGGCGGACGATACCTCGGGCGATCTCGTGCTGCACACCGCGAGCGGCGATCTGCGCCAGCACGCGCCGGTGCTCTATCAGGAGGTCGACCGGCAACGCCACATCGTGGCGGGAAGCTACGCGCTGCGCACCGACGGGACGATCGGCTTCGCGGTCGGCGCCTATGACGATCGCCTGCCGCTGGTGATCGACCCGACGCTCGCGTACAGCACCTACCTCGGCGGCAGCGGCTACGATCAAGGCAATGCTATCGCGGTGGATACGGGCGGCAACGTCTATGTGACGGGCTTCACTGCCGGTGCGACCTTTCCCATCACCAACGGCTCGACCTTCAGCGGCGGCGTCTACGACGCCTTCGTGACCAAAATAAACCCAACCGGGGCACGGGTATACAGTACCTACCTCGGCGGCAACGACCTTGAATTCGGCTACGGCGTCGCGGTGGACACGAACGGCAACGCCTTCGTCACGGGTTTAACCAAGAGCAGCAACTTCCCCGTCACCAACGGTTCCACTCTCGGCGGGAGCGAGGATGCTTTCGTGACCAAGCTGGACGGGAGCGGGGCGCGCGTCTATAGCACCTACCTCGGCGGCAGCAATGTTGACTATGGCACGGCCATCATGGTGGACGCGGGCGGCAACGCCTATGTGACGGGCTATTCCAGAAGCGCGAACTTCCCCGTCACCAACAGTTCGGCCCTCGGCGGCTACTCCGACACCTTCGTGACGAAACTGGACGGAAGTGGGACGCGGCTCTACGGTACCTACCTCGGCGGCAGCGGCCAGGAAATTGGCAATGGCATCGCGGTTGACGCCAGCGGCAACGCCTATGTGACGGGCTACACCACGAGCGCAAACTTCCCCGTCACCAACGGCTCGGCCTATGGCGGTGGCAACGACGCCTTCGTCACCAAGCTGGATACGAGCGGGACGCGGCTCTACAGCACCTACCTCGGCGGTAATGGCGACGAGCAGGGCAACGGCATCGCGGTGGACGCGAGCGGCAATGCGTATGTCACGGGCGTCACCACGAGCGCAAACTTCCCCGTCACCAACGGCTCGGCCTATGGTGGCTTCTCGGATGCCTTCGTGACCAAGCTGGACGGGAACGGGGCACGGGCCTACAGCACCTACCTCGGCGGCTTTGACACTGACCAGGGCAACGGCATCGCGGTGGACGCGAGCGGCAACGCCTCTATCACGGGCTCCACCCGGAGCGCGAACTTCCCCACAAGTAGCGGCTCGGCCCCGAACGGCGCCTTCAATGCCTTCGTGACAAAACTGGATCGGACGGGGGTGCGAACGTACAGCACCGTATTCGGCGGCGGTAGCGACGATCAGGGCAACGGCATCGCGGTGGACGCGGGCGGCAATGCATATGTGACGGGCTACACCACAAGCACGAACTTCCCCGTCACTAACGGCTCGACATACGGCGGCAACACCGACGCCTTCGTGACCAAGATCGCCGGGCCGGCCGTTTTCCCCAACCCGTTGCCGTCACCGCAGCCCGCCCCCGCCCCGAGCGGTCAACCTGCGCCCCTGCCACGGGCGCAATCCACCGTGCCAGCCAGTGGCGCACCGAGCCCGCTCCCGTCGCGACGACCGTAGCCGCATCCGTCCGGCCTTGTCGGTGCAAGGCAGATCACGCGGAATAGGAGGCATGACGATGCGACGAACATGGCACATTCTTCCCATTGGGCGGGCGCGATGGGTGGTCGCCGCCCTGCTCGCCGCTCTCCTCTTGCCGCCCGGTGTAAGCACCGTCGTCACACGTTCTGTGGACCTGCATAGTGCCACGCCGCAGGAGACCGCCGCGCGCGACATGTACGGTAGCCTGCCATTGGCCTTCGAGACGAATGAAGGGCAGGGCGACCCCGCCGCCCGCTTCCTCGCCCACGGCCCCGGCTATTCCCTCGCCCTCGCCCCCGATGCCCTCACCCTCGGCCTCCCGGCCCCGCTGCGCTTCACCTTCCCCGGTGCCAACCCCAGCCCCGCCATGCGCGCCGAAGAGCCCCTCCCCGGCATCGTCAACTATTTCGTCGGCGACGATCCCGCGCGCTGGCGGACGAGCATCCCCACACACGCCCGCGTGCGCTACACCGACCTCTACCCCGGTCTCGACCTCATCATCTACGGAAGTGATAGCGGTAAATGGGAGTACGACGTGGTGGTAGCGCCCGGCGCGGACCCGGCCGCCTTCGCCCTCTCCATAGGCGGGGCAACGGGAATGGAGATCGATACAGCGACCGGCGACCTGGCGCTGGAAACGCCCGCGGGCAAGATGCATCAGCGCGCCCCGGCGCTGTACCAGGAGGTTAGCGGGGAGCGGCGGACGGTGGCGGGCGGGTACGCGATGCGGGAGGATGGCACGGTGGGATTCCGGGTGGGGGAGTACGACCCCGCCCTACCGCTGGTGATCGACCCGACGCTTGTCTACAGTACCGCCTTCGGCGGCATCGGCAATGACGTCGGTTCCGCTATCGCGGTGGACACGAACGGCAACGCCTGGGTCACGGGCACTGCCCCCGAACTCTTCCCCGTCACCAACGGCTCGACCTTCGGCGGCAACCTCTTTGATGCATTTGTGACCAAGCTGAACGCAACCGGGACGCTCGTCTACAGCACCTACCTGGGCGGCGGCCACAGCGCCAGCGGCAGCGGAGACAACCAAGGCAAAGCGATCGTGGTGGACACAAACGGCAACGCCTACATCACAGGCTTGACCGAAAACGCGGGCTTCCCCGTCACCAACAACTCGACCTACCACGGTTCGACTCTCAATGGCTACGGCGACGCCTTTGTGACAAAGTTGAACGGGATCGGGGCGCGCGTCTACAGCACCTACCTCGGCGGCAGCGGTGGTGACGTGGGCAACGGCATCGCGGTGGATACGGGCGGCAACGCCTACGTCACGGGCGTTACGTTTAGCACGGACTTCCCCGTCACCGTCGGATCGAGGATCGGCACCACCTTCGTGACCAAGTTCGACACCAATGGGGGACTCGTATACAGCACCCAACTCGGTGGCAGCGGCGGTGACATCGGCCAGGGCATCGCGGTAGACGGGGGCGGCAACGCCTATGTCACGGGCTATACCGGCAGCAGTGACTTCCCCACAACCGTCGGCTCGCCCTACGGCGGCGGCTTCTCGGACGCCTTCGTGGTCAAGCTCAATACGGCCGGCGTGCGGGTGTACAGCACCTACCTCGGCGGCAGCGCCGAGGACCGGGGCAATAGCATCGCGGTGGATACTGGCGGCAATGCCTATGTAACAGGCTATACCTACAGCGCGAATTTCCCCATCACGAACGGCTCCAGCTACCACAGCAATGCGGACGCCTTCGTGACAAAGTTGAGCGGGAGCGGGGTGCGGACATACAGCACCTACCTCGGCGGCAGCGGCGATGATAAGGGCAACGGCATCGCGGTTGACGCGAGCGGCAGCGCCTTTGTGGCGGGCAATACCGCCAGCGCAGACTTCCCCGTCACCAACGGCTCGACCTTCGGCGGCATTGATGTCTTCATAACGAAATTGGACGGGGGCGGGGCGCGGCTCTACAGCACTTACCTCGGCGGCAGCGGCGATGATAAGGGCAACGGCATCGCGGTGGACTCGGGCGGCAACGTCTATGTGGCCGGCAGCACCGACAGCACCGATTTCCCGATCACCGTCACCAATGGCTCGGGCGGAGATGGCACCGAACAAGTCTTTGTCACCAAGCTCCTGGTGTCACCGCCGCCGGTTCCGAATCCCCTGCCGCCGCCGCAGCCCCATCCCGTCCCGAGCGGCCAGCCCGCAGCCCTGCCGCAGGCACGCCCGACCGTGCCAGTCGTCAGCCCACCGAGCCCCCTCCCGTCGCGACGACCGTAGCGCGACGGTGTATGACAAGAGACACCTCCTGGCCGTGGATACGACAGGAACGACAGAAGACAGGAGCACAACGATGCAAGCACCCCGACTCTTCCTCGACGCACATGCGCCCGATCGCCGACGGCGACACGACACGCGGGACATGAGCATGCGGGCATCACGGGTGCGGCTGATCGGGCGGGGAATCGTCATCGGACTCTGCGCGCTGGCCTGCGTCGTCGCACTCTCCCTCCACACCGAGCGGGTGGCGGCGGCGGGCTACACCGTTGCGACAACGAGCGGCAGCGGCTCTGGATCGCTGCTCGACGCAATCAGGCAAGTCAACGCCGGGGCGGGTGCGGGGGACACGATCACGATCACGGCGACGGGGACGATTACACCGGCAATCGCCCTGCCCGAAATCCTCAACCCGGTGGCGATCACGGGGTCGGGGGCGGCGCTGTTGACGGTGAGTGGCGGTAATACGATGCAGGTCTTTTTCGTCGGCAGCGGGATAACGGCGAGCATCAGCAATCTAACCATCGCTAATGGGAATCCGCTAAACGTCGCGAACGGCAACGGCGGCGGCATTCGCAACGATGGCACACTGACGTTGACGAACAGCATCCTCTCTGGCAACACCGCGAGCGGCGATGGCGGCGGCATCTTCAACGCTGGCATGTTGACGGTGACGAACACTATCCTCTCCAGCAACACCGCGACTGGCGTCTTCGGCGAGGGTGGCGGCATCTTCAACCAGGGAACGCTGACGGTGGCGAACTGTACCCTTTCCAGCAACACCGTGAACGCTAGCGGCGGTGGCATCTTCAATAGCGGTGGCATGGTGACGGTGACGAACAGCACTTTCTCCGGCAACGGCGCGCCCGACGGCGGCAGTGGCGGCGGCATTGATAACGACACAAACGGCACAATGAGGCTGATAAATAGCACCCTCTCCGGCAACACCGCAGGCTACGGCGGCGGCATCTACATCAACAATGGCACGGTGACGGTGACGAACAGCACCCTCTCCGGCAACAGCGCGGTCCTCTTCAGCGCCAGCGGCGGTTTCGGCGGCGGCATCGAGAACGGGAACGGCACGCTGACGCTGACGAATAGCACCCTTACCGGCAACAGCGCGAACGATTTCGACGGCGGCGGCATCGAGACCTTTGGCACGTCGAATCTGACGAACACGATTATCGCGGGCAATACCGCAACGGGAACCGGCCCCGACATCAAGGGCGCGGTCGTCAGCCACGGCCACAACCTGATCGGCAACACGAGCGGCGGCAGCGGCTTCCTCCCCAGCGATCTGCGAAACGTCAACCCGGCCCTCGGCCCACTCGCCAATAACGGCGGCCCGACCCGCTGCCAGACCCCTTCGCCCTGACTCGCCTTACCAGCGCCAGCCCCGCCTTCGATGCGGGCGATCGCGTCCGCCTGCACCACTCACTACCCCAGCGGTGCGCCACGCCAGGACAAGGACAGCGCGACCTGCCCCGCTCCGGCGGCGACCTGCGCCATTGGCGCCTTCGAGCCGCAAGGCGTCACCCTCAGCCCCGCCACCCTGCCCAACGGAACCGTGACGATCCCCTACAGCCAAATGATCACCGCGAGTGGCGGCACCATCCCCTACTCCTTCGCCGTCACCGGCGGCACCCTACCACCCGGCCTCACCCTCGCGACTAATGGGGCACTGAGCGGCACGCCGACGCTCGCGGGTGCCTTCGCATTCACCGTCACCGCCACCGACCATGTGGGGGCCACGGGCAATCGCGCGTACACCCTCGTCATCACCGGACCGAACCCGCTGCCGCCGTCGCAGCCCGGCCCGGCCCCGAGCGGGCAGCCCGCGCCCCTGCCTCGGCCGCAGTCGACCGTGCCGGCCAGGTGGCCCACCGAACCCGCTCCCGTCGCGACGACCGTAGCGCGACGACTGTTTATGACGGGGTCGGTCGTGACCCCTCGAAACGCGTAGGCTCATCGTCTGGCTCGGGGGCGGGCGCGCTCGTGCCCGTTTGGATAGGGAGGCTCGTGCTGTTCGTCGTGAGTGGTTGATCGCTCGCCTCGCCGAAGGTCCAGAACTCGTCGAGCAGCGCCTGGACGATCACCGCGATCGGCACCGCCAGCAGCGCGCCGAGGATACCGAGCACCTCCGCGCCGAGGAAGAGGGCGAGCACCACGACCAGCGGGTGCAGCCCGACGATCTCACCGACCAGTTTCGGCGCGACGATGTGCGCCTCGAGGTTGACGACGATCGCGTACCAGATGAGCACGGCGATGATCAGCCAGAGTTTGCCCGTCGTCGCCGCGACGAGTACGGCAAGAACGATGGTAATAAACCCGCCGACATAGGGGATGATCTCCAGTACCGCGCCGATCGTGCCGAGCGTCAGCGCATACGGGGTGCGCAGGATGGCGAGCCCGACCCCGAAGGTGACGCCGAAGAAGAGCGCCAGCAGCAGCTGGGCGCGCACCCAGTAGCCGAGGCCGGTGCCGATCTTGCCCATCAACGTCAGCGCGCGGCGGCGCGCCGTGGGCGGGATGAAGCGCGTAACAATCCGCTCGGGGAATTTCGGGTCCACCGCGAGGAAGAAGGCGATCACGAAGATGAGCAGGAGCGTCACGACCGTCGAACCGGCCGCCAGCACGCCCCGGCCCGCCTTCCCCGCCGCGCCATTGAGACGCCCGCCGAGATCGCCGAAGATCGTATTGACCCGCAGCGCCTCGCCATTCCGTTGCGGCAGGCGGGCGAGCAAGTCGTTCACGCGATTCTGATAGGACGGCAAGTTGTCGCGCAGGGTGTGGACCTCGCCCGCGATCAGCGGCACCAGCAGCGCGATCACCCCGACGATCACCAGGAGGATGGCGATGTAGACGAGCAAAATCGCCAGGCCGCGTTTGACATGCAGCCGCTCCAATTGCGTCGCCGCGATCGAAACGGACGAGGCGAGCAGGATGGCGATAAAGAGCACGACGAAGATATGCGTCGCGTGGCCGAGCAGCCAGAGCAAGGCGAACGCGCCGAGGACGACGAAGAGCGCGCGGTTCGTCAAGCGGATATTCACTTCGCCCTTCATGCGCGGTTGCCCGAACGAGAGAAGAGAGACAGCATGGGGCTCGGTTCCTTCCGTCTACAGGCCGAACGCCACCGAGCGCACGGTCCAGGATGCCGCTGCACGCCCGATCGTACGGCAAGGGATATGCCAGCGGCAACGGGGAGCCTTGCCACCCGCCGTAGACCGCGCCACCCCCGCCGACTATCATGCACGCGCGATGTGACGGGGATCGGACGATACGAAAAGGCGGCAACGATGCGGGCGGATGCGCGATATGACGTGATCGTCCTCGGATTGGGCGGGATGGGGAGCGCGACGGCCTATCACCTCGCGCGGCGGGGCACGCGGGTACTCGGCCTCGATGCCTTCGCGCGCGGCCACACCAACGGCTCCTCGCACGGGCGGTCGCGCGGCATCCGCGAGGCGTATGGGGAATCTCCACATTACGTGCCGCTCGTCCAGCGCGCGTATGCCCTCTGGCGCGAATTGGAGGCAGAGACAGGGCAGCATTTCCTGACGATCACGGGCGGGATCGGCGTTCGGCCCCGCCGAGCCCGGCTTCGGCGCAACCCAAAGAGAATCTGCCGCGCGGTATGGCCTGTCTATCGAGGAACTGACCGCCGATGCGATCATGGCGCGCTGGCCCGGCTTCCGCGTGCCCGACGGCTCGATAGGCATCTACGACCCGCACACCGGCTTCCTCACGCCGGAGCCGTGCGTCGCGGCGCACCTCGACCTCGCGGCGAAACATGGCGCGACCCTGCACCACCGCGAGCCCGTCCGCCGCTGGATGCCCGACGGCGCGGGCGTCCGCGTCGAGACCGATACGGCATCCTACACCGCGCAATCGCTCGTCATCACCGCCGGTCCGTGGGCAGGCGACATCCTCGCCGATCTCGCGCTCCCGCTCGAACCGTGGCGGATGTACAACGTCTACTTCGCCCCGACCCGACCCGAATTGTTCGGGCCGGATCGCTTCCCCGTCTACGGCTTCGGGGGCCCGGAAGGGTCCTATTACGGCGTGCCGATGCTGCCGGGTGACGGCCTGAAGATCGGGCGGCACGACAAGGGCGATCCCTGCACGCCCGAGACCGCCCGGCGCACCGTCGAACCGGAGGAGATCGAGCGGATGCGTGCCGTGCTCGATACCTACATGCCGGGCGCGGCGGGCGCGGTGCTCGCCGCCACCACCTGCCTCTACACGATGACGCCGGATAGCGACTTCATCATCGACCACCACCCAGCGTACGCGAACGTCGTCTATGCGGCGGGCTTCTCCGGCCACGGTTTCAAGTTCTCCGCCGTGATGGGCGAGGTGATGGCCGATCTCGCCACGGAGGGCACGACGCGCCATCCGATCGGCTTCCTCTCCGCCGCACGCTTCGCGGCGGCCTGAACGGCAGCCTCCGTTCCCTCCGGCCCCACCGTCAGAGGGAGTAGGAGCAGCAATATGCTCCGATGATACTGTGGTGACCGATTGACACCGCACTTGTGCCATCGCCATCTCTTTGTTATGTTGGAAGGATCAGTGGGAGCGAACGTACACGTTCGCTCCTGGCGTGTGGGCAAGAGCAGCGATCGGTGATCGTGGGGATATGTAGCACCGACTGCGGGACAATGGGGCGAGGGGGAAGGTATGGGTTTCGCTACGGAGCAGATCGGCAAGGACGACGCGCGCCCCGGCGCCGCTGCCCGGCGGCGACAGCGCCGCATCGCACGTATCTGCGCGGGGCTCCTCCTGCTGATCGGCGTGCTGTGTACCGCGCCCGCTGTCGCGGCGAGCGGCACGAGTACCGCGCCGTCCGCGCCCACGGCGACGGAGCCGGCGGCGCCACCGACGACGGCGCCGCCATCGGGCGCGAACGGGCTCCTCTCGTCCGGCCCAGCGGGCACGACCGCCCCCACACTCCAACCGACGGCCGCGGCGGACCCGACCGCGACCGCAGGGCTCCCGGCCGTCCCCTCCGCTCTCCAGTCTGTGCCGGTGACGCCGACCGGCGCCGCCGCCGGCGACGGCAACGCAGCCCCCTCCCTCACCAACTCCGCTATCGCCGACCGCCACCGCGACACCGCTGGCAACGTCGCCGACGCCGACGACCGGTCCGACGCCGACGAGTCAGCCAACCGGCACACCGACCGGCACACCGACCGGCACGCCGGGTGCGGACACGATCCTTCCGAGCCTTGCGAACGTGGTGATCCTCGATGACCCCGGCACGGGCGGCAATGCGACGATCGCACGCGTCGCCGTGCGTCATTACGGCGAGCAGTTACGGCCGGACGGCGCGCCCTGGGTGGGGTGGTGCGAGATGTTCGTCGATAACGTCCTGAGCGAGGCGGGTATCCCGCAGCCGCGCTTCGCTACGGCAATCGTCGATGCAGTCAGCGCCCCGCTCTATCGCGGCCGGGCCCCGGCGGGCAGCCTCGTCTTCTTCGACCAACGCGCGGATCCGAATGGGCACGTCGGCATCTCGCTCGGCGACGGGACGATGCTCTCGGCGCTCGGCAACGGCATCGTACGCAGCGCCTACGAATCCTGGCCCTCCTACCTCGGCTGGCGGCCTTACGGCACGAGTGGGCCGCGAGACGGCAGTTTCATCGCCACGCCGCTGCTCCCCCCTCCCCCGCGGCGAGCGACGATGTACATCTCTCCGAGATGCCACCGTGGCCTGCGCAGAGCAATTGGTACGCGCCGCCGCCGTACACCACGCCACAATCGGCGCTAAAGTAGTGGTGTCCGTTGATAGAGCGTTGATTTTCGGGGGCAAGTATCGAGCGGTAGCGTGCGCTGGTATAGTATGGCGCGGAACTTGCGAGTGAATGGCGAGTCTGTCGTGGTCCGCCGGTATCCACGGACCATCAGGAGGCACGGTACAATGTCGTATTGCGCCGTCACGGTTCGGCGGAGTGGGCCGAAAGCAGTGTGGCGATTGCCCGTTTCGAACCCATTGATCCCCTCGCCCTTTGCATTTGGCGTCATCGCTCCATGACGGTGAGTGTTACCGAAGAGCGACGGAGCGTCGTGCGGGCGATCCTGCCGGATGCGACCGCCATCACCACCGCGCTCACCCTCGCCACCGGCTGCGTCGCGCTCTTCGCGACCTTCTTCGTGTTGGCGTTCACGACGGTTGAGTGGCCGCTCGGGCCCGCCGCCGTGCCGCCGTACGAGCAGATTACCCGGAATGCGCAACTCTTCCATGAAGTATTCCCGTCCCTCGCCTCCTTGCCGCCGGCGCAGTTCGCCTTCGTCGCCTGGATGTGCGTGATCGCCGCATGGCTCGTCTATCTCCCGCTCGTCTGGAAACTGCGCGGCGAGGCGCTGGTCATCGATCACCGCATGGTCCTGATCGGCGCGATCACGCTCGGGCTGATCGCCATCGTCGTGCCGCCGCTCTTCTCGACGGACCCCTTCTCGTACGCGATGTATGCCCGGTTCCCGGAGATTTACCACGCCAATCCGTACGTCGCGACGGCGCAGAGCGTCGCCCCGGCGGACCCGCTCATCCCGTACCTTTACTGGCGGGACATTCCCTCACCGTACGGGCCGTTGTGGACAATGGTCTCGCAAGGGATCGCCGCCGGGCCGGATGCCTCTCCGCTCGAGTTGATCCTCCGCTTCAAGGTGGTGGCTTTCGCCGCCACGCTGCTCGATGGCTGGCTGATTTACTCCTTCGTACGGCTGCGGTGGCCGGAGCGGGCGGGCTGGTTCTATCTCGCCTTCGCCTGGAACCCGATGGTGCTGCTGGAAGGCGTCGTCATCGGCCACAACGACGTGCTGATCCTCGCGGTGATGCTCGGCAGCGCCTTCCTGCTCATGCGCGCCCGGCCCGTGCTCGCCGTCGTCGGGCTGACCGCCTCGGCGCTTATCAAATACTCGACGCTGCCCGCCGTCGGCCTCGGCGGCCTGCGACTGTTGCTCCGCACGCCCGTCCGCACGCGGTGGTGGCTGGCGCTCCGGCTGGCGGCGGCGACGCTGGTCGTCGCCGCCTGCGCCTTCATCCCCTACTGGGTCGGCTTCGCGAGCGTGATGAGCACGGTGAACGAGCCGGGTCGGGGCGTCAATAACATCGTCGCCCGCGCGATCGGCGGCCTGCTCTGGCTGCTGACGGGCGGACGCCTCTCGGTCCACACCCCCACGGTGATCGTGGTGATCGTCGCGCTGATCTTCGCGGTCTGGCAGGTCTCGGAGATCTGGCGCACCCGCCACGACTCGGAGGCATGGACGATCCACGACGAGATGGCGGCATGGGCGGACTCGCTCGCTGTCTTCCTCATCCTCTGGCCGCGCATCCGCACCTGGTATTTCCTCGTCCCGCTCGGCCTCTCGCTCGCCGCCGGGCGCGCTCCCCGCCGCGTCTCCTTCTGGTTCCTGATCGGGCTGACGATCTGCTCGTACATCTCCTACTTCCGCTAGCACGGCAAAGCGTCCCCCCACAGACGATGTTCCCGACCGAACGGTACGGAACATGCGGAGGAGGAAGCCGGGGCAATGGTGGTGGAGGATGGCGAGGGAACCATGGTGACTGACACGGCGGAGATGCACTTCCTGCTCGAACGGTGCCAGCGACAGGATCGCGCCGCCTTCGCGGAGTTGTTCAACTGCTACCATCTGCAGGTCTTCCGCAGCGCCTATCTCATCACCCGCCGCCGCGAGGCCGCCGACGACATCACCCAACTCGTCTTCGTCGAACTCTTCTCCGCCTTCCGCCGCTTCGATCTCCGCCGCCCATTCCTGCCCTGGCTCTATCGCATCGTCCACAATGTCAGCGTCGATTACCTCAAGCGGGACCGGCGCGGGCGCACGCTCATCCCCGCGACGGACGCGCAGTTCGACACGCTGCTCGGCCCGGACCCGACGCCCGGCCCCGCCGAGCAGGCGGAGCAGGCGGAGCTACGGCAGGCGATCTGGGCCGCCCTCGACCACCTGCCGGTCAATCAGCGGGCCGTGCTCGTGCTCTCGTATTACGGCGGCCTCAATGAGCACGAGGTCGCCGACGCACTGGGCGTCCGCCCCGGCACGATCAAGTCCCGCCTGCACCGCGCGCGGCACGCCCTGCGGGACACCTTGGCGCGCGACCACGCGGCGTTGCCGCCGGAGCATCTCCCCCCGATCGACGGGCGGCCTCTCGCCAACCCGGCGCGGGAAGGGGGCGAGTGACCGTGGACGAACAGCACGCACCACACCGCCAACCGCCGACCGCCGCGCCGGACGACGCCCGCCTCGCGTCGCTCCTCACCGGGACCCTCGCGGAGCAGGCGACCCAGGCGGCCCCCGCGCCGGACGCGCTCGCCCGCCTCAACGCGCGACTCGACGCGCGGGAGGCGGCGCGACCGTGGTGGGCGGGCCACCTGCGACTGGTCGGCGCCGCCGCTGCCGCCCTGCTCCTGCTCGCCTTCCTCACCCCGGTTGGCCGTCTCGCCGCTGCCGGGGTCCATAACGCGGCGCAGGCGGTCGTCACGACCGTCAAGGATATCGCCTCCGGCGGCGAGACGCCGCCTGCCACCGCGCCGCCCGGCACGGTGGCGGCAACGACCGGCGTCACCAACGGGTCAGCTGTGGCGACTTCCCCGGCGGGCAGCAGCACGAGCCTGCCCGGCACGACGATCACCGGCTCCGCGACCCGGACCGGGACGAACAGCCCCGGCACGGCAACCGGCACGACGCGCGGCACGGCTGTTGCCCCCGGAACCGCCGCCCCGACACCATCGAGCGCCACGCCGATGAGTACATCGACGGCGACTATCCCTGCCGCGACGCGCGATCCCGGTACGCCGGTCGCTCCCGACCCCACCGGAAGTCCACCGGCCGGGAGCGTCACGAACCCCTCCGGTGGGGCGGCGATAGCGACGCTCGCCCGCCACCCACGCGCGCGACTCACACACCGACCGGCGCCGGCGGCACGCCCGCTGGCGCCGCGCCGGATACAGTGAGCCGGGGAAGTCAGCCCGCCCGCGCCGATCCGGCGAACGCGCAGCAGGACGAGAAGCCCGCGCCCCTGCTCACCGCGTCGCAGGATGGAAAGGGGCAAGCCAAGAAACCCAGTCCACCCGAAGGGCCGAAGTCCCCGCCACCGCGCGCTGCCGGCAAAGCCGATCACCGATCATCAAGTGATTGATGGGGCGCGCTGCCGAGCCGCAGAAATGGTGGCGGCGGGCTTTAGCCTGCCGAACGTTGCTGCGGCAGAATAAGTGGTGCATCCGGGAAGTTCATTATAGGATAGTCGGGAGCCGATAAGGAGACCCCGATGCCGCAACGCGCGGCCCTGCCCCTTGACCGATGACGAAGCGGCGACGATCCAGCGCCTCGCCCACGCGCGTACCATCCCCAGCGGCAGTGGCAACGTGCCCACATCGTCTGGTTGGCGTGCTTTGGTTGCGTCGAAGATCGGTTCATCGCCCCGGGCCAAGCCCGCCGGGACGCACTGCTCGGTAATGACCTCGAAGAAGCGGCGGAAGACCGGCAATCCCGGGCGGGCACGGATCTTACTCAGGCTGGAATGGTCGGGCAGCGGCGCAGCGACGTTGTAACCCGCATACCGCCGTATGGCCAGGCTATCACCGGCCTGCTCCATCGGCTTGCGCTCCGAACGGATCCCTCCGGGGAACATCGCGAGTCGGGGGCGGAAGAAGACCTCGGGGTCGATGGAGGGGCGTCCGCCGCTGGCGTAGCAATCAGCGGCGAGAGTGCGCGCGAAGGCGAGGGCGAGGGCGCGGTGGAGGTGGCGAGCGGAATGATCCTTGGGGACATACGACTCGATGGCGACGAGGACAGGACGGTCGCGGTCGCGGGCCTCGGGCGGGCCGAGTAGGGCGCAGCCCCCTTCAGCGCGGATTGAAGGTGGATGCTACCGCTCACGCTGGACGATTTGCAACACGCAGGGCCCTTTCTGAAACGGGCAGGGGAGTCGCGGACCTTACGCGCTCGTGGATAGCGCATATCCCTACGTATGCCTACTGGCCCGCAGAACTGCCGGACACAGCTGTCGGCCCGCACTGCCCCATCCTCCCGTTTCGCAGCCATCTCGGCCGGAGAGTAGCCTGCCGGAAGCATCTCGCACCTATCGGGCGTACGCTACTTGCTCGTTCGATCCGCTGCCGACCACCGCCGGGATCACCCGCTCGGCGGCCAGGCGCAGCGTCTCTGTATCGACCCAGCCGCCCCCGAGAATGATGTACCGGAAACCGGCCTCCACCAGCCCGCGGATATGCACCACCGCGTCCTCCGGCGTGCCGGCGAAGGGCATCCGCTCGAGGTGGGCGAGCAGCCTCGGTGGGAGGTGCTCGAGCTTCGCCTGAGCCGCCGCGGTTGTCTCCGCCAGGCGGAGGGCGAGCGTGGTGGTGCGGAGGACCGACCCATCGGGCCGCCCCGCCTCCGCGCAGTGCCGCCGCACGATGTCGAACTTGCGCCGGGCATCGTCGGGGGTGAAGACGCCGCCCGCCCACGACGCGGCCGACAGATTGGAGGCATCGGCATACTGGGCCACGAAGCGCAGCGTCGTGCGCTCGCCGCCGCCGGCCACGATGATCGGCACGTGGGGCTGCTGGGCGGGCGGCGGGCGGAGTTTCGCCCTCTCCGCCCGGAAGTATGCGCCCTGGTACGTGACCTCCTCGCCGCGCAGCAAAGGGCGGAGGATCCGCAGCGCATCCTCGAGGGCCGCCTGCCGCTCCTTGGTCGGCGGATAGTCGATCCCGAGCTGGCGAAACTCCTGCGGCATGTCGCCGCTCCCCACGCCGAGCACGACCCGGCCATCGGAGATGCGATCCACGTCGGCGACGGCGCGCGCGAGCACCACGGGGTTCCGGTACGACACGCAACTGACCAGCGTCCCGAGGCGGATCGTGCGCGTCGCCTCGGCCAGCGCCGCGAGCGTGGTCCAGGCGGCGCCGCCGGCGATCAGCGGATGGTCGGGCAGGAAGAGGCCATCGAACCCCAGTGCCTCGGCCGTTTGGGCGAGGTCGCGCGTGACCGCCCAGTCGTCCGGGACGGCGGTGATGACGCCGAAGCGCACGCGATGCGCCCCTTCGATGGCCCACGGATGCGGCGCGGCGACGGCAATCGTCATCTCGGCTCTCCTTTCACGATGCTCCCCTGCGCCGATCGCAAGGCTGCCACCTCGTCACCGCGCGGTCGGCGGCGGTATCTCGCATCCATACTTCGCAGCGGCCGCCACGAACTTCCCCATATCCGGCGGCCCCCCTTGCGGGGGCGAAGTGTCGGTGACCGGCTGCCCCATTTCCGCCAGGAACGCTTCGAAACCGCCCGGCAGGAAGAACAGGAGCGCCTTCGCGGGCGCGGCCCCGACGGTGCGGTAGTCCCGGAGCACCCCTTTCGGTATGCGCACCAGCGACCCGACCGTGGCGGTGGCGGCGATGCCATCGATGACGAACTCCATCTCGCCTTCGAGCAGGTAGAACGTCTCTTCCATTGTATGGTGGATGTGGGGTGGCGGTCCGATCAGGGGCGGGGTTGTCACCTCCACGACCGCATAGGCCCCGTACGTCTCGCCGCTCGTCACCTTGATTGTCGCCCGCTCCCCGCCGATCATCCAGTAGGATCTTCCCGCGCCCGACGGGACGTGCATGCTCGGTCCATTGGCGATCTCGTCCATGACCATCTCCCTTGCTTCCTCCCGCGATACATGCCGATCGTTCCCGCCGGGTGCCGTTCGCCGCTCACCCGTGCCCCCACTCTCGCATCGACGGCGGCGGCGAACCAGCCACAACGCTGGAACACCGCTGGAACAGTTCGCAACCCCAACAGGATGGCGCCATAGGGCTTATTCAAAGTCGCCAGTAATGCCAACGGCGGCGCAGGCGAGAGCGGGTTGGGCTTGATAGCGGCGACATCCAGCGGCGATATTCGTTTCTCCCGCCAAGCGCAGCAAGCCGATCGCCAGATTGCGGATCGCCGCCAACCCCT
>CAWJZC010000029.1:0-515797 GCA_963847195.1 uncultured Chloroflexia bacterium | reverse complement strand
GATCGTGCGCGCCTGAATCGGCGTCGGCTCCTCGTAGCCCGCATCGGAGACGGCCTTGAGCGTTTCGGGTGAGAGGCCGAGATCGGCGAAGGTCGGCAGCGGCGCAGGCTCAGCGGGCGACTCCTGGGCGGGCGGCGCCTGATCGCCCATCGCCAGATTCGTCTCGGTGGCGCGACGCGGGCGACGCGGCGCGCTGCCGTCACCGCGCGGAGCGGGCCGACGCGGGCGAAAATCATCACGGGGGGGTCGGGAAGACATCAGTAACACTCCTTGATTACCTACCCCCCTGCCCCCTCCCGCGCGGAGGGGGTTTCTGACTCATGCCACGCATTGCGCCCGGTAGCGAGCGCGGGGGGCGAGGGTTCTTCTCCTGATAGTATCCCACAGAGTGCCACATGGCGGGGAATCCTAACCCCCGGCCCCTTCCCTCGGAGGGAAGGGGAGCGGACCTTCTCGGTATCGCAACATGTACGGGAAGGCCATAGCATCCCGAAAAGCGCCCCTCTCCCGCGCACGGGGAAGGAGGCCTTTCCCACCATACGGTATACTTCTCATACGCGTCTATTGTCTGGCTCCCCTTCCTCGCGGGAAGGCGTCAGGGGGTTAGGTAATCCATGCACATCGCGCCGACGCATAAAGCGTTCGATGCGTACGAAACCACCCTCGCGGATTATCGCGACCGCAAAGTGACGAATGAGGGCGCGGTGCGTTTCGCCTTTCAGACGCTGCTGACGCTGCTCACTGGCGCCGTCTGGAATTACCTGAAAGTGCCGCAAAAAGGGTTCGAGCAACTGGACGCGGACGAATTTGCCCGCCTGAATGTGCGCATGCCACCCGCTTTCGCCGTCTGAACGCCGTACTTCGTGCATCGCGCCAATGTCCGTACAGATTGACACGGTGATTCTAGTGCGTGATACCTCGATGTCTGACATGAACCGTCAACGGCGTTGACGAGGGAGAGTACCGACAGAGAACGGCACAGCGACCCGCGCAGGTGAAAGGCGGGGCCGGGAACGAGGGAAAAAAGCCTCTGAGCCGCAGGTGGATGGGCATTGAGATCCTGATGCCATGCCGGGTCGCCTCCGTTACCACGGGCGAGCGTATCGAACGTCTTCTCGCGTTCCGTACGGCTGAGGCGGTGCCTGCGAAGGCACCGCGAACTTGGGTGGTACCACGAAGTCGCCGCTGATTGCCGCGCCGCTCGTCCCAAGCGGGATGAGGGCGTTTTTTTTTGCCCTGCCGGGCGGCGCGGACGATGGGACGTAGTCAGTGAGCAGTGTCAGTTGAAAACAGGACGCTCGCGCATCTTTCTCTGGCCACTGCCACTGCCACTGACCACTCGCAGGAGGCTCGTGGTGACGATCCAGCATGTCGCGATCATTGACTCCACCCTGCGCGAGGGCGAGCAATTCGCCCAGCGCCCACTTCACCACGGCGCAGAAACTCGAACTCGCCGCCGCCCTCGACCGCTTCGGGGTGGACGCAATTGAGGTGACGAACCCCGCTGCGTCCCCGCGCTCGTTCGCGGATGCACGGCTGCTCGCCGCGCTGCCGCGCCGCGCGATGCTCCTCGCGCATGTCCGCTGCACCGTCGGCGATGTGCAGGCGGCGATTGATGCGGGGGTGGATGGCGTCAACCTCTTCTACGGCATGAGCCGCGAGTTGCGTGCGCGCAGCCACGGACACACGCTCGACGCGATGATCGCCGCGCGGAGGAGTGCATCACGCTCGCGCAGGCGCACGGACTCCTCGTCCGCTTTTCGAGCGAAGATGCCTTCCGCGCCGACCGGGACGATCTGCTCGCGATGTATCGCGCGGCGGACGCGCTCGGCGTAGATCGCATCGGCATCGCCGATACCGTCGGCATCGCCACGCCCCGGCAGGTCGAGGAACTGGTGACGGAGTTGCGCCGTACATGCCGCGCCGAGATCGAGTTCCACGGGCACAACGACAGCGGTTGCGCTATCGCCAATGCTCATGCCGCGCTCGAAGCGGGCGCGACGCATCATTGACACCACGGTGCTCGGCATCGGCGAGCGCAACGGCATCACGCCGCTCGGTGGCCTGATCGCGCGCCTCTACGCGACCGATCCCGCGCTGACCGCCGCGTACGATCTGCCCTGCCTGCCGCCATCTCGATGCACTCGTGGCGGAGATCGTCGGCGTGACGATCCCCTTCAACAACTACCTGACGGGCGAAACCGCCTTCACGCATAAGGCGGGCGTCCATACGAAGGCGGTGCTCGCGGACCCGCGCACCTACGAAGCATTGAACCGGAGGACTTCGGCCTCCATCGCACGATCGCCGTGGGGCACGCGCTCACGGGCCGCGCCGCCATTGCCGCCCGCGCCGCACCCTCGGTGTCGCCTTCGACGCCCGCCGCATTGCGCGCCGTCACCGCCGCCGTGAAGCGCCGCGCCGATGACGCGCCGCTCACCGATGCCGAACTCGATGACTTCCTGCGTGCAATCGCAAACCGCAGAGCTCCCCCTATCCCGCCACGGCAGACACGCCGGCGTCGGTACTGCCGCCTTACCGCCTGACCCACAGGCTGACAGCCGTGCAGTTCGCACACCCGAGAAGGAGCGCAATCGCATGGGAACACTCGCCGAAGAAATCCTCTCCGCCCGCGCTCGGCCGCCCCGTCCACGCCGGGGAAATCGTCGTCGTGGACGTGGACTACGTGATGAGCCACGACACGACCTCGCCGCTCGCTATCGAGGCATTCCGCAAGCTCGACCGCCCGATCTGGGACCCGTCGCGCGTGGTGATCGCCTTTGACCATGTCGTGCCCGCGAGCACGCCTGCCGTCGCGACGATTCACGCGGAGCATCCGCCAGTTCGTGCAGGAGGCGAGGCATCGACAACTTCTACGAGGGGGCAACGGCATCTGCCACCAGTTGATGGTCGAGCAGGGGTTTGTCGCGCCCGGCAGCATCGTCGTCGGCGGGGACTCGCATACCGTGACGTATGGCGCGCTCGGCGCGTTCGCCACTGGCATGGGAAGCACGGATGTCGGCCTCGTCTACGCGACGGGCAAGACGTGGTTCCGCGTGCCGGAAACGGTGCGCTTCAATGTCACCGGCAGCCTTCGGCCATGGCGTGACGGCGAAGGATTTGACGCTGCTGATGGTGCAGACGATTGGCGTCTGCCGGCGCGGTCTACGCCGCCGTGGAGTACGGCGGCCCGACCGTGGAGCGCCTCTCGATCAGCGAGCGAATGACGCTGGCGAATATGGCAATCGAGATGGGTGGCAAGGTTGGCCTGATCGAGGCGGACGACGACGACGGACACGCTATCTCGCGGGCCGCGTCCGCTACGACACGGGCACGGGCCATCTGCACCCCGTCAACCCGACCTATCAGCGCGTCGTGGAATTGAATGTGGACGATCTCGTGCCGCTCGTCGCCTGCCCGCCGGAAGTGGACAATGTGCGCCCGGTCACGGACGTCGTCGGCGACGCCGCTGGATGAGGTATTCATCGGCACCTGCACGAATGGGCGACTGGACGACCTCGCCCTCGCCGCGCGCGTGCTCGAAGGCCAGACGGTGAACCCGCGCACGCGCTGCATCATCATCCCCGCCTCGCGCGATGTCTATTTGCAAGCGATGGAGCATGGCTACATCGAGACCTTCATCCGCGCGGGCGCGCATGTCGGCTCGCCGGGATGCGGCCCCTGCATCGGGCGGCACTTCGGCGTGCTCGGCAAGGGCGAGCGCGCCCTGACGACGATGAACCGCAACTTCACGGGCCGCATGGGCGACCCGACCGCGGAAATCTATCTCGGCAACCCCGCGACCGCCGCCGCGTCCGCCATCGAAGGCGCCATCGCTGACCCGCGCGCATATCTGTAGGGAAACGGAATGACCGAAGAACAGAGAGCACAGAGAAATGAACGAATGAGGATGATGCTCTTCTATGCGCACAGTACCACTGGTCCGTTGTCAAAGAAGGAGACGATATGGCCGCGTCTGGCGATTCGGTGACAATGTGAATACGGATGAGATCATTCCCGGTCGGTACAACCTGACGACGGATCGCGCCTATCTCGCGCAGCATGTGCTCTGCGAGGTACGCCCGGAGTTCCCGACGCAGGTGCGGCACGGTGATGTGATCGTCGGCGGCAACAACTTCGGTTGCGGCTCCTCGCGAGAACACGCGCCCGTGGCGATTCAGGCGGCGGGAACGGCCTGTGTGATTGCCCGCTCGTTCGCACGCATCTTCTACCGCAACGCGATCAACATCGGCCTGCCGATCCTCGTCTCGCCCGAAGCGGCGGAGGCGGCGCAAGATGGCGAGCGATCGAGGTTGATCCGTCACGGGCGCATCGCGCTGCCGGATCGCGGCCTCGTTTTCCATGCGGAACCGCTGCCCGCCTTTGTGATGCGCGTCGCGGAGGTGGGCGGCATGTTGGAGTTCGTCAAGCGGTATGGATGGGAAGGCGTGACGCAGAGCGAGTTTGCATAGCGCGTCATGTTTGTAGGGGCAGGCACGGGGCCTGCCCAGAACATTTCACATGAAACGGAAAGGATTACCCTATGAGCACGACACTGATTACCACGACTGCCGAATGCCCCGAGTGCGCGGGCGAATGGACCGTGAGCGGCGTCACGACGGGTGAGATCATCCAGTGCCCGGAGTGCGGCGCGGAACTGGAAGTCATTGCTCTCGCGCCCTTCACTCTCGCCCTCGCCCCGGAAGAGGATGAAGACTGGGGCGAGTAGTTGCCCTAACCCCCGACCCCTTCCCCACGGGGGAAGGGGGAGCAATACAATAGCGCGGGGAGGCGATGATGAGTGAATTGTCGGGGTTCGTTCGGGGAAAGCGCAACAAAAGCCTTCAAGAGCGAGCAAGACAGTTGCGCCAGGAAATGACGCCCGCTGAGGCAGTGTTGTGGCGGGCGCTCCGAACCGACCAACTAATCGGCTGCATTTCCGTCGCCAGCAGGTGCTCGAAGTGTACATCGTAGACTTCTATTGTCACGCAGCCAGCCTCGTCATTGAAGTTGACGCTGGAATCCATACGTCCCAAGCCGGATACGACGCCGAACGAGATGTATACCTCACTGCATCCGGTATGCAGGTGCTCCGCTTCTCGAATGAGCGCATCATGCACGATCTGCCTGCTTGCCTTGCGGAAATCCAGCATATCGCAGGAGCACACAATGAATGATTCTTCATCTCCGCCTTCTCCCCCTTCCCCGGTGGGGAAGGGGGCCGGGGGGGTTAGGGCTGGAAGCCTATTACGCTGCAGGTATGGAGGAAAATCGTCTGCAACGGGGGAGCGGCCGGATCGAGTGCGCGCGGACGCAAGAAATCGTCTCGCGCTATCTACCGCCACCGCCCGCCGTGATCTTCGACATCGGCGGCGCGGCGGGCGTCTATTCCCTCTGGCTCGCCCAGCTGGGGCATGAAGTGCATCTGGTTGACCCGATGCCGCTCCATATCGAGCAGGCACGCCGGGCATCCGCGCGGCAGCCGGAGGCGCCGATTGCCCGTTGCACCATCGGTGATGCGCGCCGTCTCGACCGAGCCGATGCGAGCGTGGATGTCGCGCTTCTCTTTGGGCCGCTCTATCACCTGACGGAGCGCCATGACCGCGTCACCGCCCTCCGGGAAGCCGCGCGCATCGTGCGACCGGGCGGCGTTGTGCTGGCCGTTGGCATCTCCCGATTCGTCTCAACGCTCGATGGCCTCGCCAATGGGTATTTCGCCGATCCCGTGTTCGCCCGCATCGTGCGGGACGATCTCGCGAGCGGGCAGCATCGCAATCCGACGAACCATCCGGACTACTTCACGACCGCCTTCTTTCACGCTCCCTCGGAATTACAGGATGAAGTCGAAGAGGCGGGACTCGTCCACGAGCGGACAATCGGCATCGAAGGACCTGCATGGCTTGCCGGTCATGTCATGGAATCGTGGGACGATCCTGACGGGCGCAAGCAGGTGTTGGACGCGCTCCGCTCGATCGAGGGTGAGCCATCATTGCTCGGCGCCACGCAGCATCTGATGGTCGTCGCCCGCCAATCGTGACGAGGAACGGAGCCGCTGACAATGACACAATCACCGACTACCGCGCGCATACCGGATCGTCCTCATCCCCGGCGACGGCATCGGGCGCGAGGTGATCCCCGCCGTCGCGGACGGTGCTGCGGGCGCTCCTGCCCGACGCGCGGTTCGTGGAGGCGGAGGCAGGCTTTGGCGCATACGAAACGCACGGCACACCGCTGCCGGATGCGACGCTCGCCGCCTGCCGCGACGCGGACGCCATCCTCTTCGGCGCGGTGACGACCCCGCCGGACATCCCCGGCTATCGCTCGCCGATCCTCCGACTGCGCAGGAACTCGGCCTTGCGGCGAATCTCCGGCCCGTCCGCTCCCTGCCGATTCCCGACCTCCCGCCCCGGCGTGGATCTGCTGATCGTGCGCGAAAACACGGAGGGGCTGTACAGCGGCATCGAGGAGACGAGCGCGGACGGCGAGCGCGCCACGACCCTGCGCGTCATCACCGGCGCGGCCTCCCGCCGCGTCGCGCATACCGCCTTCCGCCTCGCGCGCGAGCGGCGCGGCCACTGCACCGTCGTCCACAAGGCGAATGTCCTGCGGCAGACCGACGGCCTGTTCCGCCGCGCCGTACGCGAAGTCGCGGCGGAATATCCCGGACGTCACGCTTGATGAACTGCTCGTGGACACCGCCGCGCTCCGGCTCGTCGCAGGCGCCCGAAGCGTTCGATGTGCTCGTGACGACGAACCTCTTCGGCGACATCCTCTCCGATCTCGCGGCGGCGCACATCGGTGGGCTCGGCGTGGCGGCCTCCGCGAATGTCGGGGAACGGCACAGGGCCTGTTCGAGCCGGTCCACGGCAGTGCGCCGGACATCGCCGGGCGTGGCATCGCCAACCCGACCGCGACCTTGCTCGCCGCCGCCCTCATGCTCCGCCACCTCGGCGCGCATGCCGAAGCGGCCCGGTTGGAGCGCGCCACCGAAGCGACGCTTGCCGCCGGTGTCCGCACGCCCGATCTCGGCGGCACCGCGACGACTGCGGCGGTCTGCCAATCTGTTTCCGCCTCCCTGCAAGCGAATACGCCCCCGTTTTCGGTATGATGCGTACATTCGCTATGCCCGTATGGCACACGTTATCCACCGTTTTCATGCCTCTTCGCAGGTTATCCCCGGCTCTCCACAGCCCGGTGCCTTGCCGTCACGGGCAGGAAATGAGTGTTGCTCATTGCGCAGTCGGGCGACAATCCGTTGCGTCTGTGCCGCGAATATGCCATACTGCTCGTTCTTACCCTGCTGAAGTGTGCGCGCCCGTGCCGATTATCCGGTCAATCGCATGGCGGGAATAGCGGGGCGTTCTCAATTACAGGAGAGGATCGAGACGTACGAGAAACGAAAGGAGCGCGGCCCATGGACGTTCACGGACCCCTTTCGTGCGCGTACGGGCGGAAGAAGACGGCACCTTGCAGGTCGAGGTGCAGGGATGGCAACTGCTCTGGGCGCACACGATCACGATAGATGATGGCGTCGAATTCCGGGCCGGCAAGGGCGAGGACGGGCGAGCAGGTTCGCGAGGGCTATGCGTTCCCGCTCCTCTATGGCAATGGTCGCTTGCATCTGCTCGCCGAGCCGCCGGACCCCGTCGTCATCACCGCGACGATGACCGCCCATGTGCCGAGCAACGCGGAGTAACAGACCAGCCTTCGTTATGCCGCGCGCATCATTCTGCCCACATGCGGGGAAGGCCAACGATGGTTCGTGCCTCCTCCGTCGTCGCGGGCTCGCGCCCGCGCTGCGCGCAGCCGCGACCGCCCATTCGACCATCGCGGCATTGTCGGGCGCGATGGGGCCATCCGGCAGATGGTGGCATCCTCGAAGCCGACGCGGATATGGCCGCCCGTTTCGAGCGCGCGGCGGAGCACCGCGTACCCCGGGATCCCATTCCCGTGCCCCGCCCATGCCGCCGTGGGGAAATGCGCGCGGACGAGACCAGCGAGATAGATCGTAGTTTTCGGCGGTGGAGGGCGCGACCTGCCGGCCCGCGCCGTACGCCGGGCTGTCCAGTTCGATCAGGAACCACGGCCGCGCGGGCAGCAGCCCGTCGTCGCGCAGGGCGACCGCATTGCTGACGAAACCGAGGTCCATCACGCCGAGTTCGGGCATGATGCCAAGGCTGCGACAGCGCGCGAGCAAGCGCGGCGATCTCCTCGTACTCGTTCGGGAAATGGACCGTGCGACGCGGCCCACCATGCGTGCCGGGTTCCGGCTCCCAGGCGGTGATGTGGCCGAGGTTGATCGAGAGAGATCGGGCAGGTCCGCGGATCGGCTCGCCAGCGTCGTGAGGAGATCAAGGACAACCGCGACCGGCTGATCGGCGGGGCGGATCGAGGTGATACTGACGAGCAGACCGGGCGCGGCGTCGCGGATGCGCCGGTGCGCTTCGGCGTACCACGCGGGATCGGCGCTCCAGTCCCCTCCGCGTCCTGCGCGTGGATATGGACGACCGCGCCCCGGCCTCGGCACAGCGGCGCGCCTCCTCCGCCACTTCGGCGGGCGTCATGGCACGTCCGGGTGCTCCCGACGGCTCCGCCCGCCGTTCAGCGCCGCCTCGATCAGCACCGCATCGCGCGCCACGATCAGCCGACGACAACGGCGCGCGGCGCAGGAGCAGCGTGCGCATGACGCTCATCGCGACGAGGCGGCCGGTGCGCGGGTTCTCCTCGGTCGGGATGCCCTGAATATCGAACTGAAGCCGCCCGAACGCGCCCTCCGCGACGACGGTGTGCATGTTCCGCTCGATCGTCGGGTCCGCCAGCACGCAGACTTCGGTGCGATCCAGCCCGATCCCGGCGAGGCTGACGGCGGCGGCAACATTGATGCTCTCCGGGAACTTCAACGCCCCCTCCCGCGCGCTGCCACGAAAGACCTCTTTCGCTTCGGTGAGCCCCGCCGCTTCCTCGGCGCTCATTAGCGTGCGGGCGGGCTTGCGCGTCGTATGCGTGACGCGGGTCAGGCCACCGATCGCTCCTGCGGCGATCGCATCGAGCGCGCCAATCGCGCCGGACGCGATTTTCGCCTGCGCGTTCCCGGCCCGGCGGCGGCGATCATCTCCTCCATCACGCCCGGCTCCGCGAAGACGCCGACGCTGACCATGATGAGGTCACACCCCGCCGCAGGACGCGCCGGCCCATGCTCCTTTAGCCCCGCATGCCCACACGCCTCGACGACGACATCGGGCCGGAGGGCGAGCAGCGCGTTGAGCGACGGAACGACCGGGACATCCGTGCCGGGCCGTGGCGCGCGACGGATCGCGGACGACCGCGCCGATGATCTCCACCGCGCCGTCGTCCTGCTCGCGCGCCAGCCGCGCGACCGCCTGCCCAATCGCGCCCAGGCCGATCAGCCCCACCCGCAGCGGCGCATCGCTCACGATTTTCCTCCGTTCACCGTACCAATGGTTTGTCGTCGCCACGACGCAGTATAGCGCAGCGGCAGATAAACCACATCACCCAATACTTCATCGCGAACGAAACGATTTCTCTTCCTGTGCGCGTTGCGTGTGCCGGGTTTATGAGAGATCGGGAAACGCGGTCTAAGGCTTCGTTCTATCTCCAGCGTGTTGCGGTGAAATCCCGGTAGAAGGCGGCGTTCTCCGGCATCACCCCGGCAGCCCCATTCCAGCGATCTCAGGAAGGTCGAGAGCCTCTATGATCGCACGGAACTGCTCAATTGCATCCGCGACGTACGTTGACGATAGATCTCCTGAATCGGCCAGGATGCCCGCTACATTGTGGGTCGCTTCTTCATTGCCAAAGGCACCACACAGGATATCGGCATGCTCAGTGACGGAGCGCGAGAGCAATACGTTATCCGGTACCGGACCGCCGCCGAAATACTCCGCATTTCCTGTCACTTTGATCGGTAGATGGCGATGTTCTTCAGCGATGTCCGCATGAATAACCTTCTCATCGCTTGATTACATATGTATAATAAATGCGGGACACACAGCGCAATGTATTGTCGTCGGCATGAGCGCGCATGCGCGGTTTTTGTCGATGTTCGGCCTTCGCGGGCATGGTTCGGGGCGCGCGGCGCATCTCTCGGTGTGCACCGCGGCTCCAACCGGTCGGTCGCGTTCGGACGAAACCGGATCGCGCCCCCTGGCGTCTCTATGATCGACGTGTTATCGAATCGTGAAAGGGAAGGCCATGCAGATTCTCTGGCTCGGTGATTTGGCAAGCATGGACCGCGCCCTTGTCGGCGGCAAGGTCGCGAATCTCAGCCGGCTCGCCGCTGCGTACGACGTCCCGCCCGGCTACTGCCTCCCGACGACCGCCCTCGCCGCGCGCGAACCGACGGGCGAGCCGACGAACGACGCGCGCCGACTCCCCGCATCCGTGAAAAAGCGCATGGCGGACGCGTACGACCGGCTCGCCGCTCGCTGCGGCGCGGCGCCATCCGTCGCGGTCCGCTCCTCGGCGGTGGACGAGGACGGCGGGGCGGCCTCCTTCGCCGGGCAGCACGACACCTTCCTCAATATCTCCGGCGCGGAGGCGATCATCGAGGCCGTCGAGCGCTGCTGGGAATCGGCCTACACGGATCGGGCCCTGGAGTACCGTCGCCAGCAAGGATTGTCCACCGAGCGGATCGGCCTCGCGGTGCTCGTGCAGCGCCTCGTCCCGGCGGACGTCTCGGCGGTCGTCTTCAGCGCCAACCCGATCACGGGCGACCGCGGCGAGGTCGTGATCAACGCGAGCTGGGGGCTCGGCGAGAGCATCGTCGGCGGCACGGTGACGCCGGACACGGTCATCGTCGGCAAGGCGGATCACGCGGTGCATTCGCGTCTGATCGCGGAGAAGCGGCGGATGACCGTCGCTGTGCCGGGTGGCACGCGCGAAGTGGACGTGCCGCGACTGCTGCGGACGCAGCCCGCGCTCAACGATACGCAGATCGCAGCGATGGCGGCCCTTGCTTCCTCGCTGGAGACGAACGATGGGGTGGCCGGTGGATGTGGAGTGCGCCTTCCACGGCGACCGCCTCTACCTGCTGCAATGCCGCCCGATCACGACGCTCGCCGCCGAGCACCCGCTCGCCGCGCTCGCCCTCGCGAGCGGCCGCGCCGGTGCGGCGCTCACCGGCATGTGAACGGACGTCGCGCGCGACCGTACGCGCGCGAACAACACGTTGGAGGAATGGCATGGCACAGGAGACGACGCAGGCGAACGATGGAATCCGGCCGCTCCCGCGCGCGATCCCGACCCCGCCGGACTTCCCGGTCGCCTGGGAGCGGCCCGGAGGAGCGCAGGTGCCTTCTGGACGCGCGATCTGATGCACTTCGGGCCGCAGATCACTCCCGCTCGAGGGCGATGTACCTGCGCCAGTTCATGGATCACGGGTTCGCGGTCGGCGGCGAAGCAACTCGACATGCCGGTCCACTTCATCGCGCGGCGCATCAATACGCACTATTACCAGGCCCTCGTCCCGATCACCGCCGATCACGCCGAGCGCTGGAGGAGATCGAGCAAGCAGGCGAGCAGACGCTGGGCGCGGCGGTAGGCCTGTTCGATGCGACGTGGCAGGAGGAGTACCTGCCGGAGATCAAGCGCTATCTCGCGACTGGGAGGCGTTCGACCTGCGCGGGCGCGACGCACGCCGCAACTGATCGCCCATTTCGATGCGAGTCTCGCCCGCACGCAGCGGCTGATGGAGATCCATTTCCTCCTCGCGATCCCGATGCTGCTGAGCATGAGCCTCTTCGACGAACTCTATAGCGATCTCTTCGGCGGCGACGACGCGTTCGCGGCCTACACTGCTGCAGGGCTTCGACAACAAGACGATCGAGGCAGACCGCGCGCTGTGGCAGCTGAGCCGCGTCGCGGCCGCATCCGACACCGTCGCGGCACGTGCTGGAGGAGCAGGCGACCGCGGACGTGCTCCCCGCGCTCGAGGCTCCGACGGAGGGGCGCACTTTCCTTGGGGAACTCCGCGCCTACCTCGAGAGTCTACGGCAAGCGCGGCAACACCTGGTTCGTACTCGCCGAGACACCGTGGATCGACGACCCGACACCTGTCGTCCGCACGCTCAAGGACTACATCACGCAGCCGGATCGCGACCCGGACGCGGAGATGGCGACGCTCGCGGCCGAGCGCGAGGCGGCCTGGTCGGCAGGCTCGCGCGCGGCTAGCAGGGCTACCCGCAAGCGGTGCGCGATCAGTTCGAGGGCCTCCTGCAGGCGGCGCAGACCGGGACGGTACTGCAGGAGGACCACAACTTCTGGATCGACTTCCGCAGCACCTATGAGATGCGCCGCGTGGTCCGGGAGATGGTCGCGCGGCGCTTCGTCGCGGCGGGCGTGCATCGACGCGAGGGACGATATCTTCTTCTCACCTTTGACGAGATCAGGGCGACGGCGGACGCCCTGCCGGCAGCGGAAGCAGCAGGCGACAGTCGCGAGAGCGGAAGGCGGAGATGGCCCACTTCGCGACCATCCAGCCGCCGTTCGCCCTCGGCACGGAGCCGCCCGGCCCGCCGCCGGACAACCCGATCGGCCGCGCGATCGGCCGCTTCTTCGGTGGGCCGCCCCAGCAATCGCCGGAGCCGGGCGTGCTGAAGGGCAATGCGGGCTCGCGCGGTATCGTGCGCGGCACGGCGAAGGTCATCCGCTCCCTCGCGGAGGCGGGCAAACTCCAGAAGGGCGATATCCTCGTCGCGGAGACGACCGCCCCGCCGTGGACGCCGCTCTTCGCCACCGCCGCCGCCGTGGTGACGGACACGGGCGGCATCCTCAGCCACTGTGCGGTCGTGGCGCGCGAATACATGATCCCGGCGGTCGTCGGCGTCGGCATGGCGACGCACGTCATTCAAGACGGCATGACCCTCGAAGTAGACGGGACCGCAGGCACCGTGCGCATCATCGGCTGAACGATCTGTCGTAGTACGTGCCGCCTTCATACCGGGGAGGCGGCATACCCATGTTCGGTAAAACACAAGGAAGCTTGTCCCATCGGTTCCGGGAATGCCAGCTCGTGATCGATTATTGCTGCCAAAGGGATTCGAGGCCATTGGAGATGTCCACCCCATCGATGCGCCGTGAGAAACTGACGCCAATCGCGATCCTGACATCGCCGGACGGTGCACTCGCGCCGCCGACCAGCGAACGGCGGGTGATCGTTGCGATCGCCCTCGGCACGATGCTCGCGCCGCTCAACTCGACGATGATCGCCGTCGCGTTGCCGCGAATCATCCAAGACTTCCATGTGCGCGTCTCGACGGCGGGCTGGCTCGTCACGACCTACCTGATCGCGATGGCGTCCTTGCAGCCGGTGGCGGGCAAACTCGGCGACCGCCTCGGGCGGCGGCAGCTGATCCTCGGTGGTCTGATCTACTTCGGCGTCGCCTCGCTCGGCGCGACGCTCGCCACCAGCCTGCCCCTCCTCTTCTTCTTCCGCGTCCAGCAGGCGGTGGCCGGGGCGATCGCCCTGCCGAACGGCACCGCGCTCGTCCGCGATGTCGTGCCCCTCGACCGGCGGGCCCGCAGCTTCGGCATGATCGGCGGCGCGACCGCCTTCGCCGCCGCGCTCGGCCCGCCGATCGGTGGCATCCTCGTCCAGACGCTGGGCTGGCGGTCGATCTTCTTCGTCAATGTGCCGCTCGTCCTCGCCGCCGTGCTGCTCGGCTGGCGGGCCATCCCGAAGGTGCGCGCCGCGCGCGTCAACCGCGCCTTCGATGTGGTCGGTGCCTGCCTGCTCTCCGCCGTCTTGATCGGCCTGACGGTGCTCCTGACGCTGAGCAAGCGGGCGGAGAGCGCGCTCCTGCCCGCGCTGGGCGCTCTCGCGCTGGCCGCGCTGGCCGCCGTGTTTATCCGCTATGAACTGCGCCATGCCGATCCCGTGCTGCAACCGCGCTTCTTCCGCGTGCGGTCGTTCGCGGCGGCGAACGGCTCGATTGCCCTGAGCAATCTGGCGATGTACTCCACGCTGCTCACCGTGCCGATCCTGCTTGCGCGGCGTGGCGGGTGGTCGAGCGCGAAGGTGGGCGCGGTGCTTGTCATGCTCTCGGGTGCGATGGTCGTCTGCAGCCCGATCGGCGGGCGGCTCGCGGATCGCATCGGGCGGCGTTGGCCGACGGTGATCGGGCTCGCGCTCCTGACGCTCGGCGTGCTGCCGCTCGCGCTGGCCGGGAGCCAGATCGCCATCCCGCTCCTGCTCGGCAGCCTCGGTGTGGCGGGAGTCGGAATCGGGCTCTCCTCCGCCGGGATGCAGACGGCGGCGATCGAGGCGGTCGGCCCGCGCGAGGCGGGCGTCGCTTCCGGAGTCTTCTCGACGAGCCGCTACTTCGGCAGCATCGTCGGCTCCGTCATCCTCGCCGGGCTGCTCGGCGCATCGGGCGGTGACGGTTTCAAGGCCGTCTTCATCATGGTCGCGGTCGCGGCGCTCCTCTCCGCTCTGGTCGCGCTCGCCCTCCGCGACCATCCTACGAACGACAAAGAGGGCTGAAGAATTCCGCCATGAAGCCTTGAAAGTGACACGGGTCACCCCTCCACAGGAGTGTTTCTCTGGTTACGTATAACGCCAGTATCGGCGTGGTAGCGGAACCATTTTTCCGATGATAGGCGGGAGCGACAGAGAGGCACCGCCGTCAACGGGTGCGGAGCGATGCCTCTTCCTGCACCGCTGCAACGGGCGTTGCCTCTCCGATGTCCGTCGCGCCGGTTTGCGGGACTTCGTTGACGGCGAACGAGAAGATGTCATTGCGGGCATAGTGGCCGATCACGTCGAAGTCGAACTTACCCTCGGCGATGGCGCTCTGTTGCAAATCGGCGTAGAGGATGCCTTCCGCGCCGTAGAGTGGCCCGGCGAGCGTCTGGCCGAGCGGCGAGATGATCGCGCTACCGCCCCGGCAGAGTTCCTCGGGCTGCCTATCGAGGTCTTCGATCCCCTCCAAATCGGCGGGGTACATAGACTTCGTGACGTACTGGTTGCAGCCGAGCACGAAGCAGCGCCCTTCGAGTGCGATGTGCTGCAAGGTCGCCTGCCACGCATCGCGGGCGTCGGCGGTCGGCGCGAGATAGATCTCGACGCCCTTGCGGTAGATCGCCATGCGGGCGAGCGGCATGTAGTTCTCCCAGCAGATCAGGCCGCCGACCTTGCCGATCTCGGTGTCGTAGACGGGCAGGGTGCTGCCGTCCCCCTCGCCCCAGATCAGGCGCTCCCCGGCGGTCGGCTTCAGTTTGCGGTGTTTTCCCAGGAGCCGCCCATCGGGGCCGAAATAGAGGAGCGTGCAGTAGAGCGTGCCGCCGCTCACGCGGTCGCGCTCGATCACGCCGATGGCGAGGTAAACGCCCGACTCCCGCGCGGCGCGGCCCAGGGCATCGGTCGCGGCGCTCGGCACCTCGACGGCGTTGGCGTTGTAGCGCGCGAAGGTGCGCCGCCCGCCTTCGGTCCGGCTGCCGACCACGACGCCGAAACTCAGCCCGCGCGGATAGGCGGGCACGAATGCCTCCGGGAAGAGGACAAGCCGCGCCCCGTTCGCGGCTGCCTCCCGCGTCAGGTGGGCCACTTTCTCAATCGTCGCGTCCCGCTCCATCATCACCGGCGCGGCCTGCACGACCGCCACCCGCGTCTCTGTCCAGCGCTCGCTCATCGCGGCCTCCTTTGGGCAGTATTGCGATGCGTTCTTTCCCAATCATCGCCGCTAGTCTACCGCAGATGTTCCTGCTACCATCGCCGCGATAGGGTGAAGGAGGAGCGATGAACCCCACCGCACAGCGCGTCGCCGATCTGTTGGCGACGATGAACGTTGAAGACGCAGGTGATCGAGTTTGCCGAGAGCACGCGGACGGCGGAGGACGCGGCCGCCGCCATCGGCACGCAGGTCGCGCAGATCGTCAAGTCGCTCGTCTTCATGGCGGGCAATGCGCCGATTCTGGCGCTCGTCTCCGGCACGAACCGGCTCGACACGGCGCGCCTGCGGGAGTGGACGGGCGATCCGCCGCGCCGCGCCAGCGCCGACGAAGTCCGGGCGGCGACGGGTTTCGCCATCGGCGGAGTCCCGCCCATCGGCCATCCGCAGCCGCTCCGCACATTCATCGATCGCGACCTGATGCGGTACGAGATCATCTACGCGGCGGCGGGCACGCCGCACGCCGTCTTCGCCATCACCCCGGCGGAGCTCGCGCGCGTCACCGGCGGTCACATCATCGACCTCGCCGCCCGCCCCGTCGAGTAATCGTGTAGCGACCGACGTTTCGCTCCGCGACACGCGACGCCGATTGTTGATGATTTCGGCAATTTTGTTGACGTGATCGTTCGGGCGCTGGTACTGTTGCCGGCATCAATCGCTGTACCTCCGCACGAAGCGTCCGCGTCGCCTTTCACCGTGGAGATCGGTCCACATGGGTGAATACATCGTTCGTCGCCTGACGAGCATGATCCCGGTGCTGCTCATCGCCAGCGTCATTTCGTTCGGGCTCCTCTATGTCCTGCCTGGCGACCCCGCTGTCGCTGTCCTCGGCGATAATGCCGGAAATAAGGCGACCTACGAGGCGCTCCGGCACGACTTTGGCCTCGATCAGCCGGTCTACGTGCAGTATGGGAAGTGGCTCGGTCGCGTTGCGCACGGGAATCTGGGAACGTCCGTCCGCACGAACGAACCGGTGACCAAAATCCTGCTTCGACGGCTGCCAGTCAGCCTCTATGTCGGTTTCGCGGGTCTGCTCGTGGGAGTGGCGATCGGGCTGACGGCGGCGATTGTCTCCGCGCTTCGGCCGGGGAGCCGGCTGGACATCGGCGCCTCCGTTTTCGCCTTGGGCGGCATCGCGCTGCCGAGTTTTTGGCAGGCGCTCATTTTCGTCTATGTCTTCGCGGTGCTCCTCCATTGGGTGCCGCCGAGCGGCTATACCTCGCCGTTCGCGAATCTGGCGTTGAGCCTGAAGCAGCTCGCACTCCCGGCGATTGTGCTGGGGACGCACTCGGCGGCGGTCATCATGCGGCAGGGCCGCTCGGCGCTGATCGAGGTGTTGGGGCAGGATTACATCGCCACGGCGCGCGCCAAAGGATTGGGGGAACGGCGGGTCGTCATCCAGCACGCGCTGAAGAATGCCTTCATCCCGATTGTGACGATCATCGGTCTGCAAACGGGCCAACTCGTCTCCGGGGCGGCAATTGTCGAGACGGTCTTCGCGATCCCCGGCGTCGGGCGCGCGGCGGTGGACGCGATCGCGAACCGCGATTATCCGCTGCTGCAAGGCGCGGTGCTCATGCTCGCGCTCGCGGTCATGGTCGCGAACCTGATCACCGACCTCGCTTACGGCTATCTCGACCCGCGGATCCGGTACCAATGAGGAGCGAGAACCTCCGCCTCCCGCCGAGCATCCGTGTTGAGGCCACGGCCCTCCCCACCGCCACGCTCCCGGAGGGTCGGGGCCGGGCGCGATTGCGCACGTTTCGGCGCATCCTCGATGTGCGGCTCGCGGGGGCGGGGCTGGCCATCCTCGCAATCGTCCTCCTCTGCGCGCTCCTCGCCCCCCTGATCGCGCCGTACAACCCGAACGAGCAGGATTATCTCGCGCTCGCCGAATCCCCGACGGCGCGGCACCTGCTCGGTACGGACGATCTGGGGCGTGATGTGCTCTCTCGCATCATCTACGGCTCGCGCGTCTCCCTCGAGGTCGGCATGATCGCGGCGGGGATCGCGCTCGGTATCGGCGTCACGCTCGGGTTACTCGCCGGATTCACCGGCGGCAAGACGGATAACGTCATCATGCGGTTCGTGGATGCGGTGCAGGCGTTCCCCTCGCTCATCCTCGCCCTGGCGATCACGGCCGCGCTCGGCCCCGGCATCGGCAACGCGATGATCGCCATCGGCTTCGTCTCGATGACGGCGATCGCGCGGCTGACGCGCGGGCAGACCCTGTCTGAGCGCGAGCGGGAATACGTCGCGGCGGCGCGAGTGATCGGCGTCCCGCCGCGCACGATCATGGCCCGCCACATCTGGCCGAATGTCACCGCGCCGATCATTGTGCAGGCGACGCTGCTGATCGCGACCGCCATCGTCACCGAGGCATCGCTCTCCTTCCTCGGTGTCGGCGTCGTGCCACCGACGGCGAGTTGGGGAGCGATGCTCCGCTCTGGCTCGCTCTACCTCGAAACCGCGCCCTGGCTGGCGTTCGCACCGGGGATCGCCATCTTCATCACGGTCCTCGCATTCAACTTCGTCGGCGACGGATTGCGACAGGCGCTCGATCCGCGACTGAAGAACCGGAGTGGCCACTGAGCGTTCAGCGGCCGGAAAGGAAGGGGAGGAATGCCTAAAGGAGCACGGGTTTCACGGCGTACCGCGCTGGCCGGTATCGGCGGCATCGCGGCGACCAGTATCCTCGCGGCGTGCGGGGGCTCAACCGCCGCCACACCGACAGCGGCGAGCAAGACTGCGCCGACGACTGCGGCCATCGTCCCGCAGATCGTCACGCCGGCCGTTATCGTGGCGACGTCCGCAAGCGCGTCATCGGCCGCGCCGGTCAGCACCGACTGCGCCGGCGGCGTCTGCCGTGGCGGCAGCAAGCCCCGCTCGCGGCGAGCGGGGCGATGAAGCGGGGTGGGCAACTGCGCATCATGCAGATCAACGATTTCGTTTCGATGGACCCGATCTTCTGCGAGCGGCCCGACGGCCGCCGCCTGCTACGATTGGCTACTGGCGTGGCGGCCGAATGCCCAAGGGCCAGTTCGCTGTCCAGCCGATGCTCGCGAAATCCTGGGATGTGACGGGCAACACGATCGTCTTCAAACTGCAGGAGAATGTGAAATTCCATGACGGATCGCCGCTGGATGCGGACGCCGTCGTCTGGAATCTCAAGCGGATGGTGCAAAACCCGAAGAGTTTCGCCGCGAATTACCTGCCTGCGGTAGACAAGAACAACCCCGCGCAGGCGCTCAATCCACTCACCGTCCAGTTGAATCTCACGCGGCCGAGCGACGCGATCCTCAGTTCACTCAGCGATGCGCTCATCAACAATACCGCGATCGTCTCCAAGAAGGCGGCCGACGATCACGGAGAGGACTGGCTGAAGACGAATGCCGTCGGCACCGGCCCGTTCAAATTCGTCAGCTTCGCCTCCGGCGACAAATTGGTCGTGACGAAGAACGAGTCGTACTGGCAAATGGGCGCGGACGGGAAGCCGCTGCCGTATGCCGATGGCGCGACGTATCGCGTGATTATCGAGGCGACGACGCAGTTCAATGAGATGCGCGCGGGCACAGCGGATTTCATGCAGAATGTCCCGGGGCGCAACGTCGCGGCGGCGAAGCAGATCGCCACCGCCCGCTATATCGAGTCCCCGTTCGCGGGCAATAAGCGGCAATTCTTCTTCAATGCGATCAAGCCACCATTCAAGGATAATCTGAAACTGCGCCAGGCGATCGAGCACGCGATCGACCGCGACGCGATGGCGAAAGCGCTCGGACAGGGAATCGGCATCCCACTCCCCTACGAGTTCGTGCCGGGTGCAATCGGTTACGACAACACCGTGCCGTATTACGAGTTCGACCTCGACAAAGCGAAGGCGCTCATCAAGGATTCCGGTGTGACGCTCCCGCTCACCGTGCGGCTGACGGCGCATAACCGCGAGGTGGACACGCAACAGGCGCAACTGATTCAGGCCATGCTCGATAAGATCGGCGTGAAGATCAACCTCGACATCGTCGAGCGCGTCGCGTGGGGCGACAAAGTGCGCGTCAACAACGACTTCGAGATGGCGACGCGCCTGAGTGGCGTGGCGGTGGACCCGACGAACGATCTGCTTGTCACCTGGGCGGAGGGCGGCAACTCCGCCTACAGCCGCGCGCAGGTGCCCGGCCTGCTCGACACACTCAATCAGGCGGACGCCTCGTACGACGACAAGGCGCGGCAGCAGTTGTTCGTCAAGGCGCAGAACCTGATGTACGAATCCGCCTGGTTCGGTTACATGTGGTTCGAATTGGGCAACTTCCTTGTGGACAAGCGCATCCAGGGCTTCCCCAATGTCTGGGGTTCGTTGCGCGAGGCGGAGTGGTGGATCAACCAATAGCGACGGTGGCGTAGGTTGCCTGCGCTGTCCTGCGTCTACCGATCGTCGGCTCGGATAACGGGACAGTCATGAAAGGACAGTGCGCGTGAAGATCACCGCGCATCACGACCGAGGAGTACCGCTGGCCCCGCCACAAGCCGATCTCGAACGGCTTGCACACCTACACCCACTCCGGCCTCGACCTCGTCAAGATCGAGACGGACGAGGGGATCACCGGCATCGGCCTCGGCGGTGGCGGCCTCATCGGCCATGCCACGATCGAGCACCTGAAGAAGCAACTGATCGGCGAGGACCCGATTGATGTCGAGCGCCTCTGGCACAAGATGTGGATCCCCAAGCTGATCGGCCGCCGCGGCCTGACGACGCGGGCGATCAGCGCGCTCGACATCGGCCTGTGGGATATTCGCGGCAAAGTCGCCGGGCTGCCGCTCTACAAGCTGCTCGGCGGCTTCCGCGACCGCGTGCCGACCTACATCGCCGGCGGCTACTACGAGGAAGGCAAAGGGCTGAAGGAACTCCAGCAGGAGATGTACGACAACATCGCCATGGGCGCGAAGGCGATCAAGATGAAAGTCGGCGCGGTCTCGATCCGTGAGGATGTGGAGCGCGTCAAGGCGGTGCGCGAGGCGATCGGGCCGGATGTCAAGCTGCTTGTGGACGCGAACTGCGCCTACCGCTACTACCAGGCGATCCAGTTCGCCAAGCGGATCGAGGAGTACGACATCTACTGGTTCGAGGAGCCCGTCCAGCCCGACGACTACGAGGGGCACCGCAAGCTGGCGGAGGCGACCAGTATCCCAATCGCCACAGGCGAGAACGAGTACACGCGCTACGGCTTCCGCGACTTGATCGCCCACAACGCGGCGGCGATCCTCAATGCGGACGCCAAGGTGCTCGGCGGCGTGACGGAGTTCATGAAAGTGGTCGCGCTCGCGCAGGCGAACGATCTGGACATCGCGCCGCACGGCTCGCAAGATATCCATGTCCATCTCGTCGCGGCGATCGCCAACGGGCTGATCCTGGAGTTCTACCGCGATAGCGTGGACCCGATGTGGGGCAAGACGTACAAAGAGACGCTGCGGCTCAACGACGACGGCACGGTCAGCCCGCCGAATGTCCCCGGCATCGGCGCGGACCCGAACTACGAGGCGCTCGCCCCCCATCGCGTCGGGTAACATAGGGTCGCGTGGGCTTTCCGGCCTGCGTCCGGTCCGCAGGCTGGAAAGCCAGCCCTACCGGGAGGCATGATGGTTCGCATCACGAAAATCCATGCGACGACCGCCTCGATGCAGTCGAATATCCGCAATGCCTACGTCGATTTCACGCAGATGACTACCTCCGTCGTTGCCGTCGTCACGGATGTGGTGCGGCACGGTAAGCCGGTGATCGGCTACGGATTCAACTCGAACGGGCGGTATGCGGCGACCGGATTGCTCAAGGAGCGGTTCGTGCCGCGCCTCGAACGGGCCGCGCCGGAATCGCTGATTAATGACGCGGGGGACAACCTCGATCCGCACCGCATCTGGCAGACGATGATGACGGGCGAGAAGCCGGGCGGCCACGGCGAGCGGGCCGTCGCGGTCGGCACGGTCGATATGGCCGTCTGGGACGCGGTGGCGAAGATCGAGGAGAAGCCGCTCTATCGCGTGCTCGCCGACCGCTACCGCGACGGCGAGGCGGACGAGAAGGTCTTCGTCTACGCGGCGGGCGGCTACTACCAGCCGGACAAGAACCTCCGCGCCCTGCAAGACGAGATGCGCGGCTACCTCGACCTCGGCTACACCGTCGTCAAGATGAAGATCGGCGGCGCGCCGCTGAAGGAAGACTTGGAGCGGATCGAGGCGGTGCTCGCGATCGTCGGCGCGGGCCAGTCGCTGGCGGTGGACGCGAATGGCCGGTTCGATCTCCCGACCGCCATCGCCTATGCGGACGCGCTCGCGCCGTACGATCTGCGCTGGTACGAGGAGGCGGGCGACCCGCTCGATTACGAGATTCAGGCGGCGCTCGGTCGTCACTACGCGCCGCCGATCGCGACGGGCGAAAACCTCTTCTCGATGCAGGACGCGCGCAACCTGATCCGCTACGGCGGCATGAGGCCGGATCGCGATATCCTGCAGTTCGATCCCGTGCTCAGCTACGGCCTCGTGGAGTACCTGCGCACGCTCCAGATGCTGGAGGAGTACCATTGGTCTGCGCGGCGGGTGATCCCGCACGGCGGGCACCAGATGGCGCTCAATCTCGCGGCGGGGTTGGGGCTCGGCGGCAACGAGTCGTATCCCGGCGTCTTCCAGCCCTTCGGCGGCTTCGCGGACACCATCCCGGTCGAGGCGGGCTATGTCCGCCCCTCGGACGCGCCGGGCATCGGCTTCGAGGAGAAAGCCGCGCTTTACAGCCTCTTGCGTTCGGTCACGGAGTAAATGGCGCATCAGATGGACACCGACATTGTGCATACCTGCCCCTATTGCGGACATTCTCTTTCCCGGCCTGGCCGACGTCGACGGGGCCGGCACCGCCCTCGCGGAGCGATTGCGGCCACCGGACTACGTCGAGACCCGCACGCGGGACATCAACATCGGCCTCGCGCTCGGCCTTGCGGTCGTCCTCTTCATGGATGTTGGCGTCTTCGTGCGGCGCGATTTCACGCCGTTCGGCTTCTCGACGAATATCCTCGTCGCCGCCGGTCTGACGGTGCTCCTCGCCCTCTGGTACTGGCGGATGCGCGTCGACACCGCCGTCACGAACGCCGAGGAATACGCCGCCTACGAGAAGCGCATGGAGACGTGGCGGCACACCTACTACTGCGCGCACTGCGACGCGGTCTTCGTGCGCGAGTAATTTGCGGATCGAGCGGACCGTGGCGATATCCCACCGATCACTGCGATGACCGCTCGTACCGATCGTCTGCCGCCGACAGGGCGTAATCTCGTCCGCCCTGGCTGTGCCGTGGCGGACTCTATTCGCAGTCTGGGTATGAGCGTGACCGCCGTTCGCGTCTCTACCCTGGCTCGGAGTTGCCTTTGCCTCGTCCTGCTATCAATCAGAAGGTTGTCGTCGCGGTCGTTTTTGTCTGCGGGATGTTCATGAGTTCCCTGGACTCGACGGCGGTTAATGTCGCGCTCGCGACGTTGAGTCGCCAGTTCGGCGTACCGACCGCGTCGATCGACGCGGTGGTCGTCGGCTACCTCGTCAGCCTGGCGGTCTTCATCCCGGCGTCCGGGTGGCTGGGCGACCGCTTTGGCACCAAGCGCGTCTTCCTCATCGCGCTCGCCCTCTTCACCGGCGCGTCGGCATTGTGCGGCGCGGCGCAGAGTTTCAACCAACTGGTCCTCTTCCGCTTCCTGCAAGGCGCGGGCGGCGGGATGCTCACCCCGGTCGGGACGACCATGCTCTACCGCACCTTCCCGCCCAGCGAGCGGGTGCAGGTCTCGCGCATCCTCATCTTCCCGCGCATCCTCGGGCCCGCCGGCGGGCCGGTACTCGGCGGATTGCTGACCACCCAGTTCTCGTGGCGGTGGGTCTTCTACATCAATCTGCCGGTCGGGGTCGCCGCCTTCGTCGTTCGGCTTGCTCTTCCTGCACGAGCATCGGGAGCCGGTCGCCGGGCGGTTCGATCTGCCCGGCTTCCTGCTCGCCGCGACGGGCTTCCCGCTCGTCATGTATGCGCTGAGCGAGGGGCCGTCGCATGGCTGGACCTCGCCGGGCATCCTCGGCTGCGCGATCATCGGGCTGCTGCTCCTGATCGTTTTCGTCGCCGTCGAGCTGCGGGCGCGGGCACCGATGGTCCATCTGCGCCTGCTCGGCGACCGGCTCTTCAACACGACGAATCTGGTGACGATCTTCTCATCCGCCGGCTTCTCGGGCATCCTCTTCCTCGTGCCGCTCTTCTTGCAGGAGGCGCGCGGGGCCTCGCCGCTCTCGTCGGGCCTGACGACCTTCCCCGAGGCGATCGGCGTGCTTTGCTCGACGCAACTCGTCGCGCGCCTCTATCCGCGCGTCGGGCCGCGCCGCCTGATGGCCGGGGGCCTGATCGGCGTGACAGCCGCGATCTCGCTGCTCTGCTTCATCCGGCTCGACAGCAGCCCGTGGCTGATCCGGCTCTTGATGTTCCTGATCGGCGTCGGCATGGCGTACGTATTTCTGCCCGCACAGGCGGCGGGATTCGCCACGATCTCGCCCGCCGCGACCGGGCAGGCGGCGATGCTCTCCAATGTGCAGCGGCAGTTGGGCCTGGCGCTCGGCGTCGCCATCCTCAGTAGCGTCCTCGCCGCCGTGGGCCCCGTCCAGCGGAGCGTGACCGGGGTGATGCAGCCGCACCTCGCCGCCTACCGCGCTGCTTTCCTGACCGCCGCCGCCTTCGCGCTGATTGGCGCGCTGATTGCCCTCGCCGTCCCTGACCGCGATGCTGCCGCGACGATGCGCCCCCGCCCGAAACACGCCGAGCCCTCCGCCGCCCCGCAGGAATCGCTCGTCCCCGATGTCGGCTGACGCCCGCCGCCACCATGTTTGCTCATCATGGTGCGCGGGTATGGCTGGATGTCGGCCTGCTCCCTTGCCGATCCGTCTCCGCGCGTGCTATGTTCGCGCATATGCGGACATCGGCGATACGAGCCACCTCTCGCGCCACACGGCGATTGCCCTGTGCCCCGGATCGGGATTGAAGGAAGGCCACGCATGAAGATCGACGCGCCGACTGACGTAAATCAAACGATGGACGACGCGTTCCCGCTCCGCCTCGACAATCCGGCCGCTTGTGCGGCTGTCCGATCCTGGCTCGTCGAGGCGGACTTTGCGGAGGAGACGATCCGCCGCCTCCTGGGAATCAAGGAACTCTCCGAATTCCGCTCGGTGTCGCCGGAGGTGGCCGATCGCAATGCCGATGGGCCGCTCCTCCCGCTGCTTATTCGGCTGTTTCTCTTCTCCGCCTCCTTCCCACGCGCCGCCGTCGAGGAGGTCATCGCCCCCGATCTATTGGCGGCACTGACGGCGCTCGATCTGCTGCGCTTGGGCAATTTCGCGGGCGGGCAGGGGCAAGGCGAATGGTGGTACGCGCCCGTCTTGCTCTACCCGGTCGACGGTTTCCTGATCGCGTCCGACCGGCATGACAGCCCGGATGGTTCGCCATTCGTGCCGCCGCCGGATATCGTCTTCCCCGCCATCTTCGCCGGGACGCTCCAATTCCTGCGGCTCCTGCCCCCCGGCCCGGCGGACGCGGCGCTCGATCTCTGCTCCGGCACCGGCATCGCGGCGATGGCGCTCGGCCGGACGGCGGGCCGCGCCGTCGCCGCCGACATCACCGCCCGCGCCACCCATTTCGCCCTGTTCAACCGGCTCCTCAACGGCTGCGCGAATGTCGCGGTCGTCGAGAGCGATCTGTATGCCGCGGTCGCGGGGGAGACCTTCGACCGGATCGTGGCGCACCCGCCCTATGTCCCGGCGCTCGACGACCGGATGATTTACCGGGATGGGGGTGAAACGGGCGAGAGCATCGTCCGGGGCTGCGTGGAGGGGCTGCCCCAGGCATCTTCGGCCGGGCGGGATCTTCTTCATCCTCTGCGCGGGCTGGGACACCAACGCGGGCACGTTCGAGGAGCGGGCGCGGGGCTGGCTCGGCGCGGCGCGCGATGAGTTCGACGTGCTCTTCGCGGTCGGCAACGAGAAGTCCCCGCGCGACTTCGTCAAGGAGTGGGCGGAGCACCGCAACGAAGCCGAGCGCGTCGAGATCGGGCGATGGGACACGCTGTTCGAGCGGATCGGCGCGCGGAGCCAGGTGTACGGCGCGCTGGTCATGCGACGGCGGATGGAGGCGACCGCCCAACCGGCCCGCACCGCCCGCTGCGATTTGAGCGCCGGTACCGACGGAGCCTGCTTCGCGTGGATGTTCCAGTGGCAGCGGTGGGTCGCCGAAAACCGCGCGGCGGGGACGCTGGCGCGCGCGCTTGCCGGCCTTCCCTTGCGCCTCCCGTCCACCGCGCGCGTCGTCGTGACCCACACCGTCACGGACGGGACGTTGGCGCCGAGCCGCTTCGTCATCGAGTCGCCCCGGCCTTTCCTCGCGACGACGCGTGTCGATCCGTGGATGGCGGCGCTCCTCAATCGGTTCGACGGCGAGCGGCCCGCCGGCGCGGTATACGACGAGGAGCACGCCGCCGGCCGCCTCCCCGCCGCCTTTGGCCCGGAGAACTTCGCCGACCTGATCGAAAGGTTCATCGAACGCGGCTATCTGGAAGTCGTCGGGCCGCTGGACATGCCCTGAGCGCGCCGACGAAAGGGACGCAAATGACGGCGAGCGCGGAGCGCAATCGCTACGACGAGATTCCCTACCCGAGCTTCGCGTTGCCGCAAACACACCCGGACCGCCTCGCCACCCTCGCCACCCTCCTCGGGATGCGGCCCGCGCCGATTGACCGATGCCGCGTGCTCGAATTGGGTTGTGGCGATGGCGCGAACCTGATCCCGATGGCGCTCACCCTGCCCGGCAGCACGTTTGTCGGCATCGACCTCGCCGCGCGTCCGATTGCCAAAGGAGTAGCTACAGCGGCGGCGCTCGGGCTGCGCAATATCGCCCTCCACCAGCGGGATATTCTGGAGATTTCGGAGGAGATCGGCGCCTTCGACTACATCATCGCGCACGGCCTCTATTCTTGGGTGCCGCCGCCCGTGCAGGAGAAGATCCTCGCCATCTGCTCGGCGCATCTGTGCGCGGACGGCGTCGCATACATCAGCTACAACACCTATCCGGGCGGCCGGTTGCGCGAGATCACGCGCGAGTTGATGGTTCACTACACGCGCGGTGTCACCGACCCCCGGACGAAAATCGCGCGAGCGCGCGAGATCGTGCGCACCGTCGCCGATGCCGAAGAGGGCGACGATATCTATGCGCTCACGCTGCGTGCCCAGCACGAGCGAATCGCGGGGTTATCGGACGCTTCGCTCTTCCATGACGACCTGGCGGACGTCAATGCGCCGCTCTACTTCCATCAATTCGCGCGCCATGCGGCGGATCACGGCTTGCGCTATCTCGCCGAGGCGGATTTCTTCGACATGCACCCGTACGAGCATTTGCCGCCTGCCACAGAAGGATCGGATGAGACGGGCGAGGATGGACGCATTGCGCGGGAACAATCGCTCGATTTTCTGCATGGCCGGGCGTTCCGCCAGACCCTGCTCTGCCACCGAGACGCACCAATCGAAGCGACGCCGGACCCCGCGTTGGTGATGCAACTCTTCGTCGCGTCGCCGGTACGAGCCAGATCGTCCGCGCCGGATCGTTTGTCCGCATCGCCGGAGGAATTTCGTCGGCCCCAGAGGGGGAACGATGACGACAAATCACCCGATATCGAAGGCGGCGCTGCTCGCGTTGGGCGACCAGTGGCCCCAGGCGATACACATCCCCGCACTGCTGGCACACGCCCGCGCGCTGAATGGCCGCATGGAGGGGTCAATCGCCGCTGCCCATGATGAGGACGCGCGCGTGCTGGCGAATGTGCTGATCGGGGCATACGCGGCGGGCTTGATCGAACTGTACACGCAGCCGCTCCCCTTCATCCTCGACATCAGCGCCACGCCGTTGGCGAGCCCGCTTGCCCGGCTGCAACTGCGCGACGGGCCGATCATCACCAATCTGCGCCACACGAGCGTCCACATGGACGACGAGCGAGGCCGAGCCTTGCTCGCACTGCTGGACGGCACGCGCGATCATGCGGCGTTACGAGGGGAACTGCTCGTGCGCGATGAGGAGTTGCAGCGCGACCTCGCCAAAATGGCCCGCCTCGCCTTGCTGATTGCATAACAAGTATGCAAAAATACATTGACAGTAGTGCAGCGATCATTTATGCTGATTGTACGGACAACCGGACTGATGAGCGATATTCAGGGGAAGCCTGAGGCGGATCGCGTGGTGCGTATTCGCCTGTTCCATAAGGCTTGCGCGCATGATGGCGCGGTGGGGAAAAGGGCCGGGAGCGAGGAGGGGCGGAATGGCAATCGGATTGCACAGGGCGAAGCGGCGGAGCATCCTGAAGAGTGGGGCGCTCGTGCTCGCCGGGGTGATGGGCCTCGGCGGTGTCGGTGCGGAGACGGTCGCCGAAGCGGCAACGGATGATGGGGGCGGGACGACGACCTTGACCCTCTACGGCCGCCAGTGGCAAGTGTACGTCCCCAATCGCCGGGCCGGGGTGGTCCCCATCAAAGGGGACCAGGTGGCGATGTACGGTGAATTCCTCGATGCTGTGGGCGGGCAGAAAGTGGGCGAGTTCTACGCCAACGGCGTTTTCCTCGATGCACCGTTCGGCGCAAGCCCGTTTGCCGCAGGCAATATCGAGATGCATACCCTGAATCTCGATGGCGGCACGATCATCGGCATGGGCTCCGCCTCGGCGGGCGAGAATGAGTATGCCATCGTCGGCGGCACAGGCCGGTTCCTCGGGGCGCGCGGAAGTTACGTCGCGCGGCAAAGCCCGTGGGAGCTCGGTGGCGACGGCACAGCGGAGTTCGTCATCACACTGATGGCATAAAAGGGGGGGGCGATGGCAGCGGTTGACTACTTCCTCAAGATCGACGGCGTCGAGGGCGAAAGCACAAGCGACAAGCATAAGGGCGAGATCGACATCGAGTCCTTCAGTTGGGGAGTGGCGAACAGCGCGAGCGCGGCCCACGGCGGGCGCCGGCGCTGGCAAAGTCGCCATGCAGGACTTCCATTTCGTGATGCACTTCAACAAAGCCTCACCGAAGATCTTCCTCGCCGCCGCCACCGGAGAGCACTTCAAAAGGCCGTCCTGACCGCGCGCAAGGCCGGCAAACAGCAAGCAGATTATCTCACCTGGACGATGAGCGATTGCCTCGTGTCGTCCTACCAGACCGGCGCCAATACGCGTAGCCGTACAGAGTCCGTGGGCGGCACGGAGGAACCAAGCCCGGAGGTCAACGCGGCGCGCAACGGCACATCGGGGAGCGCCGGTCGATGAGTTCAGCCTCGTTTTTGCCAAAATCGAGGTCTCGTACCGGGTACAGAATGCAGAGGGCTCGCCCGGCGCCCCGGTAACTGCCGGTTGGGACGTCGCCAATAACAAGAAAATCTGACGTCTTCGCCGATCGTATTTCTCCCCTCTCCTTTGTTTGTCAGCAAAGGAGAGGGGTTAGGGGTGAGGTCCCCCTCCGCTACGCCAATACCGGCATGCGAATGGCGGCGTGGACGGGGCCGATGCTGTCCGCGATCTGGCGGAGCACCTCGGGCAGGATCGCCTGCGGGCCGTCACAGAGCGCCTGCGCCGGGTCGTGGTGGATCTCGACGATCAAGCCGTCCGCACCGGCGGCGATGGCGGCGAGCGACATCGGGGCGACGAGCGCGCGGCGGCCGGTGCCGTGCGACGGATCGACGATCACCGGCAGGTGCGTGAGGTCCTTCAGCAGCGGTACGGCCGTCAGGTCGAGCGTGAAGCGGACGATCGGATCGAAGCCGCGAATGCCCCGCTCGCAGAGCACGACCTCCTCATTCCCCTCCGCCAGCACGTATTCCGCGCTCATCAACCACTCCTCGATCGTCGCGGAGAAGCCGCGTTTGAGGAGCACCGCCCGCCCCGAGCGCCCCGCCTTGCGCAGCAGCGGGAAGTTGGACATATTGCGCGAGCCGATCTGGAGCATGTCCGCATACTCGGCGACGACGTCCACCTGATCCGGCTCCATCACCTCGGTGACGACGGGCAGCCCCGTCTCCTCGCGGGCAAGGGCGAGCAGTTCCAACCCCTCGACGCCGAGACCCTGGAAGGAATAAGGCGAGGTGCGCGGCTTGTACGCGCCGCCGCGCAGCATCACCGCGCCCGCCGCTTTGGCGGCCCGCGCCGTGAGGAGGAGCGACTCGCGCCCCTCGACGACGCACGGCCCGGCGATCAGCACGGGCATTTCGCCGCCGATTTCCACACCGCCGATGCGGACGATGGTGCGCTGCGGATGGAACTCGCGCGAGGCGAGCTTGTAGGGCTTCGAGATGCGAATCACCATCTCGACCCCCGGCAGGGCCTGCACATGGTCGACGAGGTCCTGCGAGGGCGCGCCGCCAAGCACGCCGATCACATTCCGCTCCGTCCCCTCGATCACCCGGTGCCCGTGCCCCGCCGCCGTGATGGCGGCGAGCACATCCTCGAGATTCTGCTTGTCCGTCCCCGTCCGCATTTGCACGATCATCTTTCCATCTCCTTGCACGCTACCCGGTACCGCACACGTCACCATTCGGTTCGCCCCTCGATCCTCGCCACATTCCGCCGGCCCTCGGCGCACAAAAAAACAGCGGGCCATGTGTGCCGCTGTGTCCGCCGGTGCCGTCGTCTGGTTCGGAGCAGGTCCGCTAGGTCAGCGCCACCACCCCGGCCGACAACACCGGCGGGGTAAAGATAAACGCATAAAACCAGTCGGGACGAACCATCTTTCTCATCACGCCACGCACCGTAGCAGACGCCGCAGAGAAAGTCAATCTTTTGGTCGCGGGCAGCGGATCGCGGTGCCGTGTGCTTCACCTCACATGCGATTCGTCCGTCTCCGCGATCGGGGCGGCGGTCACGCGCACCGCTCCATCCACGACAGCGACAACAAAGCCGCCCTCGATGTGGTCGAGCACGACGCCGGGCGATGCGGTGCGTACATCGGGGAGCGCCTCGACGTGCCGCAGGCGGTATGGTTCCCCGGCAATCCGCGCCTTTGCCCCCGGCGGGCCGAGGAGATTGAGCGCGACCGCCTTTCGTTGGAGTGTGTACTTCGCCTCCGCCCAATCGAGCCATCGTTCCGCCTCGGTGAACGGCGCTGCGTAGGTGGCGCGTGCGTGATCCTGCGGTGTGCCGGGGTCGCCCGCGACCGCCCGCATCACGCCCTCGGCGAGTGTGCGCATCATCAGCGGCGCCCAGAGCGTGCCGATCATCTCCCCAGTTACGTCCTCCGGCAGCGGCGCGGCGTGTTGGCTGAGGATGCGACCGTTGTCGTACTCCTCCTCCGTCCAGTGGAGCGTCGCGCCGATCGCGGGCGCGCCCTCGTAGATCGGGCGGGCTACGTTCGGCCCGCGATACGACGGCAGCACGGTCGGGTGCAGGTTCACCGCGCCGTAGCGAGGGATTGCCGTCAGTTCCGGTGGGATGCGGTATGGGAATGTGAACGAGACGATCAGGTCGGGGCGCAGTTCCCGGATGAGCGGCAGCGCGACCCGCCGCAGCCGCGTGGTGACCAGCACATCCACGCCCGGCGGTGCCATCCCCACCACCCCGGTATAGCTTGGCGTCCGGCGAGTGGACGGCCCCGGCGTCGTGACGACGAGGATGATCGTGTGCCCATTTTCCTCGGCCCAGCGTTTCACGAGGCCATAGGCGAGGGGCAGAATATTAAAGGTGACGACGCGCAGCCCGCTTGGCATGTCGAGGCTTGCCATGGTCTCTCTTTCCTTTCGACGACAGCAGGAAGCGAACGGGTCCGCGCCTCTCCGCCTCTATTATTCCACGAGCACGGGCAGTGGGACAGCCACACGCGTGCCGTCCGGTATCGCGGGGGCGCGGCGCATCGTCTCCGCCGCCAAATGATCGCGAATCAGCAGCGTCGCGGCGACAAATGCCAGCCCGCTGAGCAGGGCGGGCACGAGCAGCGTGTCATGGAAGGCCGCGACCGCCCCGCCGCGCGTCGCGGGGTTGCCGAGCGCCGCACCGTGCGCCGTCAATCGGCTGGCAAGGACCGTTGCGAGCAGCGCGAAGCCGAAACTCGTCGCCACCTGCCGGACCGTATTGTAGGCGGCGGTCGCCCTCCCCGTCTCCGCGAGGCTGATACGGGCGAAACTGCTCGTCTGCAATGGGATGAAGACAAGCCCGAAGGCGATGCCGAGCGGCAGCATCTGCAGCCGCACCTGCCAGAGATCCGTGTCGAGGTCGACGAAGCGCAACCCGAACGCGGCGACCGCCGCGATGAGCGCACCGGCCATCACCAGGCGGCGCGGCCCGATGACCGGGTAGAGCCGCCCGATCAGCGGCGCGACGATCATGATGCCGATCGCCGTGGGGAACGTCGTCAGGCCGGAGGTCAGCGGCGAGAGGCCGCGCGCCGTCTGCAGGAACTGCGGCAGGAGGAATCCGGTGCCGAAGAACGCGCCATTGACGAGGAAGAGCGTGAGGTTCCCGGCGGTGAACAGACGGTCGCGATACAAGCCGAGATCGATCATCGGGGAGGGTACACGCCGTTCGACGAGGACGAAGGCGGCGAGCGCGGCGATACCCGTCAGGCCGAAAAGCAGCACGCGCCCGTCACCGATGCCCCGTGGGCCGACCGCGCCGAGCGCGTAGACGAGGCACGCCAGGCCACCGGCCGCCAGGACGAATCCCGGCACGTCGAGCGCCGCCGTCCCCGCGACGCGATATTCCTTGAGCCCGACGATCGCCACGATCAGACCGATCACGCCGATGGGTACGTTGATGAGAAAGATCACATGCCACGTCCAATACTGGACGAGCGCGCCGCCGACGACCGGGCCGAGCGCGGGTGCGACGACCGCCGGGATGGTGATCAGGGCGGAGACGCGCGCCCGCTCCGCGAGCGGGAACGCTCGGAAGACCATCGCCGCGCCAACCGGCGTCAGCAGCCCGCCCCCGATCCCCTGCACCACGCGGCAGGCGATCAACAGGCCGAGGCTGTTCACGACGCCGCAGAAAAGCGAGCCGAGCGTGAAGACGGAGAGGGCGAAGACGAATGTCCGCTTCGTCCCGAACCGGTCGCCGGCCCAGCCGCTCACCGGGATGCAGACCGCAACACTGAGCAGATAGCTCGTTGCCACCCACGCGATGCCGGGCGCGGAAACCCCGAAAGCGCGTGCCATCACCGGTAGTGCGACATTCGTGATCGTCAGGTCCAGGAGATTCATGAAGATGCCAAGGACGTAGACGGCGGCGACGAGCCATTTATACGGGATGCGCCCAATCATCGGATGTGCCCCTTCGCAATGTGGGCGGTGGGCAGCAGATGCGGGAAGGGCGGCGAATTCTCTCCTGCCCACTGCCCGCTGCCCACTGCTTCAGAAGGTGATGCCCTGCGCGCCTTGCACGCCTTTGAGCGCGGAGACTTCGCCGGCATGAAAGACGGTGTGGACGACGATGAGCGCGAGGAAATCCGCCACGGTGCGCGTGCCACCGAACGGCCACGGCATCTCCCGGCGCAGCTCTTGATCGGTCAGCGACGCGAGGTAGGCATCCGTCGCGGCGTGGACGGCGGCGGCATACGCCTGGATCGGCGCGAGGGCGACCGTCTGCCCCTTCAATTCCTCCCAACCACCGCGACTGCCGGGCATGATCGCGATGCCGGTCTTCTCCGCCCAGCCATCGCGCTCCCAGATGCGCGGCTCGCCCCGTAATCGCTGCTGCACGATCGCGTCCTCGGTGCCCGCCTGGTGCAGCAAGGTCGCACTGATCACGTTCGCGGTGCCGGGCGGCACCCAGTTCACATGGTCATCGGTGATCTCTTGCAGCGGTGCGCCGGAGAGCCGCCGCACCTCGGAAAACTGCCGCTGAAGGAAGTCCTGTACATCCATTCGTGCCTCCTCATTCGTCGTGCGATGCCCGTAAGCGTGCGTATACACGTATCAGGCGAAAACAGCGGCTTCATCGCGCAAGGTCGCTCAGTGCCTCCATCTCCCCGAGCAGCGCGCCGAATCGCTCGCCGCCCAACCCGGTGATAATCTGCCGTTGCGCCTCCCGCCAATATGGGAATGCGCGCTTCATCGCCGCCCGCCCCGCATCCGTGATCCGCACAATGCGCGTGCGCCGATCCGCGCCTGCGGTGACCGTCACCAAGCCGTCGCGTTCGAGCGGGGCGAGGGTGCGCGTCAGCGTCGTCCGGTCGATTGCCTGGACCTCCGCGAGATGCGTCAGTGCCGCCTCATCGACATCAATGAGGCGGACGAGCAGGGAGAATTGCATCACGCGCAGGCCGCTCGGCGCGAGGATGTCATCGTAGAGGTTCGTGAGCGCGCGGCTCGCCCGCCGCACACTGGCGCACATGCAGGAAGGCGCCATCGCCAATTCGCTCTCGTTCATCATGCCAACACCCCCACGAATACCCAGATACGTGCATACACACCTATAGACTAGTGGCATTGCTTCCGCATGTCAATGCCCGAGAAGGCCACAACTGCGCGTGGTGCGGGTTTCTCGGTGGCGGCGGGCGCGGATTGGGCTGGGCAGCGATGAGATCGCGCCGCTACTTCATCGCTTGCCGGGTCGAGCGGTAGGGCGGCGGCGCATCCCAGTCGCCTCCGAGCAGCGGGGCGAGGCGGGTGGGCAAATCGCGCGCGACTTGCGCGGCATGTTCGCGCAGGCCGATTGACCCCCAGGCGAGCGAGGGATCGTCGGGGATCGCGGCGGTTTCATAGGCGCGCAGGGTGAACGACGCGTCGGTCGGGGCGGGTGTGCCATAGGGCCGCCAGCCGAGGTAGGAGAGCCAGTCCTGATACGACGTGCGCACCACGCCGCCGCCGAGCGCGGAGAGCATCGTGCCGTCGCCGAGCGAGATACCGACGTGCCCGTACGGGCTGGAGCGCTGGTCGAAGAAAATGAGGCTCCCCGCCGGCGCCGCCCCGCGATAGAGCGGGCCATCGATCGCATCGAGGATGGCGCTCGCGTAGCGCGCATGCGCGATGCCCGCCTCCGTCAGCACGTCCCCGGCGAACATCTCGCACCACCCGACCCACGGCACGCCGTCCGGTCGGTAGAATTCGCCGAAGTGGCGCAATGCTGTCCGAGCGACCAGCGCGTTGCCGCCGATGCCGGGATCGTCGAGGATTTTCAGGCCGGAGAGGTCGAGCGTCGGCACCGAGGGCGGCGGCGCCGTCGTCGGGACATTGGTCGGCGTGACGAGCGCCACCGCCTGCGTATTCGGTTGAGCGGAGGCGGTGGGCGTCGCCGTCGCGACGGGTGTCGCGGTCGGGGTCCCCGAAGGTTTCGCTGTCGTGGCAGCCAATGTCGCGGTCGCTGTTGGCGTGGGCGAGGCTGACGCCTGCGTCGATGTCGTCACGGTGGATCGCGGCGTCGCGGAGGGCGTTGCGGAGGGCGATGGTGTCGGACTGGCGGGATGCGGCGTGGCCGTCGGTGTCGGCGTTGGGGACGATGCCTTCGTGGGCGAGGCGACAGCCTTGACGACCTCCGGCGTGGAGACGAGCACGGGCGTCGCAATCCGTCCGGCCGGGGCGGCTTGCACGGGCGCGACGGTCGGAGCCGGTATCGCCGCCGTCACGGGGGAGGCCAGCGCAAGGCAAAGCATCACGCCCGCAATCAGCAGCGATGCACAAGGGCAACCGGTATGTGACAAAGCGAAGCGGTGCAATCGGGCGGCAACAATTCGCTCGCGCGTATGAATCAAGGGTATCCTCACAAGATGCTCACGACGACCGGACCCACTTCTCTGAACGTACGACTCGGGCACAATGTTATGTGAAGCGGCGGTTCGCGACAATCGAGTATTCATTCGATGTAAAATTTGAGACACTTGTTCCCCTGTCCACTGTCTCGTCTTGGCGGCCATGACCGTCGGTTCGCCATCGTGGAGATTGCGAACGACGGCGCGATGCCGTGGTGACCGTGGGCAAAAAACAGGTGGGATTCTCTCGACGGGTTCGCTCGTGCGATACAATAGGCCCGTATCGCGAAGGAGGAACAGCGTGGTCACGGTCCATCTCCGGCTCCGGACGCTCATCTATTTCGCGCTCATCGTGCTCGCGGTCATCGTGATCTGGGTCAAGCTCTTCGACGTGGTTTTGCTGCTGCTTGTCAGCGGTATCTTCCTGGCGGCGCTCGAACCGATCGTGGAGCGCATCGAGCGCTCCGGCCTGCCACGCGGCATCGCCGTCCTGACCGTCATGCTGCTGATCGCATCGATGGTCGCGCTCGTCTCCTTCCTGGTCGTCCCCGCGCTCTTCACACAGATCACGGACCTCCTCACGAACCTGCCGAATACGGCCGATCGTCTGCGCGCGATCTTGCAGCAACACGGTCTCGGCAACCAGTTCAACGCCCAGCTCGATCAACTAAAAGTGCCGAGCAACCTGGCCGGGCATGTCCTCGGCGCCAGCACGGCGGCGCTCAGTTTCCTCATCGCCGCGCTGACCGTGGTCATCATCACGACCTACCTGATCCTCGACGCCCGGCGGATCGACCAGATTCTCTATGAGCGACTGCCGCGCAAGTACCACCACCACGCGCGCTACATGCTGGCGACGATGCAGGAGGTCGTCGGCGGCTATATCCGGGGGCAAGTACTGACGAGCGCGATTATCACGGGCTTCGCGCTCGTCCTGCTGATCGTGCTGCGCGTGCCGAACCCGCTCCCGCTGGCGCTGGTCGCCGGGGTGGGCGACATCATCCCGGTCATCGGCGTCTTCGTGATCGTCGCGCCGCTGGCGGCGGCGGCCCTCACCGTCTCCGTGCAGGCGGGCGTGATTATCGCGGCGGCGATGGTTGTCTACGTCTGGGTGGAGAACAACATACTCGTGCCGCGCATCTACGGCGAGACGCTCTCCCTGCCGCCGCTCGCCATCTTCCTGGCGCTGATCGTCGGCGGCAAACTGCTCGGCTTCGCGGGCGCGCTCCTCTCCTTACCGCTCGCCGCCGCGCTCCGCGTCATCATTGCCTACCTTTGGGATGTCCGCACCGGGCGTGTGCCGCTGGAAATGGAGGTACACGATGCGCCCGACGAACCCACGCAAACCGAGACATCCGCCGAGCGCACCGTCGCCTCGACAATTGCGTACCGAGCCTCTGACACATGAGCCGCCAAGGCGCGAAGAAATGCAAAAGAGATAAAACGTTCACCCCTTTCTTGGTATCCTTGGTGTCTTGGCGGTTCAACAAAAACGTGTGGGAGGGAGCGGGCGATGGTGACGATCGCGGATATCTGGGCGGCGCGGCCGATTGTGGCGGAGGTCGCGGTGCGGACGCCGCTCGTGCGGCTGCGGCTGCCGGACGCACCCGCTGAGATTTACCTCAAATTGGAGAACTTGCAACCGATTGGCTCCTTCAAACTGCGCGGCGCGCACAACACGATGCGCGCCCTGCCGAGGGAGGAACTGGCGCGCGGGGTGCTGACCGCCAGCGCGGGGAATATGGCGCAGGGCGTCGCCTTCGGGGCGCAACGCCTTGGCATCCCCTGCTGGGTTGTCGTGCCGGATACCGCGCCGGAGACCAAGATCGCCGCGGTCAAGCGGATGGGCGGCACGGTGATCCCCGTCCCCTTCGATACCTGGTGGCAGACCTTCTCGACGCGTTCCTACCCCGGCATCGACGCGACCTTCATCCATGCCTTCGACGATGACCGTGTGATGGCGGGCAATGGCACGATCGGTTTAGAAATCCTCGAAGACGTGCCCGATGTCGATACCGTGCTGATCCCCTTCGGGGGCGGCGGGCTGGCGTGCGGCATCGCCACCGCGCTCCGCGCACTGCGCCCCGAGACGAAGATCTACGCGACCGAGGCGGCGAACGCGGCCCCGCTCTCGCCGGCCTTCGGCGCGGGCACGCCGGTGGAGATTGCCTACACCCCGTCGTTCGCGGACGGCATCGCGGGCAAAGTCGTCTTCCCGGAGATGTGGGCGCGCGCCTCCGCCCTGCTCGACGGTGCCTTCACCGCCACGGAGGATGAAATGAAGGGCGCCGTCCGCCTGCTCGCCGAGCGCAACCGCGTGATCGCGGAGGGCGCGGGCGCCTGCCCGGTCGCCGTCGCCCTCTCCGGCAAAGCGGGCGGCGGCAAAATCGTCTGCGTCGTCTCCGGCGGCAACATCGACTTCCGCCTCCTGGCCGAAATCCTTTCCGGGCAGGCAACGGCGCGGACTTAAGGCGTCTCGATGGATGACGCATTCGTACGGGCGGTTCGCGAACCGCCCTCCCCGTTGAAGGACGAGAAATCTTGCCACAAACGATGGCAATGGAAACCCCAGGGGCGCACGGCTGTGCACCCCTACCACTCGCTACTCGTTATTCGCTACTCGTTATTCCGTCAGCGGTAGACGCCGTTGTGACCGATGCTGAGGACGCCGGGCTGCGGGAAGTAGGTGAGGCCGTGGGGGGCAATGCCGGTGTGGATGCGCTGCATCAGCGTGCCATTGTGGGTGTCCACGACGTAGACGTCGCCATTGAAGCGGCCCGAGGCCCAGAGTTGCGAGCCGTCCGGCGAGACTTGCAGCATGTCCGGGCTGCCGCCGATGTTCCAGGTGTTGACGATATTCTGCGTCGCGAAGTCGATCACCGAGATCGTCCCGGCGACGCGGTTGGAGACGTAAAGATAATTGGTGTCCCGGCTGACGACCATGCCGTGCGCGCCTGCAGCGGTCGGGATGAAGGCGAGTTCGCGCATCGCGATCGGGTCGATCACCGAGACGCCGTTGCGCGACTGGTTCGCCACGTAGAAAAGCGCGCCGTCCGGCGACACTTTGACATCAATCGGCTGCCCACCGACGCGGACTGAACTGATGATGCGCATCCCGACGGTGTCTACTTTGAAAACCTGACCGTCGAACTCGCAGCCGACGAGCAGGTAGCGGCCATCGGCGGACATATCCATGTGATCGACGCCGGAGCAGGGGAGGCGTAGGCGCTGGATCAGTCCCCACGAGTGCGGATCGTAGAAATCGAGCGAGTTGTTCGGCTCCGCCGCGACGACGCCCTTCGTGCCGTCCGTCGTGAAATAGAGGTTGTAGGGGACGGCCGCGCCGATGTTGCGGGTCAGCTTGCCCGACTGCGTATCGATTTCCGAGAGGGTACTCGAGCCCATATTCTCGACGTAGAGATGCGCGAAGTCCGGTGACGGGCTGACATGGTGCGACGTCTTCCCCGACGGATATTGGTCGATAACCTGGAAGGTCGAGGGGTCGATGACGGTGATATTCCCCGCCAGTTCATCCGGCACGTAGACGCGGGCCGCGAGGTTCGCCACCGGGGGCGGATACGGCATGCCCGCCTTCGTGTTCGCCCAGAGATTGAGGGCAAAGCCGGTCGCCGCAGGCGGCTGGCCGTTCGGATATTTCGCCGCGAACGCCTCGCTACCGAGCAGGCCGAGCGTCACCTCGCCCTTCGTCCCGGCTGCCTCCGCGTGGTATTCGAATCGAGCCCGCTCGAAGTACTGGACGCGCGCGCCTTGCGTGCCGCTCGCTTCATCGAACTCATCCGAGATCGGGAAGCCGAACTGGCTCAGGCCACCGTTCTGCTGCCAGTAATTCTTGAATCCGCCGGTGATGCAGCGGTTCGTCTCCGCGAAGCATTGGTCGCCGCTGGGAGTGGCGGGGCGGCCGGTCGGGTAGCGGGCGATGAACTGCTCCCGTCCGATCAGCCCCGGCAGCACGACGGACGGGGTGTTGATGTACTCCTGATGGTACTCCAGCCGGCCGCGCTCGAAATACTGGACGCGGTGCGCCGTGCCGTCCGCATTCCGCTCGTCGAATTCGTCGGTGATCGGGTAGCCGTAGCGATCGACACCGCCGTTATCGAGCCAATAGGCGAAGAGTAATCCCTTGACGCACTTCTGTGTCTGCGTGCTGCACGACGCGGGCGGATCGACCGCCGCGCTGGTGTCGTTCGAAGAAAAGAGAGCCGGGCCGAACGAGAGGAGGAGTAACGGAAGCAGCAAAAGCGTGCCAACAAATGTCCGAAGTCGCACCCTCATCCTCCCGGACTTGACGCTGTCGCGCGGCGATCCCGCACTTGCCAATGAGAACGTCCCGAACACCCAAAATGGTACGGGGACGCACGCGCAAAACCGCTCAATAACCCTGTATGGCGGTATCCTACCCGGAGAGATGCAAAGAGGCAAGCGGCCGAAAGGGGTGCGCATGGACGAGCAAGGGGCGGGCAAACTGGCGGGTCGCGTCGCATTGGTGACGGGCGCCGGGCGCGGGATCGGGCGCGCGATCGCGATTGCGTTCGCGCGGGAGGGCGCGGATGTCGCGGTCAATTACCGCACCTCGCGGGAGGGCGCGGAGCAGACCGCCACGGAGATTCGTGCCCTCGGCCGTCGCGCGGAGACCCTGCCTGCGGACGTCAGCGTCGTCGCGGAGGGGCAACGGCTCGTCGATGAGACCGTTGCGCGGTTCGGGCGGCTCGATATCCTCGTCAACAACGCGGGCATGTTCGACACGACCCCCCTATTCCACGTCACCGAGGAGACATTTGATGCGGTGGTGGCAACGGACTACAAGGGACCGTTCTTCCTCGCCCAGGCGGCAGCGCGGCAGATGGTGGCGCGGCAGGCCGGTGTAATCATCAACCTCGCCTCCGGTGTGGCGAAGGACCCCGACCCCGGCTACTTCGTCGGCACGCCCTACGCGGGCGCGAAGGCGGCGCTCTGGCGCACCAGCCAGCGGCTGGCGATGGAACTCGGGCCATTCGGCGTCCGTGTCAATGTGATCGTCCCCGGCTTCGTCCATTCCAAGCGCGGCCCGCTGCCGGAGTATGTCCGTGCCCGATTCGCCCCGCTCGCCGCCCTGCAACGCACCGGGGTCGTGGATGACATCGCGCGCGTCGCCCTCTTCCTCGCCTCCGATGACTCCGCCTTCATCACCGGCCAAACCCTCGTCGTCGATGGCGGCATCCGTATGCATTGAGGAGCCGATTGAACCGCCGAGACGCCAAGAACGTCAAGAGGGAAGAGAAGAATCAGATTGACCTTCTCCCTTTCCCTTTGGGCGCCCTTGGCGTCTCGGCGGTTCAACGCTCCCGCTCAGTCGGTGTCATTTAGAAGTGGTGCGTCTCCTGGTTCTGATCGTGGTGTTCCTGCTGTTCGCCGCTCTGCGACTCGGCATGAGACTCACCATCCTGCGGAGCGCCGGTGGCGGCGTTCATCTGCCGCTGCAACTCCTCGCGCAGGCGGCGGATCTCCGAGACGGTGTTGTTAATGCGGTCGAACAGTTCGGTGTTCGAGGCGACGCCTGCCTGTAGGAGCCACGTCGCGCTCTCCGCACGGGTGGCGAACAGGCCCGCCTCGACAAGGCTGTCAATCGCGGCGAGCGTCCGGTCGTCCACCCGCAGGCTGAGGACATTCGAGCGACGGGCGTCACCGCCACCGCCGTTCGCCCCCTCGCCATCGAAGAACTGCTTGAAGAAGCGCTTCCATTCGGGGTCGCCGGGGCGGAACCCCTCGCGGAATGCCTCGCGCATCCGTCGCTTCATCTCCGGCCACGGGATCTGCGGGCCGCCCTCGGCCCAGCGGGGGCCGAAATCGGGGCCGGGTCGCTCGGACCGTGTGCCGTATTCGTGGTTCTGCATTGCCGCTACTCCTTTTGTGTACCCCGCGCCGCGCGATTGTAACTTGTAACTCATCGGCGCGTCATCATGTTACGCCTTACTCTACGTGTCGTCAAGCCTCCGGGTTGCGCGAGCGGTGCTACCATTGCGGCATGACCGACCGTGCGCCGCTCCCCGACCTGCCCGGATTGCCCGATATCCTCGCGCCGGGACTGCGCCTGGTTATCTGCGGCTCGAACCCGAGCATCCGCGCGGCGCAGACGGGCCATTACTACGCGCACCCCGGCAACCGCTTCTACCCGCTCTTGTTCGCGTCCGGCCTGACACCCCGGCTGCTCTCGCCGGAGGAGGACGGGCTCCTTCCCTCGTTCGGTATCGGCCTGACCGATCTGCACGCGCGCCCGTCCCGCCGCGCCGATGATGTGCCGGACGAGGCCTATCGCGCGGGCCGGGAGGGGATCATCGAGAAGATCGAGCGCTATCGGCCCCGCTGGCTCTGCTGCAACGGGGCGCGCGTCTTCCAGAATCTGACAGGCACGCGCGGCCCCGTCCACTTCGGGCCGCAAGAGGGCACGATTGCTGAGTGCCGCCTCTTCGTTGTGCCAAGTACCTCTGGCCTGAACAGCGCCCTCACCGCCGTCCGCCGCGAAGCGTTCTTCGCACTCGCCGAGGCAGTGCGCTGCGCCTCATAACTATCGAATGGTACACTGTCCATGTCCCGTCGGCGGGGACGACACGGAGGTGATATCGCAATGGTCACGCATCGTGGGAAATCTCGGCATCGTTTGAGCTGAGCCGATTGCGGAATCTCCGCGCTATTACGGAGTCACCGGGCCGAGATAGACCGATACATTGCACGGAACGACGTAGATGGAGATCTGCTTCATCGAGAGGATGGATCACCGTGGTAACGCATCCTACGACCTTCACACACATTACGCGGCGGTCGGACATCCTCGGTGGTGAGCCAATTATCGCCGGGACGCGCATCCCCGTGCGTGTGATCGTGCAGACTGCCCGCTTCTCATCCGACCTCGTCGAGGTGAACGAATCGTATCCGATCCTTTCCCGTGCGGATATTGAGGAAGCGCTCGCCTTCTATGAGGCGAATCGAGCGGAAATCGACCGCTATATCGCGGAAAATGAAGACGACGAAGACTGATGCCGCGTCCCTCCGTCTATTTAGATGAATGTGTCAGCAAACGACTCGTTATCCGGTTGCATTGGCGTGGATTTAGTGGTGTCACCGCCGGAGAAGTCGGGTTGCTTGAAGCGAGCGATGAAGCCCAACTCGCGTATGCGGCGCAGCATAATTTGTTGCTGATTACGCATAACAAACGCCACTTTGCCTACTTGCACGACCAATATGTACGCCAAGGGCAATCGCATCACGGCATCCTCACTCTTCCACTCACGCCAATTCAACTCCTTGATATCCGCGTCGCGCTGTGCCTCGATTGGATTGCGGCGCTTTCAGATTACCGCTCGATCCGCTTTCAATGGAACGATGTTCAACAGCGGCTTATCCACGGCGAGCGAGTCCCCGGCTACAGCGAAGACGAGGTGCGGCGGGCGCTCGGCCACCCGGCGTGACGGCGGCGACCCATGCGGCGGATACGGGTGCGTGCTATCCTTGCGCGGGATCATGCGACGGAAAGCGAGGGGTGCGATGGATTTCCTCCAGGCGGGCACGGCGGTTCTCTTCGCCATCGTGATCTACGCGCTCTATTACGGCATCACCGGTGTGCAGACCTACAAAGTCCTCGTCGCCGATGAGGAACCGGTCACGCGCGCCTTCTGGTTTCTCGGCATCACCTTCGTCTCGATCATGGTCTGGGCAATCGTCGGTGGGGTCGTCTATTGGGGCATCCTCATCTGGTTCCGTATCTGGCTGCAGCAGCCGCACGCCTGGCAGCCGGCGATTCTCAGCGCGACGGGCTGGTTCCCGTTCGGGCTGATCCTCAAGCACGGGCCGTTCCCGGAGGGCGGCGCTCGCGGCATCGCCATTCTCGTCGGGTATCCGGTCGTTTTGCTCATCGCGGCGGGGGTGATGGGTCTCTGCCTGCGCGCCCGCGATGCATGGGGGGAGCGTGCCGCAACGCACATCCGGCCCGGCGCCCCCGTGCGGCCGAAGGAGAGCACTTGATGAAACGCGCGCTGATGACTTGGGGAGGCTGGCCGGGGCACGAGCCCGAGCAGTGCGTCCGGTTGTTCGCCCCGTACCTGCGCGAGCACGGCTATGAGGTAACGATCACCGACACGTTGGAGGCCTACGCCGATGCGTCGCTCATGCGCTCCCTCGATCTCATCGTGCCGGTCTGGACGCAGAGCGCGATCACGCGGGAGCAATTGGCGGGGCTGCTCGGCGCGGTGGAGAGCGGCGTCGGCATCGCCGGCTGGCATGGCGGGATGGCGGACTCTTTCCGCGACAGCGTCGAGTACCAGTTCATGGTCGGCGGGCAGTGGGTGGCGCATCCGGGGAATATCATCGACTACACCGTGCAGATCGCGCATCACGGCGACCCGATCACGGCGGGACTCGATGATTTCGCCATGCACTCCGAGCAATACTACCTGCACGTCGATCCCGCCAATGAGGTCCTCGCCACGACGACCTTCGGCGGCGACCCCCTGCCGTGGATCGCCGGGACGGTGATGCCCGTCGTCTGGAAGCGTCGCTGGGGCGCGGGCCGCGTCTTCTACAGTTCGCTGGGACATGTGGCGAAGGATTTTAACGTCCCCGAGGCGCGCATCATCGTCGAGCGCGGGATGCTATGGGCGAGCAAGTAGGTGGGAAGCAGTAGGCAGTAGGCAGTAGTCAGTAGTCAGTAGTCAGAACGGGACCGTATTCGCTGCTTACTGTCTACTGCCTACTGGCTACTATAGGAGGCGTGTGTGGCAGAGCCGGTACGAGTGGGCGTGGTTGGGTGCGGGACGATCAGCGGAATCTATCTGAAGAACGCGCAATGGCTGAAGGCGTTCGACATTGTCGCGTGCGCGGATCTCTTTGTTGAGCGGGCACAGGCGCGGGCGGCGGAGTACGGTGTGCCGAAGGCGTGCACGGTGGCGGACCTACTCGCCGACCCGGCGATCGAGATCGTCCTCAATCTGACGATCCCGAACGCCCACGCGGAGATTGGGCTGGCCGCGCTGGAGGCGGGCAAGTCCGTCTACAACGAGAAGCCGCTGGCGATCAGCCGCGCGGACGGCCAGCGAATGCTGGCTCTTGCTGCGGCGAAGGGCCTGCGCGTCGGCTGCGCGCCGGACACCTTCCTCGGTGGCGGCATCCAGACCTGTCGCAAATTGATCGACGACGGAGTGATCGGCACGCCCGTCGCCGCCGTCGCCTTCATGATGAACCACGGCCCGGAAGGGTGGCACCCGGACCCCGATTTCTACTATCAGGTCGGCGCGGGGCCGATGTTCGACATGGGGCCGTACTACCTCACGGCGCTGATTACCCTCATCGGCCCCGTGCGCCGCGTGACGGGCTCCGCGCACATCACGACGTCGCAGCGGACGATCACCAGCGAGCCGAAGCGCGGCACGATCATCGAAGTCAACACGCCGACGCATGTCGCGGGCGTGATGGACTTCGCGAGCGGCGCGGTCGGTACGATCATCACCTCATTCGATGTCTGGGGCAGCAACGTGCCGCGCATCGAAATCTACGGCACCGAGGGGACGCTCAGCGTGCCGGACCCGAACACATTCGGCGGGCCCGTGCGCCTCAACCGGGCGGGCACGCGGGAATGGGAGGACGTGCCGCTGACGCACGGGCACACGGAAAACAGTCGCGGTCTCGGCGTCGCCGATATGGCGGCCGCCATCCGCTCCGGTCGCCCGCACCGCGCGAGTGGCGCGCTGGCGTACCATGTCCTCGACCTCATGCACGCCTTCCACGACGCCTCGCGGGAGGGGAAGCACATCGAAGTCGCCAGCACCTGCGAGCGCCCCGCGCCCCTGCCCGCCGACCTCGCGCACGGGCGAGGTGGACGCCTGAGCAAATAATGATTGACGGACCGCCAAGGCTCCGGTATTCGCCTTGGACCCCCGGCCCCTTCCCCATCGGGGAAGGGGAGCCATTTTCTGGTGGGAGCAGGCTCCCTGCGTGTTATTCCCGCACCCGCCTCGTGGCAGATAGGCGTATGTACGAGGGGTCAGAGGCCAGCAGTTTCCGGGTCGTCCGCATTCGGCTCATAGGGGCGCTCGCCGGTCATCATGCCGATGGCGCGTTCGCGGAGAACCGTCGTGATCTCTTTCACCTGCTCGCGCGTCTCCTCGCCCGTCTTGGGCACGAGGAGGAGGGTGGCGAGCACGCCGACGAGCAGGCCGAGCACGAAGCCGAGCCGGAAGCGGCTGCGCGGCGCGTCCTCATTGGGGATGAATGTGCTGTGACCGAGCGAGAGCGGCACGCCGCCCGGCTGATCGGTACTATCCATCGCTGCCTCCCGGAACTACGGGGCCGATCCATTCTCGCTGTCGCGGCCGGTCGCGGCCTTCGCCATCGCCCGCATCCGCGCGAGGTTCTTGGCGAGCCCGATGATCGGCGTGGCGACCTGCTCGGAGACGAACTCGGTGGTGCCCTTGACGCGCTGCGCCGTCTGCGTCAGTTCGCCCGCCGTCCGGTTCAGTTCTTCGAGGACGGGGATCAGTTTTTCCTTCATCAGGAGCGAGAGGAAGAGGAAGATGCCGACCATCGCCGCGAGCAGGAGCACGGTGACGACGAAGAGCGCCGCGAGGAAGACGACGGCGAGATCGCGCAGTTGCTGGAGGCCATCCCAGTGATAGAGCAACACGCCAACGATGATGCAGGATGACGAGCAACCCACCCGCGAGCAAAAATGGCAACGCTTTCTTCATCGACCGCTCCTTAACGTGTGCCCGCACCCAGTCGCGAGCGATTGCCGCCTCGTTCGTCCTCGTTGTCGTCGCGCGTCATGGCGCGGAAGGTCATCAGCCAGGCGAGGATGATCCCACCCATGCCGCCGATGATCGCGGAGCCAACCGGGAGGTTCCCGTAGCGGAGCCAACCGCCGCCCGTCAGCGCCGCGAGCACTTCCCCAGCGAAGACGCCGACCATTGCCGCGATTAGATAGACCGGCAACTGCCAGAGGTAGCGGCCGACCACCGCGTGCGCGAGCAGGCCGAAAATCCCGGCGATCAGCACGCTCAGCAGTACCGACGGGGACATATGCCCTCCTCGATTTCACTCACCGATGACCGCAAGGTCGCGCATCGCGATGATGGCGATCGGCGACGCAGTTTGCGTGCCAGTCACTGTCTCGCTCTCCATCGGCGTGCCATCGCCCCGCTCGACGCGCTGGATCGTGCCGCCGCCGAGTACTTCATCGCCCCGGTAGAAGACGACCGCCTGCCCCGGCGATGCGGCGGGCTGGCTGAGGCCGCCGGGGAAGACGAGCCGTACCGTCCGCTCCGGCAGCGGCGTCAGGATAGCGGGGGCGGGGGTGCTGCGGTAGCGGACCATCGCCTCGACCGTCAGCGGCTCGACAGGCGCCGCGCCGACGAAGAGCACATCGTCCGCGACGAGCGCGTGCGCCGTGAGGTCCCCGGCGTCACCGATGATGACCTGATTCGTCTCGGACCGCAGGCCGACGACGTACCGCCGCGCGCCCTGCGCGACGTGCAGGCCGCGCCGCTGCCCGACGGTGTAATGCCCGATGCCCGCGTGCCGCCCGACGACCGCGCCGCCGGTATCGACGATCTCGCCAGGCGTGAAGGCGTCCGGCTGCCGCTCCGCGACGATGCGGGCGTAGTTGCCGTCCGGCACGAAGCAGATGTCCTGGCTCTCCGGCTTCTCCGCGACGGGCAGGCCGTGCGCCCGCGCGAGCGCCCGCACCTCCCGCTTCGTCAGCGTGCCGAGCGGCAGGAGGGTGCGCGCCAACTGCTGCTGCGTGCAGGTGTAGAGGACGCTCGACTGGTCCTTCGTCTCGTCCACGGCGCGGTGGAGGTGGGCGGCGCCGCCCGCATCGCGCCGGATGATCGCGTAATGGCCGGTGGCGAGGTAGTCCGCGCCCATCGCGATCGCGCGGCCCAGCAGCGCGGCGAATTTCAGGTGCCGGTTGCAGTTCAGGCACGGCGTCGGCGTGCGCCCGGCGGCGTATTCGGCGGCGAAGGGCGCGATGACATGCTGCTCGAATTGCCGCTCGAAATTGAGCGGGTAGAAGGGCACGCGGAGCGTCTGGCAGATGGCGCGGGCATCCTCGACGCCCTCCAACCCGCAGCAGGAGCCCGTCCCCTGCGCGACCGCGCCCGTCTCGTCGCCGCTGTAGAGGCGCATCGTGATGCCGACGACCTCATACCCGGCGTCCCGCATCAGGAGGGCGGTCACGGCGCTATCCACGCCGCCGCTCATCGCCACGACGACCTTTTTCTTTTCTCCCGCCGCCAATGGCGGGATGGCGGCGCGGGCCGCGATAGCTGCAATCTCGTCGGTAGCGGTGGCTACAGTATTCATGATGACTCGGTGTCCCTCGGTCGCGTTCGCGAAGCATTTCTCATCGGTGTGCGAAGGCCGCTGGCAAAAGCTGCGTGGCTTCCCAATGCCCGCCATTGTACCATGAGCCAATCATACGCCGATCACGTGTGGGAGCGTTGTTGGTAGCGCACTGCGATCATGCTACGATGCCTCGCATCGATAGGGTCGTATCATCTGAGCGTCACAGAGAGGCGCGAGTGATGCAGGCGCACCGGGAGGTGGCAAGATGAGGCCGACGCGAGGCATGGTCGTGGCGCCACAGCCATACGCGGTGGAAGAGGGCGTTAAGGTCCTCCACAGGGGCGGCAACGCTTTCGATGCGGCAATCGCGACGGCGTTCGTGCAGATGGTCGTCGATCCGCAGATGTGCGGTGTGGCGGGCTTTGGCTGCATGACCCTCTACGATGCCGGGCGCGATGAGGCGCAGGTGATCGATTTTAATGCGACCGCCGGGGCACGGGCGACGCCGGAGATGTGGGCGGACCGGATCGTTGACGAGGCATGGAGCGGCTACGGCTGGATACTCAAAGATCAGGTGAACGATATCGGCTATGGCGCGATTGCGACGCCCGGTACGGTGGCAGGGCTCGCCGAACTGCATCGCCGCCACGCGACGCTGCCGTGGGCGGACCTCCTCCAGCCCGCTATTCGCTACGCGCGCGATGGCTATCTGATCGGCCCCGAACTGCTGCGCGGCTGGCTCCAGCAGGTTCATCGCGCCGTGCCCGGTCAGCAGGATCGCATCGGCTACAGCGCCGAGGGCAGGAGGATCTACCTGACGGTTGATGGCTCCGTCCCGCAACTCGGCGCGCGCATCCGTAACCCCGAGTACGCCGCGACGCTGGAGCGAATCGCTGCCGGTGGCCCCGAGGCGTTCTATACGGGCGAACTGGCGGAACGGATGGTCGCGGATATCGCCGCACACGGCGGGACGGTGACGGTGGAGGACTTGCGGGCGTATCAGCCGCGTGTCTCGGCGCCGGTGCGCGGCAGTTACCTCGGCTATGATCTCGCGACCAACCCCGCGCCGGGCGGCGGCCCGACGGTGATCGGTATCCTCAACATCCTCGAAGGCTACGACCTCCGCGCGATGGGCTTCGGCAGCGTGGATCACGTCTACACCGTCGCGCGGGCGCAAGCGGCGGCGATGGCCGATCGGCAGGCGCTTGTCGGCGACCCCGCCTTCGTGGACGTGCCGACCGACCGGCTGATTGCCAAAGAGCGTGCGGCGGAGTGGCGGGGTCGGCTCGACGCGGGCGAGCGCGTGACCGTCCCGCGCTATCACCCCGATAGCCCGACGACGACGAATGTGAGCGTCTGCGATCGGGACGGGAACTGCATCGCGCTCACCCACACGCTCGGCTCCTCGAATGGCACGATCACGCCGGGGCTCGGTTTCATGTACAACAATGCGATGAATTGCTTCGATCCGCGCCCCGGGCGGGTGAATAGCATCGCGCCCGGCAAGGGGCGCATCACCGGCATCTGCCCGACTATCGCCTTCAAGAACGACGCGCCCGCCCTCGTCCTCGGCGCGCCCGGCGGCACGCGGATCATGACGGGCGTGCAACAGGTGATCGTCAACGTGCTCGCCTACCGGATGAGCGCAGTGGAGGCGGTCTCCGCGCCCCGCGTGGACTGCCAGAGCGACATCCTCGACGGCGAGGCGCGCATCCCGTCATTTATCCGTCGGGCCGCCGCCGAGCGCGCGGGCCTCACCTATGTACCGAACCCCGCCCCCTACGGGAACTTCGCCCTCGTCCAGGCGATCACGATTGATGCCGAGAGCGGCGCGGTGGCCGGTGGCGCCGACCCACGGTCCGGCGGCGCCGCAATGGGCGACGACTTCGGGGGTATCCTCCCCGGCGACACCGCGTCCGATGGGGCAAAGGCCGCTCCCTTCCAATCGCCATTCTAGGGAATGCGACCTGTTTGCTCTCCGCAGTGCCGACGATGCTGATAGAAAGGAGTGCGCGGTGCCTGAGTTGCCCCAAACGATTGTCGAGGCCGGGGAGTGGCTGCGGAGCGGGAAGATCACGGCGGCGGCATTGACCGAGACGCTGCTCGCCCGCTGCCACGCGGCGCAGGAACGACTCGGCGCCTTCAATGTCATCACTGATGACACGGCGAAAGCGGCGGCGTGGGCGGCGGACGAGGATTTCGCCCGTGGCGCCGACCGTGGCCCGTTGCAGGGTATCCCCCTCGCCATCAAGGACCTGCTCGCCACGAGCGACGCGCCGACGACTGCCAATAGCCGCGTGCTCGACCCGGCGTGGGGGCGGCGGGCGGACGCGACGGTCGTGCGGAAGTTGCGCGCGGCGGGCGCGGTCCTGCTCGGCAAGACGGTGCTCCATGAGTTCGCCATCGGCTGGCCCGACCCGGCGACGGGCTTCCCGATCGCACGGAATCCGTGGGACCCCGCGCGCACGCCGGGCGGGTCGAGCTCCGGCACCGGCACGGCGGTCTGCGCGAGTCTGGCGCTGGGCGGCATCGGCTCGGACACGGGCGGTTCCATCCGTGGGCCGGCGTCGTATTGCGGCATCAGCGGCATTAAGCCGACCTTCGGGCGGGTGAGCAAGGAGGGGTGCGTGCCGCTCGGCTACAGCCTCGACAACCTCGGCCCGCTCACCCGCACCGTGCGGGACTGCGCGATCATGCTCGAAGCAATCGCCGGTTTTGATCCCGCCGACCCCTGCACCGTCAATCTCCCGGTGCCATCGATGACGGCCGGGCTGGACGGCACGCTCGCCGGAATGAGGATCGGTATCCCGCGCGACTATTTCTTCACCGCGCCGGAGCTGGACGCCGAAGTGAAGGCGACCGTGTACGCGGCAATCGACGCGATGCGCGACGCCGGGGCGACGGTGGTCGATGTCGATCTCCCCTACACCGAGAGCGCGGCCGCGGCCTACCGCGTGACGATCAGCGCGGAGGCGTACGCCTACCACGAGCAGGATTTGCGGGAACGGCCGGAATTGTACGGCATGCATACGCGCCTGCGCCTGATGCACGGCATCCTCTACACAGCGGCGGATTTCGTGCAGGCGCAGCGTGTCCGCTCCGTGGTGCGCGCTGCCTGGGCGGCGGCGATGCGCGATGTGGACGTGCTGATCACGCCGACCTCCGTCGCGGTCGCGCCAACCTTCGCGGGGTACGACGGCACGAAAGTGGACACCTCACCGGCGTTCACCGGCGTCTGGAATCTCGTCGGCTTCCCGGCGCTCAGTGTCGGGTGCGGCTTCTCCTCCGCAGGCTTGCCGATTGGGATGCAGATCGTCGGCGCGCCCTTCGCGGAGCCGACGGTCTTCCGCGTCGGCGACGCCTATCAGCGAATTACCGACTGGCACACGCGCGCCCCGGCGATCGACCGTGAAGCGGAGGTGACGGCATGACGACAGTCGATGAGAACGCGATTGCGCGGGCGGTGGACGAACTGCTGACGGTCGCGGGCATGACGGTCAACGAGACGGAGCGCGAGTATTTTATCCGCGCCTACCCGGTCCTGCGGGAGTCGCTCCGACACCTGCGCATCCCGGAGGCGCGCGACGCCGAGCCCGCCCTGATCTACTCCGCAGACGACCGGCGGTGATTTGCCCACTCCTAGCCCCCCTCCCGATACTGCCCCGAAGGCACCCGGAGGGGAAACCGGAGGGCACATGCTCCGTGCCTCTCTGTCCCGGTATTTGTTCCCCTCTCCTTTGCTGACGAGCAAAGGAGAGGGGCCGAGGGGTGAGGATTCCCATCCCTCACTCAACCTCCGGCCGCGCGTACTCCGTGCGGGCGGCGTCGGAGAGCGTGAGGCCGTGGCCGGGGCGGTCGGGTGCGATGGCATAGCCGCCGTCGAACTGGATCGGCTGCGCGACGACCTGGTTGTAATCCTGGAACGAATACTCGATCCACCGCGCCTCCGGCAGCGCGGCGGCAAGGTGGACACCAAGTTCGAGCGGGGTATTGCCGAGCGAGATCGGGATGCCGTACTCGTTCGCCAGCCACGCGGCGTGCAGCGTCTGCGTGATGCTGCCATGCACATTGAGGATGTCCACGGCGCGGTGCTCCATCAGCAGTCGCTTGCCGCGCGTGTCGAGGTACTCGCCGCTGTTGATGTGCGCGAACGGCACCTCCCGGCAGACTTGCGCCAACCCGGCGAAGTCGTCCCGCAGGCAGGGATCTTCGATCCAGTAGATGTTGAAGCCTGCATCCCGATAGGCATGGGCGCGGCGGATCGTCTCCTTCGGGGACCATGCCTCGTTCGCGTCCACCATCAGCGTCGCGTCCGGCCCGACCGCCGCCGCGATTGCCGTGAGGCGCGCGAGGTCCCAGGCGAGATCAGGGTTGCCGACCTTGATCTTAAAGGCGGTGAACCCCTGCCGCGCCGCCTCCGCGAAGAATGCGGCGGCGTCCTCGGTGGAAAGGTGATAGTCGAGGCCGCTCGCGTAGGCACGGACGCGGTTCGTCGTGCCGCCGAGGAGGCGGTAGAGCGGTAGGTCGAGTTCCTTCGCCGCCACATCCCAGACTGCCTGATCGATGGGCTGCCCGAAGAGCGGCGAACCCTTGCCGATGTTGCCACCGCGCGGGCGGGCCATCCGATGCGTCAGCGCGTGGACATTCTGCCCGACGAGCGCGGGCCAGACTTCGGTGCGGAAGACGCGCTCCAACTCCACCAGCGGTGGCAGGGGATGGAAGAGTGCGCCGAAGAAGCCGAGGCCGATCTGCCCACCGCTGCTCGTCAGTTCCAGCGTGCCCATATGATGCCAGTCGCTGCGCACCTGCGAATCGCCAATCGGTCGCGAGCGCGGGAATTGATAACGGGTGATACGGAAGTCCTCTATCGTCGCGCTCATCAACAGACCTCCTTCAGCATTCGCAGGCTTTCCGGCCTGCGCTACCCTTCTTGCATCGGCTTCAGAAAGGTGGGGTTTGCCCAGGCAGGGTTCGGGTAGGTGTAAAAGCCCCGGCCGGTTTTCATGCCGAGGTCGCCACGAGCGACGCGGTCAGTGAGGATTTTGGGCGGTCGGTCGGCAGGGTCGTTGCTTTCGGAGGCGTAGTGCTCCTCGATATCTTTGACGACATCGAGGCCGATCTCGTCCATCTTGCCGAACGGCCCCATCTCGGTGTGATACATCGTCATCCAGGCGCGGTCCACGTCCTCGAAGGAGGCGACGCCGCTATCGACGACCTTCAGCGTCTCCTTCTTGATCGCCCGCCAGACGCGGTTGAAGATGAAGCCGGTGCTCTCCTTCTGGACGTGCAGCGGCAGCAGGTTGATGCGCCGGGCGTACGCCGTCAGCGCCTCGACCGTCGCGTCGTCGGTCTTCGTCCCCCGGCCAATCTCGACCATCGGTATCTCCCAGATCGGATTGTAGAAGTGCAGGTTGGCGACCTGTGTGGGGCGAGCGGTGGCGTCCTCCAGGTAACTGACACGGATGGACGAACTGTTCGTCGCGATGATCGCCGTCTCCCGGCAGAGTTCGTCGAGTTGGCCGAAGAGGGCGCGTTTGAGGTCCACCCGCTCGGGGATCGCCTCGATAACCAGATCCGCGTCGCGCACCGCGCCGGCAAGATCGCCGGCGTAGCGGAGGCGGGACTCGACATCCTCCATCTCGATGCGCGCCATCGACCCCTGCGCCAGCCAGCCGCTCATCACGTCGTGGATCGCGGCGCGCGCCCGGTCGAGCGCCGCCGGGTCGTTGTCGTAGAGCGTGACCGGGATGCCATGCTGCGCCGTCCGTAGGGCGATCAGCCGCCCCATCGTTCCCGTCCCGATCATCGCGACGCGCTCGATCTCAGCCATGTTCCCCTCCTTTTCATGTCCAGCCCGCTTAAGGAAACCTGTCAACCACAGAGACACAGAGGGTACAGAGGCGGTACAAAGAGAAAAGGACTCGTCTTCTCATTCTCCCTCTGTGCCCTCTGTGTCTCTGTGATTAGCTCATTCCCTCCTCGGAGCCTGATATGACGGGCGGTAGGCGGGCGAGGAGTTCGTTGAGGGCGGCGTAGCGGCGGTCGCGTTCGAGCAGCATCCGGTCGCGCTCCTCGGGTGTGTAGGTGAAGAAGCCCGCGCCGCTCTTCGTACCGAGCCGTCCCTGCGCGACGAGGTCGTGGAGGATGGGCGGCATCGCGAACCGCTCACCGTAGGCGCGTTCCAACGTGCCGGTGGAGTTCTCCCAGACATCGAGGCCCGCCATGTCAGCGATCTGGAAGGGGCCGAAGAAGGGCATACGGAAGCCGAACGTGCTGCGGCAGATCTCGTCTACCTCGCGCGGGGAGGCGAGGCCGTCCTCCACACAGGCGAGCGCCTCGCGGAAGAGGGCGCTCTGGATGCGGTTCGCGACGAAGCCGGGCGCGCTGCGGACGATTGCCGGGCGTTTGCCGATGGTGCGCAGGAAGTCCGCGACGCGCGCCACGGCGGCCGGGTCGGTCGTCTCGTGTGGGATGACCTCGACGCCGGGCGTCCATTCGGGCGGATTGAACCAGTGGAGGCCGAGGAAGCGTTCGGCGTTCGCGACGTGCTCGGCGAGATCGTCGATCGGGAACGACGAGGTATTCGAGACGATCACGGTGTCCGGTCGTGCCGCTGTCGAGAGGCGGGCGAGGACATCGTATTTCACCTCCTGCTGCTCGAAGACCGCCTCGAAGACGAAATCGACATCCGCCACCGTCGCGGCGAGATCGGGATTCGCCGTCACCGCCGCGCACCGCTCCACCGCCTCGGGCGGGACGAGGTCGGCTGCCGCATGGCCGCGCACGCGCTGCATCAGGCGGTCATACGCCTGCGCGGTCGCGTCCGGCGAGCGGTCGGTGATCCGCACCGTCACGCCGGCCGCCGCGAACTGTTCCGCCACGCCGAGCCCCATCGTCCCCGCCCCGACTACCGCGACCGTGCGCGGCCATCTCACCGTATCGCTTGCCTGCCCTGCCATCATTGTCCGCTCCTTCATCTGCCATTTGTGCCCATCGCGCGTTCCCACAGCATAGCACCGCCCTTGTCGCTGCCGACAAGGGCGGTGCATACGTTATTGCCGTCTCAAAGCGGATAGCGCGGGCATGTTAGTGGCCGGCGAGTCGCTCGACCACCGGCGCAAGCCCCTCCATCAGTTCGTCCGAGACGACGATGTAGGAGATGCCCAACCTCTCGCGGCGCCTCTGGAGGGTGTCGCACATCTGGTCCGTGCTGCCGGTGAGGACGGGGACAGCACCGGAGCGGGCCAGCGCCGCCGCGTCCGGGCCGAACTGCGCCGCGATCCAGCGGGGCATCTGCTCCCCGACCATCATCAGGTTGATATTGATCTCAATCTGCCCGAATCGGTCGCCGGCCGCGTCGCGCATCCAGCCGATTTTCTCTGCTACCACTGTCTCCGTCTCGTTCGGTCCGATGCCAAGCGCGACGATATCCGCCTCGCGCGCGGCGAGCGCGAGCAGCCGTTTGCCGCTCCCGGCGACGAGGATCGGCAGGCGAGGCTGCTGGACGGGAAGCGGGGAGATTACCGCGTCTGCTGCGCCATAGTGCGGCCCGCTCGCGCTCGCGCGCTGCCCCGCGAGGAGGGGCTTGATGAGGGCGAGCGACGCGGCCAGCCGGGAGACGCGGACGCCGCCCGCCTCGAAGGGGACGCCGATCATGCGGCTTTCGTCGGCGGCGGCCGGGCGACCCGCGCCGATGCCCAGTTCGAAACGACCGCCGCTGAGCAGATCGAGGGTGGCGGCATCCTTGGCGAGCATGACGGGGCTGCGGTAATCGTTGGCGAGGACGTAGGTGCCGACGCGCAGGGTGCGGGTGGCGGCGGCGGCAACGGCGAGCGCGGGCAATGGTGCGAGCGTGTACTGGAGATTGTCCGGGATGACGAGGGTTGCGTAGCCGAGCGCCTCGACGCGCCGGGCCTTCTCGGCCCACTCCTCCCCCGAGCGCGCCTGCGCGGCCACGACGCCGAACCGGAACGGATACGGTCCCATCACCCTCTCCCTTCTCCCGCGATGGGGCTCAGGTGGAGGGCGGCCAGCAGCCAGCGCCCACCCTGCCGCACGAAGACCTGCGTGACGCGAAACTGGCCCGCGATGTCATGGCCCTGGAAGACGCCCTGCTGCGCCTGACGCCCCGTCGCAACCGCTGCATCGCCGTAGACACGTACGCGCGCCTCATCCCAGGTGAAGGAATCCTGCCGCAAGCCGCCGGACGTATAGCGCGCCAGCCACTGCTCCTTTGTCAGCATGAAGCCGCGCGGCCCGATGCCGACAAAGTCGTCCGCGAGCATGTCATCGAGGGCGGCGGTGTCGCCGTGCAGTTCGGCGGTCGCCCATTCCTGCCCGAGTGCTTTCAACTGATCATCCATGCGATTGCCCTCCTGCTCCATCGTTCTTCCTTCGCGTCGGTACGTCATGCGTTCTCTTCCTTTCAGGGATTGCGGGCTCAGGGCTGCCAGCGGCCGGACGCTCAGCCCTCGGCCCCGTTGGCTGCGACCGGGTATTGGATCTCGGTGATATCGTCCGCGCTCTCCGGGCCGGCGAAGCGGAGGGCGAGCGTGCGGGTCGGCCCTGCGAGGCGATAGTCGTTCGCCTCGATCCAGCGGAGCAGCGCCAGGTGCGCCTCGCCGACCGTCGTCATCGGGCCGTGATGCCGGACAGACGCCATCGTCTCGACGGCGGGCAAGGTGCGCCCCTGGATGCGCGGATGCGGAGGCAGCGGATCGGCGGTGGTGAAGGTCGCTTCGGCATGCATATCCGACTCGCGGTACCCGCTGTCGAGCCAGAGCGCCGTCCATGCGGTCGCGTGCAGTCCATACCGGTGCCGATAGGCGTGCAGTTCGCCGAACAGCGTGCCGACGGCGGGATAGGCGGGCAGCACGGCGCGGAGCGACGCCACACGCTGCGCCGTGACCCGCTTCAGCGTCACATCGTACCGAGCGCCCGACGGCTCCCGCTCGATCAGCCGCAAATGCGCCTCGATCTGCTCCAATCGCATCTGCTCCGCCGCGATCTGGCCGTGAACTTCCTGCTGCTTGAGGAGCAGCATGCCGCGCAATTGGGGCGGCGACAGATCGGCGTCGAGCAGGTGGCCGATCTGCTCCAACGAGAAGCCGAGGTCCTTCAGGACGAGGATGCGGTTGAGTCGGGGGACCTGGGCGCCGGTGTAGTAGCGATAGCCGCTCGCGGGGTCGGTATGATCGGGCGCGAGCAGGCCGAGCCGGTCATAGTGGCGGAGCGCCTTGACGGTCACCTGCGTCAGCCGGGAGAAGTCGCCGATCTTGAACACGCCGTTCCTCTTCCTTACCCTGCCTACCGCGCATCCTCAAGAGCAACGGTAAACCCTGCCCATGGGGGAGAGTCAAGAGGTGGAGCACATTGGGCCGGTATCAGTCCGTCGGGCAGCCACGCGATGGGCGGCGATGGTACGCTACGGTGGCAGCGGGAGTGGTTGTTCGGAGAGAGCGGCACGCAGGAGGGGCAGGTGATGGAAGCGGCGGCGCGATTCATCGGGGTCTACCGGTTGCTTTCGTGGGAAGTATGGGAGAAGGGCGGCGCGACAACGCACCCGCTCGGCGAGACGCCGCAGGGGATGATCGTCTATACGGCGGGCGGGCATATGGCGGTGCAGATGATGCGCCCGGATCGCCCGCTCTTCACCTCCGGGGACCGCTGGCGCTCGACGCCGGAGGAAGTGCAGGCGGCCTACGGCGGCTACAACGCCTACTGCGGCCGCTACGAAGTCCACGAGGCCGAGCGGTACGTCGTGCATCTATTGGAGAATAGCCTCTACCCGAACCGCGTCGGCACCGAACTGCGGCGCTCCTACAAATTTACCGATAACCGTCTCATCCTCACCACGCCAGATTCGCGCATGACGTGGGAGCGGATCGAGTAAATAGCCGATGATGGGAATGAGTGACATAGGAACGTCGATGGGGAAGAAAGCCGTGGTCAGGCAATGCGCGCGCCGGTGTGTGCTCCCGTCTGTCTCAAAGAAATCGCTGCGGCGAACACATCGTTCCTTTGTGATACAGGTGGTCACGGAGCATTGCCCACGCGGGCCGTGTATCCTGCGTGGCTGCCATTCGTCCGCCGTCGCAAGTATGACCGATGCGGGATCGCGAACACGCCGTTCAGCTCCTGCGGACGCGCCCTCTCATGCCAGGGGCAGCGCGTACCGGACGACCAGCCAGAAGCAGCATGTGCTTCCCGCCGAGCACGAAACAGTGCCAGAGCGCGTGCGCCCCAAACCACTGCGGGAAGGGGTCCGGCCGCTCGGGCAGGAAGATCACCGCCCCGATCGTGTAGACCGCCCCGCCGGCCAGCATCCACCCGAAGCCTCTCGTCGGCAGAGCGCGGAAGGGCACCGGTGCCCCGAGCAGCCCGACCCAGCCGAGCACGACGTAGAAGGCCGTCGAGGCGGTGCGGGTCACGAAGGTCGCCGGGCGACGGCACGCCTGCGCCCGCCCCAACCACCACCGCCTCGGCGCCCGGTACCCTCTGGGTGGCATGCAGATCAATCGCGAGACGGTCCGCGTCACGCTCGTCCGCTGGCTCGCGGAAGGGGTGCCCGGTCTCGACGACAAATCGCGCGCCGCACCACCCGACGCGCAAGACCGGGTACCCTCTGGGCGGCATGCGGGTGATGCTGACCGTCAAGGAGATGCACTTCGCCCCCGCCGGGATGGACGACTTCTTCGCGGAAGTCGGCGAGTCGGTGGCCTACGCATCCACGGTGCCCGCGCCCCAAGGGCCGCCCGATGGGGAGCGGTTCATGGGGGTTTGCCAGAAACAAGGTGTCGTTTTCGCCGGGCCACCGCCGTCAGACTGAGAGAAGCAGACGCGGGTCTGTCTTTCGCTCACGAAACCGAAGCGGGTCTCCATTCGTTAGAACAAATGCGTGCGTACCATATCTGTTGCGCCGTGCGGGATTTTATCAAGGGGAGATTAAGGAGGGTGCCGGTGAGTACGGGGGTAATGGTCGGAGCGCGGCTTGGTCGTCGTCGGTTCTTGATGGTCGCCGGTGCGGCGGCGGGGAGCGCGATCCTCGCGGCCTGCGGCGGCAGCACCGCGACTGACACAGCGAAGCCGAGCGCGCCAACGACCGCAGCGCCAACAACAGCCGCGCCCGCTGCACAGGTGGCACCGACGGCCGCCGCAGGGAGCGCGGCAGCGGCAACCCGGCCCGCTGGTTCCGCCGTGGCGAATACCACCGCCGCCACCACCGCTCCTGCGGCATCAACGACTGCATCGAGCAGCGCAGCTGTGGGGAGTGTTGCCGCCGCGACCCGACCAGCCGGGAGCGCCGTTGCCAGCAGCGCGACGACTGCCTCCGGCAGCGCAATAGCGAACCCAACGGGTGGCATCCAGACGATGGTGATCGAGGCGTTCGACTTCGGCTACAAGACGCTCGGTAGCATCCCCGGCGGCCAGACCCGCGTGCAGTTCAAGAACACCGGCAAAGAAATCCACCACGCGCAGTTCATGCTGCTCAACACGGGCGTCACCCCCGACCAACTCGGCGCGGCCTTCGCCAAGGGGCCGGACGCGGCCTTCGGGCTCGTGACCTTCCCGGGCGGGCCGGGCGTGATCCTCCCCGGCAGCAGCACCGAGGTGATCCTGAACCTCAAGGAGGGGCAGTACATGATCGCCTGCTTCATCGCGGGCGACGACCACATCCCCCACCTCGCCAAGGGGATGCTCATGCCGCTGAAAGTGACCGCTGCCCCGGCCGCCGCATCCCCCGCACCGGCGGTCAACGGCACGATCACGCTGTTCGACTTCAACTTCACGATGCCCGACACGCTGCCCGCCGGGAAGAGCATGTACACGGTGGCGAACACCGGCGCGCAGTTCCATGAGTTCAACATCGGCCAGATCCCGCCCGGCAAGACCATGGAGGACGTCAAGGCGTACTACGCCGCGACCGCGCCGCCCGCTGGCCCACCGCCCCTGATCCCGATGGGCGGGATGAACGCCCTGACGAAGGGCAACACCGGCATCGCGGTCTTCGACCTGACGCCGGGCAGCTACGTAGCGATCTGCAACGTCCCGGACCAGTCGAAGCCGAACGGCGACTCGCACGCGCATCTCGGCATGATCAAAGGCTTCACCGTCAAGTAGGCTTCCCGATACGGTCAGAGCGACGGGGCGCGACCCACAGGGCTGCGCCCCCTATGCCGTTATGGGGCCTTCCCCACGGTTTGCTACCGTCGGCGAAATCGGCGAGGCGGCATACGGACCTGGGAAATGCGCCGGGATCTTGGCAACGTGGTCGCACAATCGGGAGGGCAATGCGGTAAATCCGCTCGTCCGCACCTTCGGCAAACAGCTCGCGTGCCCGCACGGTCTCCTCGGGCGGATGCGATCGCGGTGGGACGGCGAGGAGCAATCCACAGAACTACTCGGGCACAACCGCGATGGCCGATGTGCCACTATCGGAATGAATGCGAACGGTTCATCAGGAATCGGTACAAATCCATCGCGAGCATATCCTGACATCTTGGAGAATCATGGTCGGTTCACACAACCCTTGGAAAAGCCCGTAACATGGACGGCCGACTTTTTCAGTTCCTGACCGCCAAGTTGTGGAAATATATAGCTATAGTAGCTATGTATTGAACTAAAGCATCTATAACCCGCCGATGGGCCAGACGTAGATGGCGGCGGCGAAGATGATGTAGACGGCGACGAGGGCCAGCCCTTCGATCCACGTACTCTCGCCGTCCACGGCGACGAAGGCGGTGATCAGCGCGCCCGCCGCGATGGCGACAATCTCCACCGGCGCGAAGACAAGGGTCATGCGGTGGCCGAGCAGGGGCGAGAGGAGCGCGAGCGCCGGGCCGACCATCAAGGCGACCTGCAATGAGGAGCCGAGGGCGATCACCATCGCGAAGTCCATGTCGCCGCGCCACGCGACGGTCAGGCCGACGAGGTTCTCCGGGATGTTGCCCACCAGTGGCACGACGACGAGGCCGAGGAAGAGTTCGGGCAGGCCGAGCGTCTTGGCGGTCGGTTGCAGCACCGCGACGAAGGCATCCGCCACCGGTGCGGTGACGAGGGCCAGCACGGCGAGGATGATCGTCGCGCTCCCCCACCCCCAGTGCGCGGGCTCGGCGGCGCGCTCGGCCCCGCCCGCTTCCGGCGTGCCGAGGTAAAAGCGCAGGCTGGCGAGGTAGACGACGAGCAGGACGAGCGAGACGACGATGGAGAGGTGTTGCTCCTTGCCGCTTTCGATGCCCACGCCGGTCGTCAGGAGGAGCGCGGGCGCGATCAGACCCGTCGCGGCGACGAGGAGCAGCACGCCGTTCATCGAGGCGGCGACGCGCGAGAAGGTCTGCACGCCGTGCCGCCAGCCGCCCACGAACATGCAGAGACCGAGGACGAGCAGGGTGTTGCCGAGCACACTGCCCGCAATCGAGGCGCGCACGATCTCCAGCAGGCCCGCTTTGAGCGCGAAGCCCGCGATCACCAGTTCCGCGATGTTGCCGAAGGTCGCGTTCAATACCCCGGAGACGCGCGGCCCGGCGGTCGAGCCGAGTTCGTCCGTCGCCACGCCGATGCCGTAGGCGAGAACAGCGAGCGCGCCGCCGCCGATCACGAAGACGAGCACATCCGGCAGCCCGAGCGCCCGCCCGAAGACCGCCAGCAGCGAGAGCGCGACAACCAGCGCGCCGAGCACGCGGTCTCGCCGCCCGACATGGAGCGCGAATCGCGGGAGCCTTGCCTCTGTCGGTACCGGTCGTTCGGTTTGCATGGCGGCCAGTCTATCGCAAAACGAGCGCGGATTTCGATGTTCGCGGCAGAATCCTCCTTGCTTCGCGCTCCGAACGTCGATTCACGCTACCCCCGTGTAACTTTGCCGCTTTCGGCGCGTATGCTATCCTCTGGCAAGGAAAATGCGCATATGCCTGACGCCCCTGCGGGCGACTACCCCGCAGCGGGGCATTGCACGTCTCGTACACGCGGGGCGCGGTACTTTTGGCGACATCGGAGGGATCGATGACAGCGGACGTGCGCGACGCGTCACAGGTATGTGTGGAAATCGTCATCCCGGTCTACAACGAGGAACACGTCCTGCGGCAGAGCGTCGAAACGCTCCGCGCGTACCTCCTCCGCTATTTCCCCTATCAATGGCAGATCACCGTCGCGGACAATGCCTCGACGGACGGCACCTGGAGGCTCGCGCAGCAACTGAGCAGCGAAGACGCGCGCGTTCATGCCCTGCACCTCGACCAGAAGGGGCGTGGCCGCGCCCTGCGGACTGCCTGGCTCGCCAGCGACGCGGACGTCGTCTCCTATATGGATGTCGATCTCTCCACCAACCTCGAATCGTTCCTTCCCCTTGTCGCGCCGATCATCACGGGGCACAGCGACCTCGCCATCGGCTCGCGCCTCCTGCGGGGCGCGATGGTGACGCGGCAGTGGAAACGGGAGATCATCTCGCGCTGCTACAACATGATGATTAAGGTCCTCTGCCGCAACCGCTTCTCGGACGCGCAATGCGGATTCAAGGCGATCCGCCGCAGCGACGCGCGGCAACTCCTGCCGCTGGTCCAGAATCAGGAATGGTTCTTCGATACCGAACTGCTCCTGCTCGCCGAGGAGCGCGGCCTGCGCATCTACGAAGTCCCCGTCGTCTGGGTGGAGGACCTCGACAGCCGCGTCAACATCCACAAAACCGCCATGGAAGACATCAAGGGCCTCCTCCGTGTCCGCAAACAACGCTGGCAGCGCCGCCTCGGCAACGGGAAACGGGGATGAACCACAGAGACACAGAGGGCACAGAGATGGGAAGGAGGGAAATTGAGAAAAGTGCATTGATCTCCGTCGCATTGGAAAGCGATCGAGTCGGTAGAATCTTCTTCTCCTTCTTCTCTCGGTATTTCTCTGTGCCCTCTGTGTCTCTGTGGTTGGCAGCGTGCTGACACGGCGGGGGATTGGGCTGCTGGCGACCGTGGCGGCGCCGCTCTTTGGGGCGCAGTGGATCGGCGCGCTGGTCTGGGTGGCGGCGGCGCTCTTCGTTGGCATCGTCGCGCTGATCGTGCGGGATAGCCGGAGCGTGCCGCCTGCCGAGGCGATCAGCGTCGCGCGGGAGCACGAGCCGCGCCTCTCGGTCGGCACCGAGAATCCCGTGACATTGAGCGTGGGCATCGCGCACGGGCGGCCGGTGCCGCTCGTCGTCCGGGTGCGGGAGGAACCGCCGCCGGGGAGCGTCATTACGCCCGGCCCCTTCTTCACGGCGATTCTGCCGCCCGCCGGGGAGCCGGACGAGATCATGTACACGCTTCGACCCGGCGCGCGGGGGCAATACGCCTTCGGGCCGGTCACGTTGCGCATCCCCGGCGTGCGCAATCTCGTCGTCCGGCAGCGCGCGGCGGCGCTCGATGACCCGATCCGCGTCTACCCGAATATCCGCGCCATCCGCACGCACGACCTCGCCGCGCGCCGCTTCCTCCGCACGACCACCGGGCTGCGCCGCACCCGCCGCCCCGGCGAGGGGAGCGAATTCGAGCGGCTGCGCGAGTACACGCCGGACGACGAGTACCGACGCATCGACTGGAAGGCAACCGCCCGCCGCGCCAAACCGATCGCCCGCACCTTCGAGGCGGAGCGGGCGTGGAACGTCATCCTGATGCTCGATAGTGGCCGACTGATGGGCGCGCCCGTCGGCGACCTGACGAAGCTGGATGTCGCGGTCAACGCCGCGCTGCTTGTCGCACATATCGGCGCGCGGCAGGGTGACCGCGTCGGCTTGATGGGCTTCGCCGATCGCGTCGACGTATACGTCCCGCCCGCCTCCGGGCCGCGTCAGGAGGGCGTGCTGCTCGAATCGCTCTACGCCGTCCGCGCCGAACCGACCGCGACCGACTATCAGGCCGCCTTCACCGCCCTCGCCGCGCATCGACCGCAACGCTCCCTCATCATCCTGCTCACCGATGTGACCGACTCGCACACGCCGCGCGCGCTCGTCGCGACGCTCTCCGCCATCGCCGCCCGCCATCGCGTCGTCGTCGTCACGCTCCGCGACCCGGAACTGGACGCACTCGTCAGCCAGCCCCCGGCGGACGCCGCCGCCATCTACGAGCGCATCGCGGCGGAACGCCTCGCGCGGGAGCGGGCGCTGCTCCTCGCCACCATCGCCGGGCGAGGCATCGAGACCGTCGATGTCCCCGCCGACCACCTGAGCGGCGCGCTGCTCGATACCTACCTCGATCTGAAGGGACGCGCGCCGTTGTAGTGTATGAAAAAGAACACGACATAGACTTGACGTTGATATCGGTTCTCGATACCATCAAACGGTGAACACAAAGCAGCGCAGGACACTCAAACGCATCTTCGCGCGGCCGACATCAGCGGAGATCGGCTGGGATGATATTGAGAGCCTGTTGCGGGCGCTCGATGTGGAGTTCCGCGAAGCGGCGGGCTCGAAAATCCGTATCGAGTTGAATGGCGTTCACACCGTCTTGCATGTGCCGCATCCGCGTCCGGTTGCACGGCGGGGCCGGATTGAGGCAGTGCGTGATTTTCTGATGAAAGCGGGGGTAAGGCCATGAGCCTCTTAACGTATAAGGGATATACGGCACAATTAGATGTCGATGCGGAGGGCGGGATCATCTCCGGGCGTGTTCTCGACCTTCGCGATGTACTCTTTTTTGAAGCGGAGACGCCCGCCGAAGCGATCACCGCATTCCACGAGACGGTTGATGAGTATCTCGCGTGGGCCGCCGAAGACGGATTCGAGCCGGATCGTCCATACTCCGGCAAACTCCCCTTCCGCACGACGCCGGAACATCACCGAAAAATTGCGCTTGCGGCGGCACAAACCGACAAGAGCATCAATGCCTGGATGGATGAAGTGGTCACGCAGGCCGCCGACGCGGCACTCGGCGATCACTCGCGCAATGCCGAGCACGCAACACACTCATAGGTTGTGGCATTGATTGTCGGTGTCCCCGCCGACCGTGTCAGCGGCGCGCTGCTCGATACCTACCTCGATCAGAAGGGACGCGCGCCGCTGTAGACGATTGTACACACCGCGAGCGTGTCCCGTCATAATCGGTGGCAGCCCGAGGGGGTTGAATATGAGCGCCATGATCTACAAGGGGTACACCGCGATGGTGGAGCGGGATCCAGATGTGGGACTTTTTGCCGGACGTGTCCTCATCGTGCGGACGTGATCTATTTCGAGGGTGAGACAGTCGAGGATGCGGAGCGAGAGAGGTACTCTCGCTCGATGAATACCTCATGTGGGCTGCTGAGGACGGCTTTGAGCCGGATCGCCCATCCTCCGGCGATTTTCCATCGTAGGCGAGGAAGTCCCGCGCATCGCTACCGCGCGAATGCGAGATGAAGGCATGAGCATGGCCACACCACCGCCCTACCGTCACAGTGGCCAGGTAACTCCACCGGGATACTTGCCCGCCCCGCCGGGTGACTATTACTTCCGGTCCCCGCCGCCCGAGAACCCACCCGGCGCGAAAAAACGCCGTTGGATTTGGTGGCTGATTGGCGGCATCGTTGCCCTCCTGCTGATTGGTGGTCTCGTTATTTCGCTCATCGTATTTGCGGCAAGGAATATTGGCCCCGCGCGCGATGTTACCACAGGATACTTCGTCGCGCTCAAAGCGCACGATTGGGCCGCGGCGGATGACTATCTGAGTGCATCGCTCCGCGCGACGGTGAAGCCCGCCGACCTTCAGGCGACATGGACCCGGCGAGAGCAGGCCGATGGAACGATTGATCGCTTCGCGATCACGAATTCCAACGTCACTGCCACGAACGGCAAGACGACCGCGACGATCGGGGGCACGCTCTCCTTCACCGGCGGCGTATCCGATCCGAAGATCATCACGCTCGTCAAAGAAGATGGTAACTGGAAGCTATCGCGCTTGCCGTGAGCCGCGTCGGATGCACGTCCCCTTCTTCGACGATCAAACCGCGTCGGTCGCCACGTCGCGATGAAGAGCCAGGAGCGGGGCGACAGTCTCCGGTGGGCGGCGACCGAAGCCGCACTCCGTGGCGATGCCAAAGGTGGGGGCGAAGCGCTGTGCCGTCGCGATCCGCTTGCGCGCTCCTTCCACGCCGTCCGTGTAATGGATGAGGCCGAGATAGAGTTCCGTCTCTGGGTGCAAGGCGAGATTGGTCGAGTGGCGCGAAGAACGCATCGTCGTCCCGCTCGCGGGGCACCGGCATGTGAATCCAATTGATTGGTCGGGTGACGCGCGCGGAGAGGGCGTTCGCGACGGTGACGAGGTTCGCGGCATCCTTCGGCTGCACGAAGTGCCGGTGGCCCGCGTCGCCGTAGCAGAGATGGTAGCCCATCTCCACATCCGGCGGCACATGCTCGCCGATCCGCACCAGCCGGTCGATGATGCCGGCGCGCACATCGTCGAGATGCGACTGCCAGCCGACGCTTTCCCAGATCGCGAACTCGACGGCGGTGTCCCACTGGATCGCCAATTGGTCGTGCGGGATCGCCGCGCAGATACGATCGACTTCAGCGAGCATCCGCGCCTCGTAGGGCGGTTCGATGGCCGGTTGCGATGCCTGCTCGATGAACGCGGTGACCGGCGCGAGCGGCGTGGGCAGGCAGACGAGGAAGCGGGTCGCGGCGGGGATTGTCCCCTCCTGCTTCAGTCGCGTGAAAGTGTGATATGAGGCAATGGCGGCATCGGCGTAGCCGAGGTTGTCGAAGGCGATGTCGCCCCCAGCGGCGCCGGGCCGAAGGCGGTACTGGACGAGTTGACCGTACTCTTTCCCGGTATCCGGCACGGGTTCCAGCGACGGGTTGCCGGCGAAAACAGCCGTCTGCCAGCCGATCCAGTTCGTGCGTATCCCCGTCTCGCCATCCGGGATGCGCGCGAGGTGATCGCCGAGCGCCGTGCTCGCCGCGCGGAAGACGGCCTCCTCATCGGCGAGGGGGACACTGCCGACGAGATGGACGGATCGCCGCGCTGTCTGGGCTGTCATGGATGTATCTCCTTACGACAAAGGGGCTGACCAAAGGATGCAGTATACTCCGGGAAATATGCGGTTGGATGCTTTTTACGGTGGTGGCGGGCTTTAGCCTGCCACAGTGAGGCAGGCTAAAGCCCGCCACCACCGAATATCTCTCGTGGAGTGCATAGCACTATATTCATAGATGCGCGATGATCGGGATCTCATCAGTCATCGTCGCGAGCGTGGGGGTCGTTCTTCTCCCAAGCGAAGTGCGGGTAGGGGCGGTCGCCCATCGTGGCGCGCCAGATAATCGCGTTGAGGACGGTCGGGTCGGTGGCGTCCGGCACGCTGAAATCCAGCGTGTCCGAGACGCGGGCATCGTCCTGCCCCTGCCCGGTGAGGCTGCCACCCTGTCCATTGAGCGTATCGAGCGGGATCTGATTCGGTATCAGTGTGTACGGCGTCAGGTCCGGCGTGCCGGTGAAGAGCGTCGTCATTAAGGGGGCCGTGAGATCGAACTGATTGATCGGCGGCAGGCCGAGGATTTGCTCGATGGTCCGTACCATGCTCGTCTGGTTGTAGAGCGTGCTGTCCACGATGCCTTGCCGGTTGTACGCGCTGATGCCGTAGCCGACGGTGCGGTGACCGTCCACATGATCGACACCATTCTGCGCGTCGTCCTCGGTGACGAAGATGGCGGTGTTGGCCCAGTAGGGTGAGTGGCTGACGGCGTCGACGATCCGGCCCAGGGCGAGGTCGTTATCCGCGACCTGCGCCTCCGGTGTCGGCGCGCCGGACTTCGTGCCGGAGGTGTGATCGTCCGGGAGCCAGATGACGCTCAGTTGCGGCAGGTCGCCCATTTCGATGTAGCCGTTGAACTCGCGCAGCCACTCGTCGGCGCGGATTTGATCGGTAATCGCCGTCTCGAAGGCGGGGTAGGCACGATCCTCGCTGCTGAGGAGCGGCAGCGTGATCGCGTTCGCGGTGTAGGTGAAATTGCCAGTTTCGGCCTGCCAATCTTTATACATCGCGGCCCAGTCGAGGCTCTGCATCGGCACATCCTGGCCATTTTGCTTGATGCTATTGATGCCGTCCTCGCCATAGTTGCGCAGCGAAACATTGTGGTCGAGCGCGTTGCTCCAGAGCGAATCGGGCGGCAGATCGAGCGAGCTGTTGCCGTAGGAGGTGACGCCGGGGATGGCGCTATTGGTCGGGAAGAAGCCGTAGACGCGCTCGGCGAAGACATTGGCGACCGCCTCGTCCGTCCACTGGTGGCCGTCCGCGCTGTTCACCGAACTGGCGTAGTAGTTGTCGAGGAGACCGAAGCGGTCGGCGAGGGCGTGGTGATTGGGCGAGACGCGGCGGGGGAACTGTGCCAGCTTCGGCTCGCTATTCCCCTTGCCCATGTCCCCGAGCATCTGATCGTAGGTACGGTTCTCCTTGATGATGTAGAGGACGTGCGAAAAAACGGACGGCTCGCCGATGCGAGCGGGCACCGGCACGGGCGCGGCATCCGGGCGCGGCGGCAGGAGCGAATCCGCGAGGGAGGCGGTGTAGCGGTTGTTCTCGTCGAACTGCGCGGTGTAGGTGGCCAGTTGCGCCGCGTTCGGCACATCGACCATCGTCACGCTGCCCGTCAGGCTGAAGACGCTCTTGCCGCCGTTCGGGATGGCCCGCTGCGGCGTGGCGAGCGAGCCCTCGCCCTTGTTGTTGGCGATGGCGAGTTTGGCCCCGTTGTTCGTGACCGCCACGGCGATGGGGTACCACTCGGTGGGGATGAAGCCCGTCACCGCGCTCGTCGCGGGCGCGTCGACGAGCGCGCCGCTGTAGGTGCCGGGCATCCGGGCGTGGGCGTCGAGCGCGACGACGGCGATGGCGTTATTGCCGCCGTTGGCGACGTAGAGCGTCGTGCCGTCCGGGCTGAGGGCGAGGCCGTTCGGCATCGAGCCGAAGGGCAGCCCGGCGGGGCGGACGGAGATGCGCTCGATCTCCGCATGTGCTGCGTCCGCCGCCAGGTCGAGGACGGAGATCGTGTCGTCGTTCGAGTTCGCGACGTAGAGCCGCGACGACTCCTTGCTGAAGACCATCGCCGTCGGGTGCAATCCCACCGCGATGTCGGGGCGCATCGCGCCGGACGCGACATCGTAGACGGAGAGCGACCCGGCGGCGGCTGCGCCCGTTTTTGCGTCGATCTTGACCGGGAAGAGCGGATCAATTGCGTCGCCCGCCTGCGGCAGCGGGCCGCCCCAGTTACTCGTGTAGACCGCTTTGCCGTCCGGCGAGGCATAGGCGCCGAAGGGCGAGCTGCCGACCGGCAGCGTCGCGTGCACCTTCTTCTCGGCAAGATCGACGATGCCCATCCGGTTCGTACCGAAGAGGGCGACATAGAGCGTCGCACCGTCCGGGCTGACGGAGAGGCCGGCGGGCCAGGTCTTCGCGCCGGTGTCGATGTCCCCCACGAAGGTCGCCGTGCCGCCCGCGTCGAGCGAGGCGACGCCGATCTTGTGATCCTTGCCCTTCGCGTAGTAGAGGCGCGTGCCGTCCGGGCTGTAGGCGAGGCCGGCGACATTGCGGTCCTGCTTGTCGAACTGCTGCGTGATCTCACCGGTGGTCGGGTTGAGCAGGTAGGTGAGGTTGGTCGTCATCACGGCGAGTTGCGCGCCGTCCGGCCGGAGCGCCATATCGACCGGGCGCTGATCGAAGAGCGTCACCGTACCCGCCGGGCGCACCGTCTGATTCGTCGGCACGAGGAACCACCCCTCCGCCTGCTTGCCGATCAGGAGCACCGCCCCGCTCGTCGCGCTCCCTGTCAGCAGGGCGAAGAGCAGCACGAGGCTCGCCATCCGCCGCCGCAATTTCATCATCGGTTGGAGCCAGCGTGGGGCGTGCATCATCATTCCTCTTCGCCTGTAGCGACGTGCCGCGTCCCGTGAGGGTAGGAGATTGGCGCGTCGCCGTCAAATGCCAAACGATGGGCAATCGGTGTGCAATATGTTCGCGCTCAGGCGGGCGCGACGCGGGACTGGCTGCCGCGCCAGACGACGATGCCGAGCGCGGCGATGGCGACGAGCAGCGCCGCGCCGGTGAGGGCGAACATGCCGCCCGTTGTCACCGCCTGCGCCACCCAGCCGAGGGCGATGGAGCCGGTGGCGATGCCGCTCTCGTGCGCGACGTAGTACGTCGCTACCGCCGAGCCGCGCCGCTCGGGCGGGACGAGATCGACAGTCAGCGCGAGCAGGGCCGGTTGCGCCGCGCCGAACCCGGCCCCGGCGAGCACCGCCGCGAGCGCGAAGACGGGGAGGCCGTGCGCCAGCGCGGCGACGATCAGCGCGGTGGCGAGGCAGGCGATCCCCGGCACGGCGACGATCCACCGCCCGTAACGATCCGCGAGCCGCCCGGCCACCGCGCGGGCGACGAGCAGCCCCGCCGCGTAGATGGTGAAGAAGAAACCGCTGCCGGCGATCTGCCGCTCGTCCGCCAGGATAATGATGAAGGTGATGACGACGCCGTAGCCGAGCATCATCACGAAGCAGGCAAGGGCGGGCAGCAGGACGCGCCCTTCCAGCAGCGCGCCCTGCGGCGGGAGGGGGGGCCGTGTCGCCGGGCGATTGCGCGGCCGGAGCAGCGCGGTAATGGCGACGCCCGCCGCGCCGACCGCCGCCGCGACCCAGAAGCAGGTCGGGTAACTCCAATGGGTGGCGAGGAAGAGGCCGAGCGCGGGGCAGGCGGCCAACGCGACCGTGTTCGCGACGCCCCAGTACGCCATCGCCTCGGCGCGGCGGCCGGCAGGCGTGAGCGCGGCGACCAGCGACGGCGCGGCGGTCGTGTACCCGGCCATGCCGCCGCCGTGGAAGAGCCGGACCGCGACGAGCAGGAGGATCGAGGTCGCCCCGGCGTAGAAAACGTTGGCGACGGCGAAGATCGCCGCGCTGATCAGCATCGGCGCGAGGGTGATGCCGCCGTTGACCATCCGCCCGATGAAGGGTCGGGGCGTGATGGCGGTCACCGCGAAGAGGCCGAGCACGAGCCCGATCTGCCCGGTGCCGCTGCCGAGTTGATCCTTGAGGTATTTCGGCAGCGCCGCGAGCGGCAAGTAGAAGGCGGAGAAGAAGAGCAGGGCGCTGAGGAGCGCGAGCATGTACGGCCCGGTCCAGAGACGCTCATCGCGCTCCGTTGCCGTTTCATCGACCGTCGCGCCCGTCATCTCACCCGTTACTTTCGCGCGCCAGCACTTCCTTGAGGCGGTAGTACGCCTCGCGCGGCGTCATCGCGTCCATGCTCTTGCCGGTGGCCGCCTCGACGGCGCGCCGGTCCGCGTATCCCTTGCCGCGCGCCCAGCGCCAGAAGGCGGTCGTCGAGATCATCGCCATCTCGATGTCGTCCGCGTCCTCTTCGTCCGGCTCCTCGGCGCGCGGGGCGGGGCGGGACGGTTCGGGCGCGGGGGTGGGGGCGGGCGGCGCAACCGCGGCGGGAGTCGCCGCCGCGAAGGTGCGCCCGGCGGCGAGCGTCCGCCCGCTGCGGCGAATCGGCGTCGGCGCGGCGGGCTCTTCAGCGGCCGGTTCCGGCTCGGCGGCGGCCGCGACCGCGGGCGGCGGCGCGGGCGGCGCGCTCTCCCGCAGGCGGCTGAGGCGTTCGGGGCGCAGGGTGCGCTCGGTCGGCGCGGCTGGCGCGGCGAGTGGCGCTTCGGCGGCGGGCTCCGGGCGCGTGATCCGCTCGGGCCGGATCGGGCGCTCACTCGTCAGGCCGCGCGGCGTCGGCGCGAAGCGCTCGGGCCGTGTCGTCGCGTCCGCGGCGGGTTCCTGCTGCCGCGCGAAGCGTTCCGGTCGCGTTGCCGCTTCCGCCGGTTCCTGACGCTGCGCCAGACGTTCCGGTCGCTCGGGTTGCCGAATCGTCTCCGGCTGTCGTGCGGATCGCTCGATGCGCTCGGGCGGCGGCTCCGGCGGGCGCTCTTGCTGGCGGGAGAGGCGTTCCGGTCGCAGTTGCGCGGGCGGGGCGGCGGCTGGCGTGGCGGCCTGCGGCGGTGTCGTCGTGGCGGGCAGGGCGATTGGCTCCCGAGGGCGGGGCGCGGGCGCGGGCGCGGTGGCTGGGCTCGGCGCGACTTCCATCGCCGTCGCGAGCGTCGGGTCGTCCTGCCCCTCGGCGAACTCAGTGCCGTAGCCGAGGGCCGTGAGGGCGCGACCAATTGCCTTCGTCTCCGCCTTCTCGATAAAGTCCCCGAAGTCCCCCGCTGTCTCGCTGCCGTGGCCGACCGCGACGCCGCCGCCGGGCAGCGTCACCGTCGCCTTGAAGATCGCGCCCTTGTCGTCGAGCCGGAGCGCCTCGGTGACGACCTGCGCCTGCGGATGATCCGCGCGCAGCCAGAGGAGTCGCGCCGTCACCGGCAGGTACGGTTGCTGCGCGCCGCCCCGCACTTTGATCGTCTTCAGGTATTTCGTCGGGTCAAATCGCTTCCCGCTGTCCAATCCGTCTCCCCCTCGTCTCCGCGTGCGTGCGGGCACAGCGCGGCCCGCCATCGTGTCGGCACATTGTACCGCGTCAGCGGCACACGAAGTAGCGAGTAGCGAAGTAGCGAGTAACCAGAGACGGTCCGATGCCGTTGCCCCTCGTTATTTGCTACTCGCTAGAGGTCTTTCTTGCGGAAGACGAGGCAGGCGGCGATGATCAGCAGGGCGAGATAGCCGACGGCGTAGGGGACGACCGCGCCGGAGGGCGGGGTGGAACTGGGGCCACCGCCGCCGCCGAAGGAGAAGTTCGTCGCCGGTTGGAGCAGGTAGTTCGCGTAGTTATAGATGCGCTGGGACGGGAAGAGGAGCGAGAGGAGGAGTCCCGCATTCTCCATCGCGCGGATCTGGAAGAGTTGCCCTTGCGCCTCGACAATCGTCGCCGCGAGGCCGAAGGCGTAGAACATGTAGCAGATGATGCCGTTCGCCATCGTCGCGAAAATCGTGCTGCCGAGCACGGTGAGGGCGAGCAGCCACCAGGTCGCGACAATCACGACGAGCGCCGCCCGCCATGCGCCCGCCGGCAGATGCCCGGTGATCACGCGCACCTCGGTCGCCGACAGCGGCGGTGACGAGGGCGACATAGAGGGCGAGCATGAGCGCGTAGCCGACCCATTTGCCGAGCACGACCTCCCAGCGGCGGATCGGCTTCGGCAGGATCGCCTGGAACGTCCCCATGTCCACCTCGCCCGCGATCGTGCCAATGGCGGCGAAGATGCCCATCACGGCGGCGAGGAAGAAGATGATGAAGACGGCGAAGGCCATGTTGAGGTCCACCGCCTGACTGAAGGTGATCGGGAAGCGGAAGCTGCGCGCCGCCTGCCGCGCATTCCAGGTCTGCTTGAAGCGGTAGACGCCCCAGCCGTAGAAGGCGACGAAGAGCGCCGTGAGCAGGAAGACCGCCCAGATCATCTTCTTGCGCACCGCCTCGCGGAAGGTCATGCGCGAGAGGAGCCAGATGCGCTTCAGGCTGGCGATGGCGTCGAAGGAGCGGGTGGGCGCGAGCGCCCGTGATGCGGTCGCCATTATGCCTGCCCCCCCATCGCGCTATCGTCGCGTTCCAGCCCGTGCAGCGGCGTGCTGCCTGCAATGCCGATCGCCTCCATGAAGACATCCTCCAGCGTGCGGCGGTGCGGCGCGATGGCGTAGATGCGCGCGCCTGCCGCGACGAGGCGGTCGACGAGCGGGGGGATGCGCTCCTCATCCGGCGTGCGGATCGTCACGGTGCGGTTGTCGATGCCGACGAGCTCGATGCCGGAATCGAGTCTGCCCCAGACATCCAGTCCGACGCCGTCCAGCGTGATGTCCACCGTCAATTCCTCGGCGAGCAGCTCGCGCATCGTGCCCATCCGGGCGACGCGACCGTGGTTGATGATCGCGCAGCGGTCGCAGACCTGCTCGACCTCGGTGAGGATGTGTGAGTTGAGGAAGACGGTCATCCCCTCGCTCTTGAACCGGCCGATCACATCGCGCACCTCGCGCCTCCCGACCGGGTCGAGCGCGCTCGTCGGCTCATCGAGGAAGACGAGGGCGGGGTTGTTCATCACCGCCTGGGCGAGGCCGATGCGCTGGAGCATCCCCTTGGAAAAGGTCTTGAGCCGGTTGCGCCCCTCGCCTTCCAGCCCGACGAGCTCCAGTACCTCCGGGATGCGCCGCCGCCGCTCCGCCGCCGCCATGCCGTACAACTGGCCGTGGAAGTCGAGGAATTCCGACGCCAGCATCCATTCGTGGAAGCGGAACTGCTCCGGCAGGAAGCCGACACGTCGCTTGACCGTCACATCACCGATTGGGCGGCCGAGCAGCGCCATCGCGCCGCTCGTCGGGAAGACGAGCCCCATCAGCATCTTCATCGTCGTGCTCTTGCCCGCGCCATTCGGCCCGAGGAAGCCGAAGACTTCGCCCTGTCGCACCGTCAGCGTCAGCGACTCCACCGCCACCTTCGCGCCGTACTCTTTGCGCAACTCGCGCGTCTCGACAGCGGGGACGGTAGGGTCGATCGCGCCGTCCGCGTGGAGGAAGGCGACCTCCTCCGGTCGGAGGATGGCGGGTGCGCGGGGCGCGTCGTGCGTGTCAACGGGAGGACTGGTCGTCTGTGCCATCGGTTCGGTACCCTGCTCTCTGATCGTCACGGCCACACCATTCGGTATGGTACACCCTGCGCTGGGAATACACCGCCCGCCGCCCGGTCGTGACAATGCGCGTCTCTCCGCCCATTGAAGTACGACCGCCCAATGATCGATGGTGTTTCGGGATTTCGAATGAAGGCCGGGCCCGGTGGGAGCCGGGCCCGGTCTTCGAGGAGGAAGGATGGGGAAGGAGTAGGCTTACTTGACGGTCTTCGCGACACCCTCGACGGTCGCACCATCGTAGGTGCCCGCCACGACATGGAGGACATCCGGGCCGTTTCCCGTGGTGATCCAGATGACGACGGACATGCTGCCGTCCTTCTGGCTGATCGTTGTACTCCCCGCATTGATCGCGTCATGGGTGACGATCTGGCTATCGGTGACCGGGATGATCAGCGTGTGCTGAAGATCCGCAACCTTCAGTTGGCCGACGAGATCCGCCGGGATATTGGGCAGCGTGCCGAGTACGGTGATGATGCCGGGGATATCGAGCCCATTGACATCAATCGTCGGTACGCCCATCGCGACCACCGCGACACCCTTCTGATTCTGCGCGGTCGCGCCCTGCGCCGTCGGGTCCAGGCCATAGGAGACAATCGAGGCGGGCGGTGTGTCCACATGGACGGTCGCGCTGTCGCCCGTCGCCGGGATGAGGCTCGCCATGCCGACTTGCGTGAGCGTCGGGCGGATTTCATTGAGATGCAACGTGGCATCGGCCGTCTGGTGATCGGAGACGTAATACTTCGGAGTATTGGCGACGCCCGACGGCAGCGTGGTCGGCGCGGAGACCGCGCGGCCGACGACCTTCTGCGCCTCCGCCGCGCTCGGTACCTCGCGGCCCGGCAACTGGCCTTGCCCGATGGACGAGGTGACGCTCACATACTTGGAAAGCTCCTGCATCAATTGCTGCTGGTCCTGCGCGGTCGGTGCACCGGCGGGCTTGCTGCCCGTCGCCGGCGGCTGCGCGCCCTTTGCCGGCGTGCCATTCAGCGAACCGTTCTGGAACTGCGGGAAGTTGCTCGTGTTGATCGTGATGACGGAGACCTTGGTCGGGTGGTACGTGAATGTACTGACGATGGCGTCGAAAGCGCTCGTGACCGGCGCGAAGACGAGTAGGCAGACGAGCGCGATCGCGCCAAGTCCACCGGCGAATGCATAGCGACGAGCCCTCGCCCCCCGATTGTACGTAGACATTGTGGCAAACCTCTCCTTGATATTCTCCACCAAACTCGCGCGTCGTTCCGTAGTCAGCCGCGTCTGGACGCGGCGGTAGGCATGGGCCAGGTGGACGGCGTCCGGCTCCGGCGCGGCAAATCCCGCGAATGCCGCGTCCACGGCGGTCGCGTCCGCGCGCAGCGCGGCGAGTCGCTCCGCGAGTGCGGGCTGCGCGACGAGCGCCGCCGCGATCCGTGCCCGTGCCGCATCGTCCAGCACCGGGTCGCCATCGAGATAGGCGCGCAGCGCCCCGTCATCCATTGGTTGCATCGCCTCCGCCATGCTATCCGCTCCTTCGTTCATCGCTCACCTGCCGTCCGGCGAACATGCGCGACCGCCTCATACCGTTGTCGAAAGAGCGCTTCCGCCCGCACCAGCGTCGTCCCGACCGAACCGGGGGCGATGCCGACCGCCGCGGCGATCTCCGCGTAGGAGCACCCCGCCTGCCGGAGGGTGAGCACCGCGCGCGCCCGATCCGGCATCGCCATCAGGACCGACTGCACCAGCGCCCGCTCCTCGCGCCGTACCGCCTCGCCCTCGGGGTCGAGCGGGCGCTGGAGCGGCAGTTCCGCCCGCGTCACCCGCTCCTCGCGCGCCGTGCGCCGCTTGCGCGTGCGGATGGCGTTGAAGCCGAGGTTCGTCGCGACCCGGTAGAGCCATGCACCGATCGCTTCCGTCTCGTCCGCGCGTCGCAGCGGCGGGCGGTCATGGAAGCGGAGAAAGGTCTCCTGCGCGAGATCGTCCGCCTCATCCGGGCCGACAATTCGCGTCAGAATGGCGAAGACGCGGCCATAATACCGCTGGAAGACAGTGTCGAAGGGGGGCAATTGCCCCGTCATCGGGCGTTCAACGATCGCCGCCTGCTGCACGTCTCCCACGCTTCCCTTCATCTGCGGTGCCGCCGTCCCTTCCCCATACATATATCAAACACCGCCTCCACGCCCGGTGTGACATCCGTTCGCCCGTCATCACCAGATTGCTCCCGCGCTATTCTTGCAATTAAGTGCATGTACATATCGACAACGGCACCATATAGATGGATACTCGGGGGAGACTCGCCATGTGCTTCATGATCCGTATGCCTGTGCAACAGTACGGTGACCCTGGGCGACCCGGCCAGTCGGCGGAACGTCTGCCATTTCTCGCGGAGGGCAGAAAGATGAATGATCTATTGCACGAGCGCATCGCCAAGCGGACGCGTGCTGAGGTCCGCTACCTGCGCGGCTATCAGTCGATGAACATGGAGCGCTTCCGGGAGTACGAAAAGGACTTCTACGCGGCGTGCGCGCGAGCCGATTACCGCAAAGTCGGCGAAGTTGTGCAGGATGCGATCGAGATTAGCAGCAACACGATGCACCTCATCCGCAAGCGGCGGGCAATCGTCGCGCGCCAGCTCTTTCTTCGGGCGCAAGCCGCGCTCCACGATCATGACGGGCAGGCAAATTCCCCCCCCCCCTCAATATCACAGATACGCTAATTATCCCTCAATCTCTCCCCGAGAGGAAGGGACTCCGGCTGCCACCCCCGCCTGACTCGCCGTCTCCGGCTCCGCCCGCCGCAGGTGGGGCAGGAGCGGAAGGAAGGCCGTGAGCGCCAGACCATAGACGAGCCACCGCATCGCATCTACCGCGAAGATCGTCTGCTCGCGGTACTCGGAGAGGCCGAGATGCCGCTGCTCGGTCAGCGGGTAGAGGAACGCCAGGCTAACGATCAATGGCACGCCCCCGCTGAGCAGGATCGACTGCCAGCGCGCGAGGCGCGCGATGCCGATCACATAGGCCAGCAAACCCAGCAACGCTGCGAAGACGAGGAAGGCGGGCCACGCGATCAGGAAGCGCAGCCCGCTGCCGACTCCGCGCGTGACGGCGATGCGCTGGTAGCCGGCCAGTCGCCGCCCGAAGGTGATGAACTCGCTGACGCTGTTCGCCGCCAGCAACCCGGCGACACCTGCCAGTACCCCCGCGATCAACGAGGAGGCGAGCGCGCCGTGCCGGTCCCGCGTGAAGGCGGGTGGGGCGCGCCGCAACTTGCGCATCGCGAAGACGAGCGCGGCCAGTACGGCGAGCGAGGCGAGCGCGCTGAATGGCAACGAGAAGCGGTCGTAGAGGGAGAGCGCGGCGGGGCCGACGAAGACGCCGAGCATCGTATAGCCCAAGATGTAGAGGAACGCGCCGAGGGTGAGCGCGGGCAGGAAGGCGCCGAATGGCATGCCGAGCACGCCCGCCGCGATCGGGGTGACGATGCGCAGGCCGGGCAGGATGCGCCCAAGCACGATCGCCCAGCCGCCGTGCCGCTGTATCTTCCCCTCCATGCGCGCCAGCGTCTCCGGCCCGAGGTGGATGAACCGCCCGTACCGCTCAACCAGGGGCCGCCCGTACCGGCGGCTGAGGAAGAAGAGCCCACTCGCCCCGAGCACCGTCGCCAGTTCCTGCAGCAGCAGGACGGCCCAGAGCGCATCATGCCCCTGCGTCACCCGGACGCCCGCGTAGACCATCATCAGGTCGCCGGGGATCGGGCTGGGCACGCCCAACTCCTCGAAAAAGATAATCACCACGATCACCGCCAGCGCGTGCGACCGCAGGAGGGCCTGCGTGCTCTCGTTGAAGGTGCGCGCGATCATTGTCACAATTAGTGCCATCGGTGCCTGGTATCTCCCCCGTACGCCGTACGACCCCTCATATCATACTCGCACGCAAGGAGTTTGCCGCCACCCCGTTTCTCGTCGTGTTGCGCTCCACGGCTGCCCATGGGATGCTACATCCGTACGTACAACGCGGCGCCCGACGATGACGGAGGAGACCGATGCAATCCCTCGCCCATGACAAAAGCCACTGGCGGTACGCGCCGCGATGGGAGGCTGTCATCGCCGTCCTCGCCATCGGGACCACCTATGCCCTGATGCCCGACACCATCCGCCTCGGCCCCCGCTGGCTCATGCTCTCCCTGATCGTCGCCCTCCTCATCCCGTTGAACTGGACCCGCTATCGGGGCAACTTCCGCCTCACCCGTATCTTTTCCTTTGGCATAATGGGGCTGGTGACCGCCGCGATCATCGCGAGCGCGGTTTTGTTGATCGCCCGCCTGCCGAGCGGTAAGACGCCCGCCACCCATCTCCTGCGCGACGGCGCGCTGATCTGGACGGCGAACATCCTCGTCTTCGCCCTCTGGTATTGGGAACTGGACGGGGGCGGTCCGCACCGTCGTCACAAGCGGCAGTACGTCAGTACCGATTTCCTCTTCCCGCAACTGACGATGAACGACGTCGATCACGAATGGGCGCCGACCTTCCTCGACTACCTCTTCCTCGCCTTCAACACGAGCGCGGCCTTCAGCCCGACCGACGTGCTGATCCTCTCGCGGCCCGCGAAGGTGCTGATGATGGTGCAGTCGCTCATCTCGATTGTCGTCGTTGCCGTGCTCGTCTCGCGGGCGATTAACACCCTCGGCTCGTGATGTATTGCCGCGATCACATCACGAGCCGACGCTCGATCGTGCCGATGTCTTGATGGCGACGTTGGACGCCGCGTGATGGGGGAGCCCTTAGGCGGGGGCGATCACGAGCGCGTAGACCGCCAGCAGGATGAACATCTGCGTGATGCCGAGCAGCGCGCCGCCCAGGAGCACGAGGATGACGGCCGTGTTGACCCAGACATTGCGCCGGATGCCGTGGCGGTGTCCATCAATCGGCTCGTTCATCGCGTCTCTCTTCTCCCCGGCGCGCCCGCACCTTACTACCCGTTCGCCCTACACAACGTCCGCGCGGAACGTTCAGTTCCGTGCCTTTCATCATCGAAGATGCGGGCGCATTTCGCGCCGGACGTTCGGCGAGGATTTCTCCTGTCCCTTCGGGCACGGGCCATCCGCACGTACAGTGCTCCGACGAACAGGTAGAAATGCCCCCGCCCCTCCGCCCGCCATGCGGGGGAGCGGAGTTCAATCGCGAATACCGGCTCCCGGTGAACACTTCCCGGATCGCAGGAAGTCCTACGCTACCACCCTGCTGTCTATCTCGCATTGGCAACCCACGTTGACCGTGCTATCGCTATCGGCCGGGAGGCACCGGGGCGGGCGGTGAGGGATCGGGCTGGATGCCGCCCGATCGGCCCGCCGGTGGGTCGGGCGTGCCGGGCAGATGGGGGCCGGGGCGCGCGGCGGGGGCGGGGTCCGGCGCGAAGATGAAGCCATCCGTCAGCGTCGCGACGGTGCCGTCCGGGTTCGTCACCGTGACAGTGACCGCGCCGGGCGCATGGGCGGGCGTGGTCGCGGTGATCGTCGTGCTGTTTACAACGGTCACATTCGCGGCGGCGCCCCCATCGAAATGGACGGTCGCACCCGCGACGAAGCCGTTACCGGTGATCGTGACAGCCGTGCCGCCCGTCGGCGATCCGGTGTGCGGGGTGACTTGCGCGATGCCGGGGAGGGCGAAGGCGGTCAGATGCGCGTTCTGATCCGCCATATAGAGGACGCCATTGGCGACGAGCGGGCTCTCCCAGTGGATGCCGCCGATATTCGCTGCCCAGAGCGCGTTCCCGGTCGTCGGGTCGAACGCGGAGAGCACGCCGGCGTTGACAGTGGCATAGAGCACGCCGTCCGCGACCAGCGGCGATGACGCGCTGTAGTTCGCGCTCCCCGTGTGCTGCCAGATTGGTTGCAGGCTCGGCTGACCGCCGCTCGGGCAGGTGAGTCTCAGGCCCGCCTCGCCGCTCGTCGTGCTGATGAAGGCCCACGTCTCGCCCGCGTTCACCCAGACGGCGGGCGCGGAAAACATTAATCCCTGCCCCTCGGCGGTCGCGCCCGGTACGAAGACGACCGAACCGGGCACCTCTCCGCCGAGATGCCCCGGCCCGGACCGGCGCGCCGCTCAAGTTGTCCAGGTTGAGCAGCCGGATGCGGCCATCCTTGCCCCCCTGCACGGCGAGATGCGGCACGGCGCACCCCGGCGGCGTCGGCAGAATCGCGGGCGCGGTGCTGCCGAGGTCGAGGTCGGCGTCGTCGAGATGCTGGAAGGTCGCCGGTGTGTAAGAATCGACAGGGTCGCCGCTTGCGTTGCCCGTCCCATCCGGGTTGAGGGCGAGCACGCTATCTCCCCAATCATGCTGCGCGGCGTTGAATGTGCCATTGCCGGTCGAGAGATAGATACGGCCGGTGTCTGAGTCGTAGACGACGCCGGACCGCGCCCAGACCGCCGATTGCGTCTCGCCCGCGCAGTCCGGCGTGCCGGGTGTCTGCGCGAAATGGACGGTCTGGTTACTGCAGAGCGTGTTGAAGACGCGCTGCGCGCCGGTGGCGAGGTCGATCGTCGTGACGTGTCCCTGGTAGTCGCCCGCGTCGCCCGGATAGCCGCCGTTGGATGCATACAGGTACGTCCCGCCGGGCGTCGCGGCGATGCTCAGCGCGGACGATCCCTTCTCGTTGAAGGGCTTGGTCGTCGCCAGTTCGGGCCAGCCGCCGGTCATCACCTCGGCGCCATCCGCGACCTGATGTTTATGGACATAGCCGTCGAGACCGTATGCATAGATGAACTGGCGGTTCGGATCGATCGCCGGGGAGGCGTTCGTGTGGCAGGGATTCGACGGTGACGGGACGGGCGCGGGGTCATTGATCTGGCAGGTGCTCGCGCCGTGCTGTTTGCTCCAGACCGTCGCGCCGCTCCGGCTATCGAGCGCGATCAGGTGCCCGGCGCGCGTCGTGACGAAGACGAGGTCGCGCAGGCCGGTCGTCGTGCTGACGCCTTGCAAGGCGACTGGCGCGCTGTCCGCGTTGCTCGGCAGCGTGATCTGGAAGAGGCGCTGAAGGCTGTGGACATTCGCGGCGGTGATCGCCGATTCCTGGATATTATTGCCGTTATGCCGACCGTCGCCATTGAATTGCAGCCAATCGTACGCCGAGACGGCGGAGGGTATGAGCGCGCAGACGAGCGCCAGGAGGACAATCGGCGCGCGTCGATATGATGTCCATGATGATTCCCGCATCCCGTCGCCTCCACTCCACCGTGCCGCACCCACCGTCACCCGTGGCGATTCCCTCATGTAAGTTGGACGCCAGTATATCATCGTGCGGGGCGTGAGGCGGCTGTGGAATCGTCCCCTATTCCCAGGTGAGCGAGGCGGCGGACTGGTATTCGGTCACGCGGGTCTCGAAGAAGTTCTTCTCCTTGCCGAGGTCCATCGTCTCGCTCATCCACGGGAAGGGGTTGGGCGCGCCGTACTGCGCGGCGAGGCCAACCCGCTCCAGGCGGCGATCGGCGATGTGCTGGACGTATTGGCGGAAGAGGGCGCCATTGAGGCCGAGGATGCCATTCGGTAGGCAATCCTCGGCGTAGGCAATTTCCAACTCCACCGCCTGCCGGATGATGCCGGTGATGTGCGCCTGGAATGCCGGCGTCCAGAGAGCGGGGTTCTCCTCCTTGATGCCATTGATGAGGTCGATGCCGAAGTTGAGGTGTGTCGTCTCGTCCCGCAGGATGTACTGGAACTGCTCGCCGATCCCCGTCATCCGGTTGCGGCGATGGAAGGAGAGGATCATCACGAAGCCGGTGTAGAAGAAGATGCCCTCCATGATGAGGTAGTAGCCGATCAGGTTCTCCAGCAGCGTCTGCGCGCCCGCGAAGGTCTCGGTGGAGAAGTCCGGGTCGAGGACGGCCGCCGTCAGGTCCATCTCGAAGGCGTCCTTGCGCGCGATTGCGGGCACCTCGTGGTACATGTTGAAAACTTCGCGCTCGTCCAGCCCCAGACTCTCGACGATATAGAGGAAGGTGTGCGTATGCACCGCCTCCTCGAATGCCTGCCGGAGCAGATACTGGCGGCACTCGGGGTTCGTGATGTGCTTGAAGAGGGCGAGGACGAGGTTGTTCCCGACCAGGCTCTCGGCGGTCGAGAAGAAGCCGAGGTTGCGCATGATGACTAACCGCTCGTCCGGTGTCAGGTCATTACTCCGCCACGTCTCGATGTCCTTGCCCATGGCGACCTCGGTCGGCATCCACTGATTGGCGCAGCCATTCGTGTAGTGCTCCCACGCCCAGTGGTACTTGAGCGGCATCAGTTGGTTCACGTCCACCTGCGAGCAGTTAATCAGCCGCTTATCTCGCGCATCGACGCGCATCGGCATCGCCTCGGTTGTGGGGTCATCGAAGGTGAGCGCCATCCTCTTGTCTCCTTCTGAACATGCGCGTGCAAGATACGGGAGGGCGGTGCTCAAACCGCCCCTACGGGCTACGGGCTACCTACTGCCTACTGTCTACTGCCTACTGGCACGCCTCGCAGTCTTCGCCGAGGGTGCAGGCGGTGGCATCGTCCACCTCGGTGGCGGGGCGATTGATGTGGATGTTGCTGGAGGCACTCGCGTTCTTCATCCAGCGGGGCTGGATGGCGCGGCGGTTGATGTCCACCGTGCTTTTCTCCACCTGCGTGGCGGCGAGGGTGCGGAGATAGTAGGTCGTTTTTAGCCCCTTATTCCACGTGTCGAAGTACATCTCCGAGAGCGCCTTGCCACTCGGCTGGACCATGTAAAGATTGAGCGACTGGCCCATGTCGATCCACTTCTGGCGGCGGCTGGCCGCCTCGATCAGCCACGAGGGGTCCACCTCGAAGGCGGTCAGGTAGCGCCGCTTGATGTCCTCCGGGATGCGCTCGATTTCCCGCAGCGAGCCGTCGTAATACTTCAAGTCGTCCAGCATCTCGGCGTCCCAGAGGCGAAGCCGCTTCAGGTCCTCGACGAGCGCGGTGTTGATCTGCGTGAAGTCGCCGGACATATTGCTCTTGACGAAGAGATTCTTGTACGCGGGCTCGATTGACTGCGACGTGCCAACGATATTGGAGATCGTCGCGGTCGGCGCAATTGCCATCACATTGCTGTTGCGCATACCGTACTCCCAGACGGCGTTGCGCACCTTCTCCCACGGCATCGTCGTCGTGCGGTCCATCGCCACGGGCAGGCCGCGCGACGCTTCCAGCAGGCCGATGCTGTCGATCGGCAGGATGCCGCGCTCCCACTTCGAGCCGGCGTAGCTCGGGTACGCGCCGCGCTCGTGCGCCAGTTCGGTCGAGGCGAGGATGGCGAAATAGGAGATCGTCTCCATGCTGCGGTCCGCGAACGCGACCGCCTCCTCGCTCGCGTAGGAGAGGCCGAGGCCGTAGAGCGCATCCTGAAAGCCCATGATGCCGAGGCCGACGGGGCGATGGCGGAGGTTGGCGGCGCGCGCCTCGGTGGTCGGGTAGTAGGTCAGGTCGATGACATTGTCGAGCATCCGCACGGCGGTGCGCACCGTCGCCTTGAGGCGGGCGCGGTCCAGTTTGCCGTCCGTCAGGTGGGCGGGGAGGTTGATCGAGCCGAGGTTGCAGACGGCCGTCTCGTCCGCCGACGTGTTGAGCAGAATCTCCGTGCAGAGATTGGAGCTATGTACGACGCCCGCGTGATCCTGCGGGGAGCGGACATTGGCCGGGTCCTTGAAGGTGATCCACGGGTGGCCCGTCTCGAAGAGCATCGTCAGCATCCGCCGCCAGAGGTCGACGGCTGGGAGGGTGCGATGGAGGGCAATTGCGCCCGCTTTCGCCATCGCCTCGTATTGCGCGTACCGCTCCGCGAAGGCGCGGCCATAGAGATCGTGCAGATCGGGCACATCGCTCGGGCTGAAGAGCGTCCACTCGCCGCCCTCCGCGACGCGCTGCATGAAGAGGTCGGGAATCCAGAGGGCGGTGTTCATGTCGTGCGTGCGGCGGCGGTCGTCGCCGGTGTTGCGGCGCAACTCCAGGAACTCCTCGACATCGAGGTGCCACGGTTCGAGGTAGGCGCAGACCGCGCCCTTGCGCTTGCCGCCATTGTGTGCGAGTCCCGCCGTGGTCATATAAGATTCGACGCCTTCCACCTTCAGGTCATGTACCGTCGCGTACGGCGCGATTGGACGCACCTCCTTCACGCGGGTGAACACATGCCCACCATAGGTGATCCAATTGTGCTTGGCGAGCGGCACACAGCCAACAATCTCCGCGATGTTCGGCACAGCGGGGATAGGAATGACCCACTCGCGCGTGGTACCCGCGAACTTGCCCTCGGCGCGTTCACGCTCCCGGTACCGCGCAGCAATCGGCACGCCGAGGCGGAGCATTTGGTAGCGCACCGCCTCCATCAATTCGCGCGAGTGCGTGCTGATCGTGATCTCTGTGCCCCGGCTGATGTTCCCATCGGCCTCGATGATGCCCCGGATGACCTGCGCCGCGAGCTGACGGGGTAGGTGTGCGAGTCGGGGCGCGATGCGCTTCTCACGTGCTGCGTTGTACAAGTCGTCGCTGTTGAAGGGTAGTTGCAGGTCGCCGTTCGTGCGCCAAGTAGACCACTTGATCTGTGTTGCGGCGCCGTCGTGATGCTTCGCCTCGTGGAAAGGAATGCCGCGCTTGGAGAGATACCCGCGCACGAAGGCGAGCGTTTCGGTATCCGTTTCGCTGTGAAGCATGATGCCCCACTCGTAGCCGTTGCTGGTGCAGTGCCCGTCGCCAAGCATCAGCCCGTAGAGGAAGGCATCATCCGCCGTGAATCCTGCCACAGGCACGACTTCCACCGGTATCACCTGCGCGACGTAATCACCCTTCCGCAACTCGCCTGCATCTACCCACTTCGGCGACAGACGATCTGTACGCAGACCGGAGTACGTGCGACGGCTCGCCTGCTCCAATGGCACGCCGCGCAATGCATAGAGCGGATGCCCACTCGTGACGCGCAACGGCTCCGACGCGTGCTTCAGCGTGATCTCGGTCATCGCGTCGCGCTGCATGTACGCAAACGTCTCAGTAACTTCGCGGTACTCACCGTCAATCCCCAGCACGAGATCACCATCGCGCACGTCCGCAATGCCCTTCGTGCCGTCGTTCGTGTACACGCGGGTTTCCGGCGCGAAGCACTGATTGACGGCGATGGCGGTATCATTCGCGACTTTGAGGAAGGGGACGATGCCCTGGCTGCTGCCGTTCGTCCCCTTGATGTGCGCGCCGAGGGCACGGACGTTCGTCCAATCGTTGCCGAGGCCGCCGCTCCATTTGGAGAGGAGCGCGTTGTCCTGCACGCACTTGAAGATCGCGCCGAGGTCGTCCGGCACCGTCGTCAGGAAGCAGGAGGAGAGTTGCGGGTGGCGCGTGCCCGCGTTGAAGAGTGTCGGCGACGAGGGCACAAAGGCGAACTGCGAGATCAGGTCGTAGAAGGCGATGGCACGCCCCTCGCGGTCGGTCTCGTTCAGGGCGAGGCCCATCGCGACGCGCATCCAGAAGAGTTGCGGCGGCTCGTAGCGGCGGCCCTTCGTCTGCAACAGGTAGCGGTCGTAGAGCGTCTGGATGCCGAGATAGTTGAATAAGAGATCGCGCTCCGGTCGGAGGGCGGCGGCGATCCGGTCGAGGTCGAAGGCCGCCAGCGCGGGGTCGAGCATTTCCGCCGCGATGCCGGTCTCGATGTACCGCGCGACGTATCCCCGATATGCGTTCGGCGCTTCCGTCAGCGCGGTCTCGGTGCCGAATGCCTCGCTATAGAGCGCGGTGAGGAGGAGCCGTGCGGCGACATAGGTATAGGCCGGGTCGCGCTCGATGCGGGAGCGGGCGGCGAGGATGAGCGCCTGGTCGATCTCCCGCTCGCTGATGCCATTGAAGACGCTACCGATTGCCTCGTCGAAGATCGGGGCGGCGAGGTCGTCGCCGAGGTCCGCGCAGGCGTCCGCGATGCGCTGCCGGAGCGCGTCGTGCTCCAGTTCCGCCGTGCTGCCGTCCGCCCGCGTGTAGGTGAGGATGCGCGCCCGCCGCTCCTCCGCCCGCGCCTCGCGGTAGAGGATGTAGCGCCGCGCCACGCCGTGATCCCCGGCGCGCATCAAGGATTTCTCCACCTCGTCCTGAATCTGCTCGACGCGCACATCCTCCTGCTCGTGGCACCAGACGACGACGCCGGTGGCGAGCGTGGCGATCTTCGCCGCCGTCTCCGGCGCGAGCGGGATGTCCATCGAGAGATCGAGTTCGGCGCGGAATGCCTTCTCGATAGCGACGCGGATGCGCTCGCCGTCGAAGGCGGCGGTCGAGCCGTCCCGCTTCGTCACGGGCGGCAGGGTACGGTGGCCGTTGGCCTGCGGGGTACGGGATGCGAGCGACATGGCAACAACCTCCCAGAGCGACGCGCGTGGCGCGTTGCCGATTCCACAACGATAGGAATTTCAGTGGTGGGGATAGACCGCTCCGGGCGATGAACCCGGAGCGGAACTGATAACTCGCTACTTGCTACTCGTTACCTGCTACCGCTCTAGCATTCGCTGTAGCCGCAGGCGTGGCACTTCTTGCACCCTTCTTCGAGGACGAAGGCGGCGGAGCCGCACTGCGGGCAGAGGTTGCCGGAGAGTTGCGGCGCTTTCTCGGCGACCGGCGACAGAGGCCGTGCCGACCGATGCCGTCGCGGCGTGGCCGTTCGTGACCGCCTCGCCGAAGTGCATGGCGATTGCCTTGCCGATGGCATCCGGCAGGGAGCGGACCTGCGCCGGGCCGAAGCCGACCGAGCGCGAGCCGCCGATGCCGCGCAACTGCTCGGCGACCGCCTTCGCGCGCTCACCCTGCGAGAGCGTGGAGGGGAGCCGCAACGTGAGGGAGATCAGCCGCCCCATGCCGTCCGCCATCGCCTCGATGTCCGAACCGGCGCGGCCGATGGTGGCGAAGACTTCCAGCGGCCCCTCGTCGTCGGAGTTGATCGTGATGTAGACCTTGCCTTCCGGCGCGGTCAGTTTCCGCGTGTATCCCTGCACGAGATCGGGGCGCGGCTTGATCGTGGCGAGCGTCGCGGCGGTCGGCGTGCCGCTCCCGGAAGCAGCCGGGACGACAGCCGGCGCGGGAGCGGGTGCCGGCTTCCGCCTTCTGCTCCTTGACGCCGATATTGAGCACCTGCTCGCTCTTGCAGCCGTCCCGGAAGACGGTGATGCCCTTGCAGCCGGTGTCGTAGGCGCTCAGATACGCCTCGGCGATATCCTCGCGGGTGGCATCGTTCGGCAGGTTGACGGTCTTGGAGATCGAGTTATCGACGTGCTTCTGCCACGCCGCTTGCTGGCGGACGTGCCACTCCGGGGAGATCTCCTGCGCCGTGACGTAGACGCGCTGGATTTCTTCCGGCACGCCGGGCGCATCCTTGACGCTGCCGGTCGCGATCAGGTGCTGCTCCAACTCCTCGCTCCACAGGCCGCGCCGCTCCATCTCCGCCTTGAAGATCGGGTTGACGAAGTTGAGGATGCGGTATTCCTTGCCCTGCTTGACGCGGTGCTGGAAGGCGAGCGCGAAGATCGGCTCGATGCCGCTGGAGCAGTCGGCCAGAATGCTGATCGAACCCGTCGGCGCGACTGTCGTCACCGTGCCATTGCGGACGGGCGCGTCGTGCGCGTAGATGCTCTCGGCGAAGTTCGGGAAGGGGCCGCGCTCCACGGCGAGATCACGCGAGGCCGCCCAGCCCCACTCCTCGATCTTTGCCATGATCTCCGTGCCGAGCGTCAGCGCCTCGTCGGAGTCGTACGGGATGTTGAGCAGGAAGAGCAGGTCCGCCCAGCCCATCACGCCGAGGCCGATGCGCCGGTTCGCGCGCACCTTCTCCTGAATCTGCGGCAGCGGCAGCGGGTTGACATCGATCACGTCGTCGAGGAAGCGGACGGTCAGGCGCGTGACGCGCTCCAGCTCCTCCCAGTCGAGGAAGACCGTCTCCCCAACCCGCTTGGTCGTTGCCGCAAGGTTAATAGAACCGAGATTGCACGCATCGTATGGGCCAAGCCACTGTTCGCCACATGGATTAGTTGCTTCGAGCAATTCAATTGCGGGAGTCGGATTGCTCTTGCTATTATTGGCGCGGTCGATGAAGACGAAGCCGGGATCGCCGGAGCGCCAGGCGGCATCGACGATCTGATCCCAGACGGCGCGCGCCCGCTTCTGCCCGACGACCTCGCCGGAATGGGGCTCGATCAGGTCGTACTCGGTGTCGTCCTTGACGGCCTGCATGAAGACATCGGTGGCGGCGACGGAGATGTTGAAATTCGTCACGCCGCCATCGAGTTTGCAGGTGATGAACTTCTCCACGTCCGGGTGATCGACGCGCAGGATGCCCATGTTCGCGCCGCGCCGTGTGCCGCCCTGCTTCACCTGCTCGGTGGCGGCGTCAAAGATGCGCATGAAGGAGACGGGGCCGCTCGCCACGCCCTGGCTCGTGCCGACGGTGCTCCCCTCCGGCCGCAGGCGGGAGAAGGAGAAGCCGGTGCCGCCGCCGCTCTTATGGATGATCGCCGCGTATTTCACGGCATCGAAGATACCTTCGATGGTGTCCTCCACGGGGAGGACGAAGCAGGCGGAGAGTTGCAGGCCGTTGTCCTTGCCCGCATTCATCAGCGTCGGGGAGTTGGCGAGGAATTTGCCGGTGACGAGCACTTCGTAGAACTGGGCGGCGGTCTCGTAGACATCGCCGCCGTAGTTCGTTTCGGCCTGGGCGACGGCCGTGGCGACGCGCCAGCAGAGGCCGTCCTCATCTTCGAGGTACTGGCCGTCCTTCTTCCAGAGATACCGCTCGCGCAGGACGCGCACGGCGGATTCGGACCAGGCGCCCTTCAGCGCTGGGCGCTGCATCGCCGTGGCGTGCTTGCCGTGTCCGTTGCCGTTCCCATTCTTGCCGTTACTCGTCTTTCCGGTCATGTCCGTCGCCTTCAATTGCTTCGTGGGTACCGACGCCATCTCCCGTGACTCCCTTCATCCCGACCGACCAACCGACTCGCAGGTATGGTGCCCGGAGAACCGCCCTGCCCCCAAACGACCGCGACGCCGAAAAGTAGAACAAACCCTGTTCCCGCCTGATCCCGTTCTACTTCACGGAAGAAAGGGGATATATCGGGGTGTCTGCGATTCGGCACCACAAGATGTAGGGGTATCGTAGCGGCAGTGACGACACTTGTCAAGGGGAAGGAGTATATACGTACATTCTGTACGTGTCAAGCAGTCACAAGAAAACAGAACGCCGAGTCATGGCTCAGTTTGAATCCGTCCGTGCCTTGCGGTCAAACAGGGCGGCACTCTCGGCGGTCGTCGGCAATGAACTGAGCCACTACCCGATAGGGGGCGCCCGAGGGCGTCTCGGTAATGAAACCCCGATTTTCCCTGAATATACCGTCATGGTTTGGGGCGAAAAATCTCCGAAAAGTTCATCCGATGGCGTTGTAATGGGCCTTGTCAGAGGGAACCGTCGCGGAGTGTCCGCACTCGGTGGGGAGAGGAGGAACGATCGATTCGGCGGTGAGACTTCGAGACGGGTTCGATAGTGCTTTTGTTGATTGATTCGATACTACTCAAAGGAGACTGCAAATGTTCCGATTTATGCGCCAGTCCATCTTCGGCTTCCTCGTCCTTAGCGCCCTCGTCCTCGGCAGCGCCGCCGTCGGCGCGACCGGCGCGACCTCCAGCCTCTCCCTGACCGCGGGCACCCTCGGCATCACCTCCCCGCCCGCCAACTTCGGCTACACCGGCAGCCTGACCGGCGATGTCCTCACCCTCACCTCCTCCTTCGCCGTCAGCGTCAGCGACTCGTCCGGCACCGGCGCGGGCTGGAACCTGCAGGCGCAGATCGGCACGCTCACCGCCGGGGTGAATACCATCCCGGCCGCGAACCACAGCATCAGCGGCGTCTCGGTGAGCGGCGTCAAAGGCGTCGGCCCCTCCAATAGCGTCGTGACGGGCCAGATCCCGACGACGATGGGCAAGATCTTCAACGCGGCGGCGAACTCGGGGATGGGGCAGTCGACGATGACCTTCAACACGCAGTTGACGGTGCCGGCGAGCGCCCTGGCCGGCACCTACAACGCGACGATGACCGTCAGCATCGTCTCCGGCCCGTAGCTCTTCTCGCCCCTGCGCGGTCCCGCGACGTACGAAGCTCGAAGTACATGGCAGGCGCCCGTCCTCCACGAATGGAGGACGGGCGCCTGCCATGTCTGCCGGATCACGCCTCACGCCGTTCTGAGCAATCGTGCGCTCTGCTGCTGGTATGGATGTTGCCTAGTCCACTGACATTGCGATCGTCGCGGGTTCGATATGAGCAAGAGAGGGAAAGACGTGTTGCGGAGCGCTGATTTTGTCCTGATGTCCCGTGATCGATCCATCGAGCGGATGAACCCGAGCGCCACGCCGTTCAGGGGCGGGCGCATCCTCGGCAGCGCGCTCCTTGCCCTCATCTACGGTATCGCCGTCGACGCGAGCAGGGGACTCTTCGATACGTCGTCCACGGACCCACACCACGCGGTAATGCCGCTGCTCGGCGTCCTCAACGTGGGCATCCTCCCAATCCTGATGCTCACGACCATTGCCGGCATCAGGCGGCTCTGGCTGGATGGCGCGCCGAACCCCCGCCTCTGCCGCCTGCTCATGGCCCCCCTCTGGACGGCCTTCATCCTATCGCTGCTGACGGTGCCGCTCTGGATGGGGATGGCGAACGTCGAGCGGCAAGCGGCTGCCCCCGCCGCATCTGGCTACTCGGTGACCTTCCTCCTCGCGCCCTGGGGATTCATGCTGGCCTACGGCCTCGCCCTCTTCGTGACCGGCGCGATGTTCGATTTCACCTTCCCGGTTACGGTACAAGCGAATGCGCAATCCAACACTGCACCCTCGTAGGGCGTAAAGAGCCGTTCCGCGATCATTCCTCGGAATGAACCGCCAATATTGCCCAAAGGACGCCTGGAAGAACGCCAAGAAGGGAGGAAATCCATTCTTCTCCCCTCTTGGCGTTCTCGGCGTCGTGTACGGTGAGGGACGCACACAAAAAGTGGTGGCAGCAGGCAGAGAGCCTGCCACCACCAGGAACCTCGTCACACCTTCTCTCGGCGGGAAGGGGGTTCGAGGTTTCGGGGAACCTAGTCCCCGGTGAGAGCGACCTGGCCGGTTTCCTCTTCGTCGTGTCTTCGCTTGAGGACCGCGAAGAGCACGCCGCAGAGGACGACAATTAGGGCGAGGATGCGGAAGAACCACTGGACGTTGAGGGTGCTCGTGTTGAGCGTCGGGGTCAGCCAGTGATCGGCGGCGAGGAGCGCCACGACCGAGAGTCCGATCAGCGACCAGAAGACGCCCGGCGAGTATCCGCGCTGGTTGGTCGCCTGCAGGTTCATCGAGTTGTTCTTCGTCTCCCGCAGCAGCAGCGTGCCGACAATGAAGGTGATCGCCGCGACGGTGACGGGGAACAAGAGCCCCATATACGGCGCTTTGCTGACGAGGTTCGGGTGCTTGGGTGTTTTGTCCGCGTTCAACGCGGCCGCGCTCGTGAAGAGCGCCGTCGCGATCAACGGCAGGAAGCCGCCGAAGTAGCCGTTGCCGATGTGATACGGCAGCGAGACCGAGGTGTAGCGCACCCGCGACGGGAAGGACTCGACGAGGAAGGCCGCGATCGGCCCGTAGACCATCGTGACGAGGATGATCAGCACCCACTCGCAGAGCACGAGCACCACCGGGTTGTAATGCCCCTTGACCGGCGTGAACTGGCGCATGATGTAGAACATCGGGATCGTCAGCACCGCGCCGAGGAAGCAGCCGGCCATGATGATCGGCTTGCGGCCGATGCGGTCCGAGAGCATCCCGAAGACGATGAAGAAGGGCGTGCCGAGCGCGAGGGCGATGGCGATAATCCAGTTGGTGTCGACGAAACTGACATTCGCGATGCTCTTATTCTGCAACCAGGTCGAGGCGTAGAATTGCGGCGTGTACCACACCACCGCCTGCCCCGCCGTCGCGCCCCAGAGCATCAGCAGGATCGTCTGCCACTTCGCCTTGCTGCCGAGGCTGTCCGCGATCGGCGCCTTGGAGGTCTTGCCCTCGCTCTTCAGTTGCGCGTAGAGCGGCGATTCTTTGAGCCGCAGGCGGATGATCAGCGAGATGATGACGAGCACGGACGAGAGCAGGAAGGGAATCCGCCAGCCGTACGACTTCCAGTGCGCGTCCGACATGTTCTCGCTGAGGGCGAGGATGACGATCAGCGAGAGGAAGAGGCCGATCGTCGCGGTCGTCTGGATGAAACTGGTGTAGTAGCCGCGCCGGTTGCCGCGCACATGCTCCGCCACATAGACCGCCGCGCCGCCGTACTCGCCGCCGAGCGCGAGGCCCTGAATGATGCGGATGGTCACGAGGATGAGCGGCGCGGCGATACCGATCTTGTTGTAATCCGGCAGCAGGCCGATCAGGAAGGTCGCGCCGCCCATGATGAGCAGGGTGAAGAGGAAGGCGTACTTCCTGCCGATCAGGTCGCCGATGCGGCCGAAGGCGAGCGCGCCGAAGGGACGGGCGGCGAATCCGGCCCCGAAGGTCGCCAGCGTCGCCAGCAGCGCCGCCGTTGAGTTGCCGCTCGGATAGAAATGGAGCGCGATCACCGTCGCGAGGCTACCGAAGATGTAGAAGTCGTACCACTCGATCATCGTGCCGACCGACGACGCGCCGATCACCGAGAAGATCTTCCGCTGGCTGAGAACTTCGCTGTCCCCCGAGTGCTCTGCTGTTACTTCCATGAATGCCTCCGTCGTGCAACCCTTCCCCTGGGTGCATACCGAGAAACACCGCTCCGTCACGGATGCCCCAGGGCGTGACGGTACGAGAAAGCCGCGCCCTTTCTGGCTGCCCCCTTTCTCGCTTTCGGCATCGCGCGTCGCCTATGCCAAAAACCACAGCACGCCGTTGCGCCTGTGCGGATACCTGTTTGCTCTAGGTTGAAGTATAGCACATGAATGCAAGAGAGAACGTACAGCGGTATCGCCCCGTATCCACGCCCTGCCCCCCTCCCGATATTGCCCAGGGGGCGCCCGGAGCGGGTTTCATTCCGGCTTCCCTCTCCGCTTCGGGGAGGGGCAACGATTGCGCCCGGTGCGGTATGTAGTACGCTGGCATTCGCACGGCTGATTGGCTGCACAGAGAGGGAGGCAAAGATGGCCCCGCAACCGCCCGCGTCCTACGTCTCCTCGCGCCGCATCGGTGACGCGACGGTGACGGTGATCAATGATGGGATGCTGCCGATCCCGATCGCGTCGGTCTACCCCGCCGACGAGGCGGCGCTGATCCGCGCGAGCGGCGAGGCGGACGCACAGGACCGGCTGCCGAGCGACCAGGCGGTCATCCATGTACGGATAGGCGACGCCTCGGTGCTCATCGACCCCGCGTACGACGATCCCGGCACCGCGTGGGATCGCGCCTTCGCCGTCAAGTGGCCGGGCATCACCCGCACGCCGGGGATGGCGGCGGGGCTGGCGAGCATCGGCGTCCGCCCGGAGGAGATCACGCACGTCCTCATCACCCACGCCCACGACGACCACTTCGCGGGCGTCGTCGCCGCGCGCGACGGGCAGGGCGAACTCCGTTTCCCGAATGCGCGCCACCTGATTAACCGGCTGGATTGGGAAGGGAATCCGCGCCGCGACAAGCCGCAACACGACCTCTCCGCCCGCCTTGGCGCGGTCGCCGATCGCGGCCTGCTCGATCTTGTCGATGGCGATTATGAGGTCGTGCCCGGCGTGACGATGCTGCACGCGCCGGGCGAGACGGTAGGGCATTCAATTGTCCGCGTCGCATCGGCGGGAGAGCGGTTCTACGCGCTCGGCGATCTCTTCCATCACGCCGCGGAAATCGCGCACCTCGAGTGGGCCTCGCCGTGGGTCGATCTGCCCGCCATGCGCGCCTCGCGGGAGCGCTTCCTCGCGGAGGCGGTGCCGACCCGCGCGACCATCAACTTCACGCACGAGCGCTTCCCCGCCTGGGGCCGGATTGTCTCGACGGGCAACGGCTACCGCTGGGAACGCACGTAAGCGGTGGCGCAGGCTTTCAGCCGGCGCGAGAGGCTGCAGGCATACCGGACGCTACCGACGTTATCAGAGCGCGGCGGAGAGCGGCGGGATCAGTTGCTTCTTGCGCGAGACGACGCCGGGCAGGTGCGCGTAGCCGCCGGTTGCCTGCACGCCGAAGGCGCGCTCGATAATCGGGCGGCTCTCGGGGTCGAAGAGCAGGTCGGTCGCCTCGCCGATAATGTCCGTCATCATCAACACCGACACGTCCAGCCCCTGACGCGCCTTCGCCGACGCCAATTCGGCGCGCAATTCGTCATACCGACCGCGGACGGCATCGAGCGACATCACATCCACCTGCGCGACGCCGACTGCCTTGCCGCCGAACTCGTACGGCTTGTAGTCGTTGCCGACGAGGTCCTGCGCCGTGCGCGCCGAGATGTCGGAGCGGGCCGCGAACATCTCGTGCGCGAGCGCGTCTACGTCGATCCCCGTCCGCTCGGCGAGGGTGGCGAGGGCGCGGCGGTCGCGCGCCGTGGTCGTCGGCGAGCGGAGCAGGAGGGTATCCGAGATGATCGCGCTGAGGAGCAGCCCCGCCGTGGTCGTGTCGAGCGCGACGCGCTCCGGGTGCGGCAGGTGGAACCAGCGCTCCGGGTCGAGATACATCTCCGCGATCAGCGTCGCCGTCGCGCCGACCGGATCGGCGAGATAGAAGATTGGCGCGCCCGTCACGACATCGCCGATATTGTGATGATCGACGACTTCGACGATCTCCGCCGTCTCCAGCCCTTCGACCGACTGCGCCCGCTGGCTGTGATCGACGAGCACGATCCGGCGGCGCTGGCGGCGCAGGAAGTCCGTCCGCGTGGCGAGGCCGACGACGCGGTCATCATCGTCCACCACAACGAGGCTCGGCCCTTTCGCCTCGATTAGGAGCCGTTGCGCCTCCTCGATCAATACATCGGCGCTGACCGTTGCGACATCGGTGCGCATCAGGTCGCGCACGCCGGTTGGGAGATTGTGCCCCGCACCCGCTTGCAGCTCGCGCAGGTAGCGGTCGGCGATCTCATCGACCGTCACGACGCCGTGCAGGTGAAAATCACCGCCGATCACCGGCACGGTGCGGATGCGGTAGTCGCGCATCAGGGAGGCGACATCATCGAGCGTCGCGCCGTCCGTAACGGAGCGGATGGCGGTCGTCATGATGTCCCGCACGCGCGGGAGGACATCGGCGAGGGTGAGCGGCGCGCGTTCCCCGAAGCGCGCGAGGACGGCGCGGGTCTCTGCGTTGAGCGGGCCGAGCACGGCGGGAACATAGAGCGTCTCGCCGTCCACCTGCGACTGCTTGAGCGCGGCGTAGGTGAGCGCGGCGACCGTGCAGTCCGTGTCCGGGTTCCGGTGCCCGATTACCCAGATCGCGCTCACCGAGGGTTGATGTTTCGTCGCTGTCAGATGTGTACCCCTTCATCGCGATGATCGAATATTCCTGATTCCAGTATAGCGGAGGGGCGATATGGCCCAAGCAAAAAGCCCGACCGCTTATGGTCGGGCCTTGCGCCGCGCATCATAGCGTGCGCGGCTCGTCTATATGGAAGGCCGTTCGGCGTCCGGCGGGCGTCCGGCAGACCTTGTGTCTGCTTCGCCCGACCGGCGCTACGGATAGACGCGACGGCGACGGCTGACCGGCACCCGGATGGGCTGGGACGGCCGCACGACGACGGGAATCGGCGTGCTCTTACCGAGCAGAGAGTCGCGGCGCTTCGCCGCGGCATGGAGCAGTTGCGTGTATTTCTCCACGACCAGCGACTGCAATGAAACCGTTTTGTCCATAATATAAGCCTCCGTCTCTCTGATCGCCACAGCGCGCCGCGCCGTGTTCACCATGTTGAACGTATGCTACGCACGATTTGTTCCTACGCGCAGCATGACAGATTTCTCGCGCCGTTCCCATGCCCATCCGGCCAGTCTTTGCACCGCTCAATGGACAGGTAGCACATCCTCCATCCGGCGGGTATCTCGTCTACTCAATAGTACGTACCGATGCTGAAGCAGAGATGAGCAGCATCTGAGTCCGTGCTGATCGTTGACCGTCGGTCGTCGGCATGTATCCGTGCCAAGTCACGCCGTCGCCGCCTTCTCCGTTTGCTGCTGAGCGTTGCCGGTAGGGTCGAGGGCGTCCATGTCTTCAGCGTCGGGTGCGAGCAGATCGAACGTCTCGCCGTCGATTTTCGCCTGCACGATCAACTCACCGCCCAGCGCCTCGATGAACCGGCGCATCGTCCGCAGTTGCGGTTCGTCCGCCCGCTCGATGCTCGACACCCTGACCTGCGAAATGCCGAGGGCGGCGGCCAGTTCCTCCTGGCTGATCTTCTTGCGGCGGCGCAACTGCGCGAGCGCGTTCTCGCGCAGCAATGTGCGCACCCCTGCGGCAATTTCCCGCTCGTCTTCAGGGGAAAATGCATGGTGGTTGCGGATCTCCGACCATTTCTTGCGCCCACTCATAGCAATCCTTCCTTCTCAATCTCTGCGAGATATTCGCGATACAGTCGTTCCGCCTCGGGGATGTTCCGCTCATACCAGCCCTGCCAGTCGTTCGTCTTGCTGCCACCGATGAGCAGGATCGTGGTACGGCGGGGATCGAAGACGAAGAGAATGCGGATATCATTGCGCTTCGGTCGCAACTCCTTCAGGTTCCCGATCCGGGAGCCTTCAATCGTATCGACGAGCGGCCGTCCGAGAGCGGGGCCAGTGTGTTCGAGAGATTCAATCGCTTGCACAACCGCTTTTGCATCCGCGAGTTCGAGGTCGTCATACCACGTTTCAAACTGGTCGGTGACTTCGATCTCCCATCCCGTCAGACGATTATAACATATCTATTATGATCCCTTGCGGCTGTGGTTATTTGATCGCCCAAGGAAGGAGGCATGTTCTATGTGGCTACCGTATACGTTTGATCTGAACGACGATATGCGTGAATGTTGCTTGATTCCTGTGATGTACCGGCCTATGTTGCTGTCTGAGGCGGATAATTTGGAGGCTACTCGCCGATGCGAAGAGCCCAGATGCTCGCTCCGCCCCCGCGATCGCTTGCGGCAATCCGCGCATCACCGTCCGTCTGCTGCCGGTGGGCCGATACGTCCGTACCGGTTACCCGCTGACAGGTTCGTACTGGACGCGATTGCGCCCGCCCGCTTTGGCGGCGTAGAGGGCGGTGTCCGCGACGCGGAGCAGGGTATCCATCGTCGCGCCATTGTCGGGGAAGACGGCGATGCCGACGCTGACTGTCGCGCGGACCTCCTCGCCGGAGTCGAGCGTGAAGCGGCGGGCGGCGACGGCCGTGCGGATGCGCTCGGCGACGATCAGCGCCTGTGCGCCGTCCGTCTCGGGCAGCACGGCGACGAACTCCTCGCCGCCGTATCGCCCGACGACGTCGATGCTCCGCACACTCTGGGTGGCGATGCGCGCCAACTCGCGCAGCATCCGGTCGCCGAACTTGGTGGCCGTAGGTGTCGTTGATGTTCTTGAAGCGGTCGAGGTCGAAGAAGAGCACGGCGAGCGAGCGTTCGTAGCGCCGGGAGCGGTCCAGCTCGCGCTCCAATCGCTCCATCAGCGCGCCGCGATTGGCGATGCCCGTCAGCGCGTCCGTCTGCGCGGCGAGGGCGACGGTGGCGTGCCTCTGCGCGTTCTTCAGGGCGACGGCGGCGTGGCGCGCCAGTTCGGCGACGGTCGCGGCATCGTCCGGGGTGTAGCGCGCGCGGGTCGTGCCGCCGACCATGATCGCGCCGATCATCTGCCCCTCCACGCGGAGCGGCGCGACGATCAGCGAGCCGAGCCACGCGAACGTCGCGGGCGGCGTTCCGTGGTAATGCGCGGGGAGGTCGCTGATCAAAAAGGGTTTGCCCGTCTCGGTCATCGCCCTGGTCAGGCTGTATGTGGCCGGATCGACCCCCTCGAAGAGGTCGGCATTGACGGCGAATGGGCCGCGCCCGTCAGCCAGGCGGAGTGTGCCGTCCGCCGTCATCGTCAGGAGCGCGGCCCCCTCATAGGCGACGAGTTGGGCGATCTGGTCGAGCACCGCCTCCATCACCGCGCCGGGATCGAGCGAGGCGGCGAGCGAGATACCGATGTCGAGCAGTCGCTCGGCGCGGTCGGCGCGCCGCGCGACGGAGGCGTATCGCTCCGCCTGCTGGATCGTCTCGCCGATGCGCTGCGTAATGAGCGCGAGCAGTTCGAGGTCGAGCCTGTCGAGCGTTGCCGCGCTCTGCACGTCCACGACGCCGAAAACGGCGCCATCGACGATGACCGGCACCGCCATCTCGCTCTGGACGGCTGTCGCGAAGGGGAGGAAGTCGGCGTCCTTGTCCACATCCGGCACGAGCGCGGGCTGCCTGTCGCGGAAGGCGCGCCCGATCACGCCGCGGTCGATCCTCACCCGCTCGATCACCGTGCCGAGCCCGGCGTGCGCACGGGGGACGAGGTCGTCGCCGTCGCGTTCGTAGAGGGTCACGGAGCACTGCCCGAGAGAGACGGCGAGCGCGTGGACGAAGGTGCGTACCGTTTCGTCCACATCAATGACGAGGACACTCACCGCCGCGACACCCTTTGCTTCATCCACGGCGACAGCATTGAATAGGCTCCTGAACAAATTTATCCGCAGCAACAATGACAACCGTACTAGGGGCAAGTATACGGAAATCACCCTTCATTTCCGTGTGTTCGGCGGCGATTGCGGTAACAAATTCGTCATCTGGCGGCGCGGCGGGCGCGTATACTACGGGGAGTCGCGCGACGTGGCGCGGCGGAAGGGGACCATAGATGGAGACTGGCACGAACGGATCGCAGCCGCCGAACGCGGCGCTGCTCGCGGCCCATCCGCTGATCATCGCGGCCAACCGCGGGCCGGTGGAATTCACGCGCGGCGACGATGGCGCCTTCACGCATCGGCGGGGGAGCGGCGGCGTCGTCACGGCGATGAGCGCGCTCGGCCGGTATGTGGACCCGATCTGGGTGGCGAGCGCGATGACGGAGGGGGACCGCCAGGTGGCGACAGCGGCGGGCGGCGAGCCGGTCGTCGTGGACGACGAGGGCGAGCCGCCGCTGAAGATCCACTTCGCGACGGTGCCGCCCGAGACCTACGACCTCGCCTACAATCAGATCAGCAACGAGATGCTCTGGTTCCTCCAGCATTACCTCTGGGACGCCGCGCAGGAGCCGGACATCGACCAGCAAGTCTGGCGCGCCTGGGATGTTGGCTATTCGATCCTCAACCTGACCTTCGCGAACACGATCCACCGGGCGGCGGAGCTGGCGAAGAGCGAGCGGCCAATTGTCCTCTTACAGGATTATCACCTCTACCTGACGGCGGCGCTCGTCCGCGCGCGGTTGCCCCACGCGCTCATCCAGCAGTTCATCCACATCCCCTGGCCGGACAAAGACTATTGGATGTTCCTGCCCGCGCGGATGCGGCAGGAAATCTGTCGCGGCCTCCTGGCGAACGATGTCGTCGGCTTCCAGACGTACGACCACTGCCACAACTTCATCCGCACCTGCGTGGCGAACGTCCCCGGCGCGGAGGGCGATCACGAGTGGCTCTGCGTGCGTCACGAGGGGCGGACGGTCCGCGTGCGCTGCTACCCGATCTCGCTCGATGTCGCCGCCGTCCGCCGTACGGCGGCAAACGAAACGGTCGCGGAGTACATCAATGTATTGCAGGACTATCTCGGCGAGCAGACGATCCTCCGGGTGGACCGCGCGGAGCCGAGCAAGAACATCCTGCGCGGCTTCAAGGCGTTCGACCTCTTCCTCGAACGCTATCCCGAGTGGCTGGGGCGGGTGCGTTTCCTCTCGTTGCTCGTCCCCTCCCGCCTCGCGGTACCGCGCTACCAGCGGTACCTGGACGACATCTACGCGCTGATGGGGCGGATCAATACCAAGCACGGCACCGAAACCTGGCGCCCCGTCCGCCTCCTTGTCAGCGATAACTACGAGCGCGCGCTCGCCGCCCTGACGCTGTACGACGCGCTGCTCGTCAATTCGCTGGCGGACGGGATGAATCTCGTCGCCAAGGAGGGCGCGCTCCTCAACGATCGGGGCGGCGTGCTCATCCTCTCCGAGACGGCGGGCGCGCATGAGCAGTTGGGCGCGCAGTCCCTCTCGATCACCCCTTGCGACATCGCCGGTACAGCGGACGCACTCCACACGGCGCTCACCATGCCGACCGAGGAGCGTTTCCGGCGGGCGGCGGCGCTGCGCGAGTCCGTCGAGCAGGCCGACATCGTCCGCTGGATCACCGATCAGATCGACGACATCGCCGCCGTCGCGCGCGAGACGCGGGTGCAAACCTAACCCCCGGCCCCTTCCCTCCGAGGGAAGGGGCCGGGGGTTAGGTTCCCAGCGCGTCCGCGATGGCGGTGAGGAGGGCGGCGATGCCGGTGACGCCGGTGGCGATGGCGTCCACGCTGGCGAGCACGTCGGGCGGCGCGGTGCCGTCCGGCGCGACCACGCCGACGCTGAGGCCGGACACTTCCCCGGCGGTGCGCAGATCGCGCGGAGCGCGTCGAAGGCGTCCACATCGGTCAGGTCGTCGCCGAACATGACGATTGCATCGAGCGCATACGTCGCACAGAGACGGGTGAGCGCGTGGCCTTTGTGGATCGGCACCGGCGGGCGAATCTCGAAGAGCGCACGCCCTTCGGTCAGGTGGAGCCCTTCGGCGGCGACGAACGGTGCGAGCAGAGCGAAGAGCGCGGCGCGCGCCTCGCGATGGTTCGGGGCGAGGCGATAGTGAACGCTGGCGGTCGGTCCCTTGTCTTCGAGGATCGTGCCGGGCGGCAGTGGCGAAACGCGCATCCGCTCGATCACGCGGTGGACATTGGGGGCGTAGCGGGCCGCATCCGCGTCCGCCGTCAGCGTCTCGCCGACGAGCATCTCCATGCCGTGGTTGCCGACGACGGGCAACGCCGGGATTTGCACCATGCTCGCGCCATCGGCGGCGCGCCGCCCGGTCAATGCGGCGACGAGGGTGAGGCGCGGGATGAGGCGCATCAGCGCGCGGCGCGCGTCCGCATCGACACGGGCCGCGCCGGGCGTCGCCGCGAGGGGCGCGATGGTGCCGTCGATGTCGGTGACGATGCCCGCGCGGGGCAGCCGCATCAAGCGGACCAGCTCGTCCACATCGGCGGGCGGCGGGATGGCGAGGGGCGCGGGCGGGTCAGTCGTCGCCATGCAACGGCTCCGACACGGGCTTGAGCAGCGCTGCCGCCGCCGCCGCTTTCGCGCGGACGCGCTTGCCGCCCGTCTCGCGCGCGACGAGGGCGAAGAAGAGGCCCGTCGTGATGATGAGCGCGGCGTTGATGGCGAGCGCGGGGCCGTATCCCGACGCATCGGAGACGAGGCCCATGCAGATCGGCCCGAGGATGAAGCCGATATCGCCGAAGGAGCGGTAGACGCCGAGGCGCGCGCCGATGCCCTGCCCCTGCGCGAGGTCGGCGACGTAGGCGGAGGGCGCGGGGCCCGCGATGCCCGTGCTGATGCCGAAAAGCGCGGCGCTCAGCGTGAACCAGAGGATGTTCGGACTGACGATGAAGCAGACGACCGAGATGCCGGAGAGCATCGTGCTCGGCACGATCGCCGCCTTGCGCCCGAGATTGTCCACCATCCAGCCGGCGAGCGGGACGCAGACGAGATTGCCGATCGTCGCCAGCGTCAGGATGCCGCCGATGGCCTCCTCGCCGAGATGGTAGCGGTCCGCGCCGAGGAGCGGGAGCGCGGTCGTGCGCGTGCCGGTACGGGTGAAGAATTGGGCGAGCGTCAGCAGGCAAATGGCGAGGAACGAGATGTCCGAGAGGAAGCGCCATGCCGCGAAAGGGGAGGCGCGGCGCGGGCTCGTCGCCTCCTGTGCCACCGCCTGCTCAGCGACGGGTACGGGGATCGTCCTGCGCCGGATGAAGGTCCAGGAGAGGGCGAGCAGCGCCATCAATGAATAGACGAAAAAAACGCCGCGCGCCCCCACCGCCCCGGCGATCACGCCGCCAATCGTCGGCCCCGCCGTCGAGCCGAGCAGGAAGGAGCCCTGGAAGGTGCTCATCATCCGGCCCCGGTTCTCCGCCGTGCTGATGTCCGCGATCGTCGCCTGTGCGCTGGTGATAAAGAGCGCCGAGCCGATCCCCTCCAGGAACCGCCCGAAGAGCAGCACGGCATAGACCGGGGCGAGGCCGCAGATCACCGAGGAGACGGCGGTGAAACACATGCCGCCGAGCAGGAACGGGCGCCGCCCGAAGCGATCCGCCAGCCGCCCGGCGGGTGTGTTCGTCAGCAGACGGGCAATGGGATACGCGGAGACGATCAGGCCGATGAGCGCACCATTGACGCCGAATGTCCGCCCGTAGAGCGGCAGAATCGGCGCGACCATCGAGAGCCCCACCATGACGAGCGCCACCATCACGCAGAGCGTGAACATCAACTCGTTCTGCCGGAGAACCCCGAGCGCCTTCTTCATCGTGGCGGTAGCATAACATATGAGGACGCGAGGTCAGGAACTCGGCGAGAGCCGATCGCGTACCACGTCACTATTTCAGCGCGAACAAGACAACCATCACGATGATCGCGATTAGGAGGGCAATCCCGCCAAAGACAAAGGGCGCCGCCGCCATGGTCTTGGCCTCCCTTGGAGTAACGTTGCTGGCCGGTACATTGTCGGCCGTGCGGCGGGGCGTCGTGGCTTCGCCATCGGTCGTACCCTCGATCGGTCGTTCCCGGTGCTGCATGGTGGATTCCCCTTTCAATCGGAGGAGACGCTGGGTACGATCAGCGCGAGAGGACGACAAAGTACATCGCGGCGATCAATCCGACGATGCCGATGGCGAGGAAGACCCAGACAATCGACTGGATCGGCTTTATCTCGCGCGGGAGATCCGGCGTGAGCGGGTCGTTACTCGTGCGTGCCGCCTCACCTTCCACGGGATTGCGGGTCTGATCGCGTGAAGATTGTCGCTGCTCCATGGCCGCTCGCTCCTCCAGTACCGGCGTTCCTATACCCTTCGGGATACGCACGCTTTGTGCCAGTAGTGCTATCCTGCGATGCCGCGCGGTGGATCGCGTCCGTTGCTGACGGCGGGCAACGAAGGGGTGGTGCGGAGCGCGTATGTCTGCGGACGAATTTGAGTATCGATGTACCGGATGCGGGCGGCTCGCGCTCACCGAACGGGCAGCACGTCTTCAGCACGCATGTCGGCGGCGTGCCACTCTTCACGCGCGACGGTGCGTGGAACCCGGCGCTTGCAGTCGAGGTAATTGTGGAGGGGAGTATGCTCCGGCACGCGGGCGGCGCGTGGCAGGCGGCAGGCTGGCATGTACGGGTGCGTGGCCTCCCGGCCGAGGCGGCGATCACGAATGGGAGGGTGTAGCGATGAGCCAGACGGCTGCCAACATATCCCGTCAGCACGGCGCGGACCCGTGGCTCGATCCTTTTCTGGATGCGATGCACGCGGCGGGCGACACGGTGCTCGAACTTGGCTGCGGCATCGGCGAGGACGCGGCGGAACTGGCCGCACGCGGTTTCCATCTCGTCGCGTTCGATCTCTCGCGCACGATGGTTCGTGCGGCGGTGGGGAACGCGCCCGATGCGCGTTTCTTCGTCGCGGACCTCAGCGCGCCGCTGCCGGTGCGGAGCGCGACGGTGGCCTGCGTCGTCGCCTCGCTCTCGCTCCACTACTTCCCCTGGCAGCAGACAGTCTCGGTGGTCGATGAAGTGCGCCGCGTGCTGCGACCGGGCGGCGTCATCGCCTTCCGTGTCAACGCGACGGACGATGTCAACTTCGGCGCGATGCAGGGCGAGGAACTCGAACCGCACTTCTACCACGTCCCGCCCGATGGACGGAACAACCGCCCGTACAAGCGATTCTTCGATGAAGCGTCTCTCCGTTCCCTCCTCTCCTCGGGCTGGCACATCACCCACCTCGCGCACCGCACCATTAGCCGGTACGAGACGCCCAAGCAGGTCTGGGAATGCTGCGCGCACATCCCGTAGCAGGCACTGGGGATGAACCACCAAGGCACCAAGAGCACCAAGGGATTCAAATAGTGTCCCCTCTTGGTGTCCTTGGTGCTCTTGGTGCCTTGGTGGTCGAATACCCGTCCTATGCGGCGCGGTTCTCGGTCTCGACCGTAGCGAGTGCCAGGCGGATGCGCTGGCGGCGGATGTAGAAGAGACCACCGAGGGTGCCGAGGCCGCAAAGGATGGCGACTTCGCCGACGGCGACTTGGACGCCTTGACGCTCGGCGAGGGTGCCGAGCACGACGCTGCCAATTGGCGTCGAACCGAGGAAGAGCATCGTGTAGAGGCTCATCACCCGGCCGCGCAACTGCGGCGGCGTGAGGATTTGCAGGCGGCTGTTCGCCGTCGTCGTGAAGACGATGCTAAAGAAACCGAGCGCGACCAGCACGACGACGGTGACCGCCCAGATATTGGTGAGCGACAGGCAGAGCAGGAGAATGCTGAATCCTGCCGCGCCGGTCAGCAAGGTCCGCTGCGTCACCCGGCCGCTGTAGGCGATGCTGAAGGCGGCGATCAGCGAGCCGATTGCCATCGCGGAGGTGAGCGTGCCGAAGCCGATCGGGCCGGCGTGGAGCACGTACTGGGCGATCAGCGGCAACAGCACCGTGAAATTATAGCCGAACGTGCCGATCACCCCCATCAGCAGCATGACGAGGGCGATATCCGGCGTCTGCACGACGTATCGGAGCCCCTCGCCGATCTGCGTCAGCATCTTGCCGCGCGCCGGGCTGGGCACCTCGTAGAAGCGTTCCGCGCGCATCAAGAGCAGCGCGCCCAGCGCCCCGACGAAGCTGACGGCATTGAGGCCGAAGCAGCCCGCCACGCCGATTGCCGCGATGGTCAGGCCGCCCAACGCGGGGCCAATCAAGCGGGCGGTGTTCATCACAATCGAGTTGAGCGCCACCGCGTTCGGCACATCGTCCGGGCCAACCATCTCCTTGACGAACGCCTGACGCGCCGGGTTATCGATCGCGCTCGCGGTGCCGAGCACGGCGGCGAGGACGTACAACTGGACGAGGTTGATCCACCCCCCGGCGGTGAGCAGGGCGAGCAGCGAAGCCTGGATAAGCATGATCCCCTGGGTGATGACGAGCAGCCGCCGCTTCGGCAGGCGGTCGGCGATCACGCCGCCGAAGAGCGCGAAGAAGAGCACAGGGAGCGTCTGGCAGGCGGTGACGATACCGAGCGCGAGCGGGGAGTTCGTCAGGCGAAGGACCAGCCACGCCTGCCCGATCCGCTGCATCCAGGTGCCGACCATCGAGATCACCTGACCGAACCAAAAGAGCCGGTAGTTCGGGTTGCGCAGGGCGCGGAACGTCTGTTTCAGTGGCGGGCGCGGCTTCCGACCGGGCTGTTGCGCCGTTTCCTCGCTGCCGGATGGCGCCGCGTGCGGGGTGGCGGCGCGCGTCGCGGGCTCCTGCACGACCGGGATCGCCACCTCGACCGCTCGTGCGTTCACTGCCTCGCGCATCACCCGCTCCTTATTCCGCCGCTGCCGCCCGCAACTGTTAGCACTTCTAATGATAAGACATTCAACGTATTCGTTCAAGTGTCATGAGCTCGGCGCATCATGTATATCCGGGTATATTGGCAATCGCTCAGGCAAGCTTCTATACTCCGTACCTCGACCGATGTTGGGGTGACAGACATCGCTGCCCTTCTTTCCGTCATCACCCCTTCGCGCCATATGGACCACGTTAGGAGACACCATGCCATCTCCCCCGCTGGATACCTGGAATAGCGGCGACCTGTACGAGCCGTATGTCGGGCGCTGGAGTCGTCTCGTCGCTCGTGAGTTCCTCGCCTGGCTGGCATTGCCGTCGGGCGGCCGCTGGATCGATTGCGGGTGTGGCACCGGCGCTCTGACGCACACGGTCCTCGCCGAGACTGCACCCGCCAGCGTGGTCGGCATCGATACCGCCGAGGAGTACGTGGCACATGCACGCGCCCAGATCGATGATGATCGGGCTACTTTCTCGGTCGGAGATGTGCAGGCGCTCGATCTCGATACCTCGACCTTCGATGTGGCCGTCTCCGGGCTGGTGCTCAACTTCGTACCGCAACCGGAACGGATGATAGCGGAGATGGCCCGGGTTGTGCGGCCCGGCGGGACGGTGGCGCTCTACGTTTGGGACTATGCGGGCGAGATGCAACTGATGCGCCATTTCTGGGATGCAGTGGTCGCCCTTGATTCGATGGCGACGGAAAAAGACGAGGGTCGCCGCTTCCCGATCTGCACGCCGGAGCCGCTCGCCCGGCTGTTTGGGGAGGCGGGACTGCACGCGGTCGCCACGCGTGCAATCGATGTGCCGACGGTCTTCCGCGACTTCGACGATTACTGGACGCCATTTCTGAGCGGGCAAGGGCCCGCGCCCGGGTATGCGATGTCGCTCACCGAGAGAGACCGTGCGGCGTTGCGAGAGCGCGTCCGATCGACGTTGCCGATCGCCGCCGACGGCTCGATCCCGCTGATCGCACGGGCCTGGGCGGTGCGGGGCACGAGCGCACCATCATCGGGATGACGGCAAGAACGGTTGCCAAGGATCATTGCCGATATCGGTGGATCATCACGTGGCGTAGTCCAGCAAGGGGGCGGAAAATGGTCGAATCAGCGGGCGGTGTGCGGGTCGTGCGGCCCGGTCAGACCTATAGGGGCAAGCAGGGATTCACGTACGGCGCGGGCGTCTCCGCCGAGACGGCCGGGGCGCAGCATCTCTGCATGAGCGTCTTACCGATGCCCGATGGGGCGCGGGCGAAAGTCCATTACCATCGCGGCATCGAGACGATCGCCTATCTGCTGGAAGGCGAGTGCGCCGTCTATCACGGCGAGCAGGTGGAGCACCGGGCAATTGTCCATGCCGGCGACCAGATGTACCTCCCGGCGGATGTCCCCCACGCTCCATGCAACGAGAGCGGCGCGCCCTGTGTCTGGCTCGTCGTCCATTCCTCCGGCAGCGATCAGGACGGCATCGTCCTCCTGCCAGCATTGGACGCACGTCTCAGCCGTCCTCGGAGGCGGGCCTTAGCGTTGATGCAAAGCGCTGCGAGGCCGCCAGAAACCGATTGAACCGCGAAGACGCAAAGAACCCAAAGATCGCAAAGAGGGAGTAACGAGAACTTCTTTGCGCCCTTTGCGTCTTGGCGATCTTTGCGTCGGTTCGGTTTCGATCTCATCCAACGGTCTCGGCGAAGAAGGCGACGGTGGCGGCGTAGAGGTCCTGCGTGTCGGCGTCGCTGGCGTCGGCGAAGTAGTGCTCCATGTTCGGGTAGTAATGCGTTTCAGCGGGGTTTCCGCGTTGGGCGAGCAGGTTGGCGAAATCGACCGTCTGGTGGGTCGGCACAATGCGATCCTTCGCGCCGTGGGCAAGGAGGAGCGGCGGCAGGCGATCCGGGTGGAAGGCGGCGGAGTATTGGAGATACCGCTCCGGGCGGCGATCCGGCGTGCCGAGGGCCATCAGGGCGGTGTCGATGTCGCCGACTTCCGGCGGCAGGTCGAGCGCGCCGCGTTCCCAATCGAGCCGGTAGGCGAAGAGGTCCGCGATGCCGCCGAGGATGACCGCGCCCCGCACGCCGCCCTCGCGCTCCATCCAGCGATAGACGTGCAACGACGTGAACGAGCCGCCGAGGATGCCCATGCGGGACATATCGGCGCGCGGGCTGATCCGCCCCGCTCGCGCCAGCGCGACGAAGGCGGCGGTGTCGTCCATATCCGCTTCGAGGTCGAGGGCGCGCGTCGGGAAGATCGCCAGCACGACGTATCCCCGCGCCGCCAGCGGCACCGAGACGCGGTCCCACGACGCCGGCGTGCCCGGATAGATGGCGAGCACGACGGGCAAGGGGCCGCTCCCCTCGGTCGGCTCGTAGGCCGCCAGATCGGTGAGATGCGCGCCGCCGCGCGTGAAGGCGACCGTCCGCGCGCGGCTCTCGACCGGCGCGGGCAGGTCGCTCTGGCGCGTCTCCACCGGGCCGAGCGTAAGGTCGGTCGGCAGGGACGCCGCGACGTGCGCCGCCGGATGGAGGACGAAGCGGATATCCTTCGCCGTCTTGCCATCCTGCACATGCACCGGCGTCGCGCGCCAGGCGAGGAATTGATGCCAGCGGTTGGCGGGGAAGGCGTCCGTGTAGCCGCTTTTCGAGGCCATCGGCGTGTACGCACCCGCCGGAACAGCGGCGAGGAGGTATGAGCCGTCCGCTGCGGTCTCCGCCCGGTAAACGCCGCCTTCCCTTGTGCTGACCATGACGGTGGCGCCACCCACGGATTGCCCGTTGCCGTCAGTCACGCGCCCGCTGATCGCGCCGTGCCCGTGGTCCGTCGGATGCGGGAGATGCCCGTCCACATAATGCTGCGCGTCGTAGAGGAGCACATTGCGCGGCGCGATCAGCGGCCCAATCTCGGCGCTGCCGATCATGCACATCGCCAGCAGGAGGGCGAGGAGGGCGACGGGCATCACCGGACGGCGCGAGCGACGGGGCGCCGCGTGCCTGCGGGCAATCTTGCTCATCGTGATTACCTCCGCTTGGACGGAGAGGTCCGCGCGTCGATGATACACGCGATTGGTTGCGCTCGCCTCCGTCGTGTCAGATTGGGCGAACGGTCGGTTTATTCTCCTTCCCCTGCGAGGGGCCCGGCGGGGAGTGCGTGCCGGTCACGCCCGTACGCATGTGTGGATTTGTGCCGAGGAGACGAAAAAGCAACTGTCTTGCGTGTCAAGGGGTCGAGACCGACGGATTCCAAGGAGTGCTATGGGCGAGCAGCGCGTTGAGGATCGTCAGCAACTTGCGCATGCAGGCGGTCAGGGCGACTTTCTTCGGCTTGCCTGCCGCGCACAACCGCTCATAGAAGGCGCGGATCACCGGGTTGTACCGCGTCGCGACCAATGCCGCCATGTACAGCGCGCCCCGGACCCGTGCCCGCCCGCCCCAGACGGTGCGGATGCCGCGCCGGGTGCCGCTGTCGCGATTCAGCGGCGCCACACCGGCGAGGGCGGCGACCTGATGGCGCGTCAACGCCCCCAGTTGGGGCAGTTCCGCCAGCAGCGTGGTCGCCAGCACCGGCCCGACGCCGGGGACGCTGCGCAGCAGGGCGTCGCGTTCGCGCCAGATCGGATCCGCCGCGATCACTTGGGCCAGTTCGCTATCGGTCCCCTTCAGTTCCTCCTCCAACCAGACGATATGCGCGCCGATCCGTTGCCCGAATCGCCGTCGGCGCGGTGTGCAGCCGGTTGTGCTCCGCCGTCAGCATCGCGACCAGTTGTCGCCGCCGGGCCAGGATCGCGGCCAACGCTTGGGTATCGGCGTCGGGCAGCGGCCGTGGCGCGGGCTGGACTGCGGCGGCGAAGTGCGCCAAGACCCGCGCATCGAGCGTGTCCGTCTTGGCGAGTTTGCCGGTCGCCTTGGCGAAATCGCGTATCTGCCGGGGGTTGACGACCGCCACCGGCACGCCCGCAGCGACGAGGCTGGCGACCACGGGTCGCTCGTAGCCGCCGGTCGCCTCCAGCACGATCAGGGCCGGCCGCAGGTGGTCGAGACGGGCGACGAGTGCGGCAATCCCGTTCGCGTCGTTCGCCGCCTGCCAGGTGTCGCCATCCGGTCGCACCGCGACATCCAGACGCGCCTTGGCGACATCAATGCCGATAAACACCGATCCCTCGGTCATTGCACTCCCCTTCCTCTCGCCCAACCTTGCGGAATACGGGCTCGAACGGCCCCAGCAACTGTGCGGGCTCGGTGGGATCAGGGCGCGGCGACCGACGCTTTTTCACGGCCTCGATGGACCACGGGGGCTGCGGTCTACCGCGCCAATGGGTGGCAGTGTGCCACAGATTGAAGATACAAGGGGAGTGGCACGCCACTCCCCGAGTGAGGTATTGGTGTCGCTTCCGGGGTCTAGAGGTCGCCGAGGCGGCGCAGGAAGGAGTGGATGCGCGCGGCGCCGGAGGTGGCGGCGACACTCTCACCTGGGATTAGCACCGCACATGCGACGCGCCCGCCGCTATTGCCCGACGGATCGGTGCGTTCGTCGTCCGCGTTGACGTGGATCACCAGCGCGGTGCCGTCGGCATCGAAGATGCTCGTTGGGCCGGGCGAGAGCGAAATCATCGACGATGTCGCGGCGAAGGCATATCCGCTCCCGCTTACCGTGGACGGGCCGACGGTGAAGTTCGGCAAGTCGCCCGCGTGCGGGCCGCTGGGATTCTGCAAGCCATGCTGCTTGTTCGTCGGGTTGAAATGCGGGCCCGCCGAGGCAAAGTCGGGGCCGTCACATCGGCCAACCGAGTGAAAATGGATGCCGTGATCGCCCGGTTTGAGTGTGCTCGCGCTGGTCACGCTCACCGCGATCGCCACGCCGCTCGCGGTCTGGGCGAGTTGCACGGTGCCAATCGCATTCCCCGAACCGTCGATCAGTGTCCCCCCGGCTTGCTCGCTCGCCGCGCCGGTTGTCGTAGGCATTGCAAGCAGGACCGCGATCATCGCCGCAATGAGTGTTGTCGCCATCAATCGTCGCACGACACACCGCCCCTTTCCTTCTGCTCGTCATTGTGCCGCCTGTCTCGCTGCTGGGTTGTCGGTCCGCCGCAACCTGGGCTACTCCGGGCATATTTTCGCGCGGGCAACCGCCCTTTTTGCCGCCCCCTTTCTCCTCAACGGGCAGTCACTCGCAATACAGATGGACCGAACGCAGCATTAACAGCTATTGCAAGAGCGATTCCATCGGTAACCAACGTGCCGGATTCCGTCTCTTCAGTGTATCCGTCCACGCCGTTGGATTGCTCGTGGAGTCGCCGAGCGACCGATTCCTCATCGTCATAGGAGTGCGCGAGGTCAACCCGTGCGCGGGTCTGGATCCCTCCCTCGGCTTCGTGGAACCGTTCTTGCATTTGATACGTCATTGAGGTGCATGGGGCGTATTGAGAGGAGTCTTAATCATGGCGATGCGACCGATGATGAACGATCAACGCACGATCAGCCGGACGGACCTGCTGGTGGTCTCGACGCTGCTCGTAGCGGCGCTGCTGTTGATGCTCGTCGCACAGATGCTGGGTTTCACCCTCCTCTAATACCCATAGCTGCTAATACCCATAGCTGCTAATACCCGTAGCTGCACCACAGAGTAGCGCGAATACGGGGCGTGTCCCTATTTGGGACATGCCCTTCGTGACTTTCTTTCGCCACCGAGTCTTTACATAATCGTGTAGATGCCCCATTATTCGTCGGCTACACGCCAGTGTATGGGTACGAGCAAACGCGCGTGGGGCGCGTGGAGCGTGACAAGGGGAAGCAATGAAGGGTTTACCACGCCGTGGGGCATGGGTGGTTGTCTGTGCGGTCTTGCTTGGCTTGCTTACGCCGCTTGTTTCCGTCGCCGCCGACGCGCCGGGGAGCCCGGTCGGCTATGACGACATCACCGGGCACAATATCGGCGAGCCATTTCTCACCTACTGGTACAGCCACGGCGGCGACGATGTGATCGGCCCGCCGCTCAGTGAGGCGTTCACCGAGGGCGCCACGACCGTCCAGTATTTCCAGAGCGTCCGGCTCGACCGGCAAAAGGATGGCACGGTGCAGCCCGGCCCGCTTGGCCGGGAAGCGAGCGGCGGCCGGACCGATGGGCCGTTCGCCCCGATTGCCGTTCTGCCGCCCGATAGCCCGGACCGGCGCGGCTTCACCGAATCGCACCACACGATTGCGTATGCCATGCGCCGCTACTGGGAGGCGCACGATGGCGCGTCACTGCTCGGCCTGCCGATCTCGGAGGAGTTCGGGCAGGACGGCATGAGCCTCCAGTTCTTCGAGCGCGGCGCACTGGCGTGGCGGCCCGACCATGCCAGCAAGGCGGACGACGTGGTGATGATGCCCCTCGGCAGGCCGGGGTTCGATGCCCGTACGTATCCGGCGGACTGGCTCGGTCGCGCGCCGTCGCAGGCGACCCCGCCGGTTGCCTTCCATGTGCCGGTGGTCATGTATCACCACATCGGCCCCGCCTCGCGCTACTTCACGACGCTCGGCGACTTCACCGCGCAGATGGACTGGTTGAAGCAGAACGGCTATCACACCGTCACGATTACGCAACTCTATGAGGCGATGTTCGGCGGTCGGACCCTCCCGGATAAGCCGATTGCGATCACGTTCGACGACGGCAATACCGATCAGCGCCTCGCCTTCCCCGTATTGCGCGACCGCGGCTTCGTCGCGACCTACTTCATCGTCTCGGGCGTGCGGCTGCTGTCGGATGACGATCTGGTGTCGCTCGTCCGTAGCGGCAACGACGTGGAGAGCCATACCGTCAACCACCCGTTTCTGACCCGCATCACCGATGGGGCGCTCGCCTTCCAACTCCAGCAGAGCAAGGCGGATCTCGAATCCCGGCTCGGTTGGCCGGTGCGCTACATCGCCTACCCGTACGGCGACTCCAACGGGCGCGTCTGGAACGCCACTTCCGGCGCCTATCGGGGCGGCATCAACGCGACGGGCGGCAACAGTTGGGAGCCGGGTAAGCGCTACGCCGAGCCGCGCATCGAGATTGCCGGCACCATCGGCCTCGGTGGCTTCATCGGGTACGTGACGCGAACGTAGTAGACAGTAGGCAGTAATCAGTAGTCAGAGGGGCATCTCCCGTTCTGTCTACTGACTACTGACTACTGCCTACTGGTGCATGACACATTGACCGCTGCCGCGACATCGAGGGCGATGTTGGCGGCGAGGGTGCGGCCGGTGGCGTAGTCGTGCGCGTGCCAGCCGGGCAGCCACGGGTGGAAGAGTTCATCAGAGATGGCGAGCACCGCGCCGAAGCGTGCGCCGCGTGCCTGCGCGACCGCGAGCAGAGCGGCGAGTTCCATCTCGACGGCGAGGATGCCCGCCGCGCCGTACTGCCGCACCTTCCAGCCCATCTCGCGGAAGATCGCATCCGTCGTCCAGACGCGGCCCGAGAGCGGCGTCCGCCCGCGCATCTCCGTGGCGGCGAGCAGTCCCGCGACGAGTTCAGCATCGGGCGCTGGCTCGGCATCAGGCGGCAGATAATGGTAGGAGACGCCCTCTTCCCGCAGCGCGCCCGTCGGCACGATGATGGCGCCGATGGGCGCGTCGGGCGTCAGGCTCCCCGCATTGCCCGCCATCACGAAAGCCCGCGCGCCGCAGGCGATCAGCAGTTCGACGGCGATGGTGGCAGCCGCCGCGCCAATCGGCAATCTGGCGATCAGCACCGGCGCCGTGCCGAGCGTGCCGCGCCACATCGGCGTACTGGTCTCGAACGAGAACCCTTGACCCACCGGGCGCGCGTGCGTCTCGTGGACGAACTGCTCCGCGATGTCGGATTGGAAGGTGAGCAGCACCGTCGGCGGCACGGCGGCCTGCTCAGCCGTCAGAGTGAGCCGCTGCAACCGCACCGCGAGGAATGCCTCCGGTGTCAGATGCTCCTCATCTGTTTCCCCCTCCGGCACCGTGAACCAGTCGCGCATCCCGTCCTGCCTTCCGCGTCCCATCAAATGTGGAATTCATCTGCTTGGCGTTCACATCCGGTACTTCCACAGTGACAGTATAGGGTGCGGTACAGTGACTCCATGCCGCTAAATGAGTCAAAATGCAGGAACGGACACAAATCAATGAGACATCCGGCGCGCGTGGACGAAGATATCGCCCGCGACGCTCGGCGGACGGCATCGCGCCACAATCGAGCCACACATTCGGTACGCTACATTGCTCTGGCTGGCATAGAGGGCGGCCCACAGGCCGCCCTCCCTCGATCCTCGTTCGTCAGACTGCGGCGCGCATGGACTCCGGCATGGGCTGGGCGGACTTGACGGGGGTGACCGTTTCGTCCACCTTCGCGGCGGTGCCGGCGATGCCGAGCCGCTCGAACATGACGCGGAACTCTTCCTGCAGATCGGTCATGATCGCCGTCTTGCTCTCGGCGGGCATGTTCCACCACGCCTCCTTGATGCCCGCCGGGCCGAAGCCGCGCTTGCGGGTGGTGTAGTAGAACTGCTCATCCGTCATGCCCTCCTTGCGCTCCTCCTGCCGGTGCTCGCGCAGCCAGGTGTAGACCTGTTCCTTGAGGTTCGCGGGCAGCGCGGGGTGGTCGAAGATCAGGTTCTGGAAGCCGGTCGCGAGATGCACCTCGATGGCGTCCGCCTTGGAGAACTCGTTGAATGCCTCCTTCGGCAGCGTACTCGCGCCGTGCTGCACCGCGCCGCCGAGGCCATACTGCTTCTTCGCCACGTCGGAGAGTTTGCCGAGCGTCTCGAAGTCCACGCTCACGCTCTGCACCGTCCCGTCCGGCAGGACGATGCCGCCGTGCGATGTGCCGGTCTGGACGCTGATTTTCGAGATGCCGACCGCCTCCGGGTTCAGCGTCGTGAGGGCGCGCTCGTACCCCTGCATGAAGGCGTGCAACTCCTCGACCGTGCTGTTCTTGCCGCCGACTTCGCCGATCTCACCGCCGACGGAGACGGTCAAATCGCCGAATTGGAGGCCGCGAATGAAGTGTGTGAAGTGTGCGGCGAGCGTGTAATTAACGTTCTGCTGCTCGTCCAGCGACCCCTTGTCGAGGTCCACGAGCGTCGAGGTGTCGATGTCGATGTTGTAGAAGCCCGCCGCCATCTCGCGCTTGATGAGGTCGTGCATCCCGGCGATTTCGGCGTCCGCATCCTTCGCATGGCTCTTCGCGTTGACCTGCACATGATCGCCCTGGATGAAGACGGGCCCCTCGTATCCCTCGCGGATATTGGCGGCGATCACCTGGGCGGCGAACTCCTCCGGCCCTTGCCCGGTATAGCCGAGCTCGGAGCGGGCAATCTCGTAGATGAGCGCCTTGGCGTCGAGCGACTGGGCGGCGCGGCGGGCGGCGCGGGAGGTGTCATACGTCATGCCGCGGATGTTGCAGGCGGGGACGGTGACGTTGGAGAACTCGCCGCGCCCGGCCGCCATGTAGTACTCATGGATCGAGGCGGGGATGACGCCGAGTTGCTCGCCGATCGCGCGGATCAGCCAGATGGCCGCCTCCTTGACACCGTTCTGCCCGAAGGCGGCGTTCCAGGCGAGCGTATCCATGAGGTCGCCGCGCACCGCGCCCGCATCATTGACCGTTACACTCGACGCATCATCATTGACGGCCACCGCGCCGCCGAGCGCGCGCATCAGCCCCGCCACATTCTCGTGAACCTGCATCTCGCCCCTCCTGAAAATGTACCGGGGAAACGGGCTTCCCCGCGTCGCACGAAGGAATGGTTGCACCAATGCAGCACAACGCGGGCCACGGCTGCCACGGGCGGGTCCGCACGGCGATTCTAGCATAGGACTGGGGGAAACGCGGTGTGGAACCATTTGCCGGGTTGCGTTGTATCAGAGATGTACCGTGGACATAACGGGGGAGATTCATGTATGCCGAAACATGGTCGGAAAGCGCTCATGCTGGTGCCGATGATGGTGGCATTGCTTGTCGCCTGCACCACTGGCGGCACCGCGACGCCGGGCATCGCCTCTCCAGTATCGAAGCTGACAGCGCAAGCAGAGACCGGGTGTCCAGTTACACCGCCGACGACCGAGCGCCCGGCGGATGCGAATACCGCTTCATTCTCGCGGGCATGGTATCGCAGCCCGGACGGCATGATCTGGGCGAGCCAGAGTGAGCATTGGTTTGCCGGGGATGGCAACAAGGTGCTATGGGCAAAGCCGTCAGGGTCACGCCTACGGGTGAGCGGTCGCCGTATTGATGGCCCGGCGCCCCCGCTGGAAGCGCAGTTGCCGGACGGATACCCCGGCGGATATCAGGCGAGTGGGCTGCTCTTCGCGATTTCCGGATGTTGGGAAATTACCGCGCAGGCCGACAACAGCCTCCTGCGCTTTGTTGCCGCAGTATATCCAGGCGCCTATCGCCCGGCCGTCGGTTCCTGCCAGGATTTGAACGATGCCATGCACTATAGCGATGCGATCCTGATCGGCGAAATGCAAGGCAGCGCGCCGGATCGGCCGGGATTTGCCTGGCAAACGATACATGTGACCAGAACCTGGAAGGGGACGGTATCGGTCAACGACCGACTCGATCTGATGCAAGAAACGAATAGCGAGACGACGCTCGAACTGGGGCATGTCTACGTGCTCTTCTTACAATCCCATCCGGGTTTCCCGTGGCGTATCTTTTGTGCGCAACGCACCCTCGCGCAGATGGATGGCGATCAAGTGCTCAGTCTCCGGCAGAACCCACGGATCGAGCCACTCTGGTCAGGGAACACACTGGAAGCGTTGGATGCGCAGTTGCGAGCGCACATGCCGGTATCGACAGGAACCGCACCGTAATCACTCGCACCGATCCCAGCCCTCACCCCCCGCGACCGCGACATCTGCGGGGAATCCGCGTTCACCCGATCGCCCCTCTCCGCCGCCGTGTGCAGCTACGCCAGCCCGATCCGCCCGCTATGGGCGGAGTGGCCGATGCTCTAGCCGTCCGAAGGGCGGGAAGGGATCGGGGCCGAGGAGGGGCAGGGCGTAGCGGCGGAAGGCGTCGGTGACGCCGCGACCATGCGGCGCGATGAAGTCGCCCGGCAGGCTGCGGACAATGTTGGCGATGCCGCCGAGCGGGGTGACGCCATAGGCGACGGCATAGGGCTCGTCGGAGACGCGCTCGATGGTCACCATCCGGTCGCTCTCGCCCGCCACCGCGCGGCGCACCGCCTCCCGGCCACATGCTTCCGCCTCATCCAAATCCTGCGGGGCGGGCATCATGCGGGCGAGAGTGCCCGGCTTATCGAAACGGGCGCGCAGACCGCGCTCCCGCTCCAGGGTCGCGGCGAGGGCGGCGACCGGGCTGGCGGGGTAGGGGTGACCGAAGGGGTCCACATACGTCCCGGCGCCACCGATCGGATTGCCGTCGGGGTCGCGCAGCGTCTCCGGCACGACCGCGACGCACCAGCCGGCGTGCGCGACGACCGCCGCAATCTCATCGAGCACCTGCGTGGCGCTCGGCGGGCGTTCCGGGAGGAAGATCAGATGCGGCGCGTCGTCGGGGTCCTCCCGCCCGAGCGCGGTGGCGGCGGCGACCCAGCCCGCGTCCCGCCCCATCACTTCGAGCAGTTTGACGGGGAAGAGCGGCAGCGCTGCGGTGTCGTACGCCGTCTCGCGCGCCATCCGCGCCACGGCCCGCGCCACGGAAGCGTAGCCCGGCGTGTGGTCGGTGTGTGGCAGGTCATTGTCAATCGTCTTCGGGACGGTGACGAAGTTTATATCCAAGCCCGCCGCCTGTGCCGCCAGATGGAGGCGATGCGCCGTGTCCGCCGAATCGTTGCCGCCGATCGGACAGGCGTAACCGACGTTCAGCCGCCGGAGTGCGTCGAGGGCGCGGGTAATGTCGTCGTCCGACGGCTTGTGCCGGGTGCTGCCGAGCGCGGCGGAGGGCGTATCGCGCACGCGGGCGAGTGTCTGGGGCGATTGGCGGCGCAGGTCGATCAGGTCGCCGTCGAGCAGACCGCGAATGCCCGCCCGCGCCCCGATGATCTCGCCGACCTCGCCATGCGCCATCGCCTCGCGCACCACGCCGACGAGGCTGGCATTAATCACCGCCGTCACCCCACCGGACTGAAAGACGAGGAGATTCTTCAACCCGCCTAACCCCCTCCCGTTCCCCGCATATTCTTGACAAAACCCACCGCTGATGCGATGAATAGGCATCCGACCGAGGCCACGGACCCCGGCACCGCACAGCATACCGCAGAAGGAGTGACATGCCATGACGCAGACCATGCTCAACCGCCGCGTACGCCCAAAGATCGCCAAAGACGCCTGGGAATTAATCGGCAACACACCGCTCGTGCAACTGAACCGGATCGCCGCCGGGCTGCCGGGGCGGGTGGTCGCCAAACTGGAGGCGCTGACGCCGGGCTTCTCTGTCAAGGATCGCATCGCCGTCAGCATGTTGGCGGACGCGGAGGAGCGCGGCATCATCAATGAGGAGACGCTGATCGTCGAGCCGACGAGCGGCAACACGGGCATCGGCCTCGCCTGGGCGGCGGCGGCGCGCGGCTATCATCTCATCCTGACGATGCCGGACAGCATGAGCCTGGAGCGTCGGATGCTCCTGCGGGCGTATGGGGCGGAACTGATCCTCACCCCGGCGGCGCAGGGGATGAACGGCGCGGTGGCGCGGGCCGAGCAGATCGTCGCGGAGAACAAGAACGCCTGGATGCCGCAGCAGTTCAAGAACCCGGCGAACCCGAAGATTCACCGCGAGACGACGGCGGTGGAAATCTGGGAGGATACCGACGGTGCGGTGGATATCGTCGTCGGCGGCATCGGCACGGGCGGCACGCTCACCGGCGTCGCGGAAGTGCTCAAACCGATGAAGCCGGGGTTGCGGATCATCGGTGTCGAGCCGACCGAATCGCCGATCATCGAGCAGCAACTGGCGGGCGAGCCGATCAAGCCCGCCGGCCACAAGATTCAGGGCATCGGCGCGAACTTCATCCCCGAGGTGCTCGATGTGGATCTGCTCGATGAGGTGCTGAACGTCTCCGGCGACGAGGCGATCGCGATGATGCGGCGCATCATCCGCGAGGAGGGACTACTCGTCGGCATCTCCTGCGGCGCGGCGGCGGCGGGCGCGGTGCAGGTCGCGGCCCGGCCGGAGAGCGCGGGCAAACTGATCGTCGTCATCCTGCCGGACACGGGCGAGCGGTACCTGAGCACCGCCGCCTTCCAGGACATCCGCGACGAGGCCGCCGCGATGACGGCGGGCTGATACACCTCATCCCCTGCCCCCTCTCTATCGCGATGGAGAGGGGACTTTTGTTTTAAGGATGTCCGCAAGATGAGCGAGGATTAATCGCCGGCGTGCCGCGTAACTTTTCCCGCCGTTCCGCGACATACAAGATAGGGAATGCTCGCGCACGATTGCCGGACGTAACGACGGCGATCCGGCGCGGTGATGCGGGATAGGGAACGGATGGGAAAGGTGCGAAGCGAATCGAGGACGTGGCATGGGCGATGATGATATGAGCACGCCGCTCACCGCGAGTGCATTCGCGGCAAGTTACCGGACGTATGTCACGCCGCTCTACCGGTATTTCTACCATCACATCGGCAATGCCGCCGACGCGGAAGACCTCACGGCGAGCACGATCAGCAGCGCATTCGCGGGCCTCGATTCCTTCGCGGGGCGCGGCACAATCGGGGCATGGCTCTTCGGCATCGCCCGCCACACCTTGCGCGATTATCAGCGGGGGTATCGCAGCACCGTCGCCATCGCGGATGTCGCCGGATCGCTGGCCGATGCGTCGCCGCTCCCCGAGCAGCGCATCGTCCAGCGCGAGCAGGCGGACTGCTTGCACGACCGCATCCGCGCCCTCTCCGTCCAGCCAGCGCGAGGCGCTCACGCTCCGCTACTTCGGCGCGCTGCATATCGCCGAGATCGCCACCGTGCTGGGGCGGAGCGAAGGCGCGGTCAAGTTGCTCATCCATCGCGCGCTCACTACCTTGCGCGACCAGTACCGGCAGGAGGAACAGGAATGACGCCCATCGCTGATCTGCCCGATGACATGATGATCCCGGATGAACTCCGCGCAACGCACGAAGCCGTGTGCGTGGTGGCAGAGACAATCGTGCCCGGACGCGCCTTTCTCGCCGCCCTCGACGCGCGCGTGCAGCGGGAGTGTCAGGATGCAGGCTGACGATCTCCTCATTCTCGTCGCCGGGCCACGAAATGGCTGCATCGCGGCGACATGATCCTCCCACCTGTACGGGATCATGCGGACGCCGGGGCGACAGCCGGTCGCACGAGCCGGGCAATCACGCGGCGCAGTCTGATGATCGGATCGGTGGCGGCAACGGCCGCCGCGCTCTTCGCCACGCTGGAACGAAGGCGGCATACGGTGCTGAATATCCCCGCGACGCAGCAGGCGCGGAGCATCTTCACCACGGGAATGTGGTCGCCGCCGTGCCGCCCGCCTCGACGCCGAGCGGGACCAGCCGAGCAACCTCGATTTCTCTGATGGTCTCATTGGTTGGGGGGGCGGTGGCAGCCTTCCTACGATTACGACATTAGTCATCGACCCGAATGTCGCGCAACACGGGGCCGGCAGCGGCTATCTCCGCTCCAATACGCCCGAGCCGACCGGATTCGGTGTCGCTGGCCCGTACGTTTCGTCCCGGTGCCGTATCGTGGGACGCGCCTCCGCATGACGTGTACGGTCAAGGCGGACGCTGTGGAGGATTGGGCGGGGTTGTGGATGCGCGTGGATGGCCCGAACAACCAGGTGTTTGAGTTTCGACAATATGGAGGGGCGTCCGATCACTGGACGCGCACTGGCAGACATACGACATCGTGCTCGATGTGCCACAGGAGAGCACGCTGCTCTCTTTTGGCATCCTGCTCGTGGGCAGGGGCGGCGTGTGGCTCAATGACATGGCGTTCGAGATCGTCGGGCAGGATGTCCCCACCACGGAGGCGTCGGCGCTTCCCAGCCAGATGAAGAACCTCGATTTCGAGGCGGGTACGACGGGCTGGTTCCTGACCGGGAAGCAGCCGCACTGGTACCGGACGGGTACGGACACGACCGCACCGCACGGCGGGACTACCTGCGCGTATCTGCGCTCGGATGGCGATCTCGATGGCGGCTTCGGGACGCTGATGCAGGAGGTTCAGGCGGGCGCATACGCCGGGACGCGCCTGCGGATGCAGGGCTGGGTGAAAGCCAGCGGCGTGGAAGAGACGGCGGGGCTGTGGATGCGCGTGGACGGGCCCGATACGCGCAAGACCGGGCAGTCGCTCAGTTTCGACAACATGGAGAAGCGGCCGATCACGGGCACGAGCGATTGGGCCGCCTATGCAATCGTCCTGAATGTGCCGCAGGCCGCAACTGCTATCGCCTTCGGGGTCCGCATGTCTGGGAAAGGTGAAGTCTGGCTGGACGATGTGCAGTTCACGGTCGTCGGCCCCGATGTCCCGACGACCAATCTGCTGACGTGAGCTGGTTGAATCGTCGAAGTTTCCTTGCCTGCACCGCCCCTGCGGATGGTTAGGCGAGACCTTCTGTAAAACCGTTGCCCCCTCCCAACTCGGGAGGGGGCAACGCACTTCTCGCTACCGCTACGTGATCGTGGCGGACTTGATGTCCGAGAGCCCGACACCGAGCTCGTCATAGACCTCGACGCGGTAATACCACGTACCGGGTGGCAGTTGGACGGAGATATTGTGCAGGTTGCGGGTGAAGGGGTACGGGTAGTCACTCATCGGGCCATAGACGATGCCGAGCGCGCTGTCCAGTTTGCTCGACGGGCTGATGACGAGTATGGCGGACGCTGGCCGGTCGGTCGAGAAGGTGATACTCGTCGGTCCTCCCGCCTTTTCCTGCGATGCCGTCAGACTGCTGATCGCCAGGGGATTGGTCGCCGCCTTCGTTGGTGCGGTGTTATTGATCAGCGGGGAGGGGGCATCGTCCGATGCGCTTGCATCAACCCGCGTCGTCGGCAGCAGAGAGACGACGCGGAAGTAGTACACCTTACCGGGTTCGAGCGAAATCGCGGTCGCGGCGTGCCCGGTGCCGAGCGGATCGCCGCCGTCGCCCGGTCGGAAGCGGTCATAGACGCCGTTCGTCGCGCCATACTCGATGCGTGAGGTGGCGGGAACATTCGTCGTCCAGGTGACGGTGAAGGTGGTCGCCGTCGTCTTCGTGACGGTGATATTCGAGTTGATCGGGACGGTGGCCAACACGGGGAGCGTGATGGCGCGGTCCTGATCGTCAACCGTCAGATTGCCGGCCGGGTCGCGCGATTGGATGCGGTAGTGGTAGGTCCCGCCGGGGGTGAGCCCGGTGATCACCACGTAGTGATCGAAGGTGAAGACACCCTTGAGTTTGTCGTTGATGCTCTCGTAGTTCGCGGAGGTGCCGAATTTCACTTCGCTGGAGGCGGGCTCGTTCGTCTGCCACGCCACGGTCATCGAGTTCGGCGTCTGGTATGGCGTCTGCGGAGCGCCGAGGAATTTCGGTGCGGCTGTGTCGGCGACGACAGAGGGTGTCGCGGTGACGGACGGGGTCGGCGTCACCTGGCCCTGCGGCGATTGACGCCACGAATAGTAATGCTGGCCGATGTTGCCGAACTCCACCTTGAAGGGATCGGGGTTCGTCGGCGTGTAGGTGAGCACGCGCCGCTCGAACGCCTGGACGAGCACGTCTTTCTGCGTGCCGCCGACTTTGACCGTGGACCAGAACGGCTCGGCGATGGCGAAGCCGATGTTCAGAAGGTTCACCTTGTTGCGGAAGTTCAGGAAGGCGGCGGGGACGTTGTGCGTCGTCGTCGCGTCGAAGGTGGCGATGTTTGCCTGCGGATCGCTCGCATACGCGCCTGTATAGGTGCCGAGCGTCCCGGTTGGGCCGAGCGAGCGGCTGACCGCCACGCCGGGGGTGGAGGTGGCCGCAGCCTGCAAGGTCGCGGCATTCGCGCCGATAGAGGCGTACGTCGGGCCGATGTTGTCCGGGTCGCCCGCGATCGGGATGGCGGCGGGCTGGAGCTGCTGGAAGGTATTGTCACCGGCCTGGAGCTTGCCGCTGATCAGTTCCGTCGCGAGGAGGCCGCTGGTGACCGTCCCCGTCGCCGGGTTGGTCAGTTCCATGCGCCCCTTGTCGAAGTATTGGACGAGCCGCATCCCACTCGTGCCATCGGCCAGTTTGCCCTCAACATAGGGTTCGTTCTGCCCGTCGCGCGCCAACTGGAGCGGTCCCCAGAAGTTCGGCGTGATCGCCTCACCCGCCGTCCACTGCGTTTGGAATGCGGGATTCGCGAAACCCGTCGCCGCGCTCGCCGGCCCAGCAATCCACGCCGTGAACACCGCGCCGAAAAGCGCCGTCACCGCCAGTAAGGACCAGGCGGTCTGTCGCCGTAGCCGCCGGGATCGTCCGTGTCCGCGCATCAGAACCCTCCTTCTCCACGACCCATGCACGCGATGTACGTACATAATTGCCAGCATACCATACACAATCGGACGGTACAACTATTAGGGAAGCGGGCAGCGCTAGTCGATCCTCGGTCCTTACTACTGTGGCGGTGGCGCGCCGGTCAGCCGGGTGATCTCGTGAACGACCTCATCGAGATAGGCACGGTCCTTGATCTGCGTCGCCATCCGCCGCAGGAGGGCGGTGCAGGCTTCTTCCGCCGTCAGGACCGAGGCGAAGGGGGAGAACCAGTCGCCGCCCGCCGCGTATCGCTCCGCCGTCGTCGCCTGGACGGCCCAGCGGTCGTCGCCGCGCCGGACGATGCGGTAGGCCGATTCCTTCGGCGAGCGGGGCGGGATTGTCCAACTCTCCCCGTCAGTGAGAATAGTGACGGCCATCGAGTCCTCCTGCGTCGTCGGGTTTCTCGTCGCGGGACGAGGCAATCACTGGGCGGATCAGGTCGGGCCGGTTCGTCGTGATGCCATCGACACCCCAGCCGACGAGGCGCTGCGCGATGGCCGCACTATCCACTGTCCAGGCGTAGCAGCCGAAGCCGGCGCGATGGAGCGCGGAGACGAGCGGCGGCGTGATGAGGCGATACTGGAGATACGCGGCATCCGCGCGGGCACGGCGGAGGATATCCGGCAGGGCGCGCGGCAGCAGCGCGCGCTGACCGAGCGAGCGCGGCCCATTCCGGCGCGCCATGCAGCCCGCGCGGCGGGCTCGACCCCTTCGACAGCCCGAGCCGCAGCGACGGCGCGAGCGCGCGCAACCGCCGCAGCTGATACGAGGCGCGCGACGTGACGACGGTGCGATGCAGGAGATCGTGCGCGGCGAGCATCCCGACGAGCGCCACCTCCGCCTCCGGTACTTTGAGGTCCACATTGAGCAGCACGCCGCGCTCCCGACGATGGCGAGCAACTCCGCGAGCGTGAGCAGATCCGGCGCCGCGCGCGCGCAGATCGGTCGCGCTCGCGGCGGCAATGCGCGCCACGCCCCGGCCGCGCCCGACGATGCCGTCATGTGCGAGGACGAGCACGCCGTCCCGCGTCACCCGTACGTCGCATTCCAGCACGTCCGCGCCCATGCCGATGGCGAGCAGGAAGGAGGCGAGGCTATTCTCCCGCGCGTAGGCGGACGCCCCGCGATGGCCGGTGAGGAGCATGCGTTCCTCCCATCCGGGCACGGGCGAGAGCGATGAACGTGGTGGGGCGGGCGCGGCGGGCGGCAATCGCATGGCGGTATTGTACACTGACGGCGGCGGTCCGGTGGTGAGAAAGGTGTGAGAAGCGTGGCGATAGAGACGGTACTCTCGGAGGGGGAAGCGCGAGCATTGCTGGCGCACTACGTCCCGCTGGACGAGACATGGGGCGCGCACAGCGTCACGGTGGCGCGGCTCGCCGGGCAGATCGCGGAGGCGCTGGCCGCCGCCGGAATGCCGGTCGATCCCGCATTGGCGCGGACGGGTGGCCTATTGCACGACATCGGGCGCAATGTGACGCACGACGGCATCATGCACTGTTGGGAGGGGTACCGGATGCTCCTCGCCCAGGGTCAGCCGCTGCTCGCGCGCTTCTGCGTCGTCCACAGCAGCGGCGGCATGACGGCGGAGGAAGCCGCCTCCGTCGGCTGGCCCCGCCGCCGACTACCGCCCGACGACCTGGGAGGAGAAGGCCGTCACCATCGCGGACGGCCTCGCGCACTACGATGGCGTCGTCTGCCTCGCCGACCGCTGCGCCTCCGTGCGGGAACGATACCGCGAGCAATCCAACCCGGCGCGCTACGCCCTCATCCTCAAGACCGAAGGCAAAATCCGCGCCCTGATGGACGAAGTCGAGGCCGTCATCGGCGAACCCGTCGAGCAACTGTGCGGCGCGCAACACCTGCGCACGCAGGACTGAGGACTGAGGCGGGGAGGGTACCTGCATTGCTTCCCCCTCTCCTTTGCTTGCAAGCAAAGGAGAGGGGGCCGGGGGGTTGAGGTTTCCCATTGACCGTCGCGCATCTCTTCCTGGCCCCGCATTTCGACGACGTTGCGCTCTCCTGCGGCGGGGAGGTGGCGCGCCGGGTCGCGGCGGCGAGCGACGGTCGCCATCGTCACCGTTTTCGCGGGCGCGCCGCCAGCGGAGATGCCGCTCACGCCGTATGCGCGGTGGCACCTCACCGCGTGGGGCGTCGCGAGCGTCGCGGAGGCGATAGCGACGCGCCGTGCCGAGGACGAAGCGGCGGCGATGGCGCTCGGCGCGTCGCTCGTCATGCTGCCCTTCGTCGATGGCGCGTTCCGCGAGGACCGCTATCGCTCCTGGGATGAACTGCGTGCCCATCTCGCCCCGGCGGACGCGCTATTGCCCGCCGCCATCGCCGATGCGCTCATGGCGCGCGACCTGATCGGCCCGGAAACGGTCGTGACCGGGCCGCTGGCGATTGGCCGTCATGTCGATCATCAGGCGGTCTGGGCGGCGATGCACCTGCTCGCCGACCAGGGCGTGCGCATCCGTGGCTACGAGGATTATCCGTACGCGGCGGATGCCGAGGAATATCGGGCGCGCATGGCTGCCGCCGATCTCGCTGGAACATCGAGCGAGATCGTCAACATCGCGCCGTGGCTGGCAACGAAAGTGCGCGCCATCGGCTGCTACCCCTCGCAACTCCCGCTCCTCTTCCCTGACGTACCCATGCCCGAAGCCGTCCGCGCCTACGGCAACCTCGTCGCCGGTGGCACGGGTATCGCGGAGCGTTTCTGGTGGCTGCGATGAAATTGGGGATGGCCCTGCCGGGCTACGTGAGAGCGGCGGCGGGCTCACCGAGGCGGATGCGGTAGCAGCAGAGGTGCTCGCCCTCTGTCATGTGGTGCTCGCGCGTGACGGAGACGCCCGGCAGGAGCCGCCGGAAGAGGTCGAGTTCGGAGACGCAGGGCTGCGTGAAGGAGTGCGCGACGCTGCTCACCGCGCAATGGAATTCCTTGAGCAAATAGTCGCCTTCGGGCGTCCGCTCCCAGGCGGCGAGGTAGCCGTTCTTGTCGAGGTGCGTCTTCAGCGTCTGGAGGCGGTCCTCGAGCGATTGGCCGACCATCGCCGCGCTCAGTTCCTCCGCCAGCCGGTCCGTCCGCCGCTCGAAGAGGCGATCGACGGTATCCTCGCCGCTGAGGACGCGCAGGTCTGTCAGCAGTTCGACGGTTAGCTGATCCGACGTATTCGGGAAGAGCCGCGCCGCCGCCTCGGTGAGATGGAAATGGTTGACCGGGCGGCCAACCGGGCGCCGCTCGACGGTCGAGACGATCAGTTCTTCCGCCTCCAACTGCGTCAGATGCTTGCGCACCGCCATGCTCGTGATCGCGAGCATATCCGCGAGTTCGTTGGCGGTCAGGCCGTCCTGCCGTTTCAGCGATTCGATGATTGTCCGGCGGGTGCTGCCGTGCTGTCGATCCATGATGCCGCGAGCCCCTTATCGTGACCGGTCGTGCGCGTCCGTACACATCGCCGTGTACCCGTAGCATACCATTTCGGAGTATATTTCGTCAACTTGAAGTTTTTTAAACCACGCGCCGGTGACGCGCGCGATGGCGTTGCGAACCGATAGAGTATCCATGCTTTCAGAGATGGCCCATCGAGGGGAGTGCAGGAGCGGCGCAATGGCAGGCCGAATCGTCTTCGCGGACAATATGCCGATCCTGCGCGCGATGCCGGATGCTCCGTCCCGCTTATCTACATCGATCCGCCGTTCAATACGGGCAAGACGCAGCGCCACACGGCACTCAAGACCGTCCGTTCCGCGACGGGCGACCGGCAGGGGTTCCAGGGGGAGCGGTACGCGACGACCAAGCTGGGCACGCGCAGTTACGCCGACCTCTTCGACGACTATCTCGCTTTCCTTGAACCTCGGCTTGTCGAGGCGTACCGGGTGCTCGCGCCGCACGGCACGCTCTACTTCCATATCGACTACCGGGAGGCGCACTACTGCAAGTTGCTGCTCGATGCCATCTTCGGGCGGCGCTGCTTCCTCAACGAGATCATCTGGGCATACGACTACGGCGGCCGTACGAAGAGGAAGTGGCCGCCGAAGCACGACACGATCCTCGTCTACGTCAAGGACCCGGCGCGCTATACCTTCAACGTGGACGCCATCGACCGCATGCCCTATATGGCGCCGGGGCTCGTTGGGCCGGAGAAGGCGGCGCGCGGCAAGCTGCCGACCGATACGTGGTGGCATACCATCGTGCCGACGAACAGCCGCGAGCGCATGGGCTACCCGACGCAGAAGCCGCTCGGCATCCTGACGCGGATCGATCGCCGCCTCATCCAATCCCGGCGAGCTTGTCCTCGACTTCTTCGCCGGCAGCGGCACGACCGGCGCGGCCTGCCTCGCCCTGGGTCGCCCGTTCGTGCTCGTCGATGACAACGCGCAGGCACTCGATGTGATGGCGCGGCGCTTTGCGGGCGTGCCGGAAATTGAGTGGGTTGGCTTCGATCCGGTCGCCCTAACCCCCTCCCGCCCTTCCTCACCGGGGAAGGAGGAAATGGATCGGGGCACGAACTAGGCCGGGGTGGGGACGGCGGGTTCGCTCTCGCCGCCCATGCGGCGGCGGGCGGTTTCGCGGCGGCCGGTGGCGGGGAGGTGCGTGGTCGCCTTGGCGAGGCCGCTGACGGGCATGTTGCCGTAGACCGCCTCGTACTGCCCCGCCGCGACCTGATACGTCTCGTGCCAGATGCCGACGCTCCCGTCCGTGCCGACCGCCTGGTTGAATCGCTTCCACGCGCTCAGGTGCGGCTCCTGCTTGTCGCGGGCGAACCGCTCCAGATCGTCGAAGGAGCGCCAGTATTGCAGGGTTGTCGCGCCCCGCAAGGAGAAGAATGACTCCGCGCCGAGAAAGCCCTTCTCCGGGTGCTGGAAGAGCGTGCTGCAGCATTGGTCGCATCGCCATCGCGGTCGGTAGCCATTTGCGGAGGGCGAAGAGGCGATTGACGCGCATGCCGATGATGAAAACGACGAATGGCCCCTCGATCCGCGCGGTGTAGCGGCCCGGCATGACGTTGCTCATCGGTTTGCTCCCATCTGCGGCGGGGCTTGCCGGTCAACGATCAGTTCGTGGACGTGCAAGCGCTGGACTTCGAGTTCCTCGATGACGAGATGGCCGATTTTGCCCCTCTTGATGACGAGCGCGCGGATCGCCAGCGCGCCAATCGCCATTGCCCCGACGGACATCGCGCCCATCGCCGCCGCGCCGATTGCCACGGCGCCGAGTCGGGCCCGGTGCATTGCCACACGAGCATCAGCGTGCCGCGCCCGATCGGTGTCGGATTCTCCACGCATCATCGCGTTCCTTTCTTTCGAGCCGAAACCGCCGAAACGCCGGTGCATTATCTTCCCGCTATCTGGCGCGGATCGCGCCGCCAAAGAGGTCGAGGGCGGTATCGTACAGCGAGGGGAAGTGGCCGGGGATGGTACGGTGGGCGGGCAGGGGGCGGCCCGGTGGCGGGCCGCCCATGCCGGCGAGTTCGAGCGAGACGAGGCCGTGCAGGATAGGCCCATGTGGCGGTCGCACCGGTGCGCGCTTCCATCGGGCGGATGACGCCCGCCGCGATGCCATCCTCGAATGTGTGTTGGAGCGGCGCGAACGCCGTTGCCGCGATTTCGAGGTCTTCCTCCGACGGGCGGAACTCCGGGATCGGGCGGCTGAACATCAGGCTGTATTCCTGCGGATGCGTGAGCGCGAACTCGCGATAAGTGATCCCCAATGCACGCAGGCGCGCGAGGGGATCGGGATGCGCGACTGCTCCCATCATCACCGCCAGTTGCTGGAAACCCGCGACGAACAACGCCTCGGCAATCGCTTCCTTGCCGGTCGAAATACTCGTAGAGGGCGGGCGCGCTGTAGCCGATGCGCCGTGCGATGCCCCGGATCGAGAGCGCCCCCGCGCCTTCCTCGGCAATGATCTCGCGCGCCGCCTGAAGGATGTCCTGCCGCATCTCCTCGCCGTACCGCGCCCGTCGCCCCTTCGCTCCCGCTGCCGTCGTCATCGCGTTCGCTCCACCTTCTATTCCTCACTGCCATGAGATGATACGGCGTGCATAGGCCAGTATGTCACATGCGGAGGTTGGGAAACGTCACGGTCGGGCGCGGCGCGACGGATCGGGCGCGCGAACGAGGACGGTGAGCGTCGCGATGGCGACAGCGGCGGCGAGCAGACCGGCGGCGAGCAGCGTGCGCGCATCGGGGTGGACGATGGACTGGCCGCGCACCGCCTGCCAGGTGAGGAGGCCGACCAGCCCGAGATAGCCGAGGCCGGCGATCCCGATCAGCGCCTTCCGTGTCCCCGCTCCGCAGCTGCGTGCCGTACCGCGCGAGCAGCCAGCCGAAGAGCGGCAGCAGTTGCAGGGCGTGGAGGCCGACGAAATGCGGCACGCGCAGATCGCCGCCGACCGTGCTCCAACCGAGGATCGGGATGCCCGGCCCGCCATCGGCCACGCCGACGCGTGTGCGCGCCGGCGATCGGCATGCCGTGGCCCGCCTTCGCCGCCGCCCGTTGCGCGCTCGTCGGCCGAAGTCATGAAGAAGGCGACGCCCATCCCGACGAGGCTGATGAAGAGGCCGATCCGAAGCGCCCACGCGAAGGCCGGGTCGCGAACCGCTGACGGATCAGGACGATGCCGAGCACGAGGTTTGCCGTAAAGACGCAGACGATCGAACCGCCCATGATCCCCCAGACCGCCGTGTCGAATGGCGTGCTGACGTTGAAGTGGCTCGTCGTCCCCCGGACGACTTGCATCGCGATCACGACCATTTCGATGAGTAGCCCACCGGCCGTCACCCACGCGACGAGCCGCACGATGCGCCGGTGGCCCTGCACGAAACCGAGCAGCCAGATAAACGTGGCGGAGTAGATGCTGATCGAGAGGGCGAACTTGAGCGGCTTGAGCCACGCGGGCGCGCCGGTGATGACGCGCGGATCAACGATCAGGCCGACCACCGCGCCCGCAAGCGTCGCAAGCATCATGATGACGGTGAGCGCCAGCGGGCGGTTGATCGCTGCCATCCGTGCGAACGTTTGACGGCACCGGCGAAAAAAATCCTGCAACATCATCGGCATCCCCTCATCGTATCCCCGCCTCGTGATAGGCGACCTGACTTCCGAACACTGTTAGGATAAGTGACGACTGTTCGTCTGTCAAGTGGTTTGACGCGTATCGTCGCAGTCGGTACCATCGGTCGAGAATGTACGTTCATTGGAGATGGAGGGATGCGTGGCAACGAACCAACCGCTCACCGTCGTGATCGCGTCGCCGCTCGAAGCGGAGCATGTGGAGACGCTCCGCGCCGGCGCGCCGGGAGGGGTGACGATCCGCTACGAGCCCGACCTCTTGCCGCCGATGCGCTACAACGCCGATCACGACGGCCCGCCGGAATGGACGCGCACGCCGGAGCAGCAGGCGGCATGGGCGGCGATCCTGCGCGACGCCGATGCGCTGTGGGACATCGACCGGCGCGCGGGCGCGCACCCCCGCCAGTACGCCCCGAAGGTGCGCTGGATCGGCACGACCTCGGCGGGCGTCGGCATGGGGATGCGGCGGCTGAGCGTCACGAAGGCGGACGACCTGATTATCACCACCGCGAGCGGCATCCACGCCGGGCCGATGGCCGAGTTCGCGATGTACGGCATCCTGCACTTCGTCAAGGAGGGGCCGTACCTCGCCCGCGAGAAGGCGGCGCACCATTGGGAGCGGTACGACTCCGGCGAACTGACCGATGCGTTGCTCGTCGTCATCGGGCCGGGGAAGATCGGCCAGGCGGTGGCGCGGGCGGCGCACGGCTTCGACGATGCGCACATTGGCGGTCGGCACGGGGCGGCAGTACCCGCACTTCGACGAGGCGACCGATCGCGCCGGGCTGCCCGACGCCGCTGAGGCGCGCCGATGCCCTCGTCCTCTGCGCGCCGCATACGGACGAGACGGAGAATATCCTCTCGGCGGAGATGATCGCCCTGCTCAAGCCGAATGCGATCGTCGTCAATATCGGTCGCGGGCAACTGGTGGACGAGGCGGCGCTTGACGGACGCGCTCGCCCACCAGCGCATCCGCGGCGCGGCGCTCGATGTCTTCCGCACCGAGCCGCTGCCGCCCGATTCTCCCCTGTGGGACCTGGATAATGTCATCATCAACCCGCACTCCGCGAGCACGGCGGCGCGCGAGAACGAACGCCTCACCGCCCTCTTCGCGCACAACCTCCGCTGCTTCGCCGAGGGCCGTATCGCCGAGATGCGCAACATCCTCGATCTCGACAAACTGTACTGAAGAGGGGAATTGAACCACAGAGACACAGAGGACACAGAGAACGAGAGAGAAGAAGAGAGAGATGCGAATCTTCGGCTCTTCTCTCGTCTCTTCTCCGTGTCCTCTGTGTCTCTGTGGTTCAAAAGGGGGCCAAGGCAATGGTGGTGACGGTGGAGGATAGTTTCGTCAGTGCGCCGCGGGCGCGGGCGGGGCAGGCGATGAACTACGCGGCCAGTATCAATCCCGCGGCCAAAGGGGCCGGGGAACTGGCGGCAATTGGCGCAACTCTACTGGTATTACGCGCCGCAGTTCGGCATGGACCCGTTGCTGCCTTGGGCGCAGATGATGCACGAGACCGGCTCGCGCTCGTATGGCGGCGACGTGGACCCGTACGCCAACAACTACGCGGGCATCGGCGCCACCACGGGCTCGAACGCCCTCCGCTTCCGCACGCCGCAGTATGGCGTGCTCGGCCACCTCGTGCATCTCGCCACCTACATCTACCCCGGCCCGGTGAACAGATACTGCACCAAGCGGTTCGACCCGCGCATCGGCTTCTGGGACGGTGCGCCGCTCCTCCGCCATCTCGTGCGCACCCAACCGGAGATGTATCAGGGCCGGTTGCTCCCCGAACGCCGCTGGGCCTACCCCGGCGACGGCTACTGCGCCGCCCTCGCCCAACTGGCAACCAATGCTCAAAACGCTCCCGGCTGAGAGCGGATGGTCGCCCTGGATGGAAGGAGCGGACTGCATGGACTTCGACCTTGACCGGGCGCGGGCGGAGACGCCGGGTTGCGCGCGGGTGCTTCATTTCAATAACGCGGGCGCGGGGCTGATGTCGCGACCCGTGCTCGATGCCGTCATCGCGCATCTGGAGCGCGAGGCGTTGACGGGCGGGTATGAGGCGGCAGACGCGGCGCACGACGACGTTGAGCACGTCTATGACGCCGCAGCAGCGCTGATCAACTGCCACCGCGACGAGATTGCCATCGTCGAGAACGCGACGCGGGCGTGGGACATGGCCTTCTATTCCGTGCCGCTCGGCCCCGGCGACCGCATCCTGACGGCAATGGCCGAGTATGCCAGCAACTACATCGCCTACTTGCAGGTCGCCGCGCGCACGGGCGCGACCGTCGAGGCGATCCCGGACGACGAGACGGGGCAACTTTCCGTGGATGCGCTGCGGCGGATGATCGACGAGCGGGTCAAGTTGATCGCCATCACCCATGTGCCGACGAACGGCGGCCTCGTCAACCCGGCGGCGGCCATCGGCCAGGTGGCGCGGGAGGCGGGCATCCCCTACCTGCTTGATGCCTGCCAATCGGTTGGGCAACTGCCGGTCGATGTGGACGCGATCGGCTGCGACATGCTCTCCGCGACGGGGCGGAAGTATCTGCGCGGCCCGCGCGGCACGGGATTCCTCTACGTCCGTCGCACACTGCTAGAACGGCTCGTGCCTCCCTTCCTCGATGACCACGCCGCCACCTGGGTCGCGCGTGACCGCTACGAAATCCGCGCGGACGCCCGCCGCTTCGAGAACTGGGAGACGAACTACGCGACGAAGATCGGCCTCGGCGTGGCGATCGACTACGCGCGAGCGTGGGGCATCGAGACGACGTGGGCGCGCATCCGCGCGCTGGCGGCGCTACTCCGCGCGCGACTCGGCGCGATGCCGGGCGTGACGGTGCGCGATAGCGGTGCGGAGCAGTGCGGCATCGTCACCTTCACGCTCGACGGGCACGAGCCCGCCACGCTCGTCGCGGCGCTGCTCGCGCGCGGCATCAATGTCTCATCCACCACCGTGCTCGGCACGCGGCTGGACATGGAGGCGCGCGGCCTCACGGCGATGGTGCGCGCCTCCGTCCATTACTACAACAGCGAGGACGAGATCGAGCGATTCTGCGCCGGATTGCCCACCCCCTAGCTGCCCGGAGGGCGCCCGCCTCCCGGCGCGGGAGGGGGAACCCATATGAGCGTTCGTAGCTGAGGAAGATTATCCGGATCTCTCTATGAACTCCCCTCCCGTGTCGGGAGGGGCTGGGGGTGGGCACGGGCCTCCATGTAGATTGTGTCCCACAGCCTGCCGCCCATCCAGACGGACTGCCGGCGCCGCCCGAACTCCGTAAACCCCGCCTTCTCGTAGGCGCGGCGCGCCGCCGGGTTGTAGGCGTAGACGGTGAGCATGACGTTCCGCAAGCCGAGCACGGTGAAGGCGTAGTCGAGCATCAGGCGCGTCGTCTCGGTGCCGTACCCCTTGCCGCGTGCGTCCGCCGCGCCGATGAAGATGACGAACTCCGCCGTGCCGTGGCGGTGATTGATCTCCTGCAGGTTGGTCACGCCGATCGGCCGCAGGCGCTCTCCGGGCAGGATCGCGCGCTCGTAGATGGCGAAGAGGATCATATCGGTGGTGCTCGCACCATCCTCGTAGCGGCGGATAATCCACTCCATCGGCCACGGCTCGGGCACGCTCCCCTGCATCCGCAGCGTGGCGAGGTCGTTTGTCCATCGGTAGTCGAGGGGCAGCAAATCGCGATGCAACGGCCCGAGCGCGACCTTCTCCCCGATGATATTGACGATTGGATTGTCGGCTCCATCGTTCGGCATATACGCTCTCATCGCTACGATACAGGAATTTCGGCGGCGATCCAGGAGGGCCACGCGCCATAGGCGACAGCGGTGGTCGAGGGGCGCGCGCTCTTCAGGTCGTACACTTCCTGCCGGAAGGAGCCGCCGCTGGAGACGAGGATCGCCGCGCCCGTCGGGGACCAGGCGAGGCCGCCGAGTTGCTGCGCGGCGGTGATCGTCGGCAGCGTGGCGACGCGGCGCTCGTTCGCGCCATCCGCGTTCATCGTGTAGAGCGAAAATTCCTGCTCGTCCGGCCCGCGCTGGGTGAAGGCGAGCGATGCGCCATCCGGCGAGAGGGCGAGATCGTATTGCTCGCCGGTCGTCGCGTGGACGCGCGTCGGCGTGCCGCCCGCCGCCGGGATGCGGTAGAAAGCCCCGTCCCCCTGATTCTTGAAGTACAGCGCATTGCCGTCCGCCGCCCACGCGGGTTGGGTGGCGGCGTCCGTCTTCGTCTGGCCGTGCGTCACTTGTTGCAGGCCCGTCCCGTCGGCGTTGACGATGAAGATCTCGGTCGTCGCGTTCACCGTCGCGCGGAAGGCGATGCGCTGCCCGTCGGGCGACCAGGCGGGCAGGGCGGGGTCGCGCGCCTGATCGGTGACGAGCGCGAGTTGCCGCGACCGGGTATCGACGAGCAGGAGGCTATTCCCCGCGCCCGCCCGCCCGACATAGACGACGCGCGTGCCGTCCGGCGCGATCTTCGGCTGCATCCCGGCGGGGACGAGCGTCCGCTCCTGCCCGCCGAGAACGAGCAGGAAAATCGTGCCGCCGCGCTCGTAGACGATGGTGCCATGCGGCGGCGCAGCCGTCGGCGTCGGCGGCACGCCGGAGGTCGGCGGCAGCGTGGCGGGGAAGGTCGGGAAGCCGGTGCGCGGCGTCTCCCGCCCGGTAGGATTGGTGTCCTGCTTCGGGGCGACGGACGGCCCGCCATGACCGCGCAGCGTGATACCGAGCACGGCGACGATCATCAGCAGCATCGCCGTGCCCGTCACGCCCGCGACGATCAACCGCCGCCGTTGCTCGCTCACTGTCGGGATCGGACCGGCGCGCGTACGTTCATGCGGACGAGTATACCCGCTCGCGGCACATTATGTTGAGAGGCGACTCTTGAACGGCATTCCCAGCGGTTCCGCGGCAGGCTCAGGCTGCCTTCGGCGCCAGTGTGACCTCGATGGTGAGGCGGCTGAAATAGGTGCTGGTCGTCCCGGCGCTGTCGTTGCCGGGGACCTTCTGGGGCAAGGCGAGATTCGTGACGGTCAACCGCGCGCGATATTTGCCGAATCCCGCGACTTCGATCGTCTGCCCTTTATCGGTGACGACGGAGAACGCTTCCCCGGCTCGGAGCGCGTTCTTGTCGCGCAAGTCGCTATTGGCGGCGAGTACGGGGAGGTCGGTGTTCAGCAACTCCTTCCCGCCCTGCGTGGCGACGAGCGCGATGGAGATGGCGCTGACCTGTTCCGGCCTGGCGCTGTCCGCCGTCTGGCGAGAGGCGACATAGAGCCACGTCACCGGCTGGCCGATCAGGTTGTTGACGGCCACCCACGCTTCTTTGTACCCGTTGCCCTGGTTGAGCGCGGCGGAAAGATCGACGACGGTCGGGTTGGTGACATCATTCTCGAGGTGATTGATCACCGCGCGCACATCCTTGTAGTCCGGGCGCACCTTGTTGATCTCCTGCAATTCGGTGTACGCCTCTTTCCACTGAGAGGTCTGCAAATGCGCCTGCGCGCTGGTGTACTTCGCCAGGAGTTGATCCTCCTGGGCCGCCTGCGCCGCGCGCGCCGGGGCATCCTTGAAGTCGCCCGCGGCGTCGAACTGCTGCTTCGCGCCCTTGAAATCCTCCCGCGCAAACGCGGCGGCGCCCGCGTCATACACGGTTTTCTGATCGCGCAGTTTCTCGGCCTGGGTGGCGCGCTGCGGGGCGTCTTTATACGTGCCGGCGGAGCGGAACGCGGCGGCGGCCGTCGCGTAGTCTTCTCGCCCGGAGGCATCGATCCCCGCCTGATATTGCTGCTGCTGCCCGATCAACGATTGCGCCTGCGTCGCCAGACGGGGCGCGTCTTGATACGTGCCCGCGCGGGCGAAGTCAGTCGCCGCCGCGGGATAGTCCTCTTTCGCGAGCGCGTTCTGCCCGTCCATGTACGCCTGTTGCTGGTCGGCGAGGCGGAGCGCATCGGCCCGCCGTTGCGGCGCGTCGCGGAAGGTGCCCGCATTGCCGAACGCATCGGCGGCGGCGGCGTAGTTTTGCTGACCGAGCGCCGCAGTCCCGGCGTCGTAACTGGCCAGTTGCTGCTTCGTGATGGCCGCCGCCTGCGCGCGGGTCGGCGCATCCCGGTACGTCCCCGCCGCGCCGAACTCGCCGATCGCCGTATCGTAATCGCCCTGCCCGAGCGCAACCTCCGCCGCGGCGTAGTGATTCTGCTCGGTCGTCAGCGTCTGATTGCGCTTGATGACGAGCGTGCCGAGGACGAGCGCGCCGAGCAGCACGAGCGCGGTCAGCACGACCAGTGCGGGCGGCAGCGACCGCCCATGCCGCCCGCCTGCGGCATCGTCGTCCGGCGGGTACGCGACGGTGTCGGGTTCCTCGTATGCGATGGGCGCGATCATTGACGCGGCGCGGCTCATCTCCCCTGCTGGCAGATAGTTGGCGACGGTGTCATCCGCTGTCGCGCCGCGCGGCAACGCCGTCGTTGTCCCGCTCGTCTCCCGCTCGTCCCCGCCGATCTCCGCGATGAGTGCCCGCGCCGTGTGCTGGCGATGCGCGGGGTCGGGGTTGAGGGCGCGCGCCAAGGTGCGCGCGATCCTGCCCGGAGGGCACCCGCGGACGAGGGGCGTGCCCGCGTCGGTGGCATGGCCGGTCAGCGTCAGCATTTCCGCGAGTACCGCGCCGAGTGCGTAGATGTCGGCGGCGCCGGTGATGGTATCGCCGCGCGCCTGCTCCGGGCTCAGGCACGCCGAGGGGCCGAGGAGCGCGCCATCCATCCCCGGCGGCGCGTAGAGCGGTTCCGCGAGGAGGGCACCGCCATCCGGCGTCACGAAGATCGTCTCCGGCGCGACGTGGCGATGGATGGCGCCCATCGCGTGGAGCGCGTCGAGCGCGTCCGCAACCGGCCCGAGCAGGCGCGCCGCTTCCGCGATGGTGAAGGGCGCATCTCGCTCCTGGAGGAGCGCGCGGAGCGACGGACCGGGTGGCGCGTCGAGCACAAGGAAGAGCGTTTCGCCATCCCGGTCGATGCCGCGCACGGCAACCATTCCCCGGTGGCCGAGCGCGCGTACCTGTGTTGTCAGACCCTCATAGCGGCTGAGCGCGTCGGGCGGCTCCGTGAGGGCGGGGGCGAGTATCCACGCCACGACGCGCAGGAGCGCCGCGCCGTCCCACGCCTCGTAGCGATCTCCGGTCCTCTCCGTGGCGATGCGGCGATCAAGGCGATACCGCCCCGCCAACCATCGTCCCGTTCGGTCCTCCATATGCCGTGTCACTCCCCCGCACACCATACCGTCACCCGCGCGCAATCATCGCATATCTCACGCATGGAGACACCGCGCGATGCGTCGGGTTGCGCGGACGGATGGGGCGTGACCGGAAGCGCCGAACGGAATGCGACGATCGATTACGCTTTGGGGCGCGGTCGCGCGGCGGATTCGGGTATATTGTGGGGTATCTCACTCTCGGGCACACCCTCGCGTTCGTACGCGAGTTGCGACCCCTGCCCCTCTTTCACCCAGCCGTCATCCCGCATATCGGTGCTGGACTTTGCCGGGTCGTGGGCGTGGGCGTCGGGCGTCTGCGGTTCGTGCTGCAACGTATCCGGTGGGATGGATGGCGCCGCACCCCCGCCGACCGCCCCGGTCGCGTCGCCCGCGAACTTCGCATGGCTCTCCGGGGTCGGATTCGCCCCTTTCGCCCGCATTGTTTGAGATTCATCTGCATGTTTGCCCATGCCCTACACTCCTTCATTGACGCCGTACCACTCATCTCCCCCTTGCAAGCCAGATGCCGCCGATTTATGGGAAAATGCATCGACGGTGGCTTTCGCGGGGGAGTGGCGCGTTGCGGGTACTTGTGGTCGAGGATGACAGTCGGTTGAACTCCGTGATCCGTGCCGCGCTTGGCGAGGAAGGGTATGCGACCGATAGCGCCGCCGATGGCGACGACGCCTCGTACCTCGTCTCGATCAACCCGTACGACGTGATCGTGCTCGATCTCGGCCTGCCGAAGCGGGACGGGCTCTCGCTCTGCCGGGAGTGGCGGTCGGCGGGCAACCCGGCGGCGATCCTCATCCTCACCGCGCGGGACGGTATCACCGACCGCGTGGCCGGTCTCGACAGCGGCGCGGACGATTACCTCGTTAAACCCTTCCACGTCGCCGAACTGCTCGCCCGCGTCCGCGCCCTGCTGCGGCGCGAGCAGAGCGCGCAACGGCGCACCACCCTCCTGCAGATCGCCGATCTGACGCTCGACACCGCCTCACACGTCGTCACACGCGGGGCGCGGACGATCCCGCTCACCGATCGCGAGTTCTCCATCCTCCGCTACCTGATGCACCACGCCGAGGCGGTGGTGAGCCGCACGGAACTCTTGGAGCACGTCTGGGACGAGCAGTATGACGGCCTCTCGAACATCGTCGATGTCTATATCCGCCGCCTGCGTCAGCACATCGACGAGGGTACGGAGACGCCGCTCATCCATACCGTCCGCGGCGCGGGCTACCGCATCACCGCCCACGAGGAATAGCCGCCCCGGTAGCGACGAGGAGCCGTGATGCCCCCGACAATCCTCGCCCTGCTGCTCGCCTCCGCCATGCTGCACGCGGGCTGGAACTTCCTCGTCAAGCGCGCCGGGCAGAAACTCGTCTTCACCTGGTGGGCGATCCTGGCGGGATTCATCGCCTTCTGCCCCGTGCTCCTTTTCGGGCCGCGCCTGCCGCTCCGCGTCTGGCCGTACGCGCTCGCCAGTACGCTCTTCGAGGTCGCCTACTTTTATACCCTGACCCGCGCCTATGACCGGGGCGATTTCTCGCTCGTCTACCCCATCGCGCGGGGGACGGCGCCGGGGTTGCTGGTGGTCTGGTCCGCGCTCTTTCTCGGCGAGCTGCCCCGGCGCGGCGGGCTTGCGGGACTGGCGCTCCTGCTGCTCGGCTTGATCGTCGTCGGGGGCGCGCAATGGATGCGGCGGGCGCGGGTCACGCTCGGATTCGGCGGCGTGGCCGCCGCGCTGGCGACCGCTACCTGCATATCGCTCTATTCGGCGGTCGATGGTGGGGCGGTCCGCTTCGCGCCGCCCGTCACCTACGCCGTGATGATCCAGGGCCTGATCGCCCTGACGAGCGCGCCCGATCGTCGCCGCGCGCTTCGGTCGCACAGCGATGGTCGCCGAGTGGCGCGCGAACTGGCCGCGCATTATCACGGTCGGCCTCTTCAGTCTGACGACATACACGCTCGTGCTGATTGCTTTCTCCCGCGCGCGGGTCAGTTACGCCGGGGCGGTGCGCGAGGTGAGCATCGTCTTCGCCGCGCTGGCGGGCTGGTGGCTGCTCGGCGAACGGTTCGGCCCGCTCCGCACGGCGGGCTCGCTGCTGATCTTTGCCGGCATCCTCACCATCGCCGTCGCGGGGTAGAGTGGCTATACTTGCGTGGTATCATGGGTTTAGCGGATTATCAAGGCGTGAAAGGGCGAGCGATGGCTGACCAAAAAGAACGCGCGGGAAGCACAAAAGGGCAATGGCGCGTCGATCAGCCTGCACCTGCCGGTGTAGCGTTCGCCACACGAGCATCGGCGGGGGATGGTATGCGAGACCTCCGCCCCCGACTCTGGCGGCGGGGATGCGTGTCGAGTTGACCGATACCCCAACCGCCGTGACGCTCCGTAGTCGCACCGGAAGAATTGCGCGACGGGACGATGACGACGACGATTATGTCATTGTCGCACTCGACAGCCCTGCGCAATATCACCACGCGAACGGCGAGGTTGAAGATTTACCGGAAATAGCGGTGATGACCGACAATTTGCGCGCCCTTGGTTTCTAGCGACCCCAATGCCACGCCCTCCCTTTGCCGAAGGACGAAAAGGATGGCGGAAGCGCTCAAGCAACGCGCCGAGCAAGGACGGGGCCAGAGTCTTCTACGATCCAGACGACGACTACGAGTACGAGAAAGACCCCAACCCCAGCATCATGCCGCACATGGCACCGGATCAACTACCGGGCCGACGAATATCAGGAAATCGACCGTGAGACCGGAGAATCCCGTCGCGGGTAGCGAGGGAGCATGGCGTCACCTGAAATAGTGACTACGCCTTCGTAGCGCGATGCCGCAGCCGCTTCCCCCATAGTCGTACGCGCGATACGAAACCGTATCTCCCCGCTATTTAGACGGTTGCGCGTCCTCTTGCACCTCATCCAGCGCGGCGAGCAGGCGTTCGATGTCCGCATCGTCGTTGTAGAGATGGAAGGAGACGCGGATGCGGCCGTCGCCGCCCCAGACGAGGACGCCGCGCTCCGCCAATGCGCGGACGAGCGCGGCGGGATCGGGCCAGGCGAAGCAGATATTCGGGCCGCGCCGGGCGGGGTCTTCCGGCGTGAGGAGCGTCAGGCCGCGCGCGTGGAGCGCCCGCCAGAGTTTGCCGCCGAGCGTGAGGACGTGCTGCTCGATCCGCTCGATGCCGACCGCTTCCAGATAGTCCAGCGCATTGTCGAGCAGGGCGAGCGCCATGAAGGGCGGGTTGCCCGCCTCGAAGCGAGACGCGTCCGGCGCCAACTGGTATGCGGTCGGCGTCGGCGACGGTGCGCGCGCCGGTGATGCTGTGCCAGCCGATCGTCTGCGGTTGGAGATCGGCGAGGCGCGCCGGGTTGCGGTAGAAGATCGCCGCGCCATGCACGCCGAGCAGGTACTTGTAGCAACTGGAGACGAGCACGATCGGCGTACCGCGCCGGGACCGGCACGACGCCCGCCGCGTGCGTCGCGTCCACGCTGAGGAGCGCGCCGACCCGGTCGCAGAGGGCGCGCAGGTCTTCGCAGGTCGATACCGCCGCCCGGTGAGGAAACTGACCTGGCTGACCGAGAGGACGCGCGTCCGGTCGTCCATCGCCGCCGCGATCCGTTCCAGCGTCGGTTCCTCACCCCACTGGCGCGCCACGCGCACCTCGACGCCGAGCGAGCCGCGAGCCGCGCCCACGGGTAAATGTCCGACGGATACTCGATGTCCTCGACGACGACATTGTCGCCCGCATGCCAGTCGAGCCCGGCGGCGAATTGATTGACGCCGTCGCTGGCGGAATCGAGGAAGGCGATATCCGCCGCGTCCACACCGAGCAAGGCAGCAGCGCGCGCCCGGCATCGCTCCAGTGTGCCCATCAGCCCTTCCTCGCGGCCCGCCATCCCCTCGCTCTTCTGCTGGAAGAAGCGCGCGACGACCGCCTGATGGCTCCGCAATACCGCCGTCTCCCCGCCCGCGCAGAGGTGCGCGACCGACCCCGCATCGATGAAATCATCCTTGGACACTAATGCCGCGACCCGTTCCGCCGCCACCATGCCGCCCTCCCCATCTGGTATCTGCCCCGAGAACCCTGAGGTGATCCATCGTCGCGTTTCCAGTCGCGGATTGCAAGAACCCGCTACGCCATCCCGGAAGTACAGGCAGGAAAGCCTGCGCTCCCATTACGGTGGCGTGCTTAGAAGAGCGGAGATTGATGGGTGATGGTCGGGCGGCGGGTGCGGAGCAGCGCGTGCATCGCGGCGGCGATTGGAATGCTGACGGCGAGGCCGACGATGGCCCAGAGGGCAGCGAGGGTCAGTGTGCGCACGGTCAGACCGTCCGCGAGGAGCGCGCGCGGGTCGATGAAGCCGCTGATCACCGGGCTGATCGCCCGCAGGGCAAGCAGGCCGAAACCGAGGCCATAGAGCACAACGGCGGCGGCGATTGCGAGCACGAAGTCGAGCGGACGCACGCGGAACGCGGGCGCCTGTCGCGGCTCGGCGCGCACCCCGGCCATCACCAGCGCCATCAGGTGCGCGGGCGCGGGCAGATCCGACCCGTGCGCCAGCGCCCCGAACGCGAGTTCGTCCTCGTAGGCGGCGGCGCACATCGGGCAGATGGAGAGGTGGGCGCGCACGACGGCTTCTTGCGCGGCGGGCAGGCGGCGGCGGATGTAGTCGGGCAGGAGCGGGGTGATCTCGATGCAGTTCATGCCGCCCCTCCTGCCGCGACGAGCGCGGTGCGCAGCGCCGCCTTCGCGCGGAAGAGGTGCGTCTTCACCGTGCCCATCGGCAGATCGAGGATCGCGGCGATCTCCTCGTAGGTGCAGTCGCGCCAGTAATAGAGATCGAGGACGAGGCGATAGGCGGGGGCGAGTGTGTTCATCGCCGTCATCACCCCCTCGCGCCGCTCCTGCCGGAGGACGATCGCGGGCGGTTCCTCCCGCTCCGGCACGGGGACGAAGTCGGCGGCGCTTGCGTCCGCCAGCGTGGCGCGATTGACGATGCGGCGGCTCAGGCAGACATTGTAGGCGATCCGGTAGAGCCAGGTGCTGAACTTCGCCTCCGCCCGGAAGCCGGGCAGGCTGCGCCACGCCCGCAGGAAGGTCTCCTGCGTCATGTCCACCGCTTCCTCCGGGTCGCGCGTCATGCGCAGGGCGAGGTTGTAGACACCCGCCTGATTGTGCTCGACCAGCCGCGCGAAGGCGTCGTTATCGCCCGCCTGCCCGCGCCGGACCAACTCGTACTCGCTCTCCACCGCCGCAACCGGGGGTGTCCAACTGCGTGTCAACTGCCGCGCAATCGAGAATGTACTCACCGTCTTACCTCCTCCACCCCCTTAGAGTGGCAGGCCGAGGCGATTGTTTCAAGCACTCTTGCGCGGAAATTGCCGTACGCCGCCGTCAATGGTGCGTGATCTACCGTCTGCGGAACACCGATGCGAGCCATGTATGCGAGAATGTACCATGACCAGGCGGACGTGCCTGTGGTAGCCCCAGATTGTATGGGCGGATCGGACGAATGCATGTTGCGGCAGTTCTTCGCGTATTACCGGCCTCATCGCAAGCTCTTCTTGCTCGATTTCTCGTGCGCGGTGCTCGCGGGTCTGCTCGAACTGGGTTTCCCCATGGCGGTGCGCGCGTTCGTCGACCAACTGTTGCCGGGGAACAATTGGAGCCTCATCGCGCTCACCTCGGCGGCCCTCCTCGCCATTTATCTGGTCAATACCTGCCTGCTGACGGTCGTTAATTACTGGGGGCACATGCTCGGCATCAACATCGAGACGGAGATGCGGCGCCGGAGCTTCGACCATCTCCAAAAGCTCTCCTTCCGCTTCTACGATAACCAGAAGACGGGACACCTCGTGGCGCATGTGACGAAGGACCTGGAGGAGATCGGCGAGGTCGCCCACCACGGGCCGGAGGACGTGTTCATCGCGGTCATGACCTTCATCGGTGCCTTCATTCTCATGTTCTTCGTCGACCCGCCGCTGGCATTCATCACCGCGCTCCTGGTGCCGGCCATCGCCTGGATCACCAGCCGGTATGGGGGGAGGATGACGCGCACCTGGCGGGCGCTGTTCGCGCGCGTCGGCGACTTCAACGCGCGTATCGAGGAGAATGTGGGCGGCATCCGCGTCGTCCAGGCGTTTGCGAACGAGGATCACGAGCGACGGCTCTTCGCCCGCGACAACGCGCGCTACCGCGCGGCGAAGCTGGATGCCTATCGGCTGATGGCCGCGAGTATGTCACTGAGCTATCTGAGTATGCGGCTGACGCAACTCATCGTGATGGTCGCCGGGACGTATTTCGTGTTGCACGGGGAGTTGACCAGCGGGGGATTCGTCGGCTTCCTGCTGCTCGTCGGCGTATTCTTCCGCCCCGTCGAGAAGATCAATGCGGTGCTGGAGAGCTACCCGAAGGGCATCGCCGGGTTCAAGAACTACCTCGCACTCCTCGCCACCGTGCCCGACATTGCGGACAGCCCGGACGCGATCGCGGTATCGGGCCTGCGTGGGGAGATCGACTTCGCGGGCGTCAGTTTCGGCTACACCGACGAGCAGCCCGTGCTACGCGACATCAATTTGTCGATCGATCCGGGCGAGACGGTTGCGTTCGTCGGGCCGTCGGGCGTGGGGAAGACGACGATCTGCTCGCTTCTCCCCCGCTTCTACGAGATCGAGGCCGGGCGCATCACCATCGACGGCATCGACATCCGGGCGATGACCTTGGCGTCGCTCCGGCGGCAGATCGGCATCGTGCAGCAGGATGTCTTCCTGTTCGCGGGGACGATCCGCGAGAACATCGCCTACGGGCGGCTCGACGCCACCGAGGAGGAGATCTCGGACGCGGCGCGGCGTGCGCGGTTAGCCGGGCTGATCGCCGACCTCCCCGAGGGGTTGGACACCGTGATCGGAGAGCGTGGCGTCAAGCTCTCCGGGGGGCAGAAGCAACGGCTGGCGATCGCGCGGGTATTCCTGAAGAATCCGCCGATTCTCATTCTGGACGAGGCAACCTCCGCGCTCGATACCGAGACCGAGCGCGCGATCCAGCGGTCGCTCGCGGAGCTTTCCCAGGGCCGTACGACGCTGATCATTGCACACCGGCTGGCAACGATCCAGCACGCCGACCGGATCGTGGTCGTCGATGAGACGGGCATCGCGGAACAGGGGAGGCATCACGAGTTGATCGCCGCCGGTCGCACGTATTCCCACCTCCACGAAGCACAATTCAGGTCGGTCCCGGTTTAGCGTCCGTTTATACATATCCTCACCCCCTCTCCATTGCCGTCGCCCCTCTGCGATGGAGAGGGGCCGGGGGTGAGGTTATGGAACGGCCCTCAGTCGTCCAGCAGCATCGGTGCGGGTAGCGGCGTCGGGGCATGGGATTCGCCGAGGCGGAGGCGGTCGTAGAGGCGGGCGAGGGGGCGGGGCGCCCACCAGTTGCGGTCGCCGAGCAGCCGCATCGTCGCCGGGACGATCAGCGCGCGGACAATCGTCGCGTCGAGCGCGACGGCGAGCGCCATTCCCAGGCCGATCGACTTAATAATGATGACATCCGCGAGGCCGAAGGCGGCGAAGACGCCGACCATGATCGCCGCCGCGCCGGTGATCAGCCGCCCGCTCCGCTCCAGACCGGCCGCGACGGCGTGGGTATTATCCCCGCTGCGCAGATATTCCTCCTGAATGCGGCTGAGGAGCAGTACCTCATAATCCATCGAGAGGCCGAAGACGATGCAGAAGAGCAGCACCGGTACTGACGGATCGATCGACCCCGGCGTGAAGTGCAGCAGCCCGCTCAGATGCCCCTGCTGAAAGACCCAGACGAGCGCGCCGAACGACGCGGTGATCGAGAGCAGGTTCATCAGCACCGCCTTGAGCGGCAGGACGACCGAACCGAGCAGCAGGAAGAGGACGAGGTAGGTCGCGAGCATGACGAAGAGGAGCGCGGCGGGCGTGTCGCCGCGAATCTGCGCGATGGTGTCGATGTCGTTCGCCGTCCGCCCCGAGACGAGCAGTTGCCCGTCCGCGACGGCACGCTGCGCGCGGACTTGCCGCACGATCTCCCGCGCCGCGTCGCCGGAACCGGGCAGTGCGGAATAGAGTGTCAGCGTGGCGATATGCGGGCCGATCGTCCGAGTAATCGCGTCCTGCGCGGGTGCGGGCGGGTTGCCGCCCGGCGCATAGAGCCGCTGGTATGCCGCGCGGTCCAGCGACGGGTCGAGATTGACGATGCTCTCCACGCGCAGGACGCCGGGGATCGCGCCGAGGCGCCGGCTGAGGTCGTAGAGCGCGCCGACCCGTGCGGGCGCGAGCGGCGACCCATCCGGGTACTGCACGACGACATTGAACTGCGATCGATCCTCGCGCGGGAACTGGCTCTGCAGGAGGTCATATCCCTGCCGCGATTCGATCCGCGCGGGCAACATGGTGATGTCGCCATTGGCGAGGCGCAGCCGCAGGAAGGGCGCGCCCATCGCGAGGATGAGGATGCAGCGTCGGCACGAGGACGATCACCGGCCGGCGCATCACGCTGGTGGCGATGCGGTGCCAGAGCCGGCTGTGCGTCGCCGGGCGGATGAAGGGGAGGCGCCCGCGATTGACGCGCGGCCCGAGCAGCGCGAGGAGGGCGGGGAGGAAGGTCAGCCCGTAGAGGACGGCGAAGGCGACGACAATCGCGCCCGCCATGCCCATCGAGGCGAGGAATGACCCGCGATAGAAGAGCAACCCCGACAGCCCGACCGCGACGGTCAGGCCGGAGAAGGCGATGGCGCGGCCCGTCGTCGCCAGGGTGCGGGCGAGCGCCTCCTCGGTCGCCGCGTCGCGTTCGAGTTCCTCGCGGAAGCGGTTGACGATGAAGAGCGAGTAGTCGATGGCAACGCCGAGACCGATCAGCGTGACGATATTCAGCGCGTACTGCGAGACGTTCGTCACGCGGGAGAGCAGGAAGACGCCGCCGAGCCCGCCCATCACCGCCAGCACGCCGACGCCGAGCGGCAGGAGCGCGGCGACGAAGGTGCCGAAGACGAGCAGCAGGAGCAAAAGGGTGAGCGGCAGTGAGACGAGTTCGGCGCGCTGCAAGTCCGCTTGCAGCGTGCGGTCGAAGTCGTGATTGATCGCGGTGTCGCCCGTGGCGAAGACGTCGAGCGTGTCGGAATGGACGAGTGACCGCACGCTCGCGTATTCCTTCGTCGCGGAGACGAAGGCGAGCGCGTGCGTGCCGTCCCGCCCGATCAGGGCGCTATTCGCCTGCGGCGTGTCGAATGGCGTGCGGATCCCGACCACGCGCGGATCGTTGCGCAGCGGGGCCAGCGCATTGAGCAGCGCGTCACGGAAGCGCGGGTCCGTCGCGCTTAACGAGCGGCCGCCGAAGACGAGCGTGATCGAGAAGCCGGGATTCTTCGGCACTTGCTCGTCGATCAGGCGGGCGGCGCGGTCGGCTTCGCTGGTGCCGCCGTTCGCCTTACCGAGCGTGCCGCCCTGCGCAAGCACGGCAATCGAGGCGGTCAGCACGAGGATGGAGGCGATGAGCACGAGCCACCGCCGGCGATAGACGATCCGGCCCCAAGCAGCAAACACAGGCGCATCTCCAATCGTGTATCGTTCGACCGCGTACCGGGAACGTCGCTTTCTCCAGCCCATGTGACGCCCGGTGCGACGCGATTGTTTCACCGCGAGGGTGATCGCAGCGACACCGGCCCGGTAGTCGCGCAATGCCCGAGTATATCCGGCTTTCCCGCGTGAAACATCTCGGCATTCACACCGCTCTTATGGGGTGCATACATTTGTGCCGGACGACGGGAGCAATCGGCTATGAAGAAACGCATCGCGATAATTTTGCTGAGCCTCACGCTGCTACTGGTCGCTGCGGGGATGGTCGCTTCGGTGGTGGGCGCGGGCGCGATCGCCGGCAACTTCGGGGAGCCGGACAAACTGGCGGTGGTGGATCAGACGCTGGACGTGACCGGCGTGCCGACGATCAGTGTCGATGACCACAACGGCACGGTCACGATCACGCGCGGCGACGAGAACAAGGTGGTCGTCCACGCGACCAAGCGCGCCGCGACGGACGACCTGCTCAACAAATTGAATGTCGACATCCATCAGGACGGCAACCAGATTGCGCTCCAGACGACGGGCGATACATTTTCGGGCGTCTTCTTCTTCGGGCACAACCGGACGGCGGTGGACTATCAAATTCAGGTGCCCGCACGCGCGGATATCGGCCCGGTGCGCAGCAGCAATGGCCGGATCGAGGTGACGGGTATCACCGGGCGATTGGACCTCAACGCCTCGAACGGCATCATCACGGCGCGCGATGTCGATGGTACGGTGGCGGCGCAAACCTCTAACGGCCGTGTGTCGGTCATCGGCGGGCGCGGGATGCTGCAACTCAGTTCGAGCAACGGCATCGTCGAGGTGCAGAATGTCCAGGCGAGTGGCATCGACCTGCATACGTCCAATGGCCGCGTCTCGTTCACCGGCTCGCTCACGCCGGGCTCGAAGAACCGCGTGGAGACGAGCAACGGCACCGCCGTCCTGACCTTGCCCGCCGATAGTGCGCTGAATGTCGATCTACGCAGCGGCAACGGGAACGTCAATGTCGGCTTCCCCGTCACGACGGCGCCGAATGGCGAGAATAAGCGGAACGCCGTGCAGGGCGTCATCAACCGGCCCGATGCCGACTTGACGGTGCGCACGGGTAATGGCTCGATTACACTGAATAAGCAGGGGATTTAGGAGGATGATGCGATGACGGGTGTACTGACGGCTTTTATCATCTTCGTCCTTTTCCCCGGCGTGATCCTCGGCTTCATTCTGCTCTCCCGCTACCTCAAATATCGGGAAACGCTAACGATGATCGAGCACGGCATCACCCCGCCGCCTCCACCGCCCCCCATGATGCCGCCGATGCCCACCATGCCGATGATGCCGCCGCGACCGCCCGTCGTTGTCAATCGGGGGCAGGGCGGCGCGGGGCGCGGCACGCTGATCTGGGGCCTCGTCCTCAGCGGCGTCGGGCTGGCGCTGACCCTGGCACTCTGGCCGATCGGCTTCATCGCCAACAGCGCCAGCGGCAACACCGTCAACTTCCCGCTCGGCCTCGGCCCGTGGATGCTCGCCGGATTCGTCCCCCTCTTCGTCGGCCTCGCCCTCACCCTCGCCTACGTCATCATGCGGCCGGAACGGAGCCCTAACCCCCCCGCCCCCTTCCCCACCGGGGAAGGGGGAGCGGGAGGGGCGTATCCCGCCCAGCAGATAGCCGGACCGCCCCCTGGGCACGAACCCTTCATGCCGGCCGAGTCTGTGGTGCAACATGAGGTGCCGGGGACGGCGCCGCCAAACACTCCCGCCCCCTGATTCTCGTATCCCGCATAACCATCAACCACGAAATTCTCCTCCTCTCCTTTGACGAGCAAAGGAGAGGGGGCCGGGGGTTGAGGCTCTCCTCCCTTATGCTCCCTTCACGTACTGGTCGTACCACGCCACCATGCGCGTGAGCAGTGCGCGCTGGTGGGCGCGCTCCTCGATGGCGTGCGGCTCGCGCGGGAAGGCGACGAACTCGACCGGCAAGCCGCGCCGCGTGAGACCGGCGAACCACTCCTGGCCCTGCGCGAAGGGGACGCGCTCGTCCTTTTCGCCGTGCAGGATCAATGTCGGCGTCGTCACCTGGGCGAGATACTTCATCGCGGAATGATCCCAGTACGGCGACGGGTCCTCGTAGACCGGCGGGCCGAAATGGGACTCATGCCAGTCGCGAATGTCCGTCGTGCCGTAGAAACTGACGAGATTGCAGAGGCCCGCGCCGACGATTGCCGCCTTGAATCGCGCGGTCTGGCTCTCCGTCCACGCCGTCATGAAACCGCCGTACGACCAGCCGCCGATGCCGGTGCGCTCGGGGTCCGCGATCCCCTGCGCGATCACCGCATCGGCGCCGCGCAGGATGTCGTCCATATCCGCGCCGCCCCAGTCGGCGAAGTTGAGCGTCTGGAAGGGATCGCCCCGGCCCGAGCTGCCGCGCGGGTTCGGCAGGATGACCGCGTAGCCGTGCCCGGCGAGCAGTTGACCCCAGCGGCTCCACGTCAGCTGCAAATCCTCCACATAGACGCCCGCCGGGCCGCCGTGTACCTGGACGATCAGCGGGTACGGCCCGTTGCCGTGCAGCGCCGGGTCCGGGGTGACGAGGATGCCGGCGATCTGCCGCCCGTCCGCCGCCTCCCATTCGATGACGCGGGAGGGTGCGATGCTCCGCTCGCGCATCCAGCCATTGTGGTCCGAAAGCCGCCGGATCGTGCCGGAGAGGGCTCCCGCCCAGACCTCAGTCGGGCTCGCCATATCCCCGCGCGCGATGGCGACGTGCTCGCCCGCCGCGTCCACCGTCATCGTCGTTGCGGCATTGGTCGGCGAGGCGCCGCGCGTCGGGAAGTTGCCGAGCGGCTCGCCCAATTGATCGTCCGGCACGACGTAGCGATGGAGGGCGTGCGCCGTGCCGTCGAGGATGGTCAGGAGGAGCGAGCGGTTGTCGAGCCAGCAGACCTCGTCCTTGCCCTTTTCCAGCTTCCGCCAGCCGCGACTCGATCCTGCCCGGAGGCGAGATCGCAGAGCATCAGCACGCCCGCGCCCTGCTTCGCGCGGTCCGGGCGGGCGACGAAGGCGAGCGTCGTGCCATCCGGCGACCAGTCCGGGCTGCTCGGCGTGCCATAATTGCCCGCCACCTCGCGCACCGCGCCGCTCGCGACGGTGAGGATATGCAGCGCCGTGCCGCCGAAGCCGTGCGCCCAGCCCGGCTTCGCGCTGCCGACGAAGGCGATTTCCTTGCCATCCGGCGACCACGCATAGCCGGTGCCGACCCAGGTATGCAGATCGTCCGGGCCGCATTGTTTCGCCGCGCCGGTCGCGGCATCGACCATCCAGAAGTGGGCGATACTTCCGGTGCTGGCGCGATTCGACGACATAGGCGTCGTCCCGCTGCTCCTTGCGCTGCTTCTCGTCGTCCGTCTCCTGGTCGGTGCGGATGACGGCGAGCGTCGCGCCGTCCGGCGACCACGATAGGTCCGCAAGGCCGCCGTGGAGGTCGCCCAGCCGTCGCGCCTCGCCCCCACCGACAGGCAGGAGGTAAATGTCCTGCTTGTTCTCCTCGGTGCGGTCGGAGAGGAAGGCAATCGTCTGACCGTCCGGCGACCAGCGGGGCGTCGTGTCCTGGCGCGGCCCGCCCGTCAGCTCGCGCGGCGGCTCGGAGCCGTCCGTCGGCACGAGCCAGATATGCGCGTGCCGCACCGCGCCATCCTTGGCGGTATCCGCCAGCACATAGGCGACGCTCCGCCCATCCGGGCTGATCCGCGCATCCCCCGGCAGCGCAAGCGTGACAATCTCCTCAATTGTGAGCGGTGTTCGGTCAGTCAAAAGTTATCTCCTCTCCGATAGCAGCACAGGCATGACGACGAGTATAGCGCGTCTGCTGATCTTACGGTCCTTGGGGTCACCCATTCTTATGAACAATCGGCGGAATTTCCACCTCGAAGTCGTCCGCAATAATGTAATCGCCATCGGCGATGAACAGTTTTGGCACGCCATCTCGCCTTTTGGGAGGGAATGGAACGGAATATTCAGCGGCGATACTATCGAGATACGCAGCAATACGCTCGAATAAGGGCGTTGGGAAACGGCCCAGTTGGAAGTTGCCGTGTTCCGCCCATTGTTGAATTGCCTGATGCCAAAGAACGGTGCGCGGTTGCTCGGTATGTTGAGATATTCGCGCCCCTCAATACGTGCCAGATCAATGAGGTCAGCGACCTGCGACGGTGTGAGCGACGAAACGCAATGAACTTGTACAGAGTCATGATATGGCCATAGCAAAGGGTGATCCCAGTCGGAGAAACCCCAATCAATCACGTCAGTGCGTCGCTCAATGGCAAATTCATACACTTTCCGTGCGAAGACAGTTACGATAATCTTGTCTTCTTCCGCATGGCCAACGTTCGGCGATTTGCCCGCGCGGCTAGCTTCCTGATAGAGCAGGTGCTCCCAATATGGGTAGAAGCGGACGCTGTACGTCGCCTCGGTTGTCGGTACCTCGTACTTGACACAAACCGATTGAGCGCCGTCTGGTAAGATCAGCGACGTTCCCACAAACGATGCGTCGATATGGGAAAATCGGTCACACGCATCGCGGAAACCGACGATGGCCATAGATGTTTCCCCCCACATCACCTTGAATGCCCCGTTGGCGAATCCCCTATGCTCACTGCTTTCTGAGCGATATTTAAAAGTTCCTCGCCTTGCGCGACCAGTCGTTTCTCTCCATGGTTACTGGTATGGAGTAAGGCCATCATGTTCACCGAAGAAGTACCGTGGTCATCAACCAATGCACGAATTTCGGTCAATGCCGCTGCTTCGGTGGTGAATGTGTCAGCGATATTTCCCGTATCTATGTACCATAGCTCGTACATCAATATCCCCGCTGCTTGTCCACGACGTTGAGCAGCTCCTCGCCCTTCAGGAAGCGGCGGAGATTCTCGCTGAGGATGGCGTAGGCGCGGGGGCCGTACTTCGGCGTGAGACCGGCGTAGTGGGTGAGCAGGATGAGGTTCGGGATGTCCCACAAGGGATCGTCCGGCGGCAAGGGTTCGGGGTCGGTGACGTCGATGCCCGCGCCCGCGATCGCGCCTCCTTTGAGTGCGGCGAGGAGCGCGCCCTGATCGACAATCGGGCCGCGACCGACGTTGAAGAAGTAGGAGGACTGCTTCATCGCCGCGAACTCCGCCGCGCCGAAGAGGTGGCGCGTCTCCGCCGTCAGCGGCAGGGTGATGACGACGTGATCGGCGTCCGCCAACATGCCGTGGAGGTCGCCGGGCGCGAACTGGCGGTCGAGCAGGCCGTCCGGCGCGGGCATGTCGGAGCGCCGCCAGCCCGTGACGCGCATGCCGAGGCCCTTCGCTTTCGTGGCGAGCGATTGGCCGATCTTGCCCATGCCGAGGATGCCCATCGTCTGCCCCTCGATCTCGAACATCCCCGTCGGCCAGTAGAAGCGGTGCGGGCCGTGCTGGTTGAGGATCTGTTCCGGCAGGCGACGCGCGAAGGCAAAGAGCATCGCCAGCGCCTGCTCCGGCACGCTGGCCACATGCACGCCGACCACGGTCGTTGCGACGATCTCCGGCCGCGCCTGGAAGGCGGGCGTCGAGACGCCGTTCGCTCCCGCGCCGGTGGACGAGACCCAGCGCAGCCGCGTCGCCCGCGCCAGCAACCGCTCCGGCACGTCTCCGATCACCGCGTCCGCCTCCTCGATGTGCCGTTCCAGCGCCTCCGGCTGCCCCTCGGTGGAGTAGAACGTCACTTCCGGGAAATCCCGCGCGAACCGCTGTGAGTAGTCCACCCCGTCATTGCGCCCCATGTTCCCGCCCACCAGCACGACGGGCTTCCGCTCGCTCTCTGCCACGCTCGCTCCTCCTGAGATGCAGAATCGAACGACCTCCCTGGCAGGAGTATCGCATCTCCTTGCGCCCGCGCGCACGCCGGGGGATACTCGCCGCATGAATCGCGCCTTTTCGCTGGATGGAAGCGGGGATGGTCTATGTCTGTACCAACCGAGGAGCGTGCCCGTGTCACGGTCGAGGCATTGGGGGATTTCTATGTGCGCGCCTTCACGCGCGCCGGGTTGCCGCCGGAGGATGCGCAGACCGTATCGACCGTGCTGATGGGTTCCGATGTGCATGGCATCGAGTCGCACGGCGCGCCGCTGGCGCACGGCTACGTCCGGCGGCTGCGGAACGGCGCGGCCAACCCCCACCCGAGGATTCGCGTCGTTTCGGAGTTCCCCGGCACCCTGGTGCTCGATGGCGACCGGGGCATCGGGCCGGTCGTCGCGACCTATGCGATGCGCCAGGCGATCGAGAAGGCGCGGGAGAACGGCGTCGGCACCGTCACCGTGCGCAACAGCAACCACTTCGCCGCCACCTGCAATTACCCCCTGATGGCGGCGGCGGAAGGGTTCGCGGGGATGGCGATGACGACGACGAGCCCGAGCGTCGTGCCCACCTTCGGCGCGGCGGGTATCCTGGGCACGAACCCGATTGCCATCGCCTTCCCCGGCGGCGACAACGAAAAACCGTTCCTGATCGACATGTCCACCAGTGTCGTCGCCTCGGGCAAGGTCGGCGTGCATCGCCGCGAGGGGAAACCGCTGCCGGAGGGGTGGTCGTACGACGCGGAGATGCGGCCGACGACCGACCCGCAGGCGGCGCGCTACCTGAACCCGCTCGGCGGCGACCGCGAGCACGGCAGCCAGAAGGGGTATGGCCTCAATGTGACGGTCGATCTCTTCTGCGGCCTGCTCTCCGGGGGGCGATACAGTAGGCAGGTCCTCCGCTCCGATACCGAGCCGCTGGGGTCGGCGCACATGTTCAGCGCCTGGCGGGTGGACGCCTTCGTGCCGATGGAGGAATACGCCGCCCGGTTTGACGAATATATCCAGATGCTCCATGCCTGCGCGCCCGCACCCGGCCACGCCCGCGTCCTCGCCCCCGGCGACCCGGAATGGCTGGCGGAGGACGACCGCCGCGCCAACGGCATCCCGCTCAACTCGGCCGTCCTCGCCGACTTGCAGGCGCTGGCGGCGGAGTTGGATATTTCGTTCGAGGTGTAGCCAATCCTCACCCCCGGCCCCTCTCCATCGAAGTAAGGTCACGGTGCGTTTGGTGTCTATGCAGCGATGGAGAGGGGAGGGGAGCGGGAAGGTTGCCATGCCTCGTGACTCTTTCCGCATTTTGCTCCCCCTCTCCTTTGCCCCAAGCAAAGGAGAGGGGGCTGGGGGGTGAGGCTTCCCATGCTCCATATCGGCATGAACGCGCGGCAGTTTCCGGGCAACTGGCGACCCGCGTCGGAGGAGATCGCCTTCGCGCGGCGGGCGGGTTTCGTCGCGCTCCAATTCCAGGGGCAGGAGCCGGGGCTGGACGTGCAGCGGCTCGGCGAGCCGTTCGCGGTCGCCGCGGCTGCCCTCGCTGCGGCGCGGATCGAGGCCGTCATGGAGATTATCGTGCGGATCGACGCGGCGGGGCGCACCGCGTCGGGTTTGACGCCGCTCGACGTGCTGGAACTGAATCTGCCCGCGATTGAGGCCCTGCCGTGTACCCGCGTCCACTGGCATCTCGTCCCGCTCGCACCGGCGGCAGATGCGACGCTGCTCGCGCTCGAACGGAGCCTCGTGCCGCAACTCGCCGCCGGGGTTGCGCTGGCAGAGGCGCATGGCTTCCGTCTCGGCATCGAGCACAACGAGCCGCGCATCGGCCTCTGCGCGACCCCCGAGCGGTGCGCCGCGCTCCTCGACGCCGTGCCGGGCCTGGGCTTCGTCTGGGACATGAATCACACCGCGCCGGAGCATCTGGCGGGCTTCCTCGCCCTCACGCCCTGGATGACGATGCTCCACGTCTCGGACACGCGCTTGCCAACCATCAATGACCATTACCCGCTCGGCATGGGCGCGATCGACTTCCCCGCCTACTGCCGCGCGCTGAGCGACCGTGGCTACGATGGCCCCGCCATCCTCGAAATTGGCGGCCTCCCGCAGTCCGGCGGCTACGACCGCGACACCGATGATGCCCTCGTTGATTCGCTGCACCGGCTAGAAGCGGCACTACCCCCCTGACCCCTCCCCATACTGCCCAAAGGGCGCCCGGAAGGAGACCCGGACTCCCTCCCGCGTCGGGAGCGGTGCCCTCTGGGCGGCTGGGGTGGGCGCTTACCGGAACTTCGGCATCACCTCGGCCATGAAGCGGCGGATGCCGTCGGTCTTCGGGAAGTCGGCGAAGCGCAGGTGGAAGTGGGAGACGCCGAGGTCCGCCCATTGCTGGATTTGCGCGACGATCTGCTCCGGCGTGCCGATCAGGCCGGAACCGTTGAAGAAGGGGCTGGCTTCCGCGATCCGCCGCGCCTCGGCCTCGCTGTCCGCGATGGCGACGGCATCGACGCCCACCGTGCGCTTGATCGTGGTGAAGTCGCGCCCGACCGCGTCGCAGTGGCCGCGTAGTACGTCCAGTTTGTGCGCGTACGTCTCGTGTGTGCCGCCGCCATTCCACCAATCGGCGTGCTTCGCGACGACCTTCAGCGTCAACTGCTCGCCGCTGCCGCCGATCAGGATGGGCGGGATCGGGTCCGGCTTCGGGTCGAGGTAGGCGTTGTGAATCTGGTAGTACTTCCCCTCGTACGTCGCGTTGTCCTCGCGCCACATCAGTTTGGCGATTTCGACGGTCTCCTCCAACTGCGCGATGCGGACGGAGGGCTTGGGGAACTCCCAGTTATAGGAGCGGTACTCGTCCTCCTTCCAGCCCGCGCCGATGCCGAAGATGAACTTGCCGGGCAGCAAGGCGCAGAAGTTCGCGACCATCTTGGCGAGCAGCGCCGGGTTCCGGTTCGACTGGCAGAGCACAATCGGCCCCCACATGAGTTCCGGGTAGCGCGCCGCGAGGAAGGTGAGCGTCGTCCAGCACTCGATGGCCGGCGTCTCCGGCGACTGCCACGACGCCCACGGGATGACGTGATCCGCCACCCACGCCGCGTCGAAGCGCCCGTGAATCAGATCGAGTGTCTCCGTCATCTGCTTCAGGAACGCCTTGCTGTCGCTCCCGTCCGTCGGGAAATCCGGTAGCCGCCAGCCAAACTCAACCTGCCCAGCCATAAAAGCCTCCTGTCGAAAGAGTGCACCACGGAGACACAGAGAACACAGAGACCGAAAGAGGGAAGATCATCTGATGCGCGTGTAAGTGTACCCGTATCGGAGCATACATTCTTCATTCTTCATTCTCTTTTGTCTTCTCAGTCTCCGTGGTTCAAGTCTTCTCCAGAAGGCGGAGGCGCTGGACGAGGGCGCGGGTGTTGACGCCGCATTCATCGAGGACGCGGCTGGGGATGCCCTCGCGGTCGCGCAGGAGGGCGAGGGCGAGATCGTGCGCCTCCACCGGTATCTCCAACTCTTCGGCGACCTCCGCCGCCTCTTCGAGCATGGCGATCAGGCGTGGGCCGACGTTCATATCCTTCGGGATAAGGAAGGGCGGGTCGTGCGGGACGATGAACTCTACCCGGCTGCGTGTCTGCTCGACCGTCGCGCCTGCCTCGCGCATTATTTGCCCAGCCGGGCCGTCGCTGGCGATCAGCGCGATCAGCAGATGCTCGCCGCTGATGAAGCGATGCCCAAGCCGGGTCGTTTCCGCCGCCGCCGCGCGTAAAAGCGCCTTCGTCTCCTCGGAGTAGCGCTCAACCGCGAGGAACGACGCGAGCGGGCGCGGCTTCGGCAACGACGATGCCATCAGCGTCAGCCTCCTTTAGCGAAAAATCGAAACCGAATGAACCGCAAAGGACACAAAGATCGCAAAGATCGCAAAGAAAATACGAGGAGGAGACTTCATTCTCGTATTTTCTTCCTCTTCGCGTCCTTTGCGGTTCATTCGGTTTCCATCGGCTCAGTGAGCGTGTCTTGCGCGTGGGAGAGCCAGCGCAAGTTCGCTTCCACGTCCTCGATGGCGGCGTGGACCATCAGCCGCCCGGCGCGGTCGTCCGGTGGCAGGGCGGCGACCTGGGCGGTCAGTTGGTCGCGGTCTCGCTCGTAGATGCGGCGCTGGGCGGCGAGAAAGCGGGTGAGCGCGTCCGGTTGGTCCTGCTCGACGAGGAAAACGAGTTTGAGTAATGCTTCGTCCTTCGTCGGGCGTCCCGCCGGGACAGGCTTGCCGATCCACTGCGCGAGGGCGACCTCGCCGGCCGGGGTGAGTGCGTACTCCTTGCGATCCGGCAGATTATGCTGCGGCACAATCTCCGTCAGTGTCACGAGGCCGTCCCGTTCGAGCGCGCGGAATGCCTGGTAGACGTGGCCGGGATTGATGTCCCACAACCCGTCCGTCATCTCGGCGAGGGCGCGGCGGATATCGTAGCCGTGGCGTATCCCGCGCGCCAGACACCAGAGGATCGCATAACGGAGCGGCATGTGAGCACCTCGTAACGAAACCGCGCTAGATCATTGTAACCTATATCGACATGATGTAGATTGCCACGCGGTACCGAGGCCAGTGTACAACGGTGATCGGAGACATACCACAGCGGGAGGCCACCGTGATTCAGCATCGGCGTTGTAGTGTCCCCTTTCTCTGGTTCCTCGCGCTCCTCTGCGCCGCGTGCGGCGGCAGTAGCGCGACGACCGTGCCCACGAGGGCGCCGACTGCGGCGAGTACGGTCGCCCCGGCCGCGACGACTGCGGCGTCATCCGCGACGACCGGCACGGTGACAGCCGCGAGCGGCACGGTGACCGTTTTCGCGGCGGCGTCGCTCAACGAATCGTTCACCGAAATCAAGACCGCCTTCGAGAAAGCGAACCCCGGCACCACCGTGACGTACAACTTCGCCGGGTCGCAGGCGCTCGTCACCCAACTGACGCAGGGCGCGCCGGCGGATGTCTTCGCCTCCGCCGATCAGCCGAACATGGACAACGCGACCAGGGGCGGCGTAATTGCCGGGACGCCGCAAATCTTCGCCAAGAACAAACTCGTCATCATCGTGCCGAAGGACAACCGGGCGGGCGTCGCGACGCCGAAAGACCTCGCCAAGCCCGGCATCAAGTTCGATACCGCGCAGGCGAGTGTGCCGGTCGGCACGTATACCCAGCAGGCGCTCGATAACTACAGCAAGCTGCCGGAGTACGGCGCGGACTTCAAGGCGAATGTGAACAGGAACACTGTCTCGCAAGAGGACAATGTCAAGGCGATCGTGCAGAAGGTGATCCTCGGCGAGGCGGACGCGGGCATCGTCTACGCGACGGACGCGCAGGCCGCGAAGGCCAAGTTGACGCTGATCGAGATCCCGGACGCGCAGAACGTCATCGCGACCTATCCCGTCGCGCTCGTCAAGGGCGCGAAGCAGGCCGCGCTCGGCCAGACGTTTGTCGATTACCTGCTCTCGGCGGATGGGCAGGCGATCATGCGGAAATACGGCTTCGCGCCGGGGATGTGAGAGAATCAGATGCCTATGTGGTAGCGCAGGCTTTCCAGCCTGCGTCCCTCTCGCAGGTTGGAAAGCCTGCGCTACCGGGACGAGCGGATGCGCGTAGTGGAACAGGCCGCCGAAATCGTTGAGCCGGGGGAGCGGGCGCCGCTCCCCCGTCGGCGTCGCCGCGGGCGGCGGGGCGTATCGGGGCAGGTCGTCTTTCTCGGCGTCTGCTCGCTCGCCTTCCTGCTGCTGCTGCTGCTGCCGCTCGCCGCGATCTTCTGGAAGTCGCTGCCGCACGGCGTGCTCTTCTCCGCCTTCCGCCTCCCCATCGTGCGGGATGCATTGCGCCTCAGCCTCATCACGACGGCGCTGGCGCTCGGGATCACCCTCATACTCGGCACGCCCATCGCCTATCTCCTGGCGCGCTACCGCTTCCCCGGCTACGGTGTGCTCGATTCGCTGATTGATCTGCCGATGGTGCTGCCCCCCGCCGTGGCGGGCCTCGGGTTGCTGATCGCCTTCGGTCGGCGCGGGCTGGTCGGCGGGCCGTTGGAGGCGCTCGGTCTATCGTTGCCCTTCTCGACGGCGGCGGTCGTCATGGCGCAATGTTTCGTCGCCGCGCCCTTCTACATCAAGGCGGCGAAGGCGGGGTTCGCGGGGGTGGATCGGGAGTTGGAGATGGTCGCGGCGACCTTCGGCAGCTCGCCGTGGCACACCTTCACGCGTATCACCCTGCCGCTCGCCTTCCCATCGCTACTCGGCGGTATGGTGATGATGTGGTCGCGCGCGCTCGGCGAGTTCGGGGCGACGATCTTCTTCGCGGGGAATCGCCAGGGCATCACGCAGACGATCCCACTCGCCATCTTTCAGGAGGAGCAGGCGTCGCACTTCGACACGGCGCTCGCGATGTCCGCCGTGCTCGTCTGCGTCTCGTTCGCCATCCTCGTCACTGTCAAATGGCTCACCGCGCGCCTGCTCGTCAATGACGAAGACACCCTTCGCCCCATCGCGCGGCGCTAGCGGCCGCATGATGGGGCGAAGGGCGAGGAGACGGTTTAGCGGGCGAGGATGCCGTTCATGAGGACCTGCTGACGGTTCGTAATGAGGGCATCGAGGTCCGCGCCGGTCAAGCGCATACAGTTGCGCGCGATCGAGACGAGGCTCGCCTCGGTCAGATAGAGCGCCAAGCCCTCCGGGCTGTTCTCGGTGCGGATCGCGCCTGCCGCCTGCCCCGCCGCGAGGATTTCCGTCACCAGCGGCAGATAGGTGAGGCTGCGCTGCGCCGCGTCCGCCCGATCCTGCTCGTGGTGCAGCAACTCCCGCGCCGTGATGCAGAGGAAGGTCGGCCACTGGACGGCCGCGCTCTTCGGCACATCGAGCGCTTCCCAGAGCAGCGCGGTCGGCTCGAAGCCGCTCTCGAGCCGGGAGTGGATCGCCGCCAGTCGTTCCGACATGTAGGCGTCCATGAACTCGAGGATCATCAACTCCTTGTACGGGAAGTAATTGAAGACCGTCCCGCGGGAGACATCGCAGACCGCCGCGATATCCTCCAGCGTCACCGCGTCGAATCCCCGTGCTGAGAATAACTCGATCGCCGTGTTGATGATCAAGCGACGCGTCTTCCGCTTCTTCCGTTCACGTAACGGCAGTGCGGCTTCCTCGGGTGACACAGCGGCTAACATTTGCATCGGACTACCTCCCTTTTCGTTGGCTGCAATCGTAACACATCAGTGAGAATTAAGAAAGTCAGTAGTGGCAATCGTACGTCCCGGTGAAGATTGCAGAGAAGGGATAATGCCACAGCATCCGAGAGCCAGTAGGTATGGGACAGTTATCCGCCGGTCAAAGGACTTACCATAACGCATCATTCGGCGGGCTTGCGCGCACTCAGCGTCGCATTCCGACGACCGGCTACCGGATACGGGCCACTCCGTGGTATAAACGGGCAGTTGACGCGCCGGTCGCGAGGCTGCTGTGAGGGAGAGAACGGCCGCATGATCTATTTCAAGTTGAACGATTACGTCGTCACCACCCGCGAATATCCCTATCATCACGTCTTCGGGCATGTCCCGCAGGGGACGCAGTTCACCGTCGCCAAATATTCCCAGGCGGATGAGACGCGGGACGGCGATTTCGTGATGGTCCTGAAAGACCGCCGCATGGGGTGGCTCGAGGCGAAGCACCTGAAAATCGTGCAGTGAGCGCCATCCCGCCCGCTTCGGCCCCGCTCGCGCCGCCCGGCACACCGTCAGGGGCGGCATCATCGCCGGGCGCGACCGTGCGGGCGCTCTCCGAACGACTGACGCGCGGCGCGGCGCGCGTGCTCGTTGGGCAGGAGGAGACCTTCCGCCTTCTGACGGTCGCGCTGCTCGTCGGCGGGCACACGCTCCTCGAGGGCGTCCCCGGCACGGCGAAGACGCTGATGGCGAAGACGCTCGCCACGCTCGTCGGCGGGACGTTCCGGCGCGTGCAGTTCACGCCGGATCTCATGCCGTCGGACATCACGGGCACCAATGTCTTCGATCTCCAATCCGGCCAGTTCACGCTCCGCCGCGGCCCCGTCTTCACCGATCTCCTCCTCGGCGACGAGATCAACCGCGCCCCCGCCAAGACGCAATCCGCCCTGCTGGAGGCGATGGAGGAGCGACAGGTGACGATCGACGGCGAGCCGTACCCGCTCTCGCCGCTCTTCACGGTGATCGCCACGCAAAACCCGATCGAGTTCGAGGGCACCTACCCGCTGCCCGAGGCGCAGTTAGACCGCTTCCTCTTCAAACTGATCGTCTCCTACACCCCCTATGAGGCGGAGATCGAATTGCTGCGTCGTGTCCACGCCGGGTTCGACGCGCACGCGCTGGAGCGCTCGGGCCTCGCCGCCGTCACGGAACCGGCGCATATCCTTGCCTGCCGCCGCCTCGTGCGGGAGATCACGGTCGATGAGGCGATCATCGGGTATATCGAGGCGATTATCTGGACGACGCGCCAGGCGCCGGATTTGCTGCTCGGCGCCAGCCCGCGCGCCGCGATCGCCCTCCTGCAAGGGGCGAAGGCGCTCGCCGCCCTCGACGGCCGCGCCTACGTTGTGCCGGACGACATCAAGGCGCTCGCCGCACCGGTGCTCCGCCACCGCCTGATCGTCCGGCCCGAGGCGGAACTCGCCGGCATCACCGCCGACGTCGTCATTGGCCGCGTCCTCGGCTCCGTCCCCATCCCGCGCTGAATGCGCGCCGCAGGCGAAACTTCCGCGGCACTTTTCTTAGCCACCACCCCTCGCTTTCCCACGCCTTTCGCTGGGCCGGTGTGCGCCGCCAGCGACAGCGATTGGACCTTTCCACCGGGCGGATGAGCATGATAATAGGGGACGAGGACATCTGAAATCGAACAGCGAGAGGAGCGAGCGAATGGATTTGAACCGGCGCGCTGAGTTGATCGCGCAGTACGAGGATGGCTACCAGATGATCGTCAACGCGCTGGAGGGGATCACCGACGCGGAGATGGATGCCCGGCCCGGCCCGAATGAGTGGTCCGCGCGGGAGGTCGTGCATCATCTGGCGGATAGCGAGATGACCTCCGCGATTCGGTTGCGGCTGCTCGTCGCGGCGGAGGGGCCGACGATCCTCGGCTACGACGAGGCCGAGTTCGCGCGGCGGCTCTACTACGACCGTCCGATCACCGCCTCATTGGAAGCCTTCAAGGCCGCACGCCGCTCCACCGCCGAAATCCTCCACCGGATGACCGATGCCGAGTGGGCGCGGGAGGGGACGCACACCGACACCGGCCGCTACACCGCCGAGAATTGGCTGGAAATCTACGCCGACCACGCCGCCGTCCATGCGACGCAGATTCGTGCGGCGCGTGCGTCCGCTCGTCGATAGGCGAATGAATCGGTAGCGTAGGCGCACCCATGCTAGCAATCCGTAATTCTCTTCCGTGTGATCCGATCCCTGGCGCCCCGCGTATGTGGGGTAGGAGACGCTCGGCGCGCGACGAGCACACCAGCCAGGCATCCTGACAACGCGTCGGGACTCACGGAGGAAGTACATCATGCACGAACGGTATCTTCGCTTGGTCACGACCGAGTTCAATCGGCGGACCCTCTTCAAAGGCGCGGCAGGCGCAGCAGGCGCGGCAGGCGCGCTCGCGATGGGCGGCAACGGCCTCTTCAATCTCGGGTTCCAGTACGCGCAGACGGCGCTCGCGCAGGCCGCTTTGACCGATCCCGACATCCTCAACTTCGCCCTCGGACTCGAGCACCTCGAGAACGCCATGTACAAGCAAATCGTGGCGAGCGGCAAACTGACCGGCGAGGCGTCGGATCTCGCCAAGATGTTCGGCACGTTCGAGCAGGCGCACGTCGACGCCCTCACCAAGGCGCTGCAGGGCGCGAACTACGCGAACATCGCCAAAGAGGGCACCTACAAATTCCCCGCGTTCGACACGCAGGACAACATCCTTAAGTTCCTCAATGTCGTTGAGCCGGTCGGCGTCGGCGCCTACACGGGCGCGGCCAAACTGATCAAAGATAAGTCGATCCTCGGCGTCGCGGGCTCGATCGTCCAGGTCGAGGCACGGCAACTGGCGATCACGATGGCGCTGGCAGGGAACAAGACGCCGGTCTCCGGCCCGCTCTCTGAGAGCTTCACGGTCGACGAAGTGACCGCGAAGGTAAAGCCGCTGCTCGGCTAGTTGCCGGACGCGCAACGCGCAATAGGAGGATCCTTGTGGCAGACTTCAAAGACGATCTCGATATCCTGAATTACGCACTCACGCTCGAGCACCTCGAGTCCAACATGTACCAGCAGATCGTGGCGAGCGGCAAACTGACCGGCGACGAGCAGCAGTACGCCACCGACTTCGGCAAGCACGAGGCGGCGCACGTCACCGCCCTGACCCAGACGATCCAGAAGCTTAACGGTACCCCCGTCGCGGCGCAGGCGAAGTACAACTTCCCGGCGTTCGACACGCGGGACAACATCGTCAAGTTCCTCGTCACCATCGAGGACCTGGGCGCGGGCGCCTACCTCGCCGCCGCCGGGGAAGTGCAGAACCCCGATGTGTTGACGGCCGCCGTGCAGATTCACAACATCGAGGGCGAGCACGCCAGCATCTGGCGGCGGCAGGCAAAGATGACCCCGGTCGTCGGCGCATTCGCCGCGCCGGTGAAGAAGGCCGATGTCCTTGCGGCCGCCGGCCCGATCCTCGGCGGCACCGGCGGCGGCTCGGCCGCGCCTGCGGCATCCGCCACGACAGCCACCGGTGGTGGGACGTCCGCTCCCGCAGCCTCCGCGACGACGGCCAGCGGAAGTGGCGCATCCGCGCCCGCAGCCCCCGCAACGCCGACGACTTTGCCGAAGACCGGCGAGGCGCAGCACAGCACGAACAACGGCCTCGCGGCGGCGGTCGTCGCCGGTGTGGCGGCGGTCGGTGTCGGTGCGGCGCTCCGCTCCCGCTCCTACAAGCGGCAGCCCAGGACCGCCGAGAGCGGCGATAACTAGACTACTCCTCCCTCCTCTCCTTCCTTTCGCAGCCCCGGTAACCCTCACAGGTTGCCGGGGTCGCCTTTTCCCCGGGCGCTACCGGCGGTTCAGTGAGAGCGGAATGTGCCCACCCCGGCCCCACCGGGCCATGTGCAACCTGACTCGCTCTAGCCGCTCGCGTTGCCGAAGTCGGTCGTCCAGTACCACGTGTACGGCGGGCCGCCGTGGGCGCGGCCGATGCCGATGGTGGTGAACTCGGGCCGGAGCATGTTCGCGTTGTGATCGGGGGAGGCGACGAACTGCGCGAAGGTCTCCGCCGCACTCGCGTTGCCGCCCGCGATATTCTCGCCCCAGATGGTGTTGCCCGTGACGCCGAAGACGCGCAGGCGCTCGGTCAGATCGCGGCCCAGCGAGTCGGTGTGCGAGAAGTAGCTCTTCGCCGCCATATCCCCGCTCATCCAGACTGCGGTGCGCGTCAGTCCGGCATCGATCGCGAGCGGGGCGAGATTGTTCTGGGCGCGGTACGCATTGATGCGGGCGAGGAAGTCCGCCTCCTCCGCACCGGGTTGATCGCTGGAGGGGGCAGGCGGCGCGCTGGCGGGGAGTGTGTCGCCATATCGCCAGCGGAGGTAGTGCTGGCCGATATTCCCGACCTCGACACGGAACGGTTCCGGGTTATCCGGCGTGTAGGTGAGCACCCGGCGCTCGAACGCCTGCATCATGACCGTCTTCGGCACCCCCGCGACCTTCACCGCCGCGCTGAACGGCTCGGAGATCGCCATCCCGACTGCCGCCACGCCCACCGCGTCGCGATACTGCGCGAATGCCTGCGCGATGTTGTGCTTCGTGGTGTCTTCGTACGCGCCGATCGTCATGGGGCCGCTGTCGGCGGGTGGTGTGCCGGTAGCACTGGTGCCGTCCGCCGCGACGCTCGCCGTCACGCGCGCGCCGATCCGTGCAGGTGCGGCGGCGAGGAGATCGGCCGCGACGCCGCCGAGCGCGGCATAGGTCGGGCCGGGAGTGTCCAGGTCGCCCGCGAGGGGAATCGCCGGCGCGGGCCGGTCTTCGAACGCCTCGTCGCCGACCTGTATCTTGCCGGCGATCATCTGCTTCGCCAGCAAGCCATTCGTCACCGCGCCGTTCGTCAACTCCATCCGCCCTTTGTCGAAATACTGCACCAGTCGCTGCCCACCCGCCGCCTCCGCATACGCCTCCCGGGCGCCTCCGGTGATCGGCGGCCCCCAGAAGTTCGGTCGCAGCGTCTCGCCAGCGCGCCACTGCGCCGCGAAACCGGGATCGGCGAAAGCCGATGCGGCCCTGAGCGGGAAACGGACGGAGACCGCCGCAACGCTGCCGAGCAGTGTGCCGGAGATGCCGCGCACTACCGCGCGGCGCGTAATCGTCTCTGCCATCGGTGATAAGCCCCCAAACACCGCGTCGGATGGAGCGACAAACGGCGCGACAGTGATGTTCGCCCACTCACAAGCGTCACGGACCTTCAATGAAGGCCCGTGTGAACGTAGATGCAAATTGTGCACTATGTCAAGTCGATGCGCGCGGCGATCGGCCTACTCTCCGTCCGCGGGCGTCACGACGAGATCGGCGTATTGCCGCGTGCGCTGGAGGGCGTAGAAGGCTTGATCCTCCGGGATGACCGTCGCGCCGCCGAGCGATGCGGCGAGGATCGCCATATGCGCGGCCTCTTCGAGGATCAGCGCCATCATCGTCGCCATCTCGATACTCTCACCGAAGGCGAGGATGCCGTGATTCTGTAAGAGAACGCAGCGAGTCTTCGGCCCGATGACGCCGAGGATATTGGCGACCGACTCTTTCGAGCCGCGCGGCGCGTACGGCGCGACGGGGATACCGTCGTGCATGTCGAAGCGCGCCATCGCCTCATAGACGCAGGGGATCGGCTTATTCGCGATCGCGAAAGCGGTCGCATACGGCGAGTGCGTGTGGATGATCGCGCCGATGTCGGGTCGTTTTTCGTAGACCTTGCTGTGCATCTCGACAATCTCGAAGGTACCGCCCGGCAGTTGCCCGGCGCGGACAGTGTTGTCGAATCCGACCAGCGCGATGTCATCGGTCGTCATGTTGGTGATCCAGCCGCCGGAGGTGAGCAGCATCGTGTCGCTCTCCGGCACGCGGATGGAGATATTGCAGAGATGCGCGGGGGAGATCGCCTCGCGCTCGATGAGCGTCCGCGCCGTCGTGACGATTTTCTGCGCGTAGCGGCAGATGATCGGGGGTAGACATCGGGCGGGCTCCTTTCGCGCGGGTGATCCTTTAGCGGGATTGAGGACGTAGGCAGTAGTGTAGCATACCGCCGCGCGCCGATGTCGGGCGAGAATTCCCTCCTTTGGTGCGATTGGTGCGATGCACAAAGCGCGCGGGCAGATTCGGGAGATTTGTCCCGCTCCCTGCTTGACAGAATATGGGAAACTCACGCAAGATACGGCATTGTGGTGGTTGGCAGGCAGGTGAGAGGGAACGAGTGCGATGGGGAAGTACATCATCCGGCGGTTGGTGACGGCGGTGCCGACGCTGATCGCCATCTCGATCGTCCTCTTCGCCATCATCTCGCTCGCCCCCGGCGACCCCTTGGCCCAGTTCGCCGCCGACCCGCGCGTGCCCGAGGCGGTCAAGGAGAATATCCGCAAGCAACTCGGCCTCTCCGATCCCCTCCCCGTCCAGTACGCCAAGTGGGCCAAGTCGATGGCCACCGGCCAGTGGGGCACCTCCTTCCAGTCCCGCTCCTCGGTGCGCACCCTGATCGCCCAGCGGCTGCCCGCCACCCTGATCGTGCTCGGCTCCGCCTTCCTCCTCTCGCTGCTGCTCGCCATCCCGATCGGCATCCTGTCGGCGATCAAGCAGTACTCCGCCTTCGACCAGGTGGCGACGGTCTTCGCCTACCTCGGCAACGCCCTGCCCACCTTCGTCTCGGGCCTCTTCTTCATCATCCTCTTCGGGGTCAAGCTGCGCTGGTTCCCCTTCATCTACCGCAGCAACGTCGAGCAGACCGGGCTGGCGGGGCTGTGGGAGCACGTCCGGCAGGCCTTCTTGCCGGTGCTGGTGCTGGCTTTGGTGCAGACGGCGGCGCTGATGCGCTACACGCGGGCGGCGATGCTGGAGGCGATCCGGCAGGACTATGTCCGCACGGCGCGGGCGAAGGGGCTGCGGGAGAACCGGGTGCTGACCGGGCACGCGGTGCGCAATGCCCTGATCCCGGTGGTGACGATCGTCGCGCTTGCAGATGCCGGGCATCTTCGGCGGGGCGGTGGTGACGGAGCAGATCTTCCGGGTGCCGGGGACGGGGAACCTGCTGATCCAGGCGATCACGAACAAGGACACGCCGGTGATCATGGCGGTGACCTTCATCTTCGCGGTGCTGGTGGTGGTGTGCAACCTGCTGGCGGACGTGATCTACGGCCTGCTGGACCCGCGCATCAAGTTCAGTTAGGACTGAGGACTGAGGACTGAGGACTGAGGACTGACCGCTGCTGCGCCGCTGCCGACTGCCGACTGCTGGCTACCGACTACTGGCTACTGGCAACTCGCTACCGAAGGAGGAGACCGATGAGCGCCGCGCCCGCCCGCACCGAGATCGCCCCCGCCGCGGCGGCGCTGGAGGGGCTGCGGCTGCGGCAGAAGCCGCGCTCGCTGTGGAGCGACGCCTGGCGGCAGTTCCGGCGGCACCGGCTGGCGATGGCGGGGACGGTGGTGATCGCGCTGCTGGTGGCGATGACGCTGCTCGGGCCGTTGCTGTGGCGCACGCCGATCGACACGATCGACTTCGCGGCCTCGAAGGCGGCGCCCTCGCCGACGCACCCGGTGGGGACGAACGACCTGGGGCAGGACCTGCTGGCGCGGATCATCTGGGGGGGGCGGATCAGTTTGAGCGTGGGGCTGGCGGCGACGCTGGTCGCGATCACGGTCGGGGTGGTGGTGGGGGCGCTGGCGGGCTTCTTCGGCAAGGCGGCGGACTCGATCCTGATGCGCGTGACCGACCTCTTCCTGGCGCTGCCGACGCTGCCGCTGCTGCTGCTGGTGGTCTACCTGTTCCGGGACACGATGCGGGCGGCGTTCGGGCCGATCCTGGGGGTCTTCGTGATCATCGTGCTGGTGATCGGGGGGCTGACCTGGATGCCGACGGCGCGGCTGGTGCGGGCGGAGTTCCTGTCGGTGAAGGAGAAGGAGTTCGTCGAGGCGGCGCGGGCGATGGGGGCGTCGTCGGGGTCGATCATGGTCAAGCACATCCTGCCGAACGTCCTGTCGCCGGTGATCGTGGCGGCGTCGCTGGGGGTGGGGGCGGCGATCATCGCGGAGAGCACGCTCTCGTTCCTGGGGATCGGCTTTGAGCCGGACGTGCCGACGTGGGGGCGGCTGCTCTCGGAGAGCCGGGACTTCCTGGACATCGCGTGGTGGATGGCGGTGGGGCCGGGGATGATGATCTTCCTGACGGTGCTGTCGATCAACTTCATCGGCGATGGGCTGCGCGACGCCCTCGACCCCCGCAAGACCCAGGGCTGATCCCCGCCGGCCACGCACGCCGCACCCACGCTGAGACACGCGGCCTCCTCAGCGGCCGCGTTTTTCTATCTTCGTCATATTGCTGCACTGAGTCGCGGCGATTTTGTGATTATGCATCACAAACCGCCGGTCATTCCCGTTTATACAGATGAATGGACCGTGACGAAAGAGTAATCGCCGTCCAGATATTCGACTCAGGCCCTAATTGGAAACATGTATTACAACGGAGTACCTATGCAGTACGACGGTGGGCTGATTGACGATACCGGGCCGCAAAGTGTTATGCAGGAAGGCATGATTGTGGGTGGCACGGAGGTAGACGGCATCGCGGGTGTCTTGTGGGATGCCGTGGGCGGTCAGGCAGTCGCGCCCCGCGACGCTGATGTCATCTATCGCCTTTATCGCAAAGAGCGTCCGGCGCCCGGCGAGGGGGACGTGCGCCCGATGCGAGGGCGTTGCTTCATCTCCGAGCCCCAGCGGCCCTACGCACTTGGCGACCACGTGATGCTCGAAACGCGCGACGGTCAACGCGTCTTCGGCACTGTCAGCCAAATCCGCGAGATGCGCACGGGCAGCGTCTCCCTCATCCTCGATGTCGAGTAGCCAGTCGCCGGTAGCCGGAAGACTGTAGCGAGAAGGTCTGGTCTCTGGCATCTGGCTACTGCCCGCGCGTTGCGCGGCCAATCGGCTCCGTGCGATACTCCGTCACCACGCAGTGCTCCTCCGCCAGACGTGAGAGAAGGGTTCGTACGATGCACGCTGGTGGCATTATCACGCTGACAACGGACTTCGGGCTGCGCGACAGTTACGTCGCGCAGATGAAGGGCACGATCCTCCGCACCGCCTTGCGCGTGACGATTGTCGACGTCACGCACGCGATCAGCCGCCACTCGATCATCCAGGCGGCGTTCGTGATCGCCGACCTCTGGCGGATGTATCCGGACGGCACCGCGCATGTCGTCGTCGTGGACCCCGGCGTCGGGACGGATCGGCGGCCGATCGCCCTGGAAGTCGATGGTCAGTATTTCGTCGGGCCGGACAACGGTCTATTCAGTCATATCCTCGATACGGCCGAACGGGAGAAGCTGACGTGGCGCGGGGTTGTCCTCACCAACCCCGATTACTGGCGCGCGCGGGTGGTGTCTCCGACCTTTCACGGGCGGGACATCTTCGCTTCTGCCGCCGCACATCTCGTCAATGGCACGCATCTCTCGCATCTCGGCGATCCGCTGGAGAACCCCGAGCGGCTCATCTCGCCGTCGTACGAGATGGCGGCCGACGGCATCCGGGGCGAGTTGATTTATGTCGATAGTTTCGGCAACTGCGTCAGCAACATCCCGGCGCAGGTGCTGCCACCACCGGGCACACCGGGCGTCACCGTCACTTGCGGCGGCCTGGCCGCGCTCCCGTTCGTGACCACCTACGGCATGGTCCCGGAGGGCGCGCCCCTCGCGCTTGTCGGCAGCCACGGCTACCTGGAAATCGCGATACGGCGCGGCAATGCGGCGAGCGAGTTCGGGTTGTGTTCCGGCACGCCGGTGCGTGTTGCCGGGGTCGGGCGATGACGGCGCGCACCACACTCTACACCGTCGATCTCCTCAGTCAGGAGGATGCCGCATTGCTGCGTGGCGTGGCGGATTTACTCGTCGTCGCCTGCCCGTCGCTCTACGACGGTGACGTGACACAGGCGCTCGCGGATGTCGTGCAATTCGCGCCTGCCGACCTCAGCCTCGTCGCGCGGGACCCCGAGGGTACGCCGATTGGCTGGCTGCGCGCGGAGCATTTCCGGGGACAGGCATCGGCGGAGATTAAACTGGTGGCGGTGCATCCCGCTCGGCGGCGGCAGGAGGTCGCACGGACCCTCGTGATGGCGGCGGAGGAGCGGATGCGCGGCAATGCGTGCGTGACGATGCTCGCCACCGTGGGCGATACGCGCGGGCGCACGAGCCTCTACGGGATCGATGTCACCGAAGACGCGCCCCATCTGATGGCCGACTTCCATTGCCACGCCGACCACCCGGCGGGCTTTTTCCTGCGCATCGGTTACCGCCTTGTCGGCGTACTCCCCGATGCCTACGGCCCCGGTAAGCACGATCTCACGCTGGCGCGACGCATCAGTCAACAATGAGCGATGGGATCGTCGCTCATTGCTTCTTCGGTCGTCGGGCGATTTGGGCTTGCTCCGAGACGGTCTGGTCGTTGGGGGCGTTGCCGTGCAGGGTCGGGACGCCCTCGCGGGCGATGTCGGCGGGGGATTGATCGCCGCCGTTCCACGGGTTGCCGTAGGAGGACGGGGCGGCGAAGTCATCGGCGGTGTGGCGCGCCGGGTCCAGCCCCGACGTCGCGGTCGGGCGAATCTTGGCGAAGCGGGAGTCCTCGACCGGGACGCCGATGTAGTCGCGCTCATCCTTGAAGGTGTCGTTCTTGCCGATTTCCGCCGCGCGCTTGCCGCTGATGTTGAGATGGACCCGCCCCGTCCCCTTCGCGGACGCGCCTTCGACGCGGGCGACTGCGGTCAGAGGGATGTAGAGCGTCCGGGTGAAGAGGAATCCCTGCTCGACGACGATATGCTCGTACTCGACGGCGATCACGCGGCCGATACTGCGCCCGCCGGCATCCACCACGCTGGCGCTCTGCGCGATCTCAACGGAACTGGCCATACCTTTGCTCTCCTCCGCATCCAACGCGACCCTCGCATTCTGCGCATAGGGTACCGTGCGGCGGGCGCGGGCGCTAGTGGTCAGGGAACCTCGCCCCCGGTCCCTTCCCGCGTCGGGAAGGGACCGGGGATGTGCGTCTATCGCCGTTTGCCGTCCGTATCGTCGTCCGTTAGGGCGTTCAACGCGCCACGAACAGTATCGCCGACGATGGTGCCCTCGGGCTCCCGATCGCTGACGCTCGGCGGCTGCTCCATGCGGTCGACTTCTTCCGCGCGGGCGAACGAATTGACACCCTGCTCGCGGACAACGATCTGCTCCGCCTTCTGCTCGGGGGTCATCGGTTCGTTTGGCAATTCGCGGTCGAGCGTGCCGACGCGGTCTTGCGCGTCTTTCGCATCGCTGTCGCGCCGCTCCTCGGCCGGCGTCTCCGGGTCATCGTGCCGGAACCCATAGCCGACGCCTACCGGGGGGTTACCACTGCTCGTGCTCATCGGGTTGCTCCTTGCCGTTCGGACGAATGTCACCGAAACCAGTAATCGTCCGGCAATATCGGTGCCACACGGAGGCGAAAACGGGATGCCCGGAGGCATCCCGTCGGTGGTATCGATGAGGACGGGGTTTTAGCGGTTCCGCGCCCGATCTTCGCCGTCATGCAGCGCATCCTTCGCGCGGTCGATGATGCCCTCGCCCTCGCGTCCGGTCACGCGGTCGCCCGCCATGCCGGTCCGGTCATACGCGGTGTCCGTTGTACCCGCGCCATAGCCAGCGGCGCGGTTCGGCTGCTCGGATACGCGCTCGTCCATCAGGTTGCCCTGGGCGTCGTACTGGCGCTTGTCCGTCACCGTCTTGCCGGCCCCGCCGCTCGTGCCGCGCCCGGCCGTCCCCGCGCCCTCGACGTGGACGCGGTCGCTGCCCGCATCCTCGACCCGGACATCCTCCCGCCGCACCGTGTCGCTCACCCGCTCGGTGTCCGTCACCGTCTCCTTGCGCACGTTCACCTCGCCCGTCACGACCGCCTGCTTCTGCGTGACGACCTCCTGCTCCCGCAGCGGGATGTCGATCTCCCGCTCCCGCATGCTCAGGTCCGCCTCGGTGGCCGGGCGATTGACGGCGCGCTCGGTGACGTAGACCTCTTCGCGCTGCACCGGCACGTCGATCGTCTGCTGCTCCTCGCGCACGTCCTTGACGATGCGGGCGCGGCCCGCCTCGGTCTCGCGGACGCCCGCCTTCAGCTGCTCCTCGACGATCGGGACGCTGACATTCTCGCCTTCGCGATAATTCGCCGTGCGCCCGATTTCGCGGTCCGTCCCGTAGCCCGTCGTTCCCGTCGTTGCACGGTCTGTCACGGCTGTATCGGTGCCGGCGTACCCGGCGCGCTGCGTGCCGTACCACGAATCACCTTCGGTCGGCAGATCATCGCGCCCCATCTGCTCGGCCTCGTGCTTGGTGAGACTGAGGAAGATATTGTCGCCGTCCGCGCGCGCGATTGCGCTCGTCGGCAGGTAGAGGTCTTTGATGAAGAGCCAGCCCTTCTGGACGAGGAAGTAGTTCTGTCCTACGTCCGCTACGGTGCCGATCTTCTCATTGTCCGAGCCATACACGTCCGCGCCCGCGACGAGCCGGTCGGCGTAATTGTAGGCCCCTGTGTTCGTCTGGTCGTAGTCGCTGCGTCCCATGGTCATAGATGCACTCCTCCTTTGGAACGATTGCCCCGCTTGTCTCTTTCGGTATCGCTCCGATACCGCCGTACGCTGCCCTTGGGCAACAATCGTGCCACAATGCACATCATCCAAAAATTGCACCATAACACGAACATACTCCATTTCATCGCAGATGAAATGCGCCCCAAGTGCAGCGAGGGTGATGAGGATTTTCTGTATCCTTCGGATACGAAAGCGATGATCCGATTGGCGGCAGGCGAAAGCCGGGATGCTCGCGCGAGCATCCCGGCTTTCGCCTGCTTTGCGGGGAGGGGATTAGGCGCGCGAGCCGTCGGCGTGCTGCAACCCCTCCTGGAGGGTCGATGCGTCGTTCGGATCGGCCATGCCATCGCGCGGGGCGACTGCGCTCCCCGCCGCGCCGGAGGAATTGACGCCCGTGTCCATCTGGCTGCGGACACCGCTCTCGCCCAACCCGTGTCGCTGATTGCTGAAGGTATCGGCGGTGGAGGTCGTATCGCCGCCGCGTGCCACACCGCCTGTCGTGGAACCCATCCCCGCGTTGGGGTGGCTGCCCCCCGCTATTGCCGCGCCGTGGCTGCCCGCACTCGCGATGGCAGAATCGTTGCCCCGGCCAGCGCCGCCATACGTCGGGCCGGGGAGTGCCGGGTCGATCCCATAGGTGGGATCGGGGATCGACCGATCCGCCGCCCGCGCGTCGCCGCTCCTCGCGCCCAATGCGGTATCCGGCCGGGGCGTGCCCTGCGCGGCATTCGTGCCCGACGGTTCGGCGCGATCGTCTCCCCCGGAGACCGTTCGCGCGGGATCGTGATGCGCTGTCATGTGTATGTCCCTCCGCTGCTGTCCGTATCCCTGTCGTCAGGACGGCAGATCCGTCCGTGGCGCTCGCGGCATATCGGTCGCAGCATCGGTGCCACTGCCCTCGTGGACGCGGTCGGCGAGGTCGCCCGCGTCGATCTCGACATGTTCTTTGCGGACGACCGTCTGCACCGTCTGGGTGGTCGGGATCACGCGCTTCGTGACGCGCAATTCCTCGGCGAGAATACGCCGGGTGACGACAACGGCTTCCTCGATGACGATCGGGATGATGTAGGTGTCGCCCTCCTCGCGGGGCGTGACCTGCTCGCCGTCCAGCAGTTGCCGCCCGACGGCGACGCGCTCGACGAAGAGTTCCTCGCGCTCCGTCTCCTGCGTGAGCGTCTGCGGAATCTCCTCCATCACCGTGCGGACAACGATGGAACCGGAGTCGCGCCACTCGGGGCGTGCCTCCACCTGCTCCTCGATGATCGGGACGGTAATCTCCTGCTGCGCCGCGTCGACGACATGCGGCTCCATCGCGCCCGACGCCGTTGCCTCGATCGGTATGGTCATGCCGGCATCGACCGGCGCCACAGGATACGGAGCGGGCGGGGCAGCGCTGAAGTCCTCCACGGTTTCCATGCCGGTGGGCTCTTGTCGGGGCACGGGCGGGACATAGGTGACGTCATCGTCCTGGTATTGACCGTGGGTCGAGTGGATGGGCGGCGGTTCCGGTGTGACGAGTGGCGGGTCATTGACGTACGGGTTGACATGGGACGGGTCGTTCTGCGCGGGCGAGGCGAGCCGCGTCTGCATGTCATCCTCGGCCAGCGGGGCCGGTGCCGCCGCTGCGTGCTGCGGTGCGGGAGCAGCCTGCGGCGGTGGCGGCTGCGTGCGGATGATCGCCTGCCCGTTCTCGACGACGAACATGGAGAGCGCGACGAGCGTCGTGCCGTCGCCGTTCCACGCGACGCGGACCGCGCCATCGTAGCCGGGCGCGGCGGGAATCACCTCGGTGACCGTCCCTGTCCACCCGTTATCCGAGCTGACGGGCATCCCCGCGCGCAGTTCGTTCTGCCCATACCCACCTGGCTGTTGTCCGTAACTCACCTTCCACTCCTCCTTGCATACGCGAGCACTCGCGAGCGGCAGCGTCACGCATCGTGCGTACGCACATCGCGCGCCGTCATCGCGTTCCTTCCATTGTCCATGATGGCGCAAGGGGTTAGGAAAAACTGCTATACTGAACATCTGTACGATTCGGGGGAGGAACGGTGTGGTCAGCCCGCTACGCAGGCAGTATCTCGGCATCAAACAGCAGTACCCGGATGTGATCCTCTTCTTCCATCTCGGCGATTTCTACGAGACGTTCGATGAGGATGCCATCACGCTCAATCGCGTCCTGGAAGTGACGCTGACGGGTCGCGATATGGGCAAGGGCGAGCGCATCCCGATGGCGGGCGTGCCCGTCCACGCGGCGGAATCGTACATCGCGCGGCTCGTCGCGGCGGGCTACCGCGTCGCGGTCTGCGAGCAGATGGAGGAACCGAACGGCCGCGTGCCCGTCGAGCGGAAGGTGACGCGCGTCGTCACGCCCGGCACGGTCGTCGAGCCGGGGATGCTGGATGCGGGCACGAATAACTATCTCGCCGCCTGCGTGTCGGACGATCGCTCCGGTCGCTGTGGCGTCGCCTATGCGGACATCACGACGGGCGAGTTCGCCTGCGCCGAGTTGGAGGATATCGACACCCTCGGGCGCGAGTTGCTGCGCATCCTGCCCGCCGAGGTGCTCCTGCCCATCGAGTACCGGCACGGCGAGCCGATGCCGCCGCGCCCGCCCTGGCTGCCGAAGGAGGCGATCTTAACGCCCGTCGCGCCGAACCGCTGGCGGCAGGAGCGCGCGGAGGAGACGCTGGAAGGGCATTTTCAGGTCGGCACGCTCGAAGGGCTCGGCCTGGCGCATCTGCCGCTCGCCGTGCGCGCCGCCGGCGCAATCGTCGGCTACCTGGAGGAGACGCAGCCGAAGGCGCTCGCCCAGATGGGTCGCGTCACCGTCTACAGCACCGCCACGACGATGACGCTGGACGCGCCGACACGCCGCAACCTCGAACTGACCGAGAGCGGTCGGGGCGACGCGCGCAAGTCGCTCATGTCCGTCCTCAATCACACGAAGACGCCGATGGGCTCGCGCTTACTGCGTCGCTGGGTGATGCAGCCGCTCGTCGATCTGCACCGCCTCCATGCGCGGCAGGAGGCGGTCGCCTTCTTTCATCGCGAGGGCTTGCTGCGCGCCGAACTGCGCGACGCGCTCAAACAGGTCGCCGATGTCGAGCGGCTGACGAACCGCGCCCTGCAAGGGATCGCCGGACCGCGCGAATTGACGCACCTCGCCCGTTCGCTGGATGCATTGCCGCTGGTGCGTGAGGCGATCACGCGCCCGCCGATTGGCGTCAATGGCGATGCCGCCGCCAGCCGCCTCGCGCCCGTGCGCCCGCTCCTCTCCCGCTTGCCGGAGTGCGCGGACCTCGTCGAACTGATCCGGGGCGCCTTGGTGGACGATCCGCCCGCCGTGCTCGGCACGCACCCGGTGATCCGCCCCGGCTATGCGCCCGATCTGGACGATCTGCGCACGACGGTCAACGAGCGGCGCGCCTGGATCGCCACCTTGGAGACGACCGAGCGCGAGCGGACGGGCATCAAGAGCCTGAAAGTCGGCTTCAACAAGGTATTCGGCTACTTCCTCGAAATCTCCAATGCGCACGTCGCCAATGTGCCGCATGAGTATCTGCGCAAGCAGACGCTCGTCAACGCCGAGCGATACATCACGCCGGAGTTGAAAGACGCCGAGTCGATCATCCTCACCGCCGAGGAGCGCATCAACGAACTGGAGACGGCGGCGTACCGGAGTCTGCTCGCGCACCTGAGCGGCGCGGGCGAGCGGCTGCGCACGGTCGCCGAGTCCATCGCCCACCTCGACCTCTTCGCCGCGCTGGCGGAGGTCGCCGCCTTCCGGGGCTACGTCCGCCCGGTGCTGGACGACGGCGACACGCTAGAAATCGTCGATGGGCGTCACCCGGTCGTCGAGGTGATGCTGACCGAGGGGGGCGAGACGGGTTTCGTGCCGAACGATGTGCAACTGGACGACGACGCGACCATCCTCGTCATCACCGGGCCGAACATGGCGGGCAAGAGCACCTTCCTCCGGCAGGTCGCCTTGATCGTCCTGATGGCGCAGATCGGCTCGTTCGTGCCCGCCCGGTCCGCGCATGTCGGCCTGGTGGACCGCATCTTCACCCGCGTCGGCGCGCAGGACGACATCGCCACGGGCCAGAGCACGTTTATGGTCGAGATGACCGAGACGGCGGCGATCCTCCACGCCGCCTCGCCGCGTTCGCTGGTGGTGCTGGACGAGATCGGGCGCGGCACGAGCACCTACGACGGCCTCGCCATCGCGCAGGCGACGCTGGAGTACCTGCACCACCACCCGACCTGCCGCCCGAAGACGCTCTTCGCCACCCACTACCACGAACTGACCGCGCTGGCGGACGTGCTGCCGCGCATCCGCAACGCGAAGGTGGACGTGCGCGAGGATGGCGACGATGTCGCCTTCCTCCATCGCGTCGTGCCGGGCGGCGCGGACCGCAGTTACGGTATCCATGTCGCGCGGCTGGCGGGCGTGCCGAAGGCGGTCGTGCAGCGCGCCGAGGAACTGCTGGCGAACTTCGAGGCGAAACCGAAGCCCGGCCTGCCCGCCGAGTCATTGGAGAGTGCCGCCGCGCAGGGGAACGGCCACGGCGGCCCGCCGATGAACATGCAATTGACGCTCTTCTCGCCCGCCGATGAGATCGCTCGCGACATCGCCGCCCTCGACCCCTACAGCCTGACCCCCATCGAGGCCCTCACCAAACTGGTCGAGTACCACGAGCGCGCCAAAGAACGCACCGACACCCCAAAGCGCGGCAAACGGTAAGAAGTGGAATACGTCTATCGCGCTGACGGATGCATACCCTCTTCGGGGCGGTGGCGGCCGCGTCGGCGGCGCCAGCGGGCCTGCTCTTCATTCAAATTGCGGAGGCGTGAGTGGGCGATGCCATGTCGAGCGGAATGAGATGTCGTCTCGTCGCCACCGATCTGGATGGGACGCTGCTGCGGGACGACAAGACGATCTCAGCGCGGACGCGCGAAGCATTGCGGCGGGTGCAAAAGGTGGGGATTGCGCTCGTCCTTGTGACGGGGCGGCCTCCGCGCCGGTTGAAGATGGTCGCCCAGGAACTGCGATTGACGGGCCTCGCGGTCTGCTGCAACGGCGCGATTGTCTACGACCTCGCGGCGGACGCGATTGTCCAGCACGACACGCTCGCGCCCGAGACGGCCCGGCAACTGGTCGCCGCCTTGCGGGAGGCGGTGCCCGGCGTCTGTTTCGCGGTCGAGCGTGGCCTCATCTTCGGCCACGAACCGGCCTACACCGCAATGAGTCTCGTCCCTGACCACGCGCCGCCGCTCTCCGCCGACGCGCTCGAACTCTGCGCGGAGGCAGTCACCAAGCTCATCGTGCGCCACCCGGAGATGCCCATCGAGGAGTTGTGGCGCACCAGCCGAGAGATCGTCGGCGACACCGCCGCGACGACGCATTCCGGCGCGCCCTTCGTGGAAATCGCGGCGGCGGGCATCACGAAGGCGTCCGCGCTGGCCGGGTTGTGCGACCGCCTCGGCATCCCATCATCGCGGGTAATCGCCTTCGGGGACATGCCGAACGACCTGCCGATGCTCGCCTGGGCGGGCTACAGCGTCGCCGTCGCCAACGCGCACCCCGATGTGCTCGCCGCAGTCGATGCGGTCACGGCCGCGAACGATGACGATGGTGTCGCAATCGTGTTGGAGCGACTACTGACCGACGCCCGTTGTGTCGGTGGCGGCCTTTAGCCCGCCAGTTGGGTGGTTACATCGGCAGTTGTTCGATCTCGACGTGGTTCTTCGCGTGCCGCTCCTGGGAGACTTCGTCGAGGACCCAGAGTAGGCCGCCGACCAGGCCGAGGTTCTTGAGGAACTGGACGCGCTGCATACTCCGCGCCTTCGGGTCTGTCTCCTTCCAGAAGGCGTGCCCGACGAGCGTGGTCGGGATCATCGTGCCGATGAGCGCGCCCGCCGCCGCTTTCGGCGTGATGCCACAGGCGAGCATCAGCCCGGCGATCACCATCGTCGCGCCGTTCACCTTGACCGCCATTTCCGGCTCCGGGATGCCCGCGCCGTCAACCATCTTTGTGCGCCCGCCGGGCGCTTTGAAGGCTTCCGCGCCCGCGATGATGAAGATACCGGAGAGACAGATGCGCCCGAGTGCTTTCAACATTTGATCGGCTCCTTCCGGCGATGATGCATGGAACGAGGAACAGCACGAGAGATGCCACGAACCGTCCGGCGGGCGGCGTGGTGATTTGCGGTGAACGAAAAGCCCCGCGTGCCAATGGGAGTATCGCGCCAATCTCTTCCCACGGCGAATGGCGTGCGAGTATGCTACGGCCCATGAGTGTCGCGGAGCCGAGCAGCAAAGCGGAGAGACCGATCTCGCGGGCCGCGATGGTGATGCCGGTCTATGTGCCGACCTTCCTGCTCTCCTTCGCGCAGGGGATGCTCATCCCCATCTTGCCGATTTTCGCCAAGGGGTTCGGCGTCTCCTTCAGCCTCGCCAGCCTCGCTGTCGCGGCGGCGGGGATCGGCACACTGGTCGCCGATGTGCCGGTCGGTATGGTGCTCGCGCAGATCGGGCGGCGGCGGGCGATGTTCATCGGCATCTTCCTCGCCGCCACGACGACGCTCATCGTCCCCATCGCCCACAATTATCCGGCCCTCGTCATGTGCCGCCTCGTCGAGGGCGTCGGCACCGCGCTCTGGGGTCTCTCCCGCCACGCCTATATCACCGACATCGCGCCGCGCGCCCAACGGGGGAAGTTCATCGCCAGTTTCGGCGGCATCAACCGCGCCGGCACGTTCGCCGGCCCGATCCTCGGCGGCACGCTCGCGGACTGGTTCGGTCTGACCGCGCCGTACTATCTCGCGGCGGGGATGACCGCCTTCGCGGGCATCCTCGCCTTTGTGTACATCAAAGAGACCGGGAACCGCGCCGGTGTCGCGACGCGCGGCCACATGCGCTGGAAGAGCGTCGGCAGGCTGATGCGGACGCATCGCGCGGACCTCGGCTCCGCCGGGGCGGCGCAGATCTTCGTGGCGATGATCCGCTCCGGGCGGCAACTGATTATCCCGCTCTTCGGCGCGTACGCGCTCAGCCTGAGCAGCGGCCAGATCGGCACGATCCTCACGGCGGCGGCGACGATCGACATGGCGCTCTTCATCCCCGCCGGTTGGCTGATGGACCGCTTCGGGCGCAAGGTCGCCTCGGTGCCCTCCTTCGCGATCATGGCGGTGGGGATGCTCTTCATCCCCTTCGCGCCCGGATTCATCGGTCTCCTCGTCGCGGCGGTGATTATCGGCTTCGGCAACGGCATCGGCTCCGGCTCGATGATGACCCTCGGCGCGGACCTCGCCCCACCGGACGCGATCGGCGAGTTTCTCGGCGTCTGGCGTTTCATCGGGGACGCGGGGTCGGCGGGCGGCCCGCTCGTCGTCGGCATCATCGCGGACGCGCTCGGCCTCGCCGCGACCGCCTTCGTCCTCGCCGGCATCGGCGTCACCGCCGCGCTCATCCTCTCCGTCCTCGTCCGCGAAACCTTGCAGGCCGAACCGCAGGCCCAGGCGCCCTGATGGGGAGAGATCCTGAACCACCAAGGCACCAAGAACACCAAGGGGGAGAAATAAAGAGGAGAATTTACTACATCCTCCCTGCATTTCTTGATGTTCTTGGTGTTCTTGGTGGTTAATCCCCGCTCGGTACCGCCTCCGCGAGCGGGGCGGCACTGGCGCGGAGGACTTTTTTGTCGAACTTGCCCGCCGAGGTCTTGGGGATCTCGGCGATGAAGCGGATTTCGTCGGGGATCCACCAGCGCGCCACCTTCGCCGTCAGGAAGTCGCGGATTTCCGCTCCCGTGACGTTCTCCGCGTGTTCGGGCTTGGGAACGACGAATGCGACGGGTCGCTCCTGCCATTTCGGGTGCATCAGCCCGACGACGCTCGCCTCCAGCACCTTCGGATGCGCCATGATCGCGCCTTCCAGTTCGATCGAGGAGATCCACTCGCCGCCCGACTTGATGACATCCTTCGTGCGGTCGACGATGGTCAGGTAGCCGTCGGCGTCGATCGTGCCGACATCGCCGGTGCGGAACCAGCCGTCGTCCGTCAGTTTGCCGGGGTCGGCGTCGTGGTGGTAGCCGCTGGCGATCCACGGCCCGCGCACCTGCACCTCGCCGAACGCCTCGCCGTCCCACGGCAGTTCGGCGCCGGTGGCGAGATCGGCGATACGTATCTCGACGCCGGGGATCGGCGGGCCCTGTTTCAGGCGGATCGCCAGCGCCTCGTCCCCGTCCGAGGGCTGCCACGAGCGGAGGGTGGAGACGGTGCCCAAGGGCGAGGTCTCCGTCATCCCCCAGGCGTGGAGCATCCGCAGGCCGCGCGCTTCCATCCCGGCCATCAATGCCGGTGGAATGGCCGAGCCGCCGCAGACGACGGTATGCACATGCGGCAATTGCGCATTGGTCTTCTCGATCTGGAGGAGGAGATTGATCCAGATTGTCGGCACGCCGGCGAGGATGGTGACCCCCTCGGTCTGGCTCAACTCGATCAGCGTCGCGCCGTCGCCCATCCAGCGGTCGGGCAGGACGAGTTTCGCGCCCGCCATGCCGGTCGCGTACGGGAGCCCCCAACTGTTGGCGTGGAACATCGGCACAACGGGGAGGATGACGTCCGCCTCGCCGATATTGAGGCACCCTTTCTGTAGGACGCTCATCGTGTGCAGGAACTGGGAGCGGTGGTTGTAGACGACGCCCTTCGGGTTGCCCGTCGTGCCGGAGGTGTAGCAGACGCCCGCCGGGGCATGCTCGTCGATCTCCGGCCACGCGTAGGTCGTCGGCTTGCCACCGATGAGCGATTCGTAGTCGAGCATCGCGCCGAGGTCGTGCTCCGGCAGGTCGCCGCCGTCGTTGAGGACGATGATCGTCTCCACCGTCGGGATCTTCCCGGCGATCTTGTTGAGGATCGGGATGAGCGACTTATCGACCGCGAGCACTTTATCCCCGGCGTCCTCGATGACGAAGGCGAGTTGCTCGGGGAAGAGGCGCAGATTGAGGGTGTGGAGGACGGCGCCCATGCAGGGGATGGCGTAGTAGAGTTCGAGATGCCGGTAGTTGTTCCAGGCCAGCGTCGCGACGCGATCGCCGGGCCGGACGCCAAGCGCTTTGAGCGCGTGCGCGAGTTGATGGACGCGCCCGGCGAAGTCGCCGTAGGTGTAGCGATGGACGCCGGACTCGCGCTTCGTGACGATCTCTTTGCGGCGAAAGAGTTTTTCGACCCGCCACAAGACATGCTGCACGGTGAGCGGATAGTCCTGCATCGTCTGTTCCATCGTCTCTCCATCCCTCCGCAATGGTCGCTGGCGCACAAGGATTTTGCTCCCGTAGCCCGCGACGATCCCTATCGCCCGCTGATGATCTTCACGCGATGTGTTCGGCACTATGGTACGGCAGCGCGGCGCGGTGTCAATGCTGGCGGGGGTTAGGCCCCCATCTCCGCAGCGAATGCGTCGAGCATCGCTTGCTTCTCGGCGGCGGGGAGGAAGGCGGCGCGGACGGCGTTCAGGCTGAGGTCTTTCAGTTCGTCCGCCGTGAAGCCGTGGACGGCGGCGAGGGCGCGGTATTCGTCCGTCAGGGTGGTATTGAACATCGGCGGGTCGTCGGTGTTGACGGTGAGGTAGAGGCCGGCGCGCCAGAGCGTGCCGATCGGGTGCGCGGCGAGGCTCGGATAGAGGCCGAGGCAAACGTTGCTCGTCGGGCAGATTTCCAATGGCACCTGCATCGCGTAGAGCAGTTCGAGCAACTTCGGGTCCTCAACCACCCGCACGCCGTGGCCGATCCGGTCGGCGTGGAGGGTGGTGAGGGCGTCCCAGACGCTCTGGGGGCCGACCATCTCCCCGGCGTGCAGCGTGCGCGGCAGGCCCGCGTCGCGCGCGTAGGTGAAAACGGGCGCGAGCGCCGCCGCGTCCCGCCCCGCTTCCCGCCCGGCGAGGCCGAGCGCGCAGACGCCGTTCCCTTGCTGCGCCACGGCCCAGCGCGCGAGCGCCCACGCCTCCTCGATGGTGTTCTCCGCGACCACATCGGGGATGAACTGCATCCGCACGCCGAACTCGCGCTCCGCCTGCCGCGCGCCCGCGTGCACGCCCGCCAGTTGGTCGTCCAGCGACAGGCCCCGGCGTAGCCTCCCGCAGGTGGTGAAGGTCACTTCGAGGTAGCGGATATTTTGCTCCGCTGCCGATGCGCCGAGTTCGTAGGTCATCAGCGTCAGGTCGTCCGGCGAGTGGATGGCGTCGCAGATCAGGTCATACACGGCGAGGAAGTGGTCGAAGTCGCGGAAGCGGTAGAAATCGCGCAGCGCGGCCTCATCAGCGAAGGGGAGGGCGATGCCGTTCCGTTTGGCGAGCGCAAGCAGCGTCGCGGGCCGCACGGAACCCTCCAGGTGGATGTGCAATTCCGCCTTCGGCATCCGCGCGAGGAAGGCGTCCAGCGGCTCAGCGGCCATCAACCGGCGTCCGCGACGGTGATGTCCGCCTCGATCTGCGCGACGGCGGCGATGTTGCCATGATCGGGCGGCGGGATGACCTCGCCATTCTCGATCATCGTCGCGATCGTCTCGGTGAGGGTGTCGCGCGTCTCGGCGAGGGCAGTCTCGATCGTCTCGCCCTCCGCGCCGGTGGCGAAGGCGGGCACCTCGGTATAAAAGCCGCCGCCCTCGGCCTCGTAGACGATCACGGTATAGGTTGCCAAGAATTCCTCCTGAAATTAGTGCTGCATATCTCGCATCATCTCGTCCCGCCAGCGATGGATCGTTGCCCGGTGGACGGCGAAGGCGATATTCTCCGGCAGCGCGTCCGGCGCGAACCAGCCGACCGCCGCCGCGTCGTCGCCCGCCTTCGCCTCGCCCGCGACCCGTTCGGCCCGGTAGAAGAGCATCACGCCATGCTTGCGCGGGTCGTCATGCCACGCGCGCACATCGTAGAGATCGAGGATGCGCGCGGTGAGATGCGTCTCCTCGGCTAACTCGCGGACGGCGGCGTCTTCCGGCGTTTCCCCGTAATCGACGAACCCCGACGGGACGTACCACGAACCGCCGAAGGGCTCGATGCCGCGTTGCGCGAGCAGCAGGCGCCCATCCTCGATCACCATGCAACCGCTCGCAAGCGACGGGCCGCGATAAAAGACGAAGCCGCACGCGCCACACGTTGGGATTGGGGTCCGCTCGAAGCCGCCCGACCCGAACGGCGCCCCGCACTTCGGGCAGAACCGCATCCCCGCCCAGAATGACATCTTCACTCCCCTTGTTCATGCGCCGCGCGCCGGGCCGGTTTTGAGAGGCATCCGAAAGGGGACATGTCTCATAGCCTGCCCCGGTGGGGCGTCCGCTGCGCGGGGTTGGTATGGCTATCCCCGTGGCCGGATCAGCCGGCGCACCTCTCGCATCGCTGCGTCAACCTCGTCCGTGACTATCCGATGCTCCCGCATGGCCTCCTCCCACCGCCCCATCTCCCCGCGCTCGCGGGCCGTGCGCGCCGCCACGAGGAGACCCCGGCCCATCGCGTGCAGCGTCGCCAGCCGCTCCTCCAGCGCGATCAATTCCGGTGGCAGGGCGAGCGGTGCGTGCGGCGTCGGCTGTTCCGGGTCGGGCTGTTCGGGCATGCGGCTTCCTCGATAGTTGGGGATTCGCCGTCGGCACGGCTGCCGCAGGCGGGGCAGATACGCTATCGCACGCGGTGTGCCGGGATTTTCCTATGCCGCGCCAATTAACCCGTCGATGGCATCCAGTAGCGCGTGCAAATCGAGCGGCTTGCGCAACACACGCCGCGCGCCGAACCGTTGTTCGTCCCATCGCACGCGCGCCAGTTCTCCCTCATCCGCCGAGACGGCGATCACCGGGATCCCCTGTGTGCTCGCCGCCCGATGCAGACGTTCGAGCAAGTCCCAGCCTACCCGCTCGCCGATTACCAAGTCGACGATCAGCAGCGCGGGATGGAGGGCTTCGATCATGTCGAAACTCTCGGCGACGAAGTTCGTGGTGGTGGCGTTGTACCGCTCGTCCTGCAGTAACGAGCGGATCATGTTGAGGAAGTTGGGATCGCCGTTGATCACCAGGATGTGCTGCCGCTCCGCGCTCGTCTGCTCCGCCGGCCCCGTCGACTCCCCCGATGTCTGCGGCACATCTCCCTCGCGCTCCAGGTCGTTCAGGAGCGTGGTGATCTGCCCCTCCAACTGGATGATGGCTTGCTCGGCGCGCGCCGCCCGCTGCTCGTTCCCTTCGGCGAGCGCCCGCCGTCTGAATTCGCCCAGGCTGTGCAAATGACCCTTAAGGCGCTTGATCTGATCGTCCTCCATATCCTCTCTCCCCTCCCCTTGCTTCGGGAATGCCGGTGGGGTTGCATTCTAGCATGGGGGTTGCGCGCGCTCCGGGCGGAGGCCATGCGTCTTATGGGTCGGTGTGGTAGCGGCGTATGGCTGGGACGAGCCAGGCGATGATGGCGACCGAGAGGATGCAGGCTATCCCGCCCGAGACGATCGAGACAGGCGCGCCGTACCGCACGGCGACGACGCCCGCCTCCAGTTGCCCGAGTTGCGGCCCGCTCCCGGCGAAAAGTTGGTGCGCCGCGCTGGCACGGCCGCGGAGCGCGTCGGGCGTCAGCAGTTGGAGGATTTGATGGCGGAAGGTCATGCTCACCGTGTCCGCCAACCCGGTCCCGGCGAGGAAGAGCAGGGCGACGGGCATCGAGCGGGAGAAGCCGAAGCCGACCGTCGCGAGGCCATACGCCGCCACCGCGACAAGGAGCGGCCACCCTGGTCGGCGGATGCGGTGCGACACGGCGGTCATCGCGATCGCGCCGAGCACGGAGCCGACGGCGGGTGCGGAGAAAAGGATGCCGAGGCCGGTCGGGCCGACGTGCAGCACCTTGTCCGCGTAGACCGCGAGGAGCACCGTCGCGCTGCCCCAGAAGGTCGCGAAGAAATCGAGCGACATGATGGCGGCGATGATGCTGTTGCTCCGCACGAAACGCAGCCCTTCGAGCGCCGCGCGCCAGCCGGGTGGCCCGTCCACCGCCGCCGCGCCGAGCCGGACATGCATGAGGAGCAAGGTGATGATGACGACGACGAACGATGCCGCCTCGAAGCCGTACGTCCCCGCGATGCCGAATGCGCCGATGGCGAGGCCGCCGAGGGCGGGACCGGCAATCGTCGCCACCTCGGAGAGCGTGATGTTCCACGAGAGCGCATTGGCGAGATGCTCGCGCGGGACGAGCGCCGGGAGGAATGCCTGCCGCGCCGGGGCGGCCATCGTCCCCATCGTCGCGGCGACGGCGGTGATGGCGAAAATCACGCCGATGCTCGCCCACCCCGCGACGGTCGCCAGAATCAGCGCGAACGAGCAGAGCAGGAGGGCGGGCTGCGTCACGAGCAGCAGGCGGCGGCGATCGACCCGGTCCGCCACGACGCCGCCGACGAGCGAGAAGGCGAGGACCGGGAGCAGCCGGAAGAGGCCGAGCAGGCCGAGATCGAGCGCGGAGTGATGCAGTTGATAGACCTGGTAGGTGATGGCGACCGTCTGCATCTGCTGGCCGATGGTCGCGACGAACTGGCCGATGAGCAGGAGGCGGTAATCGCGGTGTTGCAGGGCGGTGAAGGCGCCGGGGGGCGGCACGACCACCACGGTCGCCGTCTCCCCCGGTGGATGATGCGGCTCTCCGACCATGCGGGGGCATACCTCCCAATCCGCGCGGATTCGCGCGAGCACACGCACCGTCACGGTGCGAACGCGATGCCCGGAGGGTCTTGAGCGGATGCATCTCTGACGTGCCGGGAAACGATCGGCGACGTACTCAACCGTCGCATTGCACGGTTCTTATACCATAGCGGTCGCGATTATCAATCACGAAGGAACATGGTGGTGGCGGGCTTTCGCCTGCCCCAGCGAGATCGTTCAGCAGGCGAAGGCCCGCCGCCACTGCGGAATCGAAAGAATTACTGAGTGTCGGGTGCGCCCTTGACAGCGGTGCGATAACAAGGGACATGGAGACGGAGCAGTTCAGCCTCAATGACCTCAGAATTACCGTCGTCGCCATCGAGGGGCGGTCGGTCTGCGGGCTGGCGGTGGGCGATTCCTTCGAGGTGACCGAGAGCAACCGGCTACGCATCCCGGCGGGAAAGCATTTCTGCCTCTATGCGCTCGGCGCGGTGCTGCCGCTGCTCTCCGGCTACCAGCGGGCCGCGCAGGCGGGCGATTGGATGATGCAGGAAAGCCTCGTCGCCTGCCCGGACCCGGACGAACGCCTCATCATGCGCATCGAACGCCTCGCTCCCCGCACCCTCCGCACCGCCGACCTGACGTGAAACGCGATTGAACCACAGAGACACAGAGCGCACAGAGAAAGACGGAGAAGAGAGATAGAGAGACACGGACGAGACTCGAATTCGCGCTAGACATCCCTCCCTGGCTACCCTACTTCTTCGTATCTCTGTCTCTCTTTGTGGCCTCTGTGTCTCTGTGGTTCAAAAGGAGTCAGTGTGACCGTGAGCAGGGAAGTCAGTGTCGCGTTTCAGAGCAACAAGGAGGCGGCGGAGTATGCGGCGCTGGCCCGGCGGGTGGAGGGATACGGGTTCGATGCGCTGAGCGTCTACGGGGACCTGATGTTCCAGCCGCCGATTGGGCCGTTGCTCATCATGGCGCACGCGACGACGCGCATCCGGCTCGGCCCGGCGAGCATGAACCCGTACACGCTCCATCCCGTCGAGATCGCCGGGCAGATTGCCCTGCTCGATGCCCTCTCCGGCGGGCGCGCCTACCTCGGGCTGTCGCGCGGGGCGTGGCTGGAATCGCTCGGCATCGCGCGGACGAAGCCCGTCACGACGCTGCGGGAAGCGGTTGCCGTCGTGCGGCACCTGCTCGCGAAGGAGCGTGCCCCCTTCGATGGCGCGGTCTTCCGTCTCAGCGCGCACAATGTCCTCCAATACGACCTCGCGCGCCCGGACGTGCCGGTAATGATCGGGACGTGGGGGCCGCGACTCGCCGCGCTCGCGGGCGAGGTGGCGAGCGAGGTGAAGATCGGCGGCTGCGTCAATCCCCGGATGGTGGCAATAATGCGGGAGCGGATCGCCGTCGGCGCGAGGAAGGCGGGCAGGGGCGTGGGCGCGGTCGGGATCGTGCTCGGCGCGGTGACGGTCGTGGACGACGACGGCGCGGCGGCGCGGCGTAAGGCGAAGGAGGAGGTCGCGCTCTACCTCCCGACCGTCGCCGGGCTCGACCCGACCGTCGCCGTGGACCCGGAATTGCTCGCCCGCATGGAGAAGGCGGTGCAGCGGGGCGACCGCCTCTCCGCCGCCGCGCTGATCTCCGATGAACTCCTCCGCCCCTTCGCCTTCGCCGGGACGCCCGATGAGGTGATCGCACACGCCGAAGCAATCTTCGCGGCGGGCGCATCCCGCGTCGAATTCGGCACCCCGCACGGCCTCGCCGACGCGCGCGGCATCCAACTGCTCGGCGAACGCGTCCTGCCCGCGCTGCGGGTGTAGCCCCCTCATACCTACGCCCCCATATCCGTTGCCGGTTGTCCGTACGCTTTATCCTTTCTTCGCAAGCATTTCGTACTTCGCTGTCATAATGCGGGCATGGCAGAGTATTCCGCACTTCCCCGCGTGCGGTATGATGGCCGCGACGCCGCTTCGTGCACCGCTACACGAGCCGAGGGACGCCATGCAGCATCGCCCGGATGCGCCGTACATCTTCATCTCCTATGCCTCCGCCGACCGCGAGCGGGTGCTGCCCCTCGTGGACGCCCTCGCGCGGGCCCGTGTATCGGTCTGGATCGACCGCAAAGGCATCCACGGCGGGGCGAACTACGCCGAGGAGATTGCGGAGGCCGTCGCGGGCTGCGCCGCCTTCGTCCTGATGTGCTCCGCCGCCTCGCTCTCCTCGCGCAACGTCAAGCAGGAGATCGCGCTGGCGTGGAAATACGAGCGCGTGTATCTCCCCCTCCTGCTCGAACCCGTTGCCATCCCGCGCGATGTCGAGTATTGGCTCGAAGCGGCCCAGTGGGTCGAGGTGCTCGACCAGGATGAAGCCGTGTGGCTGCCGAAAGTCCTGGCCGCACTCGCGCTACTCGGCGTCGTGCCTATCGTGCCGCAGCAAGAGGAAGTGCGGCTGGCAGGCCGTGACAAGGAACTCGCCCTGCTGCGCGAGAAACTCGCCGCCGCGAAGGCAGGCAAGGGCGGATTGGTGCTGATCGGCGGCGAGGCGGGCATCGGCAAGACGACGCTCGCCGAGGCGGCGCTGCGAGAGGCAGCCGAGCAGGGATTCGCGGTGCTCGAAGGGCACTGCTTCGATCTCGCGGAGACGCCGCCCTATGGCCCATGGATCGACCTCTTCGCCCACCACACCCCGTCCCCGGCATCGCCTCCATTGCCCGCCGCGTTCGCCGAGCGCGGCTCCGTCGGGACGGTGTCGAGTCAGATGGCCCTGTTCGTCGCCGTCGAGGATTTCCTGAGAGCGCTGGCGACACGGCAGCCCGTCGTGGCGCTGCTCGACGACCTGCATTGGGCCGACCCCGCCTCGCTCGACCTCGTGCGGTTCCTGTCTCGCTCGCTCGCCGCGCTGCCCCTGCTCCTGATCGTCACCTACCGCTCCGATGAACTGACCCGCCGCCATCCGCTGTATCAACTGCTCCCGCAGTTGGCGCGAGACGCGGGCGCGGAACGGCTCGACCTCCGTCGTCTCGAGAGTGACGCGGTGCGCACTCTCGTGGCGGACCGCTACCATCTGCCGGAGGAGGAGACAAGCCGCCTTGCCGCCTATCTGCAGGCACGTGCCGAAGGCAATGCGCTCTTCGTGGGCGAACTGCTCCGCTCGCTCGAAGAGGCGGGCACGCTGCGGCGGGAGGGGGACGGATGGCGGCTCGGCGACCTCGCGCAGGTGTCGGTCCCCGCGCTTCTTCGGCAGGTGATCGACGGTCGGCTCGACCGGCTCGACGCGAATGCCCAGTTGCTGCTGGCGGTCGCTGCGGTCGTCGGCCACGAGGTGCCGCTCGATCTCTGGGCGCAGGTCGTCGCGACCGATGAGGAAGCGCTGCTCGGGGTGATCGACGAGGCGACGGCGGCGCGGCTGGTCGAGGCGACCGCCGACGGGCTGGGCGTACGGTTCGCGCATGCGCTGATCCGCGAGGCGCTCTACGAGGGCATCCTGCCCGCGCGGCGGCGCCTGCATCATCGCCGGATCGGTGAGGCGCTCGCGGCATCGCCCCACCCCGACCCCGATGCGGTGGCGTACCACTTCGAGCAGGCGCGGGACGCGCGGGCGGTGACGTGGCTGGTCGCCGCCGGCGACCGGGCGGACCGGCTCTATAGCTACCTGACCGCCGCAGACCGCCACGAGCGCGCCCTCGCCTTGCTCGGCGACCACGGCGATGAGACGTTGCGGGGTTGGTTGCTCGTCCGGCTCGGTGTCCTGTATCGCCAGAGCGATCTGCTGCGCGGGCTGGACTACCTCGAATCGGCGGAACCGTTGGTGCTCGCGGCGCAAGACCCGGCCCTCGCGGCATACTGGCGCGCGTCGCGAGGGCTGGTGCGCTGCCTCGCGGGGCATGGGCGGGCGGGGCTCCCCGATCTGAAGGCGGGGGTAGCGGCGATCCAGGCGCTCCCGGACGACGCGCTCGCCGCCGTGCTTCCCGCGAGCATCCGCATTGCCCTCGAAACGGACGGCGAATCGACCTATACGGACTGGCTCGCGATGACCGGGAACCTCATCGAAGCACGCGCGTACGGCGAGGCGATGCTTGCGGCACGGGCGGCGGATGCCGGAGGGAGGGGCGCGCTGCCCGCCGGAGATGCCAATTTCGGGATGGCGATGACCTATGCCGGATTGGGCCTCGCCGACCGAGCCCGCGAATTCTCGCGGCGGGCACGCGATGAGTACCGCCGCATGGGCAATCACAACATGGCGGTCATGGCCTCTCGCGTCCTCGTGCGCTTCATCCTCCTCCCGTACTATCCGGAACAGCGCGCGCTGTTCCGCGCAGCAATCGCCGAGATGGCCGACGACATGGCGCGCATCGCGAGCGGCGGCGCGGCCATGCCCGAGGCGATTGCCCTGATGTCGCGGCTGCTCGATAGCGACAGCGCGGTGGTGGAAGGGAATTGGGCGGAGACACGCCGGGCGGCACGAGCGCTGCTCGAAAGCGGCCTGACGAGTGTGTTCCTGCGGCAATTGGGCGCGGCCCTAGGCGCAATCGCGCGCGGCCAGGGTGACCGGGCGTTGGCGTGGCAAATGGTGCGACGCACGCTCCCGCAAGGAGCGGACTACGAGCCGGGGAATCAGGCAATCCACATCGCATTGCCGATGCAGCAACTGGCCCCGGCCCTCGCCCTCGACGACGGCGATCTACCCGCCGCCCGCGCCTGGCTGGAGGCGTATGACCGCTGGCTGGCGTGGAGCGGCGCGGTGCTCGGCCAGTCGGAAGGGCACGCGCTCTGGGCGGAATACTACCGGCAGATGGGCGAGAGGGAACAGGCGCATGAGCATGCCGCGCGCGCCCTCGCCCACGCCATCGGCGCCGCGCCAGCCGCTCGCGCTGATCGCCGCCCATCGGCTGCTCGGCGAACTCGACACCGATGCGGGACGACACGAGGAGGCAGTGGCTCATCTCGACGCATCGCTCGCCCTCGCGGACGCCTGCCACGCGCCGTACGAGCGGGCATTGACGCTGCTGGCGATGGCGGGGCTGCGCGCCGCGATGGGCGAGACGGAGACGGCCCGACGGCTACTCGATGAGGTCCGTGCCATCTGCGGGCCGCTGGGCGCGAAGCCCGCCCTCGCGCGGGTGGATGCGCTCGCGACCCGTCTGACCGTCAACTGATGGCACGCGGTTGAAGGGAAGAACAGAGTGGACTTAGCCGTATGAGTCACCCGGTATTTGTGCAGTCAGCGTGACAAGGGTACCTTCGCGCGGCAATCTCATGCACATGCGTCTCGCTCATGCCCAATGCCGGTGCCCGCCATTTCGGCACGGGAGTGGGTAGAATATCCGGGTGATTGCACCGCGAATGGCCATGCGCAGCACATCGTGGCGAGGAATGCCGTAATGCCGGACATTACCGCCGTCTTCTTGCGCTGGATGGGGATGCGGGCGGTCCTGCATCGCGGCTACTGGCTCGTCGCCAGTCTGTACCTCGTCGTTGATGCCCACCTGTCGGCGTTTCAACTCGTCTTCCTCGGCGTTGCCCAAGGGATCATCGCGCTGGTGACCGAGGTGCCGGCCGGGGTCGTGGCCGACACGATCAGCCGCAAATGGGCGATCGTGATCTCCCACACCCTCATCGGTATCAGCATGGTGGTCACCGGGCTGGTCACGGCATTCCCGGCACTCGTCGCGACCCAGATGCTCTGGGGGGTGGGGTGGACGTTCGTGAGCGGTGCCGATGTCGCGTGGGTCACCGATGAACTCGCTCGCCCCGACCGTATCGCCCGGGTGTTGACGGCGCGTGCCCGCTGGGAGCAGATCGGGGCCGTCGGCGGCCTGGTAGGGTTCGGCCTCCTCGCCCTGGTCATCGGCCGTGGCACGGCCATGGTGGTCGCCGGCATCGCGATGATCGCGCTCGGGATGTACGTCGTCGTGCGGTTCACCGAACACGGCTTCGTCCCGACCAGGACGCGACGCTGGCAGCAGTCGGCGGCGATCCTCCGGCGTGGGGTCGCCCTCGCGCGCCGCGATCGCGAGATCATGGCGGTCCTCGCGGCGACCTTCTTGATTAATGGCGCCGCCGCAGGCTACGGACGCCTCTACGCCAAGCGGCTGGTCGAGCTCGGCCTGCCGGCCCCGTCCAACCCGATCCTCTGGTTCACGGGACTCGGGATTGGCACGTATGCGGTCGGCGCGCTCGCGCTCCGGATTGTCGAGGCGCGCATCGATGGTGTGGGCGTCGCCCGGCCTGTCTATGCCGCAGCGTGCGGCATCGGTGTCCTCGGTCTGATCGCGCTGGTCTGCGCGCCCGGGTATCTCGCTGGCAGTGCGGGGGTGTTGCTCGTGAGCGGCATCGGGATGACCGTGACGAGCGCCGTGGGCGAGATCTGGGTCAATCGTCGCACCACCAGCGATGTGCGGGCGACGGTCCAATCGTTCCTCGCCCAAGTTGAGTACGGCGGCGAAATCCTCTTCGGCCTCATGCTCGGGGCGGTCGCTCAGTTCACCACCATCCCCGTCACCTTCGCATGTGCGGCGGCGCTCATCGCCGGTGCAGGGGTGCTGGTCGTTCGGTCACGCACCAGCGATCCGTAACCAGGATGTCCGCCGCCCGTTTGCCGTTGCCGGAGCAGGACCGCGGTGAGACGGACAGCGCAGCGTTGCCAGCGTATGTGCAAGGATATCGGGCCACTCATACGGCTGAGTCCAAACAGAGAGAGTCCAGGGCCGGATAGGCTTTTGAGACAGTCTCTACACGGTCTGGCGGCGATGATCCGCCGCGCGCTCGTGTCTCTCGATGAACCACGGGGCGATAGCAACCCGTTCCTCTCCTCCATCGTGCCGTGGGATGACGCGAGCGTCATCAAGCGCGCGTCGGTGGACCTGACCCTCTCGCAGGCGGTGCTCGAATATCCGCCCGACCGCACCGGGACGTACGCGGCAATGGAGCGTCGGCTCAAGCCGGGCGGCGTGATGTCCCACGACATCGCCTTCAAGTCGCATGGGCTGACGCGGGAGTGGAGCGGGCATTGGGCCTGCTCGGACTTCGTCTGGTCGCTGATGGGAGGCAGGCGGCGGGACATCCCGAACCGCGCATCGCACTCCGCACACCTCGACGCAATTCGCGCCCTCGGCTTCGCGATTCCGTCCGCGACTAGCGGACGGAATCGCCTGCCGCTCCTCGCGGGCGCCTCGCGCCACGCTTCGGCCATCTCACCGACGCGGACCTGCGCACGAGTAGCGCATTCATCCAGGCATACAAACCGCGCTGATCGCGGCCGGCGTGCTACTATCTCCGAAGGTTGTCGCCGAGGCTCATCAGCCTGCCGCGTCGCGTCTATCGGAAGACAACGCACACGGCGGATGCACATAATCGAGAGGGAGCGGAAATATGGCACTGACGGGCAAGCGGGCGCTGGTCACGGGCGCGAGTAAAGGCATCGGCGCGGGAATCGCGCTCGCGCTCGCACGGGAGGGGGCGGATGTCGCGGTCAACTACCACAGCGACGCCGCCGGTGCGGAGGCTATTGTTGCGGAAATCGGCGCGCTCGGCCGCAAGGCCATCGCGATCGGCGCGAATGTCGGGCAGGTGGCCGAATGCCAGCGGCTGGTCGCGGAAGCGGCGGAGGCGCTCGGCGGGCTGGATATCCTCGTCAATAACGCGGGGATCACCCTCTGGCAGGACTTCTTCGCGACCGATGAAGCGCATTGGGACGCGACGCTCGATACGAACCTGAAGAGCACCTTCTTCTGCACGCAGGCCGCCGCGCGCCTGATGGTGGCTCGCGATGGAGGCGGGGGCCGGGTGGTGAACATCTCCAGCGGGGCGAGTAAGTCCGCCTTCAAGAACGCGACGCCGTACAACGCCTCCAAGGGCGGCCTGAATATGCTGACGGTCGGTCTGGCGGTCGAACTCGGCCCGTATGGCATCACCGTCAACGCCGTCGCCCCCGGCGCGATCCTCATCGAGCGCACCAGCCACGAAATGCCGGACTACGCGGGCACCTTCGCCAAGGCGACACCGCTCGGCCGCGTCGGCTACCCGGAGGACATCGCCGGGGCCGTGCTCTACTACTGCTCCGATGCCGCCTCCTACGTCACCGGCCAGGTCTTCTGGGTCGATGGCGGCCTCTCCCTCCGCTCCGGCCGCTTCGGCGATCAGGCCGACGCAAAGGAATAGCCGCGCAAGATACACGAAATGTCGCTGGAACTGTGGAATAGGTTGTGAAACCGAACCGTTGTATAATGCTGCGACGGCGGGTAGATTGTTTTGATCTATCCCGGTATACTCTCAAGGCGGCGCGCATTGCCGCGTACTCAGCGAGATGTGATGACCACAACGACGATGATTCCGCTCAGTATGGTTGATGTAGACGGCCCGGCGCAGGATGCGTACGGTCGCCGGATCAACTATCTGCGCATCAGTCTGACCGACCGCTGCAACCTCCGCTGCGTCTACTGCATGCCCGCCGAGGGCGTGCGCTGGCAGTCGAAAGAGGAGCTGCTCTCGGACGAGGAACTGCTGCGCGTCGTCCGACTCGCGGCGGATGTCGGGTTCACGAAGATTCGCCTGACGGGCGGGGAGCCGACGCTGCGCCGCAACCTGCCGGACCTTGTGCGCGAGATCGCCGCGAACCCCGCGATCACCGATATCGCCATGACGACGAATGGCATCCTCCTCTCCCGCCTCGCGGAACCGCTCGCGGCGGCAGGGCTGAAGCGGATCAATGTCTCGATCGACACGCTGGACGCGGAGCGGTTCAAGCAGATCACACGCGGCGGCAGGCTCGATCTGGTGATGGAGGGCATCGCGGCGGCGGAAGCGGCGGGGCTGACGCCGATTAAACTCAATGCCGTCGTCATCCGTGGGCAGAACGACCACGAAGTGGCGGATTTGGCCGGGCTGGCATACGACCATCCCTGGCAGATGCGCTTCATCGAGGTGATGCCTTTCGAGGGTGTCGATGATGTCGCCTTCGATCTTCTCGTGCCGACCGCCGAGGTGATGGCGCGCATCGAGGAGCGCTGGGGCACGCTGACGCCCGACCCGCTGGCGGACCCGGTGGACCCGGCGCGCCCCTTCGTCTTCCCGAACGCGCGCGGCTCGGTCGGCTTTATTAGCGCAATGACCGACGCCTTCTGCGCGACCTGCAACCGGATGCGCCTTACCGCCGACGGCAAACTGCGCCTCTGCCTGCTGCGCGACAACGAGGTGGATTTGCTCGCGCTCATCCGCTCCGGCGCGTCGGACGACGAAATCCGCCTGCGCCTGCGCGAGGCGGTCTGGCAAAAGCCGTGGGGCCACGGCGTCGCCTCCGGCGAGGTCTCCCTCAATCGCGGCATGTCCCGCATCGGTGGCTGACGGAGTAGCGAGTATCGATTGGTCTGCGCGCCCCGTCTCGCCACTCGCCACTCGCTACTCGCTACTGGTTGCGCCCCATTCTGATGCGATGCATACTGTTCGGGCGGGGGCATCGGCGCGACGAATGATGCTCCACGCGCCCCGTCACCGACTGCATGGTCTGTTTCGTCTTTCGGTCTGCTGCATGGAAGGAGTCAACCCCATGGCGTATGAACTGCCTCCGTTGCCGTACGCGTACGACGCTCTCGCACCGACGATCAGCGAAGAGACGATGCAACTGCACCACGACAAGCACCACGCGACCTATGTGACGAACGTCAACAACGCGCTGAAGGATCAGCCGGACCTCGCGAACAAGTCTGTCGAGGCGCTGATTTCCGACCTGAACAGCGTGCCGGAGAATATCCGCACGGCCGTCCGCAACAATGGCGGCGGGCACGCCAACCACACGCTCTTCTGGGAGATCATGAAGCCGGGCGGCAGCAACCAGCCGACGGGCGCGCTCGCCGAGGCGATCAACTCGACCTTCGGCGGCTTCGATCAGTTCAAGCAGCAGTTCGCCGCAGGCCGCGACGACGCGCTTCGGCAGCGGCTGGGCGTGGCTGACGAAGAGCGGCGGCAAACTGGAAATCTCCAGCAGCGCCGAACCAGGACAGCCCGCTGATGGACGGCAAGACGCCGCTCCTCGGCCTCGATGTCTGGGAGCACGCCTACTACGTCGATTACCGGAACCGTCGCCCGGACTACATCACCGCCTGGTGGAACGTCGTCAACTGGGACGAAGTCGGCAAGCGGTTCGACGCGGCGAAGTAACGGGGAGCCCTAACCCCCCAGCCCTCTTCCCTCGAGGGAAGGGGAGCGATGCGGGAATGGTGCGGGCGGCTTGCGGGTCGCCCGTTTTTGTCCGCGACGGGTCGAGGCGAGCGATGGAATCCTTTGGGGCGGGCACGGCGTACCGATCGCCGATTGAGCCGGGTGCGTGCCCGCATTGCGGCCAGCGCGAGACGGTGGAGCGGGTCGCGTCGCTGGTCGGCGGGCGGCATGACGCCGTTCGTCTCGACGATTGGCCGCATGCCGATCGTCCTCGGCACGGGGCGCTCCTATGGCATGACGCCGCGCAACTCGGCCGGCACGGGATCGAGCGGCCTCCCGGCCTATCTGCTGCCGCCACGCGGAGCCGCAGGGATTGCGGTACTGCGTGACCCGCCACCTCTCGCGCATCGCCATCCTGGCGCTGATCGGTGCCGTGCCGTTCGCGATCGGTATCGTACCCGCCTTTACGCGCATTACCATCGGCGATTCGCTCCCGACGCTGCCATTCACGGTGTCGGCGCGGTGCTCATTGCCGCGCGTTCCTCGTTGCCGGGTGGGGTATCGTGCAACTCGTCAGCGGCCGGGCCCGTCGTCATGAGCAAGGGCGAGAGGCGGCATACAAACGGGCGACGGAGCGATGGAATCATCTCTATTATTGCACGGACTGCCATTGCGTCTTCGCCGCCGGCACGGACAATGCATCCCGCACCGGCACATCCATTCCTACCTCTCCGCCTGACCGTCGCACACTCCGGCGCTTCGTGCGATAGTTGCGCGAAGCGGCGGTGTGTGGTTTCGTACCCCGAGCGAAATGAGCCGGATAGCAACGAAGAGGAGCGGGGAGTATGGGACCGATTGCCGAGCCGAAGATTGTCGAGAAGCCGTGGGGCCGGGAGATCTGGTACGCGCACACGGGCGATTACGCCGGCAAGGTGCTGGAAGTCTCGGCAGGCAAGCGGCTGAGCCTGCAGAAGCACGAGATCAAAGAAGAGACGTTGTATCTCCTCTCCGGCCACGTCACGCTGACCTTTGGCGACGAGCAGTTCGACTGGCGGCCGGGGATGCTCGTGCATATCCCGACCGGAACGATTCATCGCTTCGAGGCGATTGAAGACAGCGTCCTGCTCGAAGTGAGCACGCCGCATCTCGACGATGTGATCCGCATCACCGACGATTACGGCCGGACAACCTGATTCCTCGGTAGCGTCGGCTTTCAGCCTGCAGTCTCTCGCGCAGGCAAACCTACGCTACCATGAAGGAGGAGCGCATATGACCCGCGAGCGCGAAGGCGGTCTCCTTTGTCTGCTTGCCGCCGTCGCCTATAGTGTGACGGCGCCCTTCGCGAAACTCGCCTATGCGGCCGGACGTCAATGTGGTGACGCTGCTGGCCGTCCGCTACGTGATCGCGGCGACTTTCTTCTGGCTCCTGATCGCCCGGACGGGGCGCGGGCTGCCGCCGCGCGGCGCGATCACGCGCGGGCTGCTGCTCGGCATGATCTGCCAGAGCGGCCAGACTTTCCTGTTCGCCTCCGCGCTGACGCGGATCGATGCCGCGCTCGCGATCCTGCTCCTCTATGCCTATCCGGCGATGATTACCGTCGCCGCCGTGCTGATCGGCCGGGAGCGGTTGACGCCGATGCGCGTCATTGCCCTGCTTGTCGCGACAACGGGCGTCGCGCTCGTCGTCTCCGGGCCGCACGGCGGGACGGGCGATCTGCTCGGTATCCTGCTCGCGCTCGGGGCGGCGATGGTCTATACCGTCACGCTGCTCACCGGGCACGCCATCCTCCGCGCCACGCCGCCCTTCATGCTCGCCGCGCTCGTCGCGACCGGCGCCGCCATCACCTTCACGACCGCCGGGGTTGCCAGCGGCGGTTTCCGCTTCGACTTCAAGCCGTGGGGATGGCTGCCGATCATCGGCCTCGCACTCTGCGCGTCTGTCTGCGCGACCGTGGCGAATTACGCGGGCATCGCGCGCGTCGGCCCGACGGTCGCGAGTATCCTCGGCACGATGGAGATTCCCTTCGGCGTACTCTTCGCAACGACCCTGCTCGGCGAGCGACTTTTTCCGCTGCAAATCGTCGGCGGCCTCTTCGTGCTCTCCGCCGTGCTCCTGCTCCAGTTCCGTCGCGCCGGTGCAGGGGCGAAGACTGCGGCGGTTATCGACGAATCGGACAGCGCGGTCGCGCCGGTGCCTGTGCCGTAAGCCCAACCCCCAGCCCCTCCCGACACAGGGGGCCACGAGCTCAGTCATCCTACTTTTGCCCAGCGTTCCCCTTCCCGCAGGAAGGCGGTACAGGGGGTTAGGTCCTAAATCGCCCGCCGCCGATGAGCGCCTGCGCAACGGCGCGGCTCTGCTGGACGAGTGTGGAGGCGAATGCCTGCTCGTTCGAGGAAGGTCATCGCCTGGCCGCGCATATCGTTCGTCACATCGTGGGGCACGTTCGGGAAGACGGTGAGCGAGGAATCCAGGCCGAGGCCGGTCAGCGTCTGCTCGAAGGACTGCGCGCGGGCGATGCGGGTCGTGCCGATGTAGGGGTCCCAGGCGCGCGGGGCATCGTCCGCATTGCTGTCCGCGCCGCCGACGCCGAGGAAGAAGGGAATCCTGCCGAACGCGGCCGCGTTGAACGGCGTATTCGTGTATTTCTGGATGTCCGCGACGCCGAAGGGGAAATTCAGCGTCGTCTCGCGCCGTTCACATCCATCGTCGCCTCCGGCAGGGTATACGACCCGGCGGAGAAGAGCGCGACGGCGAGCGTCTGTCCGGGTAGAACTCCGCGAAGCGATGCACCATCTGCGCCCCGCGCGAGAAGCCGTAGAGCAGCACTTTGTCCCGGATCGGCAGGCCCGTCTTCGCGGGGAGCCCGTCGATGATCTGCTTCAGGCGCGGCAGCATGTGCGTGTCGTCCTGCACGACGGAATCGGTGTTCTTGTAATCCTGGTAATTGAAGGTGGGCGAGACGATAATCCAGCCATCCTGCTCGGCGCGGGCGATCAGATTCTGGCAGAAGGCCGCGCCGTTGCCGCCCATGCCGTGGACGGTGACGAGCACTTGCAGCGGGCCGCGCGCCGCCGCATTCGTTGGAATGTAGAGGAAATAATCGTGTTCTGCGGTGGGTGGTGGGAGGTGTTGCGGAGACCACGCCCGTCCCCGCGAGTGTGCCGACCAGCATCAATGCGACGCACAGGTTCATCATTCGGTGCAATGTCACGCTTTGGTTCCCCAGTATATGCCCCGCGAGCGGCGCGACGGTGTGCTGCGCCCACCCTCCCGATGACCGTCACACATGATAACGGTTCGCGGGCAGAAATGTTACGGCGACAAGTCCGCAATTTCACGAATACGGATGCAAACCGGCCAATGAGGTTAGCCGCTCAGGGCGGCGGCGTAGAAGCGGAGGTAATCGGCGCTGTGGCCGCCCCAGTATGCGCCATCGTGGGTGCCGGGCCAGGTGTGCCATTCGTGGGGGATGTTGAGTTGCGTGAGCAGATCGTTGAACGATGCATCACTGTCGTGCCACTCCGTGTCCTGATCGCCGACATCGAGGAAAATCTTCAACGGTCGCGCGCGCTCCGGGTACTGCTGGACGAGATGAACGGGGTCGTGGGCGTCGAAATAGGCTTCGTCGCCGAAGAAGCCGACGAAAGCCGACATGCTCTGGTAATCGCGCAATGTCGGGCTGTGCATGCCGACGGCGCCGAACGTACCGGGGTAGTTCATCGCCAGTTGCAGCGCGCCCTGGGCGCCCATCGAGAGGCCGCCGATGGCGCGATGCTGCGGGTCGGCAATCGTGCGGTAGTGTCGCGTCGATCTCGTTGACGACATCCTGCGCGGCGTAGTCGCCCCAGCGCTGGCCATCGTCCGCGTGATTGACCCAGTATGCCTGATCGCCTTGCGGCAAGACGATAATCATTGGCGGGATTTCGCCCGCGTTCATCATTTTGTCGGCGGTCTCGGGCAGGCCGTAGGCGATCCATTCCGTGTTGGAGCCGCCGTAGCCGTGGAGCATGTAGAGCACCGGATACCGCGTGCCCGATTCGGCATACCCGGCGGGGAGATAGATGAAGGAGTGCATCGTGCGACCGAGCGCGGCGCTGAGGAAGGTACGGTCGAGGAGTTGACTGCCAGACGGGGGTGCGGCGGGCGACGGCGGAGAGTCCGAGAGGGACGATGCCATGTTCGATCTCCGTCGCGCCGGGCGTTGCCGCGACCGTGCCAGTGGCCGATGGGAGGCAAAGGCGCGTCAAAGGTATGGAGCGGCGATCGCGCCGCCGCCACGCGCGCGGTGGCGGTTTGCCAGAACGGCGAGGGGCCTGGTGTCGTTGCGGACGATTCTGCCGCGCAGGAACCGAGCGAGACACTAGCGGCAATGAGCAGCACCGGCACGCCGAGTAGCAATCCCGCGCCGGTCTCGGGCTCGCGCCATTCAGCGGCTCCTCCGCTCGACGGCACTGCGCGGGGCGGCGACCATGTGATTGGACGGGACAGCGAGCGCAGCAGGCCGTTCGCGCGCGCCGGCGATCATGTGCTTCAGCGCCGGGGTCAGCCGGACGACGGCGTAGACGAGCAGATACCCGTCATCTGCACGACGGTATTGCCGAATGCGGACGTATTCTGGAAGCCGGGGATGCTGTGGACATATTTCGTGAACAGGACGATCACGAAGAGGTGGGTGCTGTAGGCGAGCAGCGCGCTCTGCCCGAGCGGGAGCAGGAACCAGCCGAGCGCCCAGAAGAGCGGCTTCCACGCGACCGTCACGAGCGCCAGGAAGAACTGGAAGAAGATCGCGAAGGCGATCAATCGCCCGATCCGCATATCGCTCTTGTCGAAGAGTTGCGCCGTCAGCGCGGTGGGGTCGCCATCGGGCGAGAAGCGGGAGAGGATCGCCGCGCTGTTGCGATGGAACCAGATCAGCCCCGCGCAGAGCGCCGTCAGGGCCGTCAGGTACGGCATCATCGGGATGCGCCGCGCCCATGACGCGATGCGCTCGCGATGGTAGCCGATCACCAGCCCCGTGAAGAAGAGCACCTGCCACGCCGCGAGGTGGAAGACCGAGTTGTCCTCAATCGTCCACGGGACCGTCGCCTGATCCGGCCAGCGCTGATAGACCGCCCAGAGGAGCCACGATCCGGCCAGGAGCACGGGCGTCCGCTTGTTGACGATGTAGCAGGAAGGCGAGGGGCGCGACCGCGACGAGCAGGGTGTACATCAGGATCACATCGGTCAGATAGAAGGCGCGGTGGAGGGTCAGCCACTCCACGAGGCGCGCGGCAGGGTCGGTGACGTGGACGCCCGCCACCCAGGGCATCTTCGTGAGATACGAGAGCGTGACGAACGAGAGGGTGAGGATGACGGTGAGCATGTAGAGCGTGCCCGCCCGCCGCAGCGCCTTCCACATCGCGGGGCCGATGCCGCTCCGGGCGATCATGCCCGCATAGACAATACCCATGACGAGGCCGGAGATGAAGACGAAACCCTCGGCGGCGGAGAAGAGAAACTTGTTGCCCCCGGTGAGGTTGTAGAGCCAGGAAGGGTCGCCGCCGAGATGGTCCGCGACCATCGCGAGCACCGCGAAGCCGCGCAGGAAGTCGATGCGCAGGTCGCGCTTGTCTCCGCTGTATCGCCAGCCGCGCATCCGCTCCGCACACTCGTCCCGCAGCATGATCCAACGATAGCGAGGGGGACATACCGGAATGCCGGCGATCTCGGCGCCCCGTGATACGGGCTGATCCGTCGTGGCGACTGTGAGATCGAGCGCTGTAACCATCGGCGTGCCCCTTTGGCGGTGTCACTTTTTCCCGGTCAGGGATTTCATCATCCGCCCGTTGGCAGTCTCCGTTCCATAATCGGTACATTGGGTAAAAGAAATGCTTAAGCGATCCCATTGATGCCGGTTGCCGCCCCAAAACCCGCCGCGCGTATCCCGTGGGGAGACGGGAGAAGCGAGAGTATACGGGGGCCGTTCGGCGTCGATGACATAGCGCGGCGCGGATCCTCACCGATGGCCTGCGCGCTTGCCCGGTTCGCTTCCTCACATTTCTTGCGATGTTTGTGCCCTGCCCTGTGGGAGCAGTCGCTATCTCCATACTAACGCATATACTTCGTTGCACGAATGATGTGTTAAAAGCGTGTAAACGAGGACTGGTTTTCGCTGCGGCAGGAGCGCCCCGCTCCGGGATGGCCTGATAGCGCAGAGGCGCCGCCCGTGCATGCACGGGCGGCGCCTCATGTGTCCGGGGTAGAGGGAAGAGGTTAGAGGGCGGCGGTGGCCGCTTCCTCCTCCAGCCATTTCTTCGCGGCGTTGAGGAAGAGGACCGCCTCGCGCCCATCGAAGATGCGATGATCGAAGGTGATGCCGAGCGTGACGATCGAGCGGATGGCGATGCCGCCATTGCGCACGACGGGCTTCTCGATGATCGCGTCCACCGAGTAGATGCACGCCTCGTTCGGCCGGACCATCGCCATCGTCGCGTACGAGCCGAAGGAACCGGGGTTCGTGAGCGTGATCGTGCCGCCCTGGATATCGTCGATCTTCAGCTTGCCTTCCCGCGCGCGGGTGATGATGTCGTGCATCCGCTTGGCGAGGCCGGTGATCGAGTAGTCGCCCGCGTTGTGGATGACGGGCACCTGCAGGCCGTCGTCCGTGCTGACGGCGATGCCGAAGCCGACCTGCCGCATCAGGCGGATGCCCTCATCCGTCCAGCGCGACGAGATGATCGGGTACTGCCGGATAGCGGCGAGCCCCGCCATGACGAAGAAGGGCAGGTAGGTGAGCGGCACGCCCTCGCGCTGGAGGAAGCCCTTCTTCTCCGCCTCGCGCCGCGCGACGAGGTCCGTCACGTCCGCCTCGACCCATGAGGCCGCCTGCGGGATCGTCTGCGCCGCGCGGGTGAGCGCCTCCGCCGTCCGGCGGCGGATCGCCGTGATCGGGATGAGATCGCCCTGCGGGGCGGAAGTGCTGGGTGCTGGGTGCTGAGCGGCTGCGCAGGTGCGACCGGCTGTGGCGTCGGCTGGGGCGCCGGAGTCGGTGCTTGTGCCGGAGCAGGCGGGAGCGGCGGCGGTGCGGGTGCGGCGCAGCCTCAGCACTCGGTTGAGCGGCGTGGGCTTTCATCATGTCTTCGCGCGTCACGCGGCCGCCCGCGCCGGTGCCCTTGACGGTCGCCGGGTCGATGCTGAACTCCATCGCCAGTTTGCGCACGGCGGGGGAGTACATCTTGCTCGCATCGGCGGACTCGGTATACGCCTTCGCGCCGTTGCTCCGCGCGGTCGGGGTCGCTGGCTGTGTGCGGCTGCGGCGCCGGTGGCTCGGGCGCGTTCTCCATCTGGCTCGTCGCGTTGTCCGTCTCAGGGTCCGACTTCGTCACTTCTGCCACGACAACCGCTTCGGTGGGCGCGTTGGCCGCTTCCGCCGCCGCTGCCGCATCGGTCTCGACCCAGAGGAGCGTCGTCCCGACGGGCACGGTCTGGCCGATCTCGACAGCGAACTCCTTGACGACGCCCTTGAAAGGCGACGGGATCTCCGCGACGACCTTCTCCGTCTCGATCTCGGTGAGCAACTGGTCTTCCTCGACGGTGTCGCCGACCTTGACGAGCCATTGGAGCACGGTCCCCTCCACCACCGACTCGCCGAGTTGGGGGAAGGTGACCGGCGACAAGCCGGGCCGTGCTATCGTCGCAGCGCCGCTGCCGTGTGCCTCTGCCATGCGTTCTACTCCCCTTCTATTCCCTAGAATGCCGCGAGTTCGTGTATCGCGGCAGCGATCTTCGCCGCGTCAACCAGATATGCAGATTCTAGCAGGTGATTATAGGGCATGGCAGGGGCATCCGGCGCGGCGAGGCGGCGGACGGGCGCATCGAGCTCCATGAACGCTTCGTCGGCGATGAAGGCCGCCAGTTCCGCGCCGAAGCCGTTCGTCTTGCTCGCCTCATGCACGACGAGCGCGCGATGCGTCTTGGCCACCGTCGCGAGGATCGCCACTTTGTCATATGGCTGGAGCGTGCGCAGATCGAGCACTTCGGCGTCGATCCCGTCCGCCGCCAGCGTGTCCGCCGCTTTGACCGCTTCATGCACGGTCGCGCCGTAGGTGATGATGGAGAGCGTCGTGCCGGGGCGGGCGACCCGCGCCACGCCGAGCGGGATGACGACATCGCCCTCCGGCAGCGGCTGGCGCAGGGAGCGGTAGAGCCGCTTGTGCTCGAAGAAAATCACCGGATTCGGGTCGCGGATCGCCGCCTTGAGCATCCCCTTCGCGTCGGACGGCGTGCAGGGCATCGCCACCTTGAGGCCGGGCATGACGAAGAGGTTTTCCGGCGACTGCGAGTGATAGAAACCGCCGTGGACGCCGCCGCCGATCGGGGCGCGGACGACAATCGGCAGGCGGACATCGCCGTTCGAGCGGTAGTGCATTTTCGCCATCTCGCTGAAGATCTGTTCCAGCGCGGAATAGATGAAGTCCGCGAACTGAATCTCGATGATCGGCACGCTGCCGAGCATCGCCGCGCCGATGGCGAAGCCCGTGAAACCGCTCTCCGCGATCGGCGTATCGACCACGCGCGCCGGGCCGAACCGCTCGATCAGCCCTTTCGTCGCGCCGAAGACGCCGCCGCGCGGCCCGATGTCCTCCCCAAGCAGGAAGATGCGGCTATCCCGCTCCATCTCCTCCGCGAGCGCCTGATTGATCGCCTCGATCATCGTCGGGCCGGTGCGGCTGTCGTTCCCCGCCGCGCCGGTCGGCGGGGAGAAGAGGCCGTGGGCGACGGGGCCGTGTTCGTCGTGGTCATCGTGCGGCTCGGTCGCGTCCGCGCGGTTCGGGGCGGCGGCGAGCTCGGTAAGGTCTTTCTCGATCTCTGAGCGCGTGGATACGGTCATCGGGCTGCCTCCTCGACGGGCGCATAGACGCGGTCCGCCGACTGTTGCCGGGTCGGGTTCGGGCGCGGCCCGCGCCGCCGTCACGGCCGCCGCGATCTCCGCGCGGGCGCGGGCGCGCATCGCCGCGACGTCATCCTCGGAGAGGAGGTCGCGCTCCTGCATGTACTGGACGATGCGGCGGACGGGCTCGCTCTCCTCCGCCTGGCGCACTTCCTCGCGCGTGCGGTAGGTCATGTCGTTGTCGTCCGAGGTATGCGGCAGGAGGCGGTACATCTTCGCCTCGACCAGCGTCGGCCCCTCACCCGCCACGCCGCGCGCCCGCGCCTCCCGCACGGCGGCATAGATGGCGAAGGGGTCGGTGCCGTCCACCGTCACGCCGGGGAAGCCGAAGGCCGCCGCGCGATCGGCGACGTTCGGCACGGGCGACTGCTTCTCCATCGGCACGGAGATCGCGTACCGATTGTTCTCGCAGAAGAAGATCACCGGCAGTTTGTGCAGAGCGGCGAGCGAGCACGCCTCGTAGAAGTCGCCCTTGCTGCTCGTGCCCTCCCCGAAACAAGTCATCGTCACGGCGTCCGTGATGCCTTGCAACCGCATCGCGTAGGCGCCGCCGACGGCATGGGGGATTTGTGTGCCCAGGGGCGCGGAGATCGAGGCGACATGCCGCGCCTGCGAGCCGAAATGGTGCGTCATCTGCCGCCCGCCGCTGATGCTGTCCGTCCCCTTGGCGAAGAACATCAGGAAGAGTTCGTCCACCGTGAAGCCGAAGCGCTGGGCGAGCGCGAGATCGCGGTAATGTGGGAAGAGCCAGTCCTTGGCGGGGTCGAGCGCCCAGGCCGCGCCCGCCTGCGCCGCCTCCTGCCCCCGGCATGGCACAACAAAGGGCACCTTCCCTTGCCGGTTCAGTGCCCACATCCGCTCGTCGATCTCGCGCGTACGGAGGATCAATTCGGTAATCTCGATCGCATCTTCGTCGCTGAGTCCGGCGGTGCGGTGGTCGGTCAGCGGTGCGATGGCAGTGAGGGTGGCCATGAGCCTGCTCCTTTGCCGTGATAGAGGGAAGTCACTCTATGCGGATATTACCATACGGTGAACTCAATTGCAGCAATTTGGGTGTGGAATGACGAGGGATCGCTGCTGTACGTACTTTACGATGTCAAGTCGTCGCAGGTTGCGTGCCGGGGAGTGAGCATCGTTTGTCTGAACGATTTGACCACCGAATCATCGCAACGGCGCGTTGAATGTCGCATTTCGGGACGTTCAAGCCTGCTGTCGATTCTCACGCACGAGCAGGCCAAAGCCGGTCGCCACGCAGACGACACCGGCGACGAACGAGACCATGCTGGCGAGCCAGAGGATCAGAGCGGCAGACGCGACGAGGCTGCCGAGTCTGAGCAGCACAATAGAATCCGCGACGAGAGCGATGCCCGCATTGCTCAGGCAATCCCGCAGATAGGTCTGTCGCGGCATTCGGCCACCCCGATAGCGCGCGTGATTGCGCGCGATGACGGCGAGCGCGGCGATCACTGCCAGCGCGCAGCAGGCCGCGAGGGCCGAAAAGATGTCCATGTACTCCCTCCCATAGGGCTGAAGCGGGCCGCCACATGTGATGTGATACCGTTGCATCGTACCATGGAGGGATAGTTGCCGTGGGAGGACGCGCGTGACACCATCGCCACATCGCCTGTCGCTCGAACGGATCGAGCAGGCCGCACGGATCATCGATCCCGCTCTTCTTGCACTCGCCGCAATTCGTATGCGAACCGCTCGGTGATGAACTGGGTGTGCGGCTCGTGCTGAAGATCGAAACGCTCAACCCGCTCCGTTCGTTCAAGGGGCGGGGCGCGGACTATTGCGTCTCGCAACTCCCCGCCGATGCGCGCATTGTCTGTGCCAGCGCGGGGAATTTCGGCCAGGCGATGGCCTATGCCTGCCGCAAACGCGGCCTCGCGCTGACGGTCTACGCGAGCGTCAACGCGAACCCGTTCAAGATCGAGCGGATGCGGGCGCTCGGCGCGAATGTCGTGCTGCACGGCGAGGATTTCGATGCCGCCAAGATCGAAGCCAAGCGTTTCGCATCGCAATCCGGCGCGCGCATGATCGAGGATAGCCTCGATCCCGCCACCGGGGAGGGGGCGGGCACGATCGGGCTCGAACTCCTCACCTTCCCCGAACAGATCGACACGCTGCTCGTGCCGCTCGGCAACGGCGCGATGCTGGCGGGGATCGCCCGTGTCATGAAAGCGCGCAGCCCGGAGACACGGATCATCGCCGTGCAGGCGGTGGGCGCGCCCGCGATGGTCGAATCGTGGCGGGCGGGGCGGGTGATCGTCCATGAACGGATGCAGACGATTGCCGACGGTATTGGGGTGCGCGTGCCGGTCCCGGAAGCGCTCGCGGACCTGCGATGGTCTCGTGGACGATGCGCTCCTCGTGCATGACGAGACGATTATCCAGGGAATGCGCCTGATCCACCGCCATGCCGGGGTAGTCGCGGAGCCGTCCGGTGCGGTCGGCGTCGCCGCGATCCTCGATCATCCCGCACTGTTTCGTGACCAACTCGTCGGTACGATCGTCTGCGGTGGCAATCTGACGGTGGAGCAAATGCACGAGTGGCTGTGAGCGCGCGCCGCGAGAACCCGTGCACTTCGCGGGAGAAGCCTACCGCCACCAGGAAAATCGTCCTGACAGCGCAACGCTCATCAGTAGTGAAACTCGGCGTAGACGAGTTCGCCGGGGATGGTGCGGACGGTCATTGTCTCGCCATTGAGGGAGGCGGGCACGGCGCGCTCCGGGCCGGGGATGGGTACTTTGAAAGACGAGTCGGTCGGGATGCCCGTTTTGACGCCGGGGACGGGCGCGCCGTCGAGCAGATGCGTGTCCCGGCCGGTGGCGATGTAGCCGCGCGGGCGGGTGAAGATGACGAGGCCCTGATTCGGTATCGGCGTCATCGTCCGTGAGGCGCATCGAGACGACGGATGATGAGCGCGGGAAGGGCGAGCGGAAGATATGCCGCGCGGGGCCGCCCGGCTGCTGCACGACGAACTCGTAGAAGGCGGTCGGCTTGCCGGTGAGCGTACCCCACGCGCCGTCCGCGCCCGTCGTCATTTGATGCACCGGTGCGCCGAGGCGCGCGCCGGTGGCGGGGTCGACCTCGTAGACGGAGACGGCGATGCCCGCGACGGGAAGGTTCGTCGGCACCTTGTTCTCGTAGCCGGTAATCAGGCCGGAGAGGTGCACACTCGTTCTCCGGCGCGATCTCCGATTTTCTGCCGTGCTGCCCGTGATGAAGCGGAACATCTCCGCGAAGGCACGCGGGCCGAAGGCGGTTTCGCGGTGATCGATGCCATCCAGCACGACGTTCGTTGCGCCCTTCAGCTCCGGGGCGTCGTAGCCGAGACACCCGATGGGCCGCCCGATGCGAGCGTCGGCTGCGCGTATTTGTCGGATTTGTCGCTGCGGATCGTCATGAAGGCGACGCCGGGCACGACCTCGCCGCCCGCGTTCAGTTCCTGCATGAAGCGGCTCGCGCCGTTGAATTCGCTCTGGTTGCCGGGGGCGCTGTAGACGCCGTGATTGACGCCGCCGCCGAGCACGACATGGCTGACCTTCGGCGTGCCGCCGTGCTTGACGAAGTTGCGGATCGAGTTCGCGCCGCGCGAGTTGCCGACCAGGATCAGTTTGCGTCGCCCCGGTCTGCGCGAGCACCTCATCGACCTTCGCGGCCAGTTGGGCGCGCTGTTCCTCGGTGCCGGAGCGGCTCGGTTGCGGAACCGTGTCGTCGTCCCGCGCGGTGGGATAGGGGTAGTCGATGGTGAAGAGCCGCTCGCGCGGGTAGCCGTTCGACTCGAACCGCCAGAGGGTGGTGATCCAGAGCGCCGAGGAATCGCCGTTGCCGTGGACGAAGAGGATCGGTGCGAGCGTGCCGCCCGTGCCCGTCGTGGCCGCTTGTGCCGATGACGCGGCGCCGCGTCGTTGCGCCGGTCGTTGCGGGTGCGGCGGTCGCTGGGGCGCGACGCCGTTGCGAGTCAGTGGGCGCGGTGTCGCGCGCGCGCCGTCGGTGTCCGATCCGCCCCCGCAGGCGGCGAGGAGCGCGGGAAGGACGGAACCGGAGAGGCCAATCATCGCGCCGCGTTGCACCAACGCGCGCCGTGAGAGTCGGCAATCGAGTGTTTGTATCATGGGAGATGCCTTTCTCACGCCCGATGCGTGGCCGCGTAGTTTGGATAGTGGCGGGTATTCTCTCACACTTGCCGGTCGCTCTGCTGGTGCGATGCTCTTGGTGCGTCTGCCCATAGCACCGTCGTGCATTCGTGTACAATGCCGCGAACATTGAGACACACGAGCGGCATAGGCAGGGGGAAAAGCGATGGCAGGGGAACCGGCGATGCGTTTTGTCCGATACGCGCAGGGTGGCCAGGCGCGCTATGGTGTGCTCGATGGTGACACCGTCCGCAGCGCGACGGGCGATCCCGTTCAATGGGGGCCTGACGGCGGGCGAGGCGGTCGGCACGCTCGGCGAGATGGCGCTCCTGCCGCCCGTGCAGCCGGGGAAGATCATCGCCATCGGCCTGAATTACCAGAGCCACATCACGGCGGACGCGCCCGGTACCGAGAAGCCGAAGTCGCCGATCACCTTCCTCAAGCCGCAGACCTCGCTGATCGGCAACGGCGCGGCGATCCACCTGCCGCCGGAGATGAAGCAGGTCGAGTACGAGGCGGAAGTCGGCTTTGTGATCGGCAAGCGCGCCCGCTACGTACAAGAAGCGGACGCCTACGACTACATCCTCGGCCTGACCTGCGGGAACGATGTCTCCGCGCGGGACGTGCAGTTCTCCGATAACCAGTGGATGCGCGCCAAGGGGTTCGACACCTTCACGCCGCTCGGCCCGTGCGTCGCGGTCGGGCTGCGGGCGGAAGGACTGAAGATGACGGGCGCCCTCAACGGCGAGGTGCGGCAGGAAGCGAGCACGGACGATTTGATCTTCTCCGTCCCGTTCCTCGTCCAGTTCCTCTCCCGCTTCATGACGCTCGAACCGGGCGATGTGGTGATCACCGGCACCCCGGCGGGCGTCGGCAAACTTGCCCCCGGCGACACCTACGCGATCACCGTCGAAGGCGTCGGCACACTGACCAATCCGTGTGTCGCCGAGCAGTATCGAGTAGCGAGTAGCGAGTAGCGAGGGGAGACGGGAGCAACTCTCGCTACTCGCTACTCGCTACTCGGTACTTCCGCCGGAGGGAGGGCCGTGCAATCGGAGTGGGCCGACGACGGAGATGATTCGCTCAGGGGGTTCGACCTCGGCGGGCAGTGGGACTCGGTGCTCGCCACCGGGGGGTACGTCGTGGGCATCGAGGTCTCCGGGCGCGGGCAGCGGGTGGCGGTGGCCGATCTGCGCGGGCAGATCGTCGAGCGCACGCCGGTGGCGGGCGACGCCTCGCTCTCGGCGGACGAACTGCGGCACCGGCTGCGCGAGCCTCGTCACCGAGACGCTCGCGAAGGCGAATATCCCGGCGGACCGCGTCGTGCGCATCGGCATCGCCTTCGGCGGGCCGGTCGATGCCGGGCGCGGCGTGATCCTCTACTCGCCGCGCACGCCCGGCTACGACAATCTGCCGATCGCCGCCGTGCTCGAAAACGACCTCAAGGTGCCGACCTTCCTCGATAACGACGCGCGCGCGGCGGCGCTCGGCGAGGCGATCTTCGGCGCGGGGCGCGGGCGAGGAGCACATCATCTACGTCCATCTCGGCACGGGCGTCGGCGGCGGGATCATCCTCAACGGGCAGTTGCAGCAGGGCGTGACGACGACGGCGGGCGAGATCGGCAATGTGATCGTCAACCCGGACGCGCACCAGGGCGGCGGCCGGCCGGGCCGGTTGGAGGCGTATGCCTCGGCGCGCGCGATCATGCAGCGGGCGCGGGAGCGGGCGATGGCGATCGGCGGCGAGAGCGTGCTCCTCACCGGGGATGCCCTGACGCCGAAGAAGGTCTTCGAGGCGGCGCGGGATGGCGACCTTGCCGCGCGCGAGACGGTGGAGGAATCCGTGCGGATGCTCGGGCTCGCGCTGGCGAACCTCGTCACGACGCTCAACCCCGGCGTGATTATCGTCGGCGGGCAGGTCGCGGAGGCGGGGCCGCTGCTCTTCGAGCCCCTCCGCTCGACGATCCGGCAATACGCGATGGACGTGCCCGGTCGCGCCGTCCGCATCGCCCCCGCCGAACTGAAAGCGGACGCCCCGCTCGTCGGCGCCGTCGCCATGGCCCTGCAAAGCCTCAATCGGTGATTCGGGAACGATGAACCACAGAGGCACAGAGAACACAGAGAGAACACGAAGAAGAGGACGGAACGTTGATCTCTCTCCTCTCCGGCTCTGTGTCCTCTGTGTCTCTGTGGTACAAGAGCTCGCGAGGAGTGATATGGCGGTGGGGATGACGGTGGCGGTGGATTGCACGGGCGGGGACGATGGGGAAGCGCCGAATGTGGCGGGGGCGGTGCAGGCGGCGCGGGATTTTGGCATCACGGTCGCGCTCGTCGGGCGGCCGGAGCGGATCGCCGCCGAACTGGCGAAACATCAAACCGCCGGGCTGACGCTGCCCGTGATCGACGCGCCGGACGAAGTCGAGATGGACGAGCACCCGGCGCAGGCCGTCCGCCGCAAGCCGCAGGCGTCGATCAATGTGGCGATGAAGATGGTCAAAGAGGGCCGGGCGCGCGCGATGGTCTCGGCGGGCAACAGCGGCGCGACGATGGTCGCCGCACTCTTCCATCTCGGTCGCATCGCCGGCATCGATCGCCCGGCGATTGGCGCGATCATGCCGACGCTCGCGGGCGATCTGCTCCTGATCGACGCGGGCGCGAACACCGAAGTCCACCCGGACTATCTCGTGCAGTTCGCGCAGATGGGCAGCATCTACATGCGCACGGTGCGCGGCGTCGCGCGGCCCCGTATCGGCCTCCTCTCCTCCGGCGAGGAGGAGACGAAGGGGACGAAGATCGTCCAGGAGGCGCATCAACTGCTGAAGGCGACGGCGGACATCCATTTCGTCGGCAATGTCGAGGGGAAGGATCTGCCGAAGGGCGCGTGCGATGTCTGCGTGACGGACGGCTTCACCGGCAATGTCGCCCTGAAGACGGCGGAGGGGACGGCCTCGTTCATGGGCGCGATCCTGCGGCGCGAGTTGACGAAGAGCCTGCCGCGCAAACTCTTCGCCGCGCTGCTCCGCCCCGCCTTCCGCGCGATGCGGGACGAACTCGATCCCTCCCGCGAGGGCGGCGCGCTCCTCTTTGGCGTGGACGGCGTCGCGGTGATCGCGCACGGCCATTCGAGCGCCCGCGCCATTCGCAACGCCATTCGCGTCGCGAAGGAATGCGTGGATGGTAAAGCCGTTGAAGCAATCCGGGCGCTGAGCGAGCAATGAGCAACGAGGGTTCGGGGTTCGAAGAGGGGAAACCCGGCGTTCTCCGAACTTCAAACCCCGAACCCTCGTTGCTTCGTATAGGGGGCAATCTGTTTACCGATGAAATATGCGCGCTGATCGATGTGCCGCGCGTTGGGGTGCTCGGGACGACGAACACGGATGGGACACCGCTCTTGACGCCCGTCTGGTACGCGCGCGAGGGCGAGGAGTTGTGGCTCGTCATCCCGCCGGATGGGCCGAAGACGCGCAACATCCGGCGCGATCCGCGCGTGATGTTCCTCATCATGGACGAGTGGGGCTACACCTATGTGACGATACGCGGCACGGCGCGCCTGGAGAGCGGCGAGGAGGGCGCGAAGCCGCGCGAGATGGCGATCCGCTATCTCGGCGAGGAAGCAGGGGCGGCGGTTCGCGGAGCGCGATTACATCAAGGAGGAGATCGTCTGCCGTATCACGCCGGAGAAGACTGCGGCTGCGCCGGGGTGAGTGATGCGCAGGGAAACGACTAGAGATAGTGGATACGAAACCGTGATCCGGGCGAGATGCCGCCGGTGCGCCCAACCACAGAGGTTGCCGATGCACCGCCCGAAAACGCCGAGCCCCCAGCGCACCGGTCTCAGGAGATGGCCTGTCGGCATTGCTGCCGTTGCCGGCGCGCACGCGTCCGTCTGCGCGATCAACGCATCCACACGCACGACATCCTCGACCAGCGATTTCAGCGACTGATCCAGATACCCTTGCAGGTGCGCCGCCTCCGGCAGATCTTTCGTTCGTCGGTTCAGTTGCGACGCAGCAAGCATCGCCACGGTGAGATGCGTCCGCATATCGATCAATTCGGAATGTTCGATTCCCGGGCTCTCGTGTGTCTCCTGCATCATTGTGCCCCTCGCAGTCGCAGACGCGACAGATTGTTGGCCTCAGTAATGCAAGAGTGCTGCCACAAGATTTCGCCCGTGCGGACGCTGAAAAACCGCATCGCACAGCGTGTACTGCGGAATAGCAATTTCCCGCAACGAAAGAGAGAGCCATCGCCCCAGCAGGAGGTTCGAGGTTGAGGGTTCGAAGTTCGAGGAGAGCCCCTCTCCGACTTCGAACCCTCAACCTCGAACGGTCATATCGACGGTATATCTCTTGCAGTCTGTTTCGACGATACTCCGCTGCGGCGTGCCGCACAGAAACGAGGCGCAGATGGGCATGGAAGTTCGCGTCGGGCCATCGGTGGTCACGATCAACCAGAGCAGCACCTTCATGGTCACGCGCGAGGACGGCGCCATCGAGGCGGGGGGCGAACTTGGCCTCTTCGCGCAGGATACCCGCTTCGTCAGCCACTACGAACTCGGCATCAATCGCACGCCGTGGACGCTGATCAACGGCGGCGCGACCTCGTATTCCGAGGCGCGCTGGCATTACCTCAATCCCGCCATCGAGACCGAGTCCGGCCCGCTCGCCGCCCGCGCGTTCGGCATGATGGTCGAGCGCGAGATCGGCCACGGCGTCTGCGAAGAGATCACGATCACCAACTTCAGCCTCGCGCCGGTGGAGTTCCAGTTCGAGATCATCGTCCGCTCGGACTTCGCCGATATTTTCGATGTGCGCGGGCACAAACTGGTCGATCGCGGCATCATCCGCTCGCACTGGGACGATCGCCGCTGCGCGCTGCTGAATACGTACCATCACGGCGACTTCCACCGCCGCTTCCTCTATCGCCTGCACGACACCACGACCGAGCCGCGCTTCTCGAACGGGCGCATCCTCTTCGATGTCACGCTCGCACCGCAGGCGTCGTGGCACGCGAGCGCGGATCATGTGCCAATCTTCGGCGGGGATGTCGTGGACCCGGTGAATGATCTGGAGCAGCCGGTCGGCGTCAGCGCCTACATGCGCGCGATGCAGGAGCGGTGGAAGTTCGGTGACGGCGAACTGCACGAGCGACAACGTCCACTTCAACCAGTCCTACAATCAGTCCATCGACGACATGGGCGCGCTGCGGATTTACGATCAGGACTTCTCGCCCGATGTCTGGATCCCGGCGGCGGGCGTGCCGTGGTACGTGACGGTCTTCGGGCGCGACAGCCTGATCGCCTCCTTGCAGACGATGATGATCCATCACCCGTTCGCGCTCGGCTCGCTGGAGCGGCTGGCGGAGCATCAGGCGACCGAAATCGACGATTGGCGCGACGCGGAACCGGGCAAGATACCGCACGAAATCCGCTTCGGCGAGCTGGCGCATTTCCACAAGATTCCGCACACGCCCTACTACGGCACGGCGGACGCGACGCCGCTCTATCTCATCACCCTGCACGAGACCTATCTCTGGACGGGTAACGTCGGGCTGCTCGACCGACTATCGCGACGGTCGCGGAGCGCTGCCTCGAGTGGATCGATCAGTACGGCGATCTCGATGGCGACGGCTTTCAGGAGTACAAGACGCGCTCCTCGCTCGGCTACCACAACATGGCCTGGAAAGACGCGGGCAATGCCGTCGTCTGGCCGGACGGCTCGCAGGTCGATCTCCCGATTGGCACCTGCGAACTGCAAGGATACGTCTACGACGCGAAGCAGCGGATGGCGGAGATATACACCGTGCTCGGCGAACAGGGCCGCGCGGAGCAACTGCGCGCCGAGGCGGAGACGCTCAAACAGCGCTTCAATGAGGTCTTCTGGATCGAGGAGGAGGGGACGTACGGCTTCGCCCTCGGCGGGCCGGAGAAGCGGCTCGTCCGCTCGGTCGCGTCCAATGCGGGGCACTGCCTCTGGAGCGGTATCGTGCCGCCGGAGCGCGCCGAACGGGTGATCGCGCGCCTGCTCGCGCCCGATATGTTCAGCGGCTGGGGCATCCGCACGCTGAGCGACAAGAACCCCGCCTTCAACCCGTTCGACTACCAACTCGGCTCCGTCTGGCCGCACGACAACGCGATCATCGCGGCCGGGATGAGCCGGTACGGCAACATGGCGGCGACGCACCGGGTCGCGAAGGCGACCCTCGATGCGCAAGCGGGCTTCGACCGCTTCCGGCTGCCGGAGCTCTTCGCCGGTTTGCAGCGCAGCGCGACGAGTTTCCCCGTCCAGTATCTCGGCGCGAATATCCCGCAGGCATGGGCGGCGGGGGCGATCTTCATGCTCCTGCGGGCGATCCTCGGCATCGCGGCGGACGCGCCGCACAACCGCCTCACCGTCGCGCCCGCCCTGCCGGACTGGCTGCCGCGCCTCGATCTCAGCAACCTCAAAGTTGGCGACGCCCGCCTGCATCTGCGCTTCTGGCGCGACGGCGATGCCTCCCGTTGGGAACTCGTCGGCCAGCACGGCGAGCAGACCATTGAAGTGGTCGATGCCCGACCTGCCTAACCCGGTAGCGCAGGCTTTCCAGCCTGCGTCCAGTGCCACTCTCGCAAGTTGGAGAGCCTGCGCTACCAAGCTAAACAAAAGGGCACCCACGAGGAGTGCCCTTGCTGACTACTGACTACTGATTACTGGCTGATCTAGTACCCGCTCGCCCGCCGCTTCTGGAAGCAGTCGCGGCAATAGACCGGGCGGTCTCCGCGCGGCTGGAACGGTACCTGCGTCGGCTGGCCGCAATCGGCGCAGACGGCCTCGAACATCTGGCGCGGCGGGCGATCGCTGTAGCCGCCGCCACCACCGCCGCTGTAGCCGCCGCCACCGCCGCCGCTGTAGCCGCCGCTCTCGCCGCCGTAGCTGCTGCGGGTGCTGTAGCCGCCACCGCCACCGCCGCCACCCTGCGCGGACTTGCGCGCGGAACGGCAGCTCGGGCAGCGCGTCGGCGGATTGAGGAGGCCGCGACTCTGATAGAACTCCTGCTCACCCGCCGTCCAGGTGAACTGCTCGCCGCAATCGCGGCACGTCAAAACCTTGTCCGTGAAACTCACCGGAACCTCCTCGATGGCCCCCGGCCACCAACCAAAACCAACGACCGCCTGTGGAGAGGGTTCGGTGCGTACCCGGCAAGGATTCGACGGACAGACCACGAGCGACCCTGCGAACTCGAGCGCAGTTAGCAAGCCTTAAATCTACTCCACGACCATATCATACTCATTTTCCAACAATTTGCAAGCCGAACCAGTCGGAGCGGCAAGTAGCATGGAGCGAGTAGCCGGCAGTCGGGCAGTGCCTTGTCGATGGGATTGGGTGCGGCCGCCCGGCACCCGCGTCCGCGCCGTGCCATGCATGAGAAAGTCGGTGGTAGGCTACGCTGCCGCTGCGGACGCCTCTGCGTCCTTGACCGATCGGCTGTGGCGCGCGTCCCCCGGTCCTTTTCTGCTTGACATCGCGCCATGGCCGGTGCCACAATCGCCGCGCGTTGTCCCCCGTCGCCGCAGAGGAGCGTCCGCCGTGTCTGATGCCGCATTCCGCATCGTCGCGCACCCGCATCTCGGGCCGCTCCCGGCGGCGGAGACGTGTCCGTATCACGGTGGATGGCGAGCCGCTCGACGCCCGTGCGGGCGAGCCGGTTGCCGCTGCGTTGCTCGCGCATGGGCGGCGCATTTGCCGCACGACCGCCCGGACGGGCGAGCCGCGCGGCGTCTTCTGCGCGACGGGCTCTGCGCCGATTGTCTGATGCAGATTGATGGCATCCCCGGCGTGCGCGCCTGCGTGACGCTGGTGCGCGCCGGGATGCGCGTCGAGACGCAGCAGGGCATCGGCGTGTGGGACGCGGTCGCGACGCCATGACATTTGCAGGCGGAACTGGCGATCGTCGGCGGGGGCCCGGCGGGGCTCGCGGCGGCCATCGAGGCGGCGCGGCGCGACGTCCGGGTGACGCTCGTCGATCTGGGCGACCGGCCCGGCGGCGCGCTCTCCCTCCAGACCGCATCCGTACGACGGATTGGCCGGCATGGCGATCGGCGCGCTCCTCTGGCGTGCGGCGGACGACGCGGGCGCGACGTTGCTGCCCCGGACGCTCGCGTGGGGGCTGTTCGAGGATCGTACGCTCGGCCTCGCCATCGATCACGGAACGGAGGGCGAGCGGAGCGCGATCCTCCAGGCCGAACGGGTGCTGATCGCCACCGGCGCGGTGGACCGCCCGCCCGTCTTCCCCGGCGCGACGCTCCCCGGCGTGATGATGGCGACCGCCGCGATGATCGCGCTGCATCGCTGGCGCGTCCGGCCCGGCCATACCGCCCTGATTGTCGGCGACGACGCGGTCGACCGGGCAGATCGCGCAGTACGCGCGCGACGCGGGGATGCAGGTCGTCCGCACCCCATCGGCGGACGGTCTCCATGCGCTGGCCGGGCCGGACGGCACGCTCGCGCGGGTGGAGCGGCGCGCGGCGGATGGCGCGTCGCATGAAGTCTTCAACGTCGATGTGCTGATCCTCGCCGCCGGGATGCAGCCCGCGAATGAACTGGCCCGGATGGTGGACTGCGCGATGACATGGAGCGAGCCGTTGGGCGGGCATGTGCCGCTGCGCGACGCGAACATGCAGACGAGCGTCACCGGCGTCTCCGTCATCGGGGACGCGGCGGGAGTGGGGGACGCGGGCAGCGCGATCCTCCAGGGGCGCGTCGCGGCGGCGGCGATTGCCGACGCGCTGGGCAAGAAGAAGCGGCCGTTCGGCCCGCTCCCCGTGACGCTGACGCCCGGCGCATTCCGCCCGCTCGACCGGGCGATCTGGCAGTCGGTGCGCATGACGGAAGGTGCGCGATGACGGAGACGTGAGCCGATGATTATCTGCCGCTGCGAGGAAGTGATGAGCGGTGAGATCGCGGCGGCGCTCGACGAGGGCGCGCGGACGCTCAACGACGTGAAGCGGCGCACGCGCGCCGGGATGGGGATGTGCCAGGGGCGCTGGTGCAGCCATGCAGTCGCCGCGCTGATCGCGGCGCAGAGCGGCCAACCGCTCGCCGCACTCGCGCCGATGACCGCCCGCCCGCCCGTGCAACCCGTCCGCCTCGGCGTGCTCGCCGACATGGAGGGATAGCGGGCGGTGGGCACCGGCGAACTCCTCGGCCTTGCCGCCGCCGTCATCTGGGCGGTGTCGAACACGCTGATGCGGGTGCAGACGGCGCGGCTCGGGGCGGTCGCGGTCAACTTCTGGCGCTGCCTCGTGACGATCCCCTTCTTCATCCTCCTCTTCCTGATCGTCCGCGACCCCGGCACATTGGGCGACCTGGCGCCGCTGACGATCCTCTATATCGTCCTCGGCGTCTGCATCGGCATGGTGACGGGCGACAGCCTGCAATATCACGCGATCAAACTGATCGGCGTCTCCCGCGCGATGCCGATCTCCGGCTGCTTCCCGCTCTTCACCGTCTTGTTCGCCTGGCTGCTCAACGGCGAGCCGATCCGCGTGCAGGTGCTCGGCGGTGCGGTCGTCGTGATGATGGGCGTCCTGCTCATCTCGCTGCCGAAGCGCGCCCGCGCCGCTCCGGTCGGCATCATCGCCGCGCCCGTGCCCGTTGCGGTCAATCGCACCAATGCGACGGGCATCACCCTCAGCCTGATCGCGGCGGTCTGCTGGTCGCTCTCGACCGTCGTGCAAAGCAAGGCGCTCGCCCACGCGGACCCGATCACCGTCAATCTCGTCCGTATGCCGGTCGCCGCGTGTGTGCTGCTGGCCGCCTCGCGCGGTCGGGCGAACATCCCGCTCAAGCAGTTCGGCGCGCGGACGTTCGTCTTCCTCATCGTCATCGGCATCTTCGGCACCGGCCTCGCCAGCATCACCTATCTCGGTGCGCTGAAGATCGCCGGGGCGGGCAGAACAGCCGTCCTCGGCGCGACCGCGCCGCTCTTCGCGCTTCCCCTCGCGATGCTCCTCCTGCATGAGCGGCCCGGCCTGCGGGGTGTCGCCGGGACGCTCCTCACCGTGCTCGGTATCGCCCTCGTCGTCTGGTCCTGACGGCATCCCGCGATGCCCGCCAGCGCGCACATGCACAGACGGCCGGTGGCAGCCGGGGTGAGGGGAAATCCGCATAATCGGTAATACCTTATCCCATTATAGTCTTGACACATATAATACACTTCAATATACAATGATGCGATTCGCTCCCCGGCTACCACAGCGGCCGGGGAGCGCGGGTGTATTCGTGGGGGTAAAAGAGGCTTGGCTTTCGCGACTGCGTTTTTTCGCCGTGTTTTGCCACATCAATCAGAATTCCCGCTCACATACCGAATGCTCCTCGCCGGCCTGCTGTTCTCGCTCCTCGGGGCGAGCCAGCTGGTTGATGCGGGTGGGGCGGCGCAATCGGCGGCCGATCCGCGCTTGCAGGAGGCGGTGACGTGGGCGACGCAGCAGGTGGGTGGGCCGAAGGTCTGGATTGATGGCGGGGTGACGCTCTGCGACATGTTCGTCGAGAACGCGTACGGCGTCACGGCCCAGTACCCGACCGCGTACGACATGTACCTCGCCCTCGGCAAACCGGCCGATCCGGCGCAGCACGCGCTCGCCAGTCTGCAAAGCGCCCCGGCGGGCGCGATCGTCTTCTTCGACCGCAACGCCGGGAACTTCCAGGACGGGCATGTCGGCGTCTTCGTCGGCAACGATCAATTCGTCGGGGTGGTGACGGGCGGCGCCGTGAAGCAACACAGCGTCCAATGGTGGAACGACCATGTCTCCCACTTCCTCGGCTGGGCCTACCCGCGCGCCGATTGGCCCGGATACAGCAAGGGCAAGCCGGCCAGTCATTCCGTGGCCGCCGCGCCTCCGCCTCCGCCTCCTCTCCCGTCCCCGCAAGCGGTCGAGGCCGCCTCGCGCGCTTTCCAGACACATTGGCAGGCCGGAGAGAAGACGGTGCGCAATCTCTGGGGGCCATCGCTGGCCGCCCCGAAGAACGAGGCCTACGCCGACGCGCCCGCCGGATATCGGATCGTGCAGTACTACGACAAAGGGCGGATGGAACTGACCGACCCGAAGGGCGGCACGGTGACGAACGGCCTGCTCGCCACCGAGCTAATCACCGGCAAGGTGCAGACGGGCAATGACGCCTTCCAGTCGCGCGCCCCCGCCGCCATCCCGATTGCGGGCGATCCCGATTCGCCCGGCCCCACGTACGCCACGCTCAACGGCAAAGCCTCGACGCTGCTGCTGCCCGCGTCGGCGAAAACGGGCACGACGGTCGAGCGCGAGCATTTCCGCCACCGGCGACGTTTCCGAGGCGGCGCCGACGGACAAAAGCGATGTGCGGCTCACCGCGAAGGCCGATACGACGCTCTCCGCATTTGACAGCACGACGAAGCACAACGTGCCCGCCGCTTTCGCCGCCTATCGGTCGAGGGTGGGCATCAGTGTGATCGGCTACGCGAAGAGCGAGCCGTTCGTCGCGACCGTCAAGGTGGCGGGCGTACAGCGACAGGTCGTTGTGCAGGTCTTCGAGCGCCGCGTCCTGACCTACACCGCGAGCAATCCGGACGCCTTCAAGGTGGAGATGGGCAACATCGGCCAGCACTACGAGCGCTGGCGGTACGGCGCGGCGCTATCGGCCGCTTAGCGCGGCTCGATCATCATCTCGTCCACATAGCACCAGAGCCAGTCCTCGCCCGGCTGGAAGGACTGCATGATCGGGTGGCCCGTTGCGTGGAAGTGCCTCGTCGCGTGTCTGTTTTTGGATGAATCGCAGCAGCCGACGTGCCCGCAGGTGCGGCAGATGCGCAGGTGGACCCACGTATCGCCCGTCTTCAGGCACTCCTCGCAGCCGTTCGCGCTCGGCGTGACATCCTGAATGTGATCGAGGTGGGTGCAAGAAACGGTCATGGGTTCGCTCCATTCACGTATCGCCGGCGCTTAGGTCGCCGCCGGATCGTAGCGGAGATTGCGGAAGACTGCGGAAGACTCGGGCTGCACGCTCTCCGGGAGGACGTTTGCCGCGAGCGCGAAGCCGGAGAAGGTTGCCAACTCGCCCGGCACCGGCAGTTGGGTGACTTCCCGTCCATTCACCGTGCAACTGAGTTTGCGCCCCTGCACGGTGACGCGGAGCAGATTGAACGCATCCGGGGCGGTATTGGTGGCCGGAGCGGGCGCCCAGTCGAACTTTATTTTGCTCCCGACACCGTCGGGGAACTGCTCGGTCAGCATGACGTAGCCATCCGCGCGGAGGAGATAGGTCAGGAACTGCTGCTTATCGGTCTCGGAGACGGCGTTGAAGAGGAAGAGGATGCCGCCGCTCGCCCCGCGCGGATCGCCGATCAATTGCATCTCCACCTCGGCGGCGAATTCCGGCGTCAGCGTGCCGCTCTTCGGGTTCCAGTCTCCCCAGGACAAGTGTCCTTTCTGATCGGAGTGTTTCAGGACACGCACCGTGTACGTCTTGTTCGCCAGCGTGCGCATCGAATCGGCGACATTGATGGTGTTCCATTGATTCGCGTCGGTCATGTCGGCCACAACCGCCCTGGGCGAGAAGGTCGGCAGCGGCGGGACCGTCGCGGTGGGGGCGGCGGTGGGGGATGGCCGTGGGGTGATGGCAACCGTCGGGAGAACCGCCGGTACGGTCGGGGCGATCGCGGCGACCGGCGTTGGCGGGGCGGGTGTTGCCGGCGACGGCGTCGCCCCCGCCGCGATGCTCGTAGAGGTAATATCCTCCGCCCCCCGCCGCACCGGCGACAACGAGGCCACCCAACCCGAACAGCACCGCGCGGCGGTGGGTGCGTTTCGGCGGCGCGGAGGCCACGGGGGGCGGCGCGGGCTGCGGCTGCCAGTACTGGGCGGGTCCCGGTGGGGCGGCCGCTGCGATGTTCTCGATGGCGATGACGACGTCCCGCATCGAAGCGTAGCGGTTCGCCGGATGGTCCGCCGTCAGCCGCTCGATGACGGGCGCGATGGCCGGCCACTGACCCAGCCACGCCCGCGCGTCCTGCGCGTTCATCCGCTTGTACGGCGTCCCGATCAGCATCTCGAAGAGCACGAGCCCGAGGCTATATTGATCCGACGCCGCCGGGACGTATTCGTTCGTCGCCCCCTGCTCGGGGCTCGTGTAGAGCGAGGCAACCGGGGTGGCCACATCGGTGACGGTCTCCGAGGCGAGGTCATCGATCTGCGCATTGCCGAAGTCGCCGACTTTCGCCCGCCCGTCGGTCATGAGGTAGATATGGGCGGGGGCGATGTCCCGATGGACGAGGCCGACGCTCTGCGCCGCCTCCAGGCCACGGGCGGCGTCCGCGGCAATGCGCAAGGCGTCGGGGACCGGCAGCGGCCCGTAGGCGAGGCGGTCGGCGACGGAGCCGCCGGGCACGTATTCGAGGAGCAGGTACGGGAGATGTCGCTCGTCGTGCAGGAGATCGTAGACCTGGACGAGGTGCGGGTGGTTGCCGACGCGGGCGCCGGCCTCGATTTCGCGGTTGAATCGCTTCTCGATGCCGTGCATCGCCGCCGGGTCGCCGATGTATCGCGGTTCGAGCGTCTCCACGGCGATGGGCCGGTTCAGTTGCGGATCGAACGCCTTGTAGCGCACGCCGAGGCCGCTCTGCGCGATGATCTGCTCGATCTGATAGCGGCCGAGCAGGGGCGCGGGCTGCGGGTTCCCATAGTGATCGACTGCCATCGTTCCCCTCCCACCGCTCGCTTCGTATGGACCCGCCCGGATGGTTCTCTCACGGCGATGCGGCGGTTATTGCATCGAGAGCGAGAAAGGTGTAGCGTTGATATGTCGTTACAATCCATCTACACACTAGTGCCTCTCCGTATCAGTGTCAACGTCCTGCCTTGCGGCGGAAAACATCATTCTCTCGAGTAACGAACGCCGCCGGGGACGGGTTCTCGGCGGGGAAGAACCACCGGCAATGCCGCAACGTCATATCGAATGAACACCTGGCGGCACGGTGGGAGAGCCCACCCGGTGATACCGGAGCAACGCCCCTGAATGAGGCGGCGCGACGCGGCCTCGGGCCGGTGGGGATGTGGGGGAGGAGGACGCACATGGGGACACTGGAAATCACGCTTTTCGGGACGCTGGGCGTCCAGAGCGCCGGCACCCCGCACATTCAGTTCCCGAGCGGGAAGGTGAAGCACCTCTTCGCCTATCTCCTGCTCAACCGCCATACCATCCACCCGCGCGAGCGCCTCGCGGGGCTCTTCTGGGGCGACGAGGACGATCACCGGGCCCGCCATTGCCTGAACACGGCGCTCTGGCGGCTGAACCGCATCCTCTCCCAGCCGGAACTCAGGACGGTGGCGTATCTCCGCGTCGATGCGCAGAATATCGGCTTCAATACGGCGAGCGACTTCTGGCTCGATGTGGACGAGTTCGAATCGCGCTGCACACTCGCGGAGCAACTCGGCCCCGATGCGCCCGACAATCAGGCGGCGCTCTACCACCAGGCCGTCGCCTGCTATTCGGCGGATCTGCTGATCGACTGCTATGAGGATTGGTGCCTGATCGAGCGCGAGCGCTTCCGCTGCATGTATCTCCGGGCGCTCAGTCGCCTGCTCGCCCATCATACCGCCGCCCGCGACTACGATGCCGCCATCGATTGCGCCCGGCGCATCCTCGCGTGCGACCACCTGCGCGAGGAGATCCATCGCGATCTTATGGACCTTTATCTCGTCACCAACCAACCCGCCGACGCGCTCCGGCAGTATCGTGCCTGCGAGGGGCTCCTACGTCGCGAACTGGCGGTCGAGCCGATGCCCGAGACCCGCGCACTGCTCGCGCGGATCATCGCCGCCACCGCCCGGCCCGAGCGTCGCGGTCGCGATGTTGGCGGCGCGGCCTTTGCCGGGCTGGGAGCCGATGCGACGATGATCGAGAAACTGACCGCTGCCGCCGCGCATCTCCGGGGGGCGGCCGGGACGTTCGATCGCAGCCGTATCCAGGTCCAGGAGGCGACTGCGCTGATCGAGCAGGTCGTCAACCATCTCGGCGAACGCCCCGCGTCGCCCGGTGACTCCGCTACGGCCGCCGGTCAGGCGGCGGATCAACTCCACCGCGTCGCCATGATGCTGGATGATGTCGTGCGGGCGTTCGCGCAACTTCCCGATCCGGCTATCCCGCTCGCCGCCGTCGGCGTGCCGTGATTCGTGTGACGCGCCCGTGTTCCCTCCTTGCTTCACTGTGTCCGTGCGATAGATCGCTCGTCGCGATTGCCTGTGCGTCGTGATGTGGCGCGGCCGGTGAAGGAAGACGCCCGAGGGAATATGGTCATGGCGATCAATGAGCAGAGCCATGCGTTTGTCGTCAAGATTTGGCATGAACGGCGCGACATCGCCGGGGCCGAGCCGATCTGGCGCGGCTCGGTGGATGACGTTGAGGGCGGGCCGCGCATCTACTTCGACTCGCTCGGGGTGTTGTGCAGCTACCTCACGCAGCACGCCGGCCTGGCGGCGGATAGGCTGGGGAGCGACGAGAACCCGAGTGCGCCCCGGTCACACTGAGGTGGGTGGGTTCGTCGGAGACGGGCGGTCAGATGAATAGCGCGCTGGCAATCGCCTCCATGACCTCCGTGCTCAAAAGCCTCCTGGATAACCGACTGATCCAGTCAGCTGTGACGGCGAGCGTCGGCGAGGTGACCGTGACGGCGCTCCCGCCCGACCGCGTCACGACGGGCAGCGACGAGCGGAGCCAGATCAATCTCTTCCTCTACCGCATGACCCCCCACGTCATCTGGCGCGCCGGTCTCTCGCCGCTGGATGCCCGCTCGCCCGCGCTGATGCTCGACCTCTACTACCTCGTCACCGCCTACGGGGCGCGCGATTTCGAGGCGGAAATCCTGCTCGGGTATGCCATGCAGCTCTTCCTCGCGACACCGGTAATCACGCGCGCAGCGATCCAAGACGCACTGGCCGCCGACCTGGCGGGCGTCGGCGGTGCGGGGTCGTCCTCCGCAGCCCTTTCGCCCGTCGCGCTCGCCGACCAGACGGCGGAGATCACCGTTTCGCCCGAGTTCCTCGGCTCGGAGGAGGCGGCCCGCCTCTGGTCCGCGCTGCAGGCGAAATATCGGCCATCCGTGGCCTACAAAGTCTCCGCCGTGACGATTGAGGTGGACCAATGACGGCCACACGGACCGACCGATGGCTCGACGCGAATCAGCGCTATCTCGTGGCGGCGGTCGCCCATGTGCGCGCGCTGTTGGAGCGGCACACGACGCGGGGCGCCGACAGCGGGGAGCCGGATACTGCCGGCTTTGCGGCGATGGACGCGATCGAGGCAACGATGGCGGCGCGCCCGGCGCTCGAAACGCTCCGCACAGCATTCCGCCTGTCGCCGTTCGAATGTCACGCATTGCTGCTCTGCGCCGCGATGGAGTTCGATGCCGCGATTGCCCCATTGTGCGCCGAGGCCCAGGGTGACCCGCAGCGCCCATACCCCACCTTCAGCCTCGCCCTCGCCGCCTTGCCCCAGGCGCATTGGAGCGCCCTCGCCCCGGCCGCGCCCCTGCGCCATTGGCGGCTGATCGAGGTCGGCGCGGGCCCGGCGCTCACCCTCAGCCCGCTCCGCATCGACGAGCGCGTCATGAATTATCTGGTCGGCGTCCGCCACCGCGACGCGCGCCTCGCCGGCCTGATCGAGCCGCTGCCCCCCGCCGGCGATCTCGTCCCGTCGCATCAGGCGGCGTCGGGACGCATCGTCGCCATCTGGAGCGGCGTCGAGGGCGGCGATGCCTCGCCCGTCATCCAACTCTGTGGCAGCGACGCGATGAGCAAGCGCGGCATCGCCGCGACGGCCTGCGCTGCGTCGGACCGCGAGCCGCTCGTCATGGCCGCCGACGCGATCCCGATCGCTCCCGGTGAACTCGACGTGCTCGTCCGGCTCTGGGAGCGCGAGGCGTTGCTGGAACCGTGTGCCGTCTTTCTCGATTGCGAGGAGATGGATGACGCGGACGGCCTGCGGGCGGGCGCCGTCGCGCGCTTCATCGATCAGATGCGCGGGCCGGTGATCGTCGGCAGCCGGGACCGGCAGCGCACGCGGCAGCGCCCGGTCGTCACCCTCGATGTCGACCGCCCCGACACCGAGGAGCAGGACGCACTGTGGCGCGCCGCGCTGGGAGCCGCCGCCCCGCGTCTGAACGGCCATCTGGGCGCGCTGCTCTCGCAGTTCAGCCTCGGCGCGGCGGAGATCGCCAGCGCGAGCGCGATGGCGCGCGGCGAGCCGGACGAGCGGGTGCCCGCGATCCTCTGGGAGGCGTGCCGCGTCCAGTCTCGCGCGCGGCTGGACGATCTCGCGCAGCGTATCGTCTCCCCGGCGCGCTGGGACGATCTCGTGCTGCCGGAGGCGCAGCGCGGCATCCTGCGCGAGATTGCCGTGCATGTGCGGCAGCGTGCCACGGTCTACCAGCAGTGGGGGTTCGCGGGCAAAGGGGCGCGCGGCCTCGGCGTCAGCGCGCTCTTCGCGGGGGCGAGCGGCACCGGCAAGACGATGGCGGCGGAGGTGCTGGCGAACGAACTGCATCTCGATTGCTACCGCATCGACCTCTCCTCCGTCGTGAGCAAGTACATCGGCGAGACGGAGAAGAACCTGCGGCGGGTCTTCGACGCGGCGGAGGCGGGCGGGGCGATCCTGCTCTTCGACGAGGCGGACGCGCTCTTCGGCAAGCGGAGCGAGGTGAAGGACAGCCACGACCGCTACGCGAATATTGAAGTCAGTTACCTCTTGCAGCGTATGGAGATGTATCGCGGCCTGGCGATTCTGACGACCAACCTGAAGAGCGCGCTGGACACCGCGTTCCTGCGGCGCATCCGCTTCGTCGTGCCGTTCCCTTTCCCCGATGCCGCCCAGCGTGCCGAAATCTGGCGGCGCGTCTTCCCGCCCGCCACGCCGACCGATGGGCTGGCGATCGAGCCGCTGGCGCAACTGAACATCGCGGGGGGGAATATCCGCAACATCGCGGTCAATGCCGCCTTCCTTGCCGCCGACGCCGATGAGCCGGTGCGGATGCGCCATCTGCTCCAGGCGGCGCGTACCGAGTATGCCAAGTTGGAGAAGCCGCTGACGGGATCGGAGATCGACGGCTGGCATTGAGCCTGTTTATGTCCCGCCCCGATAGCGGGGCGATGGGGATGACCGGAAAGGAACGGTGTGCTGAGATGACTGAGCGATTCATCACCCCACGGAAGCGATCGGCCCCGTCGCAGATCCGGCGCGAGCCGGCGCTGAACCAGGAGGAAGAGACCGAGGCGCGGGCGGTGACGCCGATCGGCGCGGCGGGCGGGCCGGTCAGCGCTGCGGTGGCGGAGCGAATCGCGGCCAATCGCGGCAACGGCGCGCCGCTCGACGGCGGCACGCAGGCGCGGATGGAGGGGCAACTCGGCCACGATTTCAGCAATGTCCGCATCCATACCGGGACTGAATCCGACACGCTGAACCAGCATCTCGGCGCGCGGGCATTCACGGTCGGCGGCGATATTTTCTTCGAGGCGGGCGCGTATGAACCGGGGAGCAACAGCGGCCAGCAATTGCTCGCGCACGAGTTGACGCATGTCGCGCAGCAAGGAACGGCGGAAATTCACGGGCCCGATGACGGTCGGGCCGGCGGACGACGGCCACGAGCGCGAAGCGGCCGCCACCGCGCAGGCGGTCACGGCGGCCCCTGCGGCGCCAACCAATGCGCAGGGTGCGGGGGCGGAGGCTGCGCCGGGCGCCGCAGTCGGCATCCAGCGGGCACCGACAACCGTGAGTTTCCCGCCGGAATTGATCCTCAGCCTGCCGCCGGGCACGACGCCCGCGATGTTCATCGGGACGCAGTTCGGCCATGTGAAGGACTCGCTCGGCCTCTTCTGGGACAACTACCGGGACGGCCTGCTCAGTTTCTCGACGTCGATGTCCTTCTCCTCGGAGCAGGAGGCCGAGTCACAATATCTCAATGCCGCGATGAAGGGCGTCGCGAAGGCGAGTCTCGACCTCTTCCTTGAAGGTCTCGCGAAAGGTCTTGAGCCGGAGGGCGAGGCAATCATGGCGTCAATCAAGATGGCGAAGGAAGTCATCACCTCCCTGGTGGAGGAGCACGAGCGCGTCGAGAAGGCCGAGGGCGAAGTCAAAATCGCCCAGTTCATCATTAAGGCGATAAACAGCATCGGTCCGGCGCGGGCGGGTACGCTCGATGCCCTCGATAAACAGCAACGCCCCGCGCAGACTGCGTACGCCCAATTGGCGACCAACAGTGATGCGAAGACTGACGTGAATAGCCCTCCCTCCGGCGCTGCTGCGGAGTTGCTCAAGAAGCTGGAGGATAGCCAGAAGAAGATGCGCGCGGACGTCGAAAAGCAACCCGCTCCGGTCTTCCAGGAGAAGTTCACGGATTCCTTCGCCGTTATCGGTGGGGAACAGGTCGGGCCGCTCACCGCCGGGAACTACAAGAACGGGACGATGTATCTCAGTTGCCGTATCTACCGCGACGAAAAGGGCACCTACTCCGTCAAGGAAATCGACCCCAGTTGGAACCTGAAGACGAATGCCCCGAAGCCGGAGCGCGTCGCGGGCAGCCTCGATTCAGCCCTGAAAGCGCAACAGAAGGAACCGTACGACTCCCAACTGCCGAAGGTCGTCCGTGCGACGCTCGAGATCGAGAGCGGGCATTGGTACGAATCCAATGACATCGACGAAACGTCGTACACCTTCACGGAGATTGATGACGTCGCCTACAGCACGGCGGATGCGATGCTCCACGGCAACGATCCCTCCGAGTTCAAGGGGGCATGGGATGGGGTGCTCAAGGAGAAGATTAAGGGCATCAAGGGGCTTCGTGGGAGTGGGGCGTAGCCGTCGCCACTCTGACGCGTGCGGGGGCGGGAGGGCGATGGACCGCTCGTCATTGGAGGTCCGGTGATGCTTCCCTTGTTGCATAGTGCGGTGCGGCAACTGCTGTTCGAGGAAGGGCAGATCAGCCCGCTCGACGTTGATATCACCTTCACCGCACCGACCAAAGAGTGGGCGGGCCGGCTGACCCGACCGACGCTCAATCTCCTCCTGCTCGATGTGCGCGAGAATACTGATCTGCGCCAGACCGCCTTCCAATCCACGCGCGTCAATGGCCGCGCGGAGAAGCGCCTGCCGCCGCGCCGGATGGACGTGCGGTACATGGTGAGCGGCCACGCGACGGCGAGCGAGGACGAGCAGCAGTTATTCTGGCGCGCGATGGTGACGCTGATGAAATCCCCCGAACTCCCCGCCGTGCTGCTCCCCGACGAACTCCAGCAGTACGACGTGCCGATCATGACGCGTGTCGCCCAGCCGGACGATAGCCTGAATGTGCTCGATGTCTGGAGCGCGCTCGGTGCGGAGCCCCATCCGGCTTTCTGCTGCGTCATCACGCTGCCGGTCGATCTCGACCGCGCGATTTCGGCGCCGCTCGTGCTGACGCGCACGTTGCGCGTCGGCCAGGGAGCGGGGGCGGAGGCGGACTCGGACACGCAGATCGGCGGCGTCGTGCGGGACGGCGAGGGCGTACCCCTCGCCGGGGTGACGGTGGAGATCGAGGGGAGCGCGGCGGCGGGTGTCATCACCAATGTCGAGGGGCAGTTCACGCTCCGCCACGTCCCGGTCGGCCCCCTTCGGCTCCGGGCGTTGCGCCCGGACGGGCGGGCCCGGGTCGCCGTCTTCAGTGTGCCTTCGGAGAGTTACGACATTTTCCTCGCGTGATACGCCGATCGTTTATCGATGGTGATTCGTGTGATGCCGCTGTGTGAGGCATCTGGTCCACTTGGATGCAGAGATTCGCGATGATGCGGTTCGGTCCGCTCTCCGCGCGGCGGAGAGCGGGGTTATAGCCGGGCGCAATGGGTGCGCGGTGCGTGATCGGCTCAGCCGAGAGGAGTGGGGTATGCCCGAGTATTTGTCTCCCGGTGTCTATATCCAGGAAGTGGATAGCGGCCCGCGCCCGATCGAAGGGGTCGGCACGGCCTGCGCCGCGTTCGTCGGTTTCGCGCCGGCCGGCCCGGCGAATTATCCGTCGCTCGTCACCAATTGGTCGCAGTACGTCGAGACATTCGGCAGCGTCGAGGAGGGAGGGAAACTCAACCCGCACCTGCCGGGCGCGTTCATGTCGCACGCCGTCTACGGCTATTTCCTCAATGGCGGCGGCCGCTGCTACGTGACGCGGGTCGTCCCCGAATCCTCGAACGGCCGGAAGGACGGCACGATCGCCATCGAGCCGTTGCATCTGCCGAGCCAGTCGTCGAAGGCGATCCCCTCGCTGACCGTCAGCGCGAAGGGCGCGCCGGTGCAGGATATCGAGGTCGATGTCCTGCCGCCGACGGCCGATCCCCCGGTCGATGGCACCTTCACGTTGCGCGTGCGGATGGGGACGGCGGAACCCGAACTCTACGAGAACGTCAGCCTCGGCAAGCGGGGCGGGAAGTACGTCGTCGATACCGTCAATCAGACGAGCCAGCGGGTCACGCTCGTCGAGGAGCAGGGCACGGGCACGATCGTCGAGCGGATGCCGGAACTGGGCACGCTATGTCCTCAAGGTGCAGCAGACCGCCATCGTGCCGACCGTGCAGCCCGCCAGCTTCACCGGCGATGTGTCGGACCGCAGCGGCATGGAGGGGCTGGAGATCTTCGAGGATGTGACGATGGTCTGCTGCCCGGACTTGATGGGCGCGTACCAGGCGGGCGCGATCGACCGGGACGGCGTCAAGGCCGTGCAACTGGCGATGATCGCGCACTGCGAGCGGATGGGCGACCGGATGGCCATTCTCGATCCGCTGCCCGACCTCTCGCCGCAAGAGGTCAAGGCGTGGCGCGAGCGCGAGACGAACTACGACTCCAAGTACGCCGTGCTCTACTACCCCTGGATCAAAGTCGCCGGGCCGGACGGCCACCCGATGGCGGTGCCGCCATCCGGCCACATGGCCGGCATCTGGGCGCGCAACGACAACGAGCGCGGCGTCCACAAGGCGCCCGCCAATGAGGTCGTCACCGGCGCGCTCGAAGCGGCGACGCCGATCACCAAGGGCGAGCAGGACACGCTCAATCCGATCGGCGTCAACTGCATCCGCTCCTTCACCGGTCGCGGCCTGCGCGTCTGGGGCGCGCGCACCCTGAGCAGCGACCCGGCCTGGCGGTACGTCAACGTGCGGCGGCTCTTCAACTATGTCGAGAAGTCGATCGAGGCCGGCACCCAATGGGTCGTCTTCGAGCCGAACGACCCCGATCTCTGGGCGCGGGTGCGGCGCGATGTCGGCGCATTCCTCACCGGCGCGTGGCGCGACGGGATGCTCTTCGGGCTCACCCCCGGCGAGGCGTTCTTCGTCAAGTGCGACGAGGAGTTGAACCCGCCCGATGTGCGCGACCGCGGCCAATTGGTCATCGACGTTGGGTCTGGCGCCGGTCAAGCCCGCCGAGTTCGTCATCTTCCGCTTCCGGCAGTTCTCGGGCGGCGGCGCGTAGGGAGCGGCGCGGCCGCTGATCGAAAGAGGAGAGCACGATGGCAGATACCCAGAAAGACCCGCTTGTCTCAGCATGGTTCGGCCTGGAATTCCAGGGTGAGGTCACCGGGGCGTTCCGGGAATGCACGGGCCTCGGCAGCGAGAACGAGGTCGTCGAGTACAAGGCGAGCGGCCCGAAGGGCGAGCAGGTAATCAAGAAGGTCCCCGGCCGCCTGAAATGGAACAACATCAGCTTGAAGCGGGGCATCACCGACTCGATGGACATGTGGAAGTGGCGCAAGCTGGTCGAGGAAGGCAAGATGACCGACGCGCGCAAGAACGGCACCGTGACGATGTTCAACCAGAAGGGCGAACCCGTCGCGAAATGGAATTTCGTCAATGCCTGGCCGAGCAAACTGAGCGGGCCCGGCGCGAACGCCGCGAACAACGAAGTCGGCGATCGAGGAATTGGAGATCACGCACGAAGGATACGAGCGCGCGCAGTAGCGGGACTTGCGGGCGCGCGGAGGCGACCGACATCGTGCGGAGGGGAGTGAGTTGTGGCGACTGCGACGATGTTGCAGACAGAATTTGCGTTCATGCTCCCCTACGGCTACGTCGATGAGCGCGGCAATCGCCATCAGCACGGCACGATGCGGCTCGCCACCGCGCTGGACGAAGTCGAGCCCCTGCGCGATCCGCGCGTGCAGGCCAATCAGGCGTACCTGAGCATCCTCCTGCTCAGCCGGGTCGTCCGGCGGCTGGGGGATATCAGCCCGGTCGGCGCGGCGGTGATCGAGGGGCTCTTCGCCGCCGATTTCTCGTACCTCCAGGACCTCTATGTCCGCATCAACGATCACGGCACGAGTCTCATCGAGACGCAGTGCCCCGCGTGCGGCGCGCGATTCGCGCTGGACCTGTCGGCGGAATCGACGGAAGAATAACCGGGAACGATGAGGGGAATCGATGGAGGAGCGCGCCGGAGCACATGAGGATGGCGAGACGGCCCGCGACATCGCCGGGCGAGACGCACGCCGGGCAGGTGGGCGCGATCGACGTGCAGCGATTGGCCGACAAGGTCTACCGGCTCGCCGTGGCCGAGGCGCGCCTGGCGCGCGCCCGAGGCGAACGCGGCGGGCGTGGGGAGCGTTGAACGATGGTGCAGCAAAAGCCGAAGCAAAAGGAGCCGGAGTCGTATCCGAACTGCCGGTTTTATGTCCAGGTTGACAAAGTCATGGCGGCCGTCTTCACCGAGGTCGGCGGCATCCAGGTGGAGACCACCTTCTTCGATTACGAGGAAGGGGGCAACAACGGCTTTGTCCATCGTCTGCCGGGGCGCACGAAGGCGAGCAACCTGACGCTGAAACGGGGCATGAGCAAATCCAACGACTTCTTCAAGTGGCACGCGAACATCGCGCGGGGCAAGATCGACCGGCGCAATGTCTCCATCATCATGTTCGACGCCGGGGGCAACGAACTGATGCGCTGGAATCTCCTGCGGGCGTACCCGGTCAAGTGGGTCGGGCCGCAGTTCAATGCCACGGGCGGGCAGATGGTGATCGAAACGCTCGAATTGGCGCATGAAGGGCTGGATGTGGGGTAGGGGCGTGCCGCGACAACGGATATACAACCGCATAATCGGGCAACGCGAGTTGGCGGGCTGGGTGATCTCCCGCCAACTGCTCGCGCGGCGTCTGCTGCGCGGGCCGCTCCTCGCCCAACTTGTCGCGCCCGCACCCGCATCGGAGCGGCGGGCGGGGCGAGCGCGCACGGTCTTCCGCCCCCGGTTGATCGCCGATCCCGCATCACCGGTGGAGGGCGCATCGCCAAGCGACGCCGAACGTTCTCCGAACGACGCGGGCGTGTGGGCCGTGGCGCCCCCTATCATTGAGGACGCCCCACCCGCCCCCGCTGCGCGCACGCCGCTCGCAGACACCTATCCCGTCGCGCACGATGGTACGGAGCGACCCGCAGCGCCGATGAGCGCGACAGCGGCGCCCGCCCGGCCCGACGAGCGCGCCGCCGCCATCGCGCCGCCCGTGCAACGGGCGCTGCCGCCGCGCGAGCGTCTCGGTCGCCGCGTCGAGGAGCGCGTACAGGAGCTGCCGCCTCCGATGGCGGCGGTTGCACCGATTCCCGCCGCCCCTACGCCGGAGCGCGTTGGCGCAACGACGCCTCCGCCTGTTGAGCCGCCCCTCACGGACGCGCCCGCACCGCATCAGGCGGCGACGCTTGATACCCCAGACGCGGGGGATGTGGTCATTCCGCTACCGCCTGCCGCTCCCTCCCGCCACTTGGTCGAGACGATTGAACCGGATGAGCGTCCGACGGATGTTCCTCCCGTCGCGCTGCCGCCAGACATGGCCGCCCCCGCGCTGCCGGGCGAGCGACCCGGCGAGCGGCGTGAGGTCATTCGGGCGGACGGAGGGGAAGCTCCCCCTATCGCACCGGCGCCGCGCGATGCGCCAATTCCGTCACCTGCGGCGCTCTCCGAACCGGCGATGGCGCGACCGGAGCAACCGGCGAGCGAAGCACGCCCTGCCACTCCGGTTCGTGAATCCCCGGCTGCCGAGACGGCGAGCGTGAAGCCCGATGTCGTCGCGGAGCGCCCGCAGTCGAAGGTTCTCGAAGACGTTCCTGCCGCCACAGTGGCCATGCCCTCCCCGGTCACGACGAGGGAAACGTCCGCTGCGGATTTATTCGGGTCGCGTGGGACGGATCGCTCGCCCGCCGCCTGGCTGGCGCGCCTCACCGGCGCACCGCCGCCTCAGCCGGAACAGACGGTCGCCCTGACGCCCGCAACCCCTCCGGCATCTGCTCGTCCGACACCATTCCTTGCGCCGTCGCCTCGCTTCGTCGCGCCCGTGTCGGCGCATATGCCAAGTGCCGAGCCGGTCGAGACGGGAGAAACGCAGGCGGATTCGGCAGGGCCGGCGCCGGAGAGAACGGCAATGAGCAGTCTCGATAATCCGCCCGGCGGCAGGGGGAGCGAGCGGGAGACAGCGCCGCCGGAGCCGCCGCCTATCGGCGTCGAGGCACCGCCCTTGCCCGAGCCGGAGCGCGGCATCATCGAGCAAGACACGGAAGCAACGACCGTTGCAGCATCCAATGACGATGGAGCGATAGCGCCGGTGCGCCTCGTGCCGGATGCGGCCCAGGCAGTGCGGCCAGACGGGGTACGGGACACGGAACTTTTCGCCTCCCCTGGTGCCGACCGCTCCCCCGCGGCGTGGATTGAGCGGTTGAGGCGGGCGGAGAGTACACCCGTGGAGCGGGAAACCGCCCCCCCGATCGCTCCCGGCCAGCCAGTGCAGGGTGCGTCATCGCGTCGCGCGTTTGCCCGCCCCACGGAGGCCGCCCCGCCGGATGCGCGCGGGATGGGGCGCGCGCCGACGCCATTGCCGGAGGCGTCGCGCCGGTTCCTTCAACCGCTGGTCGGCATTGATCCGGGCGATGTGCCCGTGCATGAGGGGGCGCGGGCGGATGCCGTCGCCGCCGCCTATCGCGCGGACGCGCTCACCGACGGCAATGTGGTCGTGCTCGGGGCGGGCCATGACGCCGCCGCGCCGGAGACCCTCGGTCTGATTGCGCACGAACTCACCCATGTCGCGCGGCGTCGCGATTCGCGCTTCGTCCCGCCGATTGCTCGTGCGGATGAGCGGGCTGACCGGTTCAAATCCCCCACTGGTGCGGCGCCTGAGATGGAGGACACCACCTCCCTCGCCGATGAAGAAAGGCTGGCGCGGCGGGTCGAGTCGCGCGTCACCGATGCGGCGCGTGCGGCTGACGCGGCCCCATCGCCCCGGACGCATCCTCCCTCGTCGCCGTCAGACCGTTCGAGGCGGGCGGATGCCCCCATAGCGCCGTCTGCCGCAGGGACGCCGCGCGGGCGACCGGGCGGATGATCCCTGGGGCGGGTTGCCCGCGCCGTGGGAGCCGTTACCCGGCTGGCTGACATCGCCCGCACCCGACGCTCCGATGCCGGCGAATGTCACGCCGCTGCCGGTTGCTGCGCCGCGCGTTCGCACCCGTCGCGCCGCTGCCGCAACTGGCGGAGGAGGGCCGCGAGGGCGACGGCGAGAGCGCGGCCCCCGAGCCTGCCGCTGTATCGTCAGCATGACGCACAGACACCGGCGCATGCGGAGCCCGATCTCGACGCGCTCGCCCGGCAAGTCTATGTCCTCCTGAAGCGGCGGCTGGCCCTCGAACGCCGCAGTTTCGGATAGAGAGGGAAGAAGGTACGACATGCAACGAAAGAATCTGGAGCACGCGGAAATCAAGAATCTCGATACGGGCGGCCCGGCCATCAAATGCCTGTTCAACCCCAAGGAGTATGCATTCACCAAGCAGAATCAGTGGAAGAACGCGCCGAATAAGAGCACGAACGTCCCCTCGATGGAGTTTGGCGGCGGCAACCCCGCGACCCTGACGATGCAACTCTTCTTCGACACCTACGACACCACCGAGAAGCCGAAGGATGTCCGCAAGGAGTACACGGACGCCATCTGGGACTTGATGATGATCGACCCGAAGAAGAAGGATCCGAAGACCCACAAGAGCCGCCCGCCGAAGGTCCACTTCCAGTGGGGGAAGGCGTGGTCCTTCGACGCGGTCATCACCAGCCTCAAGCAGAACTTCACGCTCTTCCTGTCCGACGGCACGCCCGTGCGCGCCACGGTGGACGTAACGTTCCAGCAAATCAAGGACGCGAAGCTCTTCCCGAAGCAGAACCCGACTTCCGGCGGCGACGGCGGCGAGCGCGTCTGGACGGTGAACGAGGGCGATTCGCTCGCCTGGATCGCCTACAAAGAGTACGGCGACGCGAGCCAGTGGAAGCGGATCGCCGAGGCGAACCGGTTGGTGCAGGTGCGCCACCTACCGCCCGGTATGGTGCTGGAGATCCCGAATGGCTGATACCGCGCACTTGCTCAGCCAGTTTTATGTGAAGATCGACGGCCAGAACGCCTCCGAGGAGTTCATGCACGACCTGACCGAGGTGCGGGTCGAGAACAGCCTGCATCTGCCGGATGTCGCCACGCTCGTGCTGCACGACGCGCACCTGCACTGGGTGGACTTCGCCGGCCTCGCGCCGGGCAAGACGATCCAGATCTCGGCGAAGTCCGGCCAGACGGAGCAGCCGGTCTTCGATGGCGAGATCGTCGAACTCGAACCGGAATTCAGCCCGAGTATGCCGCTCGTCGTCGTCCGGGCCTTCGACCGCCTGCACCGGCTGGCGCGCGGGCGGTTCGTGCGCTCGTACCTCAATGTGAGCGATGCGGACCTCGTCCGAAAAATCGGCCAGGAAGTCGGCCTGCAAGTCAAGATGGACGCAACCAGTCAGGTCCATGCCTATGTCCTGCAGAACAACCAGACGAACCTCGAATTCCTCCGTGGCCGGGCGGCGGCGCTCGGCTACACGCTCTTCGTCCAGGGTAAGACGCTGCACTGCGAGCCGCCCCGCGCGGACGGGCAGCCGGTGCCACTCGAGTGGGGCGCCACCCTGAGCGCCTTCACGCCCCGCATGACGACCACCGGGCAGATCGATGATGTGACCGTCCGCGGCTGGGACCCGGCCACCAAGCGGGAGATCGTCGGGCGGGCGCAGACAGGCCACGGCGCGCCGAGTGTCGGCGAGGCCAAGAGCGGCGGCGAACTCGCGCACACGGCCTTCAATCTCCCGGCGCAGGGCCTGGTGACGAACCGGCCGGTGCGCAATCAAGCGACCGCCGACCAGCTCGCGCAGGCCCATGCGGACCATGCGGCGGCACGTTTCATCGAGGCGGAGGGCGCGACGGGCGGCAACCCGGCGATCATCGCGGGGGCCTCCGTGCATGTGACCGCCGTCGGCGACCGGTTCAGTGGCACCTACCTCGTCACGAGCGCCACCCACCACTTCAATGCCAAAGAGGGATACACGACCGAGTTCAATGTCTCCGGCCATCATCCGGCGACCTTGTTTAGTCTGCTCTCGCCCGCGCGTGACGACCCGCCGATGGCGGGGATGATGATCGGCGTCGTCACGGATAACCAGGACCCGGACGGCCAGGGGCGGGTGAAGGTGAAATTCCCCGCGCTCTCCAGCGACCACGCCAGTACGTGGGCGCCGGTCGTCGTGCCCGGTGGCGGGGCGGAGCGCGGCATCGAGTTCCTGCCGGAGGTCAACGATGAGGTGCTGGTCGCCTTCGAGCAGGGAGACGTGCATCATCCCTTTGTCCTCGGCGGGCTGTGGAACGGCGTGGACGGACCGCCGGAGAGGAGTGATTCGATCATCACGAATGGTCGCGTCCAGAAGCGCATCATCCGCTCGCGCGCGGGGCATACGATTATCCTCGACGACAGCGACGGTGGCGGCGGCATCACGATCCAGGATAAGAACGGCAACAAAATCGTCCTCGATACCGCCTCGAATACGCTCACTATCGAGGTTAAGGGCAACGCGAGCGTGAAGGCGCAGGGCAATCTGAGCCTGGAGGCGCAGGGGCAGGTAACGATCAAGGGCGCGATCATCAACTTGAACTAAAGGGGTGTGTCATGGGCCAGCCGGCAGCGAAACTCGGCGATCACGTTGTGGCGACGGATATCCATATCATCCTCATCCCCGCCGCCCTCGGCGTGCCCGTGCCGACGCCGTTACCCAATCCTTTCAACGGGATCATCAACGGAAATCTGAGCGGCACGGTGCGCATCATGGGTCAGCCCGCCGCGACACTCGGGAGCACGGCGACGAACACGCCCCCGCATATCCCGCAGGGCGGTCCCTTCGCCAAGCCGCCGACCAATCAGGGGACGATCATCATCGGCAGCCCGACGGTGATGATTAACGGCAAGCCGGCGGCGCGCAACGGCGACACCGCGTTGACCTGCAATGACCCCGTTGACCTCCCGGTCGGGAAGGTCGTCGCGGTCGGGACGGTGAACATTGGCTGAGTGGCGACTTGGTTCAGTGTGGCGGTCTTGGCATCGCTGCGTCTTGGTGGTAGCAGGCTTTCCAGCCTGCCTCCCCGCTAAGAGGGGCAGGCTGGAAAGCCTGCTACCACCAAGATATAGCGCTGAAGGGAGCGGCACGGATGGCTGATCTCCTCGGCGTCGGCTGGGCATTCCCGGTCGGGGTGGACGCGCGCGGTCGCATCGCGCTCGTCCGCCACAAATTCGATATCGAAGAGGCGATCCGCATCATCCTCGAGACGCCGAAGGGGCAGCGCGTCATGCGCCCGGAGTTCGGCTCCAACCTGCACGACCTGATCTTCGCGCCGAACAACGCGACGACGGCGGGATTGGCCGCCTACTACGTCGAGGAGGCGCTGGGGATGTGGGAGCCGCGCATCACGTTGTTGGAGGTGGACGCGCACGCCGGACGAGGCCGATCCCGGCCGTTTGCTCATCGAGATTTCCTACGAGATCAAGGCGACCTACGACCGCCGAACGCTCGTCTACCCGTTCTATCGCATCCCGGAAGAAACCCCACCCAGCGTGGAAGAATAAGGATTGCGCCGATGCCTTTGCCGACGCCCAAGCTCGACCAGCGCCAGTTTCAGAGCATCGTCGATGAGGCGAAGCTGCTGATCCCGCAGTATTGCCCGGAATGGACGGATCACAACGTCAGCGACCCCGGCGTGACGCTGATCGAACTGTTCGCCTGGATGACGGATATGCTGCTCTATCGCGTCAACCAGGTGCCCGATAAGGTCTATCTTACCCTGCTGAACCTGATCGGGGTGCAACTGGGGCAGCCGCGCGCCGCCCGCGCCGCCGTCACCTTCTATCTCTCCCTCTCCGCGACCCATCTCGGCGAGATCACCATCCCGGCGGATACCGAGGTCGCCACCGTGCGTACCGAGACGAGCGAGGCGATCGTCTTCACGACGGAGGAGGACCTGACGATCCGCCCCGCGGAGATCGCGGGCACATTCTCCGGCGGCGCACGCCCGGCCGGTCGTGGACGCCGATCGATCTCCAGCGCCTGCTCCCCGGCGATCGCGTGCCGATCTTCCCGCCGTCGCTGGCGCCGGGCGATTCTTTCTACGTCGCGTTCAAGGCCGACCATAGCAATCACGTCCTCGCCCTCATCATGAACTGGGAGCAGGCGGGCGGCGCCGGGGTGGACCCCGCCGATCCGCCGCTGGAATGGCAAGTCTGGCAAGGCCGCCAGACGGGCTGGGCGCCATGCGTGCGGGAGCATGACGGGACGCTGGGCTTCAATCAACCGGGCGAGATCATCCTGCGCACCCCCGCGATGGCGCGGGAGGAGTGGGACGGCCTGAATGCGTATTGGTTGCGCTGCCAGTTGACTGGCGCGCAGGCAGGCACGCAACCGTACGCGGTCTCGCCCGATCTGCAGCAGATGACCGTCGAGTCGCGCGGCGGCACGACGTACGCGCGCAACGTGGTCACCGTCCGGGATGAAGCGCTCGGCCAGAGCGACGGCAGGCCGGGGCAAGCCTTCCGCCTACTCCATACACCGGTACTGGCGCGGGGCGAGGAAGAGACATTGACCGTCGAGCCGCCGCACGGTGAACCGCAACAATGGCGCGAGGTGCGCGACTTCGCGGAGTGCCACCGCGATGACTGCTGCTTCACCCTCGATGATCTGGACGGGACGATCACCCTCGGGCCGTCGCTCCTGCAACCGGACGGCGAGGTCTATGCGTTCGGCGCGGTGCCGGAAAAAGGGAGCGCCCTGCGCTTCACCCGCTATCAGTATGGCGGGGGCGTGATCGGGAATATCCCCGCGCGCGCGCTCACCGTAGTGAAATCCTCCATCCCCTACATCACCCGCACGATGAATTGGGAGGCGGCCTTCGGCGGCCGCGACGCGGAGAGCCTGGAGCACGCAAAGCTGCGCGCCCCGCTCGAACTGCGCACCCGCACGCGCGCGGTGACCGCCGACGACTACGAGTTCTTGGCGCAGCAGGACGCCGGCGTAGCGCGCGCCCGCTGCCTCGCGCCGGGCGCGCAACCGGGCGGGCAGGGGGAACCCGCGCCGGGGCACGTCACCGTGCTCGTGCTGCCGCGCGCCGCCGCGGAGGACGGGCGTATCCCCGCCGATCAGTTGACGCTCTCCGCCGAATTGCGCGAGTCCGTCCGCGCTTTTCTCAACGAGCGGCGACTGCTCGGCACGACGCTCGAAGTGCGGGCGCCGCGCTATCACTGGGTCTCGGTGCGGACGACGTTGCGCATCGCGGAGCGGAGCAGCCCCGCCGCAGGTGATCGCGCGGGCGGAGGCAGGCGCTCTATCGTTTCCTCAACCCCATCTGCGGCGGGGCGGATGGGCAGGGGTGGCCGTTCGGCCGCGCGCTCCATATCTCGGAAATCTACGGATTGCTCCTGCGGGTGCCGGGCGTCGAGTCGGTCGAGGATGTCCAGCTCGGCGTGCGCGATATGGGGAGCACGGGCGCGGACCGCCCGGTCGATACCCTCCTGCCGATTGCGCCCGACGCGGTGATCTGCTCGGACCGGCACACGGTGGAATGGCGGCGCTAGACTGCGGATTGTGGGGATGCGGTGTCGATGACGCTCGGCCAATTGATCGTCCAGCTCGGCGAGACGATCGTCCAGACCGTCTCGCTGAACACGCCCGTGCTCACCATCGGGCGCGATCTGGGCAACAGCATCGTCTTGCCGGAGACGCGCGTCTCCCGGCAGCACGCGGAGATTCGGCTGGAATCGAGCGGCGTTATTCTGGTCGATGTCGGCACCCCGAACGGGACATATGTCGATGGCGTGCGGCTGCTCGCGCACGAGCCCCATCTCCTGCTGCCCGGTTCGGTCGTGCAGATCGGGCCGTATCTGCTCCTCTATCGGACGCCGGACGCCGCCCAGCCCGCCGAGGCGTCCCTCGCCGCCGCGCCCGTCGTCCCGCTGGACGCGATGCCGAGCGCGGTCGGTCCGGCGCGGTCGGCAGCGCGCCCCCGCCATCCGGCCCCGCGCGCGAAAGGCCCCTTGAGCGCCTATGTGCGGGATTTGCCGATCATCTACCAGGAGAGCGATTTCATCGGGCGCTTCCTGCTCATCTTCGAGTCGATGTGGGAGCCGCTGGAGCAGCGGCAGGACCAGATCGCGATGTATTTCGACCCGCGCACCTGCCCGGAGCCATTTCTCGCCTGGCTGGCCGGCTGGCTGGCGCTCTCGCTCGACGACGAGTGGCCGGAGAGCCGCAAACGCCTGCTCGTCGAGCGCGCGACGGAATTATACCGTGCGCGCGGGACGACGGACGGAATGCGGCAGATGATCGAGGTCTGCACGGGCCTGTCGCCGGAGATCGAGGAAATGGCGGGCGAGCCGTTCGTCTTCCGCGTCACGGTGGCGGCTTCGCGCCGTGACGACGTGGACCGCCGGTTGGTGGAGCAACTGATCGTCGCCCATAAGCCGGCGCACGCGGGGTACCGGCTGGAGTTCCGCACATGAGCGACTTGATCGGCCAGACAATCGGCAACTACCGCGTCGAGGCGCTCATCGGCTCGGGCGGCATGGCGCAGGTCTACCGCGCGGTGCATGTGAATCTCAATCGCCCCGCCGCGATCAAGGTGATGCACGCGAACCTCGCCGCCGATGCGAGGTTCCAGGAGCGCTTCAAGCAGGAGGCGAAGGCCGCCGCCCAACTGAGCCACCCGAATATCATCGCCATCCACGACTTCACCGAGCAGGAGCAGGGCGGCCTGCTCTATCTGGTGATGGAATACATCGAGGCGGGATCGGTGCGCACGCTGCTTCAGCAATCGGGCGGTGCGACGCCGCTCCCCCTCGCCGCTCGGGGTCGATCTCGTCCAGCAAGCGGCCAACGGGCTCGCCTTCGCGCATAGCCGTGGCATGATCCACCGCGATATCAAGCCGGACAATCTGCTGCTCGGCGAGGCCGGCGCCCACGCGGGCGCCGGCCACGCGTACACGGTGAAGATCGCCGATTTCGGCCTCGCCCGCCTCGTCGAGGGCGGCGTGGCGACCCGGTCGGGCGTGACGATGGGCAGCCCCGCCTATATGTCGCCGGAGCAGTGCGAGGGGCTGGAACTCGACGGTCGCAGCGATCTCTACTCGCTCGGCATCGTGCTCTACGAGGTGACGACGGGCTACCTGCCGTTCGAGATCAAGACGGTCACCGACGCCGTGTACAAGCACATGTCCGTCGCGCCGCTCTCGCCGCGGCACGGTGCGCCCGGATCTGCCGATCGCCCTGAACGAGATCATCTTGCGCTGCCTCGCCAAGCGGCCCGGCGACCGCTTCGCGACGGCGACCGAACTGTCGACCGCGTTGCAGGAGGTAATGGACGAACTCGGCCTCTCCGCACCGGCGCGGGCGCCCAGCCCGGTGCGGCAGACCGTTCAGCTGCCGCACACCACGGCTCCTATCCCGCCGCCCGCACCGCACGTCGGGCGCGGGTCGTCGCTGCCCCGCCTCTTTGTGCTCGATCAAAACGGGCAGCAGCAAAACATGCTCGCGATCAGCACGCGCGGCGTGACGCTCGGGCGGTCAGCGGACAACGTCGTCGTACTCGCCGACCCGCTGGTCTCCCGCGCGCATCTCCGGGTGGATTGGGACGGCAAGCAGGTGACCGTCACCGATCTCGGCGCGGCGAACGGCACCTACCTCGGCGATCTCCGGCTGACGCCGCAGATGCCGAAGGTGTGGACGGGCGACGAGTGGCTGCGTGCCGGTCCGTTCTGGCTCTATATCCAGCCATCGAACGGGCAGGCGGTGTCGCAGACCCGGTCGCTCCCCGCCCCGCCGCCCGTGCCCCCGGTGACGCCGGCCCTGGCGGCGCCGGTCTTCGTGCCGCCGGAGCCGCCGCCCGCCGCCTACACGCCATCGCCCGCTTCCCCCGCGCCCGTCGGCGACAGCGGTCGCATCCGCGTGGTCGTTGAGGAAGGGAAGACGCTGCAAATTACGCCCGGTGAGACGGCGCTCGTGCGCGTGAAAGTGGCGAACTTCGGCGCGACGGTGGACCACTTCCGGGTGAGCGTCGAGGGGATGCCGGCGGCGTGGGTGCAGGGCCAGGAGAAGGAAGTCCAACTCATCCCTCGGGCGGATACGGTCGTCACGCTCACCATCGCCACCCAGCGCTCGCCGGAGTATGTCGCCGGCGAATATCCGGTGCGGCTCCGCGCCTGGTCGCGGGAGAACCGGCTGGAGTCCGGCAGTGCGGAGGCCGATTGGACGATCCTGCCCTACACGGCGAGCAGTCTCGTTATCGATCCCACCGTGGTGACCGGTCGCCGGAAGGCGGAGTATACCGCGACGATCCGCAACGGCGGCAATGCGACGGGCCGGTATGCGTTGGCGGGCAAGGACGACGAAAACAAGATCGCGTATCGTTTCACGCCGGAGACGATCGATATCGACCCCGGCGCCGCCGCCCCGGTCGGCGTTTCGGTCCGTGCGCCGCGCCGCTGGTTCGGGCGCGCGCAGGCGCGTCCCTTCATCGTCGAGGCGACGCCGACAGTGGGGCAGCCGCCCCCGCCCGTGCGCGCCGAGTGGGTGCAGCCGCGCGTACTGGCGTGGTGGATGCTCGCCCCGCTCGCTATCGTCCTCTTGCCAATCGCCTTTATCTTCCTCTTCCTCCCGCCGAAGGTCACGCTCTATACCATCCCCGCGTCGCCGGTTGCCGGGCAACCGATGATGGTGATTTGGAAGGCGCAGAACGCCAGCACGATCGACCTCTCACAGGATGGGCGCGATATCGGCGCGAAGGGCCTGGACGCCAATCTCGGCGGCAGGAACTTCGAGAAAGCCTTCACCGGGAAGGTCGAGGCGGTTGCCCATAGCCGCTGGCTCCCCTTGTTTACGCGCAGCAACAGCGCGACGGTTACGTCCGTGCAACCGACGCCGACGCCCATCCCCGGCCCCATTGTCGATTCGGTCACGCTCGATAAACATGTCGCCTTGCCCGGCGCCACCGTTACGGTGCAGTGGGCGGCACATAACGCCGACAGTGTGACGATTATGCTGAGCACGGGTCTCACCGATCCCAATAAGCCAATTACCGGGTCGCAGCCGTATATGATCGACGGCAACACGGTCTTCACGGTGATCGCCATCAACAAAGGCGGCCAGCAGGCGAAATCAGACGCCGTCTTCACGACGGAATTGGAAGCGACCACCCTTGCGGGCACGACGACGGCAAAGAACGATGCGGCCAGTACGGTCTCGGCGGGGACGGTGGCGGCACAATCCCGGTCGAGCACGGCGGCAAGCCAGGTGCAGACGGTCACTGCGGGGTCAACGGCAACGGCCCAAACCGCCCTCGATAAGGCGAGCAAAGATGAACAGACCGCCAGCGCAAAACAAAACATCACCGCCCAGGCGTCTGTCATGAGCGGTCAGAGCACCGCTCAGGCCGCCGCGATCAATGGTCAGAGCACGGTGCAGGCGTCCATTGCCAGCGGGCAAAATACGGCGCAGGCGTCGATCGCTAGCGGCAATAGCACCGCGCTCGCCTCCATCTCCAACGCGAACGTAGCCGCGCAATCGCAGACCGCGAAAGATCAGGCGGCCACGCAGACCGCGAATAGCACCGCCGCCGCAGGGGCCGCCAGCGGCACCAGGGCCGCCCAAACGCAGACCGCGAAAGATCAGGCAGCCACACAGACGACCACGAGCGCGACGGGGACCGCAACAGCGAAGATCACGATCACCGTGACGCAAAGCGACGGCGGGATCAAGCAGGATGTCAAGACGATCAAGGCGGGGATGGTCATCCTGGCCATCACCAACACGAGCGCAACGCTCCAGCATACCTATCAACTCAACCTCGGCAGCCAGGTGATCCACCTGGAAACCGTCGATCCCGGCGATACGAGGACGGTCTCGGTCAATCTCACTACGCCCGGCACCTACACGGTGACCAACGGGACGCCCTCGCTACCGGCAGCAACACCTTCTGCCGCGATGACGACGACCCTGCTCGTGGTGCCGTAGGTGGGCCAATTCCCGCGCGAGTGATTCGCGGGTTCGTTGCCGCAATGCTACTCGCGACGAGCGATGAGCGATGAGCAAGGCCGAGGGGACGTTGTGCTGCGGCGCGGGGTCAGCGAAGAGACTCGCGCCGCCGGAGACCGCTGCACCGAGCCGACCGGCTGAACTGTCGGCACGGAGGGCGTTGTCCGCGGCGGGGTGTTCGCGTTGCAATCCAGCGGGCGGTAGAAATCGCAGGCGATCGGCGCAAGAACGTACCGCATCTGAGAAAGGTCCCGTTGCGGTTCGCCATCGCGCTGTCGTCATCTTCTCCCATTCTGGGAGCGTACGTTCGCGTTGTCTCGTATCTATTGGCTATTGTTTAGGCTGTTGGCATAGGAGATGCATGGGCGAGAGTGGAATCGCGGATTTCTGTGTATCGTTTTTGTCTGCCCGCAAGCCTGGTGATGCCGGATCGGGGTGGCCCACGCCACCTGCTGCGGAGGGTGCCATGGCCGTCACGACTGAGAGCAGAGCGTCGCGCGGGCGCACGGTGCGGGTCGTCATCCCGCCGCGCACGGGGCTGACGCTCGTCGCGGTCGGCGTCGGTATCGTTGTGGCGCTCTGGATGCTGGCGAAGGTCTGGCAGGTCTTTCTCATCATCACCATCGCGCTCATCCTCGCCGGGACGCTCAGCCCGCTCGTGGACTGGCTGGAGAAGCACGGTGCGAAACGCGGCATCGCGCTACTGACGGTGCTCATCCTGCTCCTCTTCGTCGTGATCGGCTTCGGCTTCCTCGTCATCCCGGCGATGGTGAGCGAGGGGCGGCAAGTGATTAAGGATGCGCCGCAAATCCAGCAGCGGGCGGCAGATTACATTGCCCGCATACCGGCGCTGGCGAACCACGCCGATGCCATTCGGAACGCGCAACCGAGCCAGTTCCTCGCGCCGCTTGGCCGCTCGGCGCTCTCCTACGCGCAATCTGCCTTCGAGTTTGTCGCCTATCTGGTGACAACGATCGCGCTCGCCTTCTATTTAATCGCGGACCGCGAGCGGGTGCGCGGCTTCCTCTATGCCCTCATCCCGCGCCAGTATCACGTCCGCACGGCGCGACTGATGCTCGCGTTCGAGACCATCGTCGGCGGCTACATGCGCGGGCAGGCGCTCACCTCCGCGCTGATCGGCGGGTTCACCTACGTGCTACTGCTCGTGCTGCACGTCCCGAACGCCCTGATCCTGGCCATCCTTGCCGGATTCGCCGACCTTATCCCGTACATCGGCCCGGTATTGGCGACCGCCGCCCCGGTGCTCTTCGCGCTCTCCAAGGGAGTGCCGGCAGCACTCATCGTGCTCGTCGCGCTCGTGCTCTACGAGGAGTTGGAGAGCCGCCTCATCATCCCTCGCGTCTACGGCAAGACGTTGCGGCTCTCGCCCGTGGCGGTGACGATTGCGCTCCTCGCGGGCGCCAAACTGTTCGGCATCATCGGCGCGCTGCTTGCCCTGCCCATCGCGGCCGGTATCCGCGCGACGGTCGAGGAGTTGCGCATCGCCTTGCCCGGCGAACAGAGCGGCGAACCGGAGGAGCGGGCGCATGAGGAGCGGGTCGAGGCGCGCTACCTTGCGGAGACCGAGGGTGTCTCCGCCGTTGAAGCCGCGAATGTCGCCACCACCCTCGCCGATGGACTCGAAGAAGAACGCGAAGAAGCGATCGGCAAGGCCGAAGTTCCCGTCGAGCAGCAACGCGCCTGACCGAGCCTCACCCCAAACCCCTCTCGGAGCGTGTTTTGGAATGCGGGGATAACGGCGATCCGATACACTGCGACGCATGACTGAGATCTATCCGACCGACCTATCTGAGGCCGAATGGGGATGCCTGACGCGGCACCTTCCTGCCAAATGACCACGCGGGAGGCTGTACGGCGCATGCACGTCCCCATTCCGAATCGGGTGCGCGACGGAGTGGATTGTTCCCTGCGCCGCTACCGTGCCCGGTAAATGATGATATCGCGGTCGCCCCACACCGGGTTGCTTACGTCCCATCCTGCCGAGGGGGCCTCCGCGCGGTAGAAGACCCCGAACTCGGGGGCGACGCGCGGGTTGGGTGCGGCGGGGGCCGGCGACCATCCTGTATGCAGGGTCGACATGATCGCGCGGTCGGCCAGCAGTCGCATCATGAGGGCCTTCTCGACTACCGGGTCCCATCGCCTGGCCACGCCGACACGAAGACGTGGCTCCCCTCCGGGATAGCGGTGAGTAGGTCCGCATACCGCTGCCGCGCGGGCCGGAACTGGTGGATTTCGGTGTCGCCCTGTGTCGTGCGGTACGTCACATCGTCCGGTGCATCCTGCACGCTGGCTTTCACGATCGCCCACCGCTCGGGGGAGAAGGCGGAGGGGTAGAGGGCGAGATAGTCGACTCCGAGCATTTGCAGCGCACGGAGCCCGTCCGCGGTTCCGCAGGGGTGCGCCCGAACCGATTGAGCAGGCGGAGGAGCTCGCGCTCGGCGGGTGGACGGATCTCGAGTGCCCCGTTGATGTATCGATCGTGCCAGCCCGTCGCCCGCAATACGCTATCCGCGCGCGACGGGTCCGGCAACTCGCACACGACTGCGGGCGGCTGGGCCGCAAGCCAGGTCTGCGCCGGGGATGGGTGCGCGCCATCGGCGACGGCCACCGTCGCGAGGGGCGCCGTGAGGAACTCCGCCAGGACGCAGGCGGTCAGCGCCGGCGCGAGGAGGCGGGGGAGCGCACCCCCGCGCCGTCCGTCGCCCGTCGCCCGGTCGCGCAGCCAGCGGACGCCGCATGCCGCAAGGAGCGCGATCCCCAGCATGAGCAGCGGCGCGATCCGCAGCGGCGCGCGCAGGGCCGAGACGCCGGGGAGGTAGGCGTAGGCGGCGCGGTAGGGCAACGGGAAACGTCCACGATCGCGTTGCGCGAGATGCAGCGCGGGGCCGAGCGAGAGGAGGAAGGTGGCCGCCGCGAACGCGGCGGCGAGCCAGCGCCGCCGGACACTGCCGCGGACGACACCGAGACCGGCGAGCAGGAGGGGCACGATTCCGGGGAAGAGATACGCCTCGTTCGTCCAATTGTCCAGACGGCCCGCCGGCCAGACCGCCTAGAGCAGATTATCCGGTGTGGCCGCGAGGTACGATTGGGGGCGTGCCGACCAGAATGCCACCTCCTGCAGGGGCGGCGGAAATGCTCCTGCGCCGCGCCCCGCGCGAACGGCGCGAGCAGCGGCAGGACGAGCAGAAGCGCGGCCAGTTCCGTCACCGATGAGACCGGAAGCTGCGCCGGGGCGGGAGAGGGCGGACGAAGGCGGCGATAGCGGCGAGATAGAGCGCGACCGCCAGCGCGAGCACGTACGCGTAGTAGCCCGCCGACAGCACCTGCATGACCGCCGCGAGGGCGATCAGCGCCGCCCAGCGCGTCCTGCCGGTCGCCAGGAGCCGCTCGATGCTCAGCAAGGCGAGGGGTGTCCAGCCGAAGTTGAGGAGGCCCAGGTGGCCGACCTGCGCCATGCGGCACGGCGCGAACGCGACGATACACCCGGCGAGGAAGCCCGCCGAGGGCATGGCGGTCCACGTCGCGGCGAGGAGATAGGTGCAATACCCGGTGAAGATGAACGCCGCGAGCAGCGTCACGTTATAGGCGAGCACCGGGTTGTGCGTGAGCAGGTAGAACGGGGCCGCGACCACCGAACCGCCGAGGGTGAGTTCGTCGCGCGCCAGCACGCCGGCGGTCGGGTAGGCGATCGTCGTGGCGAGGAGGGGTGCGGGGCGCCGGATGAGCCATTCGACCGGCCACGCCAGTCGCCAGGCCGTCAGCGCGGGGTCGCCGATCGGGGCGGTGAGATGCGTCGCCGCGCGCCACGGGAGCGGCCGCAGCCATACCAGGGTGAGCGCGATATAGCCGAAGAGGGCGAGCAGGTTGGCGGACCGGGGGAGGAGAGGGACGCGGGAGAGTATGCGCGCGATGGGGCGACGACGCGACAGGGACAACGAGACATCCTTCCATGGACAATCGGCAGCGTGCCATAACCGCCGCGAGACGTTGTTACGATACCAATCTTACGGAAGCGGCGCAAAGGGGGGACCATGCGAGGCTGTTCAGCAAATCCAAATCACGCTCTCATACGGAGCCATCACCAAACGGTCATGGCATGATTGAATTTCGTACGGCGCTGGAGAGGCGAACGGACTCCGTATGCTCTCCAGAACGGGGGCGATGCGGCTATACTGACCGCCACGGAGATGTGACGGGGTAGCGTAGGCTTTCCAGCCTGCGTCTCTCTCGCACACGTTCTCTTGCGATCAGGGACGCAGGCCGAAAGCCTACGCCACCGATACGAATGCCCTGAGGGGAGCGATACGCGATGAAGATCACCGATATCGAAGCGATCCGGCTGCAAAGCCCGCCGTTTTCCGAGACGTTGCGGCCCGCGTGGACGCCGGGCGGGACGTGGACGGGCCTCGGCTCCGGCCTCATCAAGGTGACGACCGATGAGGGGATCATCGGCTGGGGCGCGGCATCGCCACACGACCTGCCGAAGGTGACGGAGATTCTCAAGCCGATGCTCGTCGGCAAAGACCCGTTCGCACTCGAGCAGCACGCGCGCGTCTTCCGCAACGCGGGCGGTGCGTGGGGTGTGGAGATCGCCCTCTGGGACATCATCGGCAAGGCGGTCGGGCAGCCATTGTTCCGGCTCTGGGGCGCCTATCGGGAGCGCGTGCCCGCCTACGCCAGTTGCATCGAGACGCGTTCCGGCGAGCGGCGGGGCGAGGACGCGCAACGGGCGCGGGACGCCGGATGGCGGGCGATGAAACTGCGCCTGCACGACTGGACGATGGAGGAAGACATCGCGCAGGTCGAGGGGGTGCGCCGCGCGATGGGCGACGACTTCGTCATCCTGGCCGACGCGAATCAGGCGCAGCAGCCGGGCACGCCGCAACCGGAGGAGGGCCCGGTCTGGACGTACGAGCGGGCGGTGCAGACGGCGCGCGAGCTGGAACGGCTCGGCGTCTACTGGCTGGAGGAACCGCTCGACCGCTACGACTTCGCCGGCCTCAGGCGGCTCTGCGCGGCGGTGGACATCCTCATCGCGGGCGGCGAGAACAACCGGGGACTGCACGAGTTCCGCACGATGATCGAGGACGATGTCTACGACATTCTCCAGCCGGAGGCGCTCGTCACCGAGACGATGAGCGGGCTGCGGAAGATCGCCGGGCTGGCGGAGATGCACCACAAGCGGGTCGCGCCGCATCACGGCGGCGGGGGCGTCGGCATCGCCGCGCACCTCCATCTCGCCTGCGCCATCCCGAACGGCAGCTATTTCGAGTTGCTGCACGAGCCGCCCGGCATGTCCGCCGACGACTTCCAGTGGTACCTGCGCGAGCCGATCCGCGTGGATGCCGACGGCAATGTCGCCGCCCCCACCGGCCCCGGCCTCGGCGTCGAGCCCGACCCCGACAAAATCGCCCGCTACCGCGTGGGATGACGAAGGGGATTGAACCGCAGAGGCGCAGAGGGCAGAGAAGAGGGGCAGAGAAGAGAAAGATCTGAAATGCTTACTTCTCTCCTTCGTGCCCTCTCGCGCCTCTGCGTTAGTGAAAGATGCGCGATCGATGGATGAGTGACTGGATGCAGGAGCGGGTGTGGGCGGCGATTGAGGGGCGGCGGGATGAGGTGGTGGAGACCGTCGCGGCGTTGGTGCGGCGGCCGAGTCTGCTCGGGCAGGAGGCGGCGGCGCAGGCATATGTGGCGGAGCATGTGCGCGGCTCCGGCATGGAGGCCGATGTCTGGGAACTGGACGACGCGCTGAAGCAATTGCCGAATGCGGGCGAGAGCGGCGTGCCCTTCGCGGGGCGGCCGAATGTCGCGGGGATCGCGCGCGGGGCGGGCGATGGACGGTCGTTGATCCTCAATGGGCACATCGATGTCGTCAGCCCGGAGCCGGTAGCGGCGTGGACGCACGACCCGTGGGGCGCGGAAATCGTCGGCGATCGGATGTACGGGCGGGGCGCGTTCGACATGAAGAGCGGCGTCGCGCTCAACCTCTTCGTCGCGCGGGTGCTCCACGACCTCGGTATCCAGCTGGCGGGCGACCTGATCATCCATAGCGTGATCGAGGAGGAATGCACCGGCAATGGCGCGCTCGCCGCCAGCCTGCGCCATCGGGCGGACGCGGCGCTCGTCACCGAACCGGAGTGCGGCACCTTCACGCGGGCGCATCTCGGCGTGATGTGGTTCCGGGTGGCAATCGTCGGGCAAATCGTGGCACGCGCTCGATGCGTGGCGGGGCGTCAATGCGATCAGCAAGGCGGTACCGATCATCCGGGCGCTCGAAGCGCTCGGCGAGCGGATGAACGAGCACGTGCATCCGGCGTTCGCGCATGTGACGCACCCGATCAACCTCAATATCGGCGTCATTCGGGGCGGCGACTGGCCGAGCACGGTGCCCGGCGCGTGCGAACTACATTGCCGCGTCAGTTTCTTCCCCGGCCAGAGGTCGCGGAGACGCGGGCGGCGGTGGAGGGTGCAATTCATGAGGCCGCGCAGGGGGATGAGTGGCTCCGCGCCCATCCGCCCGCCGTCTCATACGATGGCTTCCAGAGCAGCGGCTCGGTCGTCGCGATGGCGGAGCCGTCCGTCCAGACGCTCGCGGCGAACCACCGGCGCGTCTTCGGCGCGGAGATGCCCGACCGCGTGCAGACCTCCATCTGCGACATGCGCTACTACAACTTCGTCGGCATCCCGGCGGGCTGCTACGGCGCGACGGGCGCGAACGGCCACGCCGCCGACGAGTGGCTGGACCTCAATTCGCTCGTCCCGACCGCCAAAGTGCTCGCCGGCTTCGTCCTCGACTGGTGCGGCGTGGCGGGGGAATGAAACCGGGGAGAACCGCAGAGGCGCAGAGGGCGCAAAGAAAGACGGAAAAGGGGCAGAAACCGCTTTTTCTCATTTCTTCTTCCCTCTTTGCGTCCTTCGCGTTCTTTGCCGGGCGCCCTCTGGGCAGTATGCGGTTCTCCCCGGTTTGATGGAGGTGACGGGTGGAATTGATTGGGCGGATTGTGCGGTTGCAGGTGCAGGAGTCGAGCCTGAAGGTGGGTGAGCGGCCACGGCGGTGGTACGAGCCGGGGCCAATCCGGGCCGTCCCCATGCTGACGCTTGACGCAAGCGGTGTCACGGGCCGGGAAGTCGACGGGTCGGTCGTGCCGGACGTGCATAACGCGGCGCATCCGGCGTCCAAGCATCGCGGCGAGAATGGCGTCTCGGTCGGCTTCACGAGCCATTATGCCGCGATGCGGGCGCGGTTCGGCGATCATCTCGCGGATGGCATCGCCGGAGAGAATATTCTCGTCGCGACCGACCGGGTTCTTGGGGAAGCGGATTTCGCCGCCGGGATCCACATCGAGGCAACGGACGGCGCATTGGTTCGGCTCGAAGAGGTCATCAGCGCCGAGCCGTGTGTCGAGTTCAGCCGCTACGCACTCCGCTATCCGCATGACACTCCTTCCGACCGCGCCGTGACCGACGCCCTCACCTTCCTGCGTGAAGGGACGCGCGGCTTCTACGCGACCTACCACGGCACACCGGCGACGATTGCGGTCGGGGCGGGCGTCTATCTGCTATAGTCCGCAGCGCCAAACCGCTCGGTGGTACACTACGGAGGCGGCGATGCGCCTGATTCTCTCCAACCATACTCGCCGCCGACTACGCGAACGAGACTTGGGTGAATCGGATATCGAAACGATCATCCGCCGTATGGGGAAGCCTGGACGCGATCCCGATGGGAATCGTATCTATCGCGGTATCATTGATGGCATGATCGTCACCGCGATTGTTCGCAAGGCTTCTCAACCACCGTATGTAATTACTGTATGGTTCGACTGAGGGAGATGACGCCGATGCCACGACTCGAATATGACCCAGAAGCGGACGCGCTCTATATCTATCTCCGCGACTTCGACAAGGTCGCGTATACGAAATCACGGATAGAGATCTCCCGAAACATAGACTACGACGCGAACGGGGAGCCGCTCGGTGTCGAGTTCTGGAATGTCCACCGAGGTCTCGATCTCGACGGGGTGCCGGAGCGCGACACGGTACTGCGGTTGTTGGAGGAACATCACTTCAAGGTGTTTGCGTGATCGTTGGATTGATGGAAAGAGACAGGGGAGAGCGGGATGCGCAGCGACTTAATCAAGGGTGGGGACAAGCAGGCGGCGGCGCGGGCGATGTGGCGCGCGGTCGGGCTGACGGACGACGATTTCAAGAAGCCGTTCATCGGCATCGCCAATACGTGGACCGAGGCGATGCCGTGCAACTATCACCTGCGCGAGTTGGCGGAATGGGTCAAGGAGGGCGTCCGCGAGGCGGGCGGCGTGCCGATGGAGTTCGGCGTCGTCGCCGTCAATGACGCGATTGGCATGGGCACGCAGGCGATGAAGGCGTCGCTGGTCAGCCGTGAGGTGATCGCGGACTCCATCGAGTTGGCGGCGGAGGGGTATCAGTTCGACGCGATGATCGTGCTCGTCGCCTGCGACAAGACGATCTCCGGCGGCGCGATCGGCCTGCTTGCGCACCGGGCTTCCCGGCCTCGTGCTCTACGGCGGCTCCGTCGCGCCCGGCCATTGGAAGCGGCAAGGACCTGACGATTGTCGATGTCTTCGAGGCGGTCGGCGCGCACGCGGCGGGCCGGATCGACGATCAGGAGTTGTACGACATCGAGTGCCATGCCATCCCCGGCCCCGGCGCGTGCGGCGGCCAGTTCACCGCGAACACGATGTCCCTCGCCCTCGAAACGCTCGGCCTCTCGCCGATGGGCTACAACAGCATCCCCGCGATCATGGACGAGAAGAAAGAAGCGACGAAGCAGGCGGGCGCGCTCGTCATGGACATTTTCAAGGCGGGGCGCACGCCGAAGGATGTCCTGACGCGCCAGTCGTTCCTCAATGCCATCGCCATCGTCGCCGCGACGGGCGGCTCGACGAACGCCGTCCTGCACTTCACGGCGATGGGCGATGAGGTCGGCATCCCGCTCGTGCTGGAAGATTACCAGACGGTCAGCGAGCGCACGCCGGTGATCGCGACGCTGAAGCCGGGCGGCAAGTACGTCGCCTGGGACCTCTACAAGGCGGGCGGCGGGCCGCTCGTCATCAAGCGGCTGCTCGATGCCGGGCTTGTCGATGGCACGACGCAGACGATGATGGGCACGACCCTCGCCGAAGAAGTGGCGGACGCGAAGGCGACGGAGGGGCAGGAAGTTGTCTCGACGGTGGACGCGCCCTTCAAGCCGCACGGCGGCCTCGTCATCCTCAGCGGCACGCTCGCGCCCGACGGCGCGGTGCTCAAACTGGCGGGGACGGAGCTGCATCAGTTCGAGGGGCCCGGCGCGCGTCTTCGAGAGCGAAGAGGAGTCCATGCAGGCGGTGCTCGACAAGCGCGTCAAGCCGGGCGATGTCGTCATCATCCGCTACGAGGGGCCGAAGGGCGGGCCGGGGATGCGCGAGATGCTCAGCGTCACCGCCGCCATCGTCGGCGAGGGGCTGGGGCCGGAGGTCGCGCTCGTCACGGACGGGCGATTCTCCGGCGGCACGCGCGGCCTGATGATCGGCCATGTCGCGCCGGAAGCATTCGCCGGTGGCCCGATTGGCCTGGTGGAGGACGGCGACCGCGTCCGCATCGACGCCGACACGGGCACGCTCGACCTCCTCGTTTCCGAGGATGTGCTCGCCGAGCGGCGCAAGCAGTGGAAGCGCGCCCGCGCCCCGCTACACCCGTGGCGTCTTCGCCCGCTACGCCGCCCTCGTCGATTCCGCCTCCCACGGCGCCATCCTCCAAACACCGGAGGGATTGAACCACAGAGGCACAGAGGGCACAAAGGAACGCGGAGAAACAGGGAAAGAAGAGTCAGACTTCTTCTTCCCCTTATTCCCTCTTTGTGCCTCTCTGTGTTCTCTGTGCCTCTGTGGTTAGCATCCCCTTATCGCGGGGTGAAGTCGGTGTCGGGGGTGATGGCGCGGATGGTGGCGGCGAGGAGTCGGGCGCTCGCTTCCAGATCCGCGAGGGAGCAGACTTCGTTCGGGGAGTGCATGTAGCGGTTCGGGAAGGAGACGACGGCGACCGCCGTGCCCGTCCCGGCGACGGCGATGCCGTCCGCGTCGGTGCCGGTGCTGCGGGGCAGCGGCTCGATGGTGTAGGGAATGTTCTCGCGGATCGCCGTTTCGATCAGCAGTTCGGCGAGCGGCGGGTTCGTCGGGCCGCCGCGCGCGATGGCGGGGCCGGAGCCGAGTCGGTGCTCGCCGGACTCCTGCGCGTCCCCGCCGGGCCGGTCGGTCGCGAAGGTCACGTCGAGCGCGAAGGCGACAGCGGGCTGGAGCGCCGCCGTAACCGTGCGCGCGCCCCGGAAACCGCCGATCTCCTCCGCGACGGTCGCCACCGCATAGACATCGGCGTAGGGCGCGTCGCCTTCGTTGAGGAGGCGGAGCGTCTCGATCGCCACGAACGCGCCCGCCCGGTTATCGAGGCCGCGCGCCGCGATGCGGTCCTCCGTGAGCATCAGAATCGGCTGCTCGACGACGGCGGGATCGCCGGGGCGGACGCAGGCGGCGGTCGTCGCCGCATCATCCGCGCCGATGTCGATGAAGAGGCTGTCGATGCTCGCCGCCTGGTCCTCGCGCGTCGCCCTTCAATGAATGCGCGGGGACGCGCCCGATGACGCCGAAGACCGGGCCCTCCTTCGTGACGATCTGCACGCGCTGCCCGGTCAGTATCTGGTCGTCCCAGCCGCCGATGGCGCGGAAGGCGAGCGTGCCGTCGCCGTTGATGTGCGTGATGAGCAGGCCGATCTGGTCGATATGCCCGGCGATCAGCACGCGCGGCCCCGTCGCGTCCGCATTGAGCCGCGCGATGCTGTTGCCACTGATGTCCGTCCGCACCTCGGCGGCATAGGCGCCCGCATACTCGCGCCAGACCCGCGCGGCAGCCGCCTCGTACCCCGACGGCCCCGGCGTCTCCAGCAGCCGCCGCAAAAAAGCCAGTGACTCGTCCCGCACATTAGGCTCCTTTCGACTCGTGAACCACAGAGAGCACAGAGAGGGAAAGAGAGGAACGAACAATGATTTCTCAGTGTCTTCCTCCGTGTCCTCTGTGCCTCTGTGGCTTAAGACTCCCCGTTATTCAGGCAGGGGATTGGCGCGGCCAACGGTCTGGACGCGGGTGCCGGCGGGGTCGAAGAACCAGAAGAGGCGGTCACCGGCGGGCGTGTCCACGGGCGGCTCGGACGGGGCGCCGGTCGCTTTGACCTTCTCCATCAGGCTGTCGAACTCGTCGAGGGAGACGCTGAAGGCGAGATGATTCGGCGGCGCCATCGGCCCTTTGTCGTTGAAGAGGAATTCGATCCGCCCGCCGCTGCCGTCGCCGATGAAGGCGACGCCGGGCATCTCCCGTAGCAGCCGCCAGCCGAAGACGGACTCGTAGAACTGCATCGTCGCCTCGCGCTTCTCCGGTGGAATAACGATGCCGACGTGTTCCAGACGATACGCTGCCATAGTGCCTCCCGTTTCTTCGCGCTTCGTGTCACCGGGCGCAATCATACACGCGCCGCCGGGCAATTGGCACGATTCGCTCGGAAACTCCGTCTGGTTATCGCCTCGCCGCTCTCGTCGTATGCCGCGTTGTGTGAGCGGGAGGCGGCATGTGCTATCATCGCGCCGTCGCGACCTGGGGACAATGCCGATCGGAGGACCGCAATGCGTCGCTTGCTTCTCTTTACCACCGTCATCACGCTCTTCGCCGCCGTCTGCGCCGCCGCTCCACTTGGCGCTGCTGGGTCTTTCGCCGATCCGGCGTTCCAGACGCAGTGGCAGCAGGGAGAGGCGATCACCCCCAACTTCTGGGGCCCCTTGGCCGGCGCCGGCCCCGGCCAGCAGGAGCCGTACGTCGAGGCGGCGGGCGGTCAGCGACTGGTGCAATATTTCGACAAGGGCCGGATGGAACTGACGAGTGGCACGGTGACGAACGGCCTGCTCGCGACGGATATCGTCAAGGGCCAGATCCAGGTCGGCAACAACGCCTTCCAGCCGAAACCGTCGCCCGCGATCCCGATTGCCGGGGATCCCGATAACCCAGGGCCAACGTACGCGCAACTCAGCACGTCCGCCGCCTCGCTCCTCGCCCCCACCCCCACCAAGCCCGGCGCCTTCGTCACCATGATGATCGACGCGAGCGGGAACGCGGTGGACGGCGGCGGCTTCGCGGGCATCTCGATGACGCCGCCGATCAATGCATACGATGGCACGACGCAGCACAACGTCCTCGGGGTCTTCGCGGACTACCGAAATACAGCGGGGCTCGCCGCGATCGGCCTCGCCATCTCCGAGCCGTTCCGCGCCAATGTGAAGGTGGCCGGGCAGCAACGCACCGTCCTCGTGCAGGTCTTCGAGCGGCGCGTCCTCACCTATACGTCGAGTAACGAGCCCCGCTTCCAGGTCGAGATGGGGAACATCGGCGCGCACTACTACTTGTGGCGGTATGGGCAGCCGCTCTCCAGCGCGCAGTCCGCGCCGAGCGCGACGACCGGCGGCGCTCCCCCGGCAGCTTCGCCGACGAACTCCCTGCCGACGCTCGCGAACGGCACTCCGTATCGGGACCCCTCCGGGCGCTTCACCACCCGCTATCCAGCGGGCTGGACGGTGAAGGTGGACAGCGATAACAACATCAACTTCCTCGCGTTGCCGAACGCGGGGCCCGCCGGGATCAATGTCTCCCCCCGCCCGGTGGACGCGAAAACGACGCTGGAGGACTACAAGCAGAACGATCTGGACTATCTCGTCCCCCGCCTGAAGGACTACCACCAACTGAGCGACACGAAGATCATGGTCGGCCAGTACCCCGGCTACAAGCGGGTCTTCACGCACACGAACGACGAGGGGCAGTACGAGGAGATCGTGCGCTACTACATTCGCGCAGGCAACTACGTCTTCGTCGTCAACTGCTACTGTGCTCCGCAGGATGAGGGGCGCTATATGCCGCTCTTCGATGGGACGACCGGCGCAATCGAGCCGCTGAGCCCCTAGGGCGGGCAATGATGGAGCGACTGGCGGACCTCTTCACCACGGCGGGCGCGCTCGCGGACACCAATGGCGACGGCTATGCGGACGACATCGCGCTCCGCTTCATCGCGCCCGGCGCGCCGACCGCCTGGGAGTGGTGCGCGCTGGCGGACCTCGCGGCGGCGCTCGGCCTGCATGTCACCGGCTTCTCGCCGCCGCTCGTCGTCGATGCATGGGATGGGCCGACGCTCCTGCTCGACCCCGCCGATGATGCGACGCTCCCGGCGGATACCGGCCTTCTGACGCTCGAAGGCGATACGCTGACCGTGCGGGGCGGGGATGCGGCGGGGCGGGCGGCGATGCTCCGCGCGCTGTCGCAGGCATCGCTGCCGGATGCGACGGAATGGCATGTGATCGCCGCGCAGTATCCGGAACCGACGCCGCAGCCCATCCCCGCCGACCCCGGCCCGCCGCCAATCCTCGATGATCTCTTCATGGCGAATGGCGATCCCGAACGCGCGCCCGGCCTGCTGGCTGATACCGACGGCGACCGCCTGCCGGACGATACGCGCTGCTGCTTTATCGTCCCTGCAAAACATATCCCGCGAGATTGGCGCCGCGCTCGTTGATGCCGCCGCACGCCTCGGCGTCGAAACGGCGGGACTGACGGTGCCGCTCTGCGCGCCGCTCGATCTCGGCGCGGCGGTGCCGATCTTTATTGGCGATGCCGCCCCGGCTGGCGTCCGCAGCGACCGCCCGTTCCTTCATCCGCTCGACGATGGCCGCACAGCGGTCGTCATCGCGGGGGAGACGGACACAGAAACGGCGGCGATGCTCCGCTCCCTTGCCGCAGACATGCCGATACACGCGGCCTTCCCCACCTTCGCGGAGCCGCAACCCGCGAAAGAGACTCTCTGGTCGTGGGAATGGGAGGGGCGAACGGAGCGCGAATCCCTCTTGGCGGAACTGGATGAATATATTTTCCCGCTGCCGAGTAACGCGCCGTGTGACGGTGACCATTCAGATAAGCGAAGACGCCGCGCAGCGCGCCGCCATCCGCGATGAGTTGCTCCCGCGCTTTCCAGAGGGGAGCACGATTACGGTTCTTCCCGTTCATCATGCGGGGCGGGCTTGGCTGGAAGAGATTGTCGCGCCCGCGGCGAAGCAGTTGCCGGGACTCGCGGCGCTGGACGTGACATGCTCGCCGCTCGCCTTCGGTGAAGATGGACCGTATCTCGATCTTCCCATCCGCTGGTTGCAGGAATGCTGGCCTGCGGACGAGACCATCGCGCCGGTACTTGGATTACCCCTGGAGCAGGTGCGCATTCGACTACGGGGAGTGGATGAAGGGCGATCGCTTGCGGGAGATGCGGGTGGCAACGCGCCAACCTATTGCGCCCGCGCCTTCGACGCCGCTGGTGAATTGCTCGGCGAATGGCGGTTTGCGGCGCACGGGGGCTTCCGGGCCTATCTCACGAATAATGGCAATCTTGGGGCGGTGTTTGTCTGTGCCGGAAATGTCCGCGTCGATCAAGGCGAGGATGCGTATGCATGGTCTGAGTTCGGCACTGACTTGGATAGCTTCTGGGATGCATGGACGTTGGGCGCACTCCCCGACTTGCGCGACGCACATTCTCAAGCAGCACGCGGCGGGCGCGACGCAACCATTCTTCGATGAACTGCGCGTCGAGGTGTGGGTGAGCGAGCCGGAGTACGCGCTCGGCGTACGGGAGGAGATCGAATCGCCCGCCGAGGGGCTGGCGGAGGACATCTACTTCAACACGCTCGATTACTTTCACGAACTCGGGCATACAAATCACGGGCGAGCCGTGGGACGAGCCGGGGCAGATCGTGCCACTCGTCCATGTGGCGCCGGGCGAGCCGCCGCGCGCGAAAGTGACGATGCTGCGCTATGACGCCGCGCGGACGACATACACGCCGATTCCGGTGGAGCAGCGTGCAGCGGGCGTCGCGATGGACGAGGTCGTGACGGGCGCGAACCTGCCCGGTCTGCTGGCGTATGTCAATCACCTGCCCGGTGTGACGGTGCGCGATGTCGAGCGGTCGTATCGGGGGCGGACGATCGCGGCGATCGAGGTCGTCAAGCCGGACGGCGCGGCGGTGCGCTCGCGGACGAAACTGGCGGCGATGAAGCCGACGCACCTGATCGTCGCGCGGCATCACGCGAACGAGGTGGCGAGCACGACGGCCGCCTTCCGCCTCGTCGAACTGCTCGCGACCGACCCGGCGACGATGCCGCTCCTCGACCGCTGCAACATCGTCGTCATCCCGGACGAGAACCCGGACGGCACGGCGCTCCACGCCATGCTGATGGCGGAGCATCCGACCTGGAAGCACCACGCGGCGCGCTACAACGCGGTCGGTGTCGAGTTCAGCAACCACATGGGCGACCCGGAGACGACCTACGGCGAGGCGCGCGTCCGCCCGACGCTCTGGCGGCAGTGGCGGCCCGATGTGATCACGGACAATCACGGCGTGCCGTCGCACGAGTGGTGGCAGCCCTTCGCGGGGGGCCAGAACCCGCCGCGCTTCCGCATCTCGTACTGGCTCTGCCAGGCGCTCATCTACGGCATCTGCCGCTACGCGCCCGACCCGCCGCACGCCGACTTCGCGGCGGCATTGCGCGAGACCGTCTCCCGCGCCATCGCGGCGGAGCCGGACCTCGCGGCGGCGAACCGCGTCTACGCCGAGCGGTACGCGCGCTGGGGCCATCAGTATGTGCCGGAGATGTTCCCCGCCACCTACCACGGCGACATGCTCTGGTTCTTCGACCCCATCGACGTGACGCCCGAGGCGCCGCTCGCGGAATGTCGCCCTGCGCGAGGCGAAGATGCTCTCCGCCACCTGGGTGACGGAAGTGATCGACGAGACGGCGCAAGGGCGCGCACCTCGCCCTCGTCGCGAAGGCGCATCTGACGGCGAACATCGCCCTGACCGCGGATGATGGCCGACAATGCACCGCCCGTCGCCTTCTCCGCGACGCCGCTGCCCGGTGGCCGCGTCCATCACCGCCTCCACCGGATGCGACCGTTGCCTGTGCCCATTGCGGCAGGATGCGCCGGCATGATGGACCCGGTCACCGATCGGCTTCCGGCGGATGACGATGGACGATCTGCCGCTGCTGCACCGCTGGCTCCAGACGCCGCAGGTGCTGGAATGGTGGTGGGGCGGCGTCGCGCCGACCTATGAGGCGGTCGCGGAGAAGTACGGGCCGGATATCCGGGGCGAGGAGCCGACGGCGTGTACCTCATCCTCTACGCGGGCAAGGCCATCGGCTACATCCAGACCTACCGGATTCGCGATTACCCGGAGTACGCTGCGGCGGTTCGGCGCGGATGAAGAGGCGGCGGGCGTGGACCTCCTCATCGGCGAGGGGGAGTATCTGCACAAGGGGCTCGGCAGCCATATCCTGCGGCGCTTCCTGCGCGAGGTCGTCTTCGCGGCGGGCGATATCGCCAGTTGCATCATCGGGCCGAGCGAGGCGAACACGATCGCCATCCGCGCCTACGAGAAGGCGGGCTTCCGCTACTTCAAGACGATCCCGTCAACCAATGAGCCGACGCCCGAATACCTGATGCGCATTGCGCCGCGACGAACTGCGGGACGCATGAATCGGCGTGATCGCGCGCAATGAGGCGCACTTGGCGTAAGATATGCGCGTGCCGCTCAGCAGGCGGCATCGACGCGGATGCGGCGGGGCAACGTGGCCCTGTGGAAGTAACAGAGGAGCGGGCGCAATGCGGAGTGCGACGACGAAGCGCAGTTCGGGCGGTTTCGTCGCCTTTATGGTCGGTACGGGAGCGACGCTCGTCCTCCTGATCGCCATCCTTGCCCTCGGTGGCGGGAATAATCCTCCCCCTTTCGCGACGGCGGCGCCCGTCTCGGGTGGCTCGGCCGTCGCGGGCGGTGGCGGCGGCAATGATGTGCCCGCCCCGGCCGGCGACAACGCGATCAACGCCATCGAGAAGGACTTCGCCATCGCGCTCGACAAGACGACGATCAAGGCGGGCTCGATCACCTTCAATATCAAGAACAATGGCCCGTCCCCGCACAACATCGAGATCAAGGAACTGAGCAAGGCGACGAGTAACATCGACCCCGGCAAGACGGGCACCCTCTCGGTGGACCTCAAACCAGGCACCTACACCGTCATCTGCAACATCCCCGGCCATGAGCAACTCGGCATGAAAGTGATGCTGACCGTCCAGTAAGGGAGCCTCCCACCCGGCCCCGTCTCCATCGCGGGCGCCCTCCGGGCAGGTGAGAGGGACAGGGGGTTGAGATTCTCTAGGCGGGCTGCAAATTGCGCAGCGCGTCGAGTGCTTCGTGGTGGTCGCGTGCGTTGCCCGCGGCGTTGTGGACGACGTAGACGATCGTGCCCTCCGGGTCGATGACAGTCGGTCAGGCGCTCGGAGAATGCCTGCTCCTCATTCCACGAGCCGTACAGCTTCGCGACATCGCCCTTCATATCGGCGAGCAGGTCGTGATTGATGCCGTTGGCTTCTTTGAACGCCTTGTGGGTGTGGCGGCTGTCCCGGCTGATGCCGAGGACGGTCGCGCCCGCTTGCTCGAAGGCGCTGTAATCGTCGCGGATGGCGCAGAGTTCCGTCGTGCAGATGCCGGAGAAATCGAGCGGGTAAAAGACCAGCACGACTGGTTTGCCGCGCAATGCGGAAAGCGTCACATCTTCATTATCCTGATTCTTGAGCGTGAAATCGGGCGCGGAATCGCCGACCTTGACATTCGCCATTGCGTCTTCCTCCGAGTGTCCGTGTCGCGTGTCCGGAAGTGTGCACATGCCGGCTTCGTTGCTATCCGAAACATCGGACACCGTGGAACATTCCCGGCGATCCTCACCCGGCACTTGACGATAGCCGCTTCCGCTTGTACCATCAGGTCGGTCGATGCACGCGGGAGTCGTTCGATGTTGAGCATGACGATCATCATTACGACCACGACTACCACCCCCGGTTGGCCGGGTGGGGAGTCGGCCTGAGCGCGACTCACACCAGGAAGACCGGGAAACAGCGGGCATGCAGCCACGCTGTTTTTGTTTGTACGTGGGGATGGACGCGATGGACGAGGCAAGAAGCGACAGCCGAACCGGGCCGCTCGTGATGAAGTTCGGCGGCACCTCCGTCGGCAGCGCCGAGCGCATCCGGGATGCGGCGCAACTGGTCGCGATGGAGCGGGGGCGGCGGCCGGTCGTCATCGTCTCCGCCGTTTCCGGCGTCACGAACACGCTCCTGGAGGGCGTCGAGCACGCGGCGGCGGGCCGTGACCCCGATGTGCAAGGGATTCTCGCCAAACTGCGCGCCATCCACGCGCGCGTCGCCACCTGCATCGACGATGCGGACGACCGCGCCGCCGCGCTCGCCGAGGTGGACGGCGTCCTCGACGCGCTCAGCCGCTTCTATGCCGCGATTGGCGTGATGGGCGAGCCGGTCCCCGCGCTCGTCGACCGCGTCGCGGCGTGCGGCGAGAAGTGCTCCGCGCCGATCGTCGCGGCGGCCTTGCGCGGCATGGGCATCCCTGCCGCCTCGGTCTCGGCGGAGCAGTGCATCGTCACGAACGGCGTCTTCGGCAACGCGGACCCGCTCGTCGAGCCGACACGGATCGCCTGCGAGAACGTGCTCATGCCGCTCATCGAGGCGGGCACGACGCCCGTCGTCACCGGCTTCATCGGGCGCAGCACGGACGGCCAGACGGTGACGCTGGGCGGGCGCGGCGGCTCGGATTACAGCGCGACGGTGATTGGCGCGGCGCTCGTCGCCCGCGAGGTCTGGATCTGGACGGACGTGGACGGCATCATGACGACCGACCCCCGCGTCGTCCCGCAGGCTGTGCCCCTCGCCGCGCTCAGTTACGACGAGGCGGGCGAACTGGCCCACTACGGCGCGAAGGTGATCCACCCGCGCGCCATCCAGCCGCTCTTGCCGCACGCCATCCCCCTGCGCATCAAGAATACCTTCCACCCCGAGTTCGCGGGCACGCTCATCGCGGCGGACGCGGGCGACCCGGACGGCGAGACGGTCGTCAAAGGGATCGCCACGCTCCGCGCCGTCGGCCTGATCACCGTGCAAGTGGCCGGGCGCTCGCATCTCGCGCGCTTCGTCACCGCCATTCGCGGCGCGCTGGGCGACCTCAATGCCCGCCTCGTCTTCACGACGACGACCGGCACCAGTTGCCACGTCGGCGTCGGCGCGACGGGCGCGGCGCTGGCGGAAATGCTCGCCCACCTCCGCTCCACGCTGCGTGACGACATCATCACGGACATGGTGCGGCGGCTGGCGATGCAGGACGAGGCGGCGTGCGTCGCGGTCGTCGGCGAGGGGGTTGGGATCAGAGCCGGACGTGGCGGCGCGCGTCGGGCGGGTACTCGGGGCGGCGAATGTGCCGATGTACGCGGTCGGCGGCGACCCGGCAGGCCGCTCGCTGATCGTCACCGTCCCCGGCATCCACGCGGACGAGGCGACGCGCCGGTTGCACGCCGAGTTCTGTGTCCCGGCGGTCGTGACAGCGGGCGCGGCGGAATCGCTTGTATGAACGGCGGTATCGGTGATGGAAGACGCGCTCCCGCTCGCGGCGGCGGCGGCCCAAGAGAATGTGCCCGCGACGGTGCTGCAACAGGCGGCGCGGCGCGGCATCATCAATGCATGGACGGATGGCGGCGTGCAGTACGTCTCCCGCGCCGAGGTCGCTGTCTACCTTCATCATCGCGCCGATGTAATCCCGTCGCTCCCGGAGCCGTGGGCTGCGGCATCGCGCGCAATCCGCGATCGATATGCGGGCGCATACACGAAATTGAAAGAGCGGGATGCCGCGTGCTGAATGACGAGAAGGGCGCCCTGCTGGAACAAATCGCGGAGGTTGCGCGGCTGCGCGATGCGGGGCAGATTGACCAGTCGCGCGCCCTCCTCACGTCGCTGTTGGCCGTGTATCCCGACGATCCGCTTGTCAATTATCAGGCTGCGTGGACGCACGACCGGATGGGGTTAGAGGACGAGGCGATCCCCTTCTACGAGCGGGCGATCGCCAACGGCCTCGATGGCGAGGATTTGCGCGGCACATTGCTCGGCCTTGGTAGCACCTATCGCGTGGTCGGGCGGGATGCGGACGCTGTCCGCACGCTTGCGGCGGGCGTCGAACAGTTCCCCGGCGATGGCGCGATGCGGGCCTTCTATGCGCTCGCGCTGCACAGCGCGGGCGAACACACCCAGGCGACACAGGCGTTCCTCCGCGTCATCCTCGACACGAGCCATGATCCGCACATCGAGCGGTATCGCCGCGCCCTGACCGAATACATGGAGCACCCCGATGAACTCTGGCGCGACGGAGCGTGGCATGACCGCTCCTGACGCGATCCGCTATCCGAATTTGGTCGAAGCCTTCGCGCTTTATAATGATGTCATGGGTGTGACGGACGACGCCGGTGATCGGGCGAACCGGCTCGATGTGCTCGCCTCCACGCTGGCGCGGCCGGTGAATCTGGCAATGTACGAGGATGCAGATCTGGCGCGGCAGACGGCCTCGCTCCTCTGGGGGATGATCCACAATCACCCCTTTGCGGACGGCAACAAACGGGCGGGGTTGCACATCGCCTTCACCTTCGCGCGGGTGAACGGGCTTGCGATCATCGCGCCGGAGGATGCGGTGGTCGAGACTCGGCTATGCGATTGCCGAAGGGCGCTGGGACGAGCAGACGGTCGATGCGTGGCTGCGCCGCTTTAGCCGGCCCGTCGCGGAGGAGGTTGCCTGATGCCACGAGGGAAGCCGAAGGGGGCGGGGCCGCGCTCCAACCTCGTCGCGGCGGCGGAGTACCGCGCGGCGTGGTGGGGCTCGGCGCGCGAGGAGCCGTCGGACGAGACGCTCGCCCGCGTCCGCCGCTACGTGACACACAATCCCGATCTGGACCGCCTCGCCCGCTACACGGCGGCGGAGGTGGCGGCGGAGTGCAACCTGCCCTTGCGCGTCGCGCATTACGACCTCGAACGGCTGCGCGACGCGGGCGTACTACTCCGCCGCCGCGAGCCGATCGCCGGCCTCGGTAGCGAGTATGTCTGGGAGCGGGCGCATGGCCGCACCGGCGTCATCGAGATGCGCGGTAGGGGCAGCCGCGCCGCCTCGGACGCGCTTTCGCTCGCGGACGCCGCGCATTTGTTGGGCATCACCTTCGCCGCGGCGGTGACACTCGTGCGCGAGGGCGTCCTGGCGATTGACGAGCGAGCGAGCACCGAGACGGCGGTGCTGGTGCGGCGGCAGGATGTCGCCCGCGCCCGCTGGTGGTTCCGCCACAAGGACGCGCCCTATGCGGAGCGGCAGACCCCGCCTGTGTACGTCGTTCCGGCTCGCTGGCAAGAGCGATTAGAAATACTGAGCGAAGAGGAAGCGAGGGAGGGGGCATGAGCAGCATCGGCATTCCGCCACCGGGCGGGGAGAAGATCGGCGTCGCGGTGCTTGGGGCGACGGGCGCGGTCGGGCAACGGTTCATCCAGTTGCTCGAGGGGCATCCGTGGTTCGCGGTGCGCGAGTTGGTCGCGTCCGACCGCTCGGTCGGCAAGCGGTATGCGGAGGCGACCAACTGGCTTGTCTCGCCCGATATTCCCTCCGAGGTGGCGGGCCTGCCCGTGAAGGGGCTGGATGCGCGGCTGGAGTCGCCCGTCGTCGTCTCGTCGCTGCCCTCCGATGTGGCGGGCGAGGTCGAGTTGCGGCTGGCGAGAGAAGGACATCGCGTCTTTTCGAATGCCTCCAATCACCGCATGGGCGCGGACGTGCCGCTGATGGTCGCCGAGGTGAACCCGCAGCACGCCGAGGCGCTCGATACGCAGCGCACGCGGCTCGGCTCCGAGGGATTCATCATCACCAACGGCAACTGCACGACGATCACGCTCGTCCTGCCGCTCGCGCCCCTGCATCGCGCCTTCGGGGTGGATGCGGTGATCGTCACGAGCCTGCAAGCGGCCTCCGGTGCGGGCTATCCGGGCGTGCCGTCGCTCGACTTGATCGACAATGTCGTGCCGTACATCGGCGGCGAGGAAGAGAAGTTGCAGACCGAGACGGCGAAGATGCTCGGCGGTTGGGGCGATGGACAGTTCCGCCCCGCGCCCTTCCCGGTCAGCGCCACCTGCACGCGCGTCCCCGTCCGCGACGGGCACACGGAATCGGTCAGCGTCCGGCTCGCGACGAAAGCGTCGGCGGATGAACTGATCGCGGCGTGGCGCGAGTTCCGGGGCCGCCCGCAGGAGTTGAATCTTCCTTCCGCGCCGACGCACGCCGTAATTGTGCGGGATGAGCAGGATCGCCCGCAGCCCAACCGCGACCGGATGGCGGAGCGCGGCATGGCCTCGGTCGTCGGGCGGCTGCGCCCGTGCCCGATCCTCGACTGGAAGTTCGTCGTCCTCGGCCACAACACGATTCGCGGCGCGGCGGGCGCGAGCATCCTCAATGCGGAACTCGCCCTCGCCGAAGGGTGGCTCTAGATGGCCGCAACCACTGAGCCGATGCTCCTCCCCGCCGTCCTGCGCGGTGATATGGACGGCGCGGCCTACCCGATCCTGCCGCCGCGCAACGCGGACAGCGCGGGCGGCCTGCTCTCCGTCGAGCGCGACCTCTCGCGGCGTAGACGGCGCGGCGCTCAAGGCGACGTGGGATGCGCGCCTCGGCAGCCGGGAATTCCCCTACCGCTCCGGCGTCTGGCGTTACCGCGAGTTGATCGCACCCTTCCCGGACGACGCAATCGTCTCCGCGCCGGAGGGGAACACGAACCTCTACTGCGGCGAGGGCGGCGACCGCTGCGCCGGGTGCCGCGCGGGCGGCTGCCGCCTGGCGAACTGGGCGGGCGTCGAGCGGCTCGCCCTGAAGCACGAGGGCGAGAACCCGACCGCCTCCTTCAAGGATCGCGGCATGACTGGCGCGATCTCCCACGCGCGCCATGCGGGCGCGACGACGGTCGCCTGCGCGTCGAGCGGCAACACCTCCGCCTCGCTGGCGGCGTACGCGGCGAAGGCGGGGATGCGCGCCCTCACCTTCATCCCGGAGGGCAAGATCACGGCGGGCAAACTCGGCCAAACGCTCGCCTACGGCGCGCAGGTCGTCCAGGTGAAGGGCGACTTCGATGCGGCGATGACGCTCGTGCAGGAGGTCGCGGCGACGGAGCCCGTCTTCCTCGCCAACAACATCAACCCCTTCCGCCTGGAGGGGCAGAAATCCATCGCCTTCGAGCTACTCCAGCAGCGCCACTGGGTCGCGCCCGATTGGCTGGTGCTGCCGGGCGGCAACCTCGGCAACACTTCCGCTATCGGCAAGGCGCTGATCGAGGCGTACGAGTTGGGCCTGATAACCAAACTACCCCGTATTGCGACGATTCAGGCGGCGGGCGCGTCGCCCTTCGCGCGTTGGTTTGAGCATGGCTTCGACCAGTATGAGCCGATGCAGGCCGAGACGGTCGCCTCGGCGATCCGCATCGGCAACCCGGTCTCGCGCCACCGCGCCCGCCGCATCATCCAGCGCACGGGCGGCGTCGTCCTCGCGTTGCCGGACGAGGCGCTGTTGGCGGCGAAGTGGCAGATCGACCACGCGGGGATCGGCTGCGAGCCCGCCTCCGCCGCCTCCCTCGCGGGCATCAAGGCGCTGCGCGAGCGCGGCATCATCCAACCCGGCGATGACATTGTTGGCATCCTCACCGGCCACGTCCTCAAGGACGCCGAGGCGACCGAGCACATCCACATCACCGGCCCCGCTGCCCGCCCGCCTATCGTCATCGAGCCCACCCTCGCCGCCGTCCAGCGGGTCCTCGCCAATGGCTAAGACGTTTAACCACAGAGACACAGAGAACACAGAGAACACACGGAGAATGACGAAGGGGAAAGGAGAGCACGTCGCTCTCTGTGGAAGAATGATGCGCGATGCTGTCATCACGTTCTTCTCCTTCCCGCTCTGTGTTCTCTGTGTCTCTGTGGTTCAATCATCTCTGTCCGTGTCCGGCAGTCGCAGGAAGATTACGGTGCGGGTGCCGGCGTCGAGTGCGAATCTGGGGCCGGGGTTCGACCATCTCGGGCTTGCGCTCGCGCAGTACACGACGATCACGGTGACGGCCGGGGTGGAGGGCGCCCCGACGGTGACGGGGCTGGACGCACACCTGCTCGCGGGCGCGCCGAATCTCGTCGAATCGGCCATGCAGCGGCTCGCGGAGGAGGCGCACAAATTCCTGCCGCAGCACACGCTGCATGTGGAGAACGGTATCCCGGTCGCGCGGGGGATGGGCGGCTCGGCGGCGGCGGTCGTCGGCGGCCTGCTCGCCGCGAACGCGCTCCTCGGCGAGCCATTCGACCGCCTGACGGACGATGTCGAGGACCCGCTCCTGGCGATTGCCGCCTCCATCGAGGGGCATGCGGACAATGTCGCCGCCGCGCTCTACGGTGGCATCGTCGCGGCGGACGGCGGCATCGCCTTCTCGCTCTCGGATGGCGCGGACTTGCGCGCCGTTCTCTTCGTGCCGGAGACGACGCTGCACACGACCGCCGCCCGCGCCGCCCTGCCGCCGGAAATCCCGCACCGGGACGCCGTGATTAACGTCGGCCACGTCGCGCTGCTCGTCGCCGCACTGATCGACCGCGAGTACGACGCCCTCAGCCGCTTCATGCGCGACCGCCTCCACGAGCCGTACCGCGCCGCCCTCATCCCCTGGTTGGAGCCACTGATCGCCGCGAGCGAGCGGGCCGGTGCGTACGGCGCGTGCCTCAGCGGCGCGGGCCCCTGCGTCCTCGCCCTCGCCGCGCCCGCGCAGGCAAGGAAGGTCGCCGCCGCCATGCGCGAGACCGCCGCCGAACGCGGCTACAAAGGCAAAGTCCTCACCCTCGCTATTGACGACGCGGGCGCGACAGTGGTGGAATGATATTCTTCCCGGCCGTGCCGCTGGCATGCCGTTCGTCGTAGAGGGGTAAACGCATGGACGATCGATCGGTCGCGCGTTGCGAGGTCACGCGTCGCGAGGTACTCCGGCGTGCGGCGCGCGCGGGCGCGCTCGCGACTGCTGCGGCGCTCCCCATGTTGCCTGGGGTTGGCGTGGGGGCGGCGCCACCGGTGCCGACACCGCAGTGGGGGCCGATATTTGCTTCCTTGTACGGAGGATATGCCGAGGGCTACGCCTATGTTGTGGCCCAGAATGGACAGGTGGTGGCGGCCGGTGCGTCGGGGCTGGCTCGCTCGGTGCATGAGAACCAGAATCCTCATCTCCCCTGGGCAACCACGACGCGGATGAATCTCGCCAGCGTCTCGAAGACGGTCACTGCCGTGGCGACCATGGCGCTGGTCCAGGGCGGGTCGCTCGTCCTCACCAACCCGTTCCTGCCGTATATCCAGAGCAGGATCACTAACCCGGTCGGCGCCGGCGTCAGCACGGTGACGATCGCCGACCTGCTCAGTATGACGAGCGCGATGGTTCCCGACGGGACGCTCTATACGCCCGGCGGCGAGAGCATCTTTGCCTTCCTGAACACCTATTTGCAGCAAGGGCTCGTCGCTGGCGCGACACCGGGCACAACGTACGCCTACTCGAACACGAACTTCACAATCCTGCAGGCCGTCATTGAGCAGGTCGCCGCGAGCCTGCCGGGGGCATACACAAGTTACGCCGACTACGTGAACCGAGCAGTATTCGCGCCGATGGGTGTTAACACGGCCCAGTTCAGTCCGGCGACCGATCCGAGCGGGGCGGCAACGCTTTCGTATACGAATTCCAGCGATACCCGTGGCGGACAATTCTGGTCGGTTATGCAATGCATCGGCCCCGGCGGGTGGATCGCTCCAGCGACCGAAGTGATCAACTACCTGATCGGCATCCGCAATCACGCCGTTCTCACGGCGCCGACCGAAAACACGATGTTCACACAGGGTCTGGGCTGGTATCCGTACATCGGCGCGTACGGGACGTTTTACCACCACAACGGCGGGCTGATTAACGGCCTCTCCCCGGGCCAGGGGCTGAACACCGGCGTCATCCACTTTTCGCACGGCTACGATGCGGTACTGCTGGTGAACTCGCCGGATGACAACATCATCCAGCATATGGTGAACGCCTTCGAAGCGGCCGCCGCGTTGCCCGTGCCCCAGCCAATCGGCGGGACGGTCGGTAACCCGCGCCCGCTGCCCCCTGTCTCGCAACCGACCGGGACCAATCTTGGCATTCCCAGCCCCCTCCCGGCACGCCGACCGTGACATCGCCGCGCGTGCCTCCCGACGAGCTGCGGCGGATTGCCGCTGAGATTGCGCCACGGCGGGGGTGGGATTTCTCGCGGGTGCGGGATGCTCGCGACCCCGTGCCGTGGGAGTACGAAGCGGTTGTGCGGCGGTATCTGCGGCCCACCGATCAAGTGCTCGATGTCGGCACCGGGGGCGGGGAGCGGTTCATCGCCCTCGCGCCATCATTCGAGCGCGGCGTCGGCGTTGACCCCGACCCGGAGATGGTACGGACGGCGCGGGAGAATACGTCGGCGTCTCTCGCGGCGAAGGTCTCCTTCGTGGAGGGGCGCGCGGACGCGTTGCCGGTGCCGGATACGTCGTTCGATGTCGTTCTGAACCGGCACGCAGTGGTGGATGTCGCCGAGGTGATGCGCGTGCTGCGGCCCGGCGGCTACTTCATCACCCAGCAAGTCGGCGCGCAGAACACGTTCAACATCGCGACGCTCTTCGGCACGGGGCAGGGGATGGGCGGTCAGTACGCAGCGCCGGAGCAGGAAATCCCCGCGCTCGCGGAGGCGTTTCAGGAGCGCGGCTGCGCCGTCGTCTCGTACGCCACGTACAATGTCCCGTACTACTTCCAGGATGCCGCGTCGCTCCTCTTCTGGATGCAGGCGGTCGGTGTGCCGCCCGATTTCGACATCGAGCGGCACTGGCAACAGGTCGATTATCTGCTCAGCGAATATGCGACGCCGCGTGGCACGGAAACGAACGAGCACCGCGAACTGCTCATCATCCGCGCGCCGGAATAAGCGGCAACAAATAGGCGGCGGCAGGCCGAAGCCCGCCGCCACATCAATGCCAGTCTTCTTTGAGATTGTCCTTGATGAAGTCCCAGTCGATCTCCTCGCCGAGGCCGGGACCCTGCGGCATCGTCACGTACCCTTCGCTGTCGATGGAATCAATCGGCGTTTTCAGCCAGGGCTTCTCGGCGTCGAAATCGACGTGCGGGTGCAGCAGACCGCGCTCGTAGAACTCGCCGGGGATCGCCATCGCCCCGAGCACCTGCAGGTTCGCCGCCCCGCCGCCATGGATCTCGCAGCGGATGCGGAACGACTCACAGAGATGGACCACCTTCATCGACGGCGTGATGCCGCCGACATCGCCCACGCCGACGCGTGAAATGTCCGAGGCGCCGCGCATGATCCACTCGGCGCGGGTATACATCTGCCCGTGTGCCGTCTCGGGGCCGCAGATTTGCAGTTTCGTCAAGTTCTCCGTCAGCCAGACGAACGAGGAGGTGGAGTGCTCGTTCATCGGCTCCTCCATCCAGTAATAGTCCAACTCCTCCAGCGCGCGGCCGAGATAGAGCGCCTCCTCACGCGTGTAGTCGTGGTGCGGGTCGAGCATCAGTTTGATCTCCGGCCCGACCGCGTCGCGTACGGCGGCGCAGGCAGCGATGTCCCGCTTCAGGTCGGGGCCGTGCGGCGACATCCAGGTGTGCAACTTGAATGCGGGATAGCCAAGAGCCTTGCACGCCCTGGCGAATTCACCGTACGCCTCGGGGGTGTCGAGGCCGCCGGGGATGTCGTCGCCGCACATCGTGCTGGCGTAGGCGGGCACCTTCTCGCGCGCCGCGCCGAGCAGTTTGTAGACCGGCAGGCCGGTCAGGCGACCGGCGAAGTCCCACAGCGCGCAGTCGATCACCATCAGATTGCGGTCGTCCAGCGCCCGCCGCTCCAGCCGCTGCCCCTGGAGGAGCCGGTACCAGATCGCCTCGCGATGGAGCGGGTCCATGCCGAGAATCTGCCGACGCACCGTGGCGATGGTCTCCTCGGAGCCGCCGAAGCAGTAGCCGTCCACGCCCGCGCTGGTGCGGATGCGCGTCAGGCGCTGGGTCGCCTCGTGCGCGGGCGCGGGGTGGCCGTGTCCCTCGTTGTCGCGCCCGGTATGCGAAGTGTAGGTGAACGTCATGCTCTCGATGTCGGTAATCGTGAGGTTCGCCGGTACCGTGGCTGCCATCCGCGTCTCCTTCCCTGACTGCTTCCTCGCCAAGATTGCTGCCGCACGACGGATGCGGGGACAACCCACCCCCTACCCCTTCCCAGAACGAGACGGGATTCAGACGGCTCCCTTCCGGCTCCCCTCCCCGCTCCGGGGAGGGGCCGGGGGTGGGGCATTTTGCGCATCCGATTGACAGCCACCCGGCGTATTCGTATAATCATACCAATTAGTCCGACAAATTGCGGCCTTTGGGTGGGGAGTGGATGTGAAATCTCCGTCCGTTGCGTATCTGTATCAAGTGAGCGCCGCGCATGGCCAGGATACGGCGCGCCAGGCGCGCCCGCACGAGCGGATCGCGGAGCAGATCGGCGAGCAAATTCGGGACGGGCGGCTCGTGCGCGGGCAGAAATTGCCCACCGAGCGCGAGATGAGCGAGCGGTTCGGCGTCGGCCGGGGCGTGATCCGCGAGGCGATGCGGATGCTCGACGCGATCGGCCTGGTCGAATCGCGCCAGGGGAGCGGCATCTACGTCCGCAACAATCCCATCCCATCGATTTCTCGCGCCCTGACCTTCTCGGTCACGCCGGAGGAGCAGTCGGTCGCCTCGCTCTTCGAGTTCCGCACCCTGCTCGAGGTGGCGGCGGCGGAGCAGGCCGCGCGCCGCCGCACGGACGAGCAGCAAGAGGCCATCGAGCGCGCCGCCACGGCGACTGTCGAGGCCGCGCCCCACTTCACCGAAGATGTCTGGCATGTCGCGGACCAGGAATTCCATCATGCCATCGGCGATGCGTCCGGCAATCCCTATATCGCCGTCGCCATCGACGCCGTGCGGCAGATGCAGCGCGATGTGACGCGGCTGGTTCGGGAGACGCGCGGCTCTGCCGGGGCGGCCGAGCAGCATCGTGCCATTGCGGAGGCGATTGCGGCGCGCAGCCCCGAGCGCGCGGCCGCTGCGATGCGGGCCCACATCCACTATACCGAGCGTCGCTGGCACCAGGCGCAGACATTGGCGCATGACGCGGGAGGGAACGAGGCAAAGGATCGAGCGAGCGATTGAGACGACTGGGGCCCCGGACGGTTTGTGGAGTGCATCGAAGATCAGGAGGTGTTTCATGGCATCCCGAGGGATCAATCGACGGCAATTCCTCCGCCTCTCGGCGGCGGTCGCCGCCGCCGGGGCCGTCACCGCGTGCGGCGGCGGCACCACCGCGCCGACGCCGACGAAGTCCGCAAGCGGGAGCACTACCGCGAGTAGCCCCGCCGCTGCCGGCGCGAGCCCGACCGCTGCGGGAGGCGCGGCGCCGGCCCTTGCCGTCTCGAACGCAGCATCGACGCCCGCCGCACAGGCGTCCGTCCCGACCAAATTCAACGAATCACCCGCGCTGGCGGACATGGTGAAGGCAGGCAAACTGCCGGCGGTCGAGCAGCGGTTGCCGGCGAACCCGCGCGTCATCACGCCGCGCGAATCGGTCGGCGTCTATGGCGGTATCTGGCACCGACAGTATCGGGGCCTGTCCGACCGCGTCGGCCCGACCAAGCTCAACGAGCAGCCGCCGATCCAGTGGGAAGCGCCGGACCCGAACACGGTGCGCCTGACTGCCAACTGGGTGGAGAAGTGGGATCAGAGCGCGGACGCGACCGAGTACACCTTCTACATGCGCAAGGGCCTCAAGTGGTCGGATGGCGCCGAGGTGACAACGGACGATACCCAGTTCTCGTGGGATGACGTCCAGCAGAACAAGGACATCCGGCCCGTGCCCGCCGACTACATGCGCCAGCGCATCGGCAGCGAGTACAAGAACGGCACGCTCACCGTCGTGGACAAGTACACCTTCAAGGTGAAGTATGCGCAGCCCTACCCGCTCTTGCCGATCCTCATCGCCAAGAATAATGGCGGCTCCGTCGGGCAAGTCGCTTTTCTCTCGCCGTCCAAATATCTCAAGCAATTCCACCCCAAGTACGCGACCCCGGACGCGCTCAGCAAGGCGGCGTCGGACAAGAAGGTGGCGACCTGGCAGGACCTCTGGGGCAAGGCGGGCGACATGGAAGGCCCGATCCCCTTCTTTTTCCTCAACCCCGATCTCCCCGTCATCCATCCGTGGAAGATCGTCAATCCCTCACCGGCGGACCCGGTGGTCATGGAGCGCAACCCGTTCTTCGCGTACGTCGATACGAACGGGAATCAGTTGCCGTACATCGACCGCATCGAGCACGCATTCATCGACAACAACGATGTCCTCAACCTGCGCATCGCCGGCGGGCAGATCGACATGCAATACCGCAATGTCAGCCTCGGCTCGTACACCTTCCTGAAGGAGAACGAGGCTAAGGGTAACTACAAGGTCCTGCGCTGGCGGTCCGCCTCCACCGATGCGTACTTCCCGAACCTCAACTGCCCGGACCCGGTGCTCGCCAAACTCTTCAATACCGCCGACTTCCGGCAGGCGCTCTCGATCGCGATCGACCGCAAATCCATCAACGAACTCGTCTGGAACGGGCTCGGCAAGGCGCGACAGGCATCGCCCGTCCCTGGATCGCCCGAATACGATGCGGATCTGGAGAAGGTCTGGATCGAGTACGATGTCAAGAAGGCGAACGATCTGCTGGACAAACTCGGCCTGACCAAGAATTTCGGACGGCTCGCGCAAGCGGCCGGACGGCCAGACGCTGGAAGTGACCGTCGAGCATATCGATACGCCCGGATCGCCCGCCGAGGATGCCCACAACCGCGTCAAGAAATACTGGGACGCGATCGGCGTGAAGACGAATATCAAGTTCGTCGAGCGGTCGCTCTATACGCAGCACGTCAACAACGGCGAGTTGCAGATCGGGCAGTGGGGGTTCGATCGCTGCTCCGTCGTCAAGGCCGACCCTGGCCGCTGGTTGGGGTCGATCGATGACGGCCCGTGGGCGCCGAACTACGGCCACTGGTACTTGGGGAATGCCTTCAAGAAAGAGGAGCCGCCGCAAGATCACCCGATCCGCAAGATCTGGGCGCTGTGGGACCAGACGCAGGTCGAGCCGGACGAGGTGAAGCGCAACGCGCTCTTCCAGCAGATCCTCGATATCCACAAGCAAGCGCCTTACGCCATCGGCACCGTCGGCGAGAAAGTGCAGCCGGTGATCGTCTCGAACACCTTCCACAACATGCCGGACGGCTTTATCGCCGACGATACGCTGCGCGACTACGGGCTCGTCTATCCGTCGCAGTTCTACATCAAGAAGTAAGAGGTCGTTCCTCACCCCCGCTGCCCGGAGAGCGCCCGCTCTCCATCGCGGAGAGACTACGGTACATGTCAGTTCCGTGCAGCGATGGAGAGGGGGCCGGGGAATGAGGGATTGAGATGACAACGATCGATGCATTTCTCCCCCTCTCCATCGCTGCACGGGGCTGGTGGGTTCCGTGGCCTAAGGGCGGTGGAGAGAGGGCCGGGGGGTGAGGACGTCATGCTCCAGTACATCGTGCGCCGCCTGCTGATCATGATCCCGACGCTGATCGTCGTCTCGATCGTCTCGTTCGTGCTCATCCAGTTGCCGCCGGGGGATTTCCTCACCAGCTATGCATCCACGCTCGCGCAGCAGGGCGAGGGGGTGGATAACGCGCAACTGATCGCGCTCAAAGAGGCGTACGGGCTCGATCAGCCGGTCTACGTCCAGTACTGGAAGTGGATCTCGCGCATTATCTTCCACGGCGACTTCGGCCAGTCGCTCGAGTGGAAGCAGCCCGTCTCGTCGCTGCTCTGGCAGCGGATGGGCGCGACGCTGGCGCTGACGGTTTCGACGCTCATCTTCACCTGGCTCTTAGCCATCCCCATCGGCGTTTTTTCCGCGACGCATCAGTACTCGAAATCCGACTATTTCTTCACCTTCATCGGCTTTATCGGCCTCAGCGTGCCGAGTTTCATGATCGCCCTCGTCCTCCTCTGGGTCGCGTTCCGCTATCTCGGCCAGGATGTCGGCGGTCTCTACTCGCCCGCATACCGCAGCGCGCCGTGGAGCGTCGGCAAGGTCATCAACCTCCTCGAACATTTCTGGATACCGCTGGTGATCGTCGGCCTCGAAGGGACCGCCGCGCTCATTCGGACGATGCGGGCGAACCTGCTCGATGAAATCAACAAGCCCTACGTGACCGCCGCGCGGGCGCGCGGCTTGACGGAACGGCGGCTGATCTGGGAATACCCGGTGCGCGTCGCCCTCAATCCTTTCGTCAGCACGGCGGGTTTCTCGCTCCCCGGCCTGATCAGCGGCGCGACGATCATCGGCATCGTCCTCAGCCTGCCGATGCACGGCCCGCTCTTCCTGCGCGCCCTGCAATCGCAGGACATGTACCTGGCGGGGGCGTATATCCTCCTGCTCAGCACGCTCACCGTCGTCGGCGTCCTGCTCTCCGACATCGCGCTGGCGTGGCTCGACCCGCGCATCCGCTACACCTAGGGAGGGATGACGATGAGCCAGGACGTCACCGCGCTGCCCGAAACGCCCGATCTCTTGCCGCCGGCCGCACCCGCCGTACACGATGCGGCCGCGCCCGCCGCCACCGAGACGAAGGTCTCCGTCGCCTCGCAGTGGCAGTTGATGCGCTGGCGGTTCAAGAAGCACAAGCTCGCCGTCGTCAGCATGTGGATCATCGCCTTCTTCTGTGTGATCGGTATCTTCTGCGAGTTTATCGCCCCCGGCGACCCGGACAAGGATCAGGAACTCTACAAATATGTCCGCCCGCAGGGGATCAGTTTCTTCGACCAGGGCCATCACTTCCATATCATCCCCGGCGTGTATGGGCTCTCGCGCACGCGCAATCCGGAGACACTGCGGTTCACCTACGTGGCGGACACCACGCAGTGGCATCAGCTCGGCTTCTTCACGCGCGGCGACCCGTACAAGTTCTGGGGCGCCTGGCAGACGGATGTCCATCTCTTCGGCATGAAGGATGCCGCTCCCGATACGCCGTTCTTTCTGCTCGGTACGGACCGGCTCGGGCGGGACATGCTCTCGCGCATCGTCTACGGCACCCGCATCTCGCTGTCGATCGGCATCATCAGCGTGATCGCCAGCCTGATTCTCGGCATCCTGCTCGGCGGCATCTCCGGCTTCTACGGCGGCGCGGTGGACGGCGCGATCCAGCGGGTGATCGAGTTCGTCCGCTCGCTGCCGCAGATCCCGCTCTGGCTGGCGCTCGGCGCGTCGCTGCCTCCCGGCTGGTCGTCGGTCAAGATTTACTTCGCGATCACGCTCGTCCTGGCGATGATCGAATGGACGGGGCTGGCGCGCGTCGTGCGCGGGCGATTCCTCGCGCTGCGCGAGGAAGATTTCGTGATGGCGGCGCGCTTCTCCGGCGCGAGCGAGGGCCGCATCATCTTCCGGCACATGGTCCCCTCCTTCCTCAGCCACATCATCGCCTCGCTCACGCTCGCCATCCCGCGCATCATCCTCTTCGAGACGACCCTCTCGTTCCTCGGTCTCGGGCTCCGGCCGCCGACCGTCAGTTGGGGTGTGCTCTTGCAGGAGGCGCAGAATATCCAGACCGTCGCGCTCTCGCCCTGGCTGCTGCTGCCCGCGGGGGCGGTCGTCATCACCATTCTGGCGTTCAACTTTATGGGGGATGGGCTGCGCGATGCCGCCGATCCCTACGGGCGGTAATCGCGATGAGCAGCTTCACGACCGGCGCGCCCGCCGCCACACTGCCGCGCACCGACGATGTCCTCTTGGAGGTGCGCAACCTCAAAACGCACTTCTTCACCGATGAGGGCGTCGTCCGCGCGGTGGATGGCGTCTCCTATACCCTCCGGCGCGGGCGGACGCTCGGCATCGTCGGTGAATCGGGTTGCGGCAAGAGCGTGACGGCGCAATCGATCCTGCGCATCGTGCCGCGCCCCGGCCGGATCGTCGAGGGCGAAATCCTCTTCCACCGGCAGCGACCGCCCGGCGCCAACGGCGCGACGCCCGAGACGGTTGACCTGACCCAGGTGGACCCATCCGGCAAGGAGATTCGCTCCATTCGGGGCAATGAGATCGCCCTGATCTTCCAGGAGCCGATGAGTTCGCTCTCGCCGGTGCATACCGTCGGCCACCAGATGATCGAGACGATTCGGCTGCATCAGAGAGTCGGCAAGACGGAGGCGCGGGAGCGAGCGGTCGAGGCCCTCCGGCGTGTCGGCATCCCCCGGCCCAATGAGGCGGTCGATCGCTATACCTACCAACTGAGCGGCGGCCAGCGGCAGCGCGCCGTGATCGCGCTCGCCCTCTCCTGCCAGCCGAGCCTGCTGATCGCCGACGAGCCGACGACCGCGCTCGACGTGACGACCGAGGCGCAAATCCTCGAGTTGATGAAGGAGTTGCAGCAGGATTACGGGATGGCGATTCAGATCATCACCCATAATCTCGGCGTGATCGCGGAGATGGCGGACGACGTGGTGGTGATGTATCTCGGCAAGGAGGTCGAGCAGGCGCCGGTTGAGGAATTGTTCCGCAACCCGCGACACCCGTACACGCGCGCCCTCCTGCGCTCGGTCCCCCGACTCGGCCGGAAGACGCGCGGGCGGTTGGAGGCGATCACGGGGATGGTGCCGGACCCCTTCTCCATCCCGGCCGGCTGCCCGTTCAGTACCCGCTGTACGCACTATCGCCCCGGTATCTGCGACGATCCGCAGTACGTGCAGGTCGGGCCGGACCACTGGGCGCGGTGCAACCGGACGGGGGAGTTGGACTGATGGAGATGACCGCAACAACGACCAACGGCCATGCCGCCGGCGCGCACAATGACCTCCTCGTCGTCAAGGACCTGAAAAAGTACTTCCCGATCACCAAGGGCTTCTCGAAGAAGGTGATCGGCGAGGTGAAGGCGGTCGACGGGGTCAGTTTCACCCTCAAGGAGGGAGAGACGCTCGGCCTCGTCGGGGAGAGCGGCTGCGGCAAGACGACGACCAGCCGCCTCATCCTGCGCGGCTACGAGCCAACCGGCGGCGAGATCCGCTTCAAGGATCGCCGCCGGGGTTGGACCGATATTGCGTCGATCGACAAGCGGGAGATGAAGGGGCTGCGGCGCAACATCCAGATGATCTTCCAGGACCCGTACTCCTCGCTCAACCCGCGCATGACGCTCCTGCAGATCGTCGGGGAGCCGCTGCTCGTCAATGGCGTGGCGAAGGGGGACGCCCTGAAGGAGCGCGTCGCCCATCTCCTCTCCATCGTCGGGCTGCGACCGGAATACATGGTGCGCTACCCCCACGCCTTCAGCGGCGGCCAGCGGCAGCGCATCGGCATCGCCCGCGCGCTCGCCCTCAACCCGCAACTGGTCGTCTGCGACGAGCCGGTCTCCGCGCTCGATGTCTCCATCCAGGCGCAAACGCTCAACCTGCTGCAGGATTTGCAGGAGGAATTCCACCTGACCTATCTCTTCGTCGCGCACGATCTGAGCGTTGTGGAGCATATTTGCGACCGGGTGGCGGTGATGTATGTCGGCAAGATCGTCGAACTGGGGGAGACGGAGGCGCTCTACCTGCAGCCGCTCCACCCGTACACGGAGGCGCTCTTATCCGCCGTGCCGAAACCGGACCCGGCGTATCGCAAACGCCGGATTATCCCGGCGGGCGAGGTGGCGGACCCCTCCAATGTGCCGCCTGGCTGTGCCTTCCACCCGCGCTGCCGGTACGCGCAAGAGGTCTGCAAAGAGGTCGTGCCCGAACTGCGGGAGTTGCAGCCGGGCCGGTTCGTCAGTTGCCACCGGGCGGAAGAATTAACGCTGGTCGGCGTGACCGAGGAGTGAGGCATTGGTGGGTGGCGCAGGCATACCCGGGCCACCATTCCAGGAAAGGGGCAGGCAGATGGGTACGGCGATTCGCGTCGGGGTGATCGGGGCGGGCAGTGCGGTCTTTTCGCTCGGGCTGGTCAAGGACTTCTGTCTGACGCCGAGCCTGGCGGGGAGCGAGATCGTCTTCATGGACATCAATGAGGAGCGGCTGCATGCCGTCGCCGGCCTCGCGCGGCGCTATGCCGACGAGGTGGGCATCGATCTGCGCGTCACCGAGACGATGGATCGCGAGGTTGCCCTGCGCGATAGCGATTTCGTCGTCAACACCGCCTACGCGAAGGGGCATCACCACGCCCGTCGCATCCGCGAGGCGACCGCCGAGCACGGCTACTACTACGGCGGCGTCGATCTCGGCGGCTTCTACGACCTCTCGCTGATTATGAGCGTCGCGCGGGACATGGAACGCATCTGCCCGGATGCGTGGCTGATCCAGTCCGGCAACCCCGTCTTCGAAGGATGCACGCTGATGACGCGCGAGACGGGTATCAAGGTCTGCGGCCTCTGCCATGGCCACTACGGCTACCTCGAAATCTGCAATGTGCTCGGCCTCGACCCGGCCCGCGTGACGTGGCAAGCGCCGGGCCTCAATCATCAAATCTGGCTCGTCCACTTCCTCTATGACGGCGAGGATGCGTACCCGCTGCTGGATGAGTGGATCGCGACGAAGGGCGAGGAGTACTGGCGCACCCATGTCGCCAGCCGCACGCATGACATTCAGATGTCGCGCGGGGCGATCCACCAGTACCAGATGTACGGCCTGATGCCGATTGGCGACACGGTGCGCAGCGGCATCAACTGGTGGCAGCATACGGACATCGCCACCAAGAAGCGCTGGTTCGGCGAGCCGTGGGGCGGCCCGGACACCGAACTTGCGCGCCCGTTCTACGTCGCCAATCACGAGAAGAAGATGGCCGAGGTGGCCCGTGCCGCCGCCGATCCCCAGGCGCGCATGACGGACCTGATCGGCACGACGCCCACCCGCGAGCAGCAGGTACCGATCATCGACGCGCTAGTGAACAATCACGGCGGCTTCTTCCAGGTCAATGTGCCGAACAAGGGCGCGCTCGCGGGCGTCGGGGATGATGTCGTGGTGGAACTGCCCGCCTGGATCGACCGCACGGGCATCAATCCGCTCCGCGCGACGCCGCTGCCGAAGAAGATTATGCTCGAACATATCCTGCCGCGCGCCTTGGAGATGGAGCGCGAGTTGGAGGCATTCAAGACGGGCGACCGGACGATGCTCCTCTATAACGTGCTGCTGGGCTCGCAAACGAAGTCGTATGACCAGTCTGTCGCCGTCCTCGACGACCTCCTCTCGATGGAAGGCCACGAGGAACTGGCGGCCCACTACGCCGCGCCCATCGCCAATGCTGCCCGGAGCGAAGTCGTACCGACGACGGCGGGCGACGATTGATCTGTACATGGTAGCGCAGGCTTGGAAAGCCTGCGCTACCATTTATGTCTCCTCTTCTCGTGGAGTATCGAGAGAGGGCAGCCATTCGATGCCCGTCACTTCGGCCCACCAGTCGGCGAACTGGAAGGTGCGCATCGCCTGGGTGAGCATCGGCTCCCAGTACTCGTATTCGGCGACCGTCGCGCCCTGCGCGATCAGGCGTACCTGCGTCGCGCCGTGATAGAGGAGGCGCACCCACCGCTTGCGCGTCGCGCCCCCGTCCCGATAGGTGAGTATCGCCTCGATGCCAAGCAGGGCGCCTATTGCGAAATCGTCCCGCATCTCGATGGCGGCATCGGGGAGGTCGCGCAATCCCGCCGCGAACCCCTCGCGGAGCGTGGGCAGGTCTTTCTCGGTCGGCGTCATGCCGAGGTCGCGCGCCTCAACGGAGAAACTGTTCGCGGTACCCTCCGGCGTCGGCGCGACGATGATGCCCCGCCCGCCCGTCGTTTCCATCTCAAAGGTGTGCCACCCCTCCGGGTAGAGGAAGGAATAGCGATACTCCAGATCGCGCGCCACGAGCAGGCCGGTGAAGGAGGGGCGCGGTGCGTCGCTCGACATTATGCGATCCCTTCGAGTATCGGTGGCGGGCGTCAACAGGGCGGCCCATCCTCGTTGTGGAAGAAGTCGGCGCTATCCAGCGGCCCGCTCGTCGCCGCGGCAATCTGCTCGATCGGGAATTTCGGCGTCCGGTCGGGGTAGAGCAGGCCGTTTGTCTCCTGATAGGTGTCCGCGAACTGCGTGTAGCAGAAGCCGGCGAAGAGCGACAGGGAACGGACGACGGCCAGCAATTGCGCGTAGCGCGCCGCCAGTTCTACGGCATCTTTCGGGTGGGAGTAGCCCCACGCGCCGGGCTCGTCCGAGATGGAGAGGCCGCCGAACTCGGTCAGCATGACCGGTTGGTTGACCTGCGCGTCGGTCGTCAGCGAGACCAGCCGCCCGGCGGGCAGCGCGTGCTTGAAGAGGTTGGGGACCGCCTCGCCGGAGGCGTAGCGGCGGATCATCCGCTCCGGGTTGTCGTCGTAGTCGTGGATGGTGACGATGTCCGTCGCGACGCTCTCCCAGCCGTCGTTGCCGATCACCGGGCGGTCGGGGTCCATCGTCTTGGTGAGATAGTAAAGCGTCTGGACGTAGTGCCGGTGCGCGGCGATATTCGGCAAGTCCGGCACGCCCCACGACTCATTGAACGGCACCCAGGCGACGACGCAGGGGTGGCTGATGTCGCGTTCCAGTGCCGCCAGCCACTCGCGCGTGACGCGCTCGATGGAGGTCTTCGTGAAGCGATAGGCGCTCGGCATCTCCTCCCAGACGAGCAGACCGAAGCGGTCCGCCCAGTAGAGGTAGCGCGGGTCCTCGATCTTCTGATGCTTGCGCACGCCGTTGAATCCCATCGCCTTCGCCAGTTCGACATCGCGCCGGAGGGCATCGTCGCCTGGCGCGGTGAGGCCGCTCTCCGGCCAGTAGCCCTGATCGAGCACCATGCGCAGCCGCAGCGGTCGCCCGTTGAGCAGGAAGCGGTCTCCCTGCACGGCGATCGAGCGGAGCGCGGTGTAGCTCGTGACGCGATCGACGAGATTGCCCGTGCCATCCCAGAGGCGCAATTCCGCATCGATCAGCGTCGGCCGATTGGGGTTCCAGAGCAGTTCGTTGCGGTAATCGTCGATGCCGGGGTCGGAAAGGGCGATCCGGCGCGTGACATCGTTGCCGACCACCGCGTAGGAATCGTCCGCCAGCAGTTTCTCCCCGGCGCGTAACGTCACTTGCAGGCGGAGGTCGTCGCGGTGCGGGCCGGCAATCGTCGCTTCCAGGCCAATCTCCCAGCGTTGCAGATTCGGCAGCCAGGTGAGGCTCCGTAGCGCGCTGGCGGCCACCGGCTCCAGCCAGACGGTCTGCCAGATGCCGGAGGTGCGCGGATACCAGATTGCGTGCGGCTCGCGCTGCCAGTCCTGCTTGCCGCGCGGCTTGGTCAGGTCGAGCGGGTCATCGTCCGCGCGCACCACCACCGTCTGCGCGCCTTTTGGGGCGAGATAATCGGTGATGTCCGCGCTGAACGGGGTGTAGGCGCCCTCGTGCCGGGTGACAATATGATCGTTGACCCAGACCGTTGCGGCGTAATCCACCGCGCCGAAATGGAGGATCAGGCGCGTATCGTGCGGGAGCGCGGGCGCGTCGAAGGTGCGGCGATACCAGGAGACGCGGTGAAACCCGGGATCATCGATACCGCTCGCGGGCGTCTCGGGGGCGAAGGGCACGGTGATCGTCCGGCGCCAGCCTATCTCGGTCGGATCGCGCCAGGATGTCTCGTCCTCGCATGCATAGTCCCATGCGCCGTTCAGGGAAACCCATTGCTCCCGGACGAGTTGCGGGCGGGGGTACCCGTGGGTGGAATTGTCGGGGTGCGTCATACGTTAGCTGATCCTGCTCGTCTAACGATCGGGCGGCCTCGATGCCGCATCGGGCGAATTGCCGGTTGCCAAAGTGTAGGGACCGGCAGGCCGGTTGGCAACCGTGCGCGCTCGCCAGGCTATCGGGGCGGGTAGAGGAGCCGCTCGGGCCGTCGCCACCAGCCGGGTATGGCGAGCGCGGGGTGCTCGATCGGAGCGCCCTCCGCCATCGCCGTGACGATGGGCGCAAGGATCGTCGGCGTGGGCGGCGTCGCGCGCACATCGAAGACACCGGGCTCGTAATAATCATCATCGCGCGTGACCAGGGAATGCCAGTTGTACGCGCCGAGCAGGGACCAGATGGTCAGGGCGCGGAGATCGACGCCGCGCCGCTGCACCGCGTGGGCGGTCTGCCAGAGCTCGTGCAGCCAGCGGACCTGCTCGTCCGGCTCGCCGCCGAGGTGCGCCTCGGTGATCGCCATTGGCCGGCGATACCGCTCCCACGCCTCGCGCAGCAATGTCTCCGGCCCGGCGATGCCTTTGCGCCGCACGCGCACCGCCTCCACGTCGGCGTAGGCCTCTTGCCCGTTGCCGCCATGCGTCCGGTCGGGGTAGCGGTCCATCTGCTCATCGAGGAAACGCTCGCTGGTGATGTAGTAGTTGACGCCGATGATGTCCGGCGGGCAGGGATTGGCGCTGAACCAGGCGATCGCCGCCTCGTCGATGCCGTGATAGCGGAGGTCCCACCACATGCGCAGGTTCGGGCCCATCCGGCCGCAGAGGAGGTCGAAGGTCAGCCAGCGCCGCTCGTTCTCGAACTCCGCCTGATAGGCGAGTTTCGGCGTGCTGAAGGTCTTGCCGAGATCGTCGGTCTGGATCAGCCGGGCGGCGGGGTTGACGGCGCGGATCGCCCGCATCGCCTGTACGGTCGCGCGGCACTGGTTGAGCAATGCGCGTGAAAACTGCGTGCCGTCTCGCCCGTGCGGATGCCAGTAGCCATAGAGGCCGCTGAAGCGCGCCGTCGTCAGCGGCTCGTTGACGGGTGTGTAGTCCTCGATCCACGGATAGCGCGCCGCGACCGCGCCCGCGAACTCGGCGAGACCCTCCGCGAAGCCGGGATCGGTGAGGTTGGTGTGCGGCGGGCCGCTGCCGTGGTGGACGAGGCCGACAATCGGGCGGATGCCCAATGCACGCAAGCGATGCAATCGTTCGTCCGCCCACGCCCAGTCCGCGCGGGCGGGGCCATCCGGGGCGGTGCGCTCCCAGAGGATCGGATAGCGCAGCGTGCGGATGCCGAGCGCGGCGATCAGATCGAGGTCGCCGATCCGTCCGGCGTGTCCGCCGCGCTCCAATTGGTCGAAGTACGTGTCGCCCACGCGGTTGACGGTGGCCTCGATGCCGCCCCAGAGCGCGAGCGGCGGCCGGGATCGCCGGAATCTCACGTCTCTCCGTTCTGATCCGTCCCCGCGACGCCTACCGATGGGCGAATGAGATTATCCGCTGGCGGCACCACCGATAGATGGGGTGCGGCGACCCGCCACGTCGGCGTGCTCGCCACCACCACATCGCGCTGCGTTGCGGCGATGCGGTCGGCGAGCGCCAGCGCCTGCCCGACGACCTGGTCCATATTGTAGTACTTGTAGGTCGCCAATCGCCCGACGAAGTGGACGTTCGGCGTGGCGTCCGCGAGGTCCTTGTAGCGGCGGTACCGCTCGGCGTTCTCGGGGCGCGGCACGGGGTAGTAGGGATCGCCCTCGGCCTGCGGATACTCGGTGACGATGCTCGTCTTCGGGTGCTCCTGCCCGGTCAGGTACTTGAATTCCGTCACGCGGGTGTAGGCGTGGTCGTTCGGGTAGTTAATCACCGCCTCCGGCTGGTAGACGGGCGTGTCGTGCGTCTCGAAACGGAATTCGAGCGAGCGGTACGGCAATTTGCCGTAGCGGTAGCCGAAGAACTCGTCGATCGGGCCGGTGAAGACCATCTCCCGGTACGGGATGACGTGCTTGATCTCCTGATAGTCGGTGTTGAGCATGATCTTGATGTTCGGATGCGACAGCATCTTCTCGAACATGCGTGTGTAGCCGTGCAGCGGCATCACCTGATAGGTATCCGTGAAATAACGGTCGTCGTGATTCATGCGGGCGGGGACGCGGGCGGCGACCCCGGCGTCCAGTTGCGACGGGTCGAGGCCCCACTGCTTGCGCGTGTAGCCGCGAAAGAACTTCTCGTACAAGTCTCGCCCGACCTTGCTGACGACGACATCTTCGGATGTCTTGATCTGCGCGACCGGCTCCGCGACGGCGGCGAAGAACGCCTCGATATCCGCTTCGGTGCGATGCAGGCCGTAGAGCTGGTTCACGGTGTCGATATTGACGGGAAAGGGGACATGCATACCGTCCACGGCGGCGAGGACGTGGTGCTGATACGGGCGCCAGTCGGTGAATTGCGAGAGATAGTCGTAGATGCGCTGGCCGTTCGTGTGGAAGATGTGCGGGCCGTACTTGTGGACGAGGATGCCCGCGTCATCGTAGTGGTCGTAGGCGTTGCCGCCGATGTGCGGCCGCCGGTCGAGGATGAGCACTTTTTTGTGCAACTGGGTGGCGAGGCGCTCCGCGACGACACTGCCGGCGAAGCCTGCCCCGACGATCAAATAATCAAACATCTCTCTGTCCCCTCTGCTGTTGCCGTTCAATCGGCGGGTGTGGCGACGTTCAGCGCGGTCACGCGATCTTCTTCCTCGGTTGCCGTGTCGATCACTTCCTCGATCAGCCGGCGCATCCGCTCCCAAGTCCGGTCCCACGATTCCTGCGCGAGGAAGGCGTCCGCCCGTTGGATGCGTGCGCCGCTGTCCTCGGCGAGCGCCTGCTCGACCGCTTTGACGAAATCGGTCGCTGTCGCGGCGATATGGACGAGTCCCCGCGTCCCATACGGCCGCACGACATCGCGGATCGGCGTGGAGACGACCGGCTTGCCCGCCGCGAGGTATTCCGGCGTCTTCGTCGGGCTGATGAAGCGCGTGGACTCGTTGATCGCGAAGGGCAGGAGCGCGACATCCCAGCCCGCGAGATAGGTCGGCAACTCCTCGTACGCTTTCTGGCCGAGATAGTGAATATTCGCGCGCTGCGGCAGGTCCGCCGCGTCTACCTTGGCGACCGGGCCGATCATCACCAGTTGCCACGCGGGGCGGGCATCCGCGACGGCGGCGAGGAGATCGAGATCCATCCGTTCGTCGATCACGCCGAAGAAGCCGAGGCGCGGGCGCGGGATGCTCGCCTGGTCCGCCGGGTCCTCGATCGGTCGCCGGGCGCGGGCGAAGTGCGCGGTATCGACGCTGCTGGGGAAGGCGAAAACGTGCGGATGCTGGCCGCGCTTTGCCTCGTAGAGACTCTGCCCGCCGGTGAAGACGAGATCCGCCCGCGCGAGCAGCTCCGCCTCCCGCTTGCGCATCTCCTGCGGGGCGCCCGCGAAGGCGGAGAGTTCGTCCATGCAATCGTAGACCGTCACCAGCGGATCGAGATGCCGCGAGAAGGCCCTCGCCATCGGCGTGTAGTACCAGAGGATGTAAGAGCGGACACGGCGCTCCGCGATCAATTCATCGAGCAGGAGACGCTGCATCGCCTCCGCCTCGCGCGCCACCATGCCTTCCGGCAGACGCGGCACCGCGACCCAAACGCCGGGCCGTGGTGTGCTGACGTCCATCCGGGCCGGGCCGTCCGTCGCGATCGGTTCTTCGATGAAGAAGACGCGATGCTGCCGCGCGCATCGGCTCAGGAGATGTTGCGGGCGCTGGAAGACGAAATTCCAGCGCAGGTGTGACAACACGATCACATCGAAGGCGGGGCGGCCGTGCGGCACCTCGGAGAGCAGTCGGTCGACGCTGCCGAATCCATTGCTGGGCGGTATCGTGCCTCGCATCACCCGCTCCACCGATGCATCGACATCGGCCGGCAGCAGCGTCATCCTTTCGCGCCTCTCACTGTTTCCCACCAATTCGACCATCATCCTCTCCTCCGCGCACGGACGACCGTGCCATGCCGCGACCATCGCGCAGACGCGCGGGCGGGCGATGGACGACCGTCGTCCCATAGATCCCGTAAGCCAATCTCAGTACAACCCGCTCGCGCCTCGGCGGTGCGGTCGGCAATATCGCTAGGAGCGCGATGTCAGCGCCTCGGTTGATCGCCAAGAAAAGAAACAAAGACGAGAAAATATGACCGTCTTTCGACGCGCCACATTGTTGGCGCACGATCAGAACCTCGGCCCGAAAATCGCACGTTGTGTGCCAGTGATGGCGAAGAGAAAATAGCTACCCTGGCGATATATCGTTGCCGATTCGTCGATGCGACGTTTCGTCTAGTGATGCCGTACAATCGTAGCGAGCGGCGGCGATGATGGGATAGCGAAGAGGTGACGGGAGGTGTCGATGCGACGATCTGGGCTTTCCTCTGCCTCGCGCTCTTTGCCGCGCTGATAGGCACGAGTGTCGCCGCCGCCGACCCGACGATCTCGGTCGCGGCGACGCGGCGGGATGCGAGCGGCGGGGTCGTCTCGCTACTCCCGGTCGCGGACAAGCAGGGGAACGTGCTCCCGCCGCTCCTGCTGCTCGGCGAATACGTCATCGCCAGCGGGCAAGGGTTCCCGGCGAATCAGCCCGTGATGGCCTTCCTGGTCGCGCAGAACCAAGCCTATCCGCTCGCCTATCAGGATCTCGCGGCCCCGAACGCCGCGCAGCAGGCCGCTCCGACGACCGACGCGACGGGCGGCTTCCAGAATTACGCGTTCACCCTCCCGGTGGGGATTCAGGCGGCGGGGACGAGCGGAGAAATCCAGATCAGCGCGGGATCGGCGACGGCGCGCGCGCCGGTCGGCCTCGATAGCGGGCTGGCGACGACCGCCGGGCGGGGCGACAAAATCGCCGTCAGCATCGGCGCGGTGTTTGCCGCCATCGCGGTCATCCTGATCTTCCTGCTCCTGCGGGGACTGCCGATCTATCCCGTTGGCACGGTGGGCGCTCGCCGCCCGAGAGAACCGGAATCGACGTAGCATGCGGCGAAGGTCGCCAATCGTGGGAGGGGATTGCCATGACCATCCAACTGAGCAGGCCCGAGACGCAGGCAGCGACCGACACCGTCCGCCATCCTTTGGAGCCGCTGTCGGCGGCGGAGATCGCGGCGGCGGTCGCCGTGGTGCGCGAGAGCGGACGGCTCGGCAACCGGGCGCGCTTCGCGTCCATCACGCTGCACGAACCGCCGAAAGAGGCCGTGCTGCACTTCCGGGCGGGAGAGGCTATCGCGCGGGAAGCGTTCATTATCCTGCTCGACAACGCGACGAACGCCGTCTACGAGGTGGTCGTTTCGCTCTCCGCGAGGGCGATTGTGCGTTGGGAACATATCCCAAACGTCCAGCCGCACATCATGTACGACGAGTTCGTCGAATGCGAGGCGGCGTGCAAGGCGGACCCGGCCTTCCGGGCGGCGCTCGCGACCCGCGGCGTGACGGAGATGGACCGCGTGATGGTCGAACCATGGTCGGCGGGCGACTACGGCGACGCGGACGACACGGGGATGCGCCTCGTGCGCGCCCTGATGTTCGTGCGCGCCGCGCCGCGCGACAACGGCTACGCCCGCCCCGTCGAGGGGTTGGTGGCGGTCGTCGATCTCAACGCGATGCGCATCGTCCGGCTGGAAGATACCGCGCGTCGTGCCGCTGCCGCCGGAGCCGGGCAACTATGCCGCCGAGTTCATCCCCGCGATGCGGGACGACCTGAAGCCCGTCGCGATCACCCAGCCGGAGGGGACGAGTTTCGCCGTGGAGGGCCACGCGGTGACGTGGCAGAAATGGCATTTCCGCATCGGCTTCACGCCGCGCGAGGGGCTGGTGCTGCACACGATCGGCTATGAGGACGCCGGCCGCATCCGGCCCGTCATCTATCGCGCCGCGCTCTCGGAGATGGTCGTGCCGTACGGCGACCCGCATCCGAGCCACAACCGCAAGAACGCCTTCGATGTCGGCGAGTACGGTATCGGCTTGATGGCGAACGCGCTCGAACTCGGCTGCGACTGCCTGGGCGACATCCGCTACTTCGATGCCTTCCTCAACAATAGCCGGGGCGAGGTCGTGCGCTACGCGAACGCCGTCTGCATGCACGAGGAGGATGCCGGCATCCTCTGGAAGCACTTCGACTGGCGGACGAATCAGACGGAGGTGCGCCGTTCGCGCCGCCTGGTCGTCTCCTTCATCGCCACGGTCGGCAACTATGAGTACGGCTTCTACTGGTACTTCTATCAGGACGGGTCGATCGAGTATGAGGTGAAACTGACCGGCGTCATCAACACGGGCGCATTGCCGCCCGGCGAGACGCGCAAATACGGCACAATGGTCGCGCCGCAACTCTATGCGCCGAACCACCAGCACTTCTTCAACGTCCGCCTCGATATGATGGTGGACGGCCCCGCGAACTCCGTTTACGAAGTCCATACCGTCGCCGAGCCGCCGGGGCCGGAGAACCCGCACGGCAATGCCTTCTACGCCGAGTCCACCTTGCTGACGACCGAGCGGGAGGCGCAGCAATCGACCGACCCAGCCAACGCGCGCTACTGGAAGATCGTCAACCCGTCGGCACAGAATCGCCTCGGCCAGCCGGTGGCGTACAAACTGGCGCCGGGGGAGAATGCGCGCTCGTTTGTCGCTCCCGATTCGTTCGTGCGGCAGCGGGCAGGATTCATGGGCCACCATCTGTGGGTCACGCCGTACGACCCGGCGGAGCGGTACGCAGCAGGCGACTACCCGAACCAGCATCCGGGAGGGGCGGGCCTGCCCGCCTACACAGCGGGCAACCGCGCCATCGAGAATACCGATCTCGTCGTCTGGTATACGATGGGCCATCATCATATTCCGCGCCCGGAGGACTGGCCGGTGATGCCCGTCTCGCGGATCGGCTTCATGCTCAAGCCGCTCGGCTTCTTCGACCGCAATCCGGCCCTCGATGTGCCTCCGGAGATGGCGCACGATGCCTGTTGCCATGAGTAGTACATGGTGGCGTAGGCTTCAGCCTGCGGTCTCTCGCGCAGGCTGAAGCCTACGCCACCAGAGGAGGATTGAGATGGTAAAGAATCTGATCGGCGGCACCTGGGCGGAGGCGAAGGGCGAGACGCTGCCCATCTTCAACCCGGCGACGGGCGAGGAGATCGACCGCGTGCCGCTCTCCGACGCCGCAGCGGTGGACGCGGCGGTGCAGGCGGCGGCGAAGTCCGCGCAATCGTGGGCGCAGACGCCGGTGATGGACCGCGCCCAACTGATGTTCCGCTTCAAGGCGCTCCTCGAAGAGCACATCGACGAACTGGCCGCCATCGTCACGCGGCACCACGGCAAGACGCTGGACGAGGCGAAGGGCGAGGTGCGGCGCGGCATCGAGGTGGTGGACTTCGCGTGCGGCGCGCCGACGCTCTTGCAAGGGCGGACGCTTCGGCAGGTGAGCGCGAGCGTCGATCAGGATTATTATCGCTACCCGCTCGGCGTCGTGGCGGGCATCCCGCCCTTTAACTTCCCGGTGATGATCCCCTTGTGGATGTTCCCGCTCGCCGTCGTCGCTGGCAATACCTTCATCCTCAAACCCTCGGAGCGGACGCCGATGGGCGCGGTGCGGCTGGCGGAACTTTTTCTGGAGGCGGGCTTCCCCGAAGGAGTGCTGAATATCGTCCACGGCGCGAAGGAGGCGGTGGATGCGCTGATTGCCCATCCCGGCATCGCGGCGATCTCCTTCGTCGGCTCATCGGGCGTGGCGAGCCATGTTTACAGCGAGGCGGCGAAGCACGGCAAGCGCGTGCAGGCGGCGGGTGGCGCAAAGAACCACATGGTCATCCTGCCGGACGCCGATCTCGATCTGGCCGTCCCCGCCGTGCTGAACTCCGCCTTCGGCAACGCGGGCGAACGCTGCCTGGCGGGGAGTGTCGCCGTCGCGGTCGGCGCGGCGCAGGGGCCGATGCTGGAGGCGTTGCAGGCCGAGGCGCGTAAACTGACCGTCGGCCCCGGCGATCAGGCGGGCGTGCTCGTCGGCCCGCTGATCCGGGCGGAGCACCGCGATCGCGTCGTCGGCTTCGTTGAGCGCGGCGAGCGCGAGGGCGCGCGGGTGCTCGTGGACGGGCGGGAAGCCAAGTACCTCGACCGGCCCGGCTACTTCCTCGGCCCGACGATCCTCGATAATGTCTCGCCCCAGATGGCGGCGGGCCGCGAGGAGATATTCGGCCCGGTGCTCTCCGTCTCGCACGCCGCGACACTTGATGAGGCAATTGCGCAGGCGAATCAATCCAGTTTCGGCAACATGGCGACGCTCTTCACGGCGAGCGGGTCGGCGGCGCGCGCCTTCCGCGAGCGGGTGGAGGCGGGAATGGTCGGCGTCAATGTCGGCGTGGCGCAACCGTTCGCCTTCTATCCCTTCTCGGGCTGGAAGGGCTCATTCTTCGGCGACCTCCACGTCCACGGCACCGACGGCGTCGATTTCTACACGCGCAAGAAAGTCGTCGTCTCGCGCTGGTAAGGGTGGCGTAGGAGGTTTGCCTGCGGTATCTCTTGCGGGCATACCTCCCACGCCACCGAAGTTACGCGGTCTTGCTGCGGAGGCGGTTGTAGGCCCAATTGATGGCCATTGCGCAGACGAAGGCGACGATGATGGAGAGCACGAGTCCCGCCCCCTCGCCATAGATGAGGTCGAGGATGAAGCCGCCGATAAATGCCCCGATCATGCCGACGACGAGGTTGTTAATCAGGCCACCGCTCCGCCCGTTCACCTTGTTCGCCAGCCACCCGGCGATCAGCCCGACGAATACCCAGCCGATCAGGCCGATAATCGTCCCAACGATGCCAAGGCCAAATCCAAGCTCCGCGAGCATGACCATTCCAACCCCTCCCCGACGTAGAAAGACGTACAAATCTGTAGCAACGATCTGCTGCATCTATTCTATACGAATAGGCAAGACGCGCGACAACGAAAAGGGCCGCCCAAGCGGGCGGCCCTTTTCGTTGTGTCGTATCTGAGGCGCGTCAACCGCAGTTTCCCCGCCGCATACTACCTGCCGTCTGTTCGGATTAGACGGGGGAGCGGCTGCCCATGATGGCGCGGACGATCCAGGTGAGGATCAGCGCGCCGATGAAGGCGACGACGATCGAGACGATCACGCCCGTCGTGCCGTTGAAGAAGAGGCCGAGGATGATCCCGCCGACGAAGGCGCCGATCAATCCGACGATCAGGTCGGAGATGAGGCTGCCGCCGCCCGAGCCGGCGACCATGTGGGCGAGCCAGCCGGCGATCAGGCCGACGATGATCCAGCCGATTAGGCCGAGACCGAAGTTGATCTTGGCGAACTCCATCAGTACCATGCCCGAAACCTCCTGAGAACAACGAATGAACCGACTCTCCAGTCTAACCTTATGCAACCTGCGTGCCACGGCATTGCGGGACGATGGCCGTCCGTGCAGTCTGAACGTACATCAGACCGCACCCCGGCCGGTGGAGGGACGCGCCTGATGCTCTCGGCATGTCTCGTGCATCGACCACTGCCCGCTGCCCGCTCGCCGGTGGTACACTCCCCAGGCGGTCGTGCTGTGCGCCGATGACGTGATAGGAGCCGGGGGCGTAGGTGAGTCATTCGGTCGTGCAGGTGCTGCTTTGGGCTCTCGCGGGCGTCGGTGTCGGGACGTACGGCACGCTCGTCGGTGCGGGCGGCGGCTTCGTGATGGTGCCGATTTTCCTCTTTTTCATCCCCGGCATCTCCCCCGCTGAAGCGGCGGGAACCTCGCTCGCCGTCGTCTTCTTCAACGCCCTCTCCGGTACTGCGTCATACGTCCGGCAGGGGCGTGTAGATTTCTGGACCGGCAACCGCTTCGCCCTCGCGACCATTCCCGGTTCGATCGTCGGCACATTCATCTCCAACCTCTTCGCCAGTCGCCCATTTTATATCGTCTTCGGCCTCTTCCTGATCGCCATTGCGGGCTTCCTCACCCTCCGCCCCGACGCGAAATCGGCGCATGTTTCCCCGCTCGCGCCCGGTGAGACGCGCACGCTGCCGCGCGGCTGGGTGGCCCGCTCCGTCACCGAACGCGGCGGAGAGCGGTTCGAGTACGCCTACAATTTCTGGGGCGGTATCGCCCTCTCGTTCGTCGTCGGCTTTCTCTCCAGCATCCTCGGCATCGGCGGCGGTATTATCCATGTGCCCGCGCTGATCTTCCTCTTCGGCTTCCCGGCGCACATCGCCACGGCGACCTCGCACTATATCCTCGTTATCTCCGCGTTGGTGGGGGCGCTGTCGCATCTGGCGTCGAACGACATCCGCTGGATACCGATGATCGGGCTCTCGATCGGCGTTATCCCCGGCGCGCAACTGGGCGCGCGGCTCTCCAGCCGCTTGCAGGGCAAATGGATCGTCCGCGGGCTCGCCTTCGCGCTCGCCGTCGTCGGGCTGCGTCTGCTGTTCAAGAAATGAGCCGCCGATCCCCACCGCCTACTCTACCCCCGCCACGCGGGGGAGGGGCGACTCCACAGCGCCGTCTATGGTGGTACGTCATGACACCGCTGAATCGATCTCCCCTCCCCCGTTTACGGGGCTGGGGGTGGGGCCTCCCTCTCCTTATCGCCTTTGCCGCCCTCACGGTACTCGTGGCGCGCGGCGCGACGGATCGTTTCGACGATAGGCTGTTGCGGTGGGTGCAGGCGCACCTCCTGCCGCACGCCGCGCGGTTCTGGGAGGTCATCTCGTGGCCGGGGTATGCGCCGGAGTCGTACGGGGTGGCGCTGCTCGTCGTGGTGCTCGGCTGGCAGTACGCCGGGCGGCGGGGCTTGGCGCTGATGCTCCTTGCGCTGCTGACGTCGCCGCTCGGGTCGATCATCAAACAACTGATTGACCGGCCACGACCGACACCGGAGCAGGCGCAGGTGATTGGCCAACTCCCCACCTCCGCCGCCTATCCAAGCGGGCACGTCCTGACGTATACCGTTCTCTGCGGCCTGCTGATCTTGCTCGTCCGGGATGCGCTACCCGGCGGGCGCCGAGTACGTAGCAGTGAGGGGATACTCTGCGGTATCCTTGCCCTGGCGATCGTGCTCGTCGGCCCCTCGCGGGTCGCGCTCGGCGATCACTGGCCCACCGACGTCCTCGGCGCGTACCTGCTCGGGGGCGCGCTGCTTGTCCTGCTGGCTCACTGGCGTCATGCCCCGCCCTATAGCGGCCCCTCGGAGGCATCGGAATGATCGGAACGATCTTTGGCTTACTGGTGGCGCTCGCCATTGTCTCCTTTATCCTCTGGCTGATCCTCAGCGCGCTCTATCGCTTCGCGCGGCGGCAGGCGATCGCGGCGCGCGATCAGGTGCGCGAGGTGGCGCGGCAGGTGACGACGCAACCGGAGCCGCCCGCCGGGCCGGAATCGCTCGGCGATGCCGCCGCGAACGCGACGCCTTTCAACCCCGCCGTCTGGTTGCCGGTGCCCCCCGGCGCGACACTGCTGCGCGTCGACAATGTGCCGATCGCACAGGCCGGCAACCCCGCGCCGATGCTGCGTACGCGCGGCATCACCGGCACCGCCCTCTGGTATCGCGCCCGTGGCTCCTATCGCGAGGTGGCGGACTGGTACGCCGCGCACCTGCCCGACGACGGCTGGCAGGAGGAGGAGGGCCACGGCGTGATGCGCGTCTTCCAGCGCGCCAGCACCCTGCTCTGGGTCTCGGACGCCACCAACCCCGATGTCTGGCGGCGGCTGACCCAGCCGAACGCCGATCCACCCCGCCGCACCACACCGCGCGAGACCGCGCAGGATGCCACCTTCACCGTCCTCACCTACCGCACTGACGGCTCCGCCCCCCCCTCCTTCGGTCGCTGGCCCTTCGGCGGCATGGGCCGCTTCGGTGGCGGGCCGGGGCCACGACTCTAACGAGTGACGAGTCGGGTATGGGCATCGTCCCGTTACTCGCGACTCGTTACTCGTCACTCCCTATGCTACAATGCCGCAAACGCGGAAACGGGTGAGAAGGGGGCGGTGATTGCGTCGTCACTCCTGCGATTCTCTGGTATACAACCGGTTCTGCGGCGGATTCGTAGCCGTTGTCGGTATGAGGAGGGGACTGCATGGCTGAGTTGACCGGGGGACAGGCACTCGTACAGTCGTTGAAACGTGAGGGCGTGAAGGTGATCTTCGCGCTGCCCGGCGTGCAACTTGACTGGGCCTTCGACGCGCTTTATGCGGAGAAGGAGAATATCCGCATCATCCACACGCGCCACGAGCAGGCAACCGCCTACATGGCGGACGGCTACGCCCGCACGACCGGCAACGTCGGCGTCTGCCTCGTCGTGCCGGGGCCGGGCTTGCTCAATGCGACGGCGGCGCTCTCCACGGCGTATGCCTGCTCCGCGCCGGTGCTCTGCCTCTCCGGGCAGATTCAGTCGGATTTGATCGGCGTCGGGCGCGGCATGTTGCACGAGATTCCCTTCCAGCAGGAGATGCTGAAATCAGTCACGAAGTGGTCGGCCTGCGGCATGACACCGGAGGAGATCCCCGGCCTCGTGCGCGAGGCGTTCGAGCAGATGCGCACCGGCCGCCCGCGCCCGGTCGAATTGGAAGTGCCGCCGGACATCCTCGCTCAGCCCGGCGAGGTCGAACTCTACGCGCCGGAGAAGGTGGACCGTGACCGGCCCGCGCCGGACGCGGACGCGCTCACCCGCGCGGCGAAGCTTCTGGGCGAGGCGAAGAATCCGATCATCGTCTCCGGTGGCGGCGTCCTCTCCAGCGGCGCGTGGAACGAACTGCGCGCCCTCGCCGAGATGCTCCAGGCGCCGGTGATTATGTCCCGCAACGGGCGCGGCGCGCTCTCCGACCGCGAGTATCTCGCGCAGACCTCGCTCGGCGGCCGCGAGTTGCTGCCACAGGCCGATGTCATCCTCGGCGTCGGCACCCGCTTCGTCGAGCCCGCCACGCAGTGGGGCATCACGCCGGAGCAGCAGACGATCCATCTGGACATCGACGAGGAGGAGGTGGGCCGCAACTTCACGCCCACCGTGCGCCTAATCGCGGACGCGAAGGCGGGCCTCGCCGCCCTGGCGGAGCAGGTCGGCAAATACAACAGCAAACGCCCCTCCCGCGAGAAGGAACTGAACGACCTGAAGGCGGGCCTGGAGAAGAAGATGGAGGAAGTGCAGCCGCAATGCGATTACGCGCGGGCGTTGCGCGCCGCGATGCCGGACGACGCGATCCTCATCAACGAGAGCACCCAGGTCGGCTACTTCTCCAACTTCGGCTTCCCGGTCTACCACCCGCGCACCTTCATCACCTCCGGCTACCAGGGCACGCTCGGCTACGGCTACGCGACGGCCCTCGGCGCGCAAGTCGGCAACCCGGATAAGAAGGTCGTCTCAATTAACGGCGACGGCGGCTTTATGTATAACGTGCAGGAGCTCTCCACGCAGGTGAAGCACAACATCCCGCTGGTGACGGTCGTCTTCAACGACAATGCCTTCGGTAACGTCAAGCGCATCCAGCAGCAGACCTTCGATGGCCGCACGATCGCGTCCGACCTGCACAACCCCGATTTCGTCAAGCTGGCGGAGTCGTTCGGCATGGCCGGTCTGCGCGCCAAAAGCCCGAAGGAACTGGGGACGACGCTCGATAAGGCGCTGGCGATGAACGCGCCGGTGCTGATCGAAGCGCCGGTCGAGCAGATGCCGAGCCCGTGGTCGCTGATGTGGGGCCGCTCGCAGCCGCCCTCCGTGATCGGGCCGCGACGGTAACTACCGCTCTCTCATCCGATCGGCGGGCGCCCATTGCCGGGCGCCCGCTCTCTTTGTGCTACAATTGCGGCGATGCACGAGCGGGTAGAGGAGCAACGGCAATGATTCAAATCAATCTTGAGGATGCACAAGAGCAACTTCCGGAACTCGTACGCGCAGCCATGCGCGGCGAAGAGGTCGTCATCGTTGCGGATGGTACGACAGGAAAAGAACTCGTCCGTCTCGCGCCGATCGGGAAGCAGCACGCGCGAAAGGCAGGGAGCGCTAAGGGCCTCTTCACGATGAGTGAAGACTTCGATGATCCGCTACCGGATTTCGATGAGTATCAGTGATGCGTGTGGTGTTGGACACGCATGCCTTTCTCTGGTTCGTTGGCGATGAGCCACGGTTGAGCGAAAATGCCCGCGCACTCATCGAAGATCGGGCAACCAATCCCTTCCTCAGCATTGCCAGTGTCTGGGAGATGGCTATCAAAGTCGGTCTCGGCAAGTTGACTCCGCATGTGCCGTTTCCGATGCTCATTTCGGAGCAGTTGAATGAAAACGGCATCGCACTGCTCGATATCACCGTCGATCATGCGTTGCACGTCGCTCAACTCCCATATCATCATCGTGATCCGTTCGACCGAATGCTGATTGCTCAGGCCATCACCGAAGGGCTACCGATCATTAGCGCGGACAGCGTATTCGATACGTATTCGGTGACACGCATCTGGTAATTGTCGCTGTTCATTGTCGCGACGGGCCATCCGCTTGAATCCGGACTTCGTCAAGATGGCGAAGTCATCAGCCCCCTCACCATCGCGATGGTGTAGGGGGGCGTTACCGTCGCTGTCGGCTTGCGACGGTCGCGCGGGCGCTGTCGAGATGGGCGCTGGCGTGCGCGATCATCCCTTCGGCGAACTGAGCAGTGGTCAATTTCTCGCCGGTGAGGGGCGAAACCGACGAGCGGTCGAGTTGCGCGTCGGTCAGCGGGCGGAGAGTTTCGGCGAGTTCGCGGGTATGGCGACGCAGCAAATCGCGCGCCTCTTCCTTACTGCCGTCTGCCCACTCCTTCGCCTGCTCGGCGTTGCTGCGGTGGATATCGTCCCAGTTGTATTGTCCCGGCAGCGGTTCGCCGGAAACCAGGCGGCGGATGATCGCCGGGTAGACCTCCAATGAGCGCGCGATATGGCGGCAGACAACGCCGACTTGCCATTGTTCCGCTCCGTGATCCGCCGCCATTCCTCCGCTGAACACATCGCGGCGAAGGCGATCACCTCCCCACCGATCCGTTCTACGTGCGTTGCCAACGCCTCTGCCCGCTCGCTCATACCGGTTCCCTCATGGTTGCGCCGCCGGTCAGTACCCTTCGGTTCGAATCAGCCGCTCCGGGCGGAAGGTGGCGATGCGCGGGTCTATGGCGCCGCCGATGATCTCCCGCGCGGCGATGCGGCCAAGCAGGGGGCCCATCGTCACGCCGCTGTGGGTGCAGACGAGATACAAACCATCCACCCCCGGCGCCGGGCCGACGACGGGGTAGCCATCGCCGGGGATGGCGCGCACGCCGACGAGCGCCGCCTGGATTGGCGTACCCGCGAGGCTCGGCAGCACCCCGACGGCGCGCTCGTAGACGCGGTGGGCGATCTCCGGCAGCGGCGTGGTCGGCATCTCGGGCGTCGTGATCTGGTCAAATTCGACCGCCTGCAAGCGGAGGCGGCCGCCACCGTCCGGGCGGACATTGATCGTCGGGGAATTCAGCACCGCCCGCAGGCGCACCGGCGCGGCGGCGGTGACGACGAGCATCCCGACCGTCGGCTCCATCGGCAGATGGAAGCCCGCCGCGCGTGCCAACTCCCCGCTCCAACGCCCGGCGCAGCTGACGACCATGTCCGCCGCCAGTCGCTCGCCGCTCTCGGTGACGACGCCGGTCACGCGCCCGCCCGTGCGGACGACCTCGGTGACGCGGCAGCCGGTGCGGATCGTCGCGCCCGCGCGTTCGGCGGCGCGGGCCAGCGTCCCGACGAGCAGCGGCACATCCGCGTACCCCTCGGCGGGGAAGTAGGCCGCGTCGGTCACGCCGGGAGGCGGGACGAGGTCGGGCTCCAGCGCGCGCAACTCGGCGGTTGTGAGCAGTTCCGCCTGATAGCCCCAGCCGCGCAGCCGGGCGACTTTCTCCATCAGCGCGCGGTGCGCCGCCTCGTCCGCCGCCCATTCGATATTGCCGTCGAGATGGAGCCACGGCGCGCTGCCGCACTCGCTGGCGAAGATGCGGTGCTCCGCCATGCCGCCGGTATTGAGGATATGGTAGGCGAGCGGCGGCTTATTGTTCGCATTCAGCCACGCGAAGCTCGCGCCCGATGTGCCCCCGGCGAGATGACCCGCGTCGAGCAGCGCCACCCGCGCCCCCGCCAGCGCCAATCGGTACGTCACCGACGCGCCGATGATCCCGCCCCCGATGACGATGATGTCGGTCATGCCCCACCCCCATCTGCCTAGAGCCTGTTATGAACTTTGGGTCATCGCAGTACACTGACGCGTATGAACACCAAACGCAAGCCCTATCCCTCCGATGTGACCGACGACGAATGGAGTTTCGTCGTCCCCTATCTCACCTTGATGCGCCTCGACGCCCCGCAACGCGATCACGACCTGCGCGCGGTCTTCAACGCCTTGCGCTGGATTGTGCGCGCCGGCGCGGAGTGGCGATGCTGCCCCATGACTTCCCGCCGTGGCAGGCGGTCTTCCAGCAGAGCCAGCGCTGGCTCAAGAGTGGGGCGTTCGCCGCCATTATCCACGACCTGCGCGTCATCTTGCGCCTCGCCGCCGGACGCGCTGCACAGCCAACGGCGACGATCCTCGACTCGCGCACGCTGCAATCCTCGCGCCGAGAGCGGGGCGCGGGCGGGGTATGACGGCGCCAAGCGCAAGCGCGGCAGCAAGGTCCATCTCGCCGTGGACACGCTCGGCCACCTCCTGGCGCTGCACGTCACCCCGGCGAACGCCCAAGATCGCGCGCAGGTCGCAACGCTCGCGGCGGCGGTGCGAGCGGAGACGGGCGAGCACGGTGACGCTGGCCTATGTCGATCAAGGCTACACCGGCGACCGACCCGCCGCCGACGCCGAGGCGCACGGGATCACGCTGGAGGTGGTGAAGCTGCCCGACGCCAAGCACGGCTTCGTCCTGTTGCCCCGCCGCTGGGTGGTGGAGCGCAGTTTCGCCTGGATGAGCCGCTTCCGGCGGTTGGCGCGGGACTACGAGCGCTTGCCGGGAACGCTGGCGGGGTTGCATCTCGTCGCCGTCACTTCCCTGATGTTGCAGCAGGCATTCCCGCCGACCGATAGTTCATAACAGGCTCTAGAGGGCACCCGCTCTCCCGCCTGCGGGGGAGCGGGTGACTCGCACTGGTCGTTCATTCGACGTGATCAGGGTCGATTTCTCCTCATTGCCCGGCATTATCGTCTCATCTCACCCCGGCTCGTCGCTGAGGGTGCTGCCGAGGCTGATCGAGACCTCGGCGGCGCCCTCGCGAACGATGGCGGCGAGCGTGGGGCGGCGGTCCGGCCCGAGGCGTTGCGCGGGGCCGGAGAGGCTGAGCGCGGCGATCACCCGGCCCCGCGCATTGCGCACCGGCCCGGCGATGCCGATCAGGTCGTCCGCCCGCTCGCCGCGATCGATCGCGACTCCTTGCGTGCGCACCTTCGCCAGTTCATTGAGCAGCGCGTCCGTGTCCGTGATCGTGCGGGCGGTGTAGCGGACGGGCGGCGCCTCGAACATCAGCGATTGGACCTCCGCGACCCGGAGCCACGCGAGCAGTGCCTTCCCCGCCGCCGTGCAGTGCAGCGGCCCGCCCGAGCCGACGGGCGTGACGCTGCGGATCTGCCGCGTGCATTGGACGCGCTCGATCACCACCGCCGTCGCCCCGGTGCGGATGACGAGCGAGACCGTCTCGTCCTCCTGCGCGACGATCCGCTCCATCACGGGCAGCGCGATGGCGCGGATGTCCATCTGGTCTTCGAGGGCGTGGGAGATGCGCAGGAATTTTAGGCCGAGGCGATAGAGTCCCGTGCGCCCGTCGCGCGTCACATAGCCGGTCTGCACGAGTGTGCCGAGCAGCCGATAGGTCGTGCTCGGGTGCAATCCGGCGGCGTTGGCGACCTCGGTGAGCGAGGCGGGGCGGGGGAAGGATGCCACGCGTTCCAGCACGCGCAAGGCTCGTTCGACGGTCTGCATCGGTGCGCCGGGTCCACCGCTGGGGTGGTTCGCCTCGATCTCGCCCACGCCGGCCATGCCCATCTTGACACTCCCCATGGATCTGCCCCCGTTTATTCACCCGGCGCAATGCCGATTGCATCCCGTGGTAGTGATACCATAGTTCGCGTGCCGATGTCGAGACGACTAGCCAGTAACCGGTAGCCAGTAGCCATCGGGAATAATGGGCGCCGAGTGGCGCGTATTAACAGATGGCATCTCGCGATGTTGTGCATCCGCATCAGTCCGGCTCCGTCCGACGACTGGGCCTGAACCACGGTCTATCGACTTCCGATCACTGGCTACCTGCTCGCCTTGCATTCCGATCACACGACGCATATCATTCGCTAACGGGAGTCATGGTAAAAGTGTGCGAGATTGCGAGAGGGATCGAGCGTAATCACGGAGCCGTCGCGTGCGCCAAGAGAGTGTAAAATCGACCCTCGCCATTCCCGGTGCGGCGGCCTCCCGTGCGCGAGCCGGGATGGGCGCCCGGTTCCGGGCGATGGGCTTCTCCTATCTCCTTATCCTGCCGGCGGTGGTGATCCTCGGACTCTTCCACATCTTCCCGATCTTCTACGCCTTCTACATCAGCCTGTATAAGTGGAAAATCCAGAAGATCGGCTTTGTCGGCTCCGATAATTACACCCGCGCGCTCCATTCGCAGGAGTTTTGGAGCGCGATTCGTACCACCCTCTGGTTCGTCGTCGGGACGGTGCCGATTGGGCTGGCGATCTCGCTCTTCCTCGCCATCATGCTCTTCCGCCCGATCGCGGCGCGCACCTTCTACCGCGTCATCCTCTTCCTGCCGTACATCACGCCGCCGCTCGCGATGGCGATTGTCTGGGGGTGGATGTACAAGCAGGACGGCGCGGGGTTCGTCAATGCCTTCCTCGGCATCCTCGGGGTCGGCAACCAGCGCTGGCTGCTCGAATCGCGCGGCGTCTTCGATCTGGTCGCGACGAACTTCGGCATCCATCTGCCACAGATCGTGCAGGGCCCGCCGCTGCCGCTCGTCGCGATCATGATCTATTCGCTCTGGGCGTCGATCGGCTTCGACACGATCATCTTCCTCGCGGGGTTTCGAATGTGCCGAAGGAAGTGATCGAGGCGGCGCAGATCGATGGCGCGAACCAGTTGCAGATCGCCACGCGCGTGATCGCCCCGCTCGCTGCGGCCAACGATCCTCTTCCTCTCGATCATCTCGGTGCTGCGGGCCTTCCAGGTCTTCAACCCGATCTACGCGATGACGCACGGGGGCCCGGCGCAGAAGACCGAGACGATCACCTTCTTCATCTTCGACCAGTTCTTCCAGCAAGTGAATGTCGGCTATGGCGCGGCGATTGCGCTGCTCCTCTTTGTCATCCTCTTCTTCATTACGCTCGTGCAACTGCGGATCGGCGAAGAGCGTCGCGTCGGTCGGGCGGGAGGCTGAGGATGGCGGTGCGAGCGGCGCGGAGTGGTATCTCGGAGATCGGCGGCAGCGCGCGCAGTCCCGCGCGGTGCGCACGGCGCAGGCGCGGGCACGGCGCAACCTCGATCGCGCATGTCGTCCTCATCCTCTTCGTGATCGGGGCGCTCTTCCCCTTCTATTGGATGGTCGCCACGAGCGTCAAGACGCTGAATGAGGCGTTGCAGTCGCCGCCGACCTGGTTCCCGCAGCACGCGCAGTTTCGCGAACTACGCGAACGCCTTCCATGCCGCGCCGTTCGGGCGATACTTCTTCAATACGCTCCTGATCGCCGGGATCACGGTCACCTGCAATCTCCTGACCTCCGTGCTCGCCGCGTACTCCTTCGCGATGACCGACTTCCCCGGCAAGCGCGTCATCTTCGCCATCCTCCTGACCACGCTGATGATCCCGTTCGAGGTGACATTGATCCCGAACTTCATCCTCATCAAGAACCTGCACCTGTATAATACCTATTGGGCGCAGATCGTCCCGTGGGCGGCGGGGACGTTCGGCATCTTCCTTGTCCGGCAGTTCTTCCTCAGTATCCCGAAGGAGATCTTCGAGGCGGCGGTGATCGATGGTGCGAGTACCTGGGGGGTGCTCTGGAAAGTCGCGGTGCCACTCGCGCGCCCGGCGCTCGTGACGCTGGCGCTTTTCAGTTTCATCGGTTCGTGGAACTCGTTCGTCTGGCCGCTGATCGTCACGACGAATGACAGCGTCCGGCCGATCCAGGTCGGCCTCTCGCAACTGAAGAGCGACGCCGGGAACAACAACTTCCCCGCTGATGATGGCGGGTACGGCATTGACGATCATCCCGATTGCGGCCCTTTATTTCTTCGTGCAGCGCCAATTGATCGAGGGCGTTGCGTCGTCCGGCGTCAAGGGATAGCCGGGGATGCCCTAACCCCCGGCCCCTTCCCCGGTGGGGAAGGGGAGACGGATGGGGATGAGATGGGACATGGTCTGCGGGCGATACGTATCGTCCGGTTCCCCTCCCGCGTCGGGAGGGGTCAGGGGTGGGTTATACGAAGGAGTGGTCAACGTGAGCGAGCGACTGTTTGGCAAACGATTGAGCCGACGCATGATGCTCGGCGGCATGGCGGGGAGCGCGGCGGCCGCCATTCTCGCGGCGTGCGGCAGCAGCAATGCGACCGATACACCGAAGCCGGCGGGCACGACCGCTCCGGCCTCCGGCACGACGAGCGCCGCCGCGACGACGGCCCCGACCAAGTCGGCCGCCACGACCGGCGCGGCGAGCACGAGCGCCCCCGCGGTTTCGACCTCGGCGAGCGGCACCTCCGCCTCGGCCGCCGGTTCGACGACGGGCAGCGCGACGACGGCCAGCGGCTCGGCAGTCGCCGGGGGCATTGATACCTCGAAGCTCGCGGCGGGCCAATCGGTCGTGGCGCAGAAGTTCGCGGCAACGGCGGGCCAGGGGAGCGATGTCGACAAGGTTGACTTGAAGGGCAAGACGGTCCAGGTGGATTTCTGGCATGTCCAGACGAAGCAGAATGAAGACGCGCTGAAGAAGATCGCGGCGGATTTCAATGCCGCCAACCCCGGCATCACCGTTACGCCGCAGTACATCGGCGACTACAACACGATCGCGCAGAAAATCCAGGTCGGCATCCAGGCGAAGCAGGTGCCCGCGATGGCGGTGGGCTATGAGAACAACGTCGCCAATTACCAGCAGGCCGACGCCTTGCTCGACCTGACGCCGTATATCAACAGCAAGACCTATGGCTGGACGAAGGACGACCTCTCGGACATCTTCCCCGGCTTCCTCGACCGGAATATCTACCCCGACTTCAAGAACCAGATCCTCTCCGCGCCCTTCACGTCGTCGCTCCTGATGATGTGGTACAACGCGGACATGCTCAAGTCGGTCGGCTTCAACGGCCCGGCGAAGACATGGGATGAGTTCAAGGCGCAGGCGGCGGCGACGCTGAAGGCTGGGAAGAAAGGCTTCCCGATGCGGACGGACGCCTCCGTGATCGACGGTATGGTCTTTTCCTTCGGCGGCGATGTGATCACTGCGGACAATAAGAAGGGGAAGTTCGACTCGCCGCAGGCGCTCTCCGCCCTCCAGGTGATCGAGGACATGGCGAAGGCGGGGACCGCATTCACCATCGACACGGCGAACAACGAGGATCAGTCGCTCTTCACGAACGGCGATGCCCCCTTCTTCGTCGGTTCCAGCACCGGCCGCGCATACATCGGCGCCGCGATGCAGAAGGACCCGAATGACCCGACGAAGGGCGACCGATTCGCCTGGAACGGCACGGTCATCCCGCAGAGCGCCGACAATCTCGCCAACCCGAAGACGGCGCTCTACGGCGCGAACGCGATCCTCTTCAAGAGCACGCCGGAGAAGCAGTTGGCCTCCTGGCTCTTCCTCAAGTACTTCACCTCGAAGGATGTCACGGCCTACTGGTCCATCCAGTCCGGCTATCTGCCCGTGCGCAAATCCGCCGCAGAGTCGGACACCTTCAAGACATTCGTCAATGGCAAGCCGCTCAACCGTGCCGCGTTCGATATCGCGCAAGACGGCAAAGGCGAGCCGCAACCCGCCGGCTGGTCGAAGGCGCGCACGGACATCCAGAACGCGGAGACGCAGTTGCTCAACAAGCAACTGACCGCCAAGGACGCCGCAACGCAGATTCAGTCGAAGGTCAACGACGATCTCGCCAACGGGTAATCCCCGGTAATCAACTGCATCGCTCAGGGGCCGCAGCGTTGCGGCCCCTTTTCTTGATCGGATCAACGCCGGGGGATGGGGGCGGGCGCGGGTGTTTGCGGCGAGAGGATGGTGGGTCCGGCCGGGGGACGTGGTGCGGGCGCCGGGAGCGGATTGCCCGCCGCCACGCCGTCGCTCCTCCCGGCTGGCAGGGGCGGCGGGAGGCCGACGACCTCGAAGTCGCCACCATGCACGCGGCGGAAGCCGGATACCAATTCGTCGTCATTCCAGCGCGGGTCGGGCGCGCCGGAGACGTACCAGTTGGAGCCATTGTCCGCCACGAACATGCCGTAGGTCTGCATCGCCCGCAAAATGACCTGCATATTTGCGGTGAAGCCGCTCATGTCGAAGCCCGCTTTGAGGCGGACCCGCATCCCCATCGGCGGTAAGGACGGGTCGGTGGAGTTGCTGGCGAAGTGGCGCGCGGGGTAGAGGTATGCCCGGCGCGTCCGCTGCACGGTGAAGCGGAGGGCGTGGCTGACCAACCCTTGCAGCACGACCTCGTCGTAGCGGACGAGGCCGGGGAAGATCGGCAGGCCTGCCGCATCCGCCGAGGTCCAGCCGTCCGTTCGGAGGGTATTTGCGTTGAGATCGAAGACCGCGCCGGAGCCCGCGTTCCACGAGCCGTCCGGGTTCGGGTAGGCATGGTACAGCTCGTAGAGTCTGCCGTGGTCTGGATCAACGACGAGGAGATGCCGGTCGCCGTTCGCGCCGAGGCCGCCCTCGACCGGGGCGTCCGGAGGGATCGGGTAGGGGCCGGGATCGCTCTCGTCCCCGTACTCGGTGAAAATCACCGGCACGAGCGGCTGCGTGCCGGGGACGACGACGTAGGGGATGCCATTCGGCGCATTATTGTAGACGGTGCCGAAATCGGGGTGCAGCCCTGTCGCCAGGCCGCTGCTGGCAATCAGCGTGTCCGAGTTCGGGTCGATAGGGAATTGCGAGATGTCGGTGTTCCATGGGTTGTCCGGCGGGAAGACGTGTTGCCCCGCGACGCTCGCCGCCACGCGGCTACTCCCGAACAGCGTGCCGAAAGCACCGGAGAGCCCGCGCGCGACCGCGAGCCCCCCGGCCGTTGCGGCGGTGTGAGAGAGGAACCTGCGACGGTCCATGCTTCGTGGGTGACGCGACACCGCTGCACAGTCCCTTCTGGTATCCGAGGAAATAGACGCAAAAAAGAACCCAAGTCCTTGTAGGACGTACGCGGTTGGATTCCTTTTCTTGGTGGTAGCAGGCTTTCCAGCCTGCCTCCCGACCCGAGGGGCAGGCTGGAAAGCCTGCTACCACCAGGTTTCTTGCCACGAACTGCGTAACTCCTATCCTTGTTTATGCTCGGTCAATCGACGCGCGCTGTCAAACGCGCGGGCCGTGGCACGCCTCTTGCTTTCGAGAGGATATTGAAAAGGCGGGTCATAGAAACGGAACATTGACAACTGAACGACCAGACGGGAACCTGGTTCACGCGGCTGCTGGTGATGAGATGATGAGGACCACGGCAGACTGGGTAGCAGAGGAAGAACGGCTGGAATATTGAGAAGCGCGCACAATGCGCCGCCAGCGGCCACGGAGCGATTATCCGTGGCCGCTGGCTTTTTGTGTGTCTCAGCCGATCACCTGCAACTCGCGCCCGATGTCGCCGAGCCCTTGCGCGCCGTTCGGGGTGATGGCGATGGTGTCCTCGATCTTGACGTGGCCGACCTCGGGGTGGAGGAACTCGGTTTCGAGCGAGAGGATGTGGCCGTTCTGCAACGCCCGGCCCGCCTGCTCGGGGCGGTTGATCATCGGCTGCTCGTGGGAGACCATGCCGATCCCGTGCGCAACGATTCGCCCGATCCTGGCGTGGCTGCTCGATTGCAGCGCGTCCTCCGCGGCGGCATTGACGTCGCCGTAGGTCATCCCGGCGCGCAACTGGCGGCGCACGACGCCCTGAATCTCCAGGCAGGCATCGGTCAACTCGCGGCCTAATGCGGACGGCTCGCCGAGCGCGCCCATCCGGCAGATGTCCGCGAGATAATCCCGCTCCTCGCCGCCGCAGTCGAGGTGGAGCATCCGCCCGCGCTCCCATCGCGTCTCCGAGGGGGCGCGCAAATAGCCGGGCCCGGCATTCGTGAAGGCCCAGAGGAAGGTGACGCCGTGCGTGCTCATCTCTCGCTCCACCGTCGCGGCCAGCTCGCGCGTCGGCACGCCGTCATGCCCGGCGCGGAACCCGGCCTGGATCGCCGTCGCGACGCGGTCGGACACCTCGCGCAAGATAGCGATTTCGGCCTCCGTCTTGATCGCGCGCAGTTCATGGAGCAGGTCGGTCGCATCGACGAAGGTCGCTCCGGGTAGACCGGCTTGTAGTGCATTGAGCGCGCTGGCGGGCAGGAAAGGCATTTCGACGCCGATCGTCCCGCCCGCCACGCCGAGCGACTTCGCCGTCATCGCGGCCGCCGCTGCCGACGAGGAAACGTCACCGACATCGAGGTTCCGCTGCCCGATCCAAAGCGGCAGCACCTCCAGCCCCATCTTCTCTCCCGATGCGCCGATATAGAAGGCATCGCCGACCCGCCCGCGCGGCACGCCCGCGAAGGCGAGATATTGCGTCGAGCCCATCCGCTGGCCGCGCTCGTGGAAGTGATAGACGTAGCCGCCCGTCAGGTAGCGCACATTGTGGCGGCTGTTGGCGAGCAGGAGGTCGATGCCCGCGTCCTCCATGAGGTGCTGAAGTTTCGCGCTGTCGAATGGAGCCATGGCCGTCCTCCCGGTTTATGTGCGAAAGCGGGCAAGAGGGAATCGCTGGTCACGGTAGTACCGCATCCCGCGGGTCGCGTCAAGGTGGGCCGGGAGGGAAGGATGCGGCTTAAAGTCGGTCGAGGGAACGAGAGCGTGCCCGCTGGAAGCCTACGCTACCACCCATTTCCCTCGCGCTTCTCTCATAGCCGGGGTGAGGCCTCCCGGTTCTCAATCCGCCATTTGTTCGTCCGTACAGCGTCGTGTACACTGCATGGGTTCATGGTGGGTGGCGGGCGATCGCTGGGATACGGGAGCGCATGCAAGTACTGGTCACCGGGGGCGCGGGATTCATCGGCAGCCACGTCGTGGAAGCCTTGCTCGCGCGGGGTGATCGGGTGATCGCTGTGGACTGCTTCAGCGACTTCCTCTATCCCGCCGCCCGCAAGCGGCGCAACATCGCCCGCGCCGCCGAGCACCCGCGATTCAGCCTGCACACCGCCGACATCACGGACGCGACCGCGCTCCGCCAGGTCTTCGTCGAGACGAAGCCGGAGTCGGTCATCCACCTCGCGGGGATGGCGGCGGTCGGGCCATCGGTCGGTCAGGCGACGCTCTATACGCAGGTGAATGTGCTCGGCACGATCAACGTCCTCGATGCCGCGCGGGATACGGGCGCCGGCCATGTCGTGATGGCTTCCTCCTCGACCGTCTACGGCGATACGGGCGGGACGGCCTTCCGCGAGGATCAACCGCTCCAGCCGATGTCCCCGTACGGCGCCACCAAGGTGGCGGCGGAGGCGATGGGCCAGAGTTATGCGAGCCTCTATACGCTCCCCGTCACGGCGCTCCGCTTCTTCAACGCCTACGGGCCGCGCGTCCGGCCGGACCTCGCAACCTACCGCTTCGTCGACGCCGTGCATCGCGGCATCCCAATCCAACTGCGCGGCGATGGTTCGGTGCAGCGGGATTATACCTATATCGCCGATACGGTCTCCGGCATCCTCGCGGCCCTCGACACGCCGGGCGGCTTCCGCGTCTTCAATCTCGGCAACGAGCATCCGGTGGTGATCCGTGACCTGATCCGCGTGATCGAGACGATCGTCGAGAAGCCCGCGATCATCGAGCAGCACCCCGCCCTCGCCGCCGATGTGCCCGTCACCTTCGCGGACAACAACCGCGCGTCTGCCGCGCTCGGCTACCACCCGGCGACCGACATTCGCAGCGGCATCGCGCGGCTCTACGACTGGTATCGCACCGAGGAAGCCGCCGGTGACTGATCCGGGCGCAAAAGCCGTCGTCCCACCGCCCGCTCACCGTCCACATGGCGCCGACGGTGGTGAACGGCTGGACGACATCTCGCTCCATGCGGTGCGCGAAGACGCGACGCCCGACCTGATCAACCCCGCGCACAGCACGCACGGCGATGTCGCCGAGGCGGTCGCGGAGGAGGGCATCTCGTTCGCGCAACGGCTGAAGCAGCCCCGGACGATCCTCTCCTTTGTGGTCGCTGTCGTCATCATCGTCCTCGTCGTCATGCGGCTCAACATCAACGTCCACGAAGTGTGGCGCAATGTCCGCAGCGCGAACCCGTGGTTGCTGCTCTGTGCCTTCGTGGTCTACTACCTCTCCTTCCCGGTCCGCGCCGTGCGCTGGAAAATCATCCTGCACAACGCGGGCTACGACCGCGAACACGGCATCGACACGCCGAACGTCGGTGGGCTGATGGAAATTTTCATCCTCTCCTGGTTCGCGAACACGCTCCTGCCCGCCAAGTTGGGCGATGTCTATCGCGGCTACCTCTTCAAGAAGGCAACGGGCGTCTCCTTCACGCGCACACTGGGCACGATCCTCGCCGAGCGGTTGATGGACATCCTCGGCCTCTTCACGTTCCTCGTCGTCAGCGGCCTCGTTGTCTTCGGCAATAAGCTGCCGCGCGTCGCGGTGACGCTCTTCATCTTCGGCGGTGTACTGGCGGTCGCCGGGTTGGTCGGCCTGCTCGTCTTGCGGCGGGCGGAGGGGCTGCTGGAGCGGATCGTGCCGCGCAAGGTTTCCGTCCAGTACCGGCGGCTGGAGGAGGGGATTTTCGGCTCCTTCGGTCGCTGGCCCTCGCTGATCGGCCTGACGGCGGTGATCTGGATACAGGAGGGGTTGCGCGTCTTCTTCATCACCCGCGCGCTCGATATCCACGTCTCCATCGCCGTGACCCTCTTCGTCGCCCTCGCCGCCTCGCTCCTCACGACTATCCCGCTCACGCCCGCCGGGTTGGGGGCGGTGGAGACCGGTATCGTCGGGGTGCTGCAATGGGTCGGCGTCGAGCGGAACGCCGCCGCCTCCGTCGCCGTCGTCGACCGCGTGATCGGTTACTGGAGCGTCCTCCTCGTCGGTCTCGTCATCTATATCATTAGCCGGAAGAAATGAGTACTCAGTACTCAGCACTTCGCGTAGCGGTGGATGTGACACCGGCGGTGACGCAGGGCGCGGGGATTGGGCGGGTGGCGCGGCATCTGGCATACGCGCTGCCGCTGCTTGACCGGGAGACGCAGTTCACCTACCTGTATGCGACCGAGGGGCGCGGTGGCGTGATCCCCGCCGGTTTCCTGCCCGTGCCCGATGCGCCGGAGGGGGATCTCCGGTTGCCCGCGACCGCGCCCGGCTACGGCCCCGCCGGGAATGTGACGTTCAAACGGCTCCCGCTCCCCGCCGCCTGGATGACGCGCCTCTGGCACCGCGCCCGCGTGCCCGTGCCGGTGGAGCAGTTCACCGGGGCGGTCGATTGTTACCACGCCCTCGATTACGTCGCGCCGCGCGTCCGGCACGCCCGGCTGCTCGTCACGGTTCATGATCTCAGCTTCCTCGCCGTGCCGCGCTACGCGGAGCCGTCGCTGGCGTCATATTTGGCAGGCATCGTGCCGCGCGTCGTGCGGCGGGCGGATCGGGTGCTCGCCGTCTCCGCCTTCACCGCGCGGGAAGTTGTCGAGCGGCTCGATATCCCGCCGGAGCGGGTCTCGGTCGTGCCGAACGGGGTGGAGGGGCGGTTCCGGCCCTACCCGCCGGGCGAGCGCGCCGAGGCCCGCGCGGCGGTCGCCCGACTCGTCGGCAGCGCGGACCGGCCCTATCTGCTCGCGGTCGGCACGCTGGAGCCGCGCAAGAACTACCCGACGCTCCTGCGCGCCTACGCCCGGCTGCGCGAGGCCGGTTTGCCGCATGCGCTCGTCATCGCCGGGCGGCAGGGATGGCAGTTCGGCCCCGTCTTCGATACGTTGCAGGAATTGCGCCTCGCCGGGGATGTGCAGTTCGGCTCGCCGCCGGACGACCTGCTCCCCGCGCTCTACAATGCGGCGGATGCGGTGGTCGCGCCCGCGTGGTACGAAGGGTTCGGCCTCTCGGTGCTGGAAGGGCTGGCCTGCGGCGCCCCGGTCGTCGCGTCCGACATCCCGCCGCACCGCGAAGTCGCCGGGGACGCCGCCTGGTACGCCGACCCCGGCGATGCCCCCGCCGTGGCGGAGGCGATTACCGCCGCCCTCAATGCGGACGACAGGACGCGCGCCACCCGCCGCGCGATCGGTTTGGGCCGCGCCGCCACGATGGGCTGGGGTGACGCCGCCCGCGCGCTGCTGGGTGTCTATCACCAATCGTCGTGATAGACTTGCCCCGTGTTGGGAATATCGCTGACCGTGCCTGACGAGAAAGGCCCCCGCGATGAGAATCCAGATCGCGCATCTCGCCCGCCCTCCCTGCTAAGAGTTAACGCCGCATACCAATTCCCCCGATGATGATTTCGTGGGCCACCGGCCCGCGCGTTTTGCGTTAATCCGCCCTCGGAAACAGCCTACGCCCGATAGCCTCGACGGTGGTTGACGCCTCCGCGCTTTCGCCGCGCCTCGACAGTGCCGCGCCCGTGCGCCCCCGTGCCCGTCTTTCGCCCTTCGACGACACGCCGAAACGAAAGAAATGGACGGGAACGCATGGAACATATCCGTGGCAAACAGACAGGGATCATCGACGCCGCGACGCTTGCGGCACGGACTGCCGGCTACCGGGACATCCTGATCGACATCGGCACGGGCGATGGCCGTTATGTCCGGGCGATCGCGCAACAATGCCCGGCGTGTTTCGCCATCGGCATCGACGCCTGCCGGGAGAACCTGCGCGGCGTCTCGCGGGACGCACCACGCAACGCGCTCTTCATCATCGCCAACGCGCTGACCCTTCCCCTCGAACTGCGCGGGCTGGCAACCCGGATGACGATCAACTTCCCGTGGGGAAGCCTGCTCGTCGCATTGCTCGGCGGCGATCCGGCGTTGCGCGATGGCCTGATCGTGCTGGCGCAACCGGGCGCGACGCTGGAAATCCGCCTGAATGGAGGGGCGCTCGCGGAAGCGGGATACACGTTGGAGGCGGGAGCGGCCCAGGTACAGCACACGTTGCAGGGATGGGGCTTTGCGAACCGACACTCGGCGATGCTGGATGCGGACGCCTTGCGGCGCGCTCCGACGACCTGGGCCAGACGGCTCGCCTACGGGCGCGATCCGCGCGGCTGGCATCTCGCCGCGACATGGCCGGCCCGATGTGCGCCAAACGCGGGGAACGTGTACCCTGAGCAATCGGGGCGCGTCCTGGTTGCCCCATCGTGATTTCGCGCGTAGGTGCGATGAAAGTTCTGCTCGCGTCGATCATCGTTGGGGTGCTGGCGCTGGCGTTCGTCGGGGCGCTGATCTTCTGGGCGCGCTGGAGCCGGGGGCGGGACGCCAACGCGGTGCAACTGGTCGCGAAGAACAGCGGCTTCCTGCTGCTCTCGCAGTTCGTGAACAAGGGGCTCGACTTCCTCTTCGCGCTCTACATGCTCCGCGCCCTCGGGCCGACCGGGAACGGGCAATATCAGTTCGCCATCCTCGTCTGGCTCTATCTGAAGACCGTGACGGACTTCGGCATGGGCACCCTGGCGACGCAGCAGATCGCCCACGCGCCGCAACGCGCCGGGGCGCTGCTCGGCCAGACGACGCTCCTGCGGCTGCTGCTGCTCGCCCTCTCGCTGCCGCCGCTCGCCGCCTTTCTGGTCGCGAACGCGCTCTGGGGCGGCATCGGCGCGGTGCAGATTGGCGCGGTGGTGCTGCTCGCCCTCTCGGTCGTGCCGACGGCGTACACGGACGCCGCGACGAGCGTCTTCAATGGCCGGGAGCGGTTCGAGATCCCGGCGGCGGTGACGATCCTCGGCAGTCTCGTCGGGCTCGGTCTGCGGGCGGGGGCGCTCCTGATCGGGTGGGGGCCGGTCGGACTGGCCGTTGCGGCGGTCATCGCCAATCTGTTGACGCTCGGGCCGATCATCCTGCTCATCCGGCGGCTCGGCGTGCGCGCGGAGTGGTCGCTGCGGTGGGGCGCGGCGCGGGGATTGCTGCGCGACGGCGGGCCGCTCCTCGTCAATGCCCTCCTGCAATCGCTCTTCTTCACGCTCGATGTCTTCCTCCTCCAACCACTGAAGGGGGAGACGGCGGTCGGGCTGTATGGCGTCGGCATCAAGCTCATCAATACCCTGCTCATCATCTCATCGACCTTCACGCTCGTCCTCTTCCCGCAACTGGCGCGACAGGCGGTGCGGGATCGCGCGAGCCTGGCGCGGACCTACCATTTCGCCGTCCGCCTTCTGCTCATCGTCGCGCTGCCGCTGGCGGTCGGCGCGGCGGTCCTCGCCCCGGAACTCGTTCGCGTCGTCGGCGGCAAGGCGTACCTGCCGGGGGCGGCGACCGCGCTCCGCCTGATTGTCTGGCTGCTGCCCTTCTCCTTCGTCAACGGCGTGACGCAGTACGTCCTGATCGCCCTCGGCCAGCAGCGGCGGATGACGTGGGCCTTCGCCGCGACGGTCGCCTTCAATATCGCCGCCAATCTGCTCTTCATCCCGCGCTATTCGTATCAGGCGTCGGCGGTGATCTCCGTCCTCTCGGAGGTGGTGCTCTTCGTGCCGTTCCTTCTCTGGACGCGCGGCGCGCTCGGTCCTCTGCCGCTCGTCCGGCTGGCGTGGCAGCCCGTGGTCGCGGCAGCGCTCTTCGCACTCGTCGCATGGGGCGTGGGATGGCGCGCGGGACTCGGTGCGTGGGCGGCCGCGCTGATTGGCGGCGCGGTCTACTGCGTCGCGCTGCTCGCCGTCGGCACCGTCGGGGCGGAGGAGCGCGCCTTTGCGCGGCGATTAGTGCAGCGCGGGGGCCCTAACCCCTCCGCCCCCTTCCCCACGGGGGAAGGGGGCGCAATCCGGTAGCGCAGGCTGCAAAGCCTGCGCTACCAACGAAGGTTAATCTCGTCAGATCTTTCGCCGGCGTCGCGAAGGCCGGTTCGGAAAAGCCGGCGTCCGTGCTGCGTGCGACGAAGATGTAGCCCATCCGCCCGTAGCAGGCGCGCTGGCGGGGCAGGGCGGGGCAGACGAAAAGTATTGCGCACTCTATCTCCTACTACTACAGCGACAGATGCGGGGATGATGCGGTAGTCTTCGTGGGGAGGGAAGCACATGCCGACAATCACTATCCCTGACTGTTGGACCGCGACACTCGATGCGGTCCATGCCCGGATTGCCCCGCGTTTCGCCCGTGCCGAGGCGCGATCACGGGTGCGCCGCTATCTCGAGGCCCTGCTGCTCCCGTCGAGCGCAAGAACGGCTGGCAACTCGCCGAACATCTCGGCGAGGCGGGGCCGCAGGGCGTGCAGCGCCTGCTCAATGCCGCCGACTGGGATGTCGAGGCGGTGCGCGATGATCTCATCGCCTTCGTTGCCGAGCATCTCGGCGACCCCGACGGCGTGCTGATCGTCGACGAGACCGGCTTCCTGAAGAAGGGCACGAAATCGGTCGGCGTGCACGGCAGTACAGCGGCACGGCGGGGCGACGCGAGAACCACCAGATCGGCGTCTTCCTCGCCTATGCCAGCCCGCACGGCACCGCATTCCTCGACCGCGCGCTCTACCTGCCCGAGGATGGGCGGAGGATGCCGACCGACGGGCGGAGGCGGGTGTGCCCGAGACGGTCGCGTTCGCGACCAAGGGAGAGCTGGCCAAGCGGATGCTGGCGCGGGCGTTCGCGGCGCAGGTCCCGGCGGCATGGGTGGTCGGCGACACGATCTACGGCGGTGACGACCTGCGGCGCTGGCTGGAGGCGCAGGGACGCCCGTATGTGCTCGCCGTGCCCTGCACGCACGGGCTCTGGACCGCGGGACAGCAGGTGGAGGCGCAGGCGCTGGTCGCCGGGGTGCCGGACGCGGCGTGGGCGCGGCTGTCGGCGGGGGAAGGGAGCCAGGGGCCGCGCTGGTACGACTGGGCGCTGCCTGGCGCTGCCCTACGATGCGCCGCCGGGGATGGCGCACTGGCTGCTCGCCCGGCGTGGGATCGGCGACCCGAGCGAGCGCGCATATTACCGGATCTGCGGGCCGGCGGAGACGACGCTGGCGGCGCTGGTGCGGGTGGCGGGGCGCCGCTGGTGCATCGAGACGGCGTTCGAGGAGGCGAAAGGGTTGGTGGGGTTGGACCAGTACGAGGTGCGCAAATGGGCGGCATGGCACCGGCACATCACCCTGGCGCTGCTCGCGCACGCCGCGCTGGTCGTGACGCGGGCGCGGGCAGCGGCGGAAGAAAAGGGGGCGGCATGCGCGTCGCGCTGACGGTGCCAGAGACCCGCCGCCTGCTCAGTTTGGCTGGTGGCGACGCAGAGCAGCACCAGCATCACCTGCGCTGGTCACAGTGGCGGCGCACGCACCAAGCGACGGCGAAGCGATGCCACACTGCGCGCCGGGCGCGACGCCAGCCGCCGCTGATACACCGGCAGGGGCACGTCATCCGGGTGGCTGGGACGCCGACGTTGACGGAGGAGTTGTGGGCGCGCCTCGCGCCGCTGTTGTCGCCGTCGCACGGGCAGCCGCGGACGCCCGCCCGGCGCGCATCGCCCGATCCTCGCGGGATTGCTGTGGATGATGCGTGCGGGGGTGGGGTGGCGCGAGATCCCAACGGAGTTCGGCGCCTGGCAGACACTGTACAGCCGGTATCGGTTGTGGTGCCGGGATGGGACATGGGCACGGATTGTCGCGGCATTACCGTCCATCGAGGCATGAGTCGTAACTGTCGCTGTAGTACTACCGTCTGTCTCAAAACCTGATGGGGTAGTATTACGGGCAGGAGAGACGTATCTGGCCGCCAATGGGCAATCCTTCAACCCGTACTCCCACCTCGGAAACGCACCGGTCGCCCGCGTGCCGACGACCGCCGTATCTTCAATGCCATCCTCTACGTCCTGCTCACCGACTCCTCGTGCGCCACGAGCACGAGCCTGCGAACTTCCATGCGTCCTTTACCCCGGCGTGCATCCGCATCGCGCTCGCGTCGGCGCTCCGCTGAGCGACGCTCCGGGGCATGCGGTATGATGGTCGCGTCATCGCATGCCCCGACAGATACGCGATTCGAGGACCGCCATGCAGCGCGCCCCGGATGCGCCGTACATCTTCATCTCCTACGCCTCCGCCGATCGCGAGCGCGTCCTGCCCCTCGTCGATGCCTCGGCGCGCGCCGGGCGTGGCGGTCTGGATCGACCGGGAGGGCATCCACGGCGGCGCCAACTACGGGCGCGAGATCGCCGAGGCGATCAAGGACGCCGCCGCGTTCATCCTGATGGCGTCCGCGCTGTCGCTGGCGTCCCGGAATGTCAAGCAGGAGATCGCGGTGGCGTGGGAGTACGAGCGGGCGTACCTGCCGCTGCTGCTCGAATCCGGTACCATCCCCGACGACCTCAAATATTGGCTGACCGCCGCCCAGTGGATCGAGGTGCTGGACAAGCCGGAGGGGGAGTGGCTGCCGCCGGTGCTGGCCGCCCTCGCGCCGCTCGGCATCACGCGCAAGGCGGAAGAGCAAGCGGGGATGCCGCTGGCGGGCCGGGAGCGGGAACTCGCGCTGCTGCGGGAGAAGATCGCCGCCGCCAAGGAGGGCAAGAGCGGGCTGGTGCTGATGGGGGCGCAACTGGCGCTGGACGATGGCGACCTGCCGACCGCCGAGGAGTGGCTGCGGGCACACCGAGGCTTCGTGGCGTGGAGCGGTGCGGTGCTCGGCCAATCCGAGGAGGAGGCGCTCTGGGCCGAGTATCACCGGCAATCTGGCGACAGGGAGGGGGCATACGAGCATGCCGACCGCGCCCTCGCCCACGCCACCGCGCCGCGCCAGCCGCTCGCCCTCCTCGCCGCCCACCGCCTGCTCGGCGCACTCGATGCCGACGCGGGCCGGTATGAGGACGCGGCAATCCACCTCGAACGAGTCGCTCGCCCTCGCGACCGCGTGCGAGGCGCCGTACGAGCGGGCGCTGACGCTGCTCGCGCTGGCCGAGCTGGGCGCGGTCACGGGGGAGACCGAGGAGGCGGTACGCCTGCTCACCGAGGGGCGGGCGATCTGCGAGCCGCTCGGCGCGACGCCCGCCCTCGCCCGCACCGATGCGCTGGCCGCCCGCATCGGCGTCACCTGACGGCACTCGCTTGGAGGGAAGAAAAGAGAGGGTGCGGGGCCGGAGACGGGTTTGGGACCGTTTGTAGATACAGGCATGGGATGCTTCACCCTGCATGGAGCCAATCATTATCCCAGAAACGAATGTCTCCCTTCTTCGATGGGCGGTTCGATTGTTCGTATTACCCGCTGCTTCGGAGAGAGTCCTTGTACTGGATTCATCTGCATACGTCGTTGGCCGGAGATCAAGCATCGCGGACTTCGCCCTCGGCGATGACGCGGGCGTACCAGTGGCCGCTCTCTTTGAGGGTGCGCGATTGGGTGGCGAAGTCCGTGTAGGCGATACCGAAACGGGTGCGGTAGCCGCCGGGGAAAGCGAACGAGTCCATCAAGGTCCAGAGGAAGTAGCCGCGCAATGGCACGCCCGCATCGATGGCGCGGAGCATCTGCGGGAAGTGGGCGCGCAGGTAATCGAGCCGGTCGCGGTCGTGGATGACGCCGTGCTCGTCCGGTTCGGCGTTGTCCGGCGCGCCATTGCCGGTGATGAAGAGAGCGGGCGGCGCGTACTCCCGCTGGTGGATCACGCGCGTCAGGGCGTCGTACAGCCCCTCGATCCGCGCGGCTTCGGGCGGTTCGTCCTCGCGCGGCACGCGCGCCGCCATGATTGGCGGCTCGGCGTCCTCGCGGACGATGGCGTAACTGGCGTAGTTGACACCGAGGAAGTCGAGCGGCGCGGCGATCTTCGCCATATCGTTTGGCTGCACCTCCGGCGCGTCCGCCGCGAACAACTCCATGATGTCGTCCGGGTACGCGCCACGGAAGAGCGGGTCGAGATACCAACGGTTGGCGAAGCCGTCGTACCGAGCGGCCGCCGCGAAATCCGCCTCGCGGTCGGTCGCGGGGTAGCAGGGCGTGATGCCGACGGCGATGCCGATCCGCGTCGCCGCCGTGCCGTTCGCGCGGAGTATCGGCACCGCCTCGCCGTGCGAGACGAGGAGGTTGTGCGCCACCTGCAAGCCCGTCTTCCAACTGTGCAGCCCCGGTGCATGCTCGCCCGTCACATGGCCGTGATAGGCGACATGCCACGGCTCGTTGTGCGTCACCCAATGCGTGACGCGGTCGCCGAGGCGGCGGGAGAGCGTGTCCGCGTACTCCATGAAGGCGGAGATCGTGTCGCGGTTCGTCCAGCCGCCGCGATCCTGCATCATTTGCGGCAGATCGCCGTGATAGAGTGTGATGTATGGCGCGATGTCCGCCGCGAGCAGCGCATCCACGACGCGCTCGTAGTGGTCCAATCCCGCGCTATTCAGCCGCCCGTAACCGTCCGGGTAGATACGCGACCACGCGACCGAGAAGCGGTACGCATTGACGCCGATGCGCCGCATCAGATCGATGTCGTCGCCGTAGCGATGGTAGGAGTCGCAGGCGACATCTCCCGTGCTGCCGTCGCGCACCCGCCCCGGCGTGTGCGTGAAGCGGTCCCAGATCGTCTCGCCCCGCCCATCCTCGCGGACCGCGCCCTCCGTTTGATACGCTGATGTCACAGTGCCCCAGACAAAATCCTCAAGGAAAGTCGCCACGCTCGCCCACCCCCACCGCATTGCGCGTCACATTCAACAGCGTCATGATACACGGACACGACGGAAACCGAGGAGAGACACAGCAGAGACGCGAAGAGAGCGCGAAGTGACGCAAAGCAGAGAACACGACGTTCTCTCTGTTTTTCTTTGCGTCCTTCGTGTCCCTCTGCGCCTCTGCGGTTCAATCGTTTTCATCCGGGAGGGAGATGCATGCTGCATCGCGAGGATCCGGAGGGGTTGATTGTCATTACGCAGCCGATGCATGGGTGGGTCGCGGCGCAACTGGCGCGGCATTGGGGCAACGAGCGGTTCGGCACGGTTGCGCCGTGGGAGGAGGTCTGCCTCGGCGCGGAGCAGCACGATGTCGGTATGACCGCGTGGGAGCGCGCGCCCCGGCTCAACCCCGCGACGGGTCGCCCGCACACTTTCATGAATATGCCGACGCGCGCAACACGTTCGCGGCTGGACGGACGCCGGGCGGCTGGCGCTCGTGCAGGGGCGGTATACCGCGCTGCTCACATCGTTGCACGGCACGGGCCTCTACGAGCGTTTCCATGACTGGGCGCGCGACACGCCGGAGGAGGCGCAAGCGGCACGCGACTATCTGAGCGCGGAACACGCCTTTCAGGAAGGCTACTCGCCAGCCTGCGCGATGACCCGGTCTACGCGCCGCACGCCACCGAGGAGGCCATCGCGCGGAATCGCCGCCTCGTCGCCGTGTGGGACTATCTCTCACTCGCGCTCTGCCACGGCGTGCGTGAGCCCGTCTCCGTCCCCGACGTGCCGACCACCACCGACCCGATCACGCTCACGCTGACACCAACGGACGGCGATCCGCTCCGCGTCGCGGTCGATCCCTGGCCCTTCCGCCACGCGATCGGTCCGACTCGTCTGCGAGGGTCGCCGCCTGCCCCAGACCTTCACCGATGAGTCCGCCATGCGCTCCGCGCTCGCCGCCGCCCCCTGGGTCACCATCGTCACCCAACTGCGGGGAAATTGAACCACAGAGACACAGAGAGCACAGAGGGCGCACAGAGAAGAGACAGAGAAAAGGAAGGGAAGACATAGTCTATCTTCTCCTCTCCCTCTCTGTGTTCTCTGTGTCTCTGTGGTTATCGTCCGTCCCTTAGTCCGCGACTTCGACGATCATTTCGATCTCGACGGCCATGCCGCCGGGCAGTTGGGCCATGCCGACGGCGGAGCGCGCGTGGCGGCCCGCGTCGCCGTAGAGTTCGATCAGGAGTTCAGTCGCGCCGTTGATGACGCCGGGCTGCTCGGTGTAGTCGAGCGTCGAGTTGACAAGGCCGAGCAGCTTGACGACCTGCGTCACCTTGTCCAGATCGCCGATGCACTTCTGGAGCGATTCCAGCAGGTTGAGCATCGTCAGCTTCGCCGCTTCATACCCTTGCTGCGTGGAGAAGTCCTTGCCGAGCTTGCCGATGTACTGATTGACCCCGCCGCGCGAGGGGCCGTGGCCGGAGAGATAGACGATGTTGCCCGTCCGCCGGTACATGAGAATCTTCGCTGCCGGATTCGCCGGGTTGTTCGGCATCTCCAAGCCCAGGTCCTTGATCTTCTGCTCGATCTTCACGCCGCCCTGCTCCCTTCCTCCATCCGATCAGCCGACGCGATGCTTATACTACAGTCGCCAGCGCGATGAAACGGCCGGGAGAAGCCGGGGAGAACCGCAAAGAGCGCAAAACACGAAGATCGCAAAGAGGGAAGAGAGAGCACTCGGATGCGTTCTCAATCTTTTCCCGCATTTCTTTGCGTCCTTAGCGCTCTTTGCGTCTTTGCGGTTCTCCCCGGCTTCTCCTATTTCGGGGTAGAATGGGTGGGCAGGGGAGTGTTGCACGCCGTTGGCAGAGGGGGGAGGCCGTCATGAGTGCCGGGAATGGTGCCGCGTCGTTGCGTGAAGTGCGGGAGCGGGAGTTCCCGATTGTGGAGGAAGTGACCTACCTGAATGGCGCGTCGCAGGGGCCGTGGCCGACGCGGACGACGCAGGCGGTGCAGGAAGTCGCGGCGGTCTGCCAATTGCCGCACACGGCGCGCGCGGCGGAGCAGCCACCGTACGAGCAGATCGCCCGCGAGCGACTGGCGCGGCTGATGGGCGCGGACGCGGCGGACATCGCCTTCACGGGCAACACGACGCACGGCATGAATATCGCCGTGCAGGGCATCGCGTGGCGGGAGGGCGACAATATCGTCGTGCCGCAGCGGGAGTTCCCGGCGCTCTCGTACACGATGTACAACCTCACCAAGCGCGGCGTCGAGGTGCGTTTCATCCCCTACGCCGGGGCGGGGCCGTCGGTGGACGAGATCATGGCGCATGTGGACAGCCGGACGCGCGCCGTCGCGTGCAGCGCGATCATGTGGGACACCGGCTACCGCGCCGACCTCGAATCGCTCGGCACGCGGTGCGCCGACGCGGGCTGCCTGCTCATCGTGGACGGCATCCAGTGGGTCGGCGCGCGGGAGTTGGACGTGAAGGCGTTGCGCGTCTCGACCTTCGCGACGCACGGCTACAAGTGGCTGCTCTCCGGCTTCGGCATCGCCGCGCTCTACGTCGCACCGGAGGCGGTCGATCGGATCGCGCCGACGTTCGTCGGTATCTCATCCGTGGAAAGCGGCGGCGACGGCTTCGAGGGGCATCTGAACTGGAAGACCGGTGCGGCGCGCTATCAGGCGGGCGGCGGCAACCGGATCGGCTGGGCGGCGCTCGCCACCTCGCTCGGGCTGATCGAGGAGGTCGGCATTACGGCGATCCAGGAGCGGAATATCGCGCTCGCTGAACACCTCTATGCCGGCCTGACGCGCAAAGAGAAGATCGAGATCGTCAGCTCACCGGACCCGGCGCACCGCTCACAAATCGTCGTCTTCACCCTCGGCAGCCAGGAACGGAATGCGGCGATGGCGAAGGAGCTTGAGGATCAGGGGATTATCGTCGCCTTGCGCCCCCTCGGCCTGCGCGCCTCGCCGAACTTCTACAACACCGAGGAGGAAGTCGACCGCCTCCTCGCCGCCTTGCCGAACTGATACCTCAACCACAGAGGCACAGAGGACACAGAGGCCGGAAAGAGGAATCTAAAAATACTACCCCATCTCTTCTCTGTCCCGCTCTGTGTCCTCTGTGCCTCTGTGGTTCAATCCCCGGTTTCTCCGGCCCTCCGGCTTCATTCAGCGTGCTTGGGTTGTGCGCCCGCGGCCAGGAGGCCCTGGTAGGTGGGGCGGGGCATGGCGTAGAAGTCGCGCGTGTGGCTGTAGGCGATGCGGGCGAGGCGGCCAACGGGGCGAGTCTGCGTGACATCAAGGATTCCGTCCGCGATAAAGGCGGGATCGATCGCGATGTGGACGACCTCGCCGATGATCAGGTGCGACGGTCCGTGGCCGAAATCCTGAATATCGCGCAGCCTGCACTCCATGGCGGCGGGCGCTTCACCGACGCGCGGCGCACCGACCACCTCGCTCGGCACGGGCGTCAGGCCCGCCCAATCGAACTCGCTGACGTCGGCCGGGAAGTCGCCGGAGGTCAGATTCATCTCCTCGGCGAGCCATTCCGGGACCTGATTGAAGACGAATTCGCGCGTCGCACGGACGTTGCGCACGGTGTCCTTCGCGCCCGTCGAGGAGAAGGCGATGATCGGCGGGTCCGGGCAGACGATCATGCAGTAGGAATGCGGCGCGACGTTCGCCACGCCCGCCGCGCTCCGCGTGCTCACCCACGCGATCGGGCGCGGCGCGACGATGCTGTTAATCAGATTGTATAGCTGCTGCTGGGGGAAGGTGGCCGGGTCGAATCCGGTGCGCGGCGCGGTCGGGTCGGTACGGGCGGGCATCGGACGCTCCTCGATGATGCGCGGCGGTCAGCCATTCTTCTTACGCCATAGCGGCACGATCTATTCCTCGGCATAACGACGGGCGCCCGTTTGATCCGCGTCGCTCGGTAAAGGTTATGCGACGTATGTCTGCCCAGTCGCCCGGAGGTCGGTCGCGAGTCGCCAGGCGTAGCGCTGCGTGCTGTCCGCCTGCGTGAGCGGGTGGGACATGGTGACGATGTCGATTGCCGCTTCGATCAGATTGAGGGAGAGCGGCATAACGGCCGCACCGGGCACGATCCCGTCGCACCACTCGCGCAAGAGCCGCCGCGACAGGCCGGTGAGGTCCGGTATGCCGGCAGAATTCGCCAGGGTACCAACGAGATGCGCGAGGATGCGGGTGAGCATTGCCGAGGTGTATTCGATATCCGGGGTCGGTATTACTTGCGCCATTGCGCGCTCCCTTTGGTGACTCGATGTATGTGTTCGAGCGATATTGTTGTTGGTGCAAATGTCGCATATTTCATGCCGGGACCGCCGCGCGGACGATTTGTCATCCGCTACAAGCCCCCGCCGCATCGGGAGAGATGCGCGCCGCTCGTGTGCTACGATGCGGGCATGAGTTCGACCCGCGTCAGTCGCCACATCAACGCCCCCCGCGCCCTGATCTATCGCACGCTCCTTGACGCGCGGACGATCGCACAGTGGAAGGTACCGGATGGCATGACCTGCCAGGTGCATGAGTTCGACCCGCGCGAAGGGGGCGCAATCCGCGTCTCGCTCTCCTACGACGCGCCGACGGGCACCGGCAAGACGACCGCGCACACTGACACGTACCACGGTCGCTTCGTCACGCTCGTACCGAACGAGCGGATCGTCGAAGTGGACGAGTTTGAGACGACCGATCCGGCGCTACACGGTGAAATGACCATCACGATCGCGCTCGTCGATGCAGATGGCGGCACCGATCTCCTCGGCGTGCATGAGGGGCTACCGCCCGGCGTATCGACCGCCGACAACGAAACCGGCTGGCAGATGGCCCTCACGAAACTGGCGGCGCTCGTCGAGGCGATCTAGGTAGGTCGCCAATCGCACTTGGACGACGATTTCTGTTGGTGGTAGCACGCTTTCCAGCCTGCCTCCCCGGCGATCAAGAGGGCAGGCTGGAAAGCCTGCTACCACCCTTCCAAAACCGAGTGGTCACCTACTTAGCACGCGCCGCGCGACGGCGAAATCGCCGGAGAGTCGGCGTCAGGCGTGCATCTCCTTCCCCCGCCACGTCCGTAGAGGCGAGTGTCCCGTTAGCCTCTACCAGAAAAGGGAGGAAACCGCGTTAGACGGGCACGGCGATAATTGTCTTGATGAGCGGCGGCACGATGATAGGCGTCGTATCGAAGCGGTATCCGGCGAGGGCGTCGGCTTGGACTGACGCCGCGTGTGCCGCATCCCGCGCGTGGATGTCGAAGAGCGGCGCGCCCCGCTCCACCCGCTCGCCGACCGTCGCGCGGAGGACGATGCCGACGGCGGGGTCAATGGTATCGCCCTTGCGCTCCCGGCCTGCGCCGAGTCGCATCGCCGCCTGGCCGATGGCGAGCGGGTCGATCGCCGCGATGTAGCCGCTCGCCGGCGCGGCGACGGTCCGCACGACAGCCGCATGAGGTAATAGGGCGAGGTCCTCCAGCGCGCGCCGATCGCCCCCTTGCGCCGCGACGACAGCGGCGAATGTGGCGAAGGCAGCGCCCGATGCGACCGCCTCCATCGCCATCCGCTCGCCCGCCGCCTCGTCCGGCGCGGCGCCGGTCATGGCGAGGAGCAGCGCCGCCTCGTGGAGCGCGAGGGCGCGCAGGTCGTCCGGGCCGCCGCCGCGCAGCGTCTCGACCGCCTCGATCATCTCCAGCGCGTTGCCGACTGCCCGGCCGAGGGGCCGGTCCATATCGGAGACGATGGCGACCGTCTGCTTGCCCGCGCCAGCGCCGATGCGCACCATTGTTTCCGCCAGTTCGATCGCCTCGGGCAGCGTCCGCATGAATGCACCGCGCCCCACCTTCACATCGAGCAGGATAGCGTCCGCGCCGATGGCGAGTTTCTTGGACATGATGCTGCTGGCGATCAGCGGGATGCTCGGCACCGTGCCCGTGACATCGCGCAGCGCATAGAGCTTGCCGTCCGCCGGGGCGAGATCGGCGGATTGCCCGGCGAGCACGAGGCCGCATGCCTGCAGGACCGCCATGAACCGCGCGACGCTCAGTTCCGCATTGAAGCCGGGGATGCTCTCCAGTTTGTCCACCGTGCCGCCCGTGTGGCCGAGGCCGCGCCCGCTCATCTTGGCGACGGGCACGCCGCAGGCCGCAACAATCGGCGCGACGACGAGCGTCGTCTTGTCGCCCACCCCGCCGGTCGAATGCTTGTCCGCCGCCGGGCGACCAAGCGCGGAGAGATCGAGCATGTCGCCGGAGCGGGCCATCGCCATCGTCAGGCTCGTCAGGTCGTCCGGCGCGAGGCCGCGCCAGAGGACGGCCATCAGCCACGCCGCCATCTGATAGTCGGGGATGTCCCCGCGCGTGAACCCGGCAACAATCGCCTCAACCGTCGCCGCCCCCAGCGACTCCCCCTGCCGCGTCCGCTCTATCGTCCGCACCATACTGAACTCGGCCATCATGCCCCCCGAATCACTTGAACCACAGAGACACAGAGGACACTGAGAAAGATAGGGAGGTCTTCTTTTTTCTTCTCCGCTCCCTCTCTGTGGTCTCTGTGTCTCTGTGGTTCAATTCCCTACCGTCAGTATAGCGGGAATGCGGCGGCGCGCGATCTGTTGGTATACTTCGCGGGGTGCTACTCGTGAGCAGTTCTCCATGTTCGATGGTCGAGGCAAAGGGGACGATTCTTGGCCAAGCGTGCGGCACCCGAGATGGCGAGCAATCCGGTCTCCGACGAGGGAGTGGACGACGGCTACAAGTGGCGGGTGCTCTTTTCGGTCATCTTCGGCACCTTCATGTCCATCCTCGACAACACCGTCGTCAATGTCGCGCTCGCCACGCTGCAAAAGAATTTCGGCGCCACTATCTCCCACACGCAGGGCGTGGTGACGTATTACGCGCTCTCGCTCGGTATCATCATCCCGGTGGCAGGGTTCCTCGCCGATCGCTTCGGCATCAAGCGCGTCTATGTGATCTCGCTCGTCGCCTTCACGTCCGCCTCCGCGCTCTGCGGGCTCGCGCCGTCGCTCAATGCGCTGATCTTCTTCCGTATCCTGCAAGGGCTGGGCGGCGGCGCATTGCTGCCGCTCGGCACGGCGATGCTCTTCACCGCCTTCCCGCCGAATGAGCGGGGGCTGGCGCTCAGCGTCTTCGGCATCCCATCGCTCGTCGCTCCCGCTCTCGGCCCGACGCTCGGTGGCTTCCTCGTCGAGTATGTCGATTGGCGGTTCATCTTCTACATCAACCTGCCCATCGGCATCGCCGGCGCGCTGATCGCCTCGCGGAACCTGCGCGAGCGGAAGAGCGCGACGCGTGCGGCCTTCGATCTGCCGGGCTTCATCCTCTCCATCATCGGCTTCGGCTCCGTGCTGTACGGGTTGTCGAACGCCGCGACGGATGGCTGGACGAGTAGTACAGTACTCGGCTTCCTCGGTATCGGCATCGCGGCGCTGATTGCCTTCACGGTCGTCGAGTTGCGCTCGCCGCACCCGCTCCTCAATGTCCGCTTCTATCAGAAGCCGGTCTATCTGCTCGCGAGCGCCGTGGGGTGGGTCTCGGTGGTCGCGCTCTTCGGCGCAACCTTCCTCCTGCCGCTCTACTTCCAGACGCTGCGCGGGCGCACGCCGTTCCAGACAGGGCTGCTGCTCCTGCCGCAAGCGGTGGCGGCGGTCATCTCGATCCAGTTCAGCGGGCGGCTCTATGACCGGATCGGCCCCCGCTATGTCGTGACGGCCGGGCTGATTATGCTCGCCGCGACGACCTGGGGCTTCACACAGATCACCCTGACGACGCCGTACGTGCTGATCTGCGCCCAGATGGCAGTGCGCGGCTTTGCCCTCGCCTGCGTCATGCAGCCTACCCAGGCGGCAGCGCTCTCGGTGATCGACCGGGATGTCCTGACGCGCGCCAGCTCGCTCCTCGCGGTGATGCGCAGCGTCTTCCAATCGCTCGGCGTGGCGATCCTCGGCACCGTGTTGCAGTTGCGCGGCACGCCCGCGACCGGGTTCCGGGGTGTCTATACCATCAGCGGTTATCGGGACGCCTACTTCGTCGCCCTCGGCGCGGCGCTGATCGGCGTGGTGCTCGCCATCTTCCTCCCCGTCAAGCCGCGCCGCTCCGCCGAGGCGGTCGCTCCCCGCACCGAATCGCACGTTGCGGCGCAAGCGGTGGAGACGTAGCGAAAACCACACACCCGGCCCCCTCTCCATCGCCATAGGGAACGAAAACGAATCTCGGTTCGCGGGCGATGGCTCCGTGCGAAAGGGGTCGGGCGTGCGGGGCGTCTCTATGCCAGCACTGCATCTCCACCCGCGCGGGCGTCTGCGATGCGCCGATAATGGGACGGAACGCACGGCGGCAAATTGTCCGGGTCGAACCAGCCGACCTCCAGGGTCTCATCGGAAGGACGGAGCATCCCGCCAGTGGGGCGGCAGGCGACGACGATGTTGACGATGTGATAGCGCAGGCCGAGGCCGATGCGCAGGCCGGCATGGGGATCGGAGTAGATGCCGACCACCCGCCCCGGCTCCACGATGATGCCCGATTCCTCCTCCGTCTCGCGAACTGCCGCCGCCGCGATCGTCTCGCCGAGCTCCACATGGCCACTGGGCAGGCACCAAAGCCGGTTATCCTCGCGCTGTACAAGCAGGATGCGCCCCCGATCATCGAAGACGGCGGCGTTCGCGCCGATCTTCGGGGTGATCAGGTCGCCGGGGGCGGGCAGCGGATCCGCCCAGGTCGGCGGGAGGAAGGCGCCGTCCGGCGCGCGCGGCGCGGGCGGCACGGCGATCACCGCCTCGCGGTTCAGCGGGCCGTAGATATGCGGGAACCGCGCGTCGCCGTCGTAGCGCCACGGGCTGGTGAGCCGCCGCAGATCGAGGACGACCGCGGAATACGGCCGCGTGTCGCGCGCGTAGTAGCGATTGCCCGCCGCCGCGACTTCCACGGCGGTATGCGTTGTGTGGATGAATCCATCCTGCGGGAAGGCGGCGGGCGTGTACGGCCGGCCGGGCAGGGCGGCTTCCCATTCCTCGGTCGGGACGAGATGGTACGCCAGCCAGGATGGCTCACGGACGGGATTCGCCATCAGTTGAGGTCCAGCAGCGTCACGCTGGAGATGACGCCCGGCGTCTCGCGCACGAGGATGAGCGTCTCTTTGAACTGCTCCTTGGTGTCCGCCTCGACGCGCACGATCAAATCGTAGATGCCGGTGACGAGCGACATGCCACGGAAGCGATCGCCGAGCCGCTCCTTAACCGATTCGCACACTTTGACGACGTTCGCGTTCACACAGATCAGGACATAGCCGCGCCACTGCTCGCGTTCGACCGCCTGCGGCGCGAGCAGCGGGTCCGGCGCGGTCGCGTTGCCCTCTTCTGCCCGTCTCTGTGGCTCGGTCAACTCCGCCTCGATATCGGCCTCCTCCTCCTGGCGCGTGCGGAGCCGCCGCGTGCGCGTGAGGAGATTGCGCATCCCCGTCTCACGATCCATTCCGCTTCCCCCTTGTAGAAAGATCATTTTCGCACGATAACGATACCATATCCCGGCGGCGGCAGGCGCGACACGACCGGCGAGCAATCCACTGCGGTACCGCCAAGCGTAGAGAGAGAAGAGCGTGTAGACGCCAGGAATTCCTCGCGAATAGAACTAGGGGGCGGATGATGGGTAAGATTAGGTTTGTCGGGATGGCGATCGGGCTCGCACTCCTCGTGTGCGGCAATCTCACCTCCGTAGCCGCGCAGGGGCCGCCGGATATGACGAAGTTCGGCTACGCGACCGTGGCGAAGAGCATGGACCTGACACCGGACCAGGCGGCGACGATCACGGCGGGCGATCAGTCGGTCGCGATCAAGGCGGGCACCTTCGATAACCCGGTGACCTTCGATCTCCTCACCAGCGACCCGAGCCAGTGGAAGGACCTCGTCAAGGACCGCACCGTCCGCGCCGCCTTCGCCTTCCGCATCACCGACAAAACGACCAAGGCGCTCGTCGGGACGTTGAAGCAGCCGGTCACGTATTCCTATAGTGGCGCCGGTGCGGCGGCCACCGACGTCATCCTCAATACGACCGCCGCGAGCCCGCCGGCGATTAGCGTCAACGCGACGCCGATTACCTTCGATGGCAAGGTGAACCATACCTTCGGCGGCGCCGGTGTGGGCTGGCTCGTCGCCTCCGTATCCACGAGTGGCGCCGCGACGACTCCCGGCGCTGTCTCGCAAGCCTCACCGGCCGCATCCGCATCCGCATCCGCACCGGCTGCGACGACCGCATCAGCGGCGACCACTGCCCCATCCGCAACGACAGCGCCCGCTGCGACAACCGCTCCCTCGGCGACGGCTGCCGCGACCGCGACACGCCCCGCCGCAACGACGGCGCCAGTCGCGACCGGAACGGGTGGCGGCACCGCCGCGACGAGCGCCCCGGCCACACTCCCGAAGACCGGCGAAGCGCGTGCCACGAACGCGAGCGCCGTCGGGATCGCCATTCTGGGTGGTGGCGTGGTGCTGCTGGTTGCCGGTATCGCACTCGTCATGCGCCGCCGTACCGCAACGCGGAGCTGACGGAACCACAATCGACGCATGGTAAGGGGATAGCGAGGGGCGGGATCATCTCCGCCCCTCGCTATCCCCTTGAATTCCCGGTGGCGGCGGGCTTCAGCCTGCCGTGAACGAAGCCACGACCAAACGGCGCGTGCTTCTCATCGAGCAGAAATGGCTATCGCCCCTCACGCGGAGGAGATGCGAGGCCCTTGTCCTGCTCTGCCCATGATCCCCCTGCGGTAAGGTGCGCGACGATGCGCTCGGCGGCCTCATCGATCGAGAGCGCCCCTGTATCGATGAAGAGGTCGTAGGTCACGCCCCGGTGGACGCGCGCGAGCTGATCGCGCGCCGAGCCGATCAGGCGGTCGCCGCGCGCCGCTTCCCTGGCGGACAGCGTTTCGGCGGAGGCGGTGACGCCGACCCAAAGAACCGCGAAGTCGCGCAGGCACTCGCGCCACCGTTGTGCCGGTTCTTCGCCGAATGCGATGTCGTCGATGATCAGTTTTAAGCCACTCCGTGCGAGTACCAGGGCCATCGCACGGAAGGCCGGGAACATCTTCGCACCGTATTCGCCCGTGACGACCCGATAGGTCGTTTGCCCACCCGCATCGAGTACCTTCTGGAAGCTGTAGCCGATTGCGCTCCTCTCACCGCTCCAGTCGTTCACCTTGGTCGGCATCAGCTCGATCAGGGTATCGCTGCTGAGGTAGAGGTATGGCTCGGGCAGACGCTCTTGCAGCGCGCGAGACAGCGTGGTCTTTCCGGCGCTGCTGGGGCCATTGAGATAGATGATATCGTTCGCTGCCACACTCGCCGCCCCTTTTGTGCTACTGGTATTCACGGTCTGCTACGGCGTCACTGGATCCCTGTGGATCATACCGGTGACAATCACTTTCTCGTCCAGCCTGCCGCAGCATGATTCGGCAGGCTGAAAGCCGCCATCACTCACCATCACTCCCACGGCATAGTGCCGCCGCGCTGTGCGCTAATGCTCCCGTTTCAGCCGTGGGATGATGTCGGTGGCGATGCGTTCGAGGAGGTCCATCTGCGCGTCGCCGGGCGCGTCGATGATCAGTTCGTTGATGCCCGCCTCCCAATACTGGCCGACCACTTCCTCGAAGGCGTCCACCGAGGCCCACGGGTCATTCGGCATCACCGCAGCCCAGCCGTAAAGCGAGCGGATGATTTCGTGCGGATCGCGGCCGATGGCGGCGCAATGCTCATCCAAGATCGCGTTACGCCCGCGCAACTCCTCGAGCGTGCCATGGGAGTTCCAGCGGTCCGCGTACTGGGCGACGATTTTTAGCATCTGCCGTCCGTGCGCGCCGAGGGTGAGCGGCGGGCGCGGCTGCTGCACCGGGCCGGGGCGGAAGGCGGCATCTTTCAGTTGATAGTAGTTCCCCTCATAGGTCGTGACCTCATTGCGCAGGAGGCGATCGACGATCTCGACCGCCTCGCGGAAGCGGCCGACCAATTCGGCGGGGGCGGGGAAGGGGATGCCGTACATCTCGTGCTCCGGCACGTACCAGCCCGCGCCGAGGCCGAGTTCCAGCCGCCCATTTGAGATGTGATCGACCGTCATCGCTTCCTTGGCGAGCAGGGCCGGGTGGCGGAAGGTGTTGCAACTGACGAGCACGCCGATGCGGATACGCTCGGTGCGCGCGGCCAGCCCCGCCAGCAGCGTCCACCCCTCGTAATATGGGCCGGTCGGGCGGCTCGGCTGGACGTAATGGTCGCAATCCCAGACGCTATCGAAACCCAGCCGCTCGAACTGCTGCCAGCGTTCGACCGTCTTCTCCCACGGCATGTTCTGGTCCGTGCAAAGCCCGATCCGTAGCGGTTGCGCCATCGCTGAATTCCCTCCGTGCCGTTCGAAAAACACGCCGTGATGATGCGAGGTAGTGTCAATCCAAGGCGGTACTCCGTCAATGCTCGCTGATGCTACCCTTGCGTGTCCGTGCGACGGTATCGCCCTTGCATAGAGAGAACCGAGCCGGTGCTCCGGCGGAAAGGGTTTGTCACGGATGGCGACGATGGTATTGCCCCGCTTCACGGCGGCGCAGCGAGATTTGATCGAGCAGGAACAGGCGCTGCTCGGGCGCCTGACCGATGTTATGGAGCGTTTTCCGGGCGCCGCCGAGGACCGGGCAACCGTCCGTGATGTGGCGCGGGCGCTGGACGACGTGTTCTCGGTGGTGATTGTCGGGGAATTCAACGCGGGCAAGAGCGCCTTCATCAACGCGCTGCTCGGCCAGCCCGTCATGGAGGAGGGCGCGACGCCGACGACGACGCGCATCAACATCCTGCGCGCGGGCGCCGAGGTGACGCAGGGCATCAACAGCGACGGCTTCGTCGTCGTCACGCATCCCGCGCCCTTCCTCGGGCAAGTGACCGTCGTCGATACGCCGGGCACGAACGCCGTGATCCGCGAGCACGAAGCGGTCACACAGCAGTTCATCCCGCGCGCCGATCTGATCCTTTTCGTGACGAGCGCGGACCGCCCCTTCTCCGAGAGCGAGCGGAAGTTCATGTCGGAAATTCGCGCCTGGGGGAAGAAGGTCGTCATCGTCATCAATAAGGTCGACCTTCTCACTGACGCGGATTTGGCAAAGGTGCTCTCCTTCGTGCGCGAGCAGGTGCGCGCGCTCATCGGCTTCACCCCCGAGGTCTTTCCCGTCGCGGCGCGCCTGGCGCTTGCAGCGAAGCAATCCGCGCCGGGCGACGTGCGCGACGCTCTCTGGGCGCGCTCCCGTTTCGCGCCGCTCGAACAGTACGTGATCGAGACGCTTGATCTCCCCCGCCGTTTGCGACTGAAATTGCTTTCCCCGCTCGGCGTGACGGCGCGGGTGATGGGACGCTACCGGGAGGCGGCGGATGAGCGGCTGGCGCTCCTCGCCGGCGACCGCGAGACGCTGGCGCGCATCGAGGGCCAACTAGGCGTCTACCGGGGGGACATGGAGCACGGCTTCACGCACTATCTGACGATGGTTGATAACGTCGTGCTGCAACTCGTCGCGCGGGGCGACGCATTCTTCGCGGATACGCTACGGATCGGACGCATCCCGGACCTACTCAATAGCGAGCGGACACGCGGCGCGTGGGAGCGCGAAGTCGTCCGCGACACGCCGCAGCAGATTGACGGCATCGTGCAGGGATTGATCGACTGGATGGTCGAGCATGATCTGCGCACGTGGCAGGCCGTCACCGAACTGGTCCGGCGACGCCAGACGGTGCAGCCGAATACGGAGACGATCGGCGAGGTATCGGAGCGGTTCGCGTACGACCGCCAGGCGCTCCTTAATTCGGTCGGCGCGCGGGCGCAGGAGGTCGTGCAGCGATACAACGCATCAGGCGAGGCCGAGCGCCTGTCACGCGAGGTGCAGGCGGCCGTCTTTCAGGCGGGGCTGGTGCAGATCGGGGCCGTTGGCCTCGGGGCGGCGGTCGTGGCAGCGGCGACGACCGCGCTCGCCGACTTTACCGGTATCCTCGCCGCGACGATGATCGCCGCCCTCGGCCTCGTTATCCTCCCGGCGAAGCGGCGACGCGCGCAGGCGCAATTCCACGCGCGGGCCGAAGACCTGCAAATCCGGCTGATGGCGACGCTGCGCGAGCAGTTCGCCGACGAACTGGACCGCTCGCTGGCGCGGATCGGCGAGGCGGTCGCGCCCTACACACGTTTCGTCCGCGCCGAGGCGGAGCGGATGGAGGAGATTCGTGGCGGACTACTCGCCATCCAGGGCGAGAGCGATCGCCTCCGCTACGCGATCGACGCGCTGGTACCGGAGACAGGTCCAATCCCCGACACCGACGCACATCCATACTCGCCCACCGCCGAGCCTCGCACGAGGTCGGCGATGCCATTTGGTACGCCGCCCGGTATCCCCGCATCGGACTCGCCTGCGGCTGTCCATCATTGACCTTTTCCCTCGCTCCTCTCCATCGCCACTATCTCCGCACGACACACGATGCGATGGAGAGGGAGCCGTTCACCCATTCAGTTTTCGACCTCGCCTGCGAGTCCGTCGCCGCGTTGGAGAGTGAGGGCGTTCTGGGTGCTCCAGAGGACGTTGCGGCGCAGTTTCTGCGCGGTCAGGTAGCGGGTGGCGGCGACGAGGGCGAGGCGGGCGTCTGTCTCTTGCCCCGCCGCCTGGAGCCGGCCGTGCTGGGCGATGCCCGCCTCGATCATCTGGAAGGTATGGAAGGTCGAATCCTCGCGGAGTAAGGCGTGGGCAATCGCCGCCTTGAGGCCCTCCTCCGGGTAGCCGCGCTCCTGGTAGTGATAGACGATATCCGCCGCCTCCTCGACCTGTTGGAATTCGACACAGTAGACGAGGCGATCCGTGAGCGCCTGCGGGTCGTCGATCATCTCCGGCACGCGGTTGCGGTGGGCGGGCAGTTCGGCGCGGGGGATGTTAAGGAAATAGGTGAGGTAGACGAAGAGCGCGCCGTGGAAGATCGCCCGCAGCATGGCGCGGTCCGTCTCGTCATTGCGGCCCGCGATGCGGTGCGCGAGCGCGTCGAGCGCATGGCAATAGGAGATGACATGCAACACGTCATCCCAGTCCTCCTCGTTCTGTACGGGGAAGCGGGCGACGCGGTAGACCCCGGCGCGGCAGAGGACGCGGGTGAGGTCGGCGATCGTCGCGCCGCCCGCGATGGCGTCTCGGAAGGCGGCGATGGTCGCGTGTGGGGCGTCACCAAGCGCGGTGGCAAGCAGGGCGTCCGCGCCGTCCCACCGCTTGCCTGCTCCCGCTCCCACGAGCGCGGGCAAATCCGCGAAGACGGCGTGAAGCGGGGCGACGAACTCCATCCAGTCGGCGGACTCCTCGTGCCGGAAGGCGGTCGCCATCGGCGGGACGACGCCCGAGAGGACGTCCGCCGCGTGCTCCTCGCCAATCAGGTCAACCATCTCCCATGCCTTATTGAGGAAGTCCAGGACATGCCCGGTGGAGAGGAAGAAGTGATCCGTCGCGCCCGCGAGCATCATGCCGACGACATCTTCCAGCGGCCAGGCGGCGGCGATGGCGGTGCGGACACAGCGCTCCGCCCCCGCCGCCTCGCGATCCTCGATGAAGAGGCGGAACCAGCGCGTCAGGTGCTCCTGGTCGGCGGTATCGAGCGTCGGCAAGGGGCGCTGGACGCGGCGCGGCGGGCCGTCGAAGGAATCGCGCGCCATCTGGATGCCGCCGTGGACGAGCGCGAGCGGTACGTCGGCGGGCAGGAGCATGGGGCCGAGGTTGCCCATGCAGGTGAGGATGACGAGGCCGGGGCCGAAGCCGTTGCGCCGGTAGCGCAGCGCGTGGGGCGCGGAGCGGGCAATAATCGCGGGCATCGTCTCGCGCGCCGCGAGGAGGTTGGCGACCGCTTTCGCGATCAGGAAGGTGTTGCGCTCCTCCATCCCCTGACGCAGATCGGCATATCCCTTCTCGGCCCGCGCGTGATAGAAGGTCTCGACCGGCGTGGGCGAGACGTAAATCTCCCCATCGCGCACCTCGACGGGAAAGACGGGCACATCGTCCCCGCCGCCCGTGAAGCAGCCGCCCGAGCAGAGATCGAAGCGCCAGTGGTGCCAGTGGCAACGCAGCACGCCGCTCGTGATCGTCCCCTTCGAGAGCGGGTAGCCCATGTGCGGGCAGCGATTGTCGAGCGCGCGCACCTGCCCCTCGTGCATGAGGAGCAACATCTGCCGCTCTCCCACCTTGACGACGCGCTGCCCGCGCGCCTCCAGGTCGCGCAGGTTCGCCGCGCGCACGAAACCGTCATCCGCCGCTGCGCGCTCATTCGCGCGGGCCGTTGTCGTTGCCATCCGGCACCTCCTTGCGGGCTGCTTCCGATAGGATCAGCATACACCCGATTCGGAGAAAAACAAGCGAAGACTATCTAAAATCTGTTATCCGGGAGTGATGGGAAGCGATAGCCAGTCAGACGAGGTGGGAACCGAGCAGGTCGTTCCCAACGGAATGAAGTACACTGTTGTTGGCGCGCTGCATACACCAGACGGCAGAGCGCCGCTCGTCCGTTCCATATGGCAGATCAATCCGGGCACCACGATTCCTCGATGTGTTACCGCTATTCCCTATCGAGGAGTGAAGCGCAATGATTGACGAGTTTGATGTGGTCGCCTTGCGGGGCCCGTTGCCGGATGCACAACTGTACGACGGTAGCGACGGTTTGCACGTTGACGATCAGGGTGCGTTGGTCGGGGCGGGGCGATGAGCGAGTTCGCCCACCCGGAAACCTTCGCGGATCGGCGGCGGGTGTTCGCGGCGCGGCAGCGGCGCTTCATCGCCGTGATCGGGCCGTGTGTGATCGCCGCCGTGACGATCCTCGCGATCGGTGCGGGGGAGCGTTTGCGCGGGTTACCCTTCTCGCTCATGCCTGCGCTCCTCATCGGCGCGCTCGCCGCCGGGCTGATGCTCGTCGACCGCGACCGGCCGGGGCCGAAACTCTGGCTCTTCGGCCTGCTCTGTTTCCTCGTCTTCCTCATCCTCGTCGTGCTGTAGGGAACGGTCTCAACCCTCGTGGCGCCAACAACACGAAGAGCGCAAAGGACTCCATCTCGGGTCCTTGGCGCTCTTCGTGCCTTGGCGGTTTAAGTTTGGCTTAATCGTGCGCCGGGTCGTCGCCGAGAAAGTGATGGGAGAGGCGCTGGAAGTGCTGCAAGGCGCGCTCCTGCCGCAGCATCAACTTCCCCTGCGGCAGATAGCCGGTACTCAATCCGCGCTGCACCGACTCGCAGAGACCGATATCCTCCATCTGCACTTGCTGGACGAACTCGACGAAGTCGCGCTCCTCCTGCTCGCCGACCGCATCCACGAAGCAGTATTCGTAGATAGCGCGCGTCCTGCCCGGCCCCAACGGGAGGAAGAGGTTGAGGGAGACATTGCCCGGCCCCGGATAGATGTTGACCGTGAAGTTGGGCCAGAGGAAGGCATAGAAGCCGTCCGTGACGCCGCCGCTGGCATCGTACAGCCCGGCGGAATCCTTCTGCGGGCCGGTCTGGGTCGAGAAGTACTCGTACTCCCGGATGGTGTAGTTGTTCAGGTCGATCAACTGGGTGAAGCCAGGGTGCGCCACCGGGCAGTGGTAGCACTCCAGATAGTTATCGACGACGACTTTCCAGTTCGCCTCGATGATGTACTCGCGCCGGGCGCGCCGCTTGATCTGTTCGCGAGCGGCACGCCGGTCCGCGCGACGAATGTCCGGCAATTCGCCGAGCACACTCGCGAGCGGCGAGCGCGGCGGGATCCAGATTGACGAAGATGAACGGCCCCCACGTATCTACCTGCGCCTGGATGAGCGGGAACCGATCGCGGTCGAAGTCCGGTTCGTCACGCATCCCCGGCGCGCCGCGCAGGCTGCCATCGAGGTTGTAGGACCAGGCATGGTATGGGCATTGGAAGACCGTGCAGTGCCCGCTCTCTTCCACCGCGACCTGATGCCCGCGATGGCGGCAGACATTGACGAATGCCCGCAGCGTCCCCGCATCGTCGCGCGCGACGATCAGCGGCGCCGTGCCCGCGTGGCAGGTGAAGTAGTCGCCCGGCCGGGCAACCTGCTCCAGCAACCCGACATACTGCCAGCAGCGGCGGAAGATACGCTCCTGCTCGGCGGCGAAAATGGCAGGATCGGTATACCAGGTGGCCGGGAGCGTCGCGCCCTGGGCGAGCGCCATGCCTAATGATGTCGCCTCGGGCGCGACACGCATCTTCGTTTGCAACGATTTCTCCTTCGCATCATGGCGGCAGCAATGCAGCGCATCGTGGGTTGACGCGCTGAGTGTATCACGATGCCGGAGGGCGCGATAACCTCGTATCGGCGGCGGGGATGCCTGCCGCAGCGACGTTCGGCAGGCATCCCCGCCGCCACCGCGACTTGGCATCGCTCAATCTGCGTTTTCTACCGCGATCTGCACGTCGCTGCCCGCGATGCGCACGGGATAGGTTGCGACGGGCACGACGGCGGGGAAGGTGCCGCGCCCGGTGCGGAGATCAAAGCGCGCGCCGTGGCGGGAGCATTCGATCACATGCCCCTCGATCACGCCGTCCGCCAGTTCGTTGCCGTCGTGCGTGCAGACGTCCTCGATGGCGAGCAACTCGCCGCCGACATTGGCGATCAGCACATACGTCTCGCCCACCGCGACGACCTTCCGCCCGCCCTCGGCAATCTCCCCCACCTGCGCCACCGTCACATAGTTCGCCATCATTCCTCCAAGATGATCAAACCACGGAGACACAGAGGGCACAGAGAGGGAACCAAGAATACAGGACTAATTTTCTCAGATCCCTCTTCGTGTTTCCTTGTGCCCTCTGTGTCTCCGTGGTTTGAATCGCGTTAGTATCCCGTGCCGGCGAGTTTCTTGTCGATGGCGGCGCGCAGGCGGTCGGCGAGGGCGGGCATCTGGATTTCGTCCTCGACCTGCGCGAAGAATCCCTCGGCGATCAACCGCTCCGCGTCCTTGCGGGGCAGGCCGCGCGCCATCAGGTAGAAGACCTGATTCGCGTCCACCTGGCCGAGCGTCGCGCCGTGCGTGCAGCGGACATCGTTCGCCTCGATCTCCAGTTTCGGGATCGAATCCGCGCGGGCGCGGTCGGAGAGCAGCAAGTTGCCATTGCGCTGATACGCATTGGACTTCTGCGCCTGCGGGCGGACGTGGATCAGGCCGCTGTAGACGGTGCGCGCCGTGTCCCGCAGGCCGAACTTGAAGAGCAGGTCCGAGACGCTATCGCCCTTCACATGGTCCTGCAACGTCTCGTACGAAAAGACCTGCTTCTTGTCCGCGAAGGTGAGGTTGAGGATGCGCGCGTGCGTCCCCTCGCCCTGCAAGACGGTGTCGATGTTGTACTTGGAGAGTTGCCCGCCGAGGCCGACATTGATCGTCTTGGCGGTGCTGTCCCGATCCTGCACGAGGCGTTGCGTGTGGAAGGAGTAGGTCGTCCGGTTCCAGCGCTGGAGATTCGCGTACTCCAGATGCGCATTCGCCCGCACGATCAACTCGACAACCGTCGCGGCGAAGCCCTGCGTCTCGCTCTCGGCGGAGGCGTACTCATCCACGAGATTGAGCGAGGCGCCCACGTCAACGACGACGAGCGTGTGCGGAAAAGCGCCGAGGCGGGGCGTCGTCGCCCAGTAGACGGAGTGGATCGGCAGGTCCACCGTGACATTCTTCGGCACATAGACGAACGTCCCACCGCTCCAGAACGCGCCGTGCAGGGCGGTGAATTTATTGCTCTCCGCCGGGACGGCCTCGGTCATGAAATGCGGCCGCACGAGGTCTTCGTGCTCGCGCATCGCCGTGGCGAGGTCGGTGACGATCACGCCCTGCGCCCGCAACCGCTCCGCGACGTCGGAATGGATCGTGCTCGCGTCGTGCTGGATGAAGAGGCCGCCACGCTCCGCCGCGTTTTCGAGCACGTCCGCGATCTCCGCCGGGATGCCCTGCTCGTTCAGCACCGGGCCGTACGGGATCACGGAGTCCATCTTCAGGCCCTTGAGGTCGGTGCGCCGCCACTCCTCATCGCGCAGCGTCGGCATCGGGATGCGCTCGTACGCCGCCCATGCGTCGAGCCGCTTTTGCAGCACCCAGCCCGGCTCCTGCCGCGCCGCCGACAGCGCCCCCACCGCCTCGCGCGTGAAGCCCTGTGTCGTCTCATTCATCACCGTTGCCAACTGCTCTCCTCCTCAAATATCGAATGGATTACGTATGTGGCTCCCGCTTTACGCGAACATCGAACAATTCAGCCACGCGGACATGGAAGCCTGGCAGCACATCGCCGCCATCCAGTTCATCGTGCAAACCGAGATTTTGGTACGCCCCGCTCCGGGTGTAGACACTTATGGCGCTAAACCTCGGCCACACCACCCATACGAGCCGCGTCCCCGCCCCTAGATACTGGGAGACCTTGTCATAGACATCTTCCGCTTGATCTCCGGGGGAGACAATCTCGATTGCGAGATCGGGCGCAAATGGCACATGGCTTCGGAAGCCCTCTTTCGGGATGCGTTCGGCGGCGATAAATGAGGCATCGGGGATGCGTACTGAATCCGGCATCCGCGCGACGAGGTAGTTGAGTCCATCGGCAAATACCTCGCCAAGGTCATGCTCAATAACGAATTGATCGAGCAATCGAACAAGTGCCATGACCAGCCGCGCATGTGTAAAACCTGCTCCCGGCGTTTCGATCAACTCCCCTCGGGCCAGCTCAAATCGCTTGCCGGGGGCTTCGGGCATCTCCATGAACTGCTCGGCGGTTATCGGTTGATCGGTCAGCAATTGCTTGATTGCCATCGCCCACCTCGCTCCATGCACATCTCAGATCCGGGTCAGTCGCAAACACGGGCGACCGCGAAGCCGCCCGTGTCCCGTTGCTACGAGGGTTTACCCGACTGAGCCTTCCAGTTGCAACTGGATCAGGCGGTTCAGTTCGAGCGCGTACTCCATCGGCAGTTCCTTGACGATCGGCTCGATGAAGCCATTTACGATCATCGCGATCGCCTCGTCCTCGGAGATGCCGCGGCTCTTCAGGTAGAAGATCTGCTCGTCGCCGACCTTCGAGACGGTCGCCTCGTGGCCGATGTTGACCTTCTCCTCCTCGATCTCGATATAGGGGTAGGTGTCCGTCCGGCTCTCCTCGTCCATCAAGAGGGCGTCGCAGCGGACGTTGCTCTTGGCGTTCTCCGCGCCGGGGTAGACCTTGAGGAGGCCGCGATACGACGCCCGCCCGCCGTCCTTGGAGATGGACTTCGAGAGGATGGTGCTCGACGTATTCGGCGCGACGTGGACGACCTTGCCGCCCGCGTCCTGATGCTGCCCTTTGCCCGCGAAGGCGACGGAGAGGATGTCCCCGTGCGCGCCCGGCTCCATCAGATAGATGGCCGGGTATTTCATCGTCAGTTTCGAGCCGAGGTTGCCGTCTACCCACTCCATCACGGCATCCTGATAGGCGACGGCGCGCTTGGTGACGAGGTTGTAGACGTTGTAGGACCAGTTCTGGATCGTCGTGTAGCGGACGCGCGCGCCCTTCTTGACGATGATCTCCACCACGGCGCTATGCAGCGACTCGGTCGCGTAGACAGGGGCGGTGCAGCCTTCCACATAGTGAACCTGCGAGCCCTCGTCCGCGATGATCAGCGTCCGCTCGAACTGGCCGGAGTTCTCCGCGTTGATGCGGAAGTACGCCTGCAAGGGCAGATCGACCTTGACGCCCTTCGGCACATAGACGAAGGAGCCGCCGGACCAGACCGCCGTGTTCAGCGAGGCGAACTTGTTGTCGTTCGGCGGGATGATCGTGCCGAAATACTCCTTGACAAGGTCCTCGTGCTCGCGGAGCGCGGTGTCCATGTCGCAGAAGATGACGCCCTTCTCTTCCCAGTCCATCGAGATGTTGTGGTAGATGGACTCGGAGTCGTACTGGCCCCCGACGCCGGCGAGGAAGTTCTTCTCCGCCTCGGGGATGCCGAGCTTATCGAACGTATTGCGGATGTAATCCGGCACATCCTCCCAGGTGCGCGCGTTCTTGTCCGTCGCGCTCATGTAGTAGTGGATGTTCTGGAAGTCGATCTCGGTCAGGTCGCCCCCCCACATCGGCAGGGCGCGCGCCTCGAAGAAGTCGAGGGATTTGTGGCGCAACGCGCGCATCCAGTCCGGCTCCTTCTTGAGCTGGCTGATGCGCTCCACGACCTCGTGATTGAGGCCGCGATCGAACTTGACTGCGTAATTCGATTCGCTGTCGTGGAAGCCGTACTTCGTCTGGTAACTCTCGATGCCGAGGTCCGCCGCCAGTTCGTCCTGGGGCAGCAGTTCGCGGATGTCCTGAGTCGTCTCGTCGCTCATCATTGTTACTCCTTAGACCGCTGCCGTGGGGGCGGCGATCTCTTCCGGGGTCAATTCCTCACCCAATTCGGCGAGCATCGGTCCGTAGCCCTTTTCTTCCAGTTCGAGCGCCAGTTCCGGGCCACCCTCTTTGATGATGCGGCCGCGGGCGAGCACATGCACGAAGTCGGGCTTGATGTAATTTAGGAGGCGCTGATAGTGCGTGATCACCAGCACGCCCATCTTGTCGCCCTCGCGCTCGATCAGTTTATTGACGCCATCCGCGACGATGCGCAGCGCGTCGATATCGAGGCCGGAGTCCGTCTCATCCAGCACCGCGATGGTCGGCTGGAGGATCGCCATCTGGACGATCTCGTTGCGCTTTTTCTCGCCGCCGGAGAAGCCTTCGTTGACGTACCGTTTGGCGAACGACGCATCCATCTGCAAGTCACCGAGGGTGTCCCACAGTTGCATGCGGAACTCGATCGGCGTCAGGTCCGTACCGTGGGTGGAGTTATAGGCGAGGCGGAGGAAATCCTCCACGCGCACGCCGGGGATCTCCGTCGGGTACTGGAAGGCGAGGAAAAGGCCGAGGCGCGCCCGCTCGTCCGTTTCGAGTTCGAGGAGGTCCTGCCCCTTCAGCCAGGCGTGGCCGCCATCGACCGTGTAGGCGGGGCTACCCATCAGCGTGTTGGCGAGGGTAGACTTACCGGAGCCGTTCGGCCCCATGATTGCGTGGACTTCGCCGGGGCGCACCGTGAGGTTCAGCCCCTTGACGATCTGGCGATCCCCCACGGAGACGCGCAAATCCTCGATGACCAGGGCATTCGCGTCCGTATTGTGTCCGTTCTGCTGCACATCCGCCATTGAGCCTGTACTCCTCCTCGTCATGTTTCGCTGGATACATCCGGCCCGCGAGCAAGCCGCATTTCTCTACTGTTCAGTTTCAAAATATACCACACCCGCTGATACGCGGCAAGGCAAATACGCCGTCTGCGCTGCAACGGTGCACGATACCACGGAAGCGACAGACCGGGAGCAAATTAATTCCTGACGATTCTCCCCCGATCGTTTAGTATCTGACTCGTCTCGCCATCGCCCGAGGGAATGAGGAAAGACCGATGAACGAAATGCACGTGCCGACGAGCGGCGCCGTGTTGGTTGTCGGTGCCGGGCCAACGGGCCTGACGCTGGCGATCCAACTCGCCTGCTCCGGCGTCTCATGCCGCATCATCGATTCAGCGCCCGTACCGACGGCCACATCGAAGGCGCTCGCCGTGCAGGCGCGGACGCTGGAGATCTTCGCCGCGATGGGGATCGCGGACGCGGCGATCGACCGGGGCATCCGTGCTCGCGGGTTCAACTTCTATGCGGGCGGCAGGCCGCTCGGTCATGCGCGATTCATGGATGACCCCGACACGCCGTATTCCTATATCCTGCTCCTCGCGCAGAGCGAGACGGAACGCATCCTGATCGACCGCCTGGCCGCTCTCGGCGTCCATGTCGAGCGGGGCGTGACGATGATCGCATTCGGGCAAGACGAGCGCGGCATCACCGCCACGCTCTCTCATGCGGATGGTCCGGAGGAGAGCGTGCAAGCAGACTGGCTCGTCGGCTGCGATGGCGCGCACAGCGCCGTCCGCCACGGCCTAGGGGTACCGTTCGCGGGGTCCGAGTACGAGGACCTCTACTGGTTGGCGGACATCCATGTGCAGTGGTCGCTCGCCGCCGACGAAGTACACGGATTCCTCGGCACGCACGGCCTCCTTTTCGCCTTCCCCATCGCCGCGCCGGATCGCTATCGCCTGATCGCGCGGCGGGACAGAGCCCCGCGCGCGGTCACGGCGAACCCGACGCTGACGGATATGCAGGCACTGATGGACATCGTCGGACCGGCGGGCACGGTATTGAGCGATCCGGTCTGGCTCACCGCCTTCCGGTTGCACCATCGCAAAGTGACGCGCTTTCGCGTGGGTCGCGTCTTCCTCGCCGGCGATGCCGCGCACATCCACAGCCCGGCCGGCGGGCAGGGAATGAATACCGGCATCCAGGATGCTTACAATCTCGCGTGGAAACTCGCCCTCGTCATCCGGGGCGAGGCGGATACCGCACTGCTGGACACGTACGATACCGAGCGAGGAGCAGTGGCGGCACAGGTCCTCCGCCAGACAGACCTGATGTTCCGGGCGATGACCGTCCAATCCGCGCCCCTGCGTGCGATCCGCAACCGGCTTCTCCCGCTCCTGATCTCCCGCCGCATTCTCATCCGGCGGATGCAACGCACACTCGGAGAATTGGATATCCGCTACCGCCGCAGCGCGATAATCGCTGAAGCGGGACGGAGAAACGGCCCCCACGCCGGGATGCGTGCGCCCAATGCGCCCCTTGTGGCCTCCCCGTCCGGGAGCGCAACGACGCTCTGGAACGTCTGCCGGGATGATAAACCACTCCGACATACGCTGCTGCTCTTCAGCGGCCCGACCGTTTGTGATGACTTCCTGCGGCTTGCGGCGATCCGGCAGATGGTGCGGGAGCGCTATGGCTACATCGTCGCCGTTCATCTCCTCGCCGCCTCAACCGAACAACCGTGGGACGGGCCGCGCTACGACGATCCGAGACTGATTGCGCACCGGCGCTACGGCGTGACGGCGCCCGCGCTCGCCCTGATTCGCCCGGACGGCTACATCGGGTTCCGTAGTCAACCGGCCAATGGGAACGCCTTGCGCGATTATCTCGACCGGATCTTCACCCGACACGAGGCGACGCATGAACGGGAAACAGGCGCGGCCTTTGGAGCGCATCCGACCGCTGAGTGAGGAGGGCGACAATACCACTGTTACGCAGGCTCGCACTATCAATCGTTCCGTCACGAACCGCGTGCTGGGCCGCATCGACGGCGGATACCGCATCGCCCTCACCTGCGGCACGAATAGCGATTGGGTGCGCGATGTGTTGGCTGCGGGCGGCTGCCAGATCGAGACGCGGCGGAAGCGGATAACGCCTGACGCAGCCCCATGCCTGGAGCGACCCCCGCCGTGGTTGGGCGCCCCCGTTCGTCCGGCAGGTACTCGGGGTGGCCGGTGCATCGCAGTACATGCAACGCGCAGTAGCTGACGCGCCGCACGGTAACGTAACCGATGCGCTATGATGGCGCGTCGCTAATCGCCGGGTAGGAAACGGATGAACCTGAACGTGATAGACGAACCGGCACATCGCTATCTGCGCTGGGACGCATGCTACAACGCGCGCGATCTCGGCGGCCTGCCAACCCGCGACGGCGCACGGACGCGCCGGGGGGCGCTGATCCGCGCCGACTCAGTCGGGCGGCTGACCGAGCGGGGACGCGCCGCGCTCGAAGCGTACGGCGTCCGCACGATTATCGACCTGCGCTTCGGTGTCGAAGTGCGCGACGATCCGAGCCCATTTACCGATCATGCGACGATCATCGCGCACAACCTGCCGCTGAACCCGAACGATGTCGCGGTCACCCGGTCGCTCGCAACCCAGCGACGCTCGGCATTGCCGTATCCCGCGACGGTGAATGTCGCCTACCTCGCCACGCACCAACCCCAGATCGCCGCCGTGATGCGGGCCATCGCGGACGCGCCGGAGGGCGGCATCCTCTTCCATTGCCACGCCGGGCGGGATCGCACGGGACTGATCGCGGCGCTGCTCCTCGCGCTCGTCGGGGTGCCGGCGGAGATAATTACCGGCGGATTACGCGCTCAGCTTCTCCGCCATCGCCGAGACGATGGACGCCACGCTCGCCCATTTGGAGAGCGATTACGGCGGTGCCGAAGGCTATCTGCGCGCCGCCGGTGTGACGGAGCAGGAGATCGCCCGCGTCCGCAACCGTCTGTGCGAAGATACGCCGCCGGTATAATAGTGCTGCGTACTGTCCAAAGGGTCAGGGAAGAAACTGTCCCAAAGGCGACACGCGTCCTGTACCGAGTGGCGAGGCACGCCATGCCTCCGTTCGCCCATACTGCCGATAGGGGCACACAGGGATGAGCACGGAGGGCGCGCTATGGTTGCTGTCATAACGTCCACGCCGGAGATGGTCTGGGTCGAGCGGGCGCGCAATGGCGATATGGCCGCCTTCGAGATGCTGCTGCGCCGTTACGAGCGGCAGATTTTCGCCTTCACCTATCGCATGATGGGCGGCAATGCCGCCGACGCCGACGACCTGACGCAGGAGACCTTCATCAAGGCATACCGCGCCCTCGATCGCACCACGGAACTCCTCCATGTCTCCGCCTGGCTGCACCGGATCGCCGCCAACAGTTGCCGCGACGAGTGGCGTCGCCGGCGGCGGGCAGGATGCCAGCCGTGGGATGCGGCCGTCCACGAGCCGATGCTCCCCAGCAGGCCGGAGGAGAATCCTGAGGCGCTCGTGCTCCAGAAGGAGGCGGACGAACGAGTGCAGGCCGTCCTCGACCGGATGAAGCCGCGCAACAAGCAAGCGCTCGTCCTGCGCGAGTATGGCGGCCTCTCGTGCGAGGAGATCGGCGCGATCATGGGCATCTCCCACAAGGCGGTGAAATCAACACTCTTCCGGGCGCGCGACGAATTCCGGTCGCAATCGGCGGTGATGTACTAGCGCATTGCAAGGCCGCGACCTGCCGCGTCAAACTGCTCGAAAAATTGCCCGGCAGACCCCTTGACAAGAGTTCGTACAATGTGTATATTCATAGCAGTGAGGTTCCGACGACCGACGCACCCAGCCGAATACCGAAGCCGCAAGGCCGCAGGGTTTGGAGATGGGACGAAGGCTATCGGGGCCTCGCTTTTTGTCTCCCCATCCGCCCGCAATCACAAAGTCGCTCCGTCAATTTACGAGATGACTCCCGTGCGTTGGGCTTGACGGGTATTACGGCTCGCCGTATAGTACGGGGAGTCGAACTACCTGGGAGGGCTTGGCATGAGCAGTTGGACATCGAGCGACGCCGATCGTGCGCTGATCGCCTACATGCGGGCGGTGATTCTCGCGGAACCCCTGCAACTCGCCCTGATGGAGAAATACGGGGTCCGGCTGGCGGGCTTGCGTGCGGTGCGGGTGCTGCGCGATCTCGGCACGGTGCCAATCAGCCGCTTCGCCGAGGCGCTGGATATCCCACGCTCGACGGCGACCGGTGTGGTTGACCGGCTGGCGGAGCGCGGCCTGATCGAGCGGACGTTCGACACGGTCGACCGGCGCATGATCAACATCGCCGTCACGCCGCGTGGCCTCGCGGCGCTCGCGGACCGCGAACTGGTCGATGGCAGCGTCGCCGGCAAGCGCATCCGCGCGCTCGCGCCAGCGGAGCAGCGCCTGCTCGCCGACCTACTCGAACGTGTCGTCGGCGACGGCGCGATGACAGACGCATCGGCATCCGCGCCGGAGCCCGCCCACATGGGTCAATAAAAGACGGGGGAAGAGAATGACGGAGACGCCGCACCCATCGCGCCGGTTGGCGCACATCGACTACAAATGGATCGCGCTCTCGAACACGACGCTCGGCATCCTGATGGCCGCGCTCAATTCGAGCATCATCCTGATCGCGCTGCCCGCCGTCTTTCGCGGCATCGGCATCAACCCGCTCGCACCGGGCGAGACGGGCTACTTGCTCTGGTCGCTGCTCGGTTACCTCGTGATCACGGCCGTCCTGCTCGTCACCTGCGGGCGCATCTCGGACATGTTCGGCCGCGTGCGGCTTTATAACGCTGGCTTCGCCGTTTTCACCATCGGCTCGATCATGCTCTTCTTCATCCACGGGCAGGGCAACGGCGCGGCGATGCAGCTGATTATCTTCCGGCTCATCCAGGGCGTGGGCGGGGCATTCCTCTTCGCCAACTCGACGGCGATCCTCACCGATGCATTCCCCGCCAACGAGCGGGGGTTGGCGCTCGGCGTCAACACCGTCTGCGGCATCGCCGGGCAATTCATCGGCCTCATCCTCGGCGGCCTGCTCGCCGCCTTCAACTGGCGGCTGGTCTTCCTTGTCAGCGTCCCGTTCGGCGTGATCGGCACCGTCTGGGCCTACCTGATGCTGCACGAGACGGCGCGACCGCGCACGCGGCAGAAGATCGACGTGCTGGGCAATCTCCTCTTTGCGGGGGGGCTGACGATGCTGCTCGTCGCGCTCAGCTACGGCATCGAGCCGTACGGGGCGTCGGATATGGGGTGGAAGAATCCGTGGGTGATCGCGGGCATCATCGGCGGCCTGCTCATGCTCGTCATTTTTGTCTTCGTCGAGCAGCGGGTGGAGAACCCGATGTTCCGCCTCTCCCTCTTCCGCATCCGCATGTTCACGATGGGCAATCTGAGCAACCTGCTCGCCTCGATGGCGCAGGGCGGCCTGCAGTTCATGCTCATTATCTGGCTGCAAGGCATCTGGCTGCCGCTGCACGGCTACAAGTTCGACGACACGCCGCTCTGGGCGGGCATCTACATGATCCCGCTGACGGTCGGCTTCCTTATCATGGGGCCGCTCTCGGGGTATCTCTCCGACAAGGTTGGCTCGCGCGGGCTGGCGACGACCGGCATGGTCATCATGGCCGCCGCCTTCCTCTCCCTCACGCTGCTGCCCGCGAACTTCTCCTACCCGGTCTTCGCGACGCTGATTCTCATCCTCGGCCTCGGCATGGGCATGTTCAGCGCGCCGAACACGACCGCGATCATGAACGCCGTCCCGGCGGAGTATCGCGGCGTCTCGTCGGGGATGATCGCCACCTTCCGCAACATCGCCAGCACGCTCAGTATCACCCTGATTTTCTCGCTCGTGACGGTCGGCCTCGCCAGGCACTTGCCGGGTACGTTGCTCGGCGGCCTGACGGCGGCGGGCATCCCACGCGGGGCGGCGACGGCGGTCTCGCACTTGCCGCCCGTCGCGGCGATCTTCGCCGCCTTCCTCGGCTACAACCCGCTCGGCACGTTGCTGCCGCCCGACGTGCTGCAAGGCGTGTCGGAGGCGACGCGGAATAGCGTGCTCGGCAACACGTTCTTCCCGAACCTCATTTCGGGGCCGTTCATGGATGGCGTGCGCGTCGCCTTCTCGGCCTGCGCGGCGCTGGCCGCCATCGCGGCGGTCGTCTCCTTCTTCCGCGGCGGGCGCGTCGTCCACGAGCACGATGCGATGGGCAACGCGGAGGGCTTAGCGGAACTGGCGGGGCCGGAGATCGCGGTACTCGATACGGACGACGAGCGCGGCATGGCTATCGCGCGGGCGGGCAACAAGCACTGATCGCGCCGCCATGCCAACGCCTTTGCCTTGGTGGTAGCAGGCTGGAAAGCCTGCTACCACCATATGGTCCCCCCTTCAGTTGGCTTCTTCTTAGCCGCGCACGACGATAGTGCCGACCATGCCCTGCCCCTCGTCGGGGGCGCTCAGGTAGACGTAGGTGCCGGGCACGTCGAAGGTCCGCGCCCATGTCTCGCCGGTGTAGAGGACGCCGGAATCCCACGGCGGCGCACCGTTCGGCAGGGCGACATCGCCCTTGTTGGCGGCCTTCGCGGGGTCGCAGGTCGTCGTATGCGGCGTGGTGTCCGTGTTCTTCCAGATCACCCGCGTCCCCCTCGCCACGGTGAGGCTCGACGGTGAGAAGGCATACTGCGGGCTCATCGTAATCGTCGCGGCGCTGCTCTCCCGCGTCGGGCAGCCGGTCAGGAGCGGCGTGACGCCGATGCTCATGACGCCGATACCGACGGAGCGCAGCAGGCGCCGCCGTGTCATCCGTTTCGCCACGTCGCTCCCTCCTAGTCGAGCAGTTTCCCCGGATTCTTGAAGTAGCGGTCGCGGATCGCGTCGCCCGCCATGTACGCGAGCGGACCGAGGGTGCCGGTCGGATTAAGACCGGGGTTTTGCGGATAGAGCGCCGCGCCGGTGACGAAGACGTTCGGCGTGTCCCAGAGTTGCCCGTACTTGCTCGCCACCGAGTTGCCGGCGTCCGTGCCCATGATCGCGCCACCTGTCACATGCGTCGTCTGGTACGAGCGGATCTCGAAGGGCGAGAGCGACGACGTGACATGCAGCGCACTCGGCCCCATCCGCTGGCCGATCTCCTTGCATTTGTCGGCGAGGTACTCGTACAGCCGGTGGTCGTTCTCATGGAAATCGAAGGTGAGGCGGAGTAGCGGCAGACCGTGATTGTCCTTATAGACGGGGTCGAGATCGAAGAACTGATCCTCGTACGGCAGGCTCTCGCCCTGGATGAGAATGCCCGCGTCGGCGTCCCAGTTCTTGCGCAACTCCTCCTTGAGCGCTTTGCCGAAGGTGATCGGCTTGTTGTTTTTGGATGACTTCGGCCCGTCATACGGGAAGGAACCGACGCTGTCGACCGGGTCTACCTCGCCCGTCGGGCCGAATACCGACGCGCCGCCGATGAACTCCAGGTCCTTGTGATCGAAGTTATCCGCGTTCAGATCGTTGATGAGATAGCGCGTGATGCCGTTGCCCATGAAGAGGTTGAACATGCGCCCGTCGAAAATCGGATGCACCGGCGTCTTGAAGAGTTGATAGGTGAAGTTCTTGCCCACCAATCCCTGGTCGTTGCCGATGCCGTTCGGGTGCTTCCCCCCGCGCGAGAGGAGCATCATCCGCACATTGGTCAGCGTGTAGGCGGTGAGCATGACGACATCCGCCGGCTGCTCCTGCTCCTGCCCGTTCGCGTCGATGTACGTCACGCCCGTCGCCAGTCCGTCGCTGCCGATGTTGACGCGCAGCACCTTGCTGTTCGGGCGCACCTCGTACTTACCGGTCTTGAATGCCTCGGGGAAGTGGGTCGTCTGCGCGCTGCTCTTGGCGTCCACCTCGCAGCCGAAGCGGGTGCAGTGGCCGCAGTAGATACAGCCGGAGCGATTGTTGCCGAAGGGGTCCGTCCACCCCTGCGAGAGGATGCCGGCGGGGTGCGGGAAGGGGTGATAGCCCATCTCGGTCGCCGCCTTCGCGAAGATGTCCGACGCGGTGACGACGGCGAGCGGCGGATTCGGGTAGGGGCGGGAGAAGGGGCCGGTGAAGGGATCGCCGCCCGCGACGATCTCCCCATTCAGGTTCCCCACCTGCCCGGACGCGCCGATGTCCCAATCGAACTGCGTGTAGTACGGCTCCAGTTCGTCGTATGTCACCGGCCAGTCCCGGATGGTGTTGCCCTTGGGCAACTTCGCCTCGCCGTACCGCTCGATGTGGTGGCTGCGGTAGCGGAAATCCGACGGGTGGAAGCGGAAGAGTTGCGCCGTCCAATGCACGGCGGAGCCACCCAGTCCGGAGCCGGGATTGAAGGGGCCGTAGCGGCGGATGGGCAGCGTCGGCGCCTGCGGGTTGGGGCGCCACGTCCACGTCTCTTGTGCCAGGTCCACCATCATCTTGTGGCGGGCGTGGTACTCCAGCGAGTCATGGTTGTGCGCGAAGTCCGGATTCGCCCAGCGCATCGGCCCCTGCTCGATGGCGACGACGCGATGCCCCGCCTTCCCCAACTTCCACCCCATGATCGCGGATGTCCACCCCGCGCCAATCGTGACGACATCAACTTTCTTCAGTGTTGCCATGCGCGTGCCTTCCTTCGCGTCGCGGTCGAAACCATTTACACCGCAGAGACGCAGAGACGCAAAGAACACAAAGAGGGAAGGAGGATTTGTTCTTTTCTTCATTTCGCATTCTCATCTCCCTCTCTGCGTCTCTGCGGTGTAAATGGAGTTCCTTTCAGGGTAGTTTCGGGTGATTGGATGAGCCGGTGACGGGGTTGAGGACGCCGGGAGCGGCGGGCTGGCCGTGGCCCTCCGGCATCAATTGGGCGAGGCTCTGCGGCGGGCGGCGGAAGCCCTCGGTGCGCATCTCGGTCGGCGTCCAGCCGCGCTGCGCGCCGGGGTACCTGATCAGGTTCCAGCCGACGAAGTTGCGGTTCCCACCATAGCCGGGGTCGCTGAACATGCCCTGGAGCGTGTGGTCGCGCAGGGTGTCGAAGAAGGATTCCGCGTCGGGCTTGTCGAACCCGGTCGCCTTGCCCGTCGCCATGTCCATGAGGATCGTATCCTGCTGGCTTTCGCTGAGGACGACGAACCGCTTGCCGAACTTCGTCGTGGCGTAATTGTCCACCGCCGCGATCCCGGCTCGGTACTCGGCGGCCGGCGTCATGCTCGACTGGTAGCCGTAGCGGGGCAACTCATCCTTGGAGACGGGTACATCCTTGGTCGGGTCGAAGGTCGCGGGCGCGGTGATCTCGTACGACAGCGCGTGCGGCGCCTGGCGGTAGGTCGCCTCGTCGTCGCCATCGTGGAAGGTCATCATGTGGTCGATGAAGTAGACGACGCCCGCCTCGCGCGCGCCGGGGTCGCTCGCGTCGCCGGGGATGATGCGAGCGGCGATCGCTTCGACCGTCTCGCCTTCCTGCGGCGTGAAGAAGTGCAGTCCGTCCATCGCAGGCGGCAAGTCTGCGATGTCTGCGACATCGGGGAACTGCTGCGCCGTCGGCACGGGCGTGGTCGTCGGCACACCGGATTCCGGCCCGCACGCAGTGAGCGCCGCAACCCCCGTCGCGATCACGATGGCCCCGCTCCCCTTGATGAAGACCCGGCGGGAAATCTGGAACACTTCTTCTTCATCGTCCGCCCCGCCATTCTCCGGCGGGAATGCTTGCTCATTGACCGTATCCATCGCGTCCCTTCCTCGTCATGCCGATTGCTGCCCGCTGCCTACTTCAATGTATAGAGATACGCCGCGATATTGCGCGCGTCGGCGTCGGTGACATTCATGTTCGGCATCGCGTTGCCGGGCCAGACCGATTGCGGATTCATGATCCAGAGGATCATGTTATCCGGCTGGTTGCGCAGTTTCCCCGCGATGAACGAGCGGTCGGCGATGCCGGTGAGCGGCGGGCCGACATTGCCGTGCGCCGCCGTCACGCCGGGAATCGTGTGGCAGGCCCCGCACCCGTAGGTGGCAATCGCCTGCCTGCCCATCGCCGCATCACCGCCGGGCACACCGATCGCGGGCGTGCCGATCGTCTCGAAGCAGGCAGTCAGGGCGATCACCGCGATGCACGCCAACATCACCGCCCCGCCACGCCGAACACGGTACACATGAGCCGCCAATACTGCCCGGAGGAACTTAAGTCCGCATCTCTCCCCCTGCCCCGGTGGGGAAGGGGGCCGGGGGGGGAGGGCGTCCTGGCGGCTCATACGCATATCAGTCTTCCTCCCCGAGGGCGACGACGGATGAGTAGGCTGGGCGGGAGCGACGCGGGTCGCGGCGCTCCCGCGCGCGCATCGCCCTCTCCTCATCGCGGAGCCATGCCGCGAGCAGGGCGAGGGCGAGCAGGAGATAGATGACGCCGCTGGGGATCCACATCAGCAACCCCGCCAGTTGCTGATCCTCCAACGGCGCCAAATGCCAGAGGGCGCTGTTCGTCTCCTGTGTGGGGTACCAGACGGTCGGCGCGAAGGTGAGCAGCGCACCGAGAATGCCCATCGGCAAGCCCATTGTGAAGACGAAGAGTACGGCGGCCCCGTGACCCAGCCGCCGTTGACCGGCCGGGTCGAGGAGCGTCCACCAGAACAGGAGCGAGACGCCGAGGAAGGAGGCATGCTCGATTCCATGCACCGCGCCGTAGCGCAGGGCGAGCGCGTACGGCCCCGGCAGATGCCAGGTGAAGAGCGCCACGACATTGAGCGACCAGACGGCGAGCGGGTGCGTGACCCCATGCCAGCAGGCGCGCAGCGTGCCGTTCCCCTTCCACCACCGCCCGAGCGCGCGACGTTGAGCAATCGGGAGGGCGAAGAGGACCGGCACGAGCGGCGCGCCGAGTACGAGCAGGGGCGCGGCGACGAGGATCAGGAGCAGGTGCTGCACCATGTGCGCGGAGAAGAGCAGGCTGTCCAGCGCGTCGAACGGCGAGAGGAGCGCGACAACGATGGTCGCCAGCCCGCCCGCGAAGCAGAGCGCCCGCCAGCGCGCGACGCCGTGCCCGACGCCCGCGCGTCCCCAGAGTCTGCCCAACCCGCGCGTGTATGCCCACGCCGCGGCGATAATGCCGATTAGCACCGTCGGGTCCCAACTCCAGGTGCGCCACGAAACCGCCATCGTCGCCGCGCCTCCTATGAACACTGCGGCAGCGCGAACGCCGTCACCGCCGTAAAGAGAATGAGGATGCCGAACAGCCCGCTCGCGAATATGCCGAAAAGGGCCATGAAACCGCCGCGCGGCACGACCGTCCGCACGCCGTAGGCGTCGTCCACGCCGGTCAGCCGCCAATTGCGCCACGAGACGAGCAGCGCCAGAACGGTCACGACCAGCGCGACCAGCGAGATGAGATGGACGACGAGCACCAGATCGGTGCCCGTCGTGCAGTCGAGCGTGACGACGAAGTAACTGCCGAGCAGTTGCGCCGTCCACGCCACCGCCCCGCCGAGGAAGCCGAACCAGAGCGGCGCCAAGCCGGCCGCTCGACCTTCATGTACGTGTGTTCGATGGTCGCTCATCGTTGCCACCTCGATACAGTCACGCCTACAAGAAATACGGCGACAGGTACAGGCAGAGCAGGATGACCACCCAGACCGCGTCCACGAAATGCCAGTACAACCCGACATTCTGGACGGCCTGATACCGCCGTTGATCGAAATGCCCGAGCCACGCACGTACCTGCATGCCGATGTTCATGACGAGCGCCAGCATGACGTGCGCGCCGTGCAAGCCGGTGATGGTGAAGAAGAGTGAGCCGTAGACATCGGTGCGGGGCGTGAACTCCGATTGGCTGTACTCGATCACCTGGAAGGCGAGGAAGAGCGCGCCGAGCAGGAAGGAAATCGCCAGGCCGATGCGCAGGCCCGCCTGGCTGCCGCGCTTGATGCTCCTCTCGGCGGCGACCATCGGCGCGCTCGACGAGAGGAGGACGACCGTCATGATGAGCGGCAGCGTCAATTCCGGCTTCTTCAGCCCGTCCGGCGGCCATTGGGTGGCGCCGGAGCGCAGATAGAAATACGCCGACAGGAGCGAGCCGAAGAGCGTCGCCTCCGTCGCGATGAAGACGATCGTGCCCCAGTAGCCCGTCGAGCGGATGCCCTCCGTCTCGCGCGGCAAGGTCCGGGGGAGGGCCGCATCGCGCACGCTCATGCCGCCCCCTCCCCCGCCGGCGCGGTCTCCCGCGCGGTCGCCGCCGGCCAGAACCAGCCCGTCGCGGCGACGAGCATCAGCACGCCCCCGACGGCAGCCGTGACGAGTTGATCGGTGAGGACGCCGATGAAGAAGATGCCGATCGCCGCCGCCAGCACGAGCGGCCACGGCGAGTCGCCCGGCACGGCGAGAATCTCCTCCGGCACGGCATCGAGGAGTGAGGTGCCCATCGTCTCGCGGCGGATGTGATCGGCCTCGACCGCGACCTGCCGCCGATAGACGGTCCCGGCGCGCGCCTCCTCGTCGGGGGCATCGGCCGCGTCCCGCTCCGCCTCTTCCTCGCCCTCCGGGTCCACAATCACCAAGCCATTCTCGTCCCATAACGGCGTCCGGCTGTAGATGATCGGCACGGTGCGGAAGTTGTACTCGGACGGCGGCGAACTGGTCGCCCATTCGAGCGTCGGCGCGCTCCACGGGTTGTCCCCCGCCGGTTCGCCGACCGTCAGGCTGCGCACGACATCGATGATAAAGACCGCCGCGCCCGCCGCGATGATGAAGGCGCCGATCGTCGAGATGAGATTCGGCAGGTCCCACCCGAGCCCGCCCTGATAGGTGTAGACCCGGCGCGGCATGCCGAGGATGCCGGTGATGTGCATGGTGAAGAAGGTCACCTGCATACCGATGAAGATGAGCCAGAAGCTCAACTGGCCCAACCCATCATTGAGCATCCGCCCGGTGATCTTCGGCAGCCAGTAGTAGAACGCGCCGAAGAGCGGGAAGACGAAGCCGCCGATCAGCACGTAGTGGAAGTGCGCGACGACGAAATAGGTGTCCGTGGTGGCACGGTCGAAGGGGACGGAGGCGAACATCACGCCCGTCAGGCCGCCGATGATGAAGGTGACGAAGAAGCCGACGATAAAAAGGAAGGGCGTCCTGACGAGCGGCTTGCCGCGCCAGATCGTCGCGATCCACGCGAAGACCTGCACGCCCGCCGGGATGGCGATCACCGTGCTGGCGGCGGCGAAGAAGGCGGTCGAGAGTTGCGGCAGCCCGACGGCGAACATGTGGTGGACCCAGACGCCGAAACTGATGATCCCCGTCGCGACGCTCGCCAGCACGAGCGCGGTGTAGCCGACGATCGGCGTGCGCGAGAAGGTCTCGACGATCATCGAGACCATGCCGACGGCGGGCAGGAAGATGATGTAAACGTCCGGGTGGCCGAAGAACCAGAAGAGGTGCTGCCAGAGGAGCGGGTTGCCGCCGTGGTCGGTATCGAAGAAATGGAAGCCGAATTTGCGCTCCAGTTCCAGCAGGCTGCACGCGGCGGTCAGCGCGGGCAGGGCGAAGATGACCGCGAACGAGGTGACGAGGATCGTCCAAACGAAGAGCGGCATCCGGTTGATGGACATGCCGGGTGCGCGCATCTTGAAGATGCTGACGATGAAATTGATCGCCCCGGCCATCGTGGCGATGCCGAGGAAGATCAGCCCGAGCGCGTAGAAATCGATGTTCAGGTCCGGGTTGTAGCGCGGGCCGGCGAGCGGGACGTAGTTGAACCACCCGGCATCCGGCGCGGCGTGGACGAAGAAACTGGCGAACATGAAAATCCCGGCGAAGAGGAAAATCCAGTAGCCGAAGGCGTTGAGGCGCGGAAAGGCCATGTCCCGCGAGCCGATCATCAGCGGCACGAGGTAGTTGCCGAAGCCGAAGAGCACCGGGGTGGAGAAGAGGAAGATCATCGTCGTGCCGTGCATGGTGAAGAGTTGATTGTAGGCGTCGGGGGAGAGCACGCGATTCTCGGGCCGCGCCAGTTGCACGCGCATCAGGAGCGCGCCGATGCCCGAGAGGAGGAAGACGACGTACGCCGTGACGATGTAGCGGACGCCGATCCGCTTATGGTCGATGGTCGTGATCCAGCCCAGCCCGCGCGGGCGCGTCTCCCAGATGCGCGTGAACCGCTCCGCACTCGCGGTCGCCATAGCCCGTGCCCCTCCCCGCTACGTCAGGCTTTCCAGATAGACCAAGAGCGCCTGCAAATCGTCGCCATTCATGTAGATGCTCGGCATGAGATTGTCCGGCTTGATGGTCTGCGCGCTGGTCACCCACCCGGCGAGGTTGCCCGGGGTATTCGTCAGCGTCCCGGCGGCGAGTGTCTGGCGGCTGGCGAGGTGGGTCAGGTCCGGCCCGACCTTCGCGCTGGCGTTCGTGCCGCGCACCGTGTGGCAGTACGAGCAGGAGGAGCCGATGAAGACTTGATACCCCTTCTGGAGTTCCGGCGCGGCCGGCTGGGGGGGCGTTGCCTGCTGATCCTTCAGCCAGGCGGCGAACCGGTCCGGCGGGTCGGCGATGACGAAAAAGGCCATGTGCGCGTGTTCCGCCCCGCAGAACTCGGCGCACTGGCCCCGGTAGGTGCCGGGCTGATCCGCTTCCAGGAGCAGATTGTTCGCGTGGCCGGGGATTAAGTCTTCCTTCGCTTGCAGTTGCGGCACCCAGAAACTGTGGATGACATCGGCGGTCGTCAGTTTAACGGTCACCTGCTGGCCGGTCGGGATGTGGATTTCATTGGCGGTCGCGAAGCCCTGCTGCGGGTACTGCACCTCCCACCACCACTCGTGGCCGACGACGTTGACCGTCAATCCGGCGGGCGCGGGGGCGGAGAGCGCGCGCATCGTGTGGAGCGTGAGGCCGAAGAGCACGATGAGGACAATCAACGGGACGATCACACCGCCGACCGCGACGAAGATGTTCGCCCCCCGCCCGGAGAGCGCGCTCTCCGCCCCGCGACGTCGGTGCAGAATGGCGTAGAAGAGCAAGCCCATCACGATGACGAAGATGATCGCGGCGAGGATGAACATGATCCAGGCGAGCGTGGCGATGTGGTTCTCGCCATAGCCGTGCGGATCGAGCGCGGACGGCGATGTACAACTGCTGAGGATCAGGGCGGCGAGTGCGGGAAGAATCAGGGCGTGAAACCAGCACGGAGCGCGATCCGGACGAATCGATCGGGCATGCCCACGATGAGATCGCTTCATTCGCACCATGCCCTCTCTTTGCACCATGACCTATCACGCACCCATTCGCGGCGCGACAGTCAGAGACGTCGCGGTATCGCGACCAGGAAAGGCATCTGCCCGAGAGAACCGCATGAAAAATGCCAGGGGAATAGATGCGATAATCGGTATCCATCGCATCACGACATATCACGGCCGCTTTTCGGCGCCACTCGTGCCCTCTTCACCGCCGCCAGCCGTCACCTGGGCGTGGTTGAGCGCGGCGACGAGCGAGACGCCGCCGATGCAATTGCCGATCAGCGTCGGAACGAACCAGCCGCTCATGCCGTGTGACCACGAGGCCGCGCCTGTCGTGAGCAAGTAGAAGACCTCCACTGCCCCGGCGACGATATGAGCCAGCCCGCCGAGGCCGACGAGGAAGGTGAGGATGATGATTATCATCGGGCGGGAGGTCTCCGCGCCGGGGAGCAGCCAGACCATCAGCGCGATCAGCCACCCGGCGAAGATGGCGCGCAGGAGAATCGTCCAGAATGTCCCGTCCATCGCCTCCTGGCCGATGGCGGCGAAGGCATCCCGCACCGCCGGGCGGAAGACCGCCGTGTGACCGACGACCGAGGCGAAGAGCAGCGCGCCGACGAGATTCGTCGTCAGCACGACCGCCCAGAGGCGGGCGACGCGCCAGAGCGTGCCGCCGCTCGGCTTGTTGAGGAGCGGCAGGATCGGCGTCAGCGTGTTCTCGGTGAACAATTGCTGCCGTCCGAGAATGACGATCAGGAAGCCGATGCTGTAGCCGAAATTGACGATCAGCGGCCGCCAGGGCGCGTCCGGCAACCGCGCGCGGATCAGCCCCTGCGCGACGAGCGAGAAGCCCATCGAGAGGCCCGCCGCCAGCCCGGACCACGCGAGCGCGGACCAGGTGCGCCGCAATTCCTCCTCCCCCTCGCGCCGGATAACCTCATAGACGATCAATGGCCGGGGCGCGCCGCGACCCTCTACCTCCGCCGTCTCGTGCTCTCGAAGATCGGGGGCGGCCCCGCCGCCCGTCCCGCCCCGCTCGCGTGTTGCGCCGCTCATGCCGCCTCATCTTTCCTGTGCATCGGTTGCCGCGATGGCCCGCGAGCGTGTAATCAATTCGCGTGCCGCTCCTCCTGGGCCGGCCTGGTGAAACCGGGAATGCGATTTCCGTTCGGTTATTGTGGCACCGGATTTGCATTGCTCTACCGTGGCAGGGATATCCGGCGGACTTGACCCGAACGGATGTCGAACCCGTAGTGAAGGAGTGACACGATGGTTACTGAGAGCCACCGATCGATCACGGAACTGATCGAGCCGCCCCTGATGGCAGTGGATATGCGCGTTCCCTCGCTCGTCGTCGTGCGACGGCTGGAGCAGGAAGGTAATCATACAGCGATCATTACCGACGAGGGGCGGCCCGTCGGGCTCATCCGTCTCGCCGCCGCGCGCGAGGAGGCGAGTGAGGACAAACTCGTCGGCCAACTGACGGTCGAGCCTTTGCAGGTCGTCCTGCCGGACACGGCCACCGTCGATGACGCGATGCGCATGAATACCGCCGACATCGACCGCCTCCCCGTTGTCAATGCTGACGGCCTCTTGATCGGCGAACTGCCGCGCACCAAGATCGCCGCCACGGGCTTGCACGCGGGCGACGAGGTACCGATCGTCGCCGAACGGCTCGGCACGGAGATGCCGATGACCGTCAAGGCGGGCCAGTCGGTCGTCGGCAGCGACGGCCATCGCATCGGCATGGTGAAGGATGTCGTCGTCGAGGTGAACACCGGGCGCGTCGGCCACATCGTGGTCGAGGAAGGGAAGATCTTCAAGAAGGATCGCAAGGTTCCCGTGGACCTCATCGACCCGATGGCGGACGACGATGAAGTCCATCTCAAAGTCGACAAGGCGGACGTTGACCGCCTCGGGGATGTGAACGCGCGCTAGAGAGAGGATTACCTCGCCCCCGCTCCGTCGCGACGGAGCGGGGAGTAGGGAAGATGATGCGGGGCGGCGGATGAGCCGCCCCGCACTCGCGTGTCATGGACGGACGCGCACGCGAATCATGGGCTGGGTCGTCGGCGCGTTCTTCTCATAGCGGCGGCGCGTCAACGAACCCGCACTGGCAGCCCCGGTCCCCCTTCCGCCATCACGGCCATAGCGAGTAGCGGGTAACGAGAGGGTATCGTCCCTCGTTACCCGCTACTCGCTACTGCCCCGCGTCAGCGGTACGAGGCGGCCTGCATGTCGAAGAGTTCGTGGTAGCGGCCGCCGCGTAGGATCAGTTCGTCGTGCGTGCCGTTCTCGATCACGCGGCCATCCTCGATGACGACGATGCGGCTCGCCATGCGCACGGTGCTGAAGCGGTGGGAGATGAGCACCGCCATCTTCGCCGCCGTCAGTTCATCGAAGGCCCGGAAGACTTCGTACTCGCTCCTGACATCGAGCGATGAGGTCGGCTCGTCGAGGATCAAGAGGTCCGCGTCGCGCATGAAGGCGCGGGCGAGGGCGACCTTCTGCCACTGGCCGATCGAGAGCTCCTGCCCATCCTGGAACCAGCGGCCGAGCGGCGTGTCATATCCCTGCGGCAGCGCGCCGATCACCGTGTCCGCGCCCGCCTCGACGGCGGAGCGTTCGATGCGTCCGGTGTCCTCGATCGCCTCGATGCGCCCGAAGCCGATATTCTCGCCCGCCGTCAACTGATACTTCACGTAGTCCTGGAAGATGACGCCGACGTGCGAGCGCAACGCGCCGGGATCGAAGTCGCGCAGGTCGATGCCGTCGATGGTGATGCGCCCCTCGGTCGGGTCGTAGAGGCGGGTGAGCAATTTGACGAGCGTCGTCTTGCCCGCGCCGTTCGCCCCGACGAGCGCGACCGTCTCGCCCGGTAGGATCGAGAAGGAGATGTCCTCCAGCACCCATTTCTCCGTGCCGGGGTAGCGGAAGCTGACATGGTCGAGCACGATCCCCTCGCGGATCGGGTGCGGCACCGGCAGCGGGTCGGGTCGTACCGGCAGTTCGGGCGCGTAGGCGAGGAAGGCGAAGAGATTGCTCAAAAAGAGCGAGTTCTCGTACGTGCTGCCGACGCCGGAGAGGATGTTACTGACCTGCGTCTGGCTCTGCTGGAACGCCTGATAATAGAGCGTCAGGCCGCCGACGGTGATGTGGCCCGCGATCACTTCCAACACGACGTAGATGTAGGTGAGGCCGGAGACGACCGTGCCGAGCGCGCCGAGGGCGAACTGCGAGGAGGTGCGGCGGATCGTCAGGTCGCGATTCTCCTTGTAGAACTTGGCGAAGATTTGCCGGTATCGCTCCAGGAGCGTGCCGTGCAGCCCGAAGATGCGCAGTTCCTTGACCGGCGAATCGGTCGTCAGCAGGTAACTGAGGTAGTTGAGCCGCCGCTGATCCGGCGCGCGGCCGGTGAGGAGCGAGAAGAACTGCCCGCTGTACTTCGCTTGATAGATGAAACTGGGCACCGAGACGGCGACGACGAGCAGGACCAGCCACCACGAGAGCGAGGCCAGCACGCCGATCACCGAGACGAGCGTCACGGTGCTGCGCAGCAGGCCGAACAATTGCGTCACCATCTGGCTTGGCCGGTAGCCCGCCTCGCGGCGCGCGTTCTCCAATTTGTCGTAGAACTGCGCGTTCTCGAAGTAGCTCAGATCGAGCGCATTCGCCTTCTCCATCAACCGCACGCTGATGTAGTTGGACAAGAGATCGCTTTGCAGGCTGCTGATCAACTGGCTCACCGTTTGCAAGAGCGAGGCGAGCAACTGGACGCCGAACCAAAGCGCCACGAGTGTCAGCACATGCTGCGTCTCGGCGCGCGTCTGCACCCGGAGAGCCATAATCACGCCGTCCACAATCGCCTTCGAGAAGTAGAGCGTGACGGCGGGCAGGATGCCCTGGATGACGGTGAGGACGGCGTTGCCGGTGGCGAATCGCGGTGTCGCTTCCCAGACCAGGCCGAGCGCTTTCGGGATCATCTGGAAGGCAAGCCCCGCGCGGGCGCGCCAGGTTTCGGGTTGATTGGGGCGGATCGGGCGACCGCCGCGCTCCATCCGCTGCATATGTGGAGAAGATGCCAATGAACGTCCTCCTCAGTTACTCACGTGTCCGAGCGTCCGTGGCATCCGCCACCGTCGCCGATACCGCCGCGTCACGCGCGATGATCTCGCGCACTTCATTCTTGCACCGCTCCACCGCCGACCGGACTTCGCGGGCCGTCGCGTCATCGCCCCGTGCCGTCGCGGATCGCACGGCGATCCAGACGGTGCGCGTTAATTCGCGCAGTTCGTCCCGCACGAAGCCGAATTCGGGGCGGCCCATGCCTGGGTCGGCGGCGCCGGTGAATCGTGCCCAGAAGTGCCGAATCTCCTCCGCGTGTTCGCCCAGTGCGCTCCGCCCCGTGTCTGTCAGCGCGTAGACCCGCCGATCGTCCTCCTGCCCCGCCAGGACGAACCCGAGGTCCCCCAGCAATTGCAGCGTCGGGTAGACCGCGCCGGGGCTGGGCGCATATGCACCGCCCGTCCGCTCGTTGAGCCACTTGATGATCTCATAGCCGTGCTTCGGCCCATCCCGCAGCGCATCGAGGAGCACATAGCGCATCGTGCCGCGCTCGACGCGACCGCGATGCCCGCGCCCTTCGAGCCATTCTTCATTCTCCTGACCGTGCCAGCCATGCCGCGGCCCGCGCTCGTCCCGCCGTGGGTGCTGCGCCTCCCGATCGAAACCTCTTCCCCCATCGCGCATCTGCATACTCCTCCGCGATTTGTATTCTAACGTAGGTATCACGATATATCGTGATACAATCATGATAGGGCGCGGATCACACATTGTCAAGCCTCTTCCCGCGCCACTTTGTCAGTCCGGGGCGAAACTATCGAGTGGTCGCGCGGTGTCTCGCGACTCCTTCTCTTCCAGAACGGAGGGCGTGCGCGTATTCTTCCGTTGCGGTACTAATCGAATGGCTAGGTGGATAGGAGCAACAAGCAGTGGGCAATGAGCAATGAGTAGCACCGCCGCGCGTGCGGTTCCGCTCCGGGTCGTCCTCGATTGCGACACCGCCAATGAGATCGACGACCAGTTCGCCATCGCCTATGCGCTCGGCTCGCCCGCGCTCGATGTGCGCGGCGTGATCTCCGTCCATAACACGCTGATCCATGGGGCCGGCTCGGTCAAGCGCTATCAGGAGGAGGCGGAGCGCGTCGTTGCCCTCTGCGGCAAGGGGGGCGGTGTGCCGTGCATTCGCGGCGCGATTGGCCCGATGGAGACGCCCGAGACGCCCGTGCCGAGCGCGGGGCTGGAGTTCCTGATCGCGGAGGCGGCGCGGGGGCCGCTGACGATCATCGCAACCGGCCCGATCACCGATGTCGCCTCGCTCCTGCTCGTCGCGCCGGAGGTGCGGGAGAACGTGCGCGTCGTCTGGCTCGGCGGTTTCCCCGATGTGGCGACCTACACGCGCTGGCGGCTCGGCGAACTGAATGGGCGGGCGGACATCGCCGCATGGCGCGTCCTCTTGAGTCAGCCGGTGGACCTCCTCCAACTCCCCGGCTGGCCCGGTGTGGCGAAACTGACCGTCGAGTACGCCCCCTACATCGCGGCGCTCCGCGCGCTCGGTCGCCCCATCGCTGACTATCTCGCCGACCTCTGCGACGCATGGAAGCAGCATCGCGAAGCGCTCGGGTACGGCGTTCAGACGCGAAAAATCCTCTGGGACGTGGCGAACGTCGCCGCCGTCATCAACCCCGCATCGGTCACCGTCACATCGCTCCCGACGCCGGCGCTCGATGCCGCCGGCGCGCACGATTTCGACCGCCCCGGCCGCCCGGTTGCTGTCGTAACCGACCTCGACGCCGCATGGATTCTCAGCGATCTCTGGGCCGCGCTGCTCCGGCTCCCGGCGGGGATTTCTCCATAGCGAGCGCCGATGCGTCGAGCGATCACGCTCGCTGGTGGCATCGCTCTTGCCCCTTGGTACCTGTATTCGTGCGGACGCTCGCGATCGTATCATGGAAAGGAATCCGCAGTGGCAGAGAAAAAGGTGGAAGTCGTCTCGCAGTATGTCTCGGACATGCACGTCCTCGAAAGCCATATCCTGCAACCCCTGAAGCGGCAGGTAGATCATACCAAAGAGGAGCAGCCCGACGTCAGTCGCGCGCTGCAAGGCTACGTCGCCACGACCGAGCGACATATCGCGCGCCTCGAAGCGCGGCTTCAGGCGTTAGGTAGCCAGGACGGCCTCGCCGATCGTGCCAAGCAGGGCGTCAGCGCCCTCTTCGGGCTCGCCGCCGCCGGTATCGACAGCGTGCGCACGCATCCCTTCGCGAAGGACCTGCGCGACGATTACACGGCGGGCAGCCTCGCGGTCGTCAGCTACGTGATGCTCCGCACGACGGCGCTCGCCTGCGGCGATCAGGAGAGCGCGCAACTGGCGGAGACGCACATGGACGAGACGGTCAAGATGCTGCAATGGATCGCCCGCACCATCCCTGCGCAGGTCGTCCGCGACCTCGAACGCGAGCGCGACGTGCAGTTGCAGACGGGCGCAGCGGACAAGGTGATCAACGATCCGAAACTGCACGCCCTCTACGGCAGCCAGCCGGGCGACAGCGCGGCGCAGGGTACGATCCACTAATACGCGCACGGATTGAGACGAGAAGTCGGGCGAGGGGTATACCAGATGGTATACCCCTCGTGGCGCGCGATGGCTCCCATCGTGCGATCACCACGACGAGGGTGCGACCGTAGCCGGACGGGCGAGGCGCGCCGCGAGCGAGGAAGGTGCGCAATGAGCCAGACGACGATGCCCTACAACGATCACATGCAGTTGATGGAGCAGTGCATCACCAACTGCCAGGAATGCCTGCTCGCCTGCGAGCGGTGCATCGATACCTGCTTGGGTATGAGCGAGCGCGTCGCGACGTTGACCGACTGCGTCCGCATGTGCCGCGATTGCGCGGATAGTTGCACACAGAGCGGCCGCTTCATGGCGCGCGGCTCCCATTTCCACGGCAATACCTGCGCGGTCTGCGCCGAGGTCTGCGCCGCCTGCGCCGCAGAGTGCGAGAAGCACCGCGATATCGCCGCCTGCCAGACCTGCGCGGCGGCATGCCGCCGCTGCGAGGAGACATGCCGCCAGATGGGGCAGATGGCGATCCATTCCTGATCGGTTGAAGTGGCGGGGCCAACGGCGGAAAGCGACGGAATTGGGCTATGAAGTCTCGCGCGTAGACGCCAGCATCCGACTGAGCGCGTCGGTGAGTAGCACCGCCTCCGCATCGCTGAGGTGGCCGGCGAAATACGGACGAGGGGCTGGAATCGCTCGTCGAGGAGATTCGGCGGCAGGGTGGCGAGGCGACCGCCTTCCCCGCCGATGTGACAGAGCACGCGCAGATCAAGGCGGTCGCCGATCGCACCGTGGAGCGGTACGGTCGGCTCGATACGTGGGCACATGTCGCGGGGGTCGCGCTCTACGGCATGTTCGACGACCTTAGGCCGGGAGAGTTCAAGCGAGTCGTCGATACGGACCTGATCGGCATGGCGTACAGCGCGATGGCCGCCCTGCCGCACCTGAAGCGGGATGGCGGGGCGTTCATCGGCGTCACCTCGTTGCTCGCCGAGCGAGCCGTGCCGCTGCTCAGCGCGTACTGCGCGGCGAAGCATGGCGCACAGGGGCTGCTCGAATCGCTGCGGCTCGAACTGCGGTACGAGGGCGCGCCGGTCAGCGTGACGAATATCCTGCCCTCGGCAATAAACACGACCTTCTTCAATAAGGCGCGCACGAAGATGGGCGTCAAGCCGATGGGCATGCCGCCGATCTACCAGCCGAACACCGTCGCGGACGCGATCCTCTACGCGGCGGCACATCCGGTGCGCGACATTGTCGTCGGCGGCGCCGGCAAGACGATTGTCGCCATGCAGCGGCTCTCGCCCCGCTTCCTCGACTGGATGATGACGCCGATCGGCGTCAAGGCGCAGCAGACCAACGAGCCGAAATCCGCCGATGCGCCGAACAATCTCTTCCGGCCGGTCCCGCAATACAGCCACGTCGAGGGCGACTTCAGCAATCAATCGATGCCCTTCAGCGTCTCAGACTGGCTGGACTTCCACCCCATCGCCCGGCGGGCCGCCCTCGTCGGCACGGCGGCGGGCATCATCGCCATGCGCCGGAAGCGTTCCGCCAAGAGGAACGGCGATCCGGCGACGACCGACAGGGCCGCGTAAATCGAATGAGCGAATGTGTCGGAGGGGCGCCCACGAGGGCGCCCTCCCCGGCGATGTCGGGACACCGGGCGTCGACGAGGTGTGCCCTTACAGATTCCGAAGAGAAGCGAGACCATCACCGATGTCGATACAGGAGACCACCGCGACGCAAATTCGCCGCATTGCGCGGGACGAATTCGGCTATGGCGACCTCCGCCCCGGTCAGGAGGTGGCGATGCGCTCCGTCCTCGATGGGCGCGACACGCTCGCCGTCATGCCGACCGGGTCGGGCAAATCCGCTATCTATCAGGTCGCGTCGCTCCTCCTGCCCGGCCCGACGATCATCGTCTCGCCATTGATCGCCCTCCAGCGCGACCAGGTGCATTCGATCGAGGAAGAACGGCGCAGGGAATGCCGCGCTGCTCAACTCGACCCTCTCGGCCACCGACCGGCGCGCGACACTGGAAGGAATAGCGGGGAACCGTCTCCAGTTCCTCTTCCTCGCGCCGGAGCAGTTCAACAACGCGGCGGTGCTCGACCATTTGCAGGCGGCGCGCCCCGCGCTGATCGTGGTGGACGAGGCGCATTGCGTCAGCGAGTGGGGGCACGACTTCCGGCCCGAGTATCTCAAGCTCGGCGGCGTGATCGAAATGCTCGGCCACCCGACGGTGCTCGCCCTCACCGCCACCGCCGCCCCGCCCGTCCGCGCCGAGATCATCGAACGTCTCGGGATGCACGATCCGCGCGTGATCGTGCGGGGGTTCGACCGCCCGAACATCTGGCTCGGCGTCGAGCGGTTTGACGATGAGCAGGTCAAGCAGCGCGCCTTGCTCGAGCGCGTCGTCGCGGCGGAGAAGCCGGGCATCGTCTACGCGGCGACGCAAACGGCGCGCCGAGGAGATCGCGATGGCGTTGCGCGACCAGGGCATCGACGCCGCCCCGTATCACGCCGGGATGAAGACGGCGGAGCGCGAGGCGACCCAGGCCGCCTTCATGGCCGACGAGATAGCGACGTGATCGTCGCGACGACCGCCTTCGGCATGGGCATCGACAAGCCGAATGTCCGCTTCGTCTTCCACGCCGACATCAGCGACTCGGTGGATTCCTACTATCAGGAGATCGGCCGCGCCGGGCGGGATGGCGAGGAGGCGCAGGCGCTATCCTCTTCTACCGGCCGGAAGACCTCGGCCTGCGCCGGTTCTTCGCCGGGAGCGGCCAGGTGGATGCGGACCAGATCGCCCAGGTCGCGGAGGTCGTCGCCGGCCACGACGGGGCGGTCGATCCCGCCGCCCTGCGCGCGGAGACCGGCCTGTCGCAGTCGAAACTGACGGCGGCGCTCAGCCGGTTGGAGGATGTCGGCGCGGTCGACATGACGCCGGACGGCGCGGTGGACAATCCCGAACCGATTGCGGACATCGCCCAGGTCGCGCAGGAGGCGGCCCGCCAGCAGGAGGCGCACTACCAGTTCGACCAATCGCGCGTCGAGATGGCGCGTGGCTACGCCGAACTGCGCGATTGCCGCCGCGCCTACATCCTCAACTACTTCGGCGAGGAGACCGATGGCCCGTGCTGGTACTGCGACAACTGCGTGGCGGGCCGCGCGGCGGAGCAGCCGACGAGCGACCAGCCCTTCCCGCTCAATAGCCGCGTCGCGCATACCGAATGGGGCGACGGCACCGTGATGCGCTACGAGGGAGACAAAGTGACCGTACTTTTCGACGACGTCGGCTACAAGTCATTGGCGGTGCCTATCGTGCGGGAACGCGGCTTGCTGACTCCTGCATCGGCGGAAAGAGGCGCGGTCGGGAGGAGCAATGGAGGGCAGCGGAATGCACGGCTCAACGGACACTGATGGAGCGAACGAGCGATTGCAGCGGTCAGTCGCGCTCGCGCAGGCGGTTTTCTATGCTCTGACCGGCATCTGGTCGCTCGTCGGTATCCGCTCGTTCCAGAAAGTAACGGGGCCAAAGGTGGATGTCTGGCTCGTCAAGACGGTCGGCGTGCTCGTGATGGTGATTGGCGGCGTGGTCGGCCTCGCGGGTTACCGGAAGCGGATCACCCCGGAAGTCGCGCTGCTCGCCGTCGGGAGCGCCGCCGGGCTCGCGGCCATCGACGTTGTCTACGTCGCACAAAGGCGCATCCGCCCCGTGTATTTGCTGGACGCGGTCGCCGAGGCGGGTCTGATCGGTTTATGGGCTCGCGCGCGCTCCCGTCAGCATGCGCCCGAGCGCATCGGTGAGTAAGTCCGCCTCCACGTCGCTGAGATGGCGGGCGAAGTATGCCGTGATGCCCCGTGCGTAGACCGGCCATGCCGCCGCCATCGCCGCGATGCCATCGTCGGTCAGCACCGCGTACGCCCCGCGCCGGTCGGTTGTCGCCGCCTCGCGACGGAGCAATCCCGCCGCTTCCAGCCGGTCGATCAGCCGCGTCAACCCGCTGCGGCTGAGGACAACCGCGTCCGCCAGCTCGTGCAGGCGCAGCCGCCGCTCGGGCGCTTCGTAGAGTTCGATCAGCACGTCATACCACGTCAGCGGGATCACTCGTGCGGCCGCCATGTCGCGCTCGATCCGCCCGATCAGAGCGGCATGTGCGGTGATGAATGCACGCCACGCGGTGAGGCGCGATGCCTCCGGTTCATTCGCCATGCCCCCAGTCTACCCGGAAATAGTTGACAACGCAACTACTCGGACGTACAATCCATGTAGTTGCATTTGCAACCAGTGTATGCGCAACGATCTCAGGAGGCTGACAATGGCAACACCAGCAATTACCCGGACGGTCGCGGGGCGCGCGTTCCCGCCAGCAGGCAGATGGCAATTCGACGTCGGTCATTCCCGCGTCGGTTTCGAGGGACGGCACCTGATGGTCGCGAAGGTGCGCGGCGTCTTCACGGAGTTCAGCGGCGCGATTCAGATCGCGGACGTTCCGGAGGAATCGTCGGCGGAACTGACGATCGCGGCGGCGAGCATCGAGAGCGGATTTAAGGACCGCGACGATCACTTGCGTAGCGCGGATTTCCTCGCGGCGGATCAGTACCCGGCGATCATCTTCCGCAGCACCGCGCTCCGCCACCGTGCCGATGCGGCATGGGAGGCGACGGGCGACCTGACCATTCGCGGCCTGACGCGCCCCGTCGTGCTCAACATCGAGTTTGGCGGTGCGGTTGCGGACCCGTGGGGCAATGAAAAGATCGGCCTCACCGCGACCGCACAGATCAATCGCGAGGAATGGGGGCTGACGTGGAACATGGCCCTCGAAGGAGGAGGCATCGTCGCGAGCAAGTCCATCCGGCTCGAGATCGACGTCGAGGCGGTGCGCCAGTAAGGCAGGGAACATAACCCGGCAAAGCACCAGGAACGTCAAGCAGAGCACATACTGTGCTCTGCTTGACGTTCCTGGTGCTTTGCCGCGCTGCGATTAGGTGTTTTTCGGCTCGGTGGAGGCGATGATTTCCACGCGGTAGACCTCCGCGCGGTTGAGGCTGTTGTGTTCCACGCGCACGCGATCGCCTGCGGTCAGCGCGCGGTAGACGGCGGGATCGAGATGGACGGTGAGCAGGTCCGCCTCGCCAATATCGAGCACCGCCGTGCCGATGCGCCGCACGCCGCTGATCGTCCAGCGCGTATCGACCACCATCCCCTCGATCCAGACGGGGCGGGAGAGGACGGCGAGCAGCCCGGCGCTCGTCAGCGTGAACCCGGCGATCACCCCCGCACCGGCCAGCATGACAATGCCCGGCGTCGGATTGTGCAGCCGCGCCACCACGACCGCGATGCTCGCAAGCAGGCAGCCCAGCCCACCGATCAGCAGCGTGCGCCCGCGTGGGCCGGTGCGATTGTGCAGTGTCATCTCCCACCGATTCCATCGACCAGCGTACCGTTCATCCGACGCCGCAGTATCGCACAGGCGGCAGCGGCGAGCTTCGAGACGCCGCGCTATACTAGCGTCGGGCGATAGCGACACGATGAGGGGGGCGGTTGATGCTGCATACACGGATCTGCGATCTATTCGGCATTCCGCATCCCATCCTCAACGCGCCGATGGCGGGGACGGCGGGGGCGGAACTGGCGGCGGCCGTCTCCGAGGCGGGCGGGCTCGGCATCATCGGCGGCTCGGGCGGCGACGCGGCGTGGCTGCGCGGGCAAATCCGCGCGGTGCGGGAGCGGACGGGCAAGCCTTTCGGCGTCGGCTTCATTTCCTCCCGGCCGGGATTGGAGGAACTGACCGCCGTCGCTATCGCCGAGCGCGTGCCGGTGATCACCCATTCCTTCGCGGACCCGACGCCCTTTGTCGCGGAGGTCCACAATGCCGGGATTCTCATGGTCTGCCAGGTGCAGACGGTCGCGCAGGCGCGGGTCGCGGCCTTAGCAGGCGTGGACGCCATCGCCGCGCAGGGGACGGAGGCAGGCGGGCACACCGGCTACAGCGGCACGATGCCCCTTGTCCCGGCAGTCGTTGATGTCGCGGGGGGCATCCCAGTGATCGCGGCGGGCGGTATCGCGGACGGGCGCGGTGTGGCGGCGGCCTTCATGCTCGGCGCGGAGGCCGTCTGGCTCGGCTCCCGCTTCGTCGCCAGCATCGAGGCGACCGGTGGTGACTGGGTGAAGGGGCGCGTCGTGGCCGCGGGTACGGACGATACCGTGCATACGCGGGCGTACGACATCGTCACGCAGGCCGCCTTCCCTGCCGGTATCGGCGACCGCGTCGTCCGCAACGACTACACCGATGCCTGGCACGGGCGCGATAGCGAACTCGCCGAACGCCGCACCGAGTTGCGCGAGCAACTCGTCCAGGCGGCGAAAGCGGGCGACGGCCGCGTCGCGCCGACGCGCGCGGGCAATGCCGTCGGCCTCATCCACGCCGTCGAACCGGCGGCCGACATCGTCCGGCAGATCATCGCAAGCACGGAACGCATCCTCCGCGAGCGCCCCGGTCAGATACTGCGCTGATACGAGCGGATGTTATCCACGATGCCGACGACGCCCGGCAGGGTGCCGATGCGCGTGAGGATCATCGCGCGGGCGGAGGCATCCGCCGTGCCGCTCAGGGTGACGAGGCCGCCACGCACCCGCGCGCGTACATCATCGCCTTCCGGACCCAAAGCATCGCGCATTGCGTCGGCGATCTCCAGGTCGCTCCGCCGCGCCGCGACGATGCCGACATCGGTGACGACCGGCGACCGCATCAGCAGTGTGCGGAGAATCTGGTACTGCCAGATGTTGCATACGGTACCGGTCAGAACCAATCCCTGCCCGTCCTCGAAGAAGGAGAGGCGTGCGCCCGCGAGCCGGGGATCGTCCAACATCGTGGCAAGGGCCGGATCAAACTGTGTCGTGGTCATCGTCATGGTCGCTCACATCCTCGTTTTCTCGTACGTTCTCTTGTATCACCGTATCACAATATGCGCATAGCCGAAATCGCCGTCGCACACTCACTTAACGGGGCGAGATGCGTCCGCGTGACGGTCCTACTGTCGCGCGCATCGCAACACCTTTCTGTGACCGCCACTCACTCGATCACATTGATTCTCAACGGTTGCGAGTTTGCATAATGTTGCGTCTACGCCTTGTACGGACTATGATGGCGCGAGCGAACGATGGGATGGTACGGGGAGTTGGGGTTATGCGCCGAGCGTGGCGAGCGAGTCTGGTGGGCGTCGTGCTCCTGATGTGCGGCCTGATCGTGCCCCTTTGCACCGTCGCGCACGCAGCGACGGACGACCTCGAAAACCAGCGCAACGCCGCGCTCGCCCGGATCAACCAGTGGCGAGCCGCGATTGGCGTCGCGCCCATCGCGCGCCACCCGGCGCTCGACCAATCGGCCCAAGCGCACGCCTTGTACTACAAGCAGAACAACGGCAGCGGCGGCGTCGGTATCCACGACGAGAAGCCGGGGTTGCCCGGCTTCACCGGCGCGGACTTCATGGATCGCGCGCAGGCGGCGGGCTACCCGAGCCGCAACGTCAACGAGAATATGGGCCTCAGCGGCGACCAACTCACCTCGCTGGACTGGTACATCAACTCGATCAACCACCGCCTGACGCTACTCGACCCCCGCTACGTCCACATCGGATTCGGCGTCGTCAACGATACCGTCAAGGTGGACGTGATCGACTTCGGCGCGCCGGACTGGAGCGCGACCGCCTCGCCCGCCTGGGAGCAGTGGCCGCCCGACGGCGGGACGGGCATCGGCACCTCGTTCGGCGGCGAGTCGCCCAATGCCTTCAAGAGCGCCGCGTACCCGATCGGCACGCCGATCACGCTCAAGTATCTCGGCGGCGGGAGCGTCGCCTTCTCCACTGCCGCCATCACGGCGAACGGCCAGGCCGTCTCCTCATTCGCGTCCGTCGGCGACGGCTGGCTCTCTCGCAACACGGACTTGATTGCCACCACCGCCCCGATGCAACCGGGAACGACGTATACGGTGGCGGTCACCGGCACCGCGAACGGCCAGCCGTTCACCCGCACCTGGAGTTTCCGCACCAAGGGCGCGAACGATCCGGCCAGCGTCGCACCGAGCGCCGCCACCAGCCCGGCGAGCGTGCCCGCGCCGAAACCTGCCGCGGCTACGAGCACGCCCCCACCGACATCAACGCCGACCGCGACGGCAACGCCCACCGCGACGCCGACGGCTACCGCGACGCCGACATCGCAGGTGGGCATCGCGAAGAGCGCGCAGACGCTCCCCTCCTTCCCCGCCGCGCCGCCGCCCCCGCCCGGCGGGTACCATCTTCCCAATGGCGTCAACGCGGCGACCGGCGTGATCGGCACGGCATGGAGCGGTGGCGATGGAGCCGTCGCGGCGGGGAAGGTCGGGCGCTCGTGGCTTTACGGGCCGGATGTTGTCACGACGCGGTCGGAGCCGTACGCGGAATCGCCTGGCGGGATGCGGACGGTCTTCTACTTCGATAAGGCGCGTATGGAGCTGAACAACCCGACGAGCGGCGTCTCGAACGGCCTCCTCGTCACGGAGATGGTCAGCGGCGGCGTCCAGGTCGGCAACAGCGCCTTCACCTCGTACCAACCCGCCGTCATCCCGGTCGCGGGGGACGCGACCAACAATGACACCTGCCCGACCTACGCAACCCTCTGGAGCGTCGCTTCGTTCGGTGACTTGGCGCAGTCCCGGCGCGCCCCGAAGCGCCTCAATCAGCCGGTGAGCGCGACGCTCGACAGCGCCGGGCATGTCGGCGACGACCCGGCCCACGCGGGGTATGCGACGATTACACAGTACGATTCCAATCTCGGCCACAACATCCCCGATGTCTTCTGGAACTGGATGCAGACGCTCCCGTCCGACTGGCAGTCGCTCCTCGGCCTGCCGATCACCGAACCGTACTGGACGCAGACCCGCGTCGGCGGTACGCTCCATTTCGTGCTGATGCAGGCGTTCGAGCGGCGCGTCCTCACCTACACGCCCGACAACGCGCCCGCCTGGCAGGTGGAGATGGGCAACGTCGGCTTGCACTTCCTCCTCTGGCACGACAGCCTCACCTAGCAAGGAAGCGAGGAGCGCAATGGCAGAGACAATCCCGCAACGGGTGAATATTTCGTCCGGGACACCGTGGGAGGAGCGTGTCGGCTTCTCGCGCGCGGTGCGGATCGGCAATCTCGTCTATACCTCCGGCACGACGGCGATGAAGGAGGGCGCGCTCGTCGGCATCGACGATCCGGTCGCGCAGACGGTGCAAATCCTCGCCAACATCACCTGGGCGCTCGAAGCGGCGGGCGCGTCGCTCGATGATGTCGTGCGCTACCGCGTCTATCTTGTCGATATCCACGATTGGACGGACGTTGCGCTGGCATGCAAGAAAGTCTTCGGCACGATCCGACCGTGCAACACGCTGCTCGCCGTCTCCGCGTTGATCGACCCGGCGATGCGCGTCGAAATCGAAGTCGATGCGGTGGTCTCCCCGGCATGAGCGATCCCCCGACCCGGACGGACTTGCTGCCGCGCCGCCTGCGCGACACGAATGCGCTGGAGAATCGCCTCCGGCGAGTCCGCTGGCTCTTCTTCGATGTCGGCTCCGTGCTGATGGACGAGACGCTCGCCGACGAGCAGACGCGCAAGCAACTCGTCCGGCTGCTCGCCCTGCGCGGCCATCGCGTGCCGCTCGCCGCTGTCCGCAGCGCGTGGGATGCGGCAATTGCATCGTACGACCGCCACGTCATGCGCGGCGCGCTGCATCGCCTCGTGGACGAGCAGACGGCGGCGGCGGTCTACGAGGAATTGCGCAAGCTCTCCCGCCCGACACCGCCATACACCGAGGCGAAGCCGACGATGCAGACCTTCGCCAAACGATTCGGCACCGGGGTGATCGCCAACCAACCCGCGACGATCCGCGAGTGGGCGGAAATTGCCGGGTTCGGCGAGGCGGTCCATCTCTGGTGCCTCTCCGGCGAACTCGGCTACGGCAAGCCGGACCCGCGCATCTTCCAGCACGCGCTCGAGCGCGCCGCCTGCGACCCGAAGGAGGCGGCGATGATCGGCGACCGCCTCGATTACGACATCGCCCCCGCCCGCAAGGCGGGGATGCTCGCCATCCGCCTCCGGCGCGGCCCGCACGCCATCCAGGAGCCGCGCAGCCGCGAGGAGATGCCGGACCTCACCGTCGCCACCCTCACCGCCCTCTGCCGCCGCATCTGCGCCCCTCCCGAACCCTCCACCGACAGCGGCCAGATCGACACCGTGCGCGAAACGTCGTAATCCCAGGCATAGGTAGCGCGGGCGGAAACCTGCGAGAAAGGTGCGGGACGCAGGCTTCCGCCCGCGCTACCGTCGTGGATTGAGCGCACATATCCGACCCGGATCGCACCGAGCCGCGGGATCGTGTGGAAGATCAACGCCCGCCTCACGCAGCAGGGCGGCGACGCGGCAGAGAGGGAAGCCGACGACGGTGGTGTAGCACCCATCGACCGTGGCGACGAGCGCGCCGCCCGCGCCCTGCACGGCGTAGGAGCCCGCTTTGTCGAACGGCTCGCCGGTGCTCAGGTACGCGCCGATGGCGATCTCGGTATACGGGTGCATCGTCACCGTGGCGGTCTCGACGAGCGCCGTCTCCGTGCCGTCCGGCGCGATCAGGGCGACACCCGTCGGTACCCGATGCGCCCGGCCGGAGAGAAGCCGGAGCATCCGTGCCCCATCTACCGCATCGAGAGGCTTACCGAGGATCAGGCCATCCACCGTGACGAGGGTGTCCGCGCCGAGGATGTATGCGCCGGGATGGCGCGCCGCAACCTCTCGCGCCTTCGTCACCGCGAGGAAGCGGGCGACGCCCTCCGGTGCAACGCCCACCGGCGGCGTCTCGTCCGCACCGCTGGGGTCAACGATGAACGGGACGCCGAGCAGGCCGAGCAACTCCCGGCGACGCGGCGACCCGGAGGCGAGCACGAGCGGCGGATGATCGCTCATGCGAGATCGTACACCGTGCGCTCGTGGCGCTCCGTCAATCCGAGGGAATAGCCAAGGCCGATAGCGGCCTCATTCTCCGCGTCGGCGATCAGGACCGGCCGCTTGCCGCGCTCATTGACGACCGCGCCGATCAGCCGTTGCATACACTCCCGCGCGAAGCCGTTGCGGCGCGTCCGCTCGATCGTGTAGGCCGTGATCGCGTCGTACCGCTCGGTCGTTGCGACCGTGCAGGCGAGCGAGACGAGTTCGGCGCGCAGGTAACGGGCGTAGACGATCCCCGCGCGGAGCAGCGCGCCGGGCGCGTCGTACGTCTCCCAGAGCCAGGGCGGCAACGACGCGAGATGGCGCGCGTCGGCGGGCCGCAGGCGGCGCACGCCACCGGGAGGCGACACCGAGAAGGCCGCGCCCCCATTCGATGCCGGGAAGGCGCAATGCGCGACACAGCGCGGTATGGCATCGTCGCGCCAAGCCGAAATCTGCCGCACAATCGGTTGGGCACCGCTGACGCGCACCGGGCCGACGAGCGCGCCGACATGCGCCTCGATCACCGGGTGGTCCGGGTCGCCGAAGAGGAAGACCGTTCGCCCGTCCGGCGTCGCGATGTCGATGGCGACCGCTGTCGGCGTGAGCGGATTGTCCGCGTAGACACCGGGCTGACCGGCGCGCAGCACCGCCCGCGCGAAGAGCGCCCACGGCTCGTCCGGCACGAGCGGCAGCAGGTGGCGATAGGCGTCCGGCGCGATGGAGTGGAGCGAGGCGCGCGTATGCATGGTGCCATTGTACAGGAATGCGCCAAGCCGCTTGTGCGGTCGATTGTGAATGATGTCACGAACTGCAATGCGCGACCGGTGAGCGAAAAGATTGTGATCTTTCGCACGATGGATTTGTGAAAACTGGAACAAATGAGGCGATTGCGCGTTGTATGGCTATGGACGGCACGATGGTTTGCTGTCTGGTAAGAAATAGAAGGAGTCATCTGTCATGTTTGAAACCTCCGCCGTGGCCGCCGCGATGATTAACGATCTGCAGCGCCGCCTCGATCTGGCCGACCGCCGCGCATTCAACGGCCCGGACGTGACGCCGACCACCGAGGAAGCCCGTCGCAAGGTTCGCCTCCCGCGCTTCCTGCGCCGTGGCTCGGATGTCGCATAATTTCGGGGAGCACCACAATGTTTGAGCACGCCATTCTCGTCGCCAGTATGATCCCGGACAAGAAAATCCGCGAGGAGAAGCTGCCCCGGCTCGTCTTCGACGAGTACGATTTCATGCCCCGGCATGAGCAGCCCCGCAACGTGACCCGCCTGCCGCGTTTCCTGCGGCGAGGGAAGTAGACGGTAGACCGCACAAAGTGAAGCGCCTCGGCCAGTACAGCCGAGGCGCTTTGTATTGCGCGTCGCGTTCTCTCCTGTCTCCTGTCTACGGTCTGCTCCCTATCGATACTCGTCCGGCGCGGCGGGGCAGAGGCCGATGTAGGGGCATCGCCGGCAGAACGGGCCGGGCGTCGGGGCGAAGCGCGCGGCGTCGGTCATCGCCAGGCGGATTTCGTGCGCGATGTCGATGATGCGGGCGCGATACTCCGCGATGCCGGGGCCGAAGGTCCACTCGCGCTCGTCGTTTGTGCGCAGGAAGACCGTCGAGACCGTGACCATTTGCTCGTCGCAGTGGAGGGCGTGCGCGACGCAGAGGTGGAGCGCGGCAATCTGCACGAGATCGTAGGTGTCCGGCTTGCCGCTCTTGTACTCGATGATCCGCACGCGCCCATCCGGTAGTCGGACGACGCGATCCGCCCGCGCGGTGAGCACGAAGGAGGGATACGCCTCGTGCGTGTAGCCGCAGGACCATTCGAGGCCGAGCAGATGCGTCCGCGCCTGGGCGGCGGAGACGGAGCCGAGGTAGCCCGCCACCAGCCCTGCGATCCAGCGGACATCCTCCCGCCACGTCTCGCGATCGGGGTAGCGGTACGGCGGCAGATACGCCGCCGCGAGGGCCGCGAGATCGCCGGGGAAGTCGCCCGCCGCCTGGAGGTTGTCGAAACATTCCTTGAGGACGTTATGGAGCGCGCCGCCGCGTTCCATTGGCCGGTTGAAGACCACTTCCGCCGGGCTCTTGCGGATGTAGGCATGCCAGTAGGCGTGCGGGCACTCGCGCCACCGATGCAGGCTCGTCGGACTGAGCCGCAGGGGCCGCAACACCGCCGGAGGCACGGGCGAGGGTGCCATCGCACACTCCCTCGGTAATAGCGAGTAGCGAGTAACGAGTAGCGAGGGGCTGTGATTCTCGTCTCGTTACTCGCGCCTCGCACCTCGCTACTTCGCTAGAGGCCGAGCGTCTTGATGCCCGCAGCGGCGCCCTGCATGATGAAGGGCATATCGCCGCCGCCGGTGACGAATTGGAAGCCCTGCGCGGCACGGCGCACCATTTCCTCCGGGCTGCTGCACGAGAGGCCGGGGATTTTCCCGGTGTTCCGGCACGCCTGGACGATCTTCTCCAGCGCGCGGGCGTGGCGGTCGTCGTTCGCGACGTCGCGCGGGTGGATGCCCATTGAGAGGGCGAGGTCAGCTGGCCCGGCCCAGCAACCGTCCACGCCGGGGACGGAGAGGATCGCTTCCGCGTTCTCGACCGCGTCGATGTGCTCCAACTGTATCGCGACAAAGACCTCATCGTTGATGCGATCCGAATAATCGTCGCCGTACCGCGCCGCGCGGCCCCAGCCCCATGAGCGCGTCCCCACCGGGGGCAACCGGCAGGCGTCGGCGGCCTCTTTCGCCAGTTCGGGGGTGTGGACCATCGGCACGACGATGCCCATCGCGCCTTCGTCCAGCAGGCGGCCGATCATCGTGTAGTCATTGCGGGCGACGCGCGCCATCGGGATTGCCGACCCGCCCGCCATCGCCATGAAGCAGGCGATCGTCGAGTCCGGCCCGAAGGAGCCGTGTTGATTGTCGAGCAGGATGAAATCGATGCCGCTGCTCGCCAGCGCCTCGGCGGCCAGCGGCGAGCCGAGCCCGAGCGAGTAGCCAAAGGCCGGTTTCCCCTGCAACATCTTCTGCTTCGCGGTGTTCGTGCGCATCCGTTACCTCACTTCCATACATTTCCCCAACGATACAGCGGCGGCAAGCATAGCACAGGCCGGGATTCATGCGCGGGTCGGGAAAAATGCGGAAACGCCAAGGACGCCAACGCTGCGTCCTCTGCGCTCTCCGCGTCTCCGCGGTTCAATCGGTTTCGATCAGAACCCCGCGCGCTTGTCGCAGACGTTCATTAGCGGCTCGTCGGCGATGAAGCGGCGCATGTTCTCCCGTGCGATCGCCAATGTACGCTCGCTCGTCTGCCGGGAGGAGGCGGAGCAATGCGGCGTGAGGATGAGGTTTGGGGCATCCCAGAGCGGGTCGTCCGGCGGCAGCGGCTCGGTGGAGGTGACGTCCAGTCCTGCGCCCGCGAGCCGGCCCTCTTTGAGCGAGGCGATCAGCGCCGCCTCGTCGATGATCTTTCCGCGTGAGATGACGATGAGGAATGCGTCTCGCTTGATGAGGTTGATGCGTCGCGCGTCCATCATGCCGCGCGTTAGGTGCGTCTGCGGCGTGGCGATCACGACGACATCGGCGATGCCGAGCGCCTCGTCGAGCCGGTCGAGCGGCCAGACCGCCTCGACGCCCGGCGGTGGCTCGACGGGCTGCATGTCCACGCCGATCACGCGCATCTCGAAAGCGGCGCCCCGGCGTGCGATTGTGCTGCCGATCGTGCCCATGCCGACGACGACCATTGTCTGCCCGGTCAATTCGCGCATCGTGCCGCGATTCGACTGCCCAGACATGCTGCCGCTGATTCTCCATCAGCGGGACGAGTTGGCGCGTGAGGGAGAGGAGCATGGCGAACGCGTGCTCGGCGATGGCGCGACCGTGCGCGCCGCGCATATTCGTGACGGTGACGTCGCTATCCACCAGATCGCGGAGCGCCGCCATCGTCTCGATGCCCGCGCCGCTGGAATGCACCCAGCGCAGCGACGGCCCTGCCGCCTCGAATGCTTCCGCGCCGATCCGGCCGAGATAGGCATCGGCGTCGCGCATCGCCGCCTTCTCCTCCGCCGCGTCCGCCGGGGTGGCGAATTCGACCTCCGGGAACTCTGTCCGCAAGGGCAGGAACATCCGGTTCGGCTGCTCGTGACCGATGACGATCTTCACGCTGATCCCTCCTTCTGCCGCGTCTCCCCGCGCCCAACGCCGGGTTGCCGCTTCCCCATCAACCACCGATGCTGTGCGGCGCATCATGCCAGCGATCCTCCCACGATTGCAACGCCGGGCCGTGCCACTGAAAAGGCATTTCACATCGGCTAAAGGCCGAAGGCGCACTCTGTCCGCCGTCGGCTTGACCGTCACGGGTGCGAGTGCGAGATTGTGTGCGGCGCGGCCGTGGAGTGATGGGGGGATGATGGGCGACCAGGAGGCACGCAGGAATATCCGTCGCATCATGCGCGGGAAGCGTGCGGTCAGCCCGAAGGTGCGCGGGCACTATCGCCGCATGGTCCACGCCGCCCGCCTCAGCGAGGACGCGAAGGCCGATGCGGGGGGCGCGCCACGGGAATCGCGGGCGCCGTCTCGCCCGAAAGCCGCTGCCTCGGTCGCGCGGCGGCGCACGGTCGCGCCGTGGGTCTATCTCATCGCCGTCCTGCCCATGCTGCTCATCGCCGCCGTCGGCGCGTACACGATCAATGTCGTGCGGCACACCCAGCGAGCGCTCGATACGATCGTGCAACCGACGCTGCCGCGCGGCAATTCGGGCGGCGCGGTGGCCGCCGCACCGCGCCCGACGAATACGGCGAACCCGCTCGGAACAATCGAACCGATCTCGACCGACGCGCCGGCCGCGACGATCGATCCGATCGCCGCGGTGCATTTCGACCGCAAAGACCCATTCACGATGATGCTGATCGGCGTGGACGCCCGTGAGGGGGACACCACCCCGCAATCCGACACGATCATCCTCGTCTATACCGATCCGTCGAACCCGGATGACACCGTTCACATGATGTCGATCCCCCGCGACCTGCGCGTGACGCTCGCGGGCGGCTTCGGCGTCGGCAAGATGGCCGACGTCTACGCGACGGGCGCGGGGAATCACTATCTGGAGGCGGGTGGGCACGCGGGGCAAGGCGGTTCCACGCTCGTGCGGGATACCATCGAGCAGAACTTCCGCATCCAGATCGACTACTACGCGCAGGTGGACTTCGGCGGCCTGGTGAAGATCGTCGACGCGGTCGGTGGCGTCACGGTCGATAACCCCTACCCCTTTAAGGATGACGAGTACCCGACGCCGGATTACCAGTACACACGCGTCTTCTTCCCGGCGGGCACGATGCACCTCGATGGCGCGACGGCGCTCGAATTCGCCCGCTCCCGGCATGGCGACGACGACTACGGGCGCAACGCCCGCCAGCAGCAGGTCCTCCTCGGCATCCGGCAGCAAGCGCTGCAACTCAACCTGCTCTCCAAGGCGACCGACCTGATCGACGCCTTCGGCTCCACGGTCAAGACCGACTTCCCGCTCAAGGATCAGGGGCTGGCGTTCGCGAAGTTCGGCGTCGGCATCAAGGGGAGCGCGATCCGGCAGATCGGGCTGAATGATCTGTACGGGAGCACCACGATCGGCGGCATCTTCTACACGACGGTCGACTGGACACAGGCGCAGATGCGAGCGAAGGAATTCTCTCCGAAGGAGAACAAAGACTACATCGCTGCCCAGGCGAACGGCGGGCTGAACAAGGGCGCGACGATTGTCGTGGAGAACGCGACGAATCGGGTCGGGCTCGCCAGTAAAATGAGCGCCACGCTGCGGCAGCAGGGCTACGCGAACACCTCCTTCATCGACGCGCCGGTCGGGACGAAGGGGGCGGTGCCGAAGACGCAACTCCTCTATTTCGCGGCGAGCGATGAGAAGACCGCGCAGTCCCTCGCCGCGACACTGGGATTGCCGGCGGCGAGCATCAACGGGAAGGGGCAGCGCCCGCCCGGCACGGCGAATGCGGATATTGTCATCCTCCTCGGCGACGATGCACCGGGGTAACACGCGCGCGTTTGGTATAAAGGGGCGTCACATCGGGCGGAAGGGCGGGGAGGGGTGGATGGAAGTCAAAACGGTGGCGATGATCGGGTCGGGCGTGATGGGGACGGGCATCGCGCAGGTGCTGGCAGTGGGCGGCTATGACGTGCATCTCTACGATGTCCGCGCGGAGGCGCTGACCGACGCGCTGGAGCGGATCGAGCACGGCAAATACGGCCTGCGGCGCGGCATCGCGCTCGGCAAGGTGACGGAGGCGCAGATGGGCGCCGCATTCGAACACGTCGCCACCTTCACCGATCTCGCCGCCGCCTGCGCGGGCGTCGATCTCGTCATCGAGGCGGTGCCGGAGGATCTCGGCCTCAAAGTGCGCGTCTTCCGGCAACTGGATCGACTCGCCCCCGCGCACGCCATCCTCGCCTCCAATACCTCCGGCTTCCCGATCGCCGCGCTCGCCTACGCGACCGACCGGCCCGCACAGGTGATCGGCTGGCACTTCGCCTCCCCCGTGCCGGTGATGCGGCTGGCGGAGATCACGGTACACAAGGAGACGAGCGACGAGGCGCGCGACGCGGTCGTGGCGGTGGCGGCGCGTTGCGGCAAAGACCCGCAGGTGATCAACGACGACACGCGGCACTGGGGGTTCGTGGCGAACCGCATCATGGGCGTGGTCGTCCGCGAGGCGCGGCAGATCGTCGCGGAGGGGATCGCGACGCCGGAGCAGGTGGATGCGCTGCTCAAAGGCTGCTTCCGCTGGCCCGTCGGCCCGTTCGAGATGACGGGCGGGCGCACGCGTCAGGGCTGGGAATAATGTCGCGGCGGCGATTGCCGCAGTAGCGCGAAGGGGGAGCGCATGGCGCCACAGATCGAGCGGGTGCGCGGCGAGCCGCGCTGGCAGACACCCGGCCCGCAGCCGAATGGCTTGCAGGCAACCGACGCGGGCCTCTGGGTGATCGATCAGGATGACCTCGATGTCTATCTCCTCGACTGGCGGGACGGGCACGTTCTCCGGCAGTTCCCGACCGAGACGCACCATTCGAGCGGTATCACCTTCGATGGCGAAGCGCTCTGGGTCGCCTCCACCTTCACGCCGATCGAACTCTTCCGCTACGCGGTCGACGGCATCGAGCTAACGCGGCTGCCGACGCCGGGCGCGGGCAAGAGCGGCGCGCACGGGCTGGAATGGATCGACGGCAAACTCTGGGTGACCGTGCCGCCCTCCGCGACGACCTACGCAACTCGACCCGGCGACCGGCGCGATTCTCCGGCAATTCCCCGCTCCCGGCAACCGCCCGCACGGCCTCGCCTGGGATGGCGACCTCCTCTGGGTGGCGGAGACGACCGACCGCACGATCACCGGCTACACGCTGGATGGCGACGTGCGCCGCGTCCTCGCGATGGAGCCCGGCCCCGCCGAAGGCCCCGATCCGCACGGCCTCACCTATCACGACGGCGCGCTCTGGTACTGCGATGCCCAGACGCGCCTCGTCGGCGTCATCGCCCTCATAACGGAGCGTAGGCGTGGCCTGTGCCGCCGTAGCGCTAGCCTGCGCTACGGAGGAAGATCATGCGCGCGTTGCGGATCACCGCGCCGTTCGAGGCTGCGGTGATGGACTGCCCGGAGCCGGTACTGACGCCGGATGGCGTGCTCGTGCGCGCCCGCTGCACGGCGATCAGTGTCGGGACGGAGATGCGCCAGTATCGCGATGAGCGCGTGGAGCAGAACCCGGCCGGATTCCCGCGTGCCAATGGCTACTCGATGGTCGGGGTAATCGAAGCGGTCGGCGCGGAGGTGGCGGGCCTGACAGTCGGGCAGCGCGTCTTCGTCGCGATGCCGCATGACGCCCTGGTTGTTGTACCGTCTGGACAGGTCTATCCCGTGCCGGACGGTGCGCCGGACGAGCAGGCCGTCTTCACGACGCTCTGCGAGATCGGACTCCATGCCCTGCGGCGCGGCAACCCGTCGCTGGGGGAGAACGTCGCGATCATTGGGCAAGGGGTTATCGGCCTCGCCACGCTGGCCGTCGCACGCGCCTGGGGGCTGCGCACCATCGCGCTCGACCTCGACCCCCGGCGGCTGGCATTTGCGCGGGCGATGGGCGCGGACCTCGTCGTCAACCCGCGCGAGCCCGATTATGAAGGGCGGATCGCCGCCTTCTGCGGGCCGGAGGGGGTGGACCTCGTCGTGGAGGCCGCCTCATCGTGGCGCGCGATCCAGACGGCCTACCGGATCGTCAGGCGGCGCGGCTGCATCTCCGTCGTCGCGCGCCACACCGACATCCCCGACTTCAATCCGATCCAGGACGGCATGATGACGAAGGAGGTGCTCTTCACCACCTCCTATGCCCACCCCGTGATGGACGCGCCGCCCGACCTGCTGCGCTGGACCCGCCCGCGCGACCTCCGGTTGCTCCTCGAACTGATCGGTAAGGGACGTATCGACATGGCGCCGGCGATCACCCACCGCATCGCGCCGGAGGAGATACCGGCCATCTACCGGCGACTGCACGAGGGCGACGCCAGCATCGCCGGCGTCGTCGTGGATTGGTCCCGATGCATATGAACGGGCGCCCGCGTGGGGCGCCCTGAGGATGCGATGTGCTGCGGGGAAGCGATTACTTCTCGGTGAAGAGCGCGATCTTGTTGCCGGTTGGGTCCGTGAAGATACCGAACCAGCCGACGGTCGGGATCTCCATCTTCGGCACGACCGTCTTGCCGCCGAGCGATTCGGCCTTGGCAAGACTCGCGTCAATATCATCGGTCGAGATATAGACGAGCACGTCACCGGCACGGGACTGAAACCCGTCTACCGATTCGTCTATTTGCGAGAAGCCCCCGCCGGGGCCCTCCCCCGTCGCGAATGTCGAGTAGTTCATCTGAGGTAGCGGTTGTATTTTCCAGCCGAACAGACTCTCGTAGAACGTTCCCGCTTCCTCCTGGTTATTGGTGGGAATATCAACGTGGCAGATAAAGTGACCGGACATGCAACACCCTCCTTGAGCGGAAAACGGTCGTTCGTCGGGATGCCGGAGTAGGATGGTACGCGCACAGAATAGAACAAAAGTTCGTATTCGTCAAGGGAGTGGCCGGTTATGCACGTGTTCGCAGCGCATCTGCACGGACGCGACCGGCGTCGCTACGCGGCCATCCAATCGCGGATTTGAGTCGCGTGTTCGACATAATGGCCCGTGACGGCGCGAATCCAGTGCGCGTAGGCGGGCTGGGCTTCTTGATCGCCTGGTGAGACATTCGCGAGGGAGGCGCCGAAGGTCATGTTGGCGCGGCGCAATTCGTCGAGCGTTTCGTCCCATGACTGCCCGGCACGCTCCTCGACCGCTGCCGCGTTGAAGGCGTCGATGTCGTATTTGCGCGGTGTCGCGTCGCCGGTATGGAGTTCGCGGAAGAGGCGCTCGCCCTCCCAGTCCCACGCGGCCATGTGGGCGACGGTCTCCTTCGCGGACCAGACACCGCACACCCCCGCCTCCGTCGCGCGATCGGCGTTGACCCGGCTCGCCAGCGCCAGAAAATCGGCGGATACGATGGCAAAACGCTCGCGCAAGTCGTTCCAGTTCTCCGGCACGGTCACTTCTCCTTCTCGCTCCCGCTCCAATTCGGACGGGGCTGTTGGTCGTCTAGCTTTCCGGCTTCCCCGCCGCCCAGTCTTTGACGAAGACGCCGGTCAGGCGCGCGATCACCGTCGCGTCGGTGGTCAGAAGGCCGATCTCCCGGTTCGTATCCAGCGACGCGACGCTGAAGTTCTCGCTCCCGACGAAGGCGACCGCCCCGTCGGCGATAATCGTCTTCGTGTGGACATAGGGGGTAGCAAGGAGCCGGACGCCCGCCCCGCCGCTCTCGAGGCGCTTGCGTCCGGGGGCGTTATCGTCGCGTTGCGGCGTGCTCGTGCCGCTCGTGGCGGTCGGGCCGATATACCGGACGGAGACGCCGCGCTTCTGCGCCGCGATCAGCGCGTCGATGATCGCCGGTTCCTGCATCTCCTCGCTCTCGATAGCGAGCGACTTGGTCGCGCCGTTGATGAGAGTCATCAACTTCTGTCGCGCATTCGCATTGGCGATCACGAGGTTCGGGTCCGTCGGGGTGTAGGCGGCGCGGTCCCAATCCGCCGCGAAGAGGGCGGTCAGCGCGTCCACATCCGCCGCGTCGCGGTCGATGATACTCGCCTCACGATTGGAGACGAACGATGATTTGGTCAGGTTCTGGGACATAATCAGCGCCGTCGCGCCATCGACAATCGCCATCTTGGCGTGCGTCAGGCGGAAGGCGGGACTCGTCCATTGCACCTGCACGCGCGCCTCCTGCAAATCGCTGAAGAGCGCGCGCTGCATGGTGTTGCTGTTCGAGCAGCAGGGATTCGGTTCGAGCAGGACACGCACGGCGACGTTGCGGAGGACGGCGTTCTTCAGCGCGGTGATCACCTCGCGGTCGGAGAGCAGATAGATCATCAGGTCGACGCTCGTCTGCGCGTTGTTGAGCAGGTCGAGCACCGGGGCGCGGCCATCGTCCGGCTGGACGAAGAGGGTGATGCTGTTCGGGGCGGGTGAGCGGAGGTGCAGCCGGTCGGTCAGAGTGGCGGTCGCGGCGAGCGCCGGGAAGGGAGTGAGCGTCGGGAGGGCGGTGACGGCGGGCGCGTCGTTGCTCGGGCCGGGCGCGCCGCATCCCACAAGCAGAGGAAGCGCGCAAAGAAGGACGGCGCTCCACCGCACTGCGCGGCGCCCCGCTCCCTCTCGATTTACCCGCACGATCATGGCGTCCCACTCCGCGTCGTCTGTCGGCGGCTGCGGGCAGGCATCGCGCTCCATCCGCTCCGGTCGCCGATGACGATGTTGCTCCCTGCTGTACGTAGTATTGCCTCCCAAGCGACCCGCGTCAAATGCCCGCTTGACATCGGCGGGCGCGTCGCTTACTCTGTGTCGTAGAGTAAGGAGCGCGCCGATGACCCTCCCCGATCCCTTGCCAATCCATCAGCGCGCCGCCACCGTCACGGCGGGTGAGGCGGCGGATGCCCTCGCGGCGGCGCGGGTGGCGATGCGCCATAGTCGGAGCGCCGCCGTTGGGCAATCGCTCCGCGCGCCGCTCGTCTACTGGGGTGTGGGGTGGGTTGTCGGCTACGCGGCGGCGCAGTTTCTCCCCGGCTGGCTCGCCTTTTTGGTCTGGTTCGCGTTCATCATTGGTTGGCTCGCAGCGCGGCGGGCCTGGAAATCGCCGCATGACCGGCGGCCCGCCGTCATCAGCGGGTGGGAAGCGCAGGTGGGGCGCGCGTGGTGGATCATCGTCCTCGGCTCCACCGCCCTGTCGCTGATCATCGAGCCGGTACCGACATTCGTGCTCTATCTCTTCTTCGGCGCGCTCTGGGGCATCGCGTACATGCTCTACGCGGTGGTCGCCGAGGATCGCGCCCTCGGATTGCTCGGTGTGGGCGTCGTGCTGCTCGCAGTGGCCGTGCGCCTCGTCGTACCGGACCTCTCGCTGCTCCTCTATGGGCTGCTGGCGGGGGGGAGCACGATCGCTTTCGGCATCGCGCGGATGCGCCGCCAATGGTGACGCGCGAACCCGGCGCGACGGCCGCCCTGCACGATCTCCTGCTCGACGCCGCTCGATCCGATCCTCACGGATGCGAACCGTCTGCGGTTGATGGCAGCGCTGATCGGCCTGCCGGAGCGGGGCCGGATCAGTTTCACCGCCGTGCGCGATCTGCTCGGCATGACGGATGGCAACCTCGGCATGCATCTGCGCGTGCTCGTCGAGATGGGGTACGCCGCGGTCACGAAGGAGCGTAACGGACGGCGCACGCATTCCCTCTACGCCGCCACGCATCAGGGGCATGCCGCCTTCGAGGCGCATGTCGCCGCGCTCGAAGCGATCATCGCGGCGGCGCACGCCCCCGCCCCTGGCCGCCCGATGGACGACCGCCGGATCGTCCAAAAGGGAGGGGACTAAATCGTCCCTTTGAGCGACGCGCGGCAACGATCGCCCGCCGCATACTGAACACAGAGCGAGGGCCGCTCGGTGGAAGTTTGGAGGGACGAATCAGATGAACGGTTTGTTCATGGCATTCCTCGGCGCTTCCTCGGTGTGGCGCTTTTCTGCTATTTTCTCTACCGCCAGTGCGCCCGGCGGCCGGTGACGCGGCGCGATTTCCTCATCCCGGCGGTCGGCACGCTCTATCTCGGCACCCGCTATCTCGGCGGGCCGAACCTCCCGCTGCGGGATGTCGCCATCGTGCTGACCGCCACGCTGATCGGCGTCGGCACGGGCTTGCTCAGCGGGCAGATCATCCGCGTCTGGCGCGATCGAAGAGAGTGGCGTCGTCTATCAGTTCGGCGGCTGGCAGTATGCGGTGGCGTTTCTCGCCCTGCTGCTCGTGCGGGTCGCGATGCGGGTCGTCGCTGCAGCGGTGGGACGTGATGGCGAGCGAGGCGGTCCTCAACGATGCCTTCATCGGCATGATGGTCGGCAACTTCCTCGGCCGGGCGATCAATGTGGGGCTGCGGGCACTGGCGCTGCTCGACTGGCAGTTCGAGGCACTGCCGAGTGCACGGCATGCCGCGCTCACGCCGTGCGCGGGCGATCAGCCTCTAACGGCGAGGCGACAGCCTACGCCGCCACGGTATGACAGAGTGATGACACGGGAAAGGAGAGCGATTGTGATGACAACGGAGGCGCCCGTAGCGACCGAGACGGTCGTCGAGGCGCACGATCTCCACAAGACCTTCGGTGATCGCGAAGCGGTGCGCGGCGTCAGCCTGACGATCCGGGGCGGCGAAATCTTCGGCCTCTTGGGCCCGAACGGCGCGGGCAAGAGCACGACGATCAACATGCTCGCCACCTATCTCGCGCCGACGAGCGGCACGGCCACGGTGGCGGGGATGCCGTCACGGCCGGGGCGCGCGTCAAGCGGATGATCGGCGTCGTCCCGCAGGAGATCGCCCTCTACGACGACATGACCGGCGGCGGAGAATATGCGCTTCTTCGGCGAAATCTACGGCATCGCCGGCAATGCCTTGAGCGCACGGACGACCGAACTGCTCACGCTCGTCGGCCTCGATGACCGGCGGGACGATAAGGTCAAGGAATACTCCGGCGGCATGAAGCGGCGGCTCAATCTCGCCGTCAGCGTCATCCACAGCCCGCGCTTCCTGATGCTCGATGAACCGACCGTCGGCGTCGACCCGCAATCGCGCGAGGCGCTCTTTGAGCTGACCGAGAAACTGCGCGACGACGGCATGGCGATCCTCTACACGACGCACTACATGGAGGAGGCGGAACGACTCTGCGACCGCATCGCCATCATGGACGAGGGGCAGATCGTCGCGCAGGGGACGCTTGAGGAGTTGCTGGCGCATCAGACCGCCCCCGTCGTGCGCGTCGAACGCCCGCACGGCCTCGCCGAAGTCTTCCTGCAACTGACCGGCAAGCAGTACCGGGACTGAGATCTGTTCGAATGTCGTTCCTCGCGCCTCTGCGGTTCAAATGTTTCGATTGGAGAGTATGACGATGCGTACAGCGCTGATTATCATGCGGAAGGAACTGATGCGGATGGTGCGCGATCGCCGCGCGCTGGCGCTCAGTCTCTTTATCCCGTTCTTCCTGATGCTCCTCATCGGGGCGATCTTCACGACCGCTGACGACGGCGAGCGGCAATACGACCGTGAATGTCCCCGTCTATGCGGAGGATCAGGGGCCGGTCGGCCAGCAAATCCTCGCCGTGATGCAGCAGACGCCGACGCTCAAGGTGGAGATGAAGACGAGCGCGGCGGATGCCCGCAAACCGGTCGAGAACGGCGACCGCTCGGCGGCGGTGATTATCCCCGCCGGGCTGAGCGATGCGGTGGCGCAGGGCAAGCAGGCGGACATCACCGTCCTGACGACGCCGAGCAACCGCGATTACCGCGCGCTCGCCGTGCGTGGGATCATGGGAACGATCATCCAGACCTTCGCGACGGGCCAGATCGCCGGGCAGGTCGCGGTGGATGCCGTGAAGAATAGCGGCGCGACCGCCGACCCGAACGCCGTCGCGCGGCAGGCGAGCCAGCAGGCGATCCAACTGAGCCAGAAGCCGCCGCTGAATCTGCAAACGCAGGTGGCGAAGCAGAATCAGAGCGACAATAACTACGACCAGGTCGTGCCGGGCTACGCGCTGATGTTCGCGCTCTTCGCCGTCGGCGCCGGGGCGGGGACGATCCTCGATGAGAAGGAAGCGGGCACATGGAAGCGGCTGCTCGTCGCGCCGGTCTCCCGCTGGTCGCTGCTCGGTGGCAAACTGGGCGCGCAGTTCGTGCGGGCGCTCGCGCAGATCAGCCTCCTCTTCATCGTCGGCAAGCTCTTCTTCCACATTGATCATCGGCTCCGTGCCCGCGATGATCCTGCTGATCATCGTCACCGCCTTCGCGACGACCGCCCTCGGCATGCTGCTCGTCTCGGTCGTCAAGACGCGCGACCAGTTGCAGCCGATCACGACGCTGACGGTGCTGACCTTCTCGGCGCTCGGCGGTTCGTGGTTCCCGCTCTTCCTGATGCCCTCGTGGGTGCAGCAGGTCTCGCGGGTCACGCTCACCAGTTGGGCGATGACGCGGCTTCAACAACCTGATGATCTTCGGCAAGGGGTTCACCGTCCGTCCTGCCGAGCATCCTCGCGCTCATCATCTACGGCGCGATCTGCTTCCTGCTGGCGATTCGCTTCTTCCGCTTCCAGGAGGCGACGTAAGCGGGAAGATATCCTCACCCCCCGGCCCCCTCTCCATCGCCCACGGATCGTGGAACAGTCAGGTTCGTATGGCGATGGAGAGGGGGAGAAATACAGGGGGCTTGACCTCTGGTAAATAGCACGGTGCTATACACAAAGACACCCCTCTCCTTTGCAATGGAAGGAGAGGGGCTGGAGGTGAGGTTCCCCGGAAACTAGCGGATGGCGTCGAGGTCGCTGCCGAGGCGGAAGCGGACGCGCTTGCGGGCGGCGATCTGAATCTTGCTGTTCGTCTTCGGGTTGCGGCCCTCGCGCGCCGCCTGGCTGGCGACCTCGAAGGTGCCGAAGCCGGTGAGGGTCACTTTCTCGCCACTCTTCAGCGATTCCTTGATCGTGTCGAAGACCGCATTCACGGCCTTCTCCGCCGCCGGGCCACTCGTGCCGGAGTTCGCGGCGACCGCTTTGACCAGGTCCGACTTGTGCATGTGGATTCCTCCTCCGTGCGGCGACGCTCCCTCGCCCGCATCGCTTTTCCTAGTACGAACAGTATGTACTAGGTCTTTCTCATCTCCAGTTATACCACGGATGCCGAAAAAGTCAAATATGGCGGGCAAATTCGGGCATTTCCGCACGCTTGTTCGCACCATTTGGCATTGGGTGACATATCGCGTTTATCCCTTCCCAATGCGCCAAATAGCGGCTCGATGCGGGGGATCTGAGAAAGGAGTTGCGAACCGCCCTAATAGGTCGCCCGCCCGCCCGATACATCGAAGACGGCGCCCGTGCTGAACGAGCATTCGTCGCTCGCCAGCCAGGCGACCAATGCGGCGACCTCCGTCACTTTGCCCGGCCTGCCCATCGGGATTTTCGCGACCATGTAATCAATCGTCTCCTGCGTCATCTGCGCGAGGATTTCCGTCTCGATCACGGCGGGCGTCACACAGTTGACGCGGATATTGGTCGTCGCCAGTTCCTTGCCGAGCGACTTCGTCAGGCCGATCACCGCCGCCTTCGTCGTGCTGTAGGCGGCGAGGTAGGGATTGCCCTCCTTGCCCGCGATCGAGGCGATATTGACGATCCGCCCCCAATCGTTCGCCAGCATCTGCGGCACGACGGCGCGGCAGCAGTTGAAGACGCCGGTGAGATTGATCGCGAGCACCTGCGCCCATTCGTTCATCGGCGACCTCGGTGAGCGGCTTGTTCGGCCCGACGATGCCCGCATTGTTGACGAGGACATCGACCCGCCCCCAGGTCGCGTGGACGATGCCAGACCATCGCATTGACGGCGGCGGAGTCGGTGATGTCGCAGGTCACCGCCAGCGCATTCTCGCCGAGCTCCTGCGCGGCGGCGTTCGCGGCGGGTCCGTCGCGATCGACGATGGCGACGCGGTGGCCGTCCGCCAGAGCCGCTCGGCAATCGCCCGCCCGATCCCGCGCGCCGCCCCCGTGACAATCGCTACCCGCCCCGCCTGCTGTCCTTCCGGCATCGATGCCTCCTACGTTAGTGTTTCGGATGAACGTCTGTCGGTACCAGGGAGAGAACATAGGCATAAAGATCATCAGCCGCTTGCAGCGCCTGATCGAATTCTTCCTGGCTCGGTTCAAGGATGTCGTCGGTGTAGCGGAAAGCGGTGGCATATGGTGTCAGTAATTCGGCGGCAGACAACCACGCCGCGAACCCCGGCTCGATCTCCTCAGCAAGCACGACGACCTTCCGAACATCGTGCGTCTTAGGGAACTCCCGGTTATGGAATACGAGAAACCCCTTCACGGCCTTTTCCGCGGCCTGCTGGCAATGATAGATGGCGGTATCCAGATATGGATCAAGCCCGGCCGCCAGTTTTCGCGCGGAATCGAGATCGCGCTTCGCGATTGTGAACCAACTGGTGACATGTTCCCTGTCTGACTTATCCATAGAGAACCATCCCTTGCTCCAGAATCTGGCTGGCAAGGGAAGCATGCACATGCCGATGCCGTTCGACCTCGGCGCGTGTCCGCACGACAATATCGGTTGGCTCGACGCGGACGCCGCGGAGCGCGCGGTATGCGCGTGTCGCGCGTTGTGTGGGTGAAAGATCACTCTCCGGCACGATGACGAAGAGGTCGATGTCGCTATCCTCGTTCGGCGTGCCCCAGGCATGGGAGCCGAACAGGATGATCTGCTCCGGGTGGAACTCGTCCACCAGGCGGCGGGTCATCTCGGCGAGCAAGTCGGTATCCAGCGTCTTCATGTGCGCAGTATAGCATCGCACCGCGCGGGAACGGCCCGGCATTGCTACCGGGCCGGGAGGAAGGGAGGAGGTGGATTAGGGTTGGGTCTGCGCCGGACGCTCGACGAGCGTCGCGGTCAGCGTCTCGGGTGGAACCGCTGCGATCCACCGTCAGCGTCGCGGTGTCGCCGACATTGAGCGTGCTCAGGACATCGCTGAGCGCCGTCTTATTGTCCAGTTTCGTGCCATTGACGGCGATAATCACGTCGCCCTGCTTCAGGCCCGCTTTCTCCGCCGGGGTGCCGGATTCGACCATAACGACATATGCCCCCTGCATCACCTTCGTGCCGTACTGCGCCGCCTTGGCGGTGTTCAGCGGGTCCACCTGCACGCCGAGGTAGGCGCGGGTGGAGACGACGGCGCCGTTGCCCTTGCTGACGAGCGTCGCCGGCGACCTGCTTCGCCTTGTTGATCGGGATGGCGAAGTTCAGACCCTGCGCGTTGTTATCCCGCACGCCGAGGGTGTTGAGGCCGATCACCTGCCCGAAGGCGTTGATGAGCGGGCCGCCGCTATTGCCGTGATTGATCGCCGCGTCCGTCTGGATCAGGCCGACATAGGTATCGATCTGGCGGTTGATGCCGGAGACGATGCCCTCCGTGACGCTGTTCTCCAACGCCTCCGGGCTGCCGATCGCCACGACGCGCTGCCCCGGCTTGACGGCGGACGAGTCGCCGAGTTCGGCGACAGCGGCCACCTTCGATGGGTCGATCTTCACGACCGCGACATCATTCGAAGGATCGCGCCCGACGAGTGTCGCATCGACGCGCGAGCCGTCCGCGAGTTCCACATCGATCGCAGTCGCGCCCTCGACGACATGATTATTGGTGAGGATGTAGCCCGCTTTGTCGTAGATGACGCCGCTGCCGAGGCCGGTATCGATCGGCTGGTCGTGTTCCCGCCGGGAGGGCGTCGCCCGACGTGTTGCCGGGGGCGCGACGGCGGTGTACTTCTGCCGGTTGATGACGGTGACGACGGCGGGGCCGACCCGCTCGACGATCTGCTCCGTCGTCAGCGTACCGCCACTCGGCGCGGCGGGTGCGTTGGTGGTCGCCGTGCCGACTGGTGCCGGTCGTTGATGGCGCCGCTGCGGCGAACTGCTGGATCTGCGGCGACGAGCGGCGAGCCGTTGCTGCCATTGAAGGTCGCGCCGATGCCGAAGGCGACGGCCAATGCGACTGCCACCGCGAGACACCCGCTGAGGATACCGAGACGTTTCACGTTCATCGTACTCCGCTGTCTTTCGATGGGTGCAGTCGCCCCGCCGGGGCGCTCATTGCCACCTCCAGTAAAGCGTACCATCCTGAACGCAGTCTGAGTGATTCCTGAAAAGAAGATGATGCCATTGCCGCGCGTACATGGGGCCGGTTTTTGCGCTACCATCATCGCAGTTCGCGATCCCCACGACAGAAAGGAACATACCGCATGACGACCGTCCGCATGATCCCCGATGAAGAGGCGACCGGCCTCGTCCGCGAGGTGTACGACGACATCAAGGCGACGAAGGGCATCGATTTCGTGCCGAACATCTGGCGCGCGCTCGCCGTTAACCCGGAGCACCTGAGCGCGACGTGGTTCAAACTGAAGCAGACGATGGCGGCGGGCGCGCTCGACCCGCTGACGAAGGAACTGATCGCCATCGCGGTGAGCGCGACGAATGGCTGCCGCTACTGCATCAACTCGCACACCGGCGCGGCGGTCAAACTCGGCATGGACACGCGGATGTTCTCCGAGTTGCTCGCCGTCGTCGATGTCTTCAACGGCACCAACCGCCTCGCCGATGCCTATCAGGTCGAGCCGGACGCATACCCGGAAGTGCCGCCGCCGAAGTAGGCAGCGGCACGGTCGCGCAGGCATTAGCCTGCGATCCGAGAATGGCGCAGGCTGAATGCCCGCGCCGCCACTTTCAGAGCGCCCTCCTCCTTGAGCATGGCGAGGGCATGGTCGAATGCCGTGACGGTCTGATCGACCTCGGCGGGGCCGTGGGTGGCGGAGACGATCAACTGCATGCTGGACGGGTCCACGCCGCCCAGTTGCATCGCCGCCCGGAAGCGGTAGATCGAATTTCTGCGGCCGGCACCTTCGGCTCGCTGAAACTGATCGGCACGAGCGAGACGGGGCCGCCCGCCTTGCCGGCGATGCCGTGGCGCGCGAACGCCTCGTTGCAGCCCGCGCGGATCGCATCGGCGGTGGCGGTCGCCCGCTGCTGCACCGCCGGGTCCTTGCACGATATTCAGGCAGGCGATCCCGGCAGCGGACGAGAGCGGATTGGCGTTGTAGGTGCCGGGGTGGGGGATGCGCTCGTGGCGGACCCACTCGGCGTCGTCGCTCTGCAGGAAGGGGGCGAACAACTCCGCCCTGCCGGCGATCGCGCCGCCCGGCAGTCCACCGGCGAGGATCTTCGCCATCGTCGTCAGGTCGGGCAGGACGCCGTAGTACTCCTGCGCGCCGCCGGGGGCGTAGCGGAAGCCGGTGACGACTTCATCGAAGATGAGGATGATGCCGCGCGCGTCGCAGAGATCGCGGACGGCCTGCAAGTACTCGGTGCCGGCCTGATCGGCGATCAGGATGATGGCGGCGATGTCGTCCCGGCTATTGACCATCTGCGTCAGCGCGCCGATGTCGCGCGGCGGCACGCTGACGACGGTGCGCACGAGCGCCTCGGGCACACCGGCGGAGATCGGCTCGTTGTAGGGCGGCGCCATCGCCATCGTCGCGTAGTCGTGCCAGCCGTGGAAAGCGCCCTGCGCCTTGCAGATCACATCCTTGCCGGCGATGGCGCGGGCCATCCGCATCGCCAGCATCGTCGCCTCGGTGCCGGAGGAGGTGAACTTGACCATCCCGCCGCGCGCGGAGGGCACGATCTCCTTGATCTGCTCGCCCCAGATGATCTCCTGCTCGTGGCACGCGCCGAGGTGGGTGCCGAGCGCTGCCTGCCGCTGCAGCGCCTCGACAATCGCCGGGTGCGAGTGGCCGAGCAGCAGCGCGCCGTGCCCGCCGAAGTAGTCGATGTACTCATTGCCGTCCACGTCCCACTTGCGCGGCCCCTTGGCGTGGGTGCAGTAGAGCGGGAACGGCTCCATGTAGCGCCCGTCGTGGGTGACGCCATCGGGGAAGGTGGGCAGTGGCGCGGGCGTGCAGCGCCGCCGATCCCGCCATCCGGCGCGCGCGTTCCTGATCGATCGTCTCGGTGCGAACGGGTGCAGCCATGCGCGATCCTCCCTGATACGTACGCGGCATGTTGCCACGCATGGCGCCGCATCTTTGCCGCCCGTGTAATTGGATCGGTGTCGGGACGAAGGATTGCGGTGCCCGCGGCCACCGCGGATCGCATCGTCGCGGCCGGTTAATGCGCCGTATCGTACGTGCGTGCGGTAGCAGGGCAAGGACGTCACCGGACGTGCATCTCGTGAATGGCATTGCGAATTTGCAGTCTGTCAGGCGACACCGTACGCTCGGCCTCGGTATGGCGGCGTGCGCGACCGATATGGCCGCATGAGCGTGACGTTGATACCGTGGGGAGGCCGCTCGCATGTCGTCCACGGGACGCCGGGCTCGCGCGTACTCGCGCTGGAACCCGAACACCTGGGAACCGTGGCAGCGCAACCAATGGGCGATCTACGCATCGGTCCTCATCTCCTTCCTCGGCTTCTCCTTCCTCTCACCCTTCCTGCCGCAATATGTCGAGCGGCTGGGCGTCCACGATCCCGGCCGCGCCGCGCTCTGGTCCGGGCTTGCTCGTCGGCGTAAGCCCGCTGCTCGGCGGCATCCTCACGCCTTTCTGGGTGCGCACCGCCGAATGGACGGGCAACCGCATCTTGATCCTGCGCTGCCTCATCGCCTGGATCTTCATCCTGAGCGCGATGGGCCTCGTCAGCAATGTCTGGCAGTTGCTGGCGCTGCGCATCCTGCTCGGCGTCTTCTCCGGCTTCAACTCCTTCGCCCTCGCCATTCTCACCATCACCGTGCCGCGGGAGCGCATCTCGCAGACGATCGGCACCCTGCAATCGACCCAGTTCATCGCCGCCGCCCTCGGCCCCGTTCTTCGGCGGCACGCTCGCCGATACCGTCGGGCAGCGCGGCACCTTCTTCGTCGCCGGTGCGCTCAGTCTCGTCGCGTCCGTCGTCTTCTTCCTCCTCTTCGACTCCGCGCATGACCGTGCCGCCGCCCCCAAGCGGAAAGAGCGGGCGTCGATGGGCGCGATGGCGCGTTTGCCGGGCTTCCTGGCGATCATGGTGACGCTCGTCTCGATCAGCTTCATCGAGCGCACCTTCGGCCCCCTCATCCCCCTCTACGTCCAGCACCTCCACGCCCCCGACCGCCTCCTCGGCACCATCTCCGGCGCCGTCATCACCACCGGCTCGGTCGCCGCCGCCATCGCCGCCACCACGATGGGCCGCCTCAGCCGGGGCCGCAACCCGCGCAACCTCCTGCTCGTCACCCTGGCCGGCGGCTGCCTGGTGCTCGTGCCGATCGCCCTCGCCCGGCAGTGGTGGCAGCTCCTGCTCCTGCGGCCGATGCTGGACCTCTTCATCGGCGGGAACACGACGCTGGCGTACGCGATCGCGGCGCGGGCGCTGCCGGAGCAGTGGAAGCTGACCGCCTTCGGCACCCTCGGCGGCCTCGCTCAAATCGGCAACGCATTGGCGCCATTCGTCGCCGGGGCAGTCACCGATGCTGTCGCACAGTCTGCGGACGATCTTCGCGATGGACGCGGTGCTGTACGGGGCGCTGCTCGTCTGGGCGTGGAAGTCCATCCATGCTGCCCGCCGAAAACCTCTCGCCGACACCCTTCGCCACCGGCGCCGTACCGACCCGCAGCGAGGCGGTCGATTCCACGTAGCGCGAATACCGTAAAAATGTCCGGCTGATATGAGAGACTGCGGCGGGTGGCCGGGTTATGACCACCCCACGTACGATCAATCGGCGCACGAAGTGACGTGGCCGTATCAAAGGAACCCCGTGACAGACGCAGAGAACGAGGCACAGAGCACCGACGATGCGCCGATGGTTGCCCCGGCTGCTCCGCCCTCCATGCCGGACGCGCCGGGGACCCACGACCCGTATCGGGCGCTGCGTTTCCGCGATTTCCGCTTGCTGCTGACGGGCGCGTGTATCAGCTCATTCGGGCAGCAGATGTTGACGGTCGCGCTCGGCTGGGAGTTGTACAACCGTACCGGTTCCGCGCTCGTCCTCGGCGGCGTCGGGTTGGCGCAGATCATCCCGATCATCCTGCTCTCCCTCCCTGCCGGTCATGTCGCGGACCGTTACAGTCGCAAGCACGTTATGCTCGTCTCGCAGATCGTGCTGGCGGCGGGGGCGCTCGGGCTCGCCGTGCTCTCCGGCCGGCACGGCTCGCTGCTGCTGATCTATGGCTGCCTGGTCGTGATCGGCGGCGCGCAGGCGTTCAACAATCCGGCCAGTTCGGCGCTCATCGCGCAGGTCATCCCGGCCGATGCGTACGAGAGCGCGGTGACGTGGCGGAGCAGCACGCAGCAAGTATCGGCGGTGCTTGGGCCGGCGGCGGGCGGCTTCCTGATCGGCCTCTTCCACGGCGCGTCGTGGGTCTTCGCGCTCTACGCCGTCGCCGCCCTCGCCTTCGCGCTCCTGCTCTCGCTTCCTGCGCGTTCGCCCCTCCGCGCCGCGCGCGGTGCGGGGGACGACGCTCCGATCGGTCACCGACGGCATACGCTTCCTCGGGCAGTCGCAGGTCCTGCTGGCGGCGATCACGCTCGACCTCTTCGCCGTCCTGCTCGGCGGGGCGACGACGCTGCTGCCGATCTTCGCCAAGGACATCCTGCATGTCGGCCCCTTCGGCTTCGGCTGGTTGCGGGCCGCGTCGTCGGTGGGAGCCGTCTGCATGGCGCTCGTGCTCGCGCATCGCCCGCCCTTCGCGCACGCCGGGCGCACCTTGTTCCTGGCAGTGGCCGGGTTCGGTCTCGTGACGATCATCTTCGGCCTGTCGCGTTCGTTCGCCCTCTCGCTCGTCATGCTCTTCCTGCTCGGTGCGTTCGACAACATCAGCGTCGTCATCCGCAGCACGCTCCTGCTCGTGCGCACGCCAGACGAGATGCGCGGGCGGGTCGGCGCGGTGAATTCGCTCTTTATCGGCACCTCCAACCAACTCGGCGGGTTCGAGTCGGGCGTGACGGCGCAGTTGTTCGGACCGGTCATTTCCGTGGTCGCCGGCGGTATCGGCACGATGCTCGTTGTGCTGCTCGTCGCGCGGCTGCTGGCCCGAGATGCGCAACCTCCGCACATTGAGCGAGCCTGCGCCTGTCGCGGAGGGCGAGGCGGCGCGGTAGGATTGCTCCCGCAGTAGGAGCGCCGCACGGGCGGCCCTTCGGGTTGACAGGAGGGGTGAAGATGCAGACGGAGCAGGGGCTGGCCGATTGGCTGGAAGAGCGACAGGAACGCTACATCAAGATGGCCGACACGATCTGGGCAAACCCCGAGGTGGCGCTCACCGAGTCGAAGGCGTGTACGCTCCAGGCCGATGAACTCGCGCGGGACGGATTCACGATCACGCGCAATGTCGGCGGGCTGCCGACGGCGTTCATGGCCGAATGGGGCAGCGGCGCGCCGGTGATCGGCTACCTCGGCGAGTACGACGCGCTGCCGGGGTTGTCGCAGAAGTCGCAGTCGGGGCAGGACCCGATCGTGCACGAGGGGCCGGGGCATGGCTGCGGCCACAACCTGCTCGGCACCGCCGCGCTGGCCGCCGCAATGGCGCTCAAGGCGTGGCTACAGGAGACGGGGCAATCCGGCACGGTGCGCTACTACGGCTGCCCGGCGGAGGAGACGATCACCGGCAAGGTCTACATGGCCCGCGCGGGCGTCTTCGACGATCTCGACGCCGCGCTGACGTGGCACCCCGGCGGCGTCAACACCGTCCAGTGCGGCAGCAGCCTCGCGGTGGACAATCTCAAATTCCGCTTCCGGGGCCAGACCGCGCACGCGGCGGCCGCGCCGGAGATGGGCCGTTCGGCGCTCGATGCGGTCGAATTGATGAACATTGGCGCGAACTTCCTGCGCGAGCACATCATCGAGACGGCGCGCATCCACTATGTGATCACGAACGGCGGCGGCGCGCCGAACGTCGTGCCGGACGAGGCGGAGGTCTGGTACTTCGTCCGCGCCCCGCGCCGCGATCAGGTGGAGGCGATCACGGCGCGCGTGCGGGACATCGCCCGTGGCGCGACGCTGATGACCGGCACGACGGTGGAGGAAGACTACCAGTGCGGCGCGTATAACTGCCTGCCGAATCTGACCCTCGCGGACGCCGCGCTGGCGGTGCTGGAGGAGATGGGGCCGATCTCCTTCACGGACGCCGAGCGCGCCTACGCGCAGGCGATCGCGGACGCCTATCCGCCGCAGGTGCGCGCGGGCGTGATCGAGAGCCACGGCCTGCCCGCGAGCCTGCTCGACGAGTCGTTGACCGGCGAAATCTTCGCCCCGCTCGACAAGGGGAAGGTGATGCCCGGCTCGACCGATGTGGCCGATGTCTCGTGGATCACGCCGACGCGTGCAGGTGTGGACGGCGTGCTGGGTGGTCGGCGTGCCGGGGCACAGTTGGGGGATCACCGCGACCGGCGCGATGTCCATCGGCCACAAGGGGATGCTCTACGCCGCGAAGGCGCTCGCCCGCACCGGGGCCGCGCTCGTCAGCGACCCCGCCCTGCTGGAGCGGGCCGGCGCGGAACATGCGGAAGCGACCGGTGGCCGCGCCTACCGCACGCCGCTGCCGGAGGGGTTGCAGCCATCGCTCCCGAAAGTGCCCGCACGGGCGTAGTACCTGGCTGGCATTGGCCCTGACTGATCGAGGGGAGAATGAGATACTTTCGCATCTATACCGGCCCGGACGGCGAAAGCCACTTCGCGGATGTGGAGATTGATCTGCATGGGCAACCGGGCGGCTCGGAGTATTCCGATCTCGTCCCGGCCACCGGCGTGATCTTCCGCCGCAGCCCCGCCGATCAGTTGCTGGATTGGCACCCCGCGCCGCGCCGCCAGTTCGTCATCACGCTCTCCGGCGAGGCGGAAGTCGAGGCGAGCGACGGCGAGGTACGCCGGATCGGGCCGGGCACGATCATGCTCGCCGAGGACATCACCGGCAAAGGCCACATCACGCGCGGGCGGGGCACAGCCGAACGCATCTCCCTCTTCATCCCTCTGCCCGACTGACGCGGGGAGGCCTTTCACCACCAAGACGCCAAGAACACCAAGGTAGATCCCACTTCTGCTCTCGGTGTTCTTGGTGTCTTGGTGGTTTATCCCCTTACGCCCCGGTGAACCGAGGTGGTCGCTGCTCGCGGAAGGCGGCGATGCCCTCGCGGTGATCGTCGCTCTGGGCAGCGATCTCCTGCAGGTCCGCCTCGATAGTCGAGGGCGGCATCGAGATGCGGCATCATCGCCTGATTGAAGCCGCGCTTCGTCAGACCGATGGCGCGCGTCGGCAGCGCGGCGAGGCGGGCGGCGAGCGCGTACGTCCGCTCCATCAGCGCGTCGGCGGGCACGACATGGTTGACGAGGCCGAGGCGCATCGCCTCGGTGGCGCCGATGCGGTCGCTGGTGAAGGCGAGTTCCGCCGCTTTGGCATAGCCGACGAGCATCGGCAGGAAGAGCGTGCCGCCGCTATCCGGTATCAGGCCGATCTTCACGAAGCCCGTCATGAACCAGGCCGCCTCGCTCGCCATGCGGATATCGCAGGCGAGGGCGACGCTCATGCCCGCGCCCGCCGCGACGCCGTTCACCGCCGCGATCACCGGCTTCTCGATCGCGCGGATGCCCTTGACGACGACATTCCAGTTCTTCCGCACCCCCTCGGCGACCGAGAGGCGCTCGTGCTCAGGCTCGTCGCGTTGCGCTCCGGCGGTGAGGTCCAGCCCGGAGCAGAAGCCCCGCCCCGCGCCCGTCAGCACGAGGCAGCGCACCGCCGCGTCCCGCTCGGCGGCGCGCAACACCTCGCGCAGCTCGCCGAGCACCTGCCGCGTCAGGGCGTTCAATACGTCCGGGCGATTCAGCGTGATCGTCAGCACACCATCATTCGTCTCGGTGAGGAGCGTCTCAAATGCCATCGTCACTTCTCCCGTCGCATTCCTTCGGATGGCGGCCACCTGGCTGGTTTGGTATCGGACATATCGTACCGCACCGCGACTCCGCAGGCGACTGGGCCGGCCGGGCCGATAGCGCGCGGGGGCTCGATTGTGGGCGGTCGCACGAACTCAATTGCTTGACACTGGTATTATGCCATGCTAGGCTCTCGACAGAACACGAGCCTACATCGCAGATCGCATACGGACCAGACAGGGGCGTCATACGCGCGCATCGTACCGTCGGGGATGTAACGGGAACCGCCTGTGGGCGGCCAGTTTCCGTATCGTTCGGTAGTGGGGATGTCGTCGTAGCGAAGGAGCCGGGGAGTATGTCTGAGCAGCGTTCCGTTCACCTGAGTCGGCGCGGTTTTCTCGGTGGTGTCGCGGCAAGCGCCGGGGCTGCCATCCTCGCCGCTTGCGGCGGGAGCAGCGCGACGGATACGCCGAAACCCGCCGCGACGACGGCCGGTAGCGCCGCGACCACCGGAAGCTCCCCGACGACCGCCCCCGCGCAGGCATCCGGCGGCAAGAAAAAGAGCGTGCTCTTCTGGGGCCGCCAGCAATTCCTGCCGGAATCGAACGACTATCTCACCGAATCGGTGCAACTCGCCGGGCAGAAGGGCGGTTTCGACGTCACGGTCCAACTCTTCAGCAACGACGAGCACCCGCAGAAGGAAGTCGTCGCGATGGAATCCGGCGTCGTGCCGGACATCACCTATACCTACGCGCCGGCGCTCTGGAACCAGAATGGCTACGCGATGGATGTGCAGCCGCTCTACGACGAGATCGGCAAAACGGGCGGCGGCTGGCTCGATCTGGCGGACGGCAACTCCAAGGTGGCGATCGGCGGCAAGCGCATCGCCGTGCCGATGAACAACGAGCCGTGGTTCACGCACCTGCGCAAAGACATGTTCGAGGATGCAGGCTATCAAATTGCCGTTCACCTCCTACGATCAGATGATGGAAGCCTTCAAGAAGGTCAACAAGCCCGACCAGAACTTCTACGCCTTCGATGGCCAGATGACCGAGGCGGACTGGGGCGGCAACGGCCTTCAGTTCATGTGGATGTTCGGCGGGCGGCTCTTCGATAAGGAAGGCAACCCGACGATCAACACGCCGCAGAACATCGCCGGCCTGCAGGCGTATACGGACCTCTTCAAGAACAAGATGATGCCGCCGGGTGTCATCTCGCAGCAGGCGTCCGGCAACAACGAGGCGTGGCTCTCCGGGCAGACGGCGTGCGTCTCGAACCCCGGCAGCATCGTGCTGGCGATGCGCAAGGACAACAAGGACCTCCTCGCCAAGACCTACCTGCAGGCGTGGCCGTCCCAGGTCAACCCCGGCCACTACATTCAGACGGCGGGCAGCGCGGCGCTCGTCATCAACCAGAAGAGCCAGGCGATCGACGAGGCGATGCAGGTCGCCCGGATGATCATGTCGCCGGAGCGCTACCCGACGCAGCTTGAAAAGGCGGGTTCGTACTGGTTCCCGATCATGAAGAACTACCTGACGCTCCCCTTCTTCACGCAGGACGAGTGGAACAAGCAGGTCGCGCGAGAATATCGTGCCGTATACCCTGGCCGGCACGTCGGACACCGGCCTCACGCCGATCTACGACGACATCACGATCAGCGCGCCGAAGGACATGATGCAGGCGGTCGTCGTCAACGGGAAATCGCCCGCCGAGGCGATCAAGATTCTCGCGGACGCCGCCGACAAGGCGAAGGCGAAGTTCGCCAACAAGTAGCGATCAACCGGCGGCAGGGCAGTGCGGAGTTATCCGCGCTTCCACTCCCTGCCACTCGCTGTCTGCTCGTGAGGAGGGGCGTATGGCGATCCGGTCGGTCGCGGCGCAAGGCACGGCGCCGGAACCCGCGCCGGCACGGCGCGGATACGTCAATCGAGACGCGCGCTTCGGCTATGCGCTGCTGCTGCCGACCGCCGCTGCTGATTCTGTCTGCTCGTCGGCTATCCCTTCCTTCGTGCGCTGTGGCTCAGTTTTCACAAGAAACTGCTCGGCGCGCAGGACGCGCCGTGGATCGGCCTGGAGAACTACGCGTCCTTCTCGCACGATCACGCTTTCTGGGCAGTCGGTGAAGAACACCTTCGTCTTCACGGGCGGGTCGATCGTCCGCAAGCTGATCATCGGCACGACCGTCGCGCTGATCCTCAATGAGGCGCTGCCGCTGCGGGCGCTCTGGCGCTCGATCGTCCTGCTGCCGTACGCGATGCCGACACTGGTCTCGGTGCTCGTCTGGAAGTGGATGTACAACGATGTCGGCGGCGTTTTCAACTACCTGCTGCATCAGACGCACATCCGCGAGCGCCCGACGCTCTGGCTGGCGGACCCGAGCAAGGCGATGCGATCGGTGATCGCCGTCAATGTCTGGCGCGGATTCCCCTTCTTCGTGATCACGATCCTCGCCGGGCTCCAGGCGGTGCCACAGGAACTGTACGACGCCGCGAAGGTGGACGGCGCGGGCATCTGGGCGCGCTTCTGGAAGGTGACGCTGCCCGGCATCCTGCCCGTGATGGCGGTCGTCACGCTCGTTCTCGACGATCCTCACCTTCAACGATTTCTCGATCATCTGGGTGCTGACGCGGGGCGGCCCGGGCAACGCGACGGATGTGCTCGCGACGCTGACCTACAAGATCGCCATTCCCGGCCTCGAACTCGGCAAGGGCGTCGCGGTCTCCGTGCTGATGCTGCCGATCCTCGTCGTGCTCATCCTCTTGCTCAACCGGTTCATCAACCGCCGGGAGGAACTCGTATGACGGTCAAATCGCTCGCCGGGCGCACCGCCGCGCGCCCAGTGGCGGACAAGCGCATCCTCGTCCCACCGGACGCAGCGCCTCGTTGTGCGCGCTTTCGGGTGGGTGCTGCTGGCGATCGTTCTGATGATGGCGCTGTTTCCGCCGTATTTCATGTTCGATCACCGCGTTCCACCCGCCGACGCTCTCGACCGCGCGCACGCCGACGCTTTTTACCGCCCACCTCACCCTGAAGGCGTTCCGCGATCTCTTCCACCAATACCCGTACATGACGTGGATGCAGCAACACGCTGATCGTCTCGGTGTTCAGCACCTTCCTCTCCGTCTCCTTCGCGACCTTCGCCGCGCTACAGCCTCTCGCGGCTGCGCTATCCGGGCCGGAAGTTCTTCGGCAACGCGGTCTTTTTCGTCTATCTCTTCCCCTCGACGCTGCTCTTCATCCCGATCTTTATCCTCTGCAGCGATCTCCATCTGCTCAACAGTCTGCCCGCCCTGATCGCCATCTACCTGACGTTCTCGATCCCATTCAGTGTCTACCTGCTCAAGGCGTACTTCCTCAATATCCCGCGCGAACTGGAAGACGCCGCGCTGGTGGATGGCGCGACGCGCTGGCAGAGCATGATCCATGATCGTCCTGCCGCTCGCCACGCCCGGTATCGCCGCGGCGGTGTATCTACTCGTTCACGCTGGCCTGGAACGAATACCTCTACGCCTTCACCCTGCTGAGCGACAGACAATTCACCCTCGCGCCGGGGATCACGAAACTGATCTTCGGCGATGTCTTCCTCTGGGGCCATGATTATGGCGGCGGGCGTGCTGATGAGCGTGCCGCTGCTCGTCCTGTACTTCGTCGCTCAGCGATTCATCGTCGCGGGCCTCGCGGCGGGCGCGGTCAAAGGATAGGACTGAGGACTGAGGACTACGTGGAGAGCGGGCATCCCCAGTCCTTCGTCCTACGCTACATTCCCCGGACGCGCCGGGCCATCTCTTCGTCGATCTGGCGAGGCCATTCGCGCTTCAGGTCGTCGCGCACATCGAATTCGACCGTGCCGAGGCGCTCGATTTCGAGGCGGAGGTGATCGCCGTCCTGCACGGGGCTGAGTCCCTGGTGATTGGTGCCCGTCGCGAAGAGATCGCCCGGTTCGAGCGTCATGATGCTGGAGGCGAAGGCGATCAAGGCGGGGATCTGGTTCGCCATGTCGCTCGTGTTGTAATCCTGCCGCAGTTCGTCGTTCACGTAGAGTCGCACATTGAGATTGTGCGGGTCGGGGATTTCGTCCGCCGTGACGAGCGCGGGGCCGATCGGGCCGAAGGTATCGAACGATTTGCCCAGCCGCGTCGTGTCGCGCGCGGAGATGTCCATGAAGCAGGTATACGCCGCGACGTGGCTCATCGCGTCCGCCTCGGCGATGTGCGACCCGCCCTTGCCGATCACGAAGGCGAGTTCCGCCTCGTGGTGGAAGATGCGCGCCTGAAACGGCGGCAGCACGATCGTCCCGCCCGGCCCGAGGATGCTCGCGGGGGACTTGATGAACATATCCAGCGGCACCTCGGTGCGCGCGCCGTTCTCGGCGTAGTTCGCGAAGGCGCAGACGATCTTGCTCGGCTTCGGCACCGGCGCTTCCAGCGTCACCTCACCCTCGGGGATGAACGGCCCCTTGTGCATCGCCTGTTGCAAGGCGGGCCGCAGCGTCTCCATCTGCCCCAGCAGGCGCGCCAGCCGCCCCTGCGTCGTATTGTCCTGCCCATCCGGGGATCTGCTCGTCGATATTGATGATCTGGTCGTTGACCCAGAGGCCGATCTTTCCCGCGTCGTACACCACGATCCGCATGTCGCTCGCTCCCTTCCGCTGGCAATTCCCTCGTTCGTCTGAGCCGCCGCCAGTCTACGCCCAAAGGGAAGCAATGAGCAACGAGCGATGGGGAATCCGCGACCTGATTCCCCATTGCTCTCCGGTATAATCTCCCGACTGACTCGACGGTTCACGAAGGAGCAGGCATGAGTACGGACGATGAACGCTCGGATGCGGTGATCGCGGGGCTGGCGGCGATTAAGCCCGCCGTGGTGCCGATGATGCCGTCGAGCACGCTGAAACGCATCCTCAACTGGGTGATGGCGCAGCCGGAGATTCGCTCCTTCCCCGTCACGCGGGAGGAGGAGGCGATCGGCATCATGGGCGGCCTCGCGCTGACCGAGACGCCCGCCGTCCTGATTATGCAGGACAACGGCGTCGGCAACTTCCTCACCGCCGTGACGACCTTCCCGCAGGCCTATCATCTCCCCTGCTTCATGCTGATCGCGCGGCGCGGCGGCATCAATGAGTACAACTCGATGATCCACCTGATCTCCGAGCGCGTGCCGGCGATCCTCGCCGCGGCGAATATCCGCACGTTCCACCTCGACGAGACGGCGCCGCTCGATCACTGGACGCGCACCGTCGTCAAGGGGTACGAGTTCGCGCAGACGACGCACCGACCCGTCGCGGTGCTCGTCAACCTGATGGGAGGCTGAGCGATGGCGACCCTCTCGCGCGCGGAGGCGCTGAAGATCATCACGGAAGTTTTCCCGACCGAACCGGCCATCGTCACGCTCGGCGCGACGGTGCGCGAATTGATCGGCACCGTCGGCAGGCGCGACAACGACTTCTATGTGCTCGATAGCATGGGCTTGCCCGTCGCCATCGGGCTCGGCATCGCCCTCGGCAGGCCGGACAACCCGGAGAAGATCGTCGTCATCGAGGGCGATGGCGGGCTTGCTGATGGGCCTCTCGGCGCTGCCGACGGTCGGGCTCCTGAAGCCGAAGAACCTCGTCATCCTCATCCTCGATAACGGCACCTACGCGAGCACCGGCGGCCAGCCCACCGCCGCCGTCAGACGACCGATTTCGCCGCCGTCGCGGCGGGTTGTGGCATCCGGGGTATCACCGCCGACGATGAGCCCGGCTTCCGCGCCGCCCTGGCTGAGGCGAAACAGGCGGACGGCCCAACGCTCGTCCGCATGATGATCGACCAGCGCAGCATCAAGACGCCGTATCTGCTCGAAGACCCCGTACTGCTCTCCGCGCCGTTTCGGAAACTGGTGGGGCGGGGGCCCTAACCCCCGCCCCTTCCTCACCGGGGAAGGGGAGCGAATCCGTGAGCGCTGGAGTGGTTGGAGATGGCGACGGGATTCGCACGGAGTTCCCCCTGCCGAAGCGGGAGGGGGACAGGGGGTGGGCAGATGTGCGAGACTGACCCAACGGCACATCCGTCGCGAGCGGGGGGATACCATGCGTATCAAGCGATTGCAGCACGTCAGTATCGGCATCGAAGCGGGGCGGGAGGATGAAGCGCGCCGGTTCTACGGCGAGGCGCTGGGCCTCAAAGAAAAGCCGCGCCCGATGGGCCTGAAGGACCGCGACCTGATCTGGTTCGACATCGGCGAGGACGAGCACGAGATTCACCTCCTGCGCACCGATCCGGCGACGCTCGGCCCGCCGCGCGCCGCCGACCATCTCTGTATCGAGGTGGACGACATCGCGGCGATGCGGGAGCACTTGAACGCGCGGCGCGTGCCGATCAAGGAGACGAGCGTGATCGACAACCGGCCGCGCTTCTTCGTCGAGGACCCGTTCGGCAACGCTATCGAACTCGTGCAAGTGACCGGCCCCTTCACGCCGGTGGACGAATAGGAGGTTCGCGTGGCAGAGGGCAAATTGACAGGACGGGTCGCGATTGTCACCGGCGCGTCGAGCGGCATTGGCAAGGCGACGGCGTACGCGCTCGCCGACGAGGGCGCGAAGGTCGCCATCGTCGCGCGCTCGGCGGATATCATCAACCAGATGGCGGATGAGATTAACGGCAAGGGTGGCACGGCCATCGCCTACGCCGCCGATGTCGCGGACGCCGAGGCGGTGGAGCGATTCGTCGCGAACGTCGTCCACGAGTGGGGGCGGATCGACCTGCTCTTCGCGAATGCGGGCGTCAATACGAAGCAGCGGAACTTGCACGATATATCCGTCGAGCAGTGGGATTATGTCGTTGATGTGAACCTGAACGGCGTCCTGTACTGCGTGCGGGCCGTGTTGCCGCAGATGCGCGCGCAACACGAGGGGACGATCATCACGCTCGCGAGCATGGCGGGGCGGCGCTCCGGGGTCATGTCCGGCGTCGCGTACGGGGCGAGCAAAGCGGGCGCGGTCTCCATCTCCCATAGCATCAACGCCGAGGAAAAGATCAACGGCATCCGCGCCACCGCTCTTTTGCCGGGCGAGGTGGCGACGGCGATCCTCGATCACCGCCCGAACCCGCCGAGCGCGGAGGCCCGCAAGACGATGCTCCAACCGGAAGATGTCGCGGAGACGGTCGTGTTCGTCGCCTCATTGCCGCACCGCGTCACGATCGACGAGCTGTGGATCACGCCCACGGAGCAGCGCGAGCGCATCCCCGGCGAGGACGCGCCGAAGAAGGAGCAGTAGCCCGATGCCGCGAAGCGTGGCGCTCGCCGCCTTGAATCCGACGCCCGAGGAACTGGCCGAGAAGCGCCGCCGCATCGCCGCACTGCTCGACGCCGAAGGGCTGGACGCGCTGCTCCTCACCGAGGAGGGGAGCGTCGCCTGGGCGACGGGCGGCGGCGCGACGCGCGTCTCGATGAACGGGACGGAGGCGCTCGCCTCGGTGCTCATCACGAAAGAGACGACCGCCTATGTCCTCACCAACGCCATCGAGGCGCCCCGCATCGCGGCGGAGGAACTGCCGGACCAGGGCGTTCACATGAAGGTCTATCCGTGGGAGCAGGATCGCACCGACGAGCGCGCGGCCATTCTTCGGGACATCGTCGGTGATGGCGCGATAGGCGCCGACGCGCCCGTCGCGGGCCTCGACTCTGTCCGCGTGCTGCACGATGAGGTGATGCGGCTGCGGTCAAGCCTGATGACGCCGGAAATCGAGCGCTATCGCTGGCTCGCGCAGACGACGGCGCGGGTACTGGAGGCGGCCGCCCGCGCGGTGCAGCCCGGCATGACGGAACTGCAGATCGCCGCCTCGTATGTCGGGCCGCTGATGGCGTACGGCATTCAGGTGCCGGTGCCGCTCGTCGCGGCGGATGAGCGCATTTATCGCTTCCGCCACCCGCTGCCGACCGAGAACGCCGTGCGGCAGCACGTTCTCCTCGTCGCAGGCGGGTATCGCTGGGGGCTCAATGCGAGCGTGAGCCGCGCCGTCTATTTCGGGCGGCTCCCGGACGATCTACAGCACCGGCAACAGGGGTGCGCGATGGTCGATCTCGCCTTTACGGGCGCGACGCAGCCGGGCGCGACGGCGGCGGAAATCTTCGCGGCGGGCGCGAAAGCATACGCGGACGCGGGCTTCCCCGGCGAGTGGCGGCTGCACCATCAGGGCGGCGCGGCGGGTTATGCGGGCCGCGAGTGGATCGTCACCCCCGGCGGCACGGAGCGGGTGCAGGAGTCGCAATCCTTCGCCTACAACCCCTCGATCACCGGCACGAAGAGCGAGGATACCTTCGTCCTCCGACCGGATGGCACGCCCGACTTCCTCACGACAACCGGCCAATGGCCCGCCGTCCCCGGCACCGAGCAGGACCACCCGCGCCCCGCCATCCTCGAAATCGTCTGAAACCGGGGATATTTACCACAGAGGCACGGAGAGCACAGAGAAACACGGAGAAGGAAAAAGTTGAGGCTCTTCCTTCTCTTTCTCTGTGTCCTCTATGCCTCTGTGGAAAATATCCGCCTTATGTGTCGCTGTCGCGCGTATAGATGTCCCGGCGGGTGAGGGGGATGTGTGCATTGCCGGTGGAATCGGGCTTGGTGAAGAGCGCCTGATAGATGCTGATCCGCTCGTGCGCGAAGGAGTAGGCCGCGCCACCCATGTAGAGACGCCAGACGCGGTATGACTCCTCCCCGACCAGTCGCGTCGCTTCTTCCTCGTGCGCGGCGAGGCGGCGATTCCAGTGGCGGAGCGTCATCGCGTAGTGCTCGCGCAGGCTCTCGACATCGCGCACTTCCCAGCCCGCCCGCTCCGCCACGCCGAGCGCCTCGCTGATCGGCACGAGCTCGCCATCCGGGAAAACGTAATTCCAGATGAACGACGTGCGGGCATTCATCTCGCGGTCGATCACCCGGCGCACGGGGGTATGGAAGTCGTGTTGCTGGGCGATGCCGTGGTTGAGGAACAGGCCGCCAGCCTTCAGGAGATGATGGGCGGTGACGAAATACTCCGCTAAGCGGGGCCGCCCGACATGCTCGAACATGCCGACGCTGACGATCTTGTCGAACGGCATGCCGGCGGGGACGTTGCGATAATCGTCGAGGACGATATGGACGCCGGCGGCGAGTCCCGCCGCCGCGATACGCTCGTTCGCCAGTTCCGCCTGCCGAGCGCTCAGGGTGACGCCGGTTGCCTCCACGCCGTAGCGTTCGGCGGCGAAGATTGCCAGCCCGCCCCAGCCGCAGCCGATGTCGAGCAGGCGCTCGCCGGGCCGGAGCCGCAGTTTGCGGCAGATCAGGTCGTATTTCGCCTCCTGGGCGGCGTCGATCCCCTCGTCGCCGTGCTCGAAATAGGCGCAGGAGTAGGTCATCCGCGCATCGAGCCAGAGTGCGTAGAAGTCATTGGAGACATCGTAGTGATAGCGAATCGCCGCCCGGTCGCGCGGGCGGGAATGCAGACGCCCGCGCAATCGCGCCCCGCGCGTTGGGGCGTGCGCGGGGTCATCCGCCTCCGGCAGTTGCCGGAGCAGTTGGAGCACGGCGAAGGTCGTCGCGGGCGAGCGCGGCGCGGCGCCGATCACGTCATTCAGCTCGCAGGCGGCCTCGATGTCGCCCTCGATGGCGAAATCTCCCCGGATGAATGCCTCGCCCACGGCGCGCTCGGTCGGCGGGAGGAACATGCGGCGCAGGGCGCCGGGATGATTGAGCACCACCGTCGCGGCGACATCGTCCGGCGCGTCCGCCGGCCAGCGCGTGCCGTCCCAGAGGCGGCATGCAACGGTGCGGGGCGGCGTTGCACCGAGGAGGCGGTGCAGGATTTCGAGGGTAATCCGGCGGGCGTCGCTGCCGCTGGATTGCGGTGGGGCGGGCAATGTAACGGGCGCTTCCTGCTCGACTGTGGCCATCGCGATCTTCCTCCCATACTGCGATACCGTCTGCCAGGCGATATGCCAGAATAGTACGATATGTGGCCGCCTCATGCACAGCGCCGCACAGGGTGAGCGAAAGGAACGAGGGTGTACCGCGCCCAGAAACAGGCCGCCCCGCTCTCGCTGTGGCGCATTGATGAGCTAAAGACTATTAAGAGTCTCAGATACATTTTCGAAATACAGATGAATTATATTCTCTAAGGCTTGCTTTATGTCAAGGGCGCTGGTACGCTGTTGAGGCACCGTTACGTTCAGCGTGTCCGTGCATAGCACAGTGATGCACGCTGGGGCTGTTCGTCGTGGTGTTGGAGGAAATATCGGCGTCGGGGGGACGAAGTGTTGCGTATGGAGGGCAGAGCAATGTTCGACATCACCTGGGAGTAACCGGAGCGGTTTCTTACTGATAGACTCCGGTGCGGGAGTGCGGACATCACGGAGGGTTGGGCAGACACCGTGAGAACGCAAGTCCCACCACCAAAGGGTTACAGAGACAGCTTGAACGAGGAGGCTCCATACGGGGCCTTTTCCTTTTTGCTCCGCCCGTGCCAATATCGTGTATGCTCGGCGTGAACCGGGAACGATGTACGCCCGCGATGGAGTAGCTTTTCGTGTCGACGACGAGCCCGCAGTCGCTCACCCGATATCGGATCGAGCGTAGCCGCGCGACGGGCGGGTGTGCGCGATGACGGCGGCGTTGAAGATCACCGGCATCACGACGACGATTCTTTCCATCCCGCGTGCCGCGCGGCTGACGCTCTCCGGCGGTAGCCGGGACGACGCGACAACGGTACTCGTCGCGGTGGCGACGGACGCGGGGGTGACCGGCATCGGCCAGACGCTCGTCGATCCGCCCGCCTTCGGGGCGGCGGGCATCAAGGCGAACATCGACGCCTACCTCGCACCGCTGCTGATCGGGCAGTCATCGTTCGATATCGCGCGGCTGCATGGGGTGATGGAGCGGATGCTCCCCGGCCACCGTGCGGCCCATGCCGCGATTGATCTGGCGCTCTGGGACATCGAGGGCAAGGCGCTCGGCGTGCCCGTCTACCAACTGCTCGGCGGGCGCCTCCGGCCGGGTATCGCGCTGATGGCGATGGTCCGCCACGCCGACCCGGCGGCGATGGCCCGCGAGGCCGAGGACCTGCTGCGCACCCCCTACCCGGCGCTAAAGATGAAGATCGGCATGGGCGTCGTGGAGGACATTGCCCGGTATCGCGCCGTGCGCGAGACGGCGGGCGACCGCGCGATCATTCAGGTGGACGGGAACGGCGGCTACTCGCTCGGCCAGGCGATCACGGCCCTCGGTGCGATGGAGCGCTTCGGCGGCCTCGGCATGATCGAGCAGCCGGTCGCCCGCATGGACGATCTCGCGGCGCTGGCCCACCGTTCCGCCGCGCCGGTGATGGCGGACGAATCATTCGACGGGCCGGACGCCCTGATCGCGATCGCCAAACGGGGCGCGGCACAGGCGGCCTTCCTGAAAATCCCCAAGCAAGGCGGCATCTCCGGCGCACTCACCGCCGCCCATATCGCCAAGGCGGTCGGTATCGACCTCTCTGTCGCTGTCTACTCCGACATCCTCGCGGCAGCGGCGGCCCATCTTGCCGCCGCGCTGCCCGCCATCACCTGGCCCTCATTCGTCATCCGCCTCGCGGACAGCGTGCTAACGGAACCGCTGGCACCGATTGGCACACTGTTGCGCGTGCCGGAAGGGCCGGGGCTCGGCGTGACGCTGGATGATGAGAAGGTGCGACATTACACGGTAGTGGGGTAGGGGAACCTCGCCCCGTCCCCCGGTGGAGCCGTCAGACTTGACCCGTGTAGGTATCCGCGAGCCAGGCGCGCTTGTCTGCTTCGGTACGCCCGGTGAAGAGATAACGATGCCACGCCATCCGCTCGTGGCAGATGACGCCGAGCTCCCAGACGCACGCCGACGGCGAGTCCTCACCGCTCATGTCGGCGCGCAGGAACGGGCCGGGTGGGGAGAGCTCCTTATAGTACACCCGCTCCCACAACTCCTGGTGCCCCCGCCAGACACCGCTAATCAGGAAAGCGTGCGTGGTGCTGAGGTGGATGAGCGCGAAGTTCAGGCCATATTCGGGATTCCACTTGCCGCCCGCCATCGCGTCGGTGATCACCGCCCGTGCTTCCGCGTCCATCGCGGCGGGGATCGCTACACCCTCCCGATGGACGTGATACCACTTGAAGAGCGCGCCCGGCAGCACGAGCGCTTCCTTCGGCTCCGCGACGCGCCATTCGTGCGTGTAGGCCATCGGCACATTGCCGAGATCGCCGAGGGATGAAACGGTCGCCTGTGCGGTCATTGGTGCCTCCTCCGTGAGTTGCGCCGCCTGTCTGCGGGTCAATGTCATGATCCAATTGATTTCCCACCTCTCGCCGCGATCGGTGGAGAATGCCTGCTCTCATCGCGCTGTATCGGCGGTGATGCCGGACCGGATGAACCGGGCGAGCACGGGCGCACCTCATTTATGACATGCCAGGAGCCGAAAAGAAAGTCGCAGTCGCGGGTGCCGCGCGCTCGTATGCCTGCCCTTCATCTTCCGCGTGGACGCGCCGCCGGAACTCCTCGATGCCCTGCGGAGGGTTGCAGACACGGATCGAACGATCGCGGCCTCTTCATCAGGTGTATGCGCGACGAGATGAGAGAAGACGATTGCGGCATGGCGGGAATCCTTATGCCCCAGCGCCCTCCGGGCAGTGGGTTAGGATTCCCCCTATACGTACACGCCGACTCATAGTAGGCTATTGACGTGGATCATGTCGGTACGGCGCTGTTGCACGCCACCGCTCTCCTTCCGCCGTGGCAGCGCTGCGATTGTCGGCCGGTGCATCGTAGGCATGGGGAGGCGCGCGTGGCAGGGCGGGTGGTGCGGCAGACCGGGTCGGGTATGGCGGCGGATTGGGCGGAACGTCTCTTCCATCTCAGCAAATGGCGCACGAATGTCGGCACGGAGCTGCTGGCGGGGCTGACCACCTTCATGGTGATGGCCTACATCATCTTTGTGAATCCGACGATCTTGACGACGACGCAGGCGAACCCCGCCGCGCTGCGGCCCGGTATCACGACGGCAACCTGCCTCGTCGCCGGGTTGCTCTGTCTCATTATGGGCCTCTACACGAATCGCGCCCTCGCGCTCGCGCCGGGGCTCGGGCTGAACGCGGTCGTCGCCTTCCAGTTGGTCGGCGCGCAGAAGTTGACATACCAGGAGGCGATGGGCGTCATCGTCGCCCAAGGAATTGTCATCTTCATCCTCGTCATCACCGGGTTGCGCAAACTGGTGATGGACGCGATCCCCGTCGAGCTGAAGCGGGCAATCTCGGTCGGCATCGGCTTCTTCATCCTCTTCATCGGCCTGGTGGATGCGGGGATTGTCGTGCCGGGGCAGGGGACGCCGCTGACGATGGGCAAACTGGTCGGCTGGCCGACTCGCCATTGCCATCCTCGGCTTGCTCATTACGGTCACGCTGCTCGCGCGCAATGTGCGCGGCGCGCTCCTCTGGGGCATCATCGGCGCGACGGTGATCGCCGTGATCGCCAACTACGCGAGCGGTGGCGACCTCTGGCTACGTCAACGGCAAGGATACCGGCATCGCCAAGCTGCCGTCCAAATGGATCGCCGCGCCGGACTTCTCCACCGTCGGGCACATCTCCTTCGGCTTCTTCTCCAAACTCGGCTTCCTGACGGCCCTGCTCGTCATCCTCTCGCTCTTCCTGTCGCGACTTCTTCGACATGGTCGGCACGCTGATCGGCGTCGGCGGCATGGCGGGCTATCTGGACGAGAAGGGCGAGTTCCCGGATGTGCAGAAGCCGCTACTGGTGGACTCGCTCGCGGCGGTGGCGGGCGGGTTGGCGGGCGCGTCCTCGGCGACGACCTATATCGAGTCGGCGGCGGGCGTCGGCATCGGCGGGCGCACGGGGCTACCGCCGTGACGACCGGCGTGCTCTTCCTGCTGGCGATGCCGTTCTGGCCGATCATCGGCGTCGTGCCGGCGCAGGCGACCGCCCCGGCCCTGATCCTCGTCGGCTTCCTGATGAGCGGCGTGCTCGCGCCGCGCACCGTCGTCGGCGCGGAAGGCGAGGAGCGCGTCGCGGGGGGGATCGACTTCAACAACATCGTCATGGGCCTGCCCGCGCTCGTGACGATTCTGCTCATTCCGCTCACCTACAGCATCACCAACGGCATCGGCGCGGGCTTCATCCTCTACACCTTCCTGCGGCTCGTGCGGGGCGAGTGGCGGAAGATCCACCCGGCGCTCTATGTCGTCGCCCTCGTCTTCCTCTTGTACTTCGTGCGCGAGCCGCTTTTCGGGATTCATGTGTGAATCGACGACAGGCGGCCCATGCCGCACATACCGTTGTGCCGGAGTCACTCGCTGCTGAGGGCCGAAGCTGCGGCAGGCCGACAATAAGCGCGCGGAGGATTGCGCCGGACTGGTCCGGCCCCGACATACTCTTGCGCGACTTCCATCATCACTCTCAATAGCAGCGACTGTCCGCCTTCGGTCGTTATCGTCGCGGTAGGGCACTCTCTGTGGGTGCGCACCCTGCTAATTCGCCGTCAATCGTCAGCACCACCGGGTCCACCGTCTCCGTGCAGGTGCGCCGGGCGGCGCGGCCGCCGCCCGTGGGTTAATGCCGCGTACGCATCAGATGGAGTGTGACGTAGCGCATCGTGATCCGAGTATCGGGATACGTACGTTGATCGGGTGAGAAGCAAGATGCGTTTCATCGGGGCAGGGTGACGCGCTGGCGTTGTGCCTACCGGCGCACGATCCAGCGCCGCAGGGCGACCAGCGCCCAAACGCCCTCCACGACGCCGAAGGGCCACGTCCCGGCAAGGAAGCCATAGAGCGAGGAGAGGGCGCAGGCCAGCGCGAACACCAGCACCCACCACGCCGAGCGTCGTTCGAGCGTATACGCAATCAGCATGGCCAACACCGCACCAGCCCCGAAGAGCGTCAGCGCATTCACGACGCCACGGGCGGGCAGGACGTGAGCGCGTCGGCACAGACGTCGAGTGTCGGGCAGTCGCAATGGAGCGCCGTTTCGAGCATCCGCTTCATCCCTTCGGCGCGCCGGATGAGTGCGTCGATGAACGCGCGCTTCTCCTCGGCGAGCGCTCGCCAGCGCGCCGACGCGGGCGTCTCGGCAGGGAAGCCGTGGAAAAGCAGGTCGATTTCCGCGATCGTGAAGCCCATGCCCTGCGCCGCCGCGATAATCGCCAACCGCCGCAGCACGTCCGCGTCGTAACGGCGCCGGCCATTCACCCGCGCAGCGGCCGGCAGGAGGCCGATGCTTTCGTAGTAGCGGATCGCGGAGGGACGAATCCCGGCGTGCCGCGCGACCTCTGTGATGGTGAGGTCCGACGATGACATGGTTCTTCCCCTTGACTTCACGTTCACTTGAAGTTCTATCGTATCACGATAGTGGATGCAGACACATCCAGGGGAGATGGCGTAGAAAGGGTAATCGCGATGGTAACACACGGGAAAACTGACCGGACGGCGGCCGAGATCCCGGTCGCCTGCACGCTCACTGCGGACGAGCAGGCGGCATGGCGCGATGGCATCGGCCAGGTCGTCCTCGACGGCTACGACGAGGCGCGCGAATTGCCGGAAGGGTACGCGCTCCGTTTCCCCGGCGATCGGCAGTGGGCGCAGACCTTGCTCGACTTTGTCGTCCACGAGCGCGGCTGTTGTCCCTTCTTCGCCTTCCGATTGGATTTCGAGCCGAATCACGGCGCGATCTGGTTGCATCTCTCCGGGAGCGCGGATGCCAAAGCGTTCGCTGGGGAGATGATCAAATCCCGCCGGTAGAGCGGATTTCAGAGTAATTGAGCCGGTGGTGGCGGGCTTCGGCTACCCTCTGGCATGCCACAGAAAGGAAAGCGCATTAGCGCACGCGGCCACCGACCGTGAAGCAGGTCATCGCGGCGAAGAAGCGGCCCGCTTCCGCCGCTTCGTTGAGGCTTTCCAGCCACTCGGCGGCCTCATGCTCGGTGATGACCTCGGCGTCCTGGGCCTGCCGCACGCGCGTCCCGAGCGCGACGGTGAGATCCGCCAGCGCGTAGTCGGTGAAGAGCAATGTGTCGGCGGCGACCGCGACATCGGCGAGGCCCGCCGACCGGAAATGCGCGTACAACCGGCGACCCATCCAGGCATTGCGGTGGCTGTCGCAGACGAAGTTGAGGATCGTGCGCGTCACGTCCGACTGCGGCGCGTCGAAAATCAGCGTCTCCCAGTCCGGGTCGCCGACGACGATTTGCCCGCCCGGTTTCGTCACGCGGACCAATTCAACGAGCGCGTCGCCCGGTCGGTCGAGGTGCTGGAAAACGCGATCGGCGCGGCAGCCGTCGAAGGTGTCGTCCGCGAACGGCAGGGCATAGATATCCCCGACGTGGTATTCGACTGGCAGCGACCTGTCCGCAGTCCGCGCCCGCGCGTCGAGGATCAAAGTCTCGCTGTTGTCCACGCCGACGACGCGCCCGCCGCTGCCGACCTGTTCCGCGAGCGTCACCGCGTCCCCACCCAACCCGCAGCCGACATCGAGGAGGTGGCGCCCCGGCGCGACGGCGAGCATCGCGAAGGATCGCCGCTTCCACGCCCGCACCGTCTCCATCGCATTGAAGGCGTCCAGATAGTTCCGGTACCACTCTGGGTCGGCCGTCCGGTCCACATTGTGCCAAACCGACCGCACGGGCTCACTCATAGCTCACTCCAAACAAAGGGAACACAGCGAACCGCAGAGAGACAGAGAGCGTAGAGGAGAATCATCGAGAGAACGTTCTTTCTTTCTCTCTTCACCCTCTCCATACTCTCTGTCTCTCCGTGGTTCAAATCCCGCCCCTAATGAAACTGAGGCATGACTTCGTTGACGAAGGTTTCCAGCGCGGCCCAATCGACGGGCGGGCGGATGGCGACGTTGATTTCTTTGACGCCCATCGCCTCGTACTGCTTCAGGCGCTCCGTTACCTGCGCCGGGCTGCCGATCAACTGACCGGCGGGGTCCTGATGCGGCACCTTGCGGCGCATCTCCGCCTCGGTCGCCTCCATCACTTTCGCGTCGTCCGAGGCAGCCATGAAGAAGCCGAGTTGGGTGGCGACGGCGATCTGGGCCGGGTCGCGTCCCTCGACCTCGCACCAGTGATGCAGCACCTCCACTTTATGCGCGAGGTCCTCCGGCGAGACGTAGGCGATGTTCCAGCCATCGGCGTATTTCGCCGCCATGCGTGCCGTCCGCTTCTCCCCTCGTCCGCCGATCCAGAGAGGGAGTTTGCCGATCGGGCGCGGGTTCATGTAGGCGTTCGTGAAGTCGAAGAAGCGGCCGTGATGGTCGGTCACCTCGTTGTCGATGAAGCTGCGCATCACCTGCATGCCCTCGTCGAGCATGTCCATCCGCTCTTTGATCGGCGCGAATGGGTAGTTGAAGGCGCGGAACTCCGGTTCGTGCCAGCCGGCGCCCAGCCCCGGCTCGAATCGCCCGCCGGAGAGATGGTTGAGCGTCATGAATGACTTGGCGAGCAGGCCGAGATTCCGATAGGGCACGGCGAAGACCATGCAGCCGCAGCGGAGATTCTTCGTGTCGGCGGCGAGGGCGGCGAGGCAGGCAATCGCCTCGTAGTGCGGGTCCGCGTCGTTCGTCGCGCAGTAGAGATGGTCCCAGACGGAAAGCCAGCCGAATCCGTGCGTGTCCGCATAGGTCCACAGGCGGCGCAAATCCTCCATCGTGATGTTCTGCTGCCCGACGTGAATTCCCCACGAAATGCTCATCGCTCGCCCACCCCTCTCGTCATTCGGTTCGCATCGGCCCTTACCGGGCGCTATTGTATACGCCCGCGATCGCTCCCCGCGATATTCGAGGCGGTTTCCTTGCCGCGACTCGCTGCGCGGAGGACATGAAAACGTTGCTAATCGCTGCGTCTCTGTGGCGGATTGTCACCGAGGAATGCCGCCAGCCATGCCATGCCGCCGGCATGGTCGGTGAAATCGCCGTCCGCCTGTGCCTCGGCGGAGGCGCGCAAGATCTCGCCGAATCGCTTGCCCGGCGTGAGTCCCAATCCGATCAAATCGCGGCCAAGCAGGATATCCGGCTGGGGCCCGCTATTGCAGCCGAGTTCCTCGGCCCGCGCTTCCATATCCTGCGGCAGCGGCTGGGATGGCAGTGGCGGGCGACCTTGCCGGTCCGCCTCGATTAACCGCCGCAGGTCAATGATACGCGCCGGGTCCAGTCGCCGGGCCAGGCGGCGGATCGCCCGGTCGGTGAGTGGGCCGTTGAGTAGCGCCATATGCTCCGCCACCAGTGGCGGCACGTGCGCGCGCAGAGAGGCAGGTGCGCCGATGCGGGCGAGGAACCGCTCGGCGAGCACCGCGCCGGCCTCCGCGTGACCGGGGCTCACCAGCCGCCCCGCGTCGTTGACGGCGGTCGTGGCCGCCTTGCCGAGATCGTGGCACAGGGCGGCGAACATCAGTGCCAGGCGCTCGTGTATCGTCACCTGCTCCGCTACGCAGAGCGCGGCCATCGCGTCGCAGACGTAGCCCGTGTGTATCCAGACATCTCCCTCCGGGTGCCACGTCGGGTCTTGCGGCAGGTCGATCAGCGCGGCGAGTTCCGGATACTGGCGTACCCAGCCGGTCGCTGTGAGGGCGCGCAGGCCCGCGCCTGGATGGTTCCCCCGTGCCCACTGCTCCCACTCGGCCCAGATACGCTCGATGGAGAGCGTCGCGTACTCGCCCGCGATCTGGCGGCAGAGGCGGGCGGTGTGCTCCTCGATCTGCCAGCCGAAGCGGGCGGCGAAGCGGACGCCGCGCAAGACGCGCAGCGGGTCCTCGGCGAAGGCACGCGCGTCCACCATGCGTAGGATGCCGGCGGTAATGTCCTCCTTCGCGCCGTAAAAGTCGATAATCTCCGCCGTTTGTGGGTCCCACGCGGCGCTGTTGGCCGTGAAGTCCCGTCGCCGCGCGGCCTCCTGCGGGGTCATCGCCGGGTCCGGCTCGACGTGGAAATCGCGATGGTGCACGCCGATTTTGTTTTCACGCCGGGGGAGCGAAACATCGAGCGTCGTCCCGCCCGGCGGCGTCACCTTGAAGACGCCGAAGACCTGACCAATTAACTGTACCGCGCCGACGGCGCGCAAGGCCGCTTCCAATGCGTCCGGCGTGAGGCCATAGACCTCGATGTCGAAATCCGTCGCGGGGAGGTTCATCAGCGTGTCGCGTACCGCGCCGCCGACGACGAGCGGGCGCCCCCCAGCCGCCACGATTGCCGCGATCACGCGCCGCGTCACGGGTGGGATGGGCAGAAAGCGATACACGGATAGCGCCCCCTCGTCGGCGTGCGGTAGCGCCCGCTGCCGGTGCGCCCATAGTAGTGCCGCGCGGAGGGAAGGCGCAACCGATTGCGCGCCGTACCATCTACACCATGCGAAGGATGGCTCGATGGCGTCGGCTTCTCAGCCTGCGTGCCTGGATAACCGGCCCGCCTCGCTACTGCAAGAATTTCCACGTCTGGATAACGACGATGGCCTGCTGCTTCATCTTGTCGATGTCGGCGGGCTGTGTGCCGAGCGTCAGGATGTACGCCGTGCCCTTGTGGAGGGCGAAGATTTGCGAGAAGTAGATGGTGTTGCCGCTCACCGTGCCGGTATAGTCGATCTGGACCGCCGGTTCGCTGTCCAGTTGGAGATTGAGGGTGCCGACTTGCTGCGCGTCAGGGATCGACTTCTTGATCTCGGCGAGCGCGGCATCCAGGTAGGTGCTCGGTGTCGTGCTGGCGGGCACCGACTCGGTCGAGATGTCGACGACGCCAATCGGGTTCGCGGAATTGAACTGGACGATGCTTCCCGACGATGTCGACTGCCCGACCGTCCAGGCAGCGGGCCGCGAAAAGGAGAAGCGTCCGCTCGGATCCGTGAAGAGCGTCAGGCCCGTGCCCGCCGCGCTCGAACCGGCGGCGGTCGTCCCACCGGGCGTGACGGAGCCTGTCGTTATCGACCCGACCGGGCGCGTCCCGGCGATGGCGGACGCGGCACTGGCGGCAGTCGTCGGCGCGGTTGTTGTTCCCGTCGCGGCTGACGAAGCCGGGCGCGTGCCGCTCGCGGCGGCACTGGCGGCGGTTGTTGGGGCGGTCGTCGCCGCGACACTCGACGCCGCCGCCGACCCGGCGGGACGCGTCGCTGCGGTGGCGGAACTCGCAGCCACGGACGCGGCGGCCGCCGTTGGGGCCGTCGTCGGTATGGCTGCGGCGGGCTTCGGTGTGTCGGTCGCGGAACTCCCGCCGCACGCGGTGAGCAGCGCCACGGCAACGAGCAACACCAACAAGGAGAGACAATACCGTCGGTGCATTGCCGGGACCTCCATCCGTTCTTCTCTGGTAATCATCGTGGCACTCCTGCCACGAAGCGGGCGCCGGAGTATCCATGTAGCATACACTATCGGTCGAGCGACATACCGGCCACCGGAGTATCATCGCTTATGCGGAGAGATTGCATCGCACGAAACGTGCGCCGCGTGCGTGGGGAGGAGAGAGACATGTCCACTTCAGCAACCCCGGCATATGTGGCGTCGCGTCGATGTGGCGCCGCGACCGTGACGGTCATCAATGACGGTTCGTCCTTGTGGGCGCAGAATTTCGCCGTGCCGGAGCGGCCACTCCGCGCCGCGATGCCGGAGATGGACGCGCGCGGCATGATTCGCATCGGCTTCCATGTCGTCCACATCCAGATCGGCGCGGCGTCGATCCTTGTGGACGCCGGGTTCGATGATCCCGATTCGACCTGGGGCCGGAAGTTCGCGGCCACGTGGGCGGGCGTGGAGCGCTCGCCGGGCGTCGAAGCGGGGCTGGCGAGCATCGGCGTCCGGCCCGAGGAGATTACGCACGTCATCATCACGCACGCCCATTTCGACCATTACGTCGGCGCGACGATCGAGCAGGGCGACGGGTTGGTCGCCCGCTACCCGAACGCGCGCCATTTCATCGGGCGGGCGGATCGTACACAGAGCCGGTACAGCAATCCGCCGGACCCCGAGTTGGCGGGGCGGATGGAGACGCTCGAACGGCTCGGCCTGCTCACACTCGTCGATGGTGACCGCGTCATCGTGCCCGGTGTGACGATGCTCCACGCGCCGGGCGAATCGCCCGGCCACTCGCTGGTGCATGTCGAGTCGGAGGGCGCGCACTGCTACGCACTCGGCGATCTCTTTCATCATCCATGTGAGGTGGAGCACCTCGATTGGGTGCTCACCGGTCGCGATCGGGCGGCGATGCGCGCCTCACGCGACCGGTTCCTCGCCATCGCGGCACCCCAGCAGGCGGCGCTCGTCTTCTCGCATGCCACCTTCCCGCCCTGGGGTCGCATCGTGCGCGATGGTGACGGCTACCGCTGGATAGACGCATGACGGAGTGTGTGAAAGGCGAGAATCCGCTGCATGCCGCGCGTACCCGCCTGTAACGCCCGATCGTCGCGCGATTACGCCGCTGTTATCGCGAGCACGCGGACGGGGCTGCCGCTGCCGCCGACGATCTTCAGCGGGGCGGCGATGACGACCGCGCCGGTCGGAGGCAACCGGTCGAGGTTGCAGAGGCTGGCGAGGCCGAACTTCCCCGCGCCGTGCATCGTCGTGTGATTGGGGAAGGGCGGATCGAAGCCGCCCGCCTGCCCGGCGTCCGTGCCGACCGTCTCGACGCCGACGCCGAGCACATCCCGCTCGTGGGCGAGGAATTCCGAGGCGCTCTTATGGAAGCCGGGCGTATGTGGCCCGCTCGCGTCCTCGTTGAAGAACTCCTTCACGTCGGTGCGCTTGCTCCAGTCGGTGCGCAGGAGTACCCACGCGCCCGCCGGGATGCGGCCATGCTCGGCCTCCCATGCCTCGATGCGCTCCGGTGTGAGGAGGAAATCGGCGTCCGCCGCCGACTCCCGCGAGACATCGATGACGCAGGCAGGGCCGATGAAGCGGCGCGCCGGGATGGTGTCGGTCGTGTTATCCGGCAGGTCCTTGCCGGTGATCCAATGGACCGGGGCGTCGAAGTGCGTCCCGGTGTGTTCGCCGAGATGGAGCGTGTTCCAGTACCATCCGGGCCCTTTCTCGTCGTAGCGGGAAATCTCCTCGACGGTCAGCCCCGGCGACGGCCCGAAAATCGGCGGCAGGGCGATCACCGGCGTCTCCGGGCTGAGCGGCTGCGTAAGGTCCACCACCGTAATCCGACCGGCGACGAGATCGTCCACGAACTGCGCGAGCACATTGGACATATCGGTACTCCTTCCGCGTGCGGGGATAGCAGTTGTCGAATTGCCTGACGTGCCCGCATCATCCGCGCCGCGCGCAGATTTGTCTATACGGTGATCGGCGGATATGCGTCGCGATCACCCCGTATCAACCGTGTCTCGGATGGTGTACGCTCGTCGCAGAGATGTGTTTCACCAATGCAGCGGCAAGGAGGCGAAGAAATGGAAATCGGCATTGGCCTGGACCAGACGGCACGGCTCACCTTCGCGGAGCATCGGCAGGCGATTGCGGAGGCGGTGCAACTCGGCTACACGAGCGCCTGGACACCCGCCGGTTTTGCGCCGGACGCGTTCCATACCTGCGTGCAATGGACAGAAGCGGCGGAAGCAGCGGGCGCGACCGGATTCAAGACGGGCATCTCGGTCGTGCCGGTGCCGCTCTGGGCGGTGCCCTCGCTGGCCAGTGTCGCGGCGACGACGGGGCAACTAACGGGGAGTCGCTTCAGTCTCGGTGTTGGCACCGGCAGCATCACCAGCCCAGAATACCGCGCCAGCTACGGCCTGCCGGATCACCCGCCCATCGCGCTGATGCGCGATTACCTCGTCACCCTCCGCGCATTGATGGCGGGCGAGCGGGTGGACTACACGGGGCGGACGGTGACGCTCAGGGGCGTGCAACTCGACTGGCCATGGGAGCGCCCGCGGGTGCCGGTGATGCTCGGCGCGCTCGGGCCGCAGATGCTGCGATTGGCGGGGGAGGCGGCGGACGGCGCGGCGCTCAACTGGTGTACGCCGGAGCAGATCGCCTGGAGCCGCGAGCGCGTCGCCGAGGGTGCGCGCAAGGCGGGGCGCGATCCGTCGGCGATTCAGATGGTCGAGTACATCCGCATCTGCGTAGACGAAGACGAGGATGCGGCGCGGCGCGCCTTCACGCGGGCGGTGATGGGATACGCCCTCGCCCGGCCCGGCGCGCGGAAAGATCAGGGATACCGCGCCCACTTCGCCCGGATGGGCTTCGACGACGCCCTCACCGACCTCGAAGCACGACGGGACGGCGGCGCGCCAGCGGAGGAAGTGGTCGATGCTTTCCCGCGCGAGTTGCTCCGCATGGTCGGCTATTTCGGCGCAGCGGCGGGTGCGGCGGAGGCATTCCGTCGCCTCGCCGTGGGGTTGGATGTCGCGCTTGTCCGCGTTGTCCCTGCCCGCCCCGGACTGGCCTCGGTCCAGAACGTCATCCGGGCGTGCGCGGGCTGAGGAGCGCCCGGTCGAACGCTGCCGGTTGACAGATCGCATACCACCTCGTACTATAACGCCGGGCGATATACCGCGTGACGTAGTAATGGGGTAGCGATGAAGGACGAACTCTCCGGGCTGGCGCGGTTTTCCGATCCCGCGCTGCTCATCTTGACGAGCCTCGCCGGGGGCGCGAAGCACGGTTATGCAATGATGGAAGACATCGCGGCGCTTGCCGGGGTGCGGCTCGGGCCGGGCACGCTCTACGGCGCGCTGGCGCGGCTCGAAGAGCGTGGCCTGATCGCGCCGCTCCCGGCGGACGACCGCCGCCGGCCCTATCATCTGACGGCGGCGGGCGCGACCGCCCTGCGCGAGCACTTGACGAGCCTCGACACCGTCGCGGTGGCGGGCCTGCGACGGCTGGAGGCGCGATGAACCGGCAGACGCTCCTCCGCCTCTACCCGCGTCGCTGGCGCGAGCGATACGGCGACGAGTTCCTCGCCCTTTTGGAGCAGCAGCCCGTCACCGCCGCTGTCACCTTCGATGTAGCGCTCGGTGCGCTCGATGCCCACCTGCGGGCACACCTCTCTCCGGTGGGGGAGACGGTCGGCGCGCGGGCAATGCAGCGCCTTCGCGCCCTGCGGACGACGGCGCTCACCCTCTTCTGTGCCTACATCACCTTCGTCGTCGCGGGCCTCGCCTTCTACGGCACGGTGGACGACAGCGCGTTTATCCCGGCGATGGATGCGCATGCACCGCTCTCTGCCTGCTGGCTTTTTATTCAGGCGGGGGCGGCGGTGTCGCTCGCGGCGGTAATCGCCGGTGGCCTGCCCATCGGCCTCGCGACGCTCGCCTTTGCGTTGGCGCACAAACGCCGCGACATCCTGGGGCTGCTCGCTGTCCCCGCGTTGGCACTGGTCGTCCAGGCGCTCTTTTTCGGCCTGCTGGTGGTGGCCGCATCGCCGCGTAGCGGGAATTATCCATTCCTTGCGATGAATACCATCCTCTTTATCATTGGTGCGATCGCGAGCACGGCGGCGGTCGCGACAGCGGTGACGCGGAGCGAGATCCGCATGCAACGGTTCCGCGCGATAGGCGTGCGCATCGTCATCGAGCCGTATCGATTCGCCCTTCTGCCCGCCACTATCGCTGCGATGGCGATGATCGTGACCGTCGGCGGCATGATCGGCTGGGGGATCGTTGCGCATCAAGTCGCGCCGCACGCATTCACTCTCGGCACGTTGCTCATCTGGTTCGCCATCGTTGGCGCGATGACCCTCGCCACGCTGATCGCCGCCATCGGTGTCGCTCGCGGCCACGCCGCCAACGCCATGCCCGCCTTGGCTGACCGATAACCAGCAATCGAGGGCGCGTGCGATGCGCCCCTACCACCCACCGCTGCCCGTTGCCCACTGCCCACTACCTTATGCGCTTGACGGCATAAGGGTGTGCTGCTATCGTCATACCCGCATAACCGCGTGATTGCATGGGCCGTCGCGACCGTCGGGCTGCGGGAAGGGGTGCGCAGGCATGGGCAAATTGCTGGTCGGGCGGCCGACGCTGACGATGGAATTCCTCGTCTCCGCACCGCTCGATTTCGTCGTAACACTCGTCCTCGTCTATCGCGCGCCGGAGATGGGGGCGCAGGCGGATGCGTGGTGCATCGCGACGCGCGACGCGCTCGACCCAAAGCATGTCAGTACGCTTGAGACTCTCTACGGCTCCTCGGGTCGCAACATCTATTTCGCCGAGGAACTGCTGATGCCTTTCGATCCGCTCGGGTCTGGGCATCGCGATGCGACGTACGCCACGTACCGCGCCTACCTCGCGCGGCAATCCCCTCTGTGGTACCTGAACGCACTCAAGCGGGCACTGCGGCGCGTGCAGCACGACCAGAGCGACCCGCTGCCCGAACCGGCGGACGGCGATCGCGCTGCATGGGAGCGCTTCCTCGCTCCCGGCATCACGCGAGCGGAACTGGACGAAATTGTCGCCCTCGCCCTCCATCCGGCGGGGTTGAAGGCGGCGGTGCTCGCGCTCTACGATGCCTATGAGGAGCGGTTCCACGCGGCGGACTTCGCGGCGGCGCGGGAGCCGCTGCATGGCGCGGCGGAGCGGGCGGAGCGGCTGCACGAGTCGTATCTCGACGCAGCGTTCGCGGATATGACCGGCAACCGTCTGCCGCCGGAGATCGAGCACGCCGCGCGCGAGGTGGAGCGGGCGACCTTTGTGCCCTGCGCGCATCTCGGGCCGTATCTCTCCTACGTCCTCTACCCGCCGGAGCTGGTCGTCTATTTCGACGCGACGCGCCCGCTCGGTCGCCCGGCGCGCAACGGCCGCGCGGCGGAAGAATCGATCGCCCAGGCGGACCTCGCGGCATTGCGCGCGCTGGCGGACGGCACCCGCCTGCGCATCGTCGCCATCCTGCGGGAGAGCGAACTCTACGCGCAAGAGGTCGTGGCGCGGCTCGGCATCTCGCAGTCGGCGGTCTCGCGCCACCTGAGTATGCTTGAATCGGCGGGTATCGTCCGCGTGCGCCCCGCCAACGGGATGAAGTACTACGCCGTCAATGCGGCGCGTCTCAAGCAACTGGCGGAGTCGCTGGGCAGACTCGCGGAATAAGCGCACGGCCTGCGACGTTCTGTGCGATGGATCGTGGTATGAATCGTGCGTATAGTTTCCGTGTGTCGCACATTCGCTCATGCGAACCTGTCCAAAGGTATGGGTTCAGATACCGACCATCGGAAGGGTTGACCGGGGCGGGTACGCATGATATAGTGACAATGTTCACAAACCGGGAGACGCAATCGACGTTGACCGGACTTAACATACGGATACCTTGCTGGTCCGCTGGCTTGAGGTGTTCAGAGAAGCAGCCTCACACCCATCCCGGGTGTTGGCGATAGATATATCCCCTCTGATTTCCTCTTTTGACGGGCATCACCACGGTGATGTCACCCGCCTCACAAGCCTAGCCCGATCAACTCGGCGGAACACCACCACCGATGCGATGGGCACCTACGGCAAATGTGACCCGCGCCCCCGATCCTCTATCGGGGGCGCGTCGTCGTTAACTCACTAAGGATTTGCCGCTATGGCAGCGAAACACCAAACGAGGGGAAGGAGATCCCCTCTTCCCCTCGTTGACGTATTCTCCCCAATGCTCAACGCTCGTCGACTGCGATCACCGGCCGACAGGCAGCGGGTTCGGTGTCGGGCTCGGCGCTGTCAACGGCGAAAGGGGTGCGCTCGCTCCCGGTGGTCGGCCCGCCGGTACCGGGGCGGGCTGCACCCCCGTGAGGATCGGCGCGCTCACCGTCACCGTGATTTGCTTCATTATCCCGTCCAGCGTGGCGGTGATCGTCGCCGCGCCGCCCGCCTTCGCCATCACTTTGCCGTGGTCGCCAGGGCTGTTGCCCAGGTTCGCCACGTCTGGCTTGTCCGAGATCCACGTTACCTCGTTCGTGATATCCCGCGTGTTGCCATCGGCATACGTGCCGGTCGCCGTCACTTGTGCCGTCTCGCCCACCTTGAGCGCGCCGCCTGGGGCGACCGTGAGCGCGATCTGGGTGAGCGACGCGGTCGGTGCGACAAAGACAAAGAGGTATGCCTTTCCTCGGGGGTACCCCACGCTGAAGTCGTATGTACCGGGCGCCCCGGCGATGGCGCGCGTGCCGTCGCCGCTCATCGCCACCGAGTTGCCGAAGAGGTCACCGCTCGCGCCGTCGATCGTCTGCTCGGTGGCGAAGTTCGCGCCGTCGTAGGCGTATGCCCCCCCGCGATACCCGTTCTTCCCGGTCGCCCCGACGATCACCTTCGCCCCGTCGCCGCTGGTCGCCACCGAGGAGCCGAAGTTGTCGTTCGCCGCGCCGTCGCTGGCGGTCAGTCGCTGCTCGACGGCAAAGGAGACCCCGCTGTAGACGTAGGTCGTCCCTCGGGCGGAATTCTTGGAGGGCGCCCCGACGATGACCTTCGCCCCGTCGCCGCTGATCGCCACCGAGGAGCCGAAGAGATCGTAAGTGGCGCCGTCGCTGGCGACGAGTTTCCTCTCGGTCGCGTAGTTCGTCCCGCTATAAACGTAGGCTGTGCCTTGACGGGCATTCACGCCAACCTTCTTCGAGACGCCCCAACGATCACCTTCGTCCCGTCGTCACTCACCCCCACCGGGGAGCCGAAGGTATCGTACACCGCGCCGTCGCTAGCGGTCAGCTTCTGAACCGTTGCGTAGGCGCTGCCACTGTAGACATATGCCGCCCCCCGGACCACGGTGGCGCCGACCTGATAATCGGGTACCTCCCCGACGACCACCCTCGTCCCGTCGGCGCTGATCGCCACCGAGATGCCGAAGTGGTCGTCCGTCGAGCCGTCGCTGGCGACGAGTTCCGTCTCGGCCGCGTAGTTTGCCCCGCTGTAGACGTATGCCGCCCCTTGGAAGTTGTTCGCGCCGATCTGCTTGCTGGCGCCCCGACGACCACTTTCGTCCCGTCGCCGCTGATCGCCACCGAGGAGCCGAAGAGATCGTACGTTGCGCCGTCGCTGGCGACGAGTTTCGTCTCGGTCGCGTAGTTCGTCCCACTATAGACGTATGCCGCCCCTTGATTGCCATTCGCGCCGATTTTCTGGCCGTACGCCCCGACGACAACCCTTGTCCCGTCACCGTTCATCGCCACCGAGATGCCGAAGCGATCACCGATCGCGCCGTCGCTGGCAGTCAGCGTCTTCGTTGCGATGAGCGGGTCCACCGTCACCGGGTACGCTGCCCCCGCGAGGTCCGCCGCGATCGCGATTGCCGCCGCCCGTGACCGACAGCCGCGCGGGCAGTGGCTTCCCCGTCCCGTCCGTCACCAGCAGATGCCCGTATGCCCACTCGCCGCCTGGTCGCCAGCGTCACCGCGCCGCCCTCGAAGCGTGGCGTGGCCCCGGCTCCAACCATCACCGTCAGCGCGAGCGTATCGCCGGACGCTTGGGGGGCGGCGAGGGTGAAGCCCTGCTCCACGCCGAGCGGGCCGTTCAGGTACCACTCCGTCACGTCCCCACGGCGATATTCCACCCGTTGCCCCGTCATCACCGGCGCGACCGCCGGCGCGGAGGACCCGCCCCGACGGCGGCGAGCCGCAGCGACCAGCGCGCATCGTCTTGCCCCGCGAAGGTGACGCCGTCCGGGGCGAAGGTCGTCGTCAGGCGGTGCGCCGGGTTCGCCGCCCGGCAGCGTCGCCGCCTCCTCGGGCAGCGCGGTTACGGCGTATGCCGGGTCATCCGCCGCGAAGGACGCATTCACGCGCGGCAGGAGCGCGGCGGGCATGGCGCGGCCTGCCCGCCGCCACGGTGGGCGGGGATGCGGGCGCGCGTGCTGCGCCGTGAGCGGGGGCAGCGCCGCCAGCAAGATCGCCGCAACCAGTGCCGCCACCGTCCATTGCCGCATCGCACACCCCCGCTTCATATAGTGTTGCCCAGGCACTATCGGCCTTTGCGCCTCCATGGCGCACGCACGACACACGGACACTCTCGTACACTGCACGAAGCGAATCAATACGGAAAACGACGTATATCGCGCGGTTTGACGGTTGCGGGTAGCCGTCATATGCTGTGCGTCACGGCACCGACGAAACAGCGTACCGGCGGCCAATGTCCGGGCAAGGAAATGGTTCAGTGGAACGTCTCCGCCAAGCCGACCTCACCGCGCTCCTCGAGGCATCGCGGGACCTGCTCGCATACCGCACGCTCGCCGCCTTCCCCGCAGCGGCGGTACAGGCCGTCGGGCGGGTCGTCCCCGGCATCCGGCACGGCTGTATCGTCGTCGACCTGCGCCAGCGCAGCACCCTCGCCATCGCCGTCGATCCGCCTGACGCGATGCTGCCCGGCATGGACCAGATTGCGGCGCGCTGCGCGCACGAGCACCCGCTCGTCGTCCACCGCCGCGCGACACGCGACGGGCGCACCTACAAGATCTCCGACTTCGCGACGCGCCGGGAATTCATGCGGACGAGCACCTACGCCGAGGTGTATCGCCCGATCGACGCCTTCGATCAAATCGGATTCGCGCTCCCATCGCCCGATGACATCATGGTCGGTATCGGCGTCAATCGCGGGCGGACGCCCTTCACGGAGCGCGACCGGACCCTGCTCGATCTCCTGCGACCGCATGTCACGGAGGCGTACCGCGCGGCGCGCATGGGTAGCGCACTGCAGGCCACGCTCGACGCGGCGGAGCGTGCCGTCGTGATGCTCGACGCGGACGGGCGCGCGCGCCTCGCGACGGCGCGGGCGCGCGATCTCCTGCGCGCGTATTTCCCGCCGACGATCGGCGGCGATGCCCTGCCGGAGACGCTTGCGAACTGGCTGCGAGATCACGCGCGGCACGCGCGCACATGTGGCGATGCCCCGCCCGCGCCGATGCCGCTCATCATCGCGGGGGCGGGGGACGGCTCGTCGTGCGCCGCGTCGCCGAGGGCGAGGATCATCTCCTCCTGCTGCATGAGGAGCGCGCCGTGCCCTCGGCAGCGATGCTCGCGCCGCTCGGTCTCTCCCCACGAGAAGCGGAGGTGCTACTCTGGGTGATGCGCGGCAAGGCGGATCAGGAGATTGCCGCGCTGCTCGGCTGCGGCACACGCACCGTGCGGAAACACTTGGAGCATATCTACGCGAAACTGGACGTACCGAGCCGTACCGCCGCCGTCAGCCGCGCCTTTGCGGTGTGCGGTGGGGTCGATTCTTTGTCGCCATTCTGACACCAAGCATGTTTCCGGCGAAGATTGCCGCGAAACGCCGCCGACCGAACGACCATCAAAACGTTGCCGGCCACGTTCAACGGGCAGGGCGGACGGCATTCTGGACTATCTCTACCCGTTGCGGACAGGAGCGATGACGGCGGACGATGAGCCTTGCAATGCTCTCCCGGCGGCGCGTCGTTCACGGGGTCTGGGGCGTCGTGAATCACTGCCGTCATAGAATATTACCGCGTGTCTACCCGCACCTTTATCGGGTGGAAGTGGCCGATCACCACCCCGAGCGCGCACCCGCCGATGAGCAGCACGACGGGATGCAGCTTCGTCCGCAGCGAGAGAACGAGCGCGGCGGCCGTGATGAATAGGTAGGACCAGTGTGTCACATACTCGCGCGCGAGATTGAGCGCCGCCACGCCGAGCAGCCCCACGCTCGCGGGGATAGCGCCCTTACCGAAAGCCCGGAGCCAGGACTGTCGCGCGGAGCCGCGCAGCAGATGCACCGATCCCGTCGCGAGGAACCACGGGGCGATGAAGACGCCGACCGTCGCGACGAGGGCGCCGGGCACCCCCGCCGCTCGGTAGCCGATGAAGGTCGCGGTAATCAGCACCGGGCCCGGCGTGATGGAGCCGAAGGCGACGGCGGTCGAGAAGTCCGCGCCCGTCACCCAGCCCTGCTCCGCGACGGTGATCCGCTCCACCAGCGGCAGCGCCGCCTGGCCGCCGCCGAAGGCGAGCAGGCTGATGAGGACGAAGTGGCCGAAGAGCGAGACGAGGAGTGTCATGCGCCACCCCGTTGCGCGCGTGAGAAGAGCGCGACGCCGATCAGTCCCGCGACCGCCACGATCAATGCCGCATTGACACTAAGGAAGCCCCTTACGTCGGTAACCAATCGAACTTGGACGACCGCAACCCGGCGATGGACAGGAGTTGATCGGGCGAGCGGTCATCTAGCCACGCCACCGCCCGCGTCGCCAGTTCGTCCACGTCGGTATACGCCCGGTTCGCCGCCACCACCCGTTTCATCTCCCGCCACACATCCTCGCACGGCATCAACTCCGGCGAACGGAACGGCAACGGCAGCACCGCGATCCCCGTCGCCTCCGCCGTCTCGCGTGCCAGCCGCGTGTGGTGCGGCGGCGCGTTGTCCCAGACGAGCAGACTCTTCCCCGCCGCAGTCCGTGCCGCCAATGCCGCGACCAGCGCCGCGCTGTCTGCCCCCCGGTTCCGCTCCCGTACCACCCGCACCGACTCGCCCGTGACCACGTTGATCGCCCCGTGGAGCACGCGACGGCTGTTCCTGCCGCTGATCGTCACCACCGCCTGCTCGCCGCGCCGTGCCCACGCAGACCGGAGGGGCGGGAACTCGCGCAATGTTGTCTCGTCCGCGAACCAGACCGCACCTCCCGCCGCGAGCGCCTGTGCCATGGCCGCCACTATCGCCCCTTTTTTTCGTCGTACGCCGGGTCGGGCCGCCCGAGCACGTACTTCGGTCGCTTCCACCGCCAGCCCAACCGGCGCACCGCCCGGCGTACGGTGTGCCCGCTGACGCGGATGCCTGCCGCCTGTGCCTCGCCGTGCAAGAGCGCGACCGTCCACCCCGTTGTGTGGTGCCCGTGCCGCTGCGGATCATCACCAAGCAGCCCGGTGAGCAACTGTTCCAGTGGCGCGGCGTGCGCCTGGATCGGCGGCGGATGGGGCGCTTCGACCAACCCAGCAAGGCCGCCATCCCGCCATGCCGCGAGCCAACTGTAGACGCTCGCCCGGCTGCACCCGACGCTGGCTGCCGCCTCCTGCGGCGCTTTCCCGTCGGCGACGAGCAGGATCGCCTGATACCGCCGCCACTGCCGGACGCGCCGTTCGTGGGCCGCCGCAGCGACCAATGCCGCCCGCTCGGTGTCCGAGAGCACAAGGGACATCGCTGACCTCCTCATCCGAGAACGTCAGCATACCCCTTCCAGACGAAGATGGCGATCTACTTAGTGTGCGACCGTGCGGGAATCATCCGTGTAACTACGTACGTGTCATTTACACGGCGGCACACGATTCCGTCACCGATGTGGTGGAAACTACGTAGATGCGTGTCGCCGGGCGTGCCCCAATCGTGCGCCGCGCTTCGTGCTCGCTCTCGCGCAATGGCCGGGGCAAGTCGAATACCATCCGCCCGAGTAACCGTTCGTCGCTGGTCAGCGCACCAAGCCGCGCCATGTGCCGACGATCAGATAGATGGCGGCGAGGAGCGCGTGCTCGCCCCAGCCATCCGCCCACTGCCGGACTTCAGTCGGGCGTCATCTTGCGACCGAGGCCGTAGGCGCGGCCGAGCATCGCCTGCACGCCGACATCGCCGACCGGCACGATATGGCCGCGCCCGAGCGTCCGCCCGAGCGTCCAGTGCGCCGTCCACGGGCCGATGCCGCGCACGGCCGTCAGGGCGGCGGTCGCGTCCGCGTCGCTCATGCCGGGGAGTGCGTCGAGATCGAGCGCGCCAGAGGTGACCGCCTCGCCGAAGGCGCGCATCGCCGCCGCTTTCTGCCGCGAGATGAGCAGCGGGCGGACGGCTTCCGGCGTGATCGTTGCGAGGGTCGCGGGCGTCGGCAGCGCGTACCGCGTCGTCGCGCCGACCGTGAGGCGCGGCCCGTATGCCGCAACGAGGCGGGCCTTGCACTGATAGGCGAAGGGGAGCGAAATTTGCTGCGCGAGGATGTTGACGATCACTTCCTCGACCACACCGCTCTTGCGGAAGAGTCGCAAGCCGGGCAGCGCCTCCGCCAGCGGCCCAATGACCGGATCGCGGGCGGCGACAGCGAGGAAGGGCGCGATCCGGTCATCCGCGCCGATCATGCGCGCAACATATCCCTGTAGATCGTCGAGGAGCGACGCGGGAGCCTGCGCCGGGCCGGCGAACGTGAACAGCAAACGCGGCGCGGCGACCGACCCTTCTTCCCGCACGGCGACTTCGACGAACGTACCGTCCCGCACGAAGAGGCGGCGATAGGTCGTGCCGTCCCACCGATTGACCAGGCGGGGGAAGCGGGCGAGGGCGGTCATCGTCAGGTCGAGCGCATACGGGGCGGGCGGCGTCACGATCACCTGCCGCAGCACCGGAAGCGACGTGTCGTTGGGCGATCATGCGCGCGGGTATCGCGTGGCTCGATTGCACGCGCATCGTCATTGCCGGTGGCTGACCGTCGCGTAGGTGGGCGGCACGTTGGCGCGCCGGTTCAGGCGGGCCTCGATGGCGCGGAGGTCCGGGTGGCGCGGGTGGGCGAGGGCGGCGACGGTGAGCATCGAGCGGGCGATGGAGGGATGGCCCGCCTCGATCATCGCCGTCGCGAGGTCCGCGTAGGCGATCGGCGGCATCTCCCAGAAGCCGGGGATCGCGCCCCATTCGAGTCGGGGATTCGAGCGCGACGGCGTGCCTGAATGCCTGCTGCGCCGCCAAGCGACCGCCGCTGCTCGACTGCCGGACTGCTTGCAAGGCATAGGCCCGCGCCACCTCCAGCTCGCCCTTCGGCAGATGGACGCCCGCCTGCGCCCAGCGCGACGAGACGGACGGCGCCGCGCCGTTGGGATCGCGGGGGATGATCGGCATCGGCGTCGTGGCGACGAGATGCGGCGGGTCCGCGAGCCCCTTGTGCCACTCCTCCTTCATCTCGGCGAGCGTGCGGCGCATCGCCGCGCGGCGCGCGTAGACGATACGCGCAGGGCGACCGCCGCCAGCAGACCGAGCAGCACGAATCGCACGCATCATCGTCTGGCCGGAGCGATGCGTGGCCGGGAGCGTCAGCGTCGTGCGTCGAGGGTTGGCGCATCGCTGGTGTCCGCGGTGCCGCGCGATCTGCGCGAGCGACATCGCGTGTACCGGCCCGGTCGCGCAGCGGCGACGTGACTGCGAGCGCGAGGTGTGCGGCGTGTCGGGCGCGGCGGTCGCGTAGCCGTAGGCGAGCAGATGCATCGCGTCGGTCCAGAAGGCGTCGGCGGTCGTGCCGAGTTCGACGCTGAGGATGAGACGACCGTTGCGGTTGGCGATCTCGACCAGTGTGTAGCCCGCGTTGTCGGTCTGCCCCGTCTTGCCGCCGATGACGGCGGGGAAGCGGCCGTCGTAGAGCAGTTTGTTCGTCGAATGCACGGTGTGGCCGAAGCCGTCGTAGGTGACGGTGCCGGCGATCCGCATCAGCGTCGGGTTGGCCGCGAAGGCCGCGCCGATCATGCGCGAGGTCGGCGGCGCTCGTCAGGTGGTTCGGTTCGTCGAGGCCGTGCGGATTGGCGAAATGCGTCTCCGTCGTGCCGAGCGCCTTCGCCTTCGCATTCATCTTGTCCACGAAGTGCTGCACGCTCTGCGTCGGCGTCCGTGTCGCCGGGTTGCTTGCCGAGCGTGCGGGCGATCGCCGTCGCCGCGTCGTTGCCGGAGGGGAGGAGCAGCCCATAGAAGAGCGCTTCGAGCGGCAGCGTCTCGCCGCTCTCCAGTCCCATGCTCGATTCGCCGACGAGGTCGCTCTCCTGGATGGTGACTTTCGTATCGAGCGGGGCGAGATCGACGGCGACGAGCGCGGTCATCATCTTCGTCACGCTCGCCGGGGCGCGCGGCGTGTGGATGTCGCGGCCCCAGAGAATCGCCCCGGTCGCCAGTTCGACGACGCACGCGGCGGGCGCGGTGACCTCCGGCGCGCGTCGGCGGGCGAGTGCGGCGCTCTCGCGCGCTCGGCCCGCGCCGTCAGCGGCAAGAGCAGCGAGGGCAACGAGCGCCCACCATGCCGCCCAACGCGCCAGTCGCGACTGTCCCATCGTCCCTGTGATCCTTCCCTGTTCATCTCCGTACCCACCGGAGGCGCGATTGCTCCACCGCGTGTCCGTGCGCCCGGAGGATCGCACGCACGCGCTCGACCGGCAAACCGGGCACGGCGTGGTCGTCCCGGCCGGTCATGCCCCGGCCCGCGAAGAGCGCATTGATGATCGCCTCCTCGGTCGCCTCGATGACGGCGGCGAAGAGCAGCGAGATCAGCGGGCCGTCCTCGGCGATCGCCTCGATCGTGCGCACCGGGCCGCTCGGGCTGATGCGGGATGCGGTTCGCGGCGTGCGTGCTGAAGATCAGGGCGATGTCGCCGCTGCCGTGGCTTGCCGTCGCGCCCGTCCTGCCGAGGCCGAGCGCGGCACGCCGGGCGAGGCGGCGCAGTTGCCGCGTCGTCGTCGGCGCGTCGGTGGCGAGCACGATGATGATGCTCCCGTCGTCCGGCTCCGTCCGCCCACTCGCCCCGCGTCGCCGCCAATTCCCGCCCGACCGGAACGCCGTCGATGCGCAGATCGTCCAGTCGCCCGGTATTGGCGAGGACGAGCGCGCCGACGGTGTAGCGCGGGTGCGGCGCCGGCAGCACGCGCGACGCCGTGCCGATGCCACCATTGACGCCGAAGGCGATCATCCCCGTCCCCGCGCCGACGCTCCCCTCCGCGACCGGGCCATCAGCGGCCTCCGCGAGCGCCCGCTGGACATGCTCGGCGCGGACGTGCCGCCCCTGGATGTCGTTCAGGTGGCCGTCGTTGCACTCCATCACGACCGGATTGACGCTCGACGTGCGGATGCCGATGCGCGGCTCGACGGTCAGCATGTGATCAATCAGCGCGTCCGCGACACGCGGGATGTTGAGGGTGTTCGTGAGCAGGATCGGCGTCTCGATCGTGCCGAGTTCGTCCACCTGCACGAGGCCGATCGATTTGCCGAAGCCGTTGATGACGTGGCTGGCGGCGGGCACTTTCTCGCGGAAGAGGTTGCCGCCGTGCGGGAGGATCGCCGTCACGCCGGTGCGCGCCGGGCCCTGGCCGGGGACGAGCGCGCCCGTCACCGAAACGTGACGGTGCAATGCCCGACGCGCACGCCCGGCACATCGGTCAGCGCATTCCACCGCCCGGTTTCCATCGCCCCGATTGTCACGCCGTACGCGCGGGCGCGCATTGGCTCCGCGCTCGTCGCTCACTTGCTCTGCCATCGTGCATCCCCGCGGTTATGTCTACTCCGCATCGCGTATCGTACACTAGTGTACGTACACATGCAAGATGAACATCAGTTCGCACGCAACTTTTCACCATTGGGCGGTATTAACGATTGGCGGAACCTCAGCCGCCGCTACCGGGCACATGCTATACTGCGCCCCGGTGTTGGCGCACGCAAAGGAACGAGTAGGGCATGTTTTATCCGGTCTTCGCGGTCTTTATGATTCTCGTCGTTCTCTATATCGCGGTCGCCGTGATCGAATATGGATCGGCGCTCCCGGTACGTGGCAGCGCGGGGGCGCTCCTCTTCGCGGGCGCGCTCCTGCTCCTTGGCCTCGCCCTCTGGTGGACCTTCGACGCGGTGCGGGCCGTCTCGCCGACACGCGGGATTGACCTGGCGCGCGCCGCCGTCTTTCTGCTCCTCGCGGGCCCGGTGCTCACGGCGCCCCCGCTCGCGGCGCAGACCGTGGGCGGGAATACCACGGCTATCTCCATCGGTCGCGTCCGCCGCCTCCTCTGGCGACCCGCATCGATCATCGGCCTCATCCTGATCGTTCTCTGGTTCCTTTCCTGACAGAGTTTGCACTGATCGAGAAAGAGTAGACGCCAAAGAAGGGATCGAGCATAGAGAGGACGGAGGACACAGAGGGAGAGACAAAAAGGAATCTCCGCGTCCTCTGTGTCCGCTGTGGTACCTCCCTTCGTCGATACCGGCTCATTGCAGCGAAGGGAGCAGAGCATGTCCGATCACGCGCCGCCCGGCACGCCCGAGAACGACGACGACCGCACACGCCTCTCCTCTCCATCGAGCGGCGACCCGGACGCGACGATCGTCCCCGGCGGGCCCCCGCCCCCGCCACCGAACCCGCCGCTCTATGGGAGCCCTCCACCGCAACCACCGCCCCTGCCGCCCGCGCCGCCGGTGCGACCGCCGCCGCAGCAACCGCCGCCGCAGCAGCCGACTACGGCATGGAACACGCCGCCCGCCTATCCACCGGCCGGCCCGACCGCGCCCTCTCCGGCGCCCCCGCCCGCGGGCTATCCGGGGGCGGCGATGCCGCCACCATACGGCGGCGGGTATCCACCGTCTCCTCCCGCATATGGCGGCACGCAGCCGCTCCCCCAGCCGCCGTATGGTGGCTACCCGCCACCGCCCTATGGCGGCGGATACGGCGCGCCCTCGGGTTATCCGCCGCCCGCCGGCCCGCCAGTGAAGAAGAGCAATCGCGGCCTCATCCTCGGTCTCGTCGGTGGACTGATCGCGCTGCTCGCGATTGTCGGCGGCATCTTCCTCTTCGCGAAGCGGGGCGATAGCGGCGCGGCGACGGCCACGCCCGCCCGTACCGCTGTCGCCCTTTCGACCACCACGACCGTCGCGCTCGCGACGCAGGCGGGCGGCGGCATCCTCGCGACGCTCTCCTCCGCCGCGACGGGGACGGCCGGCCCGGCCGCTCCGAGCGTCGCGCCATCGACGGTGGCGACGCCGACCGCCGCGGCTACGCGCGTCGCCCCGTCCGCAACTCCCGCCGTCCGGGCCTCATCGACGACTGCCGCGAGTGCGAGTCGCCCCGCCGTCTCGCCGACGGTCGGGCAGGGCGGATTGCCGCCGACGCCCACCGGCAGCGCCCGCCCAGGCACGGCGGCAGCGACGACCGCCGCGGCACTCAGCCAGACCTGGACGGACCCGAATGGCCGTGTGAAGATGCAATATCCGAACGGGTGGACGGCGACAACGCTCGCGGGCTCGCAGAGCAACATCCTCGAACTCGATGGCCCGGACAATGTCTCCCTCTATATCGATGTCTATACGCAGAGCGGCACCCCCGCCGAGGAGACGCAGGCGACCAACGACGCGCGCAACAAGAGCACGCAGTTCACCTTCACTAACGGCCCGGTCACGGACGCGAAGGTCGGCGGCGAGCCCGGCAAGGTCGTTTCCTATACCGCGAAACGCAAGGACCAGACGACCGGCACGGGCACCGACGGCGTGCTCTGGATCGTCAATCACGGCAACAATGAGTATGACTTCGAGGCGCTCGCCATCGGCCCGCACCGCGCCGAGATCGACGCCATCCTCGCGACTGTCACCTTCACGTAAACCAGAAGGGATTTACCACAGAGGGCACAATAAAACTGAGGACTTCTCTATGTCCTCTGTAGCATGTATTCCCTCAGCGTTCTTGGCCTCCTGGCGGTTCACGTCTGGAGGACTTCTGTGCTATGCGTAGCGGGGCGGTCGCCCATCTGTCTCGCGGGGCATCAGGGTGCCGCCTCGGGCGATCAACCAGTCTACGACCTCGCCGACGATGGCGTCCGGGGTGCTCGCGCCCGCTGTGACGCCGACGACATCCTTGCCCTCGATCCATGCAGGGTCGATCTCATCCTCCGATTCGATGTGATAAGAGGGCGTGCCGAGATGGTTGCCGATCTCGGCGAGGTGCTTCGTGTTCGCGCTCTTCCGCCCGCCGATGACGAGGACGACATCCGCCTCGCGCGCCAGATTGCGCATCGCTAACTGGCGGTCCGTCGTCGGCTTGCAGATCGTATTGACGACGCGCACCTCGCCGCCGAGCGGCAGCGCCAGCGCGGTTAGTTCGTTGACGAAGGCGATCACTTCGTCCATCTCGCTCGTCGTCTGCGTGACGACGGCGACCTTGCGCGGTGGCTTCTCGGCCCACGCGCCATCGGCGTCGCGCCGGATATGCCACGGCAAATCGTCGATACTCTTCGTCGCCAGCGCGTTCTTCGCCGGCCCAGCCAACGATGCCCTTCACTTCCGGGTGCTTCTTGTCGCCATAGACGACGACGGTGTAGCCCTCCCGGGCGAGGTCGCGAGCGATCTGCTGCGGCTTCTCGACGAGCGGGCAGGTCGTATCGACGACCTCCGTCCCCGCCTTGCGCGCCTCGTCCGCCACCCAGGGGGCAGCGCCGTGCGCCGTAATGACCATCACGCCGTCCGAGGTCGCCTGATGCACTTCGGTGATCACGCTGACACCCTTCCCCTCCAGATCGCGCACGACCTGCGGGTTGTGGACGACATCGCCGAACATGCGGACGGATTTCCCCTCGTCGGCGAGTTGATCGACCATTTCGATTGCGCGGCGGACGCCGAAGCAGAAGCCCATTTCGTCCGCCAGGAGAATTTTCATACCGCGCGCCGCCCTTTGCTTGTCGCTTCCATGCCCGCCACGCGCCGTTGCGTGGCAGTGACGAAGTATACACCTGCCCGCCCCCGGCCCCCTCCCGATACGGGAGGGGTGACTCGCTGCGATGCCGTGGCCTTACCGACAAGCCACGATATTTCGATCGCGGCACCCCCTTCCTAGCTCGGAGAAGGGGGCCGGGGGGTTAGGCCAGCGCGACGCGTGCAAATCCTCATCGAAGGCGGCGATCACGCGCGCGATGGCGAAGCTGGGCGGCGGTGGCGCGGAAGGGAGCAGGGTCGGGGAGGATCGGGGCGCGGAGCAGGGCGGCGATCCGCTCGGCGAGCGAGCCGACCTCGCCGGGGCGGTAGAGATTGGCGGCGGGCGCGAACGATGGATAGGCGAGCGTGTTCGGCAGGACAGGGATGCAGTCGCAGTACATCGCCTCCAGCGCGCCGGTCGGGAAATACTCGTGCTCCGCCGTCGAGACGACCAGTTGGCAGCGCCAGAGGAGGCGGGCGTATTCCTCGCGCGAGGGGCGCTGGCCGTAGTGGACCAGTTGGGCGGCGAACTCCTCCTGCGCCTGCTCGAACTCCGGGGAGCGGCCGTGCGGGTTCGTCCCGGCGAGCGCGAGGCGGAAGGGGATGCGGCGGTCCACGAGATCGCGCAGCGCGGCGAAGAAGATGTCCGGCCGCTTATCGTAGTCCCAGCGGCTGTTCCAGAGGATGACGGGCGGGCCGGGCGCGAGCGGCGTGGCGAGGGCAACCTCCCGCTCGGCATCCAGCGCGTCCACGTCGATCCCCGGCGCGAGGATCCGGCTGCGCGCCGCGACGATATCGACGACATGCAGCGCGCGGTACTCGGGGAAGACGCGCAAGAGGCGCGGTAGCGCCTCGAGGAATTCGTCGCGATGCTCCGCCGTGTTGAACCAGACCTCGTCCGCCGCCAGCATCCCGTCGAGGTTCGCCAGCGGGAGCGTCACGTCCCGCTTCTCCCACGGCGGCAGTGGGAAGCTGAGTTGATTGGTGTGGAAATAGGCGATCACCCGCGCCTCCTTCAGCCGGTGCCGCGTCAGGCCGAGGAAGGCGGGCAAGTTGAGCATCTCCCCGGCCAGAACGAGATCGAAGGCGCCGGGCATTTCGTTGAGCAGCCGTGCCAGTTCATAGTGCGCCCCGCGCATCCGCCACTTCCAGAAACGCGCGGGCAGCGTCAACGGGACGACCTCATGCCGGCTGTAATTGAGCAGGTTCTCGACAAACGCGCGCCGCGACCCGCCATAGGTCGGCTCGACCGTGAGAATGCGCAATCGCCGCCCGGTTGGCGCGGCGTCCGTGGAGGTAGGATGTCCGATCTCATCACCCATCGCACCGTAGTATAGCGCACTTTGTGAAATGTGGGACAAACATGCCCATCACTGGGCGAGAACCGGAATGTTTGACGGTGCACCGTTGACCGACAGAATGGCGGCGGCAGATTAGAAGCCTGCCGCCGCCGCATTTTTCGACGAGATGCATGAGTTTCCACACGCGCCACCCAATCTCCGCGGGCGATTGACAACCGCGTGTACAATGCAAGCACGGACTTTTGCGAACATAGACGCCGCATCACGCGGTCGGGCCTTTTGCTTTTCGGGGGTGTGGCGAGATGAGAGTGATCGTTGACTACGATAGGTGCGAGGGGCACGGGCGCTGCGTCCTCGCGGCGCCGGAGGTCTTCACGTTGGGGAGCGACGACCAGAGTCATGTGCTGATCGAGCATCCCGGCGACGAGTTGCGACCGAAAGTCGAAGAAGCCGTCCGGTTTTGCCCGCGCCAGGCGATCTCGCTGATCGAAGAATAGCGACGACACCGCGACCCACGATCGAAAGCCGTACTCAAGGAGGTTCCGCGATGGCTCAGGTCTCTTCCCTGCCGATCGAGGATGTCGATCTCGCCAACCTGGATATATTCGTGCAGGGGCGGCAGCACGAGATCTGGCGGCGGATGCGCGCCGAGGAGCCTATCCACTGGAATCCGGGCAACGACCGCTTCATCCCCTTCTGGTCCGTCACGAAGTACGCGGACCTGATCGCCGTCTCGCGCGATACGACGACCTATAGCTCGCAGCAGGGCATCTCGATGGCGGCCAACCCCGACGACCCGTCCACACTGGTCGGGGCGGGGAAGATGATGATTATCACGGACCCGCCTCGCCATGTCCGGCTCCGGCGGCTCGTCAATAAGGGCTTCACCCCGCGCGCCACCGCCCTGCTCGAACCGAGCGTGCGGGAGATCACCACGCAGATCATCGACGATGTCGCGCCGCGCGGCTCGTGCGACTTCGTCACCGATGTCGCCGCGCTCCTTCCGTTGGCGGTGATCTGCTCGATGATGGGCATCCCGCACGAGGACTGGCCGCTGATGTTCGAGTTGACCAACCAGGGGCTCGGCTCCGAAGACCCGGAATACCAGACGGTGCCGGGCAGCGGGCCGGAGACGGCGGCACGCTCGCGCATGGAGATGTTCGCCTACTTCAAGCGGCAGGCCGAGGCGCGGCGGCACGAGCGCCGAGAGGACCTCGTCAGCGTCCTCGTCCACTCCGAGGTGGACGGCGAATCGCTCACCGAGGAGGAACTGCTCTTCTTCTGCCAACTCCTCATCCTGGCGGGCAACGAGACGACGCGCAACGCCATCTCCGGCGGCCTGCTCGCCCTCTTCGAGCACCCGGAGGAGCGCGCTCGGCTACAAAACGACCCCGCGCTGCTGACCGACCGCCATCGAGGAAATCCTCCGCTGGACTTCGCCCGTCGCCCACATGATGCGCTACGTGACGCGGGACACGGTACTCGGCGGCCAGCCCCTGCGCGCCGGGGAGCGGGTGCTGCTCTGGTACCCTTCGGCGAACCGCGACGAAGAGGTCTTCCCGAACGCGAACACGTTCGACGTCGGCCGGATGCCGAACGAGCACATCGCCTTCGGCATCGGCGAGCATTTCTGCCTCGGCGCCTCCTTCGCCCGCCTCGAATTGCGCGTGATGTTCGAGACCCTGCTCGCCCGCCTGCCCGACATCGCGCCCGCCGGCCCGGTCGATCGCCTCCGCTCCGGCTTCATCGGCGGCATCAAGCACATGCCGGTGCAGTTCACTCCACGGCCAGTGCGCCTGTAAAAGCGGCATGAGCCGAATCGGCGCATGCTGTCCTGAGGGTGCGCGCAGAACACGGATACGCAATCTCGCTCACCTGATGTGGGAGTGCCGCAAGTCCCGCTGCCTCGACTAGCGCGATGTCCCGGCCTTGGGGCTGGCTCGGCATATGGCTCACAAATCTCGCTGCCGATGGCGTCAGCGCCCCGCCAACGCGGACGAATATCTCCGTCACCGACAACCGAGTCCGCAATGACAAAGTGAATAACGGCCTTCCCTACCAGGCAGGCATCGCAGACGTGGGCAACAACGACAAGATCATCGGCAACGAGATCAGGGGCGCGGGGTATTTCCCGGCAACGGTACCCGGCAGCACATTCGCCATCGACACGTCAGGCGCCATCAGCCCGCATGTACGCGATAACGAAACTGACGGCAATGACGGCAACGAGGTCTCAAACACCGCTTCCACCTCGGGCAAGTGTGATCCGTCCATCGCCGCACTTCATCAAGACCGACGACTAGGGAGATCGCCCGAACATACTGACAAAAGCAGAGGGCAGGCCGCACCAGGCCCGCCCCTCCCGTTTCCTATTCGCTGTGCGTTATAGCCATACAATGCCGCCCTTTGTGCGATCATGAGCCGCGACGATGCCATGAATCCGAAAATGCTTCCGTCTCGGTGAATTTTCTCCCTGTAGGCGTGCGTGTTGCTCGTGATAACCCCGTGACCCGCCGTGGTGATACTTACTCCATGAACTTGTTGCGGATCGTTGTGGAACGAAGGGGAATGCAATGGCTCAGATCACGCGTCGCTCATTCGTCGTCGGTGGGGGCGCGGCTCTCGCCACTGCCCACAGCCTCCTCGCTGCTCCGGCGCCGGGTAGCCCGTCGCCCACCGAGATCACAGCAGCGGACGCCGAGCCCTACAAGTTCAGCCTCGTCGGAGCTGCAGACTCCCAGATCGTGGGCGGACTAGTACACCGGGCGAACAAGGCGGCTTTCCCGGCTTTGCGCGGCGTGGCCGCCTTCACTCTGCAACTCGACCCGCACGCGATCCGCCAGCCGCATCTGCACACCAACGCCAACGAGTTGAGCTACATCGTCTCCGGGAAGGCGCAGGTGGGGCTGATCGGTCCGGGGGGAGAGAAACACCTCTTCGATCTCGCGCCGGGCGAGGTGGCGTTCCAGCCCGCAGGGTGGCCCCACTGGTTGCAGAACACGGGCGACGAGCCGATGTTCGCCATCTTCATGTACTCTTTCGAGCAACCCGAGACGATCGACATGCCCGACGTGATCCCTGGCCTGCCGAAGCAGCAAGGCTATTGATCACCCACGAATAGCGACGGTCGATGACTAACCTGAAACTCATCACACGGGAACTGCCCTCTCATCGTCGATGAAGGGGCAGCTGCTCGGCGTCTCTCCGCATCGCGACATCATCGGTAGCAATCCAGCGGCGAGGATAGACTCGGCGTGCAACGCCTGCGGATTCTTGATAATCGTTCGTGGTTCCGCGTGCGGAACGGCCTTTCTCCATCCCTCCTCATGGTTCCGAGTTCTCCCTTGACTCGATCATGAATACGCGAGCATTTCCGTCTCCGCTCCGGCTTCATCGGCGGCATCAAACACGTGCCGGTGCGGTTTATGTAGCAGCCAACGGGCGCATAAAACAAACGGTCAGAGGGAATCTTCTTGCGACAGCCCCAACGGCATCGGCATCACTGGTGTCATCTGTCATCTGCGTTTCTTTCTATCCGTCTCCCTTTCAGCGTCCTTCATAAGCGCCCGCATAAGAGCCTTGAAACGTTGAGCGATTCCCGCGTCACATTTTCACTCCCCCAGTCGTTTACTAATATTGGCGTTGCTGCTGTTTTCTGTTGGATGGGATGTTCTCGTCCATACAACGCCGGGGTGCTTTGTCGTTCGCGGGGAGAATACAACACAATGGGATGCCGACTGCCGTGCGGGACATTCGGGCGCTGGACACTCTGCATCGCGATCTTTACCGGCATCTGCACAACATTCATCGGGACAAGCGCCGTACTGGCAGCGACACGAAGCGTCGCGCCGGGCGGGACAGACGGCGGCAATAATTGCCTCTCGAGCCCCTGCCGGACTATCGGCTATGCCGTCGGCCAGGCGGCGAGCGGCGACACCATCGCCGTCGCGGCCGGAACCTACACCGAGCACGATATCGCTATTACCAAGAGCCTCACCGTCTCCGGCGCAGGCGCGGCGACGACGATCCTCGATGCCGCCCAGGCGGGCCGGGGCCTGACGATCGGCGCTGCGGCCGTGACGATCAGCGGACTAACGATTGAGAACGGCTCCGCACCCTTGCAGAACGGCGGCGGTATCTATAACGGCGGCCAGCTCACCCTGATCAATGCCGTCGTGCAGAACAACTTCGTAAAGGAACTCTACGACCCCAATTCCCTTCCTCGCCAGGAGGCCAATGGCTTCGGGGGCGGTATCTATTCGGCGGGGAGCACCACCCTGACACTGACCGGCACGACAGTGAGCGGAAATCAGGCCGGCGACAGCACCGATGGAGGGTCGGGCGGCGGCATCTACAACAAAGGCACGCTCATCATCCAGGGCGGCAGCGCCATTAGCGGCAACACCGCTACCTGTATCCCGGGTCGATCCGGGTGTCACGACGGAGGACCGGACGGGGGCATCGGGAGCGGCGGCGGCATCTTCAATGTCGGCAACGCCGCGACGGTGACGGTATCGAACAGTGCGGTCAGCGGGAACACGGCCGGCGATCGCGGCGGGGCAGTCGCGGGCGGCGAGACCGTCAGCCAGGGCGGGGCCGTGGTGCTGGATCACGCGACGATGGCGAACAATCGTGCACAAGCTGGCTGCACGGTAGACCTGAATCTCCTCTGACGATGACCAATAGCGCGATCACCGGCACGACAGGCATACTCGACCCAGGATTCGGGGTGGTCGGGGGGTGCGCGCTAGCAGGCATTCGGCAATTACTTGGTGACGATCAGCGATAGCACCATCAGTGGGAACAGCGGAAGAACCCCATACATGCTGTCGCTCTCTGGCGTATCGGAGGCGGGGACGATTTCGCGCACGACGATCGCGGACAATACAAACAGCCAGATCGACGGCGATGGTGGCCTCACTCTTACCTTGGGTTCCTTCACGATCGCGGATAGCCAGATCCTGCGCAATAGCGGGTACGTCGGCGGCATCGATATCCAGAACGGCGCCGACGTCACGGTGGCCAATACCACGATCGCCGCCAACACCGCCACCGCTACCAGCGGCTACGCTTATGCGGGCGGCATCCTGGCCAATGGCGGCAGCCTCGCGCTGACGAATTCCACCGTCAGCGGCAACACCGCCGCCCGCTGCACGCAGGGCACCGATTGCTCGGCGGCGGGCGGCATCGGGACGAGCATCCCGGTGACGATCACGAACAGCACGCTCAGCGGCAATAGCGGCGGCGGTTTTGCCAGCGGCGAGCACAGCGAATATGGGCTACCAGCGTCGATCCTCACCAACGTGACGGTCGTGACGAATGACACCGGCGTCGCCGCCGTCAACGGCACGGCCGCACATCCGGCGGTGCTGCTGCGGAATAGCCTGCTGGCGAATAGCGGCGCGAATTGCGGCGGGATCATCGCCTCCGGCGGCTACAACCTCGTCAGCGATGCCACCTGCGGCTTCGCCGGTGGCGGCACCGATCAGATCGGCGTCAACCCGAATCTCGGCCCGCTCGCGAGCAACGGCGGCCCGACCCAGACCCACGCCCTCAATCCCGGCAGCCCCGCGATCGATGCCATCCCGGCCGCCGGCGGCTGCCGTTTCGGCATTAGCACGGACCAGCGCGGGATCGGCCGCCCATCCGGCGCGGGCGCGACATCGGCGCGTACGAGTTCCACGTCGACGCGCTGCCCGGTCCGAAACCGGTCGGGCCGACACAGCCGGGCCATCCCGCGCCGGTGCCGCCATCGCAGTCACTGGGGCAGGTTATCCCAGGGGTGACGCCCGCCCCTGCTCCGCGACCGAGACCGTAGGCACGCGGGAAGTTCGGGCTGGGGACGGGAGGCAGTGACTGACTATCGACGCATCACCGTCCCCATGCCCGTGCTTTCCCCGTAGCCATTCTCCGATACGTATGAACATGCGCCCCATGCACCCTCCAACAATCTCCTTCCCGATACGTTTTCCATCGCATGTTCTTCTGTGTCGCGCATTAGCATCTTTCGGCTACGGCAGGCTGGTTGCGCGCACGGCGACATCGTCGGTGGCGATCCAGCGGCGGCGGACGGCGCCGACGAGGTAGAGCGAGCCGGTGACGCAGACGAGATCGTCCGGCCCGGCGAGATCGAGTGCGGCAGCAACGGCCGCCTCGGGGTCGGGCTCGGCCTCCGCCGGGATGCCGCGCGCGCGGATGCGCTCGGCCAGTTCCGCCGCCGGGGTGACGGCGCGATTGATGATCGGCGCCTGCGCCGTGATGATCGCGGCGGCGATCGGCGCGAGGATGTCGAGCACCGCGCCGGTATCCTTGTCCGCCACCATGCCGAGGACGAGCACGACCCGCTTGCCGGGGAAGAGCGAGCGGAGGGCGGCGACGAGCGAGCGCGCCTTGTCCGGGTTGTGCGCGCCGTCGATGACGACGGTCGGGATGCCGGGGCCGCGCTGCATCACTTCCAGCCGACCGGGGAAGAAGGCGCGTTCCAGCCCCGCCCGGATCGCGTCGTCCGGCACGGCGACGCCCCGCGCATCGAGCACGCGCGCCGCCGCGACGGCGGTCGCCGCATTGGCGACCTGATGCGCGCCGAGCATCTGGATGCGCGCATTCTCCATCGCCCAATCGCCATGCCGCAGCGTGAAGGTCGCGCCCTCCGGCCCGAGGGCATGGATCGTCGCGCGCATCGCCTCCGCCGGGGCATCGGCATCATCCACATGGACGGTCGTCAGCGGCGCGCCGTATGCCTCGGCCTCGTAGCGGATGACGGCGAGCGCGTCCGGTGCGCGGGCGGCGGTGACGGCGGGGATGCCCGGCTTGATGATGCCCGCCTTCTGGTAGGCGATCTCGCGCAGCGTATGGCCGAGGATGCCGGTGTGATCGAAGCCGACGTTGGTGATGACCGAGACATCCGGCAGGAGGACGTTGGTCGAATCATGCCGCCCGCCGATGCCGACCTCGACGACCGCCGCGTCCATGCCGTGCCGCGCGAAGGCGGTCAGGGCGATGCCGACCGTCGCCTCGAAATAGGAGGGCGGCCCATGCACGCCCTCCGCCTCCATCGCGGCGGCGTGGACGCGCAACTCGTCCACGAGCGCGGCGAGTTCGGCGATGGAGAGATAGTCCTCGTCGAGGCGGATTTTCTCGGTGTACGCCTGCAAATAGGGCGAGGTGTGCAGCCCGGTGTGATGGCCCGCCGCGCGCAGGATGTCCGGCGAGCATCGCGGAGGTGCTGCCCTTGCCGCTCGTCCCGGTGATGTGCGCGATGGGGTAGCGCGGTCTGCGGATCGCCCCAGCGGCGCAGCAGCATCCGCTCCCGCGAGAGATGCACCTGCGGGTCGTACCCCGCCGGGCGCTCGTGTGCCACTTGAGGAGCGAGTCGAGATACTCGACCGCCGCCCTCATACCGGGCAAGCAAATCCGCATCCGTACCACGCGGTGTACTCATCTCATCCCCTTCCATCGAAAACGATTGAACCGCGAAGACTGAAAGAGAACGAGAGGAAAGAAGTCTCTTCTGGTCTTCGTGCCCTTCGCGCCTTCGCGGTTCAAATTCCCTTGTCGATTACACCGTGGGTGCGGAGGAAGGAGAGGACGGCGGCGGAGAAGGGCTCGGGCTGCTGGCCGTGGACGCTGTGGCCGACGTCCGGGATGGTGACGACCGTGCCGTTCGGGATCAGTTGTCCGTGCCGGGTGGCGGACGCCTCCGGCACCGCGCCGCCGAGTTCCGGCATCCCGCGCACGAGCAGGAAGGGGCAGGTGATGCGCGGCAGGAGATCCTCGTAGGTCTCACCTGCGGCGAGCCCCACGCCGTCCGACGCGCCGAGAAAGACGCCATCGGCAGTGTTCGTGACGCGCGTCGCCCGCTCCATCGCCTCGCGGTACGATTGGTTCGGGTTACGCTCCATCTCGATCTGGGCCAGTTCCGGCAGCGGGCGGCGGACATTCTTCAGCCACTCCTCGCCGAAGGCGCGCCGCTGCTCGGGTATCGCCTCCTCGGCGCCCCAGAGGTCGCTGTCCTCCACGACGACAGCGGCCAGTTCACTCGCGTGGTCCGCCGCGATGCGCCGCACAATCGCGCCGCCGAGCGAGTGGCCGATCAGCACGGGCGGTCGCTTGAGGCGCATCTTGCCGATCGCCTCCCAGACATCCGCGACGTAGTTCGTCAGCGTGTAGCCCGCTTCCGGCTTGTCGGAGTCGCCGTGGCCGCGCAGATCGACCGCCGTGGCGGAGAGTGTCGGCCAGAGGTACGGCAGCGCCGGGAGCCACGATTGCCAGCCGCTGGAGAGGCCGTGCACCAGCACGGTCGGATAGCCATCGGACGGCCACGCCGCGGTGCGGATGCGCAGGCCGTTCGCGAGGATGAACCCGACTTTCGCCTGCGGAATCTCGGTTTGGGTGAGAGACATCGGGCATCTCCTTCGTTGAGTGGGCGGTGAGCAGCGGGCGGTGTGTGGTCGATACCAGAACGGCATATCAACGACTATTAAGCCTGCATGAGTATACGCACGCAGTTGGGGTGATACCAGTGCCGAAACGAACGGCTGCCCACGATCTATCGCCTGCTGTGTGCTGCCCACCGCGTTCAACACTCATTTAACCCTTTTCGCACTCCGCTTCAACGTTCTTGGCGTATGCTCCGCACGAGCAGGAAGGGGGCGCATCGTTTGTCGATACACTATGGGAGGCACCGGCACATGGTTTCAGACACGGTCAGCACGGGGAAACGGAAACCGATCGCGATTGGCATTGCCGTCGCGGTTGTCGCGCTGCTCGCGCTGGCGACGACGGCGATCGCCGCCGGGCCGGGGATACGTGGGTTCGCGGCGGGCGGATCAGGCAGCACGAACAGCGCCGCGAAGGGCGATCGGAATTTCGGGCCGCGTGCGGTCGTCACAGCGGTTGATACGACGAATCAGACGATCACGCTCGGCGGCTTGCCGCAGCAGATCGCCGCGGTGAAGGTCGATCAGAACGTCACGCTCGTCGCCGTCCAGCCGGATGGCACGACCAAGCCAGCAGCGTTCGGCGACTTCACGGTCGGCTCGCTCGTGGACGTCCACTTCACGTTCAATGGTGTCCGGCCCGGTCGCGGCAAGGGTCAGCCGGGTACCGGGCAGGCCCCGGCGAATAATGGCCAGCCGAGCGCAAGCCAGGGTGCGCCCAATGCAACCGTCACGGAACTCGCGCTGGTCCCGGCCGGTCAAGTCCATGTGCAGGGCCTTGTGACCTCGACCACCGGCGGCATCCAGATCATCGATGGCGGCGGGCTGCAACTGACGATCAACCCCGCCGGCGCGACCGTGACCAAGGGCCAGGGCAACACGGCGGCCAGCGCAACGGATATTAAAGTCGGCGATCGCATCACCGTTGGTGGCACGCAGAGCGGCGCGACGGTCAACGCGACGACAATCCGTATCGCCGATCTCAGCGCCCTCGGGCGTCGCGGCACGAAGCCGGGCGCGGCGAACGCGCCCACCGGCAGCCCGCCCGCAAAACCGTAAACCCCTTCTCCTCCTTCCCTTCTTTCCGCGACCGCCCCGGCACTCCACCGGGGCGGTCGCATCCGCGCCGCGGCTTTACACTTATTTGAAGATTGCCACCCATTGAGCGGGTATACTCCCTATCAGCGGCATAGCAGTTCGTTACGCCGCGCGTGGGTGCCCAAGGAAGAGGGAGAAAACAGGGATGGACGAGAACGGACGATCGGAGGCGTACGAGCGCGCCGCCTCATCGCGGTCGCATCGGGCGCGTACCGTGCTGATCATCGCTGGCGCGCTCGCGCTGCTTCTGGTGACGGCGACGGCGGTGACGGCGGCGACCGGATGGCCTTTCCGCAATCACAACGACGCGACCGCCGCGCAGGGGCAAGCGCCGGGTCAGGGTGGCCCCATGATGCAAGGGCGCGGCGGGTTCCCCGGTCTGGAGGGAGTCGTCACTTCCGTCGATCAAGTCGCCAAGACGCTCACCATCGCGGGCGCCCCCGGCGTGACGACCGTCACGATTGATGCGAACGTCAAACTGACGCAGACGAACGCGGACGGCACGACACAGAACGTCGCCCTCGGCGATCTCCGGACGGGGGAAGTCGTCCAGGTTCACGGCACGATCGACCGGAGCCAACTCCAGCCCGGCCAGCGCCCGGACCCGACGAAGATCAAACTGACCGTCACCGAGATCGTCGTGCCGCCCGCCGGCATCGTGCGCGGCTCCGGGATCGTCACCGCCATCAAGGGCAATACGATCACGGTCGTCGGGATGGGCAATCTCGCCCTCGCTGTCACGCCCGCCGGTGGGGCGACACTGAAGAAGATGGACGGCTCAACCTTCGCCGTCGGCGACATCAAGGTCGGCGATCACCTGACCTTCCGGGGCACGCAGAGCGGGGACGCGATCAGTGCCTCGGACTTGCGTCTGATGCCGCAAGGGTCGTTCGGGATGGGCGGTTTCGGTGGATACGGCCCTCGTGGTGGCCCCGGTGGTCCCGGCGGTCAGGGCGGCGGCAATCCTCCGGGCTCGCCGAAAATGCCGAGCGCGTAGCGCGCCACCCTTGTCCCCTGATTGCAATGCTTTTCTCCCCTTTCGGCTTAATGCACCGTGCATAGAGTCGGGAGGGGAATCTCATGTCTGGCGTCGTGCCGGATAGCGAGCATTTTCTCCTCGCTCCTCTTCCCTGCGAGGGAAGCAGGTCGGCGGTGAGGATTGCCCTTCATGAGCGTTCTGCGGCTATAATCGGGGCGAGCGGTCGTCGCGAGCAGCAGACAGAGGGGGAACGCCATGAAGGTCGTCAATGCCGTCGCCGAGATTCTCAAGCGCGAGGGGGTGCAGTTCCTCATCGGCTACCCGGTCAATCCGATCATCGAGTCGGCCGCCGAGGCGGACATCCGCACGATCATCGTCCGGCAGGAGCGGACCGGCCTGCATATGGCGGACGCGGTCAGCCGCGTCACCTCCGGGGACCAGATCGGCGTCTTCACGATGCAGCACGGGCCCGGCTCCGAGAACGCCTTCGGCGGTGTCGCCCAGGCATACGCCGATTCCGTGCCGATTGTCGTGCTGCCCGCCGGCTTCCCGCGCCACCTGAACAACGTCCCGCCGAACTTCAGTTCCACCCTCAACTATCAGCACGTCACCAAGTCCGCCGAGCAGGTGACGCTCGCCCGCGTCATCCCGGATGCCCTGCGCCGCGCCTTCTCGCAGGCGAAAAACGGCCGCCCGCGCCCGACGCTCGTGGAAATCCCCACCGATGTCTACCCCGAGGAGATCCCCGATTCGTTCGAGTACGAGCCGACGAAGCGCTATCGCTCCGGGCCGGACCCGCGGGCGGTGGACGAGGCGGCGGGCGTGCTGATCGCGGCGGCGCGGCCGGTGATCTATGCCGGGCAGGGTGTCCACTACGCGAAGGCGTGGCCGCAGTTGCAGCAACTGGCCGAACTGCTGGAAGCGCCCGTCACGACGACGATCCAGGGCAAGAGCGCCTTCCCGGAGACGCACCGGCTCTCGCTCGGCTGTGCGGGCCGCTCGATGCCCCGGCCGGTGTGGGATGCCTTGCAGAACGCCGACGTCATCTTCGGCATCGGCTGCTCCTTCGCGCGCACCAACTACGGCGTGACGATGCCGACCGGCAAGACCTTCATCCACGCGACGCTCGACGGGAACGACATCGACAAGGATGTCCCCGTGCAGTACGCCCTGGTGGGCGACGCGGCGCTGACGCTGGACGCGCTGATCGCCGCCGTCACGGACCGCCTCGGCGGTAAGCCCCGCGGCCGCGCCGACGCCATCGCGCGGGAGATCGCCACCGGGCGGGAGAAGTGGCTGGCCGAGTGGAAGCCGAAGTTGACGAGCGACGAGACGCCGATCAATCCCTATCGCGTCGTCTGGGACCTGCTGCACACAGTGGACCCGAAGAACACGATCATCACGCACGACGCCGGTAGCCCGCGCGACCAGATCGTCCCGTTCTGGGTGTCCGAGGAACCGCTCTCGTACATCGGCTGGGGTAAGTCGACGCAACTCGGCTACGGCCTCGGCCTGGCGATGGGTGCGAAACTCGCCCGCCCCGACAAGCTCTGCATCAACTACTGGGGAGACGCCGCGATTGGTTTCACGGGCATGGACTTCGAGACGGCGGTGCGCGAGCGCATCCCGATCCTCTCGATCCTCTCCAATAACTTCTCGATGGCGATCGAACTGCCGATCATGCAGACGGCGACGCGGAAGTACGGCAGTACGGATATCTCCGGCAACTACGCCGACATGGCGAAGGCATTTGGCGGCTACGGCGAGCGCGTCACCGACCCGAACGACATCATCCCCGCCATCAAGCGCGGCATCAAGCAGACGCAGGAAGGCAAGCCCGCGCTGCTGGAATTCATCACGTCGAAGGAGATTACCACCTCCACCTTCAAGTAAGTCCGAGTCCGGTGGGGGCGCGCGGCCGCGCGCCCCCACCTGCTCCCCTCCAGGCACTACGGGGAGGGCTGGGGATGGGCTCTCCACTCCTCGATGCGGCGATGGAGCGCGGGAGTATCCGGTAGCGCCGCGCGAAACGTCCGCACCGCCTCCGCTTCGGTGGCGAAGAAGTCCCGCGTGAAGGGCGACCAGGGCGATTTGCCGATGCCGCGCACCGAGACGCCTGTCGCAATCGCCCAGCGGCCGTCCGGCATCCGGCGCGCCTCGATGCACTGATGGCCGTCGTCGTAACTGATCGCGTTCGCGCTCGTGGTGAGCATGGACCGTCCCTTTCGTGCCGCCGCACGATCGCGCTCACCAGAGCGGCGCGGGGCAAAAGGAAAGAGCAGGCCGATGCCTGCTCTTCCAGAGGAGTGACGGGAACATCGTGCCTGAGACGGGCGGGCGACCTAGGTAGGTGACCACTCGGTTTTGGATCGGTGGTAGCAGGCTTTCCAGCCTGCCTCCCCGGCGATCAAGAGGGCAGGCTGAAAAGCCTGCTACCACCAACAGAAATCGTCGTCCAAGTGCGATTGGCGACCTACCTAGGCGAATGCCCCTGGGCCGGCGAGCGCATCCGTCGCGTTGAGGTCCATCGCGGTGAGGTACTGGCCGAGCAGGCGGATCAGATTGCGCGCCTGCGGCTCGCCCATCTTCGTCAGCGCGGCATCGAGTTGCTCCTGCCGCATCTCCTCGACGAGGGCGAGCGTCTCCATGCCGGTGGCGGTCAGTTGGACGAGGACGATGCGGCGATCCGTCGCGTGCGAGCGGCGCGTTACCATACCCTGGCGGACGAGGCGGTCGACAATCCCCGTCATCGTGCCGAGCGAGTGGTGCGTCTGGCTGGCGAGCATCCCCATCGTGCATTCGCCGGCGCGGTTGATGGCGACGAGCGTGAAGTATTGCTGTAAGGTCAGCCCGAATGGGACGAGCGCGGCGGCGAACTGGCGCGCGCCACCCCAGGTCACCCGCGCGATGTCCTGCGACAGTTGATCGCGCAGGGGGATCTGCTCACTCTCCGCACGTTCATCAACGAGCGTCATCTTTGTCGTCCGGGTGATTGTGGCCATCTCCGTCACGTCCATCCCTCTCTTCCGCCTCCCATACCACGGTGCATGGATCCCTATGCGCGGGCACCTCGCGCCTCGCTTGTTTGCACGTCTCACAATGCATGAACGAAGGAGTGTTCGTTTTTGTGACGCGGGATGGCGCGGAGACCCGAATTGTCGCGCAATGCGCGGATCGTTCGGCGACAGCGCCGGGGAGGGAGCGGCGGTGAGCGGCGGTGCGGCGGGCCTATCGCGCCGGCCCGTCGATCGACTCGAAGGCGAAGGTGCGGTTCTTGCCCGCCCGTTTCGCCATCGTCATCGCGGTATCCGCGACGGCGTAGAGGCTGAAGGCGTCCGGCACATCGTTCGGGTAGATGCCGATGCCGATGCTCGCCGTGAAGGGGCTCGGCAGGCCGCCGCTCCCGCTCGCAATCGCCTCATGGATGTGTGCGGCGACCGCGCGCGCCTCGCCCTCGCCGGTATCCGGCAGCAGGACGGCGAACTCCTCGCCGCCCACGCGTGCGACGAAGTGGCGGCCCTGCATCGCGCTGCGGATCGCGTGGGCAAAGGCCTGGAGCGCCGCATCCCCGACGAGGTGCCCCCAGAGGGTGTTATAGCGGCGAAAGTCGTCGAGATCGATGACGAGGAGCGCCAGCGGCTGCCTTTTGGTATTCGCGAGCGCGGCCGTTTGTTCGAGCGCGCGCTGCAAGCCGCGCTGGTTCGCGAGCCCGGTGAGCGGGTCGATGTAGGCGAGGCGCGTCATGTCGGCGAGCCGCCGCGCGCGCGCAGCGCCATGCGGGCATGGGAGGCGAACCGTTGCAGTAACGCGGTGCGCGGCCCGCTATTGAGCGCGAAGTCGCCATGCAGATGGAGCAGCGGCAATCGCTCATCGTCGTATCGCTCGGAATCGAGGGAGAAGGTCACGACCGGCAGGTGATCGGCGTCTCCGTCGCCCTCGGCGTCCGGTGCTATGCCGCCACTGACAACGACGAGCGTCCCCGTGCCATGTACCGCGGGCACCGTGAGCGTGACCAGCACCGTACGGGCGAGTCGGCGCGCACCCTCCGCGATAGCGTTCGCGACCGCCTCGTACTCGTCGACCGCACCGAGCTCGGCGAGGACGCTTTCCAGCAGACGGGCGTCGCGGAGCGCTCCCTCCGTATCGGTATCGATTTCAGTGTCGGCAGCGAACATGTATCCCTCTTCGCGGGCCCTCTCTACGCTTTGCCCATCGCTAATGAGAACGTACGTCTGCGGATAATGTGACGGCTTTAGGCTAAATATACACGAAAGTCCGATTTATGGAAGTGGGCGCACAACAACGTCGGCGCGCCCAGGGGCGCGCCGACAGCCGATATTTGCGGGCGGAAGCGAACTATGCTGCCGAATCAAGCGCCTCGTGCGTGGCGCGATAGATCGCCGGTGACCCGGCGATTGCCGCTCGGACGGAGCCGCCGGAGAGGCGCACCACGCGCAGACGAAGCCAGGCGATTGGTTGGTCAGACGGCGTCCGCCACAGGCCGGGGCGGTCCGTCTCCGCACCATCCGCGCCGCCATCGAGGGCGACGAGCGGCAGCCGCGACCACACCACGCCGTCCGCGCTGCCCTCGAACGCCATGCGCCCAGTCCACGAGCCGGCGAGATGGAGTGTCACCGGGCCATATCCCGCGCACGCCACCGGCTCGCTGATTCCCGGCGCCGTGATCGCGGGGAGCGCTCGGTCGAGCGGGCGGGATCGCGGGCCGGTATATTCGCCGGGCATGGTCGCCCATCGCCCTACATTGATCGCGCGCGTCGCGTCCGGTTGCGGCATGGCACGATGCGTCGCGGCCTCACGGACGACGGACGAGAAGCGGGCGAAGCGGCCAATGGCGTCCACGCGGCGGGGAAAGGGTGCAATCGTCACGACCGGCCTCCTCGCTAATCAGTACGAGAACCGATGTTCTGCTGTACGAACACAATGATAGTACACTCGTTCTGTTATGTCAAGAGTTTTTCCGCACATCCGTTCGCGCCGATGATCGGCGGGGGAGAGGGGCGCGGATGGTATACTGCGCGGCACGAGAATCGTACGGCGGCCATTGGCCGCGAGTCCCCGCCGCGCGGCGTGCGCCGGGGAGAAGGATGGATCACGAGGTGGAAAGAACCGACCGTCCGTTGCGCGTGGCGGTGATTGGCTCCGGCCCGGCGGGCCTCTACGCGGCCGAGGCATTGATTAAGCAGGCCCAGACCCCGGTCAGCGTCGATGTTTTCGACCGGCTGCCCGCTCCGTATGGGCTCGTCCGCTACGGCGTCGCGCCCGACCACCACAAGATCAAGTCCGTCACCGCCGTCTTCGAGCGGACGCTGGTGGACCCGCGCGTGCGCTTCTTCGGCCATGTCGAGTTCGGCACGGACGTCACGCACGCCGACCTTCGCCGCCTCTACGACGCGGTCATGTACGCCGTCGGCGCATCGAGCGACCGGAGCCTCGGCATCGCGGGGGAGCATCTGGCGGGCAGCATCTCCGCCACCGAGTTCGTCGCATGGTACAACGGCCACCCGGACGCCGCGATGCGCGAGATGGCGCTCCACGCGCGCGGCGTGGCGGTCGTCGGCGTCGGCAATGTCGCGGTCGATGTGACGCGCATCCTCGCCAAGACGCGGGACGAACTGGCCGAGACGGACATCGCCGACCACGCGCTGCCCGTGCTCGCCCAGAGTCAGGTGACGGACATCTACGTGCTCGGGCGGCGCGGCCCGGTGCAGGCGAAGTTCACGACCAAGGAACTCGGCGAACTCGGCGAACTGGCGAACGCGGACATCATCGTCAAGCCGGAGGAGATCGCGCTCGATCCGGTCAGCGAGGCGGCGCTCGCCGGGCAGCGGGTCGCGCAGCGGAACATCGACGTGCTGCGCGCCTTCGCCGCCAAGCCGCCGGAGGGCAAGCCGCGCCGCATCCATCTCCGCTTCCTCGTCTCGCCGGTGGAAATCCTCGGCGCGGAGCGCGTGGAGGGGCTGGTGATCGAGCGCAATCGCCTCGATGAGCAGCAGCGGGCGGTCGGCACCGGCGAGTATGAGACGCTGGATGTGCAGATGGTGCTGCGCTCGGTCGGCTACAAGGGCGTGCCGCTCGCCGATGTGCCCTTCGACACGCGGGCGCAGGTCGTGCCGAACACGGCCGGGCGCGTCACGAAAGACGGCGCGGTCGTGCCGGGCGAGTACGTCACCGGCTGGATCAAGCGCGGGCCGAGCGGCCTGATCGGCACGAACAAGGCGGACTCGGTCGAGACGGTCAAATCGCTCCTCGAAGACGCCGCCACCCTGCCGCGCGCCGCCGAGGGCGACCCCGAGGCGGTCGATGCCCTGCTCCGCGCGCGCGGAGCCCGCTATGTGACGATGCAGCAATGGCTGGAACTCGAACGGTATGAGTTGGCGCAAGGCGAGGCGCAGGGCCGGCCCGCGCGTCAAGCTCGTCCACGTCGAGGAAATGCTGGAACGCATCGCGGCGGGAGCTTCCTAACCCCCCTGCCCCCTTCCCTCGAAGGGAAGGGGGTGACTCAGGGCAGCATCGTGGATTGCCTGGAGAGAGCCAGGTATATCACGGGAGACGTGGTCGTTTGTGAGGCGGAGAATCCGGAGATTGCGTGCGCTCAGGATTGCATCACGCTCTCGGTCGTACTCTCTATTCTCGGCATGTATTTCACCGTCCACTTCCACTATTAATCGTGCGGAATGGCAGTAAAAATCGACGATAAAGCCATCAATGACTTGCTGGCGCCGAAAGTGCAGCCCATGCAGCCGACTTGATCGGAGATGCTGCCACAGGATGTTCTCCGCTGGCGTCATCTCCCGGCGCATTCGCCGCGCTTCGTCTCGTTTGTCACCTTGATGGGGCGCAGTGATTATCCAGTCGGGATGGCGTTCGTATGGCATTCCCTTTCCCCGGCCTTTCTCTCTAACGGAGGAAGACGAAGAACGCGTGTAATCTCGAACATTGATAAACAGGATACCACGTTGACGCGAGGCACCCCCTTCCTTCCGAGGGAAGGGGGCAGGGGGGTTAGGACTCCCCGGCGAGCGGCAGCCGGACCGTGAACGTCGTGCCCTCCCCCAGGGTGGAGTGGGCGTCGATCGTGCCGCCATGCGCGAGGACGATCTGGTGGGCGATGTAGAGGCCGAGGCCGAGGCCGCCGCTCGTCGGGTTGATGCCGCGCTCGACGCGGTAGAAGCGCGAGAAGATGTGCGGCAGTTCGGTGGCGGCGATCCCCCGGCCATAATCCTGGACGAGGCACTCCGCCCACCCGCCGTCGCGGTGCAGCCGCACATCGACGCGCGTCGCGCCGGGCGAATAGGCGATTGCGTTGGTGAGGAGATTGAGGAGCACCTGCTCCAGCCGCCGCTCATCGCCCCGCACGACCAGCGGGCCATCCTCAATTGCCACCGCGATCGTCTGCGTCTCCGCCAGCACTTGCGCGGTTTCGGCGGCGCGCGGGACGATCGCGGCGAGATCGACCGGCTCCTCCGCGAGCGTCATGCGGCCGCTCTGCAGCCGTGCCACATCGAGCAATTCGGTGATGAGCGACATCAGCCGCTGCGACTGGTCGAGCGCGGCGGTCGCGTAGCGGCGCGGTCGCTCGTGCTCGGCGGCGGCGTCGTAGAGGCGGACGAGCATCTGCAGGTAGCCGCTCAGCCCGGTGAGCGGGGTACGCAGCTCGTGGCTGGCGATGGCGAGGAACTCGTCCTGCATCCGGCGCAGGCTGCGGTCGGTGATGTCCCGGATGACGAGGACGCCGCTCCGCTCGCGCATGTCGGCGAGCGGCTGACCGTTCGCCTCGAACCAGCGGCGCTCCCCGCCGGGCCCGGTGACGGTGAACTGCATCGAGAAGGATTCGCCGCGCGCCGCGCGCCGCTGCGGCGTGGCCTCGGGCGGCAGGGGCTGGCCGTCCTCGCCCTCCGCGACGAAGGCCACTTCCGGCCCGCCGAAGAGCTCCGCGTAGCGCGCGTTCGCCAGGATCGGCTTGCCGGTCTGGTCGACGACGAGCACCGCGTCGCCGATCCCGCCGAGGACGGTCTGCAAACGCTCCCGCTCGGTATCGCTCTCTCGCCGCTGGATTTCGAGCGATACCGCCGTCTCCTGCAACTCGGCGGAGCGCGCCTGCAAATCGTCGTTCGTTGTATTCAACTCCTCGACGGTCGCCTGCAACTCCTCGTTGAGGGTCTCCAATTCCTCGTTGGTCGCCTGCAACTCCTCGTTGAGGGTCTCGATCTCCTCCGTTGCCGCCTGCGCCTCCTCGGTTGCGACGAGGAATTCCTCATTGGCGCTGCGCATCTCCGCGTTGCTGCTGGAGAGGTCCTGGTTGGCATCCAGCAACTGACGGTTCGTCTCGGCGAGCCGCTTCATCAGTATCCCCAGCCGCTCGGTCTCGGCGCGCTGGCGGGCGACGGTCTCTTCCAGCGCGCGCCGGGCTTGCGCCTTCTCCGTCACGTCCGCCACGGTGACGAGCGCGGCATCGACCGCCCCCGGGCCATCGCCGAGCTTCTGCGGGTAGCAGGCGAGTTCGAGATAGCGCACCTCGCCGGTCGCCGTCTCGGTCGCGGCCAGTTCCTCGCCGATCACGGGCGACTCGCCACGGAGGGCGGCGTCGATCGCCGCGCGGAGCGGCGTGGCCGCGATGCTCCGCGCCAGATGGAGGAAATCCTCGCCGATGGCCGCGCTGTGGATGCCGAAGAGGCGGCGCGCCGTGTTGTTGATCGCCTGGATGTCGTAGCGCCGGTCCACGACGACGACGCCGATCGGCAGGCCGAGCAGCAGGCTCTCGAACCGTTCCGCGCGCGATGCGCGTGCGCTGGCTGTCGCGTTCGATCCGCCCCCGCTCGATGCCGACGATGCCGCGCCCCGCGCCGGGGCGGGCGACGGGCGGCGGGGAGGGGATGTCGTGGTAGCGCGCGGGCGGGAAGAGCGTGCGGTCGCCCTGACGGCGGTAGACTTTCAACTGCGGCTGCTCGAGCGTGAAGTAATCCGCCAGCGGGTTGGTCGTTTCGGACTTGCCGAGCACGAGGTAGCCGCCGTCCCGCAGGGAGAAGGTGAAGAGTTGGAGGGCGCGTTTCTGGAGTTCGGGCGTGAAGTAGATGAGCACATTGCGGCAGAGTTCGAGGTCGATGCGCGGGAAGGGCGCGCGCTGGCCGAGGTCGTGCTGGCCGAAGACGGTCAGCACGCGGATCTGCTTCTTGATCTCGTAATCGCCGTCCTGCGAGGTGAAATAGCGTTCGACGAGGTCGGGCGGCAGATTGACGAGCGCCGCCGCCGGGTAAATCCCCCGCCGGGCGAACGTGATCGCGTCGTCGTCCAGGTCGGTGGCGAAGATGCGGACGTTGAAGGCGGGCAACTCCTCCCCGAGCACATCGCAGAGCAGGATCGCCAGCGAGTACGCCTCCTCGCCCGTCGCGCAGCCCGCCGACCAGAAGCGCAGCTCATTGTCGTGCTGCCGCGCGTCTTCGATCAGCGCAGGCAGGATGCTCTCCCGCAGGTAGGCGAAGAGATCGGCGTCGCGGAAGAACTCGGTCACTTTGATCAGGAAGCTGCTGATCAGCCGCTGGTATTCGTCCGGGTTCCTCTGCAGGAAGCGGATATAGTCGGTCAATCGGACGGAGCCGGTGGCGACCATCCGCCGTTGCAGCCGCCGCATGATCGTCGGCGTCTTGTAACTGTTGAAGTCGATGCCGCTGCGCACGCGCAGCTGCTCGAGGAAGGTGCGCAACGCGCGCTCCTCGGTCGGGCGGACCGACTCCTCGGCGCCCGTCAGGAGGTCGGTGAGGATCGCGCCGATATGCTCGATGTCCGCGATGATGTCGACCGTTGTCGGCGCGAGCGAGCGCGGCATGGCGGGGTAGGAGGCGGTCTCCGGGTTCTGGATGATCACCGTGCCGCCCACCGCGCTCACCTCGCGCGCGCCCGCCGCGCCGTCCGAGCCGCTGCCGGTGAGGATGACGGCGATCAGCCGCTCCCCGTATGCCGCCGCCGCGCTGCTCAACAGGCGGTCCACCGAGGGGGTCGGCCCGTTCGCGGTGTCCGTGTGGATGCGCACATGGCCGTCGAGGACCTCGACGTGTCGATTGGCCGGGACGACGAAGATCACGCCGGGTTGGAGGGCCGTCTCATCCTCGATCGTGCGGACGGGCAATTTCCCCCGGCGGCCGAGGATCTCGCCGAGATGGCTCACCCGCGCCGGGTCGATGTGCTGGGCGATGACGATCGGCGCGGGGAAGTCGGCGGGCAGCGCGCCGACGAGCGTCGAGAGCGCCTCGATCCCCCCCGCCGATGAGCCGACGACGACTGAATTGCATGATCGGATCCATCTCTGCCATGACCGTCATTCCTTTGCCGCACGTCCTCAGACCACCGCACGAAAACGTGCGCTGGCATTGGCATGGTAGCATACACGAATCTGACGCGGGCAGAATTCTCTGATCTCTTTTCGTCCAGGGGCCATGCAAGTCTCTTCATGTCGGGGAGTCCTAACCCCCCGCCCCTTCCCTCCGAGGGAAGGGATGCCTCTCCATAATTGCCGTGGCCTATCTGGTAACATCCCGATCCATCGGCGGCTTGCTCCCCCTTCCCTCCGAGGGAAGGGGGTTGGGGGTTAGGATTCCCCGCCACGGTCTGTCTTTTCGGCCGCGTCGCTTCTCGCGCGACTTTGGGCGGGGGCGCGTTGGCGCGCTGATGGCACGTTTCCTGTGACATACGGGGCATGGCGCGGATGTGTCCGCCGCATTGAAGCGTCAATGCGGCGAGAAAGGAACCGAATGCCCGGTCACGATATCGTCGTCATCGGCGCCTCGGCGGGCGGTGTCGAGGCGTTACTGACCCTGGTCAAGACACTGCCGCGCGATCTTCCTGCGGCGCTCTTTGTCGTACTCCATGTCCCGCCCGATGGGACGAGCGCGCTGCCGAACATCCTCGCCGCCGCCGGAGCGCTGCCCGCCGCCCACCCGCGGGACGGCGAGCCGATCGAGCACGGCCGCATCTACGTCGCCCCGCCGGACTACCATCTGCTCATCGAGCCCGGCCACGTCCGCCTGTCGCGCGGCCCGCGCGAGAACCGCTACCGGCCCGCCGTTGACCCGCTCTTCCGCAGCGCCGCGCGGGCATACGGGCCGCGCGTGATCGGCGTCGTGCTCTCCGGCATGTTGGATGACGGCAGCGCCGGGATGATTGCCCTCGCGCGGCGCGGCGGCATTGGCATCGTGCAGGAGCCGGGCGACGCGCTCTTCCCCGGTATGCCGCAGAGCGCGATCAGCAACGACAGCCCCGCGCACATCCTGCCCATCGCCGAGATCGGCCCGCTAATCGCGCGCCTCGTCCGCGAACCGGCACGCGCGGTAGGAAACCGGGAGGCGCCGAGGGCTATGGAGATGGAAGTGAAGGATGCGGTGCTCGATATGGAGACGATCAACGATCCCGACAAGCCGGGCACACCGTCGGTCTTCGGCTGCCCGGAATGCGGCGGCGTGCTCTGGGAAATGCAGGAGAACGCCATGCTGCGCTACCGCTGTCGCGTCGGCCATGCCTACACGGCGGATAGCCTGATCGCCGAACAGTCTTTGCACCTCGAAGCCGCGCTCTGGGCGGCGTTGCGCGGCCTGGAGGAGAAGGCGGCGCTCGTCCACCGCCTCGCGGAGCGCGCCGGGGAGCGCGGCCACACCTTGCTCGCACACCGCTACGCCGAGCAGGAGCAGGATGCCTTGCAACACGCCACGGTGATCCGAGGCCTCATCATGCGCGGCGACAGCTCGCCCGCCGACACGACAGCGGCCTACGTGCAGGAGACGGGCGAGGGGTAGGGATTTCCCTGACCCCCGGCCCCGGCGAGCAGGCGATCCACCAATGCCAGCATCTCGGTGATATTGAAGGGCTTTTCCATCGCGGCATCGCCGCGTGCGCGGAGATCCGCCGCGTGGGAGTGGAGCGAGGCGAGATCGGCGGAGCAGACGAGGACCGGGATGCGCGCGGTCGCGGCGTCCGCCCGCAATGCATCGTAGACCGCCCAGCCAGTATCCTGCCGCTCCATCCAGAGGTCCAGGATGACGAGGTCCGGCCGTTCCCGCGCGATCGCGGCGGGCGCGCTCGCCCCGTCCGTGACGGCAATCGTCCGGTATCCCTCATCGCCGAGGAGATCATGCAGGAGGTTGATGATGTGCCTATCATCATCAACGACGGCGATGGCACGTTGCGCCATGGAGAACCCCACAGGCCGATACAGACCGCATTCACTCCGCCCGAGTAGCAACAAGTATACGCGAGCATCGTCCCCCGCGCACATGGCTTCGAGACGCATTCTCGAATACCAGAAGGCGATGAAGCGTTCAATATCATCTCTCAATAATGATCCTTTTAAGCTAACTAGTAGTATCTAATTACTCATGATCCGTGGCATACATCATGCCTTAATTTGGGAAGGGTGCCGTCGAGTAACCGTCGTACTCGCGGGAGGGAGATGCATTGGATCGCCCGATTGTCGCCCTCATCGAAGATGATTCGGCAACGAATGCCGCTTCGGACATCATCGCGCTGGTAGGCTATCTCCCGGCGGGCGTCATGTGGCTGACAGAGCGGATCGGCAACGACGGGTAAAGGGAGTGCGGTATGGCCGGGAAGCGGATCGCCGTCGTCAACGACAACACGGCCTTCCTTCAGTTCATGCAGGAATTGCTGACCGATGAGGGGTACGAGACGATCCTCTGGGTTGCATCGGAATCCGCGCACGATATGGTCGTCAACCAGCGGCCGGACCTTGTCGTCCTCGATATTCGCATGGAACACCCTGATTCCGGCCTGCTCGTGATGGAGATGCTGCGCATAGACCCGAGAACGCAGGATATCCCTGTCATCATCTGCTCGGCGGACCTCCCCTTCCTGCGCGAGCAAGCGGCACGCCTCCGCGAACTCCGCTGTGAGGTGCAAGAAAAGCCCTTCCGCCTCGACGACCTCCTCGACAAAATCACCGCCTTCATCGGCCGCCCCGAGCCTGCCCCCTGACCCCACCCGCAGGCGCGCCCGTGGCACCGAACCTGCCGCTGTGCGCCCAGGGTGCTGACGCATCTGTGTCCACAGATGAGGGCGGAGCGCAGGGCATGGCAAACGGGAGCGACATGGCGCGCGCGGACGGTCACAAGGCGACGCCCGGCGCGATCGCGGCGAACGACATCGTCGCGGCGAACTGGACGGACCTCAATGACCGCCTTTTCGCCGATGCGTGGGACGCGGAGATTGGCCGCTTCCGCTCCCGGTTCGCCTATCGGGGCATGGCGAGCAGCGCGTACGACCTGACGACGAGCCTGATCCGTCTCGGCGGCGTCTACCACGAGATGGAAGCCCACATCTTGCGCAACTTCATCAAGTACGCCCGGCGCACCCAGTTGCCGGATACCTCGCCCTGGTACTGGCTCGCGCTCGCCCAGCATCATGGCCTGCCGACGCGGATGCTCGATTGGACCTTCTCACCCTACGTCGCGCTCCACTTCGCCACGACCATTGACCGCGAAGAGGAGATCGAGACGGATGCCGTCGTTTGGTGTGTCGATTACGTCCAAACCAATACGTGCGCCCCCGACGGCTTGCGGGCGATCCTCGCCGAGGAGAACGCGGAGGTCTTCACCGCCGAGATGCTTCTCCAGGCGGCGGACGGGCTCGCCGCCTTCGACGCGCTCGCCCCGCAGCCATTCGTCACCTTCTTCGAGCCGCCCTCGCTGGACGACCGGATCGTCAATCAGGCGGCGCTCTTCTCGCTGATGTCCGCCCCAACGGCGCGGCTCGATTGCTGGCTCGCCGAGCGCCCCCCGATGTACCGGCGCATCATCATCCCCGCCGCCTTGAAGCACGAGGTGCGCGACAAACTCGATCAGGCGAATATTACCGAGCGCGTCCTCTTCCCCGGCCTCGACGGTCTCGGCCGCTGGATGCGCCGCTACTACGCGCCGCCGGTGGCGCGGCGGGGAGCGTCACCCCCGGCGGTCATTCCGCATCGGTGACGAGAATGGCGGTGCCGTCCGTCGTGATGGCGACGACGCGCCTGCCCTCGCGCTCCACGGTCCCCTCACCCGCGAGGGTAATCATCGGCCCGCGCCGGTGCGGCTCGACCGCCGTGATACGCCAGACCATGTGCAGCGTATCCCCGGCGAGCACCGGCGCGCGGAAGCGGATACCCCACGTCCGCCCCAATGACGGCGCGCGGTCGGTGATCCGCGCCGCGCCGAAGGCCATCACCAGCCCGGCGATGTGCGCCCCGGAGGCGATCACCACGCCAAACGGCGGCGACGGGATGTGATGCACCGGGTTCGTGTCCCCGAGCAGCGTCGCCATCCGCATAATCTCCTCGGCGGTGAAGACGAAATCGCCCGCGAACGTGTCGCCAACCGCAATCGGCGTATCACGTCCTCTCGTACGCCGGTCGTTCGGTTGATCACTCATCGAATAAACCGTACACGGCAGACGCGGCCCGTCGCTATGGCATTGAATTCGTGATGATCCGATGTTGCTACGTCGCCGCCCACACGATTCGCAAGCGCGATCGCGACGCAATCGGCGAGGGAGACTTTGTTCGTGGCCTCATATCTCCCGACTTCTTGCCAGAACGCCCCGTCTACATCGCTCGTCAGCAATCCTTCGACAATGTCTGCCCCGGATTCGTTGCGGAGGAACGCAATCATCGCACTTGCATCGAGTACGATGATCACGACCGACGGTCTTCCCGCGCTATTTCCGCTTGTTTCGACCGCGCGAATGCATCGCTACTCGTTGGGACGTGCGCATATTTACCCCGGATGGCGCGAACGCGCGCGATTCTCTCGCGTTTTGCTATCTCCTGGGCGACCAGCGCGACATCTCGCAAATGATCGGCTACTGTGTGCGCCGCTTCGCCTTCGGTCGGTTCGGGTCGTGACGTGGCAGCCATCCTCGTTGCTCCATCGAGATTATCGGATTGTTCGCCATCTGTGGAACACCCCACAACGGTCAGTATAGAACAGCGACCACGAGAATACCTACCCCGCCCACTCGCGGGCGGTCGGTGTATTGGCAATCGGGCCGCCACTGGCGTCGAGCCAGCCCTGGGCGATCAGGGCTTCGTTGCCGACGAGGCCGAACCAGACGGCGTCGCCGTGCAGTTCGAGGCGACCGCGCTCGAAATACTGCACCGCGACGCCATTCTCCGTCACGACGCCGGTGCGCGGCAGGCCGAGGAAGGGGAGTCCGCCCGCCTGCTGCCACGCCGCGCGGAAGGGGGGCGCGACGGCGTGCCCGGCGGTGGCGAACCAGAAGGCGTCCGGGTTCGCGGGGGCGGGCTCGGGGGCGGCGGGGCCGCTCGCCGTGCCCGTTTTCGGGTCCAGCCACCCCTTCGCCTGCAAGACGGCGTTGACGATCAGGTCGGCGTCCACATGGGCTGGCAGGCCGCGCGCGGCGGGGCGGACGATCAACCGGCCGCGCTCGAAGTCCTGCGTGCGGTACCAGAGGCCGTCCGCCGGGTCGCGCCGCGCGTACTCGGCGGTGCGCGGCAGGCCAAGCGTCGTCATGCCGCCCAGTTGCTCCCACGCGGCGCGGATCTCGCTCTGGATGACGTGACCCGTCTGCGCGAAGGCAAGGATGCCGGGGCCGCTCGGTGGCGTGGCGGCGACGGGCTTCGGGAAGTTCTTGTAGGCGCTGAAATACGGCTCCTTCGGCACGAAGCGCGTGCTTGTGTCGATTGCCCTGCCGGTGCCATAGATCGGGATGTCGGTGGTGAGCAGGCCGTAGTGCTCGCCCGTCCAGTCGTGGAGCATATGCAGGTTCGCGACTTCGATATAGTCCTGCGCGAGCAGCCAGGGCAGACCCTGTTGGAGGAAGGCCGCCTGCTGATCCGGGGTCGTTTCCCAGCCGTACTCGGTGATCCAGAGTTTCTTGCTCGCATCGCCCGCGTCGACCATCCGCTTGCGGACATCCTGAATCGGCCCTGGGATGATCGCGGCGATCTGGCCGTTCGCGCCCGGCTTCTGGATCGAGCCGTAGGGGTGGAAGGAGATGGCGTCCCACGGGCGTTTGCTCGGGCCGTTCGTGTTGTCGCTGACGCCATAGAGCCAGTCCACGTAGAAGAAGCCGGCGAGCGTGTTCGCCGCGACGACCGCGCCGGGATTGACCGTATGGATTTCGTCGTAGAACGGGCGCAGCCAGCGGAGATAATCCGCTACCTCGTGGCCCATGTAGGTCCACAGCTCCGGCTCGTTCCAGAACTCCCAGAGGCGGATGAACGGATAGCGCGCCGCGACCGTGCGCACGGCGTCGCGGAACTGCGGCTCGGCGTCGGGCCGGATGCCGCAGGTGAGGCGCTCCTGATCGAACTCCTGCTGCGCCTTCGCGCACGCGGCGCTGTCCGGGCTGGCCCAGGCGGGCGCGGCGACGAACGAGGCGATCACCTCGATCCCCTCGGCGGCGAGGCGGTTCAGCACGCGGTCGAACTGGGCGAAGTCGTATTGCCCCGGCTGCGGCTCGAACGTCTTCCAGTCGAGCGAGAGGCGGACATTGGTGATGCCGAGCAGATGGTAATAGGCCATGAACTCATCGAGGTGCGAATCCAGCCACCACATGTGCCCGGCGATGCCGAACTTCAGCCGGTTCGCGTCCGGCTCGTGCCAGATACCGAGGGGAGAGGGCTGCGGGGGCCCTCCGGGCGGCGTGAGGGCCGAGGGCGAGGAGTCAGCGCCGCTCACGGTGGCAATCGGGAGCGCCGAAGAGATGAGAAAGAGCATGAGAAGAAGGACCGTCGCGGCCCGTCGGGTCGGTCGCTGTCGTCGGGTCACCGTTGGATGCCTTTCACCGAGCGCGATGTGATGATGCCGATGCGATTGCTTCCGCTCTGTCTAACGGACGACGACGCGAAACGTTGCGGGGTCACGGCAACAGAAACGGCGGCACGCCATTGTGCCGCCGTGTCGGTGTGGATAGGCCCGGTGCCGGGGAGACCTACATGCTGCGGGCCGACATCTGACCCATGTGCTGCGCCGGCTGCATCCCTTCGGCCTGCATCGCCCGTTGGAGGAGCATCGGGGCGTTCTGTTCGAGTTGCCGCGCTGTCTTCTCCTCCTGCTGGAGGTTCTGCTGGAGCAACTGGACGATCTGCTGCTGACCCATCGCCTGCGCGCCCATGATGAGGCTGCGATAACTGACGACCTCGTAGTGCTCGACCTTCTCGAGCGAGCCGCCGATCAGGCAGTCGCGAATCTCGTTCGTGCCCGCTTCCTTGGCGTTCTGCTTGCCCTCGGTGACGATCCCCGCCGCCGCCGGGCATTTCTCCGCCTTCGGGTTCTCTCCGAGAATCTGGAAGACCTGCTCGACGTTCTTCACCTGCTGCTGGGATTCAGCGATGTGCTGCTGGATGCCGCTCTTCAGCGTCGGATCGGTCGCCTGCGTCAGCATCTCTTCCTGCGCCTTGAGGAACTGCTGCTCCGCGTCGTAGATGTCTCCCAATTCGTGCAGATACTTCTCCTGCGTCGTCTTGATGGTCATGTGCCCCCCTGATACGTAGCGAAAACGTCCCGACCAAATATGGCCGCGCCGAAAACGGCGCAATCTGAATGCCATCCGCCTGGCGAGGGAAGTCGATGGGGAGGAACGAGTAACGAGTAGCGAGTAACGAGTGACGAGAGGGAGCGCGGCGTCTCTGCTCGTTACTCGCTACTGCTCCTGAGGTCGTCGATCGTCGTGCCGACCGCGATCTGCTGCGGGTCGGTGACCACTTCAATCAATGCGGGGCGCCTGAGGGCGAGGGCGTGCTCAAGGGCGGGGGCGAAATCGCCGCTATCGGTGACGCGAACGCCGTGCGCGCCGAGCGATTCCGCATATTTGGCGAAGTCCACCGGGCCGAGGGCGGTCGCGCTGACGCGGCCGGGGAACTCGCGTTCCTGATGCATGCGGATTGTGCCGAAGGAGCGATTATTGAAGACGAGGGCGATCACCGGCAGATTGCAGCGCACGGCGGTCTCCAACTCGTTGCCCGTCATCAAGAATCCGCCATCCCCCGCGACGGCGAGCACCGGCACGCCGGGTCGGGCGAGCGCCGCGCCGACAGCGGCGGGCATCGCGTAGCCCATCGCGCCGCTCGTCGGGCCGAGGAAGGCGCCGGGGAGGGCGAAGCGATGATAGCGCCCGAACCAGCCCCAGAAATTGCCCGCGTCGCCCGTAATGATCGTCTCCGGCGGCAGGAGGCGTGCGAGGTCCGCCATGATCGTCGTCGGATCGACGAACGACTGAGGACGAAGGACTGAGGACTGCGTGGATGCGGGAATCGTCGTTGCATCTTCGAAGATGGCGCGGTCGCGCGTTGAGGCGATGCGTCGGGCGTCGCGTTTCGGGTCGGGGTGATTGGCGAGGGCCGTATGCGTGGCGGTCAGGGCTTCTTTCGCGTCGGCGACGATGCCGAGGGCGATGGAGTTGTTGACGCCGACGACACTCGCGTCGATGTCGATGTGGATGACCTGCGTCTGCGGCGCGGGGACGGTGTATGCGCCCGTCGTGAACTCGGAGAGACGCGTGCCGAGCGCCAGCAGCACATCCGCCTCACGCAACCGCGCGCGGACGCAGGGCGGCGCGCCGAGACCCATGCTGCCGAGGAAGAGCGGATGATCGTTCGGGAAGGCATGATAGCGGCGGAAACCGACGATGACCGGGATGCCGGTCGCCTCCGCGAAGCGCACGAGGTCGTCCGTCGCGCCCGCTCGCAGCACGCCGCCCCCAACGAGGATGGCGGGGCGCTCGGCGTTGAGGAGCAGGTCGATTGCGTGCGCGGCATCGGCGGCGGTCGGCGCCGGGCGGGGCGCGACGGCGGGGGTGCGGAAATGGTCGGGCGTGAAGTCGCATTCCGCATTGAGCACATCGGTCGGCACGGCGAGCAGGACGGGACCGGGGCGGCCGCTGATCGCGCGGCGTACCGCCTCGTGGATCAGGGCGGGGAGGCGGTCCGTCCGCTCGACTTCGACCGTCCACTTGACGATGTGCGCGAAGAAGGGGGCGAGTTCAACCTCCTGGAATGCTTCCTTGCTCCGATGCGGCGTCTCCACCTGCCCAATCAGGGCGATGAGGGGCGTGGAATCCTGATAGGCGGTATGGAGGGCAATCGCCATGTTCGCGGAGCCGACGCCCCGCGTCCCCATGCAGAGGGCGGGCACGCCGGTTAACTTGCCGACCGCCTCCGCCATGAAGGCCGCGCCGCCCTCGTGCCGCGTCGCGACGAGCGATATGGCGGGCTCGTCGTAGAGCGCGTCCAGCACGGAGAGGAAGCTCTCGCCCGGCACCGTGAAGGCGTGGCGCACGCCCTCCCGTTTCAGTTGCTCCACCACCGCCCGCGCGCCCGTCATCCGTGTCATGTTCGCTCCCTCCCCGTAGGCCATGGTCGCTTTGCGGCCAATCATCGCACACCGAGCGGGAGCAGGCAGCAGGCAGCGGGCGCACGGCTGTGTGCCCCTACGCTCATTCCTCGGAGCCTGTAGCCTGTAGCTCGTTGCTCCTACTCGTAGATGGGCTCGTCGGAGCGGACGAGTTTGAGTACCTCGTGGGTCTTCGTCTCAAGCAAATCGGGCGTATCCGCCTCGATGTTCAGGCGGAGGAGCGGCTGGGTGTTCGAGGGGCGCAGGTTGAACCACCAGTCGGGGAAGTTGAAAGTCAGCCCATCGAGATGATCGAGGTGCGCGCCGGGTTGGTCGCGGTAATGCGCCTCCACCTTCTGCTCCGTGGCATGGACATCGCGCACCTCGGAGTTGATCTCGCCGGAGCGGACGCGGCGGTCGAGCGGCGCGAGGGCCCGCGAGAGGGGGACGTTCTCCACCGAGAGCGCGTCGAGCGCCGAGAGCAGGGCGATCAGGCCGCTATCCGCGTACCAGTTGTCGCGGAAGTAGAAATGGCCGGAGTGTTCGCCGCCGAAGATCGCATCCTGCTCGCGCATCACCTGCTTGATGAAGGAGTGGCCGACACGGGAGCGGATCGGCCTCCCGCCCGCCCGCTCGACCGCCTCCGGCACGCCGCGCGAGCAGATTAGGTTGTAGACAATCGCCGCGCCGGGATTGCGCCGCAGCAGCGCGGTGGCGACGAGCGCGGTCGTCATATCCCCGCCGACGAACTCGCCGCGCTCGGTGACGAGGAACATGCGGTCCGCATCGCCATCGAAGGCCGCGCCGAGGTCCGCCTTCTCCGCGACGACGCGCTTTTTCAGTTCGGCGATGTTCTCCTGCTCCAGCGGGTTGGCGTCGTGATTGGGGAAGGCGCCATCCAGTTCAAAGTACATCGGCACGAGCGTCACCTGTGGCAGTTTGGCGAAGACGCGCGGCAGCACCTTGCCCGCCATGCCGTTGCCCGCGTCCACGACCAGTTTGAGGGGCCGAATGCTCGCGATATCAATGAAGGAGAGGCAATGCGCGGCGAAGTCGTCCAGCACCTTGCGCTCGGTGACGGTGCCGGTGCGCGCGGCGGGCGGGAAGCCGCCGGAGACGACCATGTCGCGAATGGCGAGCAGGCCCGACTCGTCCGAGACGGGGATGGCGTTGGCGCGGCACATCTTGACGCCGTTGTACCCGGCGGGGTTGTGCGAGGCGGTCACCATCACGCCGCTCTCGTAGCCATACTTGCCGACGGCGAAGTAGAGCGCGTCAGACGAGACGGCGCCGATATCTACCACGTCCGCGCCCGCCGCAGTGATGCCTCGGATGAGGGCGGCGGCGATCTCCGGCGACGAAACGCGCATATCGCGCCCGACGCAGACCTGCCCGACGCCGAGGACGGTCGGAATGGCCCGCCCGATCTGCTCCGCCTCCGCCGGCCCCCACTCCTCGGGCACGAGGCCGCGCACGTCATATGCCTTGAAAAGCGCCGGATTCATCGCCATGCGTATTTCCCCTTCTCATTCGTTGCGTCGCACGTTCCCCGTAGTGTATCGCACGCTTCCTGCCACACGCGACAGCGGGGGAGGATGAACCACGGAGACACAGAGGACACAGAGATGGAACGAGGAGGAAGAGAAGATGGAAGGTATTTCATTATCCTTCGCGTCTCTCTGTGTCCTCTGTGTCTCTGTGGTTCGATCCCGTTTGACCGGGGGGTGCGCGGGGCGTATGATCGGCGGATTATGGCGAAGCAGGCGGCGCGGCCCGCACTCACGACCGCGAAACCACTTGAAGAGAAGACGATCTCCTCAAACCGGCAGGCGCGGTACGAGTACGAGTTGATGGACCGCTTCGAGGCGGGGATCGTGCTGACCGGGTCGGAGATCAAGTCCGTCCGCGCCGGTCGGGTGAACTTGCGCGAGGCATACGTGCGCATCGAGCAGGGCGAGGCCTGGCTGGTCGGCGCGCACATTTCGCCGTACGAGCGCGCCGGCTACGCGCCGCAGGAGCCGGACCGCTCGCGCAAACTCCTCCTGCACGGCGACGAGATCGTCACTCTGCGCGTGCAGACCCAGACGAAGGGGCTGACGATCGTCCCGTTGCGGCTCTACCTCAAGGGACGGCGGGCGAAGGTCGAAATCGCCGTCGGGCGCGGCAAGAAACTCTACGACAAGCGCGCCACGATGGCGGAGCGCGACGCCCGCCGCGACATCGAGCAACGACACCGGGAATACGAGCGCGGTTAGGGCTCGAAAGCTCGCTCATGCGTTGCGGCAAGGGCCATTCTCTGGTATACTTCCGTCGTTGACGCGCCGCACACAGCGCGGCGTAGGAGACCTTAACAATGTGGGGATGCGTGGTTTCGACAGGGTGCTAGGTCGAGATGTCGCAGGCCGAGGTTGACCAGGCCTCGTTAAACAAGGTCACGCCAGTAATTGGCACACCTGAATTCGCAATCGCCGCCTAAGTAGCGACGACGTTTGCCCTCTCCTCGGCCCGGTGGGAGGGGTGTCGAGCGACATAATGCCGGGATGCTGCGAGCCGGATCGCCCGCTAGGGTTCGCATAAGATTAGCAGGCTAGCGTTCGGTAACCCCGTCGGTGGGGGTGCCGGGGGCGAAATCAAATCGCCGACTACGCCTGGAGTGCCATCCGATTGAACATTTTGGACGGGGGTTCGACTCCCCCCATCTCCACCACTTTTTTCCTTTGAAAAGGATACAAGTCGAGGGTTTCCCCTATGCCAGGGGTTTTCGTCGTGTTCCTCGTTCGGTAACGCGCACGATGGCGGCTCATGGCAACCATCTTGATAACGATATGCGCGAAGATACGAATGTATCCTCTTCGGTGTCGCCCGAGTATGGTCTGCGTTCACGAATAGCGCGGCGAGTGCGGGCAACCGGGCAGGGAGACGTTCGTTCTATGAGTGTGGCAGTGCGGTGCTTGTTCTTTCGGGTTGATCGGTCAGGAGGGTCCTCATGCACGGCTCCCACATTCGTCGTTGCGCGCTCGCGCTCGCCAGTCTCGGCGTGCTCATATTGGCGCTTGTCCCTACCGCCGTTGGTGCGGCCTACCCGCCCAACACGGTCATTTCGAACACCTTCGATCCACGCTACTGCGGTGACGGCCAAGTCTCCATTGTGTCGGATCAGAGCGGCAATCTGATCGATGTCTGCACGTCGACGGGGCTGCGCTTCGATCCTGCCGCCTACGGTTACGGGTACGCTCCGGGCTATAGTGTCGGCTCCTTCCCGACGTATAACGGCGGGGGTATCCCGCCCGCCTATGGCATCTCCGGGAACGCGCCCGTGCTGCGGCAGTATAACGATGGCAACTCGAACTGCCCGAACGGCGATGTGACCGAGACGACCGCCGGATTCTACTGCACCGCGAATGGGCAACCGGCGGCGAGCAGCCTGTCCATCCCCGCCTTCAATGGTGGATACGTCCCGACGGCCACGAATGGGTTCGTGCCCACCTATACGACCGGGGGGCCGACGCTCGTCTACGGGTCCGGCGTTGCTCCCGGATTCGCTGGCGACACGGTTATCCGGCAATATAACGACGGTCGCTCCAATTGCCCGAATGGGGACGTGACCGAGACGGTGAGCGGCTTCTTCTGTACCGCGAATGGTCAGCCGGCTTCCCGGGTCAGTTGAGCGAAGCGGCGACGCGCTGAGTCGCGCGCGATGGGCTGACGGGGCGGGGAGCGATCCCCGCCTTTTCTTTGTCGTTGTGCGCCCGATGCGGGGATACGCGCCGGTGAATCTCCGTGCATCGAATGGCGCGTGCCGTTACAATGGCGTGGCTTCATCGGGGGGCTACGGGGATGGGAGAGCATCAGCGCAGACGGGAGGAAGGGCGATCATGGAGATTGCGCGGGACGCGCGCCCGATCAAGCGGGCGGGCATCCTCGATGAACTGCTCCCCGATGGGAGTCTTGTGCTCTACGATGCCGCCCGGCGTGAGGTCATCACCTTGAATCCGGTGGCGGCATACGTCTGGGAGTGTTGCACCGGCGCGCGGGATGTCCGCGCGATCATCGCCGAGGCGCGGGAACTCTTCCCCGACACGTCGCGCGTCGAGGCCGATGTGCTTACCTTCCTGAACGATCTCCAGCAGGCAAACCTCATCACCCTGCCAGCGCCCGACTATGCAGCCGGCTGATTCCGTCGCCGGTGTGCTGGCGCCGCCCTTTCGGTGCGACATCCTCGGCGCGGTCGTCGATGTCGCCGCCCCGGATGGAGAGCCGCTGCGCTGGCTCCAATGGGCGCTCTCCGGGTTTCTGATCGCGGGAGATACCGCCGAGCCGGTCGCGCACTATGCACTCGCCCACACTGAGCGCGATGAATGGGTGCTGACGCGGGATGATGCCGTGCTGCGGGCGGGTGGCGATCTGGCGACCGCCGTCCTGGCGCTCGAATGGCAGCTCGTCACCGATGCGATGGACCGGCGCGACGATCTCTTCCATCTCCATGGCGCGGCGCTCGCCGCCCCGGATGGCGCGGCGACGCTGCTGGTCGTCGGGGTGTCCGGGAGCGGCAAGACGACGCTGACGCTTGGCCTGATGGCGGCGGGGTTCTGCCCCTTCGGGGATGATGTCGTTTTCCTCGATCCGGCATCGCTCGCCCTGCTGCCGCTGCGCCGGGCATTCCATGTGCGCGCGCCGACGCGGGCGCTTGTGCCGCTGCCGGGCGACGACGCACCGTGGGCCGACGCGACGGGCACGCGCTGGTTCCTGCCGCCCCGCTGGGCGTCGCCGCCATCGCCGCCGATTGCGGCGATCGTCTTCCCGGAGGTGCAAGCCGACGCCGCCCCCGCGCTCACGCCGCTCACGCCTGCCGAGGGCGCACATCGCTTACTCAGCCACTCGGTGACGCTGAATAATTCACCCGCTCTTGCCCTCGCCTCCGTTCGCGCGCTGATCGCCCAGGCGACGTGCTATCGCCTCGTCGTCGGGGAGCCTGCCGCGACGGTGGCGATGGTTCGCGCCCTTGTCTGCCCGGCAGGTCACTAGCGGTGTGCGCCGCGATGCCGCAAGGCTCCGTGCGGCGGCGTGAGAATGCACTGCTACTCGCCGCCAGTCGTTGCCCCGATGCTTCCCCCCAGGCGGCTCCTGAAAATGCGGCGTACGACTGGCGCTATCTGCTCGCCGCCGCCGAGCAGCAGGGTGTCGGTGCGCTGCTGCGGCAGTCCTTGATAGGGGCGGGGGCGGGGCAACCGCCGGATTGGGCGCGCGCCGCGCTGGACGCCGCGTATTGGGGGCAGCATTTCCGCAACCGTTTCCTGCTCGACGAATTGCCGGCGCTTCTGGCACGGGCAGTGTCTGCCGGGCTCTCCGTCATGCCGCTGAAAGGCGCCGCACTTGTACACGGCTATTATCCGGCAGCGGCGCTGCGCCCGATGAGCGATCTCGATCTGCTGATCCGCCCCGATGATACGGAGCGGATGGCGGATCTGCTGCACGACTGCGGCTACCTCCCCGTGACACGCCCGGCCAGCAACACCGGTAGCAGGGAATACGCATTCGTCGCGCATCGCGCGGAGGGAGCGGCGCTCGTCGAGTACCGGAGCGAACCGCTCGATCCGATGACTGGCTTCCCCGCAGGACTCGACCCCGCCCTGGCGGCGCGACTGCGTACACACGCGGCGCGGATGTGGGAGCGCGGCCAGGCCGGGGAGTACGCGGGAGCGCCGATGGTCCGCATCGCGCCCGAGGATCTGCTGCTCCATGTCACCAGTCATCTGGCGACACGCCACGCGGGCTTCCGGCTGCTCTGGCTGCACGATGTCTGCCGCATCCTCGCCGCGCACCCGACGGATTTCGATTGGCACTATTTCTGTGATGAAGCCGCCATGCTCAATCTCACCGTACCGGTCGAAGCCGCATTGATCGCTGCGCATCGCTGGCTTGGCGCGCCGCTGCCGCGCGGTGGCGGCGGCCTTTCCCCTCTACCGTATCGCTTGGGCGACAGGCGGGAAAGCCTGCTACCACCGACGAATTACGTGGAGCGGCGAATCACCATGCGCGCCGTCGCGCGGCTGGATCGCGCCGATATGGCAGCCGAGACGCCGCGCGCGTGGTCGGAGGCGGTCACGGCGTTCTGCCGCCTGACGAGCGCGCGCGCGCGCGGCCGTGTCCTGCTCTTTCTCGCCGTCCCCAGCCCGGATTATCTCGCATGGTGGATGATCGAGCAGGGGAGGCCGGCGGCGAGCTACCGCCGGATGCTCGTCGCGCGCTGGCGGCAGATCGGCGCCGATACGCTCCGCGCCGCGCGCATTCGCCTGACCGCTATCGCGCGACGGGCGGTTCCATCTCGACGACGATAATGTGATCCCTGCCGCCGTAGAAATCCCACCACGGCTGCGCGCCCTTGGCGAGCACGGCGTTCAGCATCTCGATATTCCGCACGCCCCGGTCCTCCAGCCAGGCGCGCAGGGCGGTTGCGCCCCCCGTGCCGTACAGAGGGATGCCGTCCTGCCACGTCGCGCGGCCGCAGAGGACGCCGGAGAAGGGCGTCCCCGCCTCGGCGGCGAGCGCCAATGTCTCGCGGAAGATTTCGTCCGTCACGCCCGCGCTGAGGTAGATGAACGGGATGCGCGTCGCGGCTGCGGCGGAGACAAAGAGCGCCTTCGCCTCGTCGCGGCTGTAGGCGACCTGCCCGTCCGTGTTCGCCTCCGTCCCCTCGACGTAGCGCATGTTGACCGGCACCTCGACCTTGAGCACATCGACGCCGTAGCGCGGCTGCGAGAACTCGCGCATGTATTTCGTCACTTTCTCCGGCTTGACCTTCGCGAAGGCGAACCCCTTCTCGTCGCCGACGCTGTCGCTGTAGGCGAGTGGTTCGAGGAAGAAGGGGATGTCCACAGCGCGGCATTCCGCCCCGACGCGCTCGATGAAGGCGTGCTTGATCGTGTTGATCGCCGCGTCGTCATCGGGGTCGTAGTAGAGGAGAATCTTGATGACATCCGCGCCCGTTTCGGCCAGTCGCCGCACCGACCACTCCGGCAGCAGATCGGGGAGGCGGCCCTTGACGGTCGCGTCGTATCCCGTCTCCTCGTAAGCGAGCAGGACGCCCGCGTTCTTCGACCGCCGCTTCATCGCCTCCAATCCGTACTCCGGGTCGAGCAGGATCGCGCTGGCGTACGGCGTGAGCACCTCGCTGACGATCGCCTTGAACTCGCTCAACTCCGCCGCCGCGACATCGTCCGCGCCCTTCGCCTTCGCGATCGCCTTGCGCAGCGAACCGCGCTGGTCCATCGCCGCCGCCGCGATCACCCCACGATCGTTGGCGACCGCATTGATCCCCTCGAATTTCCCCCGCGTCATGCGGACGCTACCCGTCGGTGCTGTCATGCATTGCTCCTTTTCACCACCAAGAGGGACTCAAATTTTCGCTTCCTTGGTGTTCATGATGTCTTGGTGGTTCGCGTCATGGCTTTACCCCCGGTGTGCGCGGTAGCGGCGGATGAGGGCATTGGTCGAGCTGTCGTGCGAGAGGGCGGGCTCCTGCGGCGATTCGAGTTCGGGGATGATGCGCGAGGCGAGCGCCTTGCCGAGTTCGACGCCCCACTGGTCGAAGGAGTTGATGTTCCAGATCGTCCCCTGCGTGAAGACGCTGTGCTCGTAGAGCGCGACCAATGTGCCGAGCATTGTCGGCGTGAGACGGTCGGCAAGCAGGGTGTTCGTCGGCCGGTTGCCCTCGAACGTCCGGTGCGGCACGAGCCAGTCCGGGTTCCCTTCCGCCTTCACCTGCTCGGCCGTCTTGCCGAAAGCGAGCGCCTCGGTCTGGGCGAAGACGTTGGCCATCAGCAGATCGTGATGGTCGCCGAGCGGGTTGAGCGTCTGGCAGAAGCCGATGAAGTCGCAAGGGATCAAGCGCGTGCCCTGATGGATCAGTTGGTAGAAGGAGTGCTGCCCGTTGGTGCCCGGCTCGCCCCAGAGGATCGGCCCGGTCTCGTAAGTCACCCGCCGCCCTTCGAGGTCGACCGATTTGCCGTTCGACTCCATCGTCAACTGCTGCAAATAGGCGGGGAAGCGCTTCAGGTATTGATCGTAGGGCAGCACGGCGACCGTCTGCGCGCCGAAGAAGTCGGTGTACCAGATCGTGAAGAGCCCCATCAGGACGGGGAGATTCTGCGCGAACGGCGCGGTGCGGAAGTGATCGTCCATCGCGCGGAAGCCGGCGAGCATCTCGCGGAACTGCGCGGGCCCGATGGCGATCATCGTCGAGAGGCCGATGGCGGAATCCATCGAGTACCGCCCGCCGACCCAGTCCCAGAAGCCGAACATATTGGCGGTATCGATGCCGAACTTCGCCACCTCCTCGGTGTTCGTCGAGACGGCGACGAAGTGCTTGGCGACCGCCTTTTCGTCGCCGAGCGCTTTGACGCACCATGCGCGAGCCGAGCGCGCATTGGTGAGCGTCTCCAGCGTCGTGAAGGTCTTGGAGGAGACGATGAAGAGCGTTTCGGCGGGGTCGAGGTCGCGCGTCGCCTCGACGAAATCGGTGCCGTCCACATTGGAGACGAAGCGGCAGGTGAGGGCGCGGTCGCTGTAGTGTTTGAGCGCCTCGTAGGCCATCACCGGCCCGAGGTCCGAGCCGCCGATGCCGATGTTGATGATATTCCGCATCTGCTTGCCGGTGTGGCCCGTCCACGCGCCGCCGCGCACGCGCTCCGAGAAGTCCGCCATCTTGTCCAGCACGGCGTGGACCTCCGGCACGACATTCTCGCCGTCCACCACGATCGTCGCGTCGTGCGGGGCGCGCAGGGCGGTGTGGAGCACGGCGCGCCGCTCGGTGACGTTGATCTTCTCGCCCGAAAACATCGCGTCGATCCGCTCCCGCAGGCCGGCGCTCTCCGCGAGCGCCAGCAGCAGGCGGATCGTCTCGTCCGTGACGCGATTCTTGGAGTAGTCGTAGTAGATGCCGACTGCCTCCGCCGTCATCCGCGTGCCGCGCTCGGGATCGTCGGCGAAGAGGCGGCGGAGTTGCACCTCGCGCAGGTAGTCGTAATGCGATTGGAGCGCCTGCCATTCCGGGCGCTGCGTGAGCGGAGTTGCGGTCGCGGTCATCGTCGTCTCCTTCGGATTGCTGGTAGCGTAGGCTTCAGCCTGCATCCCTGCCCGAGAGACGCAGGCTGAAGCCTACGCTACTCCTTGGATCGCGTACTGAGAAATGCGGGCAGATCGTATTCCAGCAAGTCGCCGATGCGCTCGACGGTGATGTCCGGCGTCGGGTATCTGGCGACCTCTTTCTCGTCGTGGGCGTAATGGCCCTGACGCGGGAAGACGGTCGTCAGTCGGTCGCCCCAGACCTCCTTGATGGCGGCGAGGATGCGCACTTTGTCGTCCACGAGCACGTAATGATCGGCGGGGTAGCGCTGCTCGACATCCGCCAGTTCATGTTCCTTGTGGATGTAGATGAGCACATGCCCCTCGACCGTGTCCCAGAGGGCGGCGCGCTCGATCTTGCGCGGCTGGAAGACGACATCGCCGTCCGAGAGGATCACCGTCGGCCCCCACGCCCGGCACATCTCCAGCACATCGAGCGCGTTCGGGAAGAGGCGGTTGGCGAAGGGGTAGTTGATGAGGAAGGAGGAGACGGTGAGCAGGTGCGGGTCGCGCGGGTACTCGCCGCGATAGCGTTGGAGCGCGCCGAGGTAATCCGCGTAGCCGAGTTCGACGCGCAGTTCCTCGAAGATCGCCCAGTACCGCGCGCTCCGCTCCGCGCCGACCTCGCCTTCGAGATGGCGCCGCAAATCGGCGGTCACGCGGTCATTATCGAGCAGCGTGTTGTCCACATCGAAGAGAAAGACGACGCGATCCGTCATGCCCACCCCCAGCCCCTCCCGATACGGGAGGGGAGCATGTATGGAGCATCCAAGCCAAACGAATCAGCCCCGACGCCTATTATGGGTTCCCCCTCCCGATACGGGAGGGGGGCAGAGGGTGGGCAAACCATCACGTCGGCTCCGTTGTCGGGTCGTGCCATTCGCCGTCGCGGGCGATCAATTTGTCGGCCTCGGGCGGCCCCCAGGTATTTTTGTCGTAGATGTGGATCGGCGCGGCGTCGCCGAGGATGGGATCGACGATCCGCCAGGCCGCCTCGATGGCGTCTTCCCGGGCGAAGAGCGTCGCGTCGCCACGCATCGCGTCGCTCAAGAGGCGCTCGTACGGGGCCATCTCATCGCCGCCGGGCGTGTGGCGGGCGATCAGCTCGACATTCTCGCCCACCATCGCCTCACCGGGCAGCTTCGTGCGCGCGCAGAGCGCCATCACGACATCGGGGCTGAGGCGGAAGCGGAGATGGTCGGGATGGCCGGGATTTTTCTCGCCGAAGACATTCTGCGGCGGGCGCTTCAGTTCGACGACTACCTCCGTCGTCGTCACGGGCAGGTATTTGCCGGCGCGGATATAGAAAGGGACGCCCGCCCAGCGCCACATATCGAGATGGAGCCGGACGGCGGCGAAGGTCTCCACCCGCGAGTCCGAGGCGACGCCCGGCTCCTGCCGGTAGCCTTTGTACTGGCCGCGCACGATGTCCGACGGGCGGAGCGGCACCATCGCCTCGAAGACCTTGGAGGTCTCGTCGCGGATTGCCTCGTGATCGCCGCCCGTCGGCGGCTCCATCGCCAGCAGCGCCGTCACCTGGAGCATGTGATTCTGCACCACGTCGCGGATCGCGCCCGTCTCCTCGTAGAACTTGCCCCGGTCGGCGACACCGAACTGCTCGGCCATCGTGATCTGCACGCTCTCGATATAGTTACGGTTCCAGATCGGCTCCAAAAAGGAGTTGGCGAAGCGGAAGTAGAGGAGATTCTGCACCGGCTCCTTGCCGAGATAATGGTCGATGCGGAAGATCGACTGCTCCGGGAAGGCGGAGAGGAGTACTTTGTTCAATTCCCGCGCCGAGGCGAGGTCGTGCCCGAAGGGCTTCTCGATCACGACGCGCCCGCTGGCGGCGCAGCCGGATTTCGCCAGCCCCTCCACGACCGTCTCGAACATGCTGGGCGGGATGGCGAGGTAGTGCAGCGGGTGGCTCGCCTTGCCGAGCGCCTGCTTCAGCCGCTCGTAGGTCGCCGGGTCGCCATAATCGCCGGAGACGTAGGTGAGCAGCGCGCTGAGTTTGGCGAACGCCGCGTCGTTGACGCCGCCGTGCTGGGCGAGGCTGTCGTGGGCGCGCTGCGCGAACTGATCGGGCGTCAGCGCGCGCCGCGCCACGCCGATGATCGGCACGTCGAGGTGGCCGTGCCGGATCATCGCCTGCAAGGCGGGGAAGATTTGCTTCGACGCGAGATCGCCCGTCGCGCCGAAGAAGACGAGGGCGTCCGAGCGGGGAGCGGCCACGATTATCCCCCCTTCTGATCGGCTTCTTTCTCCAAGTGCCCGCCGAAGGCGAAGCGCATCGCGGACTGCACCTTGTTAGCGTACTCCGCCTCGCCGCGCGAGCTGAAGCGCGCGTAGAGCGCCGCGCTCAAGACCGGCGCGGGGACGGATTCGTCGATGGCGGCGGTGATCGTCCAGCGCCCCTCGCCGGAATCGGAGACGCGGCCGCCGAACTGGGAGAGTTGCGGGTCCTGCAAGAGCGCCTCGGCGGTCAGATCGAGCAGCCACGAGGCGATCACGCTGCCGCGCCGCCAGAGTTCGGAGACCTCGCCGATGTTGATATCGTACTGGTAATGCTCGGGGTGCCGCAAGGGCGTCGTCTCGGCGTCAACGGTGCGCTGCGTGTTGCCGACATTGGCGTGGTGGAGGATATTGAGGCCCTCGGCGTAGGCGGCCATGATGCCGTACTCGATGCCATTATGGACCATCTTGACGAAATGGCCCGCACCGTTCGGCCCGCAATGGAGATACCCCTGGTCCGCCGTGCCCTTCATTTTGTCGCGCCCCGGTGTCGGCAGCGCGGCGTCCATACCGGGGGCGAGCGTCTGAAAGATCGGGTCGAGGCGCTTGACCGTCGCGTCCTCGCCGCCGATCATCAGGCAGTAGCCGCGCTCCAGGCCCCAGACACCGCCGCTCGTGCCGACGTCCACGTAGTGGATGCCCTTCGGCTTCAGTTCGGCGGCGCGGCGGATGTCATCATGGTAATAGGAGTTGCCGCCGTCGATGACGATGTCGTCCTTGTCGAGCATCGGCATCAGTTGTTCGAGCGTCTGATCGACCGTCGCGGCGGGCACCATCAGCCAGATGACGCGCGGCGTGGAGAGTTTCTTGACGACATCTTCGAGCGAGGTGCCCTCGACCATGCCGTCCTTGACGTACTCCTGCCGCGTCTTCGGGTTGCGCGCGAAGCCGACGCAGGTATGCCCCCCGCGTATCAACCGCCGCACCATGTTGCCGCCCATCCGCCCCAGTCCGACCATCCCGAGTTCCATGTCGCGCTCCTTTTCTCGCTTGCGTACGCCTACCCGAACAGTATGCCGCGCCCCGCGTTGTTTTCCTAGTGCGGAGTCGTTAGCGCAGGCTGGCAAGCTTGCGCTACTCCGGTCGCGGGTACAGGACCATCTGCGTGCAGCGGAACAATGCCATCACCTGACCGTCCGGGTTCAGCACCCGCGCGTCCCAGACTTGCGTCGTGCGGCCGCCGTGCATCAGCGTCGCCTCACAGGTCAGTGTCCCCTCATGTGCCGTGCCAAGAAAGTTTGTCTTCAATTCAATCGTCGTGAACCCGCGCGCCCCCGCTGGCAGATTCGCGACCGCGCCGAAGCCGCACGCCGTGTCCGCGAGCGCGACGACCGTCGCGGCGTGGAGGAAGCCATTCGGCGCGAGCAGTTCCGGGCGGATCGGCAATCGCGCGTCCACATGCCCACCGTCGATTGTCAGGATTTCGATGCCGAGGTAGCCCGGCAGCGTGCCGGGGAGCCGGGCGTTCATCTGTTCCAACGTGGGCATGGCGTCTCCTTCTTCCTGCCAGCAGGGACGTATCGAACCGGAAACGTTCCGCAGCATACTACGGTTCTCTCGGGGGAGAACATGGGCTGTGATGAGGGTTCGTGGTTCAGCCCGGTCATCTGGGGACGCAGGCTGGAAAGCCTGTGCTACCGAATCCACGGCATCCATGCGCGATTTGTCCGTTGCCACCGGGACGGGGCGGGCGCACAATAGCGCGTACCGGGTCATTCGGAAGGAGATCGCCAGCGTGAACGCAACCGCCCTCGCCGCACCACCCGCGACTGCATGGCCGCCGGGCCCATCGTCGCGCGCGTTCCTCCTCTCCGCGCTTGCGCCGGGGGCGAACCCGATTACCCGGTTCACGCAGATGCAGGCGCGCTACGGCAATGCCTTTGCCTTCCATGTACGCGGCAGACACTTCGCCATGTTCGTCGGGCCGGATGCCAACCAGTATCTGCTCGCGACGCGGGCGGCCTCGTTCGCGCAGGGAGCATCGGTCCGGCTCGGCCCGGTGCTCGGTAAGGGGCTGCTGACGAGCGAGGACCCGCTGCACGCCACGCAGCGCCGCCTCATCCAGCCCGCCTTCCACCGGGGGCGGATCGAGGCGTATCAGGCGACGATAGCGACGGAGACGGCGCGGATGCTCGACGGCTGGCGCGCGGGCGAAACGATCGACTTCTCGGCGGCGATGCACGATCTGACGCTGACGATCGTCGGGCGGACGCTCTTCGACCTCGACCTCGCGCAGCAGTCGAGCGACATCGGCCAGAGCGTCGACGCGATGATTCGCTTCCTCCGTTTCCGCCCGGTCTCGCTCGTCACCGTCCAGATCGATCTGCCCGGTTTCCCGTACCGCCGCTACCTCGAAAGCAAAGCGAAGATGGACGCACTGGTCTATCGCCTGATCGCCGAACGGCGCGCTGCCGGGACGGACAATGGCGACATCCTCTCGATGCTGCTCGCCGCGCGCGATGAGGACGGCACGGCGATGAGCGATACGCAGGTGCGCGACGAGACGCTCACCTTCCTTGCCGCCGGGCACGAGACGACCGCCAATGCCCTCGGCTGGACCTTCATGCTCCTCGCGCAGCACCCGGAGGCGCGTCAGCGGCTTCTGGACGAAATCGCGGCCGTCCTCGGCGACCGGCTGCCGGAGCCCGCCGACCTCGCGCGCCTGACCTATCTCGAATGCGTCATCAAGGAATCGCTGCGCCTCTACCCGCCCGCCTGGGCCGGGACGCGCATCGCCCAAGAGGAGGTCGAACTGCGCGGCTACCGGCTCCCGGCGGGCACGATTGTCGGCTTCAGCCAGTACCTGACGCACCGGATGCCGGAGCATTTCGCGGAGCCGGAGCGTTTCCGGCCCGAACGATTCGACCCCGACCACGGCGAGTATCATCCGCCCTATGCCTACATCCCCTTCGGCGCGGGGCCGCGCTCCTGTATCGGCTCAGGGTTCGCGCTGATTGAACTGAAGACGATTGTGCCCATTATCCTGCAACGCTTCCGGCCTGACCTCGCCCCCGGCCAGCGCATCGAGACCGAGCCGCTCGTCACCCTCCGCGCCAAGCGGAACATTCTCATGACGGTGTGACGGCCCTAATCTCCGGCCCCTTCCCCACCGGGGACGCGGGCCGGATCGGAAGCGAGATGCACTCGGTCACATTGGAACTGAGTTGGTCGGCCCGGCGTTTCTCTGGCGTAAACGCTCGGAAACAAACGCGCATGGAAGATGGAGACTGAAGGGCACACATGAGGCGGCTGATACGGCAACCAGGGGGTCACCACCGATGGGGCGCGTTGCTTCTGTTGGTCGCGTTGCTGCTTGCCGCGTGCGGTGGCGGGAGCGGCGCGACTGCGACACCGCGATCTGCCGCCCTTGCGACCGCACCGCCCGGCACGACGCGCGCCATCGACAAGGTAGATCAAGTCTTCCTGCAACTGCTCGTCGTCTATCAGACGCAGGGGTTGGACGGGGCGAAGCAATTTGCCCGCGATCAGGGGCTGATGACGGCCAGAGACGACGTGCGCGTCACGCTTGTCCTCGACAGCGACGACCCGGCGATCGTCGATGGCACGACGCTCGCGGAGGGCCGACTCGGTGGCCGCGTGACCGCGACCTTTGGCAATGAAATCGAACTCGTCGTGCCCGTGCAGACGGCGATGGAGTATGGCAAGCAGGCGCATACGCAGTCTTTCTTCGCCGACCTCGCGGACTTCGCGCATGTCCGGGACATCCGCCGCACGCCGCTCGCCCAACCGATGGCCGCGCACGCCGCGCGGCCCAAGCCGACACCGACAGCCGCGCCACCCACCACCGGCGGCAGCAGCGAAGGCGTGGCATATACGGGCGCGGACGGATGGCAGGCGGCGGGCATCACGGGAAAAGGCGTCAAGGTCGGCGTGATCGACGGCGGCTTCAATCAGTATATGCGCGTGCTCGCGGATGCGACCGTGACGACCAAATCATTTCGTTCTGACGGCCTGATCGAAGATCCGTCCGACGAGGAGACGATTCACGGCACCGCGTGCGCCGAGATCGTCCACGAGATGGCGCCCGGCGCCGCCCTCTCCCTCGTTGCTGTCGAGACGCCGGGCGAGTTTGCGCTGGCGACGGCGTACCTCGTGCGCGGCGGCGTATCGGTGATTTCCTCCTCGCTCGGCTTCGATGGCTACAACCCGCTGGACGATACCGGCCCGCTCGCCGTCGCCGTCGACAAGGCGCGGGCGGCGGGCGTCTTCGTCGTCAATGCGGCGGGGAACAGCGCCTCCGGCGCGATCGGCAGCGACTCCGACGAGGGGCATTTCGGCACGATATTCCAAGACAGCAACGGCGACGGATTCCACGACTTCCCCGGCGCGAAGCGCGCGGACAGTCTCGCCGTCCGGCTGACGGGAGACCCTTTCTCGATCATCCTGAACTGGAACGATTGGCAGCAACCGGCGCGCGCCAGCTACGCCCTCTTTCTGTATGACCGTGCCGGGCAGGAGGTGGCGCGCAGCGATACCGACCATGTGCGCACGCGCAAATTGCCCGTGCAGGAGATCGACGGCACGGTGGCGGCGGGCATGTACTGGCTGAAAGTGCGCAAGATGCGCGGCGCCGACCCCGATCTGCCCTTCAATCTCTACTTTCAGGCGGCGCAATTGGAGATGACGACGGCGGCGGGCAGCCTGACCAGTCCGGCGGACGCGCGCGGCGTCGTCGCCGTCGGCGCGGTCGATGTGCGCACCGATATGGTGGAGGAATTCTCGTCGCACGGCCCGACCCTCGATGGCCGGATGAAGCCCGACCTCGCCGCGCCGGATCACGTCTCCAGCCGCGCCTACGGCGATCTCTTCTACGGGACGAGTGCCGCGACGCCGCATGTTGCGGGGGCGGCGTCGCTGCTACTGCAAGCCTATCCGTCGATGGCGCCGGAGGCGGTGCTCGGCTTTTTCGCCGCGCACGCCCGGCCACCGAAAGGGTTGGAGAGCGGCGAGAATATCGTCGGCAGCGGCCGTCTCTTTCTCGATCCCGCACCGGCCGATGCCAGCCGCGCGCCCGCACCGGCCCGCATGCCCGGCAACGCGGTCGCCAGCCCGACGCCCTCACCGCGCATCCACGCACCCGCGACGCCGGCGGGCACTCTCTGAACGGAGCACGGCCGGTTTATCGCGCGTTGTCCGGCAGCATGTCCGCCAGCGGGCCTTTCTTCGCCTTGGCCGTATTGCCCGTCACGTTGATGCCGGTGTACGTGCTGCCGTTCGTCAGATCGAAGGCGACGCCGGCGACGCAGCGCGCGGGCGTATAGGTATCCATGATCGTATTGTCGGCGATCGTGATGTTCGACGCGCTCGAATTGACCAGCACCCCCGCGCGGAAGATCTCCAGGAAGGCGAGGTTCTGGCCGGGATTGACGATGGTGTTGTTGGCGACGCGGACATTGTCGAAGAGGCGGTCGCCTGGCTCGGGCAGGCCGATCAAGACCCCGGCGGAGGGCGAGCGTTCGATGGTGTTGTTCTCGATCACCACGCCGGACGTGCCGCCGAGGTTGTGGAGCAGGATGCCGCCGGAGTTGTAGTAGAAATCCCCCGGCCTGCCCGCGCCTTCGTCCTGGAAGCGGATCGTATTCTCGGTGATCGTGATATTCGCCGCGTGCGCCTCCCCCTCGGGGGTGAAGACGACGGAGACGCCGCCCGTGTCGGCGGTGCCATGCTTCAGTTGGGCGATCTCGATGGTGTTGTTCGTCACCGTGACATTCTTTAGCGTGCTCGGCTTCACCGGCCAGAGCATGATACCGATCAATCCGTCCTTGATGACGTTATCGTGGCAGACGATGTCGCTGGAGCTATTCCCCTCGAAGTGCGAGCCGACAATGTTGATCAGCGTCTGGTAGCCGGTGGCGCTATTGTTGAAGATCTTCGCCGGGCCGCCGTGCCCTTCCATGCAGGCCCGCGCCTCGCGGTAGGGGTTCGGCGTCGTCTTGAAGCGATTGCCGGAGAGCACGTAATTCGTGCCCTCGATGTAGATGCCGGAATTGTCGTAGTCCGGGTTGCCGTCCCGCATGACGAAGTGGAAGGAGCAGTCCGTTACCGCGCAATCGCCGACCTCCTCGCCGTTCAATGAGACCGCCCAGACGCCCGAGTAGGGGTCGAAGCGGCAGCGGCGCACGCGGATGTTGCGCCCGGCGGCGGTGTAGAGGAAGGTCTGATAGGTCTGCTCGTCGTGTTCAAGGATAATCGATTCGGCATTGTTGGCGATGTTGGAGTCGAACGCCAGGTCCTCGACGATCAGGTTGTCGAGCGCGCCTCCCGGCGTTCCCGGTGCGAAGAGATGCCCCCAATCGCCGTTGTGGTCGGCGATCTTGATGACCGACCGATCGCCCGCTCCGGCAAGCCGGAGATTGCCCTTGAGGGCGATCCCGTTCGTCCGAGTGGGCGCGACGATGTACGTCCCCGGCGGGAAGAGCACCGCGCCGCCGCTGGCGGGAACGGCGTCGATGGCGGCCTGGATGGCGGCGGTGTCGTCCGTCTGCCCGTCGCCCGTCGCGCCGAACCGCGTAACGTCATTCGTCACGCCGCCGGCCGCCGCGACGCGATCGAGCATCGTCGCGGCGAGCATTGCCCCCGCGACAGACGCCGCCGCGCGTTTGAGGAACATCCGGCGCGAAACCGTGGAGGATACGTTTCCCGATCGATCAGTCATGCACGCGTCCTCATTCCGCTTCGCGCTCGTATCGCGGCGACGTGCCATCTATGAACCGAAATCTTTCAGCGCGATGAACGCGGGGCGCGGCGACCAGTCGGGCCGCAGGACGCCGTAGCCCGATTTCTCATCATTGGCGCCGCTCGTCACCTGGAAGTTGAGATTCCAGACGAACATGACGCCCATCCAGTCGTAGGACTGGCCGATCTCCAGCGCCCCGACGAGATAGTCCGCCTGCTGCTGCTCGGAAACGTACGCCGCGTAGGCGTGGTCGCCGTCCGGGTGCGCCGCGCTGCTCCAGCCGAACTCGGTCACCCAGATCGGCTTGTCGCCTTCGCCCTGCGCCTCCATGACGGCGCGCAACTGCTCGATGCGGCGGAAGTAGAAGGAGTTGTCGTCCGTGAAGGCGCGCGTGCCGTCGGTGTTCGCGCCGCACGGCGTCGTCGCGGGGTCGTCGGGCCAGGAGTTGTCCGGGGGATTGCACGTCGCCTCGGCGTGCGCCCCGAGCACATCGTAGTAGTTCTTCACCTCGCCGCCGTTGATCCGGTAGATTTCCTTGAGGTATGTCACATCGGTGAGCGCGATGTCGGGATGATCGGCGATGCCAGTCGGCACGAGACCGCCGAAGATGACAGAGGCGTCAGGAGCGACCGCCTTGATCGCGGTGTAGCCCTGTTTGAGCACCGCGACATAGGTGCCGACATCGACGAGGCCACCCGTCTCGTAGGCGAGGTTCTCCTCGTTCCAGACCTCGTACGCGCGCACCTTGCCGTGGTAGCGGGCGGCGATGAAGCGCATCAGGTCGCCGAAATCGTGCGGATCGCGCGGGAGGCCGCCGCCCTCACCCGCCCAGTCGGGAGAGTTGACGACACTGAGCAGGACGCTGTACCCGCGCGCGCCCGCCGAGCCGATGAGCGCATCGACCTGCGCGACATAGCCGTTATTGAACTGACCCTTCACCGGTTCGTAGGAACTCCAGCGTACTTGCTGGCGGATCCAGCCGAAGTGCGTCTCACCGATCCGGCTGAACATCACGTTCTGTCTCGGCCCGTCGAGGCCGATGCCGTCCACATTGAAGCCGACATCGTCCATCATGCCCGCCGCGCTCACGCGCTGGACGGCAGACGTGTACGGCGGAGCGGACACGAATGGGCCGATGAGGAAAAACAATACCAAAAATGCCAGCAAACGCGGTGAGTGGAACCGTCCGTTCATCATTGCCTCTTCACTCCTTCACCTCACGCACCCCACTGCGGCTATCGTCGGCCACGCGCATGAATCGGAGAATCTCCGAGCGGGTACAGTTTGATGTACAACTATTCAGCAATAGCGGAGGTGGCGAGGAAGACTACCCACCGTTTCGTCACGATATCTGGGGTGGCCGCATCGCGACGAGCGTAAAAATCCCCCGCCGATACCGGTTGCGGGCATCGGCGGGGGATAACCAGTCGTATCTGCGTGTGCTATTTCATTCGCTGGGTGCGATAAGCGGCAGATCGACGCGGGAGCGCTCGCGGTCGGACAGTTCGACGGCGTCGAGGATTTCCTGGCAGCGCATCCCGTCGGAGAAGTCGGGTGAGGGCTCCGTACCGGCGTGGATGGCGTCGATGAAGTCCAGCATCGGATGCTGCGGGGTGCCGAGCAGGTAGATGGGCGGGACTTTCACGGTGGCGAAGGCATTGTAGCGCGCCTGGCCGCTGCCGAAGCAGATTTGCACCCGGTCGCCGCCCTCGTCCGCCTTCTCGATCTCGTAGATCACCGCGCCCTTCGTGCCGTATAGTTCGATGCGCTGATGGTTGTTCCGCCCGATGGCGCAACGGCTCGCGTTGATGACGCCCTCCGCGCCATTGACGAAGCGCGCATGGAGCGAGACGGCGTCGTCTACATCGACCGATCCGGTGCCGCCGGTCGTCAGCGGGCGCTCGACGGTGAAGGTGCGCAGGTGGCCATCCACGCTGGCGAATTCGCCGATCCACCAGCGGCAGAGGTCGATGATGTGCGAGGCGAGATCGCCGAGCGCGCCCGTGCCCGACTCCGCGCGCGATTGCCGCCAACTGATCGGCGTCGCGGGGTCGTGGAGGCTGCCGTTGAAATAGTTAGCGTAGACGTGGTAAATCTCGCCCAATTCGCCGCCCGCGATCATCTCGTGGATGAATGCCGCCGCCGGGATCCAGCGATAGCGGAAGTTAACCGCCGTCTTAACGCCCGCCGCGCTCGCCTGCTCGGTCATCCGCCGCGCGCCCGCGTAATCCATCGCCAGCGGCTTCTCGCAGAGCACATGCGTCCCCGCCGCAATCGCCGCGAGCGCGATCGGCTCGTGGTAGAGATTCGGCGTGCAGATGCTGACCGCATCGAGCGGCAGTTGGAGCAGGTCGCGGTAATCCGTGAAGACGTTGGGGACGCCGAATGTCGCCGCCGCCTGGCGCGCGCTCGCCTCCACGACATCGCTGACGGCGACCACCTCCGCCTTGCCTTCCGCCTCGCTCATCTTGAAGGCGGGCAGATGCCGCAGCATCGCAATGACGCCCGTCCCGATCACCCCGACCTTGATCCTCTCCGCCATCGCGTGTGCTTCCTTTCGCGTACATTGAGCAGATGCGTTGTCGCTTCGCTAGTACTGGATAAGTGCGAAGATGTCGTGATCGCCGAGTCGCGCGCGGCCGCTGAGGAAGGTCAGTTCGATGACGAAGGCCACACCGACGACGACCGCGCCCAGTTTCTCCACCAACTGCACCGTCGCGGCGGTCGTGCCGCCGGTGGCGAGCAGGTCGTCGACGATCAGCACGCGCTGGCCGGGCACGAGGGCGTCGGTGTGCATCTCGATGATTGCCTCGCCGTATTCAAGTTGGTAGGCGACGCTGATCGTCGTGTAGGGCAACTTGCCGAACTTGCGCGCCGTGACGAACGGCACGCCGAGGATGTAGGCGAGCGGTGCGCCGAAGATGAACCCGCGCGACTCGACCGCGACAATCGCCTCGATCGTGGTCTCCCGATAGTGCGCGGCGAGGGACTCCAATACCTCCTTGAAGGCGGCGGCGTTGGCGAGCAGCGGCGTAATGTCCCGATAGAGCACCCCCGGTTGCGGGAAGTCGGCAATATCCCGGATGTAGTGCTTGAGATGCTCGGCGCTCCCGGCCATGCGCTGCTCCTCCATCGCGGTACGATCCTCACCCGCGCGCCATTGTACGCGACGCAGGGAGGAAAGCGAAAAACCGCAAAGAGCGCAAAGAGGGGAGAGAAAAGGGTGTATCCCTCTTCGCGTCCTTGCTCTTTGCGTTTCAATCGGTTTAGGACTTACGCAGTTGGAATCTTTTCCCTCGGTGGTAGCAGGCTTTCCAGCCTGCTTCCCCGACCCGAGGGGCAGGCTGGAAAGCCTGCTACCACCGGGTTTCTTGCCACGAACTGCGTAACTTCTACGGTTTCAAGAGGCTGACGGATGCGCGATGGCGGTGTGCTACCGCATGTGGGCCAGGGTGAGCGAGTTGGGTCGGAGCACGTCGTCGATGATGCCGTATTCGCGCGCCTCGTCCGCGCCCATGAAGTAATCGCGCTCGGTATCCCGCTTCAGTTTGTCGAACGGCTGGCCTGTATGGTACGCCATGATCTCGATGCACCGCGTGACGAGGCCAATCGCCTCGCGCGCCTGCACCTCGACATCCGGGTTGTTGCCGCTGAATCCGCCGGAGCCTTGATGGATCAGGATGCGGGCGTTCGGCAGCGCGTATCGCTTGCCGGGCGTCCCGGCCATGAGGAGGACCGCGCCCATGCTCGCCGCCAATCCCATGCAGACGGTCGAAATATCGCAGCGGAGCATCTGCATCGTGTCGTAGATGCCGAGGCCCGCATAGACCTCGCCGCCGGGGCTGTTGATGTAGAGCCGAATCTCCTTCTCCGGGTCCTCGTAATCCAGGAAGAGCAACTGGGCGATCACGAGGTTCGCGATCTGACTGTCAATCGGCGCGCCGACGAAGACGATCCGATCTCTGAGGAGCCGCGAATAGATATCCCAGGAGCGTTCGCTGCGATTCGTGGTCTCGATCACTGCGGGGATGACGTTCGATGGATACATGCCGGCGCTCCTCTCTCGATACCGCCCCCGGCACGGGGGCCTGGATAGGCAGTGTATATGCCGACAACGTTGAATGCAAGAAAAAGATATGCTATAAGCATCTGATCGTAGAATATTCGTGGAGGTGCTGCGGTGGCCAACCTACAGGAGACGATGGGCGCGGTAGTCCGGCGGGCGCGGCAGGAGCGGTCGTTGACGCTGAAGGCGCTCGCCGAGCAGGCAGGACTTTCGGTGGTCTATCTCGGCGAGATCGAGCGGGGGAAGAAGTATCCGTCCGCCCCCGTGCTCGAACGGCTCGCGGCGGCGCTCGGCTTGGCACTGTCGGACATGCTCGAACTGGTCGCGGACGAACTGCGCGCCGAGGCGCAGCCACCAAGCATCGAGGCGATCGGCTTCGCGCTGCCGACGCGCGGCGACGTCACACCGCGCGTGACGATCAAACGGATCGTGCAAATGCTGGAGCCGCAGGAGGTGACGACGATGGCGGAACTCGGCGCATTCTTCCTCGCCCGGCATCAGCGCGCGAAGCGGGACGAATGACACCTCTCTTCGGCGGATAGGTGTTGCTATCCGCGTCGCAATGCCGCCTCCATTGCATCGCACCACGCGCCAAGGTCGTGCGCCATGGTGCGTACTTCGGCGGCGATCACGTCATCGAGCCGGAGCGCCCACTCGGACGGCTCCAGATCGAGCAATTGGCGCGCCGCCGAGAGGCGATTCTGGACATCCCGCACAGTGAGCGTGGCGGGCGCCTCCTCGTGCTCGGGCTCCCGCGTGGGTGGGATGAATCGCGCCGACGGCTCATCCTCCTCCCTCGGCGCGGCAGCGGGCGGGGTGGCGCCGCGTTTCTGCTCCTCGCGGTAGGCGGCGATCACTTCCTCGCGCGGCCAGGCGGCGCGCTGTGGATGCTCTTCGATGGCGGCGTAGTAATCCACGGAGTCGCGCACCTTCGGCGCGGAGGCCGTGTCGCCGTACTCATCGACGACCTCCTCCCAGGCGGCGCGGATCGTATCGGGGTCCTTCAGGCGGGCGAGGACGCGCGTCTGCGTCTCGTGGATCGGCAGCGGCACGTCCTCATGCGCGGAAATGTGGCCGACCACCTCCGCCGCCTGGATCATCCGGTACGCCTGCGAGCGGCTGATGCTCCACCGCTTGGCGCAGTACTGCTCGAAGGTGTTGTACCCGTCGTCGATGTAGAGCCTGCGCGTTTGTATCTCCATCAGCGCGTTGCCGACTTCGAGGAACTTCGTGAAGCCGTTCGCGATTGCATTCTCAAGGTCAACGAGGTCCCGGTTCGTTATCACATCGATAGCCACCCTATGCAGTCCTTTCAACGGAATATGGGCTGTTTGCGTTCAATTGCCTATCCCTCCGATCATATGAAGGATGGGCGTCTATGATGATTATACGGGTGAACGGACACAATTTGAACGCGTCGCTATCGCGGTTCGATGGTGCACGCCATAGATACGCGCCGGAGTATGCGGCGTTTACGCTCCCTCCGTGCAGCCTGCTTGACGGATCGCCCGGTGGCGCGGATGATTTTGGCTGCCTTGCCCTGCCGCGAGGCGGGATTTTGCCCACACGATGCAGTGAAAGGACATGGCCGGTGGCAACGACGTTCAACTATGTCGGCAAAGCGACGAAGCGCCAGGATGGACCCCGCAAGTTGACCGGCGAGGAGCAATTCGTCGGCGATATGACGCTGCCGCGCATGGTCCACGCGCGGCTCGTGAACAGCATCTACGCGAATGCGAAGATTCGCGGCATCGACACGAGCGCGGCGCGCGCGCTGCCCGGCGTCGTCGATGTTTGCACGGCGGAGGATATTCTGCCGATCTGGAAGATGCCACCCGCCCGCTTGCCGCTCGCGCAGGGGCGCGTCGTTTTCTACGGTCAGCCGGTCGCCATCGTCGTCGCGCGGACGGAGGCGATCGCGGAAGAAGCCGCCGCACTCGTCCAGGTGGATTACGAAGAGTTGCCCGTCGTCACCAACGCCGAGGCGGCGATGGGGCCGGATTCGCCGCGCGCGATCTTTAAGGAAGAGGGCGGCGCGGACGAACTGGACATGCATGCGGCGGTCGCGGCGGTCGCGGAGGAGAAGCGCGAGTTGCCGCCGAATGTCGCGGCGTTCAAGCACTACCATCGGGGCGAGATCGAGCAGGGGTTGGCGGAATCGGATGTCGTCATCACCCGTAAGTACAAGACGAACATGGTGCATCAGTCGTACATCGAGCCGCACGCGACCGTCGCGTCGCTGGACAATACGGGCACGCTCTCCGTCTGGACGAGCACGCAGGCGATGTTCTACTGCCGCTCGGCGGTCGCGCAGGCGACCGGCCTGCCGGAGAACCGGGTGCGGATGACCGCGATGCCCGTCGGTGGCGGCTTCGGGGGCAAGTTCCTCCTCTACGAGCCGCTGACGGCGATCCTCGCCATCAAGACGCATCGCCCGGTCCGTTTCGTCCTCTCGCGGATGGAGGAGTTCCTCTCCGCGAACCCCGCGCCCGGCTGCGTGATCGAGCTGACGACGGGCGCGAAGAAGGATGGCACGCTGCATGCCCTGAAGGCGACGGTCATCTTCGACACCGGCGCCTTCCCCGGTGCGCCTTCCGGGATCGCCTCGCTCCTGCTCGGTGGCTACTATAAAATCCCGCATCTCGATATCGAGACGTTCGACGTGCATACGAACAAGACGACGCTCGGCGCGTACCGCGCGCCCGGCGCGCCGCAGGCGACCTTCGCCATCGAATCGAACATGAGCCTCCTTGCCAAAGAACTGGGCCTGGATGATATCACCTTTCGGCTGAAGAACATCGTCGAGGAAGGCGATCTCCTGCCGGACAATACGCCGTGGGCGCCGGTCGGCCTCAAAGACTGCCTCGAAGCCTTGCAGCAGCACCCGGCCTGGACCGGGCGCGGCGGGAACGCCAACGAGGGCGTCGGCGTCGCGGTCGGGGCGTGGTTCGGCGGGTTGGAGCCCGCCTCGGCGTCGTGCCGCCTTAACGCGGACGGCTCGCTCGCCCTCGTCCTCGGCTCGCAGGACATCTCGGGCACGAACACCTCATTCGCGCTGATGGCGGCGGAAACTTTCGGCATCGATGTCGATAAGGTGCAGATCATCTCCGGCGACACGGACACCGCGCCGTACGCGGGCTCCGCCGGGGGCAGCAAAACGCTCTACACCGTCGGCCCCGCCGTCATCCAGGCGGTCGAATCGGCGCGCAAGCAACTGCTGCAGATCGCTGCCGAGCAACTGGAAGCGGCTGCGGAAGACCTGGAAATCGTGGATGACAAGGTGCGCGTCAAGGGCGCGCCGGGGCAGGAGAAGCCGATCGCCGAAATCGCGCGCATGACGATGACCTTCGGCGGGCGATACGCGCCCGTCTATGGCAGCGGCACGACCGCGCAAACGAACCGCGCGCCCGGCGCTGCCGCGCACCTCGTCAAGGTCCATGCGGACCCGGAGACGGGCGATGTGCGGCTGCTCCAGTACGTCGCCGCGCAGGATGTCGGCCGGGCGATCAACCCGGCCTCGGTGGACGGTCAGATCATGGGCGGCGTCGCGCAAGGCATCGGCTGGGGATTGTATGAGAGCATGATCTACGACGACCGGGGCACGCTTCAAACGGCCTCGTTCCTCGACTACGCCGTACCGGGCATGGATGCCGTGCCGCCAATCGAGACGATCATCCTGGAGATCCCCGCACCCGTCGGTCCGTTCGGCGGCAAGGGGATCGGCGAGCCGCCCGTCGTGCCCGGCGCGGCCGCCATCGCCAACGCGATTGCCGACGCGATCGGCGTGCGCGTCTACGAAATCCCGATGACGCCTGAGCGCGTCGTCCGCGCGGTGCAGGCGAACGGGGGGTAAGGGTCGTTCCTCACCCCCGGCCCCTCTCCATCGCCCATTGAGTACGATACGTCTGGCGTCCGTTTGGCGATGGAGAGAGGAGAAATACGGAACCTGCTTGTTCCTCTCTTGCTCCCCCTCTCCTTTGCTACCAAGCAAAGGAGAGGGGGCCGGGGGGTGAGGTTCCCCTTCCCATTTCATTGACACTCCCACAGGGTACATGCTATATCTCCCGCACGACCACACCTCGGATTCGGGGCGGCGCACAGTGTCCGCTCCCATGCCATCGGAGACCATGGCGAGCCGTGCGGTGCGGGTTGGGCGAAATTGTCGAGAGGAGAATAGCAATGGCAGACCGGCATAACGAGCGCGGTATCTCTGACCTGACGCGGCGCGCCTTCCTCGGTGGAACGGCGGTGGCTGCGGCGACGGCAATTCTCGCGGCCTGCGGGAGCAGCAACGCCGCAACGAGTACGCCTGCACCGACCAAGGCGCCAGCGGCGGCTGCATCCCCGGCGGCGAGCGGGGCAAGCCCGGCAGCAGCGGCGACCACCGCCCCCACTGCCGCCGCCGCCCAGCCTGCGGCAACCACGAGCGCAGCCTCGGTGAGCGCGCCCGCGGCCACCACCGGCGCGGCAGCCCCCGCACCGACAACGGCGGCAGCGGCGGGCACGCCGAAGAAGGGCGGCATCCTCAAGGTAGGTTTGCAGGGTGATCCCGTCGCGCTCGAACCGCACGGTACGAGCCTGACTGCCACCAACCATGTGATCGAGCATGTCTATGGTCGCCTTGTGACACTCGACGCGACCCTCTCTCCGCAGCCCGATCTTGCCGAATCATGGGATGTTTCGGCGGACGGATTGGTCTATACCTTCAAACTGCGTAAGGGCGTCAAGTTCCATAACGGTCAGCCGTTCGTTGCGGGCGATGTCAAGTACTCGTATGAGCGGATTCTCGATCCGGCGACGAAGGCGACGCAGACGGCGGGACTCATCGGCATCGACAAGATGGAAGTAGTGGACGATAACACCATCAAGATCACCCTGAAGAAGCCGGATGCTTCCTTTGTGATCGGCCTGTTCGAGTCAAACTACTCGATTGTCAAAAAAGAAGATGTGCGATAAGAATGGCGACTTGAAGAAGACGGCGAACGGCACCGGCCCGTTCAAGTTCAAGGAGTACGTGCCGAATACGAAGGTGACGCTGGAGCGGAATCCGAACTACTGGGATACCGGCAAGCCGTACCTCGACGGCATCGAAATGGTTCCCGTCCCGGACGACACGGCGCGCAGCACAGCAGTACGCACCGGCACCGTCGACTTTGTCGAGTACGCCCCCGCGAAAGACATTCCGCAGCTGAAGGCGGATAAGACGCTGGCGATTGCCGGCGATCAGAACACCAATATCCGCTACCTCGGCTTCAATCTGACGATGAAGGACAAGCCGTGGGCAAATCCGAAGGTGCGGCAGGCGATCAGCCTGGCGATGGATCGGAGCGCGATCGTCGATGCTGCCTTCTATGGGCTGGCGATCCCGACACTGACGATCTTCCCGCCCGGTTATTGGGCGACTCTCGACACGAAAGTGCCGCCGCAGGACATCAAGGCTGCGAAAGCGATGCTCGCCGACGCCGGGTTTCCGAATGGCTTCAAGACGACGATCAAAACTTGGTCGTCCTATCCGTTCCTCTCTAACGCGGCCCTTGCGGTGCAAGATCAGTTGAAGCAGATCGGTATTACCGCCGACGTGTCGCCGGAGGATAACGGCACCTTCATCGCGGACAACAACGCCAAGAACTACGAGATGCTAGTCAGTGGCACGAGCGGATACACCGATCCCAATCAAATCATGTTGCAGAACTTCGGTACGGGGCTTGCTTCGAACAACTCGGGATACAGCGATCCCGCGTTCGACAAGTTGGTCTCGGATGGCGTGGCAGCGAGTAAGCAGGAAGACCGCAAAAAGATCTATGCTCAGTTGCAGCAGAAGCTACTGGCGGACAATCCCTGGGTGATGCTCTATGTCGGTAGCCAGTACGAGGCGATGAAGTCCTATGTGAAGGGATACACACACAACGCGACTGGCTCCAACCTCGCACTGAAAGAGACGTGGCTCGATAAGTAACGAATAATGAGTAACGGGGGCGGGTTTGGCCCGTTCCCGTTACGCCCAAGGAGACGCATGGGAGCATACATCGTGAGGCGGCTGGCGCTGCTCGTGCCGCTGCTGATCGGCGTCTCCATCGTTACCTTTTTGCTGATCCACCTGTTGCCAGGAAACGCGCTGGAATTGATTATTGGCGTGGATCAGCGAATGACGGTGGAGAAGAGAGCCGAACTTCGTCATGCGTACGGATTCGACGCTCCTTTGCCGGTCCAGTATCTCAAATGGGCGGATCATGTCGTCCACGGCGATCTCGGCACTTCGCTGCGGAGTGGGCGCTCGATCACGACTGAACTGCGGCTGCGGCTGCCTGTCACCTTTGAACTGACCCTTCTGGCGGCACTCTTCGGCAGCGTTCCGGCGATTCTTTTCGGCATCATCGCGGCGGTGCGGCGGAATAGTTGGCTGGACTATGTCGCCACCCTAACGACTCTCGCTCGGCGTCTCGATGCCGAATTTCTGGCTGGCGACGCTGCTCGTGCTCATTTTTTCGCTCAAACTCCACTGGCTACCGCCGATCCAGTACATACCCTTTACGCAGGACATCGGCAGCAATCTCAAACACATGGTGCTGCCTGCGATTGCCCTCGGCGCGCCGCTCGCGACGGTGATGATGCGCCAGACGCGCTCGGCGGTGCTGGAAATGCTCGGGCAGGACCATGTGCGCGTCGCGCGGGCGAAGGGGCTGCGGGAGACCGTCGTCCTCAACCGCCATGTGCTGCGCAACGCGCTGATCCCGATCATCACCGTGCTCGGTATCCAGATCGCGCGGCTGCTCGGCGGCGTCTTCATCATCGAGCAGATCTTCGCGCTCCCCGGCATCGGCCGTCTAACGCTCGATGCGATCCAGAACCGCGATTACGCCATCGTGCAGGGGACCGTCCTCGTCATCGCCGTCGTCTCCGCGCTGATCAGTCTCATTGTGGACATGCTCTATGCCGTCATCGACCCGCGCATCCGCGTCAGTTGAATGGGGCCAGAATGAACCACAGAGGCACAGAGGACACAGAGGACGAAAGAGAAATGATACGGAATCCGTCTCTTATTCCTTCTCGTTTTTCTCCCGTCTCTGTGTTCTCTGTGCCTCTGTGGTTCAATATCCGGGAGGCTAACCGTGCAGGGTGAGGGGGCAGTGGCACTGCCGTTGCAGGCGGCGCCCGACCGGCGGAGGCAGCGGGCGTGGTCGGTGCTGCGGCGGCAGAAATTGGCGATGGCGGGAGTCGTCATCACCGGCCTCTTCCTTGTCATCGCCGTGCTCGGGCCGAAGATCGCGCCATATGACCCGCTGAAGCAGACGATCAAGGAGCGCTTCAGCCGACCGAACCACGCCCACTGGCTCGGGCAGGACGAGTTTGGCCGGGACATCCTCAGCCGGCTCCTGCACGGCGCGTGGATCTCGTGCGAGGTGGGCGTGATCAGCGTCGTGCTCGCCGGGGCGTTCGGGGTCGTGCTCGGCCTGATCTCGGGCTACTGGGGCGGCTGGCTCGATACGGTGCTGACGCTGGCGATGGACGTGCTCAATGTCTTCCCGAGCCTGCTGCTCGCCATCGCGCTGGTCGCCGTGCTCGGCAACTCGCTCCGTAATGTTTTCATCGCCATCTCCGTCACCAGCATCCCCGCCTTTATGCGCATCGTGCGCGGCTCGGTGCTCTCGGTGCGACAGACGCCGTATATCGAGGCGGCAACCTCGGTGGGCGTGCCGACCGGGCGCATCCTCGCGCGCCACGTCTTCCCGAATGTGACGCCGCCGCTGATCGTCCACGCCTCGCTGACCTTCGCCTATGCCGTGCTCGCGGAGGCGTCGCTCGCCTACCTCGGCCTCGGCAACCGCCCGCCCGCGCCGTCGTGGGGCTCGATGCTCAACAGCAGTTACGGCTTCCTGGAAACCGCGCCGTGGGTATCGATCTTCCCCGGCATCGCCATCGCGATCACCGTCCTCGGCTTCAACCTGCTCGGCGACGGCCTCCGCGATGCGCTCGACCCCCGGCTGCGGTGACGGGGGCCGGGGATTAACCACAAGGGCACGGAGCGCGCGGGGAGACGCGGAGGAATACAATGAAAACGCATGATGACATGACGGTGCGACGATTCGGTGAGCGGGGGGAATGGTGGGTGGTGGCGCAGGGGGCGCTCTTCCTCGCGGCGATGATTGCGCCGAAGAAGGGGACAGCATGGTCGCCGAGATGGCGGCGGGCCGGGCGGATGGTCGGGGGGCCGCTCGCGCTTGCCGGGGTCGGGCTGGGCGTCGCGGGGTTCCGCGCCCTCGGTGAGAACCTGACGGCGCTGCCGCATCCGAAGGACGACGCGACACTCGTGGAGGGCGGAGTGTACGCGGTCGTGCGCCACCCGATCTACAGCAGCGCCATCCTGACGACGCTCGGCGCCGGTCTGCTCACCGCCAACCGGACGCGCGCGCTGCTCGGCCTTGTCTTCTTCGCCTTCTTCGACGCCAAAGCCCGCCGCGAAGAGGCCTGGCTGACCGAGAAGTTCCCCGCCTACCCCGCCTACCGCCGCTCCGTCAAAAAACTCATCCCCTTTGTCTACTGACAAACCGGGGAGAAAACCGCGGCCTCTGTGCCCTCCGCGCCTCCGCGATTCTCCCCGGCTTCCGTTAGCCGAGATGGAGGAGGAGCGATGCGCCGAGGGGGCCGGTGAAGGGGAGGGGGCGGACGGCGTTCGTGACGCGGCGGAGGCGGGTGGGATTGGTGAGGAGGCGCTGGGCCCAGGCTTCGGCGCGGTGCTGGGGGAGGAAGCGGCGGCGGACGCGGCGCTCGTAGGGGAGGAGGGCGCGGCGGGAGAGGTCGCCGGTGCGTAGGGCGGCGATCAACGTCTCCGCCGCCCAGACGCCGGATTGCATGGCCGGGTAGATGCCCGCGCCGGTCATTGGGCCGACGAGCGCCGCCGCCTCGCCGACGAGCAGCACCCCATCCCCGACGAGCGGGCCGCGCCGGGGGGCGAGGGCGAGCGGCCAGGTGCGGAGCGGTGGATCGTCGCCAACCGTCGCGCCCGCCAGCCACGGGGTGCCGGCGAGGAAGCGGTCGAAAAGGGCGCGCACATGCGCGGCATCGGTCGCGTCCGTCGCGGGTGCGAGGGTGCCGATGCCGATATTCGCGCCGCCGTCTGGCAGGGGCATCAGCCAGCCGTAGCCGGGCGCGGTCTGGGCGTCGTAGGCGAAGACGAGGCAGCCATCCCACGCACGCGGCAGCGTAAATCCGGTCGCGTACGCTCGGAGCGCGACACCGACCTGCCCCGCGCGCATCGTGTCGTCGCCGCGCACGGCCCGCGCGATGCGAGAGCCGTAGCCGTCCGCGCCGATCACCGCGCGTGCCCGGATCGTCGTCGCGGATCGCGCGTCGCCGCCCGCCACACCGATGACCGCTCCCCGCTCGCGGACCAGATCGCGCACCTGCAGATGGACGAATGTCGCGCCCGCCCGCTCGGCGGTACGGACGAGCGCGCTATCGAAGACGTGGCGGGGAATCACGCGGGCATCGTCGTTGCTGTGTCGGCGCGCCGTGAGGATGAGTGGTCGTGTTTCCGGCGCGACAATGACCGCGCCGCGCAGCGGCGGATAGGGTGCGAGAGCCTCCGCATCGACACCGAGCGTGCGGGCGAGCGCGATGCCGCCGCAACCGATCAGATCGCCGCACGGCTTGGTGCGCGGGAATGCCTGCCGGTCGATTAACGCGACCCGCAGCCCGGCCCGCGCCAGGGCGATCGCCGCCGCGCTGCCGCCCGGCCCCGCGCCGACGACCGCGACATCATAGTCCGTCACGAAGACTCCGATACGAAAAAGTGCGGTATTTGCACGATAGGCGGCATTTCTCAGCAGACCATTGTGCCGCATGGTATAATGACGTTGTGCGTCCTCGCAAACCGCTGGTATGGATCAGCCGCGAGACGAGAATCCGCGAGCGAGGTTCCGAACCAGCGAGCGAGAAGGACAGGGACGGTGGCAAAGAGTCTGTATGTTGGTGGTCTGCCCTATTCCACGACGGAGTCCGCAGTGCGCGAACTCTTCGCCGATGCCGGCGAAGTGAGCACCGTGCGCCTGATCATGGATCGGGAGACGGGTCAGAGCAAGGGCTTCGCGTTCGTTGACATGGCGGACGACGCGGCGGCGCAAGAGGCGATCACGAAGTTCAACGGCTACCAGTTCGGCGGCCGCTCCCTCGTGGTCAACGAAGCCCGCCCGCGCGAGGACCGCGCCGGTGGCGGCGGTGGCTACGGCGGTGGCGGTGGCAGCCGCGGCGGTGGCGGCGGCTATGGTGGCGGCAGCGGTGGCTACGGTGGTGGCGGCGGCGGCTATGGTGGCGGCGGTGGCCGCAGTGGCGGCGGTCGTCGGGACTACTAGACCCGCACGACGTACCAACAGCAACACAACGCGACGGGGGCCAATATGGCCCCCGTCGTTGTGTGTATCGCGCCACTATCCACGAAAGCCTTTCGGAGCGTTTCCGCCAACGGCACGATGCTCAATCCCCGATCCTTGAGCCGCCAGCCGCCAGCCGCTAGAGATGATCGCGGAACCAGCCGGTCAGCCGCTGGAGCCGTTCGAGGCGGTGCAGGGGCTGGCCGCTGCGGGAGAGTTCGTGCCCCTCGTCGGGGAAGCGGACCATCTCGACCTCGCGCCGCAGGTACTTCAGGGCGGTGAAGAACTGCTCGCCCTGCTCGATCGGGCAGCGCAAGTCCCGCTCCGAGTGGATGATGAGCAGCGGCGTGACGACATTCTTGACGTGCGTCAGCGGCGAGCGGTCGAGGTAGAATTGCAGGTTCTCCCACGGCGGGCCGCCCCACTGGAGATCGTTGCCGAGGTAGCCGATGTCCGAGACGCCCCACTTGGAGACCATGTTGCAGATCGAGCGCTGCGTCACCGCCGCCTTGAAGCGGTCCGTCTGCGTGACGATCCAGTTCGTCATGTAGCCGCCGAAGGAGCCGCCCGTCACGCCGAGCCGCTGGCGGGTCGATCCACGGCGCGCGGGCAATCGCCGCATCGACGCCGAGCATCAGATCGCGGTAGTCGTTGCCGCCCCAATCGTCGTTGGAGGCCATCGTGAACGACTCGCCGTAGCCCGTGCTGCCGCGCGGATTGATGAAGAGGACGCCGTGGCCCTGCGCGGCGAGCAGTTGGAACTCGAACGTAAACATATCCCCATAGGCCGTGTGCGGCCCGCCGTGGATCTCCAGCACGCAGGGGTAGCGCTCGCCCGCGCCGCGACCAACCGGCGGCATCAGCCAGCCCTGTACGTCCCACCCCTCCGCACCTTCGTAGATGAATGCCTCCGGCGCGACGAATTCGACGGTGGCGAAGAAGGCGCCGTTCGCGTCGGTCAGGCGGCGCGGTTCGCTGCCGATCTCCGTACCGATGTAGAGATCGCCGGGATTGAGGCCGTCGCCGAGATTGAGCGCGCATGTGCCGCCGTCGGCGGAGAAGGCGACGGATTGCACCTGCCGCGTCCCGTCCACGATGCGGCTCGGCTCGCCGCCATCGAGCGCGACGCGCCAGAGCGGGGTCGTCCCGCGCGTCGAGGCGAGGAAGAAGAGCGCGCCGCTCTCCGGCGACCAGATCGGGCGCGTGCCGGAGAGCCCGGCGCGGCTGTCGCTCGAAACATCGAGGCCGATATTGAGGTCGAGCGTCGGCGTCAGGCTGCGCGCCTCGCTCGCTACCATCCGCCGGGATCACCCAGAGCTGGCTGACCTGCCCGGCGACATTCGCCCGCTCGCCGCCGGTGAAGGCGATCTGCGCGCCGTCCGGCGACCATGCGGGCGCGTCCACCGGGCCACCCGGCGTCGGCAGGCGGCGCGCCTCGCCCCCGGTATCGGCGACGACGTACAACTCCGTCGCGTTGGTGAAGTCGGCGTCCGCCATGCGCTTGGAGACGAAGGCGATCTGCGTGCCGTCCGGCGACCAGGTGGGCGAGACGTTGTCGTGGTCGCCCTCGGTCAGGCGCGTCTCGGCGCCGTCGAGATTGACCGTCCAGAGGTGGTTGCGGCGGTCGTAGATGAAGCCGCGCCCGTCCGCCTTGTTGCGGATGCGCGTGATCGTCAGCACGTCGTCCGCGACGCGGCCGGTCGGCTCCTCCGCCGGCGGCAGGGGCACGCGTTTCTCGCCGCGCACGAAGGCGAGCCGGGCGCTGTCCGGCGCCCAGGCGTAGTCGCTGACGGGTGTGTCGCCGCTCGTCAGGCGGCGCGCCTCGCCGCCGACGCCTGCGGTCGGGATCACCCAGAGTTGCCGCTTCCCCTTGCCGTCGCGATCGGAGAGGAAGGCGAGCCACCGGCCGTCCGGCGACCAGCGCGGCTGCCCGACCGTGCGCGCCTCATGCGTGAAGCGCGTCGCGTCTCCTACCCCGCCATGCGCGGGGATCGTCCAGAGGTCGCTCTGATATTCGTTCGTCTCACGGTCCATCCGCGTCTGCACGTAGCAGATCGTTCGCCCGTCCGGGCTGACCGCCACATCGCCGACGAAGGTCAGATTGAACAAATCGTCCGGCCGCAACGGCCGCCGTGTCGTTGTTGCACTCGCCTCCATCGCTCACTCCTCTCGTCATATACCGACGCACGGCGCTCCGTGCGCGCCGCCATCGTTGCATCACGGGTTAGTTTAGTGGGGAAAACGAGAGCGAACTGCATTTGCCAATGATACACGATTCAGCCTACGAATCGACTTTCGGGTATTGACGAAACGAAGGCAATGTGATAATTTTACCCCACGTATCTCAATTGTGCATTATGTGGATTGTAAGGAGAAATTTGTGCTGATCCGGAGTGAGGTCATTCAGCCCCCTCCGTTTCTTCGCTATCCCGGTGGTAAGAGAAGGATGCTCCCTTTCCTCGCAGATTATGTGCCACTTGCTCAACAGATAGTCGGCCGCTACATTGAGCCATTTCTGGGTGGCGGAGCAGTCTTTCTGTATCTACGACCCGACCGCGCCTTACTGTCCGATTTGAACCCCGAACTCATCGGTCTTTACGAGAGTATTCGGGATAACTGGCGCGCCGTCTGGACCGCGTATTCGCGGTTGCCGGCTGACAAGAGTGCTTATAACGAAATCCGTGACTGGAAGTTGGACGAACTGGAGAGTGCTGTCGGTGCGGCGCGCTTACTTTATTTGAATCGAACCTGCTTCAAAGGAATGTGGCGGCATAACTTGAATGGAAAATTCAATGTCGGATACGGCGGCGAGGCCCGCAGATGGGTAATAAGTCCAGAGACGTTGCGGAATGTGTCGCACTCTTTGCAGAATGCAACCTTGCGCTTGTCGGATTTCGAGCCTATCATTGATAGTGCTGATGATAAAGACGATAGTGTCCACGAGTTTCTGTAAATAGCGACGCCGCTTTGCAAGGCGGCCATCGTCCTCCACGATCGGTGTGCAACGAACCGAATCGAAGGAGGAAGACTGGAGTTGACCCGTTTTGGTGGACACCGGATCATTGGGCAATCGATGCTCAACAGGAGGTGTCCCGATGCCACGTACCCATCCTGCTTACCCGCCGGAGTTCAAAGCGGAAGCAGTCCGACTGGCCCAGAGTGGCGACAAATCGATCGCCACAATTGCTCACGACCTCGGTGTCGCCGATCAGACGCTTCGGGGGTGGGTGCAGCAGGCGGAAATCAACGCCGGCACACGCGACGGGCTGACGACGACTGAACGCGACGAGTTGCGGCGTTTACGGCGCGAGAACCGCGTCCTCATCCAGGAACGGGACATCCTAAAAAAAGCGGCAGCCTTCTTCGCCAGGGAAAGCGACGTGACCCGCTAGCGGTGTTCGCGTTCGTCGAGGCGGAGAAGGCGAACTTCCCAGTTACCATCTTGTGCCGACTGCTCGGCGTCTCGACGAGCGGCTACTACGCGTGGCGGTCGCGCCCGCCTTCCGCACGGTCGCGCGCGGACCATGCCCTGAGCCGGCGGATTTGCCTCATCCATGAGCGGAGTCGCGGCACCTACGGGATGCCGCGCGTCTGGGCCGAGTTGCGCTACGAAGGGATCTATTGTTCGCGCAAGCGGGTGGCGCGTCTGCTGCGCCTCGCCGGGTTGCAAGGATGCCACCGCCGCAAGGGACCGCGCACCACGCGCCGCACGCCCGAGGCCGCACCAGCCCCCGACCTCGTGAAGCGCGCCTTCCCTGCCGCCGCTCCCGATCAGTTGTGGGTGGCGGACATCACGTATGTGCCGACGTGGATGGGCTTCCTCTACCTCGCGGTCGTCCTCGACGCCTACAGCCGCCGCGTCGTCGGGTGGGCAATGGCGGACCATGTACGCACGGAGTTGGTCGTCGAAGCAGTCGAAATGGCGCTCTGGCGGCGTCGACCGGGTGCGGGTCTGATCCACCACTCCGATCAGGGGTCGCAATACACGAGCCTTGCCTTCGGACGGCGGTTGCGGGAGGCGGGGATGATGGCTTCGATGGGCAGCCGGGGTGACTGCTTCGACAACGCGATGGCGGAGAGCTTTTTCGCCACGCTCGAATGCGAACTGCTCGCGCGGCAACGGTTCCCGACGAGAAATGCGGCGCGTCTCGCGCTCTTCGATTACATCGAGGGGTTCTACAACGCACACCGGCGGCACTCGGCGCTCGACTACCTGTCACCCGCAGCATACGAAAGGAGATGGACAATCCTCGACCGCGTCGCGTAGTCTTTCACCGTCCACGAAACCGGGGTAACTCCACTCATCGGATTTCGCTCTATTTTTGCTACGCTTCCTACACTGTTTAGTAGCCGGTTCGAAAACGGCTTGCTCCCGATCGAGTTGGCTCATTCCGTTGCATCGCTATCAACGTATCCGTCCGCGCAGATTCTTTCGATGTTCGCCGACCACCAAATGGTACAAAAATAGGAGCCGTATAAGACGGCTCCTAAAATTCGGTTTATCGGTTCCTAATCCCCAGCATAGGCGACGAAGGCATCGGCGGGGCGGTCGGGGGCCTCTTTAACCCAGGCGGGGAGGTCCTGCGGGCCGATGTTCTCCGGGGCGATGCGCATCCGTAGCGCGGCGCGTTCCAGATCGCGGCGGTTGTCGTAGCCGAGGGCGTTCAAAATCGGGTTTTGGACATCGCGGATATGCTCGCGCGGGCCGTAGATGCCGGCCTTCGCGACGACATCCTCGAACTCGCTCCAGTTCCAGAGGAAGTTGCGCGCCGGCATGGCGAAGCTCTTCAGGACATGGGCGATGTCGTCCAGCGTCTCGGCGGTGTCGTAGGTCAGATAGAGCTGCACGCCCTTGTAGAAGAAGCCGTGGTGGGCGATCTCGTCCACGGCGATGATGCGCAGGGCGGTGGCGAGCGCCTTGTCGCCCTCCCGATCCGCGCGGGCGGCGAGATTGTGGTAGTTGAGGTAGGTGGCGCGCTCCTGGATCATCTGATAGATAATCATGCGGCGCGGCGTGTCGTAGGGGAGCGTCCATTGCTTCTCGGAGAGGTAATCGACGTACTCGTCCATCTGCGCCTGCGTGCGCTTCTTGGAGGTGACGAGCCACGTCTCCCACGCCATCGCATGCTTCGATTCCTCGTAGCCCCAGTTCGCCTGGAACCATGCCCGCCCGCGCGAGCGGCGGACCATCGCCATTGCCTCGGTGACGAAATCGGGCAGATAACTCTCGACGGCGAAATACCCCTCGACCATGATCGCCACGTCTTCCGGCATATCCGGCTTGCAGAGTTCCCACGGGATATCTTTATGCAATTTCCAGCGCCGCGTATCCTCCGCCTTGCGGAAATAGGTGAGATAGTTGGCGTACATGCCAGTCTTCGATCTGCTTATTGCGGCTCTCACGCGTCAGGAGCGACACGGGTGATTGTAACGACATCGTTCCTCCTACCGGATGCGGGATGAATGCCTCGTGGCCCATCCCAACGGTTTGCATATACGCGCGTATCGTGCCACGGGTTGCTCCCACGGCGAAATTCCTGAAATTTGCACCGACTGTGGTACCGATCAGTCATATTCCATGCCACCAATTTGTATTCGGACATCCGCGCGCACAACCACTCAAAATCCGGTGGCGGTGGGCCCGGACCTGCCGCAGCGCCGTTCGGCGGGCTGAGGCGCGCCACCACACAATGTGCGGTGTGCACGGGTGTCGGCATCGAGACTTGACTTCCACCGACACACATGCAAACATATGAGCATTCATTCATATGACCAGACCGGAGATGTTATGCGATCACTGACGACGATGCCCAATCTCGATACCTGCGACATCGATCATATCCACCCGGAGGGAGTGCGGCGGGCGCGGGCAGCCTTGCCGGATGCGGACGCGGCGGGCGATCTCGCCGCCCTCTTCGGCGCGCTCGGCGATCCGAGCGCGTGAGACTCCTCACCGCGCTGGCCGCCGGGGCGCTCTGCGTCTGCGACCTCGCGGCGGCGCTCGGTATGACGCAGTCTGCCGTCTCGCATCAGTTGCGGCTCTTGCGCGCGCTCGGTCTCGTGCGGGCGCGGCGCGAGGGCAAACCGTCTGTGTACGCGCTGGATGACGACCATGTGCGCGCCCTGCTCGCCATCGGCGCGGAGCACACCGGCCACCGCGGCAGATCGTCGGAGCGCCGAGAGGCGGGGCGGAGCGCATGAACGCGGCGACGACGGCAACGGTCTCCTGTCGCTTGCGGGTGACGGGGATGGATTGCGGCGACTGCGCGCGGACGGTCGAGCAGTCGCTGCGCACGCTGCCGGTGTGACAGATACGGCGGTCAACTTCGTGCGCGGCACGGCGGATGTGACCTATGACCCGGCACAGATCGCGCCCGAGATATTCACGCGCCGGATCGCCGCGCTCGGCTATGGCGTTGCCTCCGTGCAGCCGTCTGCCCCAGCAACGGAGCCCGTGTGGACATTCGATGTGACGGGGATGGATTGCGGCGACTGCGCGCGGACGGTGCAGGCGGGCGTCTCCCAGGCTCCCCGGCGTGCGAGAAGCGCGCGTCAACTTCGCCATCGGCACCCTCACCCTCACCGCTAACCCGTCGGAGGTGACGCCAGGAGCGGTCACAGCTCACGCCGTGAGTGAGGCGGGCTACGGCGCGACATTGCGCGGTGCACCGGTCGCGCGGGAGGCGGCCTCGCCCTGGTGGCGGCAGCGGCGAGTGCGCGAACTGGCCGGGGCGGCACTGCTCTGGGTGGCGGGATTCGTTCTCGAACGTGCCGGACTGCCGCGTGCCGTCAGCGCGGCGCCATTCATCGCGGCGATGCTGCTCGGCGGCTACCCGATTTGCGCGGGCGGGCTGGTTCGCGCTCCGGGCGCGACGGGCGGACATGAACCTGCTGATGACCGTCGCCTCGGTCGGCGCGGTCGCCATCGGCCAGTGGGATGAGGGGGCGTCCGTGCTTATCCTCTTCGGCATCGGCACGATGCTGCAAGCCTTGACCGTCGAGCGGACGCGTCGGGCGATTGGGGGATTGCTCGCCCTCGCGCCCGCCGAGGCGAGCGTGCTGCACGACGACCATGAGCATCGCGTGGGGCGTCGCCGCCGTGCGGAGTCGGTGATGTCGTCCGAATCCGGCCCGGCGAGCGGTTGCCGGTGGACGGCGTGGTCATGCCGGGCAATCGGCGGTCGACCAGGCGCCGATCACCGGCGAGTCGGTGCCCGTCGAAGTGCAGCCGGGCATCGCCGTCTTCGCGGGGAGCGTCAACGGCGAGGGGACGCTCGACGTGCGCGCGACGAAGACCGCCGACGACACGACGCTCACACGGATCATCGCGCTCGTCGAGGAGGCGCAGGCATCGGCGCGCCCGCGCAGGCCTTCGTGGACCGCTTCGCCGCCGTCTACACGCCGCTCGTCATCCTCGGCGCGCTGCTTGTCGCGGTCGTGCCCCCACTCATCGTCGGCGATTGGGGCGCGTGGGTCTACAAGGCGCTCGTCCTGCTCGTCATCGCCTGCCCATGCGCGCTCGTCATCTCGACGCCGGTCGCGCTGATCGCGGCGATCGGCGCGGCCTCCCGGCGCGGCGTGCTTTCAAGGGCGGGGCCGCGCTCGAAGCGCTGGCGGCGGTCCGTGTCGTCGCCTTCGACAAGACGGGCACGCTGACCGCCGGGCGCCCCGCCGTCGTCGCCGTCCACGTCTGCGACGGCGCGACGGAAGCCGAGGTGGTCGCGTCGCGACCGGATTGGAGCGGCGGAGCGAGCACCCGCTGGCCCGCGCGGTCGTCGCCTATCGGCCGCCGGATGGGTGTCGCACCGGTGCGGTCGGCGATTACCGCGCGGTGCCGGGGCAGGGCGGCGAGGGCATGACGGATGGCCTCGATGGCGCGCGTCGGAAGCGTGCGCTGGTTCACGGAGCGCGGCCTGTGGGACCCGGCGGGGCACGAGCATTTTTGGCGGAAGGGAATGCCGTTGTCTGCGTCGAGCGCGGCGGGCCGGATGATCGGTCTGTTCACCCTGCGCGACGCCCTGCGGCCGGAGAGCGCGCGGACTGTCGGCGCGCTCCGCGCGCTGGTTGGGCGGGTGGTAATACTCACCGGCGACAATGCTCGACCGCCGCGCAGGTCGCCGCCGCAGTCGGTGTCGCCGATGTCCGCGCCGACCTGCTCCCCGCCGACAAGGCGGACGCGGTGCGCGCGCTCGCCTCGGGCGGGCCGGTCGCAATGGTCGGGGACGGCATCAACGACGCGCCCGCGCTCGCCACAGCTTCGGTCGGGGTGGCGATGGGCGCGGCGGGGACGGACGTAGCGATCGAGGCGGCGGATGTCGCCTTGATGGGGGACGATCTCGGCCGTTTGCCGTACGCAATCCGTCTCGCCCGCCGGACGCTCGGGATTATCCGACAGAACATCGCCGTCGCGCTGATCGTCAAGGCGGTGTTTCTGGCCTTCACCTTCGCGGGTCTGACGAATCTCTGGCTGGCAGTCTTCGCGGACATGGGCACCTCGTTGCTCGTCACCGCGAACGCCCTTCGCGTCCTCC
>CAWJZC010000028.1:0-95723 GCA_963847195.1 uncultured Chloroflexia bacterium | reverse complement strand
GAGGGAGGCGGGTGGCCACTGGGCAGATGGGGTAAGTAGACCAGATGGCCTCCGTTATCGAAGAAAGAGCGACGACCGCCGCACCGTTCGAGCCGTTCCTGACGGCGAATCCGTCGGGCGTGAGGGTTCGTGGGAGTTGGACGATTATCTCAGCCGGGGCGGCTATACGGGCTGGCGGCGTGCCGTCACCGAGACTGACGCCCGCCGAGGTGACGGACGAGGTGAAGCGCTCCGGCCTGCGCGGGCGGGGCGGGGCGGGCTTCTCCACCGGCACGAAGTGGGGATTCGTCCCGAATATCCCCGGCCCGAAATACGTCTGCTGCAACGCCGACGAGAGCGAGCCGGGCACCTTCAATAACCGCGCGATCATGGAGTGGGACCCGCACATCGTCGTCGAGGGCGTGATGATCGCCTCCTACGCCATCGGCGCGAGCACTCCTTCATCTATTGCCGGGGCGAGTTCGGCCTGGCCGCTGCAGCGACTCAGCCAGGCAATCCGGGACGCGGAGAAGGCGGGCTTGCTCGGCACGGACATCTTCGGCAAGGGAATCGACCTGAAGATCACCGTCTACCGGGGCGCGGGGGCGTACATCTGCGGCGAGGAGACGGCGCTGCTCGAATCGCTCGAAGGGAAGCGCCCGATGCCGCGCTCCCGCCCGCCCTTCCCCGCCGTCGTCGGCCTCTACGGCCGCCCGACCGTCATCAACAATGCCGAGACGCTGGCGAATGTCCCCTTCATCCTCAAGAACGGGGCGGAGTGGTACGCCGCGATCGGCACCGCGCCGAACAGCGGCCCGAAAATCTACTCGCTCTCCGGCTCCGTCAACCGCCCCGGCAACTACGAGCTGCCGCTCGGCATCACGCTGCGCGCGTTGATCGCGCACGGAGGCGGGATGCGCGACGGGCGCAGACTCAAAGCGGTCATCCCCGGCGGCAGTTCGGCGGCGATCCTGCCCGCCACGCTGCCGGACGGCAAGGACGTGCTCGACCTCGTGATGGACTTCGACGCCTGCCGCGCGGCGGGCTCGATGCTCGGCTCCGGCGCGGTGATCATCCTCGATGAGACGGTCTGCATGGCCTGCGCCGTGACGCGGTTCATCGAGTTCTACCAGCACGAGTCGTGCGGCAAATGCACGCCCTGCCGCGAGGGGACGATCTGGATGCTGAAAATCCTCGAACGCGTCACCGGCCCCGGCGGCACCGACGCCGACCTCTTCCTCGTCAACGACCTCGCGAGCCACATCCCCGGCCGCTCCCTTTGCCTGCTGGGCGACTCGGCGGCGGCCCCCCTAATGTCCGCGATGAAGCACTTCCGCGCCGACTTCGACGCCCACAACGCCACCGGCCACTGCCCCGAAGGCTGCATCCCGTTTTAGAGGAATTTGAACCACAGAGACACAGAGGGCACAGAGGGGGAAAGAAGAGATGGGAGTTGAGAGAGAAGGAGAGAGTAACGACGGTAGGATAATGCGTGCTGGCCTGAACCGGCTGAGCCATGAAATCATTGGTGCGGCGATAGAGGTTCATCGCTCGCTTGGGCCAGGATATCTCGAATCCGTTTATGAAGAGGCACTCTGTGTCGAACTGGAGCTACGGAAAATCCCTTTCGTGCGTCAGCTTGATATTGCGGTTGCCTACAAGGGGCATGCAGTAGGTGCTGGGCGAATTGATATCCTTGTCGATCATGCGGTTATCGTTGAGCTCAAAGCAGTGGAGGCTTTAGCGCCGATCCATCAAGCGCAAATCCTTTCATATCTCAAGAGTACGGGGTATCAACTTGGTTTGTTGATCAACTTCAATGTCACCATCCTGCGCGATGGGATTAGGCGCATCACGACTCTCTCTCCTTTGTAATCTTCTCTGTGCTCTCTGTGTCTCTGTGGTTCAATCTTTCGGGGGATACATGGCTGACGAACTGGTTGAGTTGACGATAGATGGTGTCGCGGTGGCGGTGCCGAAGGGGACGCTGATCGTCGAGGCGGCGAAGAAGACCGGGGTGGACATTCCCATCTTCTGCTACCACCCGAAGCTGACGCCAGTCGGCGCGTGCCGCATCTGCCTCGTGCAGATCGAACAACGCCGCGCCTGCAGGCGGCCTGCACGACGCCCGTCGCGGCGGAGATGATCGTCCACACCAGAACACCTCGCCCGCGCCGGGCGGAGTCGGTGCTGGAGTTCCTGCTGGCCAACCATCCGCTCGACTGCCCGATCTGCGACAAGGGCGGCGAATGCCCGCTTCAGGACATCACCTTTGGCTAGGGTCCCGGCACGAGCCGCTTCAGCGAGGAGAAGCGCCACAAGGAGAAGCGCTACCCGCTGGGCGAACGCATCGTCCTGGACCGCGAGCGGTGCATCATGTGCTATCGCTGCACGCGCTTCCACGAGGAAATCCCCGGCGACGAGCCTCGTCGTGCTCGAGCGCGCCGAAAGCGAAATCGGCACGCTGAGGGCCAGACTTCGACTCGATCTTCTCCGGCAACACGATCGAGCTCTGCCCGGTCGGCGCCCTGACCAGCCGCCAGTACCGCTTCAAGGCGCGCCCATGGGACCTGGACCTGACGGCGACGTCTGCAACGGCTGCGCGGTGGGCTGCAATGTCACCCTTTCCGTGCGGGATGGCGATCTGCTGCGCGTCAGCAGCCGCGACAATCCGGCAGTCGATAACGGCTGGCTCTGCGACTACGGCCGCTTCGGGCAGGTCGGCGCGACGCGCGAGAACCGCATCACCACGCCGATGATCCGGCGCGGCGGCGCGCTCGTCCCGGCGACGTGGGAGGAGGCGCTAACCGAGGCGGCGAACCGGCTGACCGCAATCCGCACGAGAGATGGCGCGGCGGCGATTGGCGGCATCGCCAGCCCGACGGTGCCGAACGAGGCGCTCTTCCTCTTCAATCGCCTGATGCGCGATGTGATCGGCACCGCCAATGTCGATCATTACCCGCGCCCGCCCATCCCCGCGCGCGATGACCTCGGCTTCCGGGGCGCGATCACGGACATCGACACGTCGAGATGATCCTCGTCGTCGGCGTTGACCCGATTGCCGAGGTGCCGGTGCTCCATCTGCGGCTCCGCAAGGCGACGCAGCGGGGCGCGAATCTCGCCCTCGTCCACGCCAATCCGACCGGGCTGATGCAAGAGGCGACGACATGGGTGCAGCCGCCCGTGCGCGGCGAGGGGGATGTGCTGATCGCCCTCGCCGCGCTGGTGCAAGGCGAGACGCGCCGGAGATCGCGACGGTCACGCCCGTCGATCTCGCGCGCTCGCGGAGCAGTGGAAAGCGGCGGAGAAGCGGATGCTCTTCGTCGCTCCGGCCCTGCTCGCCGATCCGGCGGTCGCCGCAGCGGTCGCGGCGCTGATGCCCGCAGCGGGTGGCCCGGTGGTCAGCACCGCCAATGGGCGCGGCGCGATTGACCTCAATATCCTGCCCACCGGCGGCGCGGACGCCACGGCAATGCTCGATGGCTCCGCCGGGGTGCGCGGCTTGATCGTCCTCGGCGGCGACCCGCCGGTGGATCAGGCGGAGACGTTGATCGTCTTCGCCAGCCACCTGACGGCGGCGGCGCAGCAGGCGGATGTCGTCTTCCCCATTGCGGTGGCGACGGAGGAAGACGGCACGCTGACGAACTTCGCCGGGCGCGTGCAGCGGTTGCGGCGCGGCCCCGCCCTCCCCGGCAGCGTGGAACCGGCGTGGAATGCGGTCAAGGAACTGGCCCGCGCCCTCGGCCAGCCGATGCCGGTCAGCGCGCCGGAGCAGGTCTGGGAGGCGATTCAGCGCAACGTCCCGGCGTACGCGGATGTCACGGAGGCCGAACTGGACGGCGTCACGCCGCCGCTCATTCAGACGATCGAACGGGAGGTCGCGCGTTGAATGTCACGGGCTTCCTGCAGGCGCTCGTCGGCTCGGTGATCGTCCTCCTCGTCGCGGTGACGGCGGCGGCGTACATGACGCTGATCGAACGGCGGCTGCTCGCGCGCTTCCAGGTGCGGCGCGGGCCGAACCGGGTCGGCCCCTCCGGCATCTTCCAGCCGCTGGCGGACGCGGTGAAACTCGTCTTCAAGGGCGAATTCACGCCGATGGGCGCGGATCGCCTCGTCTACCGCCTCGCGCCGATCATCTCGATGGTCTTGCGGTCGCCAGTTTCTCGCTCATCCCGATCGGGACATACTTCGTCGTCGGCGGGCACCGCGTGCCGCTCGTCCTCTCCAACGCGAGCGTCGGGCTGCTCATCCTGCTCGCCTTCAGCTCGCTCGGCGTCTACGGCATCGTCCTCGGCGGCTGGGGCTCGGGCAGCAAGTATTCCCTGCTCGGCAGCCTGCGCTCGACGGCGCAGATCATCTCCTACGAGTTGCCGCTCGGCCTCGCCCTGGCGAGCGTGATGCTCCTCGCCGGCACGACGCGGTTGAGCGGCATCGTCGCGGGCCAGTCGCCGATCCCCTACATCGTCGTCGCGCCCGTCGCCTTCCTGATCTACCTGATCAGCGCCGTCGCGGAGGTGAACCGCGCGCCGTTCGACCTGCCGGAGGCGGAGACGGAGTTAGTCGCGGGCTACCTGACCGAGTACGCGGGCTTCCGCTGGTCGCTCTACTTCCTCGGCGAGTACATCAACATGCTCACCGTCAGCGCCATCGCGACAATCTGCTTCCTGGGCGGCTGGAAGGGCCCGTTCCTCTCCGGGCCGCTCTGGTTCGCGATCAAGATGGCCTTCTTCGTCTTCCTCTTCGTCTGGGTGCGGGCAACCTTGCCGCGCATCCGCTATGATCGTCTGATGCGCCTCGGGTGGGACGTCCTCCTCCCCCTCGCGCTCGCGAATCTGATGGTGACCGCGTTGATCGTCGGGATATTCAAGTAGTCAGTAGAGCGGTTGTCTCCCTCTGTCTACTGACTACCGCTACTGATTACTGGGGGAATGATGGCACGCGAGAAGAAACCAGGCGTCTTGCAGGACGCCGCCGGGCTGGCGAAGGGGATGGGCACGACGCTGCGGAACTTCGTGCGCAAGCCGGAGACGATCTCGTACCCGGAGGAGCGCAAGGAGGTCGCGGCCCGCTTCCACGGGCGGCATCTGCTCCTGCGTAACGAGGATGAGACGGAGCGGTGCATCGGCTGCGAACTCTGCGCCGCCGCCTGCCCGTCCCAGGCGATCTACGTCAAGGCGGCGGAGAACGACCCGGACAACCCGGTCTCGCATGGCCAGCGCTACGCCGAGCGGTACGAGATCAACATGATCCGCTGCATCTTCTGCGGCTACTGCGAGGAGGCGTGCCCGGTGGAGGCGGTCGTCCTCGGCCCGTGGTATGAACTGGCGGACAGCGATCGCGGCGACTTCATCTACACGAAGGATATGCTGCTCCTGAAACCGAACGAAGCGGACCCGCGCAAGCAAGCGGACGCAGGCGAGTAGCGAGCACTGCGTGCGAGTGCTGAGAGGAAGCGAATGACGGTCGTATTCTGGCTGATTGCCGCGCTGGCCGCGATTACAGCGGTGGGCGTCGTCACGCTACGCAACCCGGTGCATGTCGCGCTGACGCTCGTCCTCAATACGGCGTGCCTCGCGCTGCTGTACCTCTCGATGAGCGCGGAATTCCTCGCGGTGGCGCAACTGCTCCTCTACGCGGGCGGCATCATGGTGCTCTTCCTCTTCATTCTTACCCTGCTCGGGCCCGACCTCGAGCAGAGCAGCGGCAAGCTCTTCGGCGAGCGGGGGATCGCGCTCGGCCTCGGCGTCGCCGCGCTCCTGATCGTCGGCGCGGCGGTCCTGCAGGTGACGCTGCCGAAAGCGGCCGCGCCCGTCCCGGCCAGCGTCGATGCAGTGGGTACCGCTCTTCTCGGGCTACCTCTTCCCCTTTGAAGTCGTCTCCGCGCTCCTGCTCGCCGCCACCGTCGGCGCGGTGATGCTCAGCCGCCATGAACGCTAAGGGAGAAACCGATTGAACCACGGAGGCACAGAGAATGTAGAGAGGGACAGAAGAAACGAAACTCCTTCTCTTCTCTCTTCTTTCCTCTGTGCTCTCTCTGCCCTCCGTGGTTAGTCTTTCCGATGGGAGCCGCTGATGTTGCCGACGAATGGGTATGTCCTGCTCAGTGCGTTCCTGTTTGCGACGGGGTTGTTCGGCGTGCTCTCTCGACGGACGCCGCTGACGCTCTTCATGGCGGTGGAGTTGATGTTCAACGCCGCGAACCTCGCCCTGATCGCCTTCGCGCGGCGGTGGGGCAATCTCGACGGGCAGATTGTCGCCCTGTTCATCATCACCATCGCGGCGGCGGAGGTCGTCGTCGGCCTCGCCCTGATCGTCCGCCTCAGCCAGCGCACCAACGTCGCGGACCCGATCGCCGAACTGGAGGGGATGCTCTCCACCGACGAATACGACCGCCCCGCTGCGGACTGATGCACCAGCGGCACTTGTCGGTGTTACACCGCGTCTGACATTCGCGGATGCAAATGCGTTGGTAGATGAACAGACTAAGCCAAGACCTGGTTGACATATGCTTACACTCGTAATGGCCAACCCCTATCATCCCCGGTCGGGACTCGACATAACGCTTGCGCCATGCCGCGCGCATCGACCGCACGCGCGCTTGTCTGGGGATGCCGACTCACAGCCGCGTCATATAGGCGTCTGCTGCCAGGGCGGGTTCACGAAACGCATTCGACACGTAGGCTTCCCAGATCGTGGCCAATTCATCAGCGGGGTAATACCGGCGACCCTGATTCTTCCCCGTGGGTGGTCGCGGGCCTGATGATGGATTGGCCGGAGCTGCCCGCCGGAAGCTCAGCTGGGATCGGCCACATTGACGGCTTGCGGCGGGGGGCATTGTGCCTGCAGGAGCGGGTCGGGTAGCCGGTCGCCGAGTCGCAGCAAGCCGGCTCCGGTCAGTGCCAGCGCCAGGGCGCCGCCCCACCAGATGGTGTCGGGTGAGGTTGCGAGCAGCACGCCGCCGACTGCGGGGCCGAGAGCCACGCCGACCATGAAGCTGAGCTGGTAGAGCGACATGTAGCGGCCGAGCAGATGCGGCGGCGCGATTTCCGCGACGAGCGGGCCGAGCACGATGAATTGGCCACACTCAGCGATCGCGATCACGATCGCGACGCCGGCCAAGACGGTGGTAGCGGCGAGCGTCGAGTGCGTGAGCGTTGCGAGCAGGACCGCGAGGAGGCCGATTGCAAATATCGCGCTGGTGACGGCCAGCGCGTGTGTGCGGCGCATGCGCGTGACGACCCATGTGGCGGGGACCTGCGCGACGACGATGAAGAAGGTGTTGATGAAGACGACGACGCCGATCTCACCGGCCCCGACCGGTGTATGCGCCACCGCAAACGGCGGGAGGATGTTGGAGAAGAACGCGCCGCCGATCATCACAAGCGCGAGATTGCCCGCGATCAAAGCGAGCAAGAGCCGATCCCGAGCAACAGCTCGGAAACCCTGTGCGCCCTCGCTCGCCGACGGAGCATCCGCGAGGCCAGGATCCGGGATCCAGACGAGCACAACCAGCGCGAAGACGACGAACGTGACTGCGTCGAAGAGGTAGAGGCCCTGGAACGCCTGGAGGTGATGATGGGTGGCCGCGACGATGAAGCCCGCAACCGTCGCGCCGAGGCCGAGACCGAAGTTGCCTGCGACGCGTCGGAGCGCGGTCGATGCGGCGCGCTGCTCCGCCGGGACCAGGGTCAAGGTCAGGACTTGGCCGGCGGTTCCCACGAATCCGAAGCCGGCACCGCCGACGGCCGAGCAGACGAAGCCTTGCCAGGGACGGTCGACAAACGCCAAGCCCCCGTAGCCGAGTGCGTTCACAACATTGCCCGCGATCAGGATCCGCTTCGCACTGAAACGATCGAGGAGCGCACCCGAAGGGAGCGTCACCACTGCGGCCGTGCCCATGACCGTCGCCAGCACCAGCCCCGCGGTCGCCGTCGAGAAGCCGCGGACCGCGTGCAGGTAGATGATCTCGAAGGGAAGGATCAGCCCGGTGCCGAAGTAGTTGAGCGCGTTCCCGCCCTGAAGAACGAGGACAGGCCTCGGAAGGCCCGTACGCCAAACGGCGAACACACGAGCGAGCGTTCTTCTCACTCGCTGCCTGCGGGTGGCTGCTTTCCCGTGCATCGGACCGGGTTCCCTGTATCGCGGGTTCACCCTGCCGCCGATGGCATGCCCGGCGCCGCCGGGGTGATGCGCGCCGCCAGCGCGATGAGCAGCCGCGCGACCGCGATGCGAGATCGCGTGCCCGCGCCCTGTGGCGGTCGCCTGTTTGCCGCTTCGGCCTCCGCGGCGAGGCGCTTCCGCGGCGCCTGTGCCAGCCGTTCCGCATGCATGAGGTATGCGACCCGCTCCGCCGTGTGATCGTACATTGCTGTGCTCCTTCCGTATCCCTGCGCGATTGTTCCGACGGTTGCGGCTCTCCCGCATTCGCGGTGGAGCGATACGATCCGGTGGGCGGATCGTCCGGCGGTCGGTAGGACGCCACGCCTTATGATCATTGACACATATGGGATCAGTCGCGGGACGGTGCGGCGAGTTCCTGCCGGATACCCGGCAGATGCCTCCCCGGATGCCCGATCACGAGCCGCTCGATGAACTGCGCGATCGACATCGCCGGTATCGGCCCGTAGGCGATCGTCCTTTCCAAGTCTGCCTCGCTCAGTCCGCTCAGCACCGCCGCGGTCCGCTCGCCTTCCGCCCGGAGCCGCTCGATCGTCTCCTCGCGGTCGGGGTACGGGTCCGCCTCCCATCGCGTGGCGTTCATGGCATGCAACTCTTCCATGGTGAAGGTGGGCGGCAGTTCGTCCCATGCGAGCGGTTGCTCCTGCCCCGTCACGATCGCCCGGATTGCCTTCGTCTCTGCGCGATAGCCCCACGCGATGTGATCGATCAGGTAGGCGACCGAGCGCCCCTCGTGGGGCACCATGCGTCGCCAGTCGTCCGGCGAGCATTCCTGCGCGAACCGGATGACCTCGGCATTCATGTGTCGGAACTGTGCCGCCAACGCGCGCGCATGGTCGCCCATCCTACCCCTCCGCATCGTCTCCGCATCGTCGCCGATCCGTCCGAGACTATGATTTACCGAACCGCGCGCACCGTGTCCCACAGGTGGTGCCCATACGAGGCAAGCATCACACGACGTGGCGTGGTGCACACACCAGTACATACACCGCGGCACTGGGAAACTGGGCGCCCGCGAGCCGCCCAGTTCGCGCCGTGGGCGGTGTATATACTGGGGCGGAGGGACGACGTGGTGCGGGAAGGAAGGTGCGCAGGATGATGACAGCCGATCTTCTCTCCCGGGCGCGGGCCGGGGATGGCGAGGCGTTCCGGGAGCTGGCCGAGTCGCACCGGCGGGAGCTGCAGGTGCACTGCTACCGGATGCTCGGATCCCTCCAGGACGCCGAGGACGCCGTCCAGGAGACGATGCTGGCCGCCTGGCGGGGCATCGGCGGGTTCACGGAGGAACGCGCGTCGCTGCGCACCTGGCTGTACAAGATCGCCACCAACCGGTGCCTCAACGCGCGCCGCGCGGCGAGCCGGCGCCCGGCCAAGGAGTGGGACATGTCGCAGTTCGAAGCGCCCGTGCCGACGCCGCGCGACGAGGCCGCCTGGCTGCAGCCGTTTCCCGACCAACTCCTCGAGGGCGCCATCGACTGGCCGCCCGGGCCGGAGGCCCGCTACGAGCAGAGCGAAGCGATCTCGCTGGCCTTCGTGGCCGCCCTGCAGCTGCTTCCGCCGCGCCAGCTCGCCGTCCTCATCTTGCGCGACGTCCTCGGCTTCCACGCCAGCGAGGCGGCCGACATGCTGGAGGTGACCGTCCAGTCGGTCAACAGCGCCCTGAAACGCGCCCGCGCGAGCCTGCAGCGCCGGCAGCCGGCCGCCGGCCACCGGCCGCCGCCCGTCGCCGGCTCGCCCGCCGAGGACGCGATCGTGGCCATGTTCGCCCGCGCCTGGGAGTCGGCCGATCTGGAGGCGCTGGTCGCCCTGCTGACCGACGACGTCTTCATCGCGATGCCTCCGGAGCCATTCGGATACGAGGGCCGCGACAACGTGGCCCGCTTCTGGGGCCGCCAGTTCGGCGCGGGCCGCATGTTCGACCTCGTGCCGACCCGAGCCAACGGCCAGCCCGCGTTCGGGGCCTACCTGCGCGTCCCGGCCGGGACGCGCCACGCGGCCGGCTTCTACGTGCTCACCCTTGCCGGCGACCGGATCTGCGCCATGACCCGCTTCGACAACAGCGTGCTGCCGTGGTTCGGGCTACCGCGATCGCTCCCGAGCCGATGACGGTTGCCCCGACGCGGTGTTCGGGGACGCGGTGTTCGGGCGCCTGGTGGATTTGAACCGGCCGGACGATGCGCCGCGGCGATCACGGCAGCAATCGCCCGTGCAGGCAAGTGTGTTTGCGTCGGCACCGGACGCAGACGTGCGCCATGACGACAGCACGTATGTGTCAACCAGGTCATGGCTTCGTTTGTAGATGAAGGAAACAGAAATCGTTACCACACCGCGCTACGTCGTTGATGCGAACAGGAATCGTGTCGAGGTCGTTATCAAGATCGAGGAGTATCGCAAACTCCTTGACGCGATGGAGGAACTCGCATCGCTCCGCGCCTACGATGCCGCCGAAGCATTGGGCGATGAAGCGATCCCTTGTGAACAAGCAATCAGCGAGATTGAGGGGCGCGCGGGCAATTTATCGCGTTGATCCATGAGATAGACGACGATACGCACGCCGTCACGATCCTGCATATCGGGCAGCGGCGCGACGTGTATCGGTGACCGTGGCAAATCGAAACAGCCCTGCCTGATAGCGCAACAGGCGGGGCTCTGTGTCTCGCCGGATCGTGCTCGTATTGCACAACGAACGTCGTTATGCGTTGATCGCGTCGCGCACGGCCGCGCCGTGGCGTTCGATCTCGCCGATTGCGTGCCGCTCGATCAGATCCGCAATGCTCAGGGTATAGCCTTCCGCGAGCGTTGTCGTCAGCGCGAGTTGCCCGTCGCTCAGACCCCGGTATGTCTGGATCGCCAGTGCGCCATTCTCCCGCAAGAGCGCGATTGTCTCGTCCGTCGTGACGCCCGCGAACGCTTCGGCGTGCCGCGCGTTCATCGCGTCCAGCGCCCCTGGCGGCATGGGCGGGTGCGGATGCCCCTCCGCGACGCCCCGTGCAACGTTTGCGAGGAGCACCTCGCCCACGGCGATATGGTGTGCCTGCACACCGACCGTCCAGCCGGTATCCGCGCAAACCGCCCGCCATCGCTCGGGCGGACATCTCTCGATGGTGGCGATGAGCGCTTCGTTGGCTTGCCCGAACCGCCAGGCGAGCGCCCGCGCCCGTTCGCTCGTCGCGCCCCCCTTCGGCGGCTCGGGGCGACTCCCCTCTTCACCGTGGATGGTCTCGATGTGGTACCGCGCGTTAATGTCGAGTACCTTCTCCATGTCCGGCTCGGCACCCGGTGGGAAGGCCGCCCCCATCTCCCGCAGGAAGTCCACCGAATCGGCGGACACGACGATCAGCATTGTGCTCCGCGTCGGGCTGATATTCTCGAAGCGGTGCGGCGCGCCGCCGGGTGCGTGCACGACCGCGCCAGGGCCGACACGGAGGGTTGAGACGCCGTGGGCATCCCGCTGGGTGAATGCGAACTCGCCGGTGAGCACGTAGAAGGTCTCGTTGCCGGGGTGCGCGTGCATGGGTGGCCCGCCGCCCGGCGCGACACTGCCCGTGATGATCGCATACGCGCCCGCCGTCTCCGCACCGGCCACCTTGACGACGATCTCCTCGTCGAAGATGCGAATTTGCTCGCCCCCCTCCGCCAGCACACAGGAGCAGCCAACCTCGGTCATCGTCGTTGCCATCGTGATTTCTCCTCTCATGGCGCAATGCCGAACATCACGCCGCGACGTATTGCCGTTACCAGTCGCTCGATCTCGTTCAGGGCAATGTGCTCATCTCCTGCGGCGTGGTGCCGGGGGGCGAGAACTCCAGCCCGTACTGCGGCGCGAGGGCGCGCACCCGGTCGGGGTCCGGCGGGCCGACACGCCCGGCGGGCAACTCCATCGCCTCGGCGCGCCTGCCTAATGTGCGGAAGAACCCCTCCATGCCCGGCGGCGAGAGGATGACGAGAAATTCCGCCTCATCCGACTCCACCTGGAGGGTGTGCCAGATGCCGGGCGGCGTGCGGACGACGTCGCCGTCCGTGGCGACGAGTTCCTCCCCCGCGACCCAGAAGCGCAGTTGACCGCGAATGATGTAGAAATCCTCGGGGCCGTGGCGATGCGGGGCGGGCGGGGTGAAGCCCTTCTGCATGCGCCAGCGCAGCAGCGCGTAGCGCCCCCCGGTCATCTCGGCAGTCGCCAGGAAGCTGAGCAGGGCGCTCCCGTACCAGATGGAGTTCTCCAGGCTGGGTCGTGCGAAGATCGGGGCGAGCGTAGTCTCCGGGGTTGTCGTCATTGCTGGGCCTCCTCTCCTGTTGGATCCGCTCCGCGCCGCTAATGGTGCGGGATGGATCGAGTGTGCCGCAGCACGGCTCCCCAGCCCACACGCAACCCACGCAACGAGCCACGCATTGCGGCACGCATCCGCCGCATTCCCCCATCGGCGCGGTATACTACGCGCGACGAAGCAACCTGCCGACGACGAGGGATCCAGGCAATGTCGAACCCTCCACCTTCTTTTGGCCTCCTACTGCGACGCTACCGCGCCGCCGCCGGACTGACACAGGACGAACTCGCGGAGCGGTCGGGGCTCAGCGCGCGCGGGATCAGCGATCTGGAGCGCGGCGCGCGGGAGCGGCCGCACCGCGACACCGTCCAAATGCTCGCCGACGCGCTCATCCTGCCTGCGGAAGACCGGGCGATCCTCGGCGCGGCGGCGCGGGCCGGGGCGCAGGCGAACGTGCCGCCCGCCCCCGCCGACGCACCGACCAACCTCCCGGTCCCGCTCACCTCGCTCATCGGCCGCGCGGAGGATGTCGCCGCGCTCTGCCGGTTACTCGACTGCGCTGACGTTCGCCTCGTGACGTTGACGGGCCCCGGAGGAGTCGGCAAGACCCGCCTCGCACTCCAGATCGCCGCCGCTCAGCGCCCGCACTTCCCGGACGGTGTCTTCTTCGTACCCCTGGCGGCGCTGCGCGACCCGGCCCTTGTGGTTGCCACTGTCGCGCACACCCTCGGCTTGTCAGACACGAGCGACGTACCGCCGCTGGCGCGGTTAATCGCCCATCTTCGTGCGAAACGATTGCTGCTCGTGCTCGACAACTGCGAGCACCTGCTCGCCGCCGCACCGCTCGTGAGCGATCTGCTCGCGGCATGCCCCAACGTGAAGGTGCTGGCGACGAGCCGCGTGATCCTGCATCTGTCAGGCGAGCACGAGTACGGCGTACCGCCCCTCGCATTGCCCGATCCACACGCGCCAGCGGATATCGAGTGGTGGTCACGGACGCCCGCCGTGACGCTCTTCGTCGAGCGTATGCGTGCAATCGCCCCACACTTCGCGCTCACGACCGCCGATGCGCCGAGCGTCGCGGAGATCTGCGCGCGCGTGGACGGCTTGCCACTGGCGATCGAACTCGCCGCCGCCCGTGCCAGGCACCTCACCGTGTCGGAATTGGCGGCGCGCTTGCAGCGACGGTTGCATCTCCTCACCGATGGGCCGCGCGATCTCCCCGCACGCCAGCGGACACTGCGCGACACGATTGCCTGGAGTTACGATCTCCTCACGCCCGATGTGCAACGGCTGCTGCGCTGGCTCTCTCCATTCGCCGGCGGCTGGACGGCGGAGCACGCGGAGGCGCTCTGTCGGGAGAGTGACACCTGGCCGAGCGCGGTCATCGACGGGCTGGCCGCACTCGTGGATAGCAGCCTCGTCCGGGTCGAACATAGCACGGATCACCATATGCGCTATGGGATGCTGGAGACGATTCGCGAGTTTGCGGCAGAACAACTGGCAGCGAGCGATGAAGAGGAGGAGGCACGCCAGCGGCACGCCGAGGTGATGCGCGCGTGGTCGGACCAGGCGGAGCGGGGATTGCAGAGCGGGGAACGGACGGCTTGGTCGCGCGCTGCGATAGCGGAACTCGACAATGTGCGCGCGGCGCTTCGTTGGTCGCTCGACCATGACGAAACCGAGTGCGCGCTGCGCATCGTCGGCAATCTCGACTGGTTCTGGGACGCCGTCGGGCGCGATAGCGAGGGCTGGGCGTGGAGCACGGAGGCGCTGGCGAAGACGAACGCGGATCGCGACGGGTGGGGGTACGCGCGGGCGTTGTATACCGCGGGCGCGCTCGCCTGGAACATGGGCGATTTCACGACATCGGCCCAACTGATCGAGGAAAGCATCGTGCGCTTCCGGCTGCTCGGTGACCGCCGCAGCCTGGGGCAGGGACTCCGGGAACTCGGGGTGACACTGCTCTACCAGGGAGATGTGGCGACCGCGCGTGACCGTGTGCGCGAGAGCGCCGCGCTCCTTGAGACGGTGGACGACCCCTGGAACCTCGGCCTCGCCCTGTTCATACTTGGTGAGACATTGCTCGCGCATGACGCGGACGCGGCCCGCGCATCCTACGAGCGCAGTCTCGCCATCTTCCGGTCAATCGGCGAGCCGTGGGGCATCGCGATGGTGACTTCCGGCCTCGGCGGCCTCGCGATGCGCGCGGGGGAGTACGCGACCGCACGCGCGCTGATGGAGGAAGGATTGGATCTGCGGCGGTCAGTGAGTAATCCGGGCGCGATCGCGTACTCGCTGACGAGCCTGGGCGAACTGGCACGCCGTGAGGGCGATATTGCACGCGCCACTCCATACCTGGAGGAAGGGCTACAGCGCTTTCGCAACGCCGGGGATGCGGAGCATGTGGCATGGACGCTCTATAATCTCGGCATGGTGGCGCTGCATCGAGAGGATGCGGAGGATGCAGCAGCGGCGTTCATCGAGTGCCTCACACTTCGCGCCGAACAAGGGAATGCGACCGAAATCGCCAAGGCAATTGCCGGTATAGCGCGTGCGGCGGTACTGCGCGGCGAGGCAGAGCGCGCGGCACGGCTCTGGGGCGCGGTGGAAGGGATACGCGCGGCACACGATATCGCCACACCGATGGATGAGGACGAAGAAGAGGCGCAACGTACCGCGCCACACCTGCGAGCGATGATGGGAGATGCAACCTTCATCGCCGCCTGGGAAGCGGGGCGCAGCCTGCCGCTCGAACGGGCAATTGCCGAAGCGCGCGGTGTGGCATACTAGGCAGCGGGCAGCAGAGAGCAGGTAGTTCCGTTACTGCCCACTGCCGACTGCCTGCTGCCAGCCGGAGGAAGCATGGAACGTGCCTTTGTTGCCGGGATTAAGCCACCGAAGGAACGGTCGGGGGCGGCGTGGTGGTGGGTCTTCCGCGAGAGCACGCTCCTCGTGCATGAGACAGCGAGCGGCATGACATTGCCGCATACCGAGGAGATCAGCGCGCTCGGCATCGATCCGCTGCGCACGCAGTACCTCGGCATGTTAGGCGAGCATCATTGTTTCGCGGTCGAGGTCGCGAAGGAGACGGAGCCGCCGCCCGAGATGCGCTTCGAGGGTCTGCGCGCGCTCTACGGCCGGCTGCCGGACGATCTCTTCTTCCTCGCCGGTCGCGCCATCCAGATCATCGCCTGGGACCGGACGCACCAATATTGCGGCCAGTGCGGCACGCACACGGTCTACCACAAGGTGGATCGCGCCACCGAGTGCCCGAACTGCGGGCTCGTCAACTACCCGCGCATCGCCCCGGCGGTGATCGTCGCCGTCGAGCGCGGCGACGAAATCTTGCTGGCGCGCAACGCGAACTTCCCCGCCGCCTTCTTCAGCGTGCTCGCAGGCTTCGTCGAGGCGGGCGAATCGCTCGAAGAGACCGTCCGGCGCGAACTGCGCGAAGAAGTGAGCATCGAAGTGAAAGATATCCGCTACTTCGGCAGCCAGTCGTGGCCCTTCCCGAACTCGCTGATGGTCGGCTTCACCGCGCAGTACGCGAGCGGCGAGATTTGCGTCGACACCAACGAGGTCGCGGAGGCTGCCTGGTTCCGCTACGACACCCTGCCGCGCGTCCCCCCCAGTCTCAGTATCGCCCGCAAACTGATCGACGCCTTCATCGACAAGCATAGCGTCACGGCGGGAGATTGAGCCGCGAGGGCACAGAGGACACAGAGAGGGAAAAGAGAATACAGGACTTCTTCGTTGTTTTTGCTCTGTGTCCTCTGTGCCTCTGTGGTTCGAGGAAAGGATGAGCGATGAGTGCGACGACACAGGGGGAGCGCGTCTGGTATTCGCCGGCTGTCCGGGTGTTGAGCGCGCACCTCGGCATCGACCCCGCGACGGTCACCGGCACCGGACGCAATGGCCGCGTCACCCGCGATGATATTGCCAAAGCGGGCAGCGGGCAGCAAGCAGCAAGCAGTCCCGTGGGGGCGGTGCTCGAACCGCCCTCCCCGCCCTCTGCTGACGATCTCATCCCGCTCTCCCGCATTCGGCGGATGACGGCGGAGAACCTGATGCGTGCGGTGCGCGAGGCACCGATGGAGCGGGTCTACACCCAGGTGGACTGGACGGCCCTCATCGCGCGGCGGGCGGCGATGCGCGCGGCGTTCGAGACGCAGTACGACGTTCCGCTGACGTACATGCCCTTCATTCTGCGCGGCATGGTCGTCGCGACGCGTGCGCACCCGCGCATCAACAGTCGCTGGACAGACAATGGGCCGGAGATTGTCGCCGCGCTCAACATCGGTGTCGCGGTTTCGACCGACGAGGGATTGCAGGTGCCGGTCGTCCACCACGCGGAAGATCGGTCGCTCGTCGGGCTGGCGCGGGCGCTCCACCGCATCATCCCAGCGGCGCGGGCAGGGCATCTGACGATCGGCGACATTCAGGGCGGCACGATCACCGTCACCAACCCCGGACCCTTCGGCACCGCCCGCTCCGCGCCGATCATCCCGCCCGGCCAATCCGCCATCCTTAGCGTCGATAGCGTGCGCGAGATGCCCGTCGTTGTGAACGGCGCGCTGGCAATCCGCCCCGTCGCCACCATCGGCCTCACCTACGACGCCCGCCTCTGCGACGAGACCGATGCCGCCCCCTTCCTCACCACGCTCCGCACATGGCTGGAAGGCGGCTTCGTTGCGGAAACGCGACGATAGGTCGCGCTACGGTTTGTCTAGACATTTGTCCTGACAGGTGGTACTATCGTTGCAAGGAGGCGCGTTATGGCAACAGCGGTAGCAGCATCAGTTCGTCCATCAATTCTTACGCTGGCTGAGATTCGGAAGCAACTCAACGTATCGCGCGAGCGCATGGGTCGCTTGCTCGATGTAAGCGCGAAGACGATTGAGCGGTGGGAGGCACGGGGAGAGATGCCCGGCAACCGCCTCCTGCGGGAGCGGGTCGCGCAGATTCAAGAGATCGTCGAACTCGGCTTGATGGTCTATACACGCGAGGGATTCGACCTCTTCATGACGACGCCGATGGGGGTCTTCGATAACTACACGGCGATGCAGATGATCGAAATGGGCAGAGGCGATGAGGTCTTTTCCGCATTTGCCGCAGACTACGAGGGCATGGGCTTTTAGGTGACGCCCGACAGGTTCCTGAAGCCGTGGAGCGGCACGGCATGTCGGCATATTTCTGATGGAGCCGCATACGATATCCTCGATTTCCGGCTCGCGGGGCGGAATCACGAAAACCGGTGGAATGTCTATGGCGAACCCACCCTCTACCTTGCCAGCGATCATCGCGTCGCGATTGCCGAGTTCGCGCGGCATTTCCACGAAGAAGTGTCACCACTGGAAGGGCGTTCAGAACACATCATACGCCGGGCAGTCGCGCGGAGAATCTATGATTTGAACGTTCAAATTGAGCATACGCTCGATCTGCGCGACGCCTCGCTCTGCGCCGCGCTTTCCCTCGAAAACGCGCCGTACTGCTTCCTGGATCGCGCAATCGCTCGCGCGACCGCACAGTTTCTTCGGCAGACGACACCCGCGCAGGCGATCCTCGTCCCTTCGATGGCGCTTTTCGATCAGGCGGAGCGATACGCAATCGTCCTTTTCCTCGACAAACTCTCCATAGAACCGCGCACCTTCATTACTGCGGTACAGTCGGACGGCATGTTCCACTTCGGTGATCGGGACAGCACACATTCTTGAGTGCCAAGCTGTCACAGCGTCGATTCCACAATCGTCACATCCGGGCGCTCGCGGACTTCGGGCAGGAGGGTCGTGCCGAGGCCGGGGGCGGTGGGGGCGAGGATGTGGCCGTCCTCCACCGCGACGATCTCGGTGACGAGATTCGGGTAGGTGACGCGCAGATACGAGCGCAGCGACTCCTGATAGACGGCGTTCGTCGCGTTGATCGCCAGATGCACCCCGGCGAAGAGCGTGAAAGGGCCGGTGCAGTCGTGCATCGCCACCGGGCGCTTGTACGTCTCGGCCATCGTCGCGATCTTCTTGCTCTCGGTGATGCCGCCCGCCCAGGTCGGGTCGATCATGATGATCTCCGCCGCGCGCTGCTCCAAGCACCGGCTTGTACTCGTAGCGCGTCGTCAGGTACTCGCTGACGAATAGCGGGGTGCGCGTGCTCTGCTGCAACTCGGCCAATGCGCCGATGTCGTCCGCGCGCATCAGGTCCTCCAACCAGTACGGCTCGAACTCCTCCAGGGCGTGGGCGATCTTCTTCGCCGCCGGGAGCGACCAGAAGCCGTGTCCCTCGACCATGATCTCCATCTTGTCGCCGACCGCCGCGCGAATCTTGCGGAAGGGCTCCAGGCCGCGATTGAGGTCCGCGTTGTCGATCCGCTGGCCGCCGAGCGTCAGCAGGCCGGGATCGAATGATCCCTTGAAGGTGCGCCAGTCGTCGTAGCTGCCCGGCTTGTGGGCGATGTAGTCGAAGGGCCAGATCTTCATGCCGGTGATCCCCTCGCTGAGGAGGTCGAGGGCGAGTTCGTCCGCGCGGGTCATGAAGGCGATCAGGTCCTCGTACTTGCCCTCGCTGCCGGTGTCCGTGCCGTAGCCGGTGCCGCCGCGCGTCGGGCGGCCATAGGTCGGGCCGCCGCAGGTGTTGTAGGTCTTGATCCGGTCCCGCGCCGCGCCGCCGAGCACCTGCCAGACCGGCATCCCCGCCGCCTGCCCGAGGATGTCCCACAGCGCGACATCGATCGCCGAGAGGCCGCGCATCTCCGCGCCCTTGCCGGCGATGTGGGCGATCACCTCGTAGAGCCGCCGCCAGTGCAGTTCGATGGCGAGCGGGTCGTGCCCGAGCAGCATCGGCGCGGCGAACTGATGGATGTAGCCGCGCAGCGCGTCGGTCATGTAGAACGTGTCGCCGTACCCGATCAACCCTTCGTCCGTATGCACGGCGACGAAGAGGATCTGCGGGTAATCCTCGACATGGATCGTCTCGATCTTGGTGATCTTCATCGGGACTCCCCCCCGTTCTTTCGCACGCGCGCCAGTTCCTCCAGAATCCACATCCGCGCCAGCGTCGAGGCGCCTAATCCTTTCGGCTTCGCGACCGCCTGCAATGCGTCGAACGTCTCTTTATCCAACCGGATCGAGAGCATCCATGTATGGCGAATTGGATGCTCGAACGTCACCTCGGCGGGTTCAAATTCATGTTCATATTCCGTGGTATCGTGGATATCCCAAAACGCTGCTTCTTCCTCGATGGAGGCGAAATCAGGGCTCCGTCTCTTCGTTTTTGCGTCTGTTGCCATCTCATCCTCCTCACTGCCGTTGATACGCCCGTCGTTCCTCGTCTGTAGCATCCCGCGCGGTAAGGATCGTATGCTTCTCCGCCATCGCGCGGCGCAACGATCACGGTAAGCAACCGTCCAGAATCCGTCTGACCAATCACGCGATAGCGATCTTTACGTCCCCGCGTCGTGAATGGGCGATTCGCGGTGACTTCCTCGACTTCCGCAGGCGTGACGTGGTGCCGGGCGATATGCTCTTCATTCCAGTCGTCCCAGACCAGCCGAAAGACATGTGCCATCGCCCATCCCTTCATTGTATGACATTGTCATACATGTGCGGCGAGGTAACAAGAGAAACAGGATTACGACACGTATCTATCGTTCCTGGATCGATTGTACATTTTCTTCTACGTCGTCTCGAGTAGCGTTTCCGTCGCTATTTTGGGACGAGGGCGATCTGGAAGAGGCCGGGCCAGTCCTTGCCGGTGACGAAGAGGCGGCCGGTCGCGTCGTCATAGGCGATGCCGTTCAGGACATCAATACTGGGGCCGTGCTCGGCTGCGGGGAGCAAGCCGGTCAGGTCAATCCAGCCGAGGATCGCGCCGGAGGCGGGGTCGATGCGGACGATGCGGTCCGTCTGCCAGATGTTCGCGTAAATCTCACCGTTGATGTATTCGAGTTCGTTGATGTTCCGTCAGCGGCTGGCCGTGATCGAGGACACTGATCGTCCGCGTGACCGCGAAAGTCTGCGGGATCGAGGAAGCGGATCTGCTCGGTGCCGTCGCTCATAATGAGCGAGCGGTCATCGTGCGTCAGGCCCCACCCTTCGCCGTCGTAGGTGAACGTGCGCTCGAGGCAGAAGCAGCCGGGGTCATAGACGAAACCGATATGCGACTGCCACGTCAGTTGGATCAGCTTGCCGCCGAAAAGCGTCAACCCTTCCCCGAAATACTCGGGCGGGGAGCGCGTAATCCTCCAGCACCTGCCCGCTCTGGAGATCGACCTTGCGCAGGCTGGATGCGCCGTTGAGCCCGGTGCTCTCGCAGAGCGTCCCCTGGTCATAGACGAGACCCTCGGTATATGCACGCGGGGTCGTGCGGCCACCGATTGACGACCGTATAGGTATCGGTCGGCGGTTCCGCCGGTGCGGCTGTGCCGTCGACAGGCGTCGGCACAGCCTGCGTCGCCGCATGTTCCCGCACGCGGGCAGGAGAAGGATTGCCGCGAGGATTACCGTTATGAGATACCATCGCATTCGCCTAAAGGGATAGTGGAATACTCCTCACCCCCGCCCCCCTCCATCGCCAATAAATCGGGGCGTGTATCGGTTCCGTACGGCGCTGGAGAGGGGAGAATACCGGAGAGCAGTTACAGAATTCGTGACAAGAAACCCGGTGGTAGCAGGCTTTCCAGCCTGCCTCCCTTTCTCTCGTCATTTTCAGACCGCTTTGAACTGCTCGAAGGGCTGGTGGCAATCGTGGCAGTAGTAGATGGCGCGGCAGAGGGTCGGGCCGAAGGGGTTTTCCAGCGCGGTATGGTGCGAGCCGCAATACGGGCACTGCGGGCGCGACGGGCAAAATCATCTCCTCGCCGGGTATGGGCGGGGCGAAGCCGCTGGCGCGCAGTTTCCGGCGGCCCTCCGGCGTGATCCGCTCCGTCGTCCACGGCTTCGGCGTAGGTTGTCACCACCTCCACGGTCGGCGCGAAACCCGCCAGCCGCGCGCGAATCGTCTCGCGGATGATGTCGAGCGCCGGGCAGGCAACGAAGGTCGGCATGACTTCGACGCGCACATGCGCGTCATCCCGCTCCACTGCGCGGATGATGCCGAGGTCCACGACGGAAATCATCGGAATCTCGGGATCCGGCACTTCCGCGAGGGCGTCCCAAACCTCCGAAACGAGTGCCGAGTGCTGCGTGCCGCGTGCTGAATCAGGTTCCTGCTTCTCTTTCGTCTGTCTATTCGTCGGCTTCGTTGTCACCATTTTCGTTCACCTTTACGCAGCACTCAGCACTCGGCCCTTACCATTCTCCGTCCGGTTCCTCGCGGTAGACCATCGTGAACTCGTTCCAGAGCCAGCGAAATTCGTCGCCGTGCGTGGTGCGTCCGCCATCCACGATGATCGGGAAGGTCGGAGCGTACCGGCCTGCACCCGCCTCGCCGAACGGAAACGGCAGGTCGAGCGACTGCATGAGCGGCGCGACATCGCCGAGCCATTGCTGCTCGATCGCCATCAGCGGTTGGGGCAGGATGGCGGCGTTCAGCAACTCCTCCTCGCCATCGAGCGGGGTGAAGAGGGTCAACGCATCCGGCCAGAGCCGTCCCAAGGCATCGGAGAGCCGCCGGTGCGCCTCATCGCCCGCCTCCGCGAGCCGTTTCACCCACGCCTCCATGTGCATGCGGTGATACGTCTCCTCCCGCCGAATCTTGCCGACGATCCCGGCCAGCGGCGCGTACGACGATCCCGCCAGCACGGCGAGGCGGGCGGCATCCGCCGTGTCATAGAGGAAGCGGCGGGCGATGCTGAAAGCCCAGTCGGTGCGCGCATGATCGAGCAGGCGCGCGTGCCGGTACTCCTCCGGCTGGCGGCCATAGGCGATGTGGTTCGCGTCGTCGCCGGTCAACTCCGCCAGCATTCGTACAAGGACGCGCGCGTGGCCGATCTCGTCCTGCGCGAGCGACGAGAAGGCGACATCCTCCTCAAGCATCGGCGCGATGCCCGTCCACTCCGAGTCCCAGTAGCCGAGCACGAACTCGTCGTCCGCGAGGGTCAGGAGCAGTTCCGCGAGAGCAGTTCGCGTGCGCAGGCAGGAGGGCGGTTCCTCGAACCGCCCCTACCCACGGCGGCGCTCACGGCAAGCCTCCCACGGACGCGGGCGGCGTCGAGTTTGTCCTTGATGACGTAGCCGGCGGGCTTCTTGAAGGAGCGGTCGAGCGGCGGCTGGAGCAGATCGAGGTCGTCCACCTGCTCGATCGCGGCACGCGGCACGACCCAGAGGCGGATGCTCTCCTGCCGCCGGCTGTAGAACTCCCGCGCGTAGTGGGTCGCAAGTTCCCGATCCGGCGCGAGGACATTCCCCGCGTGCCGCATCGGCTCCCCCTCCCGCTCCTGCCGAAACACCTCATACACGTCCATCACGTCACCTCGGAAACGCTAACCACAGAGGCACAGAGGACACAGAGACCGGAAGGAGAGAAATCGATACTATTTCCTTCCGCTTCTCTGCCTCTGTGGTTCAATTCCCATCTCCTTATGCCGCGGCGCGGGGGGCGGCGAGGATGGCGTCGCGGACCCACTGCGTTTCGTCGTAGTTCAGGCTGGCGGAAGGCGAGGCGCGCTGCGGACATCGGGCCGTGGCCGGTGACGACGGCGTACAGTTCCTGCCAGTCCGGCTCGGTGTAGTGCCAGCGGCCGGATGCCTCGTCGTACCGCAGGGCAGGATCGGGCAGCGTCAGGCCGAGTTCGAGGATGCGCGGGACGTAGATACTGAGGAATTCCTGCCGCAGTTCGTCGTTCGACTTGTTCTTGATCCGCCAGGCGAGGTCGCGATCCTTCGCGGGGTCGGTCGGCGGGCCGTGCATCTGCATCAGCGGCCCCCACCAGCGATCGAGCGCCTCCTGCACCATCGCGCGCTGCTTCTCGGTGCCGTTGAGGAGCGAGAGGAGCACGTCGCGCCCGTGGATGATGTGGACGGACTCCTCCCAGCAGATCTTCTTCATCGTGCGGGCGTAGGGCGCGTAGGAGGATTCGCGCAGCGCCTGCTGCGCGACGATCGCGGCGGCGTCCACCAGCCAGGCGATCACGCCGACATCCGCCCAACGTCTTCGTCGGGTAGTGGAAGACATTGTGAAACTTCGTCTTGCCTGCGAGCAGATCCTCGACCATCGCTTCGCGCGACTTGCCGAGGTCTTCCGCGACGCGGTACAGGAGCTGCGCGTGGCCGACCTCGTCCTGCACCTTCGCGGTGAGGGCGAGTTTGCGCTTCAGGGACGGGGCGCGCAGGATCCACTCGCGCTCGGGCAGGACGCCCATCAACTCGCTATTCGCGTGCATCTCGACGAACTTCAGCACCGCCTTGCGGTAGTCGTCCGGCATCCAATCGCCCGGCTCGACCTTGCCGCCGCTCGCGACATGCGCGTTGAAGGCATCCAGTCGTTCCTGTTCAGTCATATCACATTCCCTCCATTCCGGAGCAATCGAAACCGGGGAGAACCGCAGAGGCACAGAGAACACAGAGAAGACACGAGAGGAAGACAAAGAGACTTCCTCAATTTCTCTTCTTTCTTCTCCTTCTTTGTGTTCTCTGTGCCTCTGTGGTTCATTGCGGTTTCATCTGGTTTCATCCGGTCCCGGCGCGCAGAGGCCGCGCAGGAAGAGGTCGGCGAAGGAGTTGGCGATGGCATCCGGCGCGAGCGGGCCGTCGGGCCGATACCACTGCGCGATGCCATTGAGGGCGGAAAGGACGCCGAGACCGGCCATCTTCGGGTCCGCAGGGCGGAACTCGCCGTTCGCCATCCCCTCGGCGATCACGGCGCGGAAGTACGCCTCGTAGGCGTCCCGCTGGCGGGCAATCGCCGCGCGCCGCTCCGGGGCGAGGAAACGCCACTCGTGCAGGAAGACATTGGCGTGCTCGATGTCGTCGGTGACGACCCGGACATGCGCCCGCACCATGCCGCGCAACCGCTCCGCCACCGTGCCCGTGCCGTTGGCGACCGGGCGTGCCGCCGCGTGGAATCGCTCCGCCGCCCGGCTGACGATGTTCCAGAGGACGTCCTCCTTCGAGGAGATGTGGGCGTAGAGGCTGCCGCCCTGCATGTCGAGGGCGCGCGCGATGTCCCGCACCGTCGTCGCGGTGTAGCCCCGCTCGCTGAAGAGCGTACTCGCCACATCCTCGATTTGCCGCTTCCGCCCGTCCATACAATCTCCGCCCGTAAACAAACGGTTGTTAGGTTCCCTGATGGCAAGTTTCGTACCACTTCACCCCGCTGTCAAGATTGTGAAAGAACGGGATTTTCGCCACCAAGACACCAAGACACCAAGAAGACACCATTCCCTTGGTCTCCTCCGTGTGCTTGGTCTCTTGGTGGTGAAATCTCTACTGCTTGCGCCCGTGGTATCCTTCGCCCCGGTGCAGAATGCCGCAACGCAGCGAGGACGGAGAGGGAAGCGGGATGCCAGATACAGCGAACGGGATGTCCATGTCGAGCGTCGATCCGATGGCGCTCAATGCACTCGAATGGCGTTCGATCGGGCCGTTCCGGGGCGGGCGGGTGATTGCGGTCGCCGGGCACCCGACCGAGTTTGCCACCTTTTACATGGGCTCGACGGGCGGCGGCGTCTGGAAGACCGAGGACGGCGGCACCTACTGGGAGAATATCTCGGACGGCTACTTCAAGCGCGCCTCGGTCGGCGCTATCGCCGTTGCGGAGTCCGACCCGAACGTCATCTACGTCGGCATGGGCGAATCGACGATCCGCAGCAATGTCTCGCACGGCGACGGCGTCTACAAGTCCACCGACGGCGGGCGGACGTGGCGGCACTGCGGCCTGGCCGAGACGCGCAACATCGGCAAGGTGCGCGTGCATCCGACGAACCCCGATCTCGTCTACGTCGGCGCCTTCGGGCACGCGCACGGCGCGAACCCGGAGCGCGGCGTCTACCGCTCGAAGGACGGCGGCAAAACCTGGGAGCAAATCCTCTTCCGCAGCGCCGAGGCGGGCGTCGTCGATCTCTCGTTGGACGCAACCAATCCGCGCATCATCTACGCCGCCTTCTGGGAAGGCGTCCACCGCGCGCACGAACTCATCAGCGGCGGGCCGGGCAGCGCTCTGTACCGCTCGATCGATAGCGGCGACACCTGGGAGGAGATCAGCCGCAAGCCGGGGATGCCGACCGGGCTCCTCGGCCGGATGGGTATCGTCGCCTCGCCCGCCAAACCGGGCCGCGTCTGGGCGATCGTCGAGGCGAAGGATGGCGCGGTCCTGCGGTCAGACGACTACGGCGAGACGTGGGAGCGCGTCAACGAGGGTGGCGAGGTGCGCCAGCGGCCCTGGTACTACATGCACGTCTTCGCCGACCCGATCGACCCCGAAACCGTCTGGATCATGAACCTCAACGCCTGGAAGTCATCCGACGGGGGCAGGAACTTCGTGCAGGTGCCGGGCACGCACGGCGACTACCACGACCTCTGGATCGACCCGAAGAACCCGCGCCGGATCATTCAGGGGAACGACGGCGGCGCGACCGTCTCCTTCAATGGCGGCGAGACATGGTCGTCGGTCTACAACCAGCCGACGATGGAGTTCTACCACGTCACGACGGACAATCAGACGCCCTACCGCATCTACGGGGCGCAGCAGGACAACTCGACAATCAGCGTGCCGAGCCGGTCGAAACTGGCGGCAATTACCCAGGTGGACACCTACGAGGTGGGCGGCGGCGAGAGCGGCTACATCGCCGTCAAGCCGGACGACCCGAATATCATCTTCGCCGGGAACTTCGCCGGGATGATTACGCGCTACGACCACCGCACCGGCCAGCGACAAAATATCGCCGCCTGGCCCGAGGAATCGGCCGGCTGGGGCGCGAAGGACGTCAAATACCGCTTCCAGTGGACCTTCCCCATCCTCATCTCCGCCCACGACCGGCGGAGCCTGTACATCACCTCGCAGTTCGTCCACCGCTCGACGGATGAGGGGAAGAGTTGGCGGGTGATCTCGCCCGATCTGACGCGCAACGATCCGACGAAGCAGGAGCCCTCCGGCGGGCCGATCACCATCGACAGCAACGGCATGGATTACTACTGCACGATCTTCGCGCTGGCCGAATCGCCGGTGGAGGCGGGCATCTTCTGGGCCGGCTCCGATGATGGATTGATCCACCTCACCCGCGACAACGGCGAGACGTGGGCGAATGTCACGCCCCCGGAGATGCCCGAGTGGTCGCTGGTGAGCATCATCGAGGCGTCGCCGCACGACGCGGCCACCGCCTATGTCGCCATCGACCGCCACCGCCACGACGACTTCGCGCCCTACCTCTACAAGACGAGCGACTACGGGCAGACGTGGACGAAGATCACCGACGGCATCCCGGCGGACGAATTCGCCCGCGTGATCCGCGAGGACCCGGACCGGCGCGGCCTCCTCTATGCGGGCACCGAGGCGGGGCTGTACGTCTCCTTCGACGACGGCGGGCACTGGCAATCCTTCCGTATGAACCTGCCCGTCGTGCCGGTTCACGACATGGTCGTCAAGGATCAGGGGTTGGTGCTGGCGACGCATGGCCGCGCCTTCTGGATATTGGATGACCTGACGCCGCTCCACGCGCTGACGCCGGATGTGCTGACGGCGGACGCCCACCTCTTCGCGCCGCGACCCGCGACCCGCTACCGCACCCTGCGCGGCTTCGAGGGCTCCCCCGCGCCCGGCAAGAATTACCAGCCGGTCGGAACGACGACCTACACCTTCCGGCAAGTCACCCGCCCGAGCGGCGAGAAGCGCCAGAAATTGCTCGACGCGGGCCAGAACCCGCTCGACGGCGCGGTCATCTCCTACTACCTCCGCGAGAAACCGGCGGGTGAGGTGACGCTCACCTTCCTCGATAACGACGGCAATGAGATCAAAACCTACCGGAGCAAGCCCGACGGAGACCAGCCCGCCGAGGCGAAGAAGGACGGAGCAGCGGAGGAGAAGCCGGTACGCAAGGAGGCGGGCCTCAACCGCTTCATCTGGAATATGCGCTACCCGGACGCGCGCAACGTCGAAGGCGCGATTTACCGTTCCAGCGGCGTGGCCGGGCCGCTCGCGCCTCCCGGCGCCTATCAGGTGCGCCTCACCGTCGGGAGCCAGGCGTGGACGCAGCCGCTCCAAATCCGCAAGGACCCGCGCGCCGAGGTGAGCGACGACGAACTCCGCGATCAGTTCGCCTTCCTCCTCCAGATTCGGGACAAACTCTCCGAGACGAACGACGCGATCAAGCAGATCCGGACCCTGCGGAGCGAGATCGGCATGTGGGAGCACCGGGCGAAGCAGCAGACGGCGGAAACGTCGCCGTTGGTGGAGGCAGCCAGGAAGGTACGAGAGGACCTGTCGAGTGTCGAGGAGGAACTGGTGCAGACGCGCTGGAAGTCGTCGCGCGATGCGCTGACCGCACCATCCAAGCTCAATGTGAAGATCGCCACCTTGCTGGGTGTCGTGTCGGGCGCGGATGCCGCACCAACGCAGCAGTCGCGCGAGGTCTTCGCGGCGGTAACCCATCGACTCGACCAGCAATTGGAGCGGCTGGATACCGTGCTCGGGCGGGATATCCCGCGCTTCAATGCGCTCGTGCGGGAGCAGGACCTGCCGGCGCTGACGATTACCGAGACCGGTACATAGGTTGTGGTAGCGTAGGCTTCGGCCTGCGTCGCCAGGGTGCCTGTCATTGGGACGCAGGCAGAAGCCTACGCTACCATCGCGACCCACCGCAGTGCTATGCTGCGTGCGGCGTCAACGATGATCTGCCACATGGTTCCATGGTTGGGCAACGCAAGCGGGCGCGGCAGCGACAGCGAGGGGAGGAACGGCATGGCAACGACAACGGGGAGCCTGCGGTACGAGGCGGTTGAGGGGTGGGAGCAATTGCCGGACGGCTTCCACCACGCCGATGTCGTCGGCGTGGACACCGACTCGCGCGACCGCGTCTTCCTCATCACCCGCCAGGAGTCGCGCGTCCTCATTTACAACCGGGACGGCTCGTACGTTGCCTCGTGGGGCGAGGGCTTCTTCACGCCGCGCACCCACGGCCTGACGATCGCACCCGACGACACCATCTGGTGCGTGGATGAGGGGCAGGAGGCGATCTTCCGCTTCACGCCCGAGGGCGAGATGCTCCAGACAATCGGCACGCCCGGCGTCGCTTCCGACACGGGCTACGACGGGCGCTCGCTGGCGAGCATCACGCACGGCGGGCCGCCCTTCAACCGCCCAACGAATATCGCCGTCGCGCCGAGCGGCGAACTGTACGTCTCGGACGGCTACGGCAACGCGCGCGTCCACCGCTTCGGCGCGGACGGGACGCTGATCCAATCATGGGGCGAGCCGGGCACAGGGCCGGGGCAGTTCAACCTCGTCCACGGCGTCGCGGTGGCGGCGGATGGCCGCGTGCTGATCGCGGACCGCGAGAACGACCGCATCCAGTTCTTCAGCCCGGACGGCGCGTACCTGACCGAGTGGCACGACGTGCAGCGCCCGACGAACATCGCCATCGACGGCGACGGACGGATCTACGTCGCCGAATTGCTGCACCGCCCCGGCGACCAATCGCCGCGCCTCGGCGCGATTGACGACGAGCGGCCGGGGCGGGTGAGCGTCTACGACCCGGCGGGCACGGTGCTGGCGCGCTGGGGCGGCATGGACCGTTGCGCACCGGGCAACTTCGTCGGCCCGCACGACATCTGCGTGGATTCGCACGGCGATATCTACGTCGGTGAGGTGACGTACACGATGGGCGTCCGCCCCGGCCTCGTGCCGGACGGCTGCCATACCTTCCAGAAGTTCGCCCGCGTCGGTTAGAAAACCCTCGGCCCCTCTCCCACAGAAGGGAGAGGGGCTACCCGCTGTCAGGCCATGCTCGCCGCGCCGACGGGCGGGACTTCCTGCGTGCAGAAGGCGCAGCGGGTCGCCGCAAGCGGGATGCTACTCACGCAGTAGGGACACTCGCGCGTCTTCGCGATGACGGGCGTCTCGGTCTTGCGTAGATTCATCAGCGCATTGACCGGGCGGACTACGAAGAAGAAGACGACCGCCGCGATAATCAAGAAGGAGATGATCGCATTGATGAAGTCGCCGACGAGGAAGCGGCTGTGATTGATCGTGAAGCCGAGCGAGGAGAAATCCGGCTTGCCGCCAATCGCCGCGATGAAGGGGGTAATCAAGTCCTTGACGAACGCGGCGACAACCGCGCCGAACGCCGCCCCGATGACGATGCCGACCGCCAGATCGACGACATTGCCCCGGAGGATGAACGCCTTAAAATCGTTCGCCGCTTTCATTGAAGCACCCTTTCTTGTAGCATGCTGATCGACCTCCCTAGTATAGAGGCTAAGACACCCGTAAAGTCAATTCGATAGAAGATATATGAACGTACGTCTACGCATTGATCGTGGCCGCATCGCCGACCGATGCGGCCACAGCGGCAGGCAAATCGCGGAACCGCCGCCGCGACAGGTCCGCGTAGCGGCCACCCGCGCGCATCAGTGCGTCGTGCGTGCCGCGTTCGGCGATGGCGCCGCCCTCGACGAGGATCAGATCGGCGTTGCGGATCGTGCTCAGGCGGTGGGCGATGACGATGCTCGTACGGCCTGCCAGCAGGGTGCCGAGGGCGCGCTGGATGGTCGCCTCGGGAACATCACCCGCCCGGTGATCGCCGGGAGCGCGACGGCGTCCGGCGCGTCGTGGACATCGAGCGGCGCGTCAAGCACATCGAAGACGCGCACGGCGCTCGCCCCGGCCCGCGAGCTGCCCGCCGCCTGGAAGCCGATGGTGAGGATCGGGAAGAGCAGGAAGCCAAGATAGGTGTCGTCATGCGGGTGAGCAACTGCCGGTCTCGACGCGGTCGTAGTAGCTGAATCTGCGGCGCGACGAGGTTCGCCGCCGAGACCATGATAAGGGCCACCAGCGCGCCGAGCGTGTCCTGCCAGCAGGCGCGCAGATACAACAACGCCCGCCGCAGCGCCTTCCCGCCTCCTGATTGCGGCGTAAATTGCCCCCGATCCTCGTTACTCGTTACTCGCTACTTTCGTCGCCCGTTCGTAGGCGAGGCGGAAGAGGGCGAGCGCGCCCGGAACGGCGGACGCGTCGCGGATCGGGTAACTGACCCAGCCGCTCTGGGGCAGGATGTGGTGCGGCATCGCCTTGCCGTCGCGCACCAGTTCCTCACGGATACGGACGGGGAAAGGCAAATCGGCGAGATAGTCGCCGTGCAGATGACCGAGCTCGCGCTTGCCGAGGCGGAACTCGACGCCGCCGAAGCGGTGCGGCGCTTCCGTCACACCCGGCCAGCTGAGGACTTCGCTGCGGATCGCGTCGCCGGCGCCCATCGTCGCTCTCCCTTTGGTGATGAATCGTTCGAGCCGGATGCGGATAACGACTCCCCAGACGTGCGCCGCCGCCCCGATGGTGCGCGGCATTGTCCGAAGTGTGATCGCGCGGAGCCCGGCATAGCGCATTCTCATATCCCGTGCAACATCGCCGCGTCCCATGCTATTCGTCCCGCCCCGGCCCCGGCCGCAGATGTTCCGGCAAGGCCCAGTAGAGCGCAAGCAGGATGACGAGCACGAACCCGGCGATGCCATTGATGATGGCGACCACGACGCAGGCAATATATGTCAAAGGGCCGGTTCGGAACTGTTTATTGATGATGCGCACCAATCGCATGTCCACATCTCGCCGGAGGAGGCGCCCGTCTCGCGCCGCGTAGCGCCACAGGAGGTTGAAGGCAATCGCCATCGCGAGGAAGGAACCGCTATAGAAGATCGCCGCCGTGCGTGCCTCGGGCTCCCGAATATACTCCGCGATGATATTGGTCGGGAACGGGATGAGGGTGATGGTAAAGAGCAGGAAACCGTTCAGCAGCAGGAACGTGTGATCGGTGCGGACGATCAACTTGAACAGATTGTGATGATTGATCCACACGATCAGGATCGTCGCAAAACTGGTCACGAAGGCGAGATAGGCGGGCCACGCGTCTAAGAGCGCATGGAACAAACTCTCGCCCTCGTGGAGCGTGCCCGGCAGCGGCGCGCGCAGTTCGAGCACGAGCAGCGTCACCGCGATGGCGAAGACGCCGTCGCTGAACGCCTCAAGCCGCCCCGTCTGCTTCTCGTCGACATGTTCGGCTTCTTCGGTGCGCACCTAACCCCCGTCTGAAGTGTCGAGTAACGAGCAACGAGTATAAAGCATCTACGCTTCATCTCCGTAGGACTTGCGCAGTTGAGACGGATTTTTTGGTGGGACAGGCTTGCAACCTGTCAGCCTCGCAGGTTGTAAACCTGCGCCACCGGACTTTTCTTGCCACGAACTGCGTAACTCCTACTCCGTTGTAGGAATTACGCAGTTCGTGGCAAGAAACCCGGTGGTAGCAGGCTTTCCAGCCTGCCCCTTCGGTCGGGGAAGCAGGCTGGAAAGCCTGCTACCACCGAGGGAAAAGATTCCAACTGCGTAAGTCCTACTCCGTCTCGTGTTCTTCATCTCGTTCTCGCTACTCGCAACTCGCTACCGCTCAGAGCATCACCAGCCCCTGCCGCACGCCGACGGTGACGGCCTCGGTGCGGCTGGAGGCGTTCAGTTTGGCGAAGATCGAGCCGACATGAAATTTGACGGTATGTTCCGAGATGCCGAGCCGCCGCGCGATGGTCTTGTTGCCCAATCCCTCCGCGAGCATGTGCAGCACCTCGACCTCGCGCGGTGTGAGCGGCTGCGCCGGGGAGCGGCCACTGTCGCGGGGGCGGCGGAGAGCGAGGCGAGCGCCGCCTCGGCGGTATCGGGATGGAGGACGACGAGACCCGCCGCCGCGCCCTCCACCGCCGCGATAATCTCCGCCGCCGTCGCCTCGCGCGGCAGGACCGCCCGCACGCGCGAGCGGAGCGCCACCGCCGCCCAGAGCGCCGACGGATGCTCCGTCAGCACGACGACGGCGGGGACGTGACCGCCCGCGCCGAGGGCGAGGAGGCCCGGCACAAGCGTTTCATCGTCCCATTCGTGTTCGACGAGCACGACATCCGGCAGGAGCGCCTCGCTCGCCTGCGCCGCCCCTTCCATGCTCGCCACCTGCCCGACCACGGCGAGACCGGGGCCGGAAGCGACGAGCGCCTCCAGCCCCGCCCGCACGACCGCCGATGGCGCGGCGACCAGCACCCGTGTCACGCCGCGCGCGCTTCGTCGGCTTCCGCCGCGCCGAGTCGGACGACAACGGCGGTGCGCCGCCCGCCGCGCACGATGTCGAGTCGCAGCGTGTCGCCCGGCACGCGGTTGTACAGCGCGTGCATCAGGCCATCCGGTCGGGCGAAGAGCGCGCCGCCCGTGCCGATGATCGTGTCCCCGGTGAGCAGGCCCGCAGCTTCCGCCGGGCTGCCCGCTGCCGCTTCCATCACGAGCAGGCCGAAGATCGCCCGCCCGTCGAGCGGCAGGCGAACGGGCTGCATCGTGATGCCGAGGACGGGACGCGCCGCACTGCCATTGAGGAAGTGCTCGACGGCGTTGCTCGGCACGGCGAGGGCGAGGCCGCCGGCGATCATGCTGTTGATGCCGATCACGCGACCGCGCGCATCCGCCAGCGGGCCGCCGGAGTTGCCGGGGGCGAGGCGGACATCGGCCCGCACCCAGCCATGCTGCCGGGGGCCATCGGATGACGCCGCCGTATGGACAACGCCGGTCGTCAATGCGCCGGTCAGACCGAGTGGGTTGCCGACCGCGAGGACGAGCGCGCCGACCCGCAGCGCGTCGGAATCACCGATCAAGGCGGCGGGCAAATCGGTCGCGTCCACCTTCAGGGCGGCGAGGTCGCGCCGCTCGTCCCGCGCCGTGACCGTCGCATCGAACGTCCGGCCGTCGGAGAGTGCGGCCGTCGCCTTCGGGCCGCGCGCGACGTGGGCATTGGTAATGATCAGGCCGTCCGCCCGCCAGATGACCCCGGAGCCGCCACCCGGCCCCCGATGGCCGCGCACCTGCACCGTCGAACGGCGCAACTGCGCGGCCATCTCCACGAAGGCATCGGTGAGGGCGGAGGGCGTTTGTGTCAGTTCGTCCGCAATAACCGCCATTGAATTTATCCCTCCCGCTGTGGGCGCTCGCCCACCGTGATCCGCACGTCGACCGGCTGGCCGCCGCGCACGATCTTCGCCGCGAGCGCGCTGCCGATCCGGTCCGGGCCGAGGAGCCCCTGCACGGCATCGGTGTCCGTAACGGGCGTGCCGTCCAGCGTGACGATGATGTCACCGATGAAGAGGCCCGCCTTTTCCGCCGGGCCGCCGCTCTCGATCGAGATGACGATAACGCCCGTCTCGCTCTGTGTGCCGACCGCCTGCTTGAGCGTATCGGGCAGCCGGACGGGTTGCAAGCCGAGGCCGAGGTAGCCGCGCGCGATCCGCCCCGTGGATAGCAACTGATCGACGACGCGGTTGACGGTCGCGGCGGGGATGGTCAGGCCCATGTTGCGGGAGAGCCCCGATGTGTTGATGCCGACGATCTCCCCCGCCGCATTGACGAGCGGGCCGCCCGAGAAGCCGGGATAGAGCGTCACGTCCGCGCGGATGAACTGATCGACCTGCCCGCCGCGCCAGGTGTTCCACGCGCCGCTGAGTGCGCTGACAACGCCGAGGCTCGTGCCCAGCCCGCCCTCGCCGAACCGCCCGACAGCCAGCGCCATATGCCCAACCCGGAGCGCCGTCGCATCGCCCACGCGCCGCGACCGGCAGGGTGGCGCCATCGACTTTGAGGATGGCGAGGTCCGTGCTCGGATCGCGCCCGGCGAGCGTGGCGGGGACGCTCTCGCCGTCCGGCAGCGTGACGGTAATGTCGTCATCGCGCTCGATGGTGTGGTCGGTCGCCACGATCACGCCCGGACGCCAGAGGACGCCGCTGGCGGGCTGGCGTTGCCGCGCGTGGACGGCGACGGTGGATTGACCGGCACGCTCGACCGCGTCGGCGAGGTTGTCGGAGAGACTGAGCAGGACGCTCCGCGTCTCGGGAGAAAGCGATGCCATAAGAAACCTCCTGTGAAGTGCGGGAAGCCCCTGCCCCCCGTCTGCGGCCAGTATGCACCGGGTTGATACGGAGCGTATCAGCCGTATGGGGGACGGTACACCTGGACAATCGGGTAGGGCGAGAAGGGGAATCGAGCACAGAGAAGAAAGAAGGGGATTGGAAACCCCTGCGTGTCCTCTGCGCTACGTGGTTTCCTAACGCTTGCCGAGGCCGGGCGATTCACGTACGCTGCCATTCGCCCGAGCGGGCGGGAGATGGCGAACGAACGAGGAGGGAAGCGATGTACGCGCGGGTCAGCCGGAGCATGATGCATCCCGGCAAAATCGGCGACGCGATGGCGGTGCTGCACAATCATGGCCTCGCGAGGCTCCAGCAGGCGCAGGGGTTCGTGAGCGGTCTCTGGCTCTTCGATCCCGAGACGTTGCGCGCCCTCCAGATCATCCTTTGGGAGCATGAAGCCGACTTCGAGCGGCTGACGAGCAGCGGCGCGGCTCAGGAAACGACGCGGATGCTGCAACCGCTGATGGCGGAGATGTCGCCGCCGCAGACCTTCGCGGTGCTGCATGGCGAGCGCGTCCCCGAGGCAGGGATGCCGACCCATGCGATTGTCGCCGTCCCGCAGTCGCGCCCCGGCACGGAAGATGAGGCAATCGGCGTCTGGCGCGCGGCGGTGCTGCCCGCGCTCAAGGAGCGGGAAGGGTATGCGGGTTCCGCCGTGCTCGCGGATCAGGCAGCGCAGCAGGTGATGGATATCAGCATGTGGGAAAGCGAGGCGACGATGCGGGCGGCGATGCGGAGCGACGATCTCCGAAACGCCACGCAGCGGATGATGCCCTTCATGACCGGCGAGCCGGCCGTCCATCAGTATCAGGTGCAGCACCTGGAGCGGGGAGCGTCACCGACCACATGACGGGAGAGTCGATGATGCGCACGCCGGGCACTGCGGCAGCCGACCACGACGAGGAGGCGCAACGCGAGCGATGGATCGCCCGCGCTGCCCGGTGGCGCGAGACCGCGACGACGCGTGCATCATCGTGGCAGGCGGCGACCGATCTGATGATCATCTCACTTGCGATCACGCCCGGCATGAAGATTCTCGACGTGGCGAGCGGGCCGGGCGAGCCGGCGCTCTCCCTCGCCGCCGCCCTTGCGCCGTATGGGGGGCACGTCACCGCCACCGATTTGGTGCCGGAGATGCTGGCGATGGCCGAGGAGCATGGCCGCAGGCGCGGCATCGCCAATATCGCCTTCCGGCAGGCCGATGTCGCGGCGCTCCCCTTTTCGGACGGCTCTTTCGACGCGGTGACGTGCCGGTTCGGGGTGATGATCTTCCCGGATGTCCAGCGGGGCCTCGGCGAGATGCGGCGCGTCCTCGCGCCGGGTGGCCGGGTCGTCTCTCTGTTGTGGGGCCCGCCCGAGCAGAATGCACAGATGCGGCCGCTCGCGGTGGTTCGTCGCTACAGTGACCTGCCCGCGCCCGCGCCGGGCGAGCCGCACCGTTTCCGCTTCGCCGCGCCGGGGGAACTGGCGGAGCAGCTACGCATGGCAGGCTTCCGGCACATTGAAGAGGCGATGCACCATCTCCCCGTGCAATGGGTTGGGACGCCGGAGGAGTGCTGGGAAGCGATGCTGCGCAATAACCGCCGGATGGCGGCGACGATCGCGGCGCTTGCACCGGAGCAGCACGCCGCATTGACGCGCGAGGTGCTGGACGCTATCCGCGCGGAAGAACGCCGTGCGGACGGTGGCAAGGCGGCGGTCGTGCTCGCCACCGGGGTGCGGTAGTGGCGCGTCTGTCGGTGGCATAGGTGTGCCTGCGTGCCTGCGCGAGAGACGCGGGGACGCAGGCACGCCTACGCCACCATTGTCGGAGAGGGGAAGCGGTGAAGGTTGCGGTCATCTCGGACATCCATGCCAACGCCGTCGCCCTGGACGCCGTGCTGGACGATCTGGCGGGCGATCGGGTGGACCGGATCGTTTGTTTGGGCGATCTGCCCGCGCTCAACCCGCAACCGCGCGAGGTGATGGAGCGCATCGACGCGCTCGGCTGCCCCGTGCTGCGCGGCAATGTGGACGACCGCATCCCCCGCCACCTCTCGGCGGAACCGGAGTCCGCCGTCGCCTTCCGCTCCGTGGTCGGGCCGGGCCCGCCGGACGAGATCGCCCGGCGTCTCCACGACATCGAAGTCTGGTGCGCCGACCAGTTGACGGAAGCGGACAATGCCCGGCTCCTCGCGCTGCCGCTCGCGCTGGAAATCCCGCTCGACGACCACACGACGCTGCTCTGCTTCCACGGCTCGCCGCGGAGCAATATGGATCTGATCTTCCCGACAACACCGAACGAGGAGATCGGCGAATTCTTCGCCGGCGTCGAGGCATCGGTGATGGTCGGCGGCCATACCCACGCGCAGATGATGCGCCCCTACCACGACAAGGTATTGATCAACGTCGGCAGCGTCGGGCGGGCGGTGATTCGCGCGCCGATGCGGCGGCTCCGCAACGCGCCATGGGCGGAGTACGGCGTCATCGGCTGGGAGGGCGGCAGGCTCTCCGTCGATCTGCGCCGCGTGCCCTTCGACCTCGAACAACTGGTGGCGGCGATCCACACCAGCGGGATGCCGCATGCGGACTGGTGGGAGGCAGAGTGGCGTCGCTAGAGGGATGCTCGCATCGGTGATTCCGCAAAACGCTGGAGAGCGTGGTGATGAGCATGGGCATCACGCACCCGCCAGTCTCGCCGCCAGCGCACCGGCCCGCGCCAATGCAGGCTTCGCGTCGAGTGATGCGAAGATCGTCCGCGCTTCTTCGAGCAGCATTCGCGCCGTCTCCGTCTCTCCGGTCGCCGCGCGCAGTTCCGCCATCGCCAGCAGCGTTAAGGCCCGCTCGTACGGCGCCTGGCAGCCAATAGCGAGAGCAAGTGATGCGTTGAGATGGCGTGCCGCATCATCATGCCGCCCCGCCTCGGCATCCAACTCGCCAAGCAGGCGGTGGGCGGCGAGCAGAGCGAGCGGCTGGCGCGGCTCGGTTGCGTTGGCGAGTGCGTGTTCGGCGCGCTCATACGCCCGCTCCGCATCGGCCGCCGCGCGGTGGTACGCGGCCCAGCCGAGCTGCCCCTCCGACTGGCCGCGCACCGCGCCGCTCCATGCCAGCCAGCGGTCGTGCGCCTCCAGCCATCCCCTCGCCCCCGGCAGGTCGCCGTCGTCCAGCGCCAACTGCGCGGCGAGGCGCTGCATCTGCGTCATCGGCATGAAGAGTGTCTGGCCCGGTTCGGTGGCGGGTCCGTCGGGGAGCAGGTCCCGCACGAGCCGCCACGCCCCCTCCCGGTCTCCTTGAGCGCGGGCAAGGCTGCCGATCTGGGGCGTGGCGAAAACCCGGAAGACGGGCCCATCGGTCTCCTCCCCCCATCGCGTCCGCGCCTCCGCCCATCGTCCTTCGAGCACCAGCAATGGCCAGAGCACGCGCGCCGGTGGCGGTTCGCCTCCCTGCGCGACGTGTCGGGCCAGCGCCGCCGCCATCGCCGCGACGATTTGCTCGCGCTCAGCCGGGTCGTCGGCAAAATAGGGGATGTACGCCTCGTGGAGGAGATAGACGCAGTAGATGGCGACAAACGTCCAGTCCTCGCGCGCTTCCCAGAACGCACGGCCGGTCACAAAGACATCCCGCACGTCCTGCCCCCGGCCGAGCGCCGAGCAGACGAAGCCGACGGAGGCTGCTGCGTTCGGGTGCAGCCTTCCCAATTGGGCGAGCGCCTCGTCCAGCGTACAGCCGAGCGACGCCAGCACCTCCGCGTACCACCCGCCCATGGCGTACGGCGTCGTCAGCATGGCGCGACCATCCTCGAATGAGCGAAAGTTGGCGTACCTGGGGAAGTTGGCGTAGCTATGGGAGTCGAAGCGCGCGATCTCGGAGGCGGGCAGCGCGTCCAACACCGCGTTCGCCGCCGTAATCTCCGCGATCCCCTGCCCGATCTTCCCGATGTAGCCGAGCGAGGCGCCGAGGCGAATGCGCGCGAGCGCCGCGAGCGCGGTATCGCCCGCCTCAGTCGCGGCCCGCACCGACTCGATCGCGTCCGCGATGGCGCTCTCCTCATGGCGATGCAAGTAGGATAGGGCAAGCAGGGTGGTTGCGCGCTCCGCGCCCGTCAAGTGCGGCAACGCCCGCCGGAATCGCTCCTCGGCGCTGGCATAGGCGTACGATGCGAAGGCGCGCTCCCCCGCCTGCACCAGCCACCCCGCCGCGCGCTCGTCGCCCGCGCGCTCGAAGTGGTAGGCGACGGTGTCGGGGTGCGCGTCCGGTCTCTCCGCGAGTACCGCCCCGATCTGCCGGTGCAGCCGCTTGCGCCGGATGGCGGGGATGCCCTCGTAGAGCGCCTGCCGGATCAGCGCGTGCAGGAAGCGCACCCCCTCGCCGTCGGCCGTCTCTGCCAGCACCCGCGCCTCGCCCGCCCGCTCGATGAGGTCCAGCAGCGTATCCTCGTCCGCCTCGGCGACCGACTGCCACAGATCGAGCGGCACGGTCTGCCCGATCACCGCCGCCAACGCGAGCAACCGCTCCGCCTCCGCGCCCAGCCGCGCCAGCCGCGTGTCGATCACCTGCCGGAGCAGCAGCGGCACCTGCACCGCCGCCAAGTCGCCGACCGTCCAGCCGTCCGATTCGTTGCGCAGCACACCCTCCTCCGCGAGCGCACGCAGCAGTTCCTGTGTGAAGAAGGCATTGCCGCCCGCCCGCTCGTGCAGATAAGCCACCAGCCGCGTCGCGTCCGCCTCCGAAAGCCGGTAGCGATCCGTGACCAGCGTTTCCACATCGGCGATGGGGAGGCGGTGCAGGTCGAGGCGTGTCGCGCCCGCCTCCCGGAGCAGGATCGGCAGGAGCGTATAGAACGGATGGCGGCGCGTGACATCCTCGGCACGGTAGGTGGCGACGAGCAGGATTGGGAGCGTGGCGACGGAGCGCGAGAGGAAGCGGAGCATGTCGAGCGAGGCGGGATCGGCCCACTGCATGTCGTCCAGGACGAGGACGAGCGGCCGGCGATCCGCCAGCGCCGCGAAGAAGACGAGCGCCTCGCGGAAGAACTCGGCCTGGCTGGCGGCGCTGCTCACGGCGGCGGAGGGCCGGGGCGGCAGATCGGTAGCCGCCGGGATACTGTCGCGGATCTCGGTCCACGGGCCGTAGGGCGGCGTCTCGGTCAGGTCGTAGCACCGCCCCGTGAGGACGAGCGCGCCGCGCACCGTCGCCTCGTAGGCGACCGTTTCCGTCAGGGCGGTCTTGCCCACCCCCGCCTCGCCACCGATCAGCACGAGGCCGCCCTGCCCGCCGAGCGCGCCCGATAGCCGCTCGCGGAGCGCCGCCTGCTCCCGCTCCCGCCCGAACAAGGGCGGCGGTTCAGGAATGGTCGGGAGCGGCGGTAGCGATGGTGATGCAGGCGTATGCGATGCAGGCGGCTCCGTCTCGGCGACCCCGGCGATGCCGACCCGTTGCAGCGCGGCGAGCGCCTGCGGCAGCCACACGGCCTCCGGCGCATCCAACACTTCGACCCACTGGCTGCCTTCGAGCCAGTAGGACATCTCTTTCGGGAACTCGCACGGTTCGAGCAGCAGCGGCAAGTACGATTTCTGGAACTTCCAGCCGAGCAGAATTTCCTGCCGGACATTGCGGGAGGCGAGCGAGACGGGCGTACAGAGCAGGATCATCGCCGCCGCCTGTTCGATCCCCGCCGCGATTTCCGCGCCGTAGAGCGCACCGCCGGGGATGCCGCTCTGATCGATCCAGACCGTGACGCCCGCCCGCTGCAACGCTGCCACCACCGCGAGCGCCCGCTCCCGGTCCGCGCTGGCATACGAGATGAAGACGTACGGAACGTCCGGCGCACCCTGCATGGCGCTCCCTGACCCCTTGTATTCGCGCGAGCAACCGACCGACGCCCGTATCATACCGCAGGGGAGGAGTTCGGAGTTCGGAGAAAGCGTGTCGGCCTGCGTCAGGCTAGCCAATGACGCCGGCAGCGATAGATGAACACCCTGCGGATTGCCTTCGTGCAGCGCTTTGCGGAATCACCGAGACGATAAATCCCTCGCGGAGAGGGAATTAGCAGCAGAGGCCCGGCGCACCGCCACGGCTATCGCGCTCAGTGCGCCACCTTCCCGGCGAGCCGCAGCGCCCACAAGCGCAGTTCCGCCTCCGTCGCCCGACCGACGGCTGCGACTGGCACCCGCGCCTGCCACAGCGCGCCGTCTGTCAGCGTCACCCGCACGGTGAAGGCGGCCGCCGCGCCGCCGGGATCGTCGAGGGTGACCGTCTGGCTTTTCACCACCGTCAGGTCGGCGATGATATGTTCGAGACGCTCGCGCAGCGCCTCCTCGTCATCCGGCACCCGCTGCCAGTCGCAGCCATCCAGCGGCGTGGTCGGCCCGGCGGGGGACGGGCGCAAGACGCCCTCGAAGACGCGCTCCGCCTCGTTCAGGATGGGCGCGGTCGCCCGGCGCACCTCCGTCTTCGCTCGCTCCCAGTCCTCCTTCACCCGCCGCACCAGGCGGGGGTCGAAGATGCCGAAGTCGTCCATGTGTCCCTCCTCTGTATGATTGGGATGGCCTCTGCACCGAACGGCGAGGCGCGCACCCGCGGCTAGTGCTTGCCATGGTATGGGACGCTGGTGACGACGGTATTCGGGCGGAGGAGCAAGGATGCCTTGAGGCGCAGGGCGGTCTGCGAGTGGAGGATCTGCTCCCACCAATGGGCGGGAATGTACTCCGGCACCAGCACCGTAATCATCGCCTTCGGCCGCTTCTTCTGCACCATATCGATATAGGAGAGGAGCGGCCCCATCAGTGAGCGATAGGGCGATTCGAGGATGACGAGGTTGACGCCCTCGCCCCACTTCTCCCACTTCTCCTGCAGGTGCGCCGCCTCCTCGGCGTCGTCCGTCACATGGACGCCGACGACCTTCGGCGAGAGGGTGCGCGCGTAGTTGAGGGCGTTGACTGTCGTCTTGTTGATGTCCGCAATCGGCACGATAACGATCTGCTCCGCCTGCTGATAGGCGGCGGGCGAATCGCCGGCGCCGAGCGCCTGCTCCGCCGCCGCCTGGACGTAATGGCGGTTGATGCCACGGAAGAGCAGGATGAGGATCGGCATGAGCAGGAGGACGATCCACGCGCCGAGCAGGAACTTCGTCAGGATGACGAGGATGAGGACGAAGAAGGTGGCGGTCGCGCCGACGAGGTTGAGCGCGAATCGCCGCGTCCAGCCGCGCCCGCGCTCCTTGTACCAGTGGAGCACCATGCCGCCCTGCGAGAGTGTGAATGCCGTGAAAACGCCGACCGCGTAGAGCGGCAGCAGGCGATCGGTTTGCCCGCCGAATGCGATCAGCAGGATTGTCGCGAGGACGCCGAGCACGGTGATGCCGGTGTTGAAGGCGAGCCGATCCCCCCGGAAGAGGAACTGCTTCGGCATGAAGTGGTCCTTCGCCAGCCAGGTCGAGAGGCGCGGGAAGTCCGCGAAGCTCGTGTTGGCGGCGAGGACGAGGATCAGCGCGGTCATCGCCTGGATGAAGTAGTAGAAGAAATTATGGCCGATGATCGTCCGCGCGATCTGCGAGATGACCGTCTCCTTCGCGTTCGGCACGATGCCGTAGCGGTGGGCGAGGAAGGAGAGACCGATGAACATTGCGCCAAGGATCGAGCACATCCAGACGAGCGTCGTCGCCGCGTTCTTCGCCTCCGGCGGCTTGAAGGCGGGCACGCCGTCCGAGATCGCCTCGACACCGGTCAGCGCCGTGCAGCCCGCCGTGAAAGCGCGCAGAATGAGGAAGAGCGAGACGCCCTCCGTAGAGGTGACCACGTCGCGCGGGGCATTGACCGGCACATCGCCGCCCGTGATCGAGCGGAAGACGCCGAGGAAGACGAGCACGGCGATGCTGAGGATGAAGAGGTAGGTCGGCACGGCGAAGATCGAACCGCTCTCGCGGATGCCGCGCAGGTTGCCGAGGATAATCAGCCCGACGAAGGCGACGCAGATCTCGACGCGCCACGGGTGCAGCGACGGTAGCGCGGAGGTGATCGCGGCGACGCCCGCCGAGACGCTGACGGCGACGGTGAGCGTGTAGTCGATCAGCAGCGACGCGCCCGCCGTCAGGCTCGGCAAGGTGCCGAGGTTCGCCTTGGCGACGAGGTAGGCGCTCGCGCCGTTCGGGTAGGCATGGATTGTCTGCCGGTAGGAGATACCGACGATGGCGAGCAGCACCGCAATGGCAATCGAGATCGGGATCGTGTAGCCGAAGGCCGCGCCGCCGGCGAGGATGAGGACGCCGAGGATCGCCTCGGTGGCGTAGGCGACGGACGAGAGCGCGTCCGATGAGAAGATAGCGAGCGCCTTGACGTTGGTCAGCCGCTCGTGGATGGCGTGTTCGCTGGCGATCGGGCGGCCGACGAGGGCACGGCGCAGCTTGCCGAAGGCGCCGCGTGGTTTCATCAGTTGCTCGCTCGCGACGAGGTAATCGGGCGCGACCTGCTTCAGCACCTGGTCCTGCGCGCGCAGGACCCGGATGTATTTGTTGCCCGGCAACGCCCCCTGCCGCACCTCGCGGAAATCGATCTGGGGCGCACCGCCCCGCCGCGCGATGGGACGCTCCGCGCGCGCGCTGCGGCCGTTGAGATCGGCGAGGAATTCCGCTGACTCGCCGCGCACGCCATCGCCATTCGTCGCATCAGGAGACACAGGCGTCGTCGGTTCCGCCGGATCGCCCGGTGTATTCGCAACCATGCGGGTCACTTCCTCCGTCCAGTCGCAAGGATGCGGTTGTCCCTACCGCTCCGATCCCCGCGACGATACGGCTATTATACTCCGCGCGCATAGCGGGGGCAGTGGGCAGCAGACGGCAGCCAGTAGCCGGTAGTCGGAAAGGGCGCGTTTCCCCTGACATCCGGCTACTGCCCCCGGCTTCCGGCTTCTCACTGCGTGCGCTATAGTTGGCGGATATTGGATAGGGCGAGAAAGTGACCTGCGACTATGGAGGGGATGAGATGGCACAGACGGAGACGATGCGGTTGGACGAGCTGTACTCCGAGGCGGCGAAGCGGCTGGCGCCGGGCGCACCGCAGGGGCGCGGGCTTACCCCGGATCGGGTGAACTTCGCGGGCGGCTCCCCCGACCCGAAGAGCATGCCAACCAAGGCGATGGCGGAAGCCGCGACGCGGACGATGGAGAAGAACGGCCAGTGGGCGCTCCAGTACGGCGCCGCCACCGGCTACGACGGTCTGGTCAAGCAGTTACTGGTGAAGTTGAAGCGCGATAACGGCGTGGATGTCCGCCCGGAGAACGTGCTGATTACGGCGGGCGCGTCGCAAGCGATCGACCTCGTCTGCGACGCCCTGATCGATCCCGGTGATGTCATCATCTCGGAGGCGCCGGCGTTCCTCGGCGCGCTCCGCCTCTTCAACGCGCATCAGGCGAAGATCGTCGGCATCGAGATGGACGACCAGGGCATGAAGATGGACGTGCTCGAGGCGAACTTGGCGGACCTGAAGGCGCAGGGCATCCGCCCCAAGTTCATCTACACCATCCCTACCTTCCAGAACCCGACCGGCGTGACGACGACGCTCGAGCGGCGAATGCGCATCCTCGCACTGGCGAAGGAGTACAGCGTCGCTGTCCTGGAAGACGACGCCTATTTCGATCTCCGCTTCTCCGGCGAGCGCCTGCCGATGATGGTCACGCTGGACGACGCCGGGCTGGTCATCTACACCGGCACCTTCTCGAAGATCATCGGCGCGGGGTTGCGGCTCGGCTGGGTGATCGGGCCGGAGACGTTCATCCATAAGGTCGCCAAACTGAAGCCGGATGGCGGCACGAGCCCGTTCACCTCGCATATCGTCGCGGAGTACGCGCCCTCGGCGCTCGAGGAGCATGTCAAGGAACTGGTGGAGGTCTATCGGTCGAAGCGGGACGCGATGGTCGATGCACTGGGCACGGAGATGCCTCCGGGTGTCGAGTGGACGGTACCGGAGGGCGGTTTCTTCATCTGGCTGACACTGCCGGAGGGCGCGGACGCCACCGCGATCCAGCCGGAGGCGGCGGCGCACGGCGTGGATTTCATGCCCGGCACGGTCTTCTACGCCAACGGGGACGGGCGGCGAAATATCCGCCTCGCCTACTCCTTCACGGACGAAGAGGCGATCCGCCGGGGCATCAAAATTCTCGGTGGCATCATCCGCGAGTACCTGCCGGCGCGGTAGCGATCCCGGTCCTTCCCCCGCCGTGCGGGGGAAGGGGCTAATCCCGGCTGTGGTATGGCACGCTGGTGACGATCGTGTTTGGGCGGAAGAGCAGCGCGGCCTTCAGGCGCAGGGCGGTCTGCGAGTGGGCGAACTGCTCCCACCAATGGCGCGGGACGTACTCCGCGACGAGCACGGTGAGCATCGCCTTGGGGCGCCGGCGCTGGACGGCGTCGATATAGGAGAGAAGCGGCGCGGAGAGCGAGCGGTAGGGCGATTCGAGGATGACGAGATGCGCCCCCTCGCCCCATTCTTCCCATTGCTCCTGCAAATGCGCCGCGTCTTCGGCGTTGTCGGTGACATGCACCGCGACGACCTGCGACGAGAGCGTCCTCGCGTAGTCGAGCGCGCTCAACGTCGCTTTGTTAATGTCCGAGATGGGGACGATGACAACCTGCTCGACGCCCCGGCGCGGGCGCCGGTGATCTTCCGGCGTTAGACGAAGCCGCTGCGCCACATCGCGATAATGCCGCGCGATGCTGAGGAAGAAGAGGACGAGGACCGGGATGATGATGATGACGAGCCACGCGCCGTAGAGGAATTTCGTGTAGGCGAAGAGCACCGCGACGATGCCCGTCGCGACTGCCCCGACGCCATTGATGAGCATATTATGCGTGTGCGTGCCCGCTTGCCGCATCCAGTGGCGGACCATCCCCGCCTGCGAGAGCGTGAAGGAGACGAAGACGCCGACCGCGTAGAGCGGGATCAGCCGGTCCGTCTGCCCGCCGAAGATGACGTAGAGGGCGGCGGAGAGCACGGTGAGGACGACAATGCCAATCGTGAAGGCGAGGCGGTCGCCGCGGAACTGGAACTGCTTGGGCAGGAAGCCGTCCCGCGCGAGGATCGAGCCGAGGCGCGGGAAGTCCGCGTAGCTCGTGTTGGCGGCGAGGACGAGGATAAGCGTGGTGGCGAGCTGGATGACGAAGTAGGCCGCATTCCGACCGCCGAAGACATGCTCCGCGATCTGCGAGATGACCGAGTCGTTGCTACGCGGGGTGATGCCGTAGCGGTACGCGAGGAAGGAGATGCCGATGAACATCGCGCCCAGCAATGTGACCATGACGATCAGCGTCGTCGCGGCATTCTTCGATTCCGGCTTCTTGAAAGCGGGGATGCCGTTCGAGATTGCCTCGACGCCGGTCAACGCCGTGCAACCGGAGGTGAAGGCGCGCAGGATGAGGAAAACGCCGATCCCCTCCGTCGATTGGAGTGCGTCGCGCGGGGTCGAGGCCGCGGCGGGGTCGCCGGAGAGCACGCGCGCCAGCCCGACTGCGATCAGCGCCAGCGTGCCGACGACGAAGATGTAGGTCGGGATGGCGAAGATCGTGCCGCTCTCCCGCACGCCGCGCAGGTTGCCGAGCATGATGAGCAGGATGAAGAGGACGCCCATCGGCACCGTATATGTGGCGGCTGCGGGGAAGGCGGAGACAACGGCAAGGACGCCCGCCGAGACGCTGACCGAGACGGTGAGCACGTAATCGATCAGCAGCGATCCCGCCGCGATCAGGCCGGGGATCGTGCCGAGATTATCCTTGGCGACGATGTACGAGCCGCCGCCGTTCGGATAGGCGTAGATCGTCTGCCGGTAGGAGATCGCGACAATCGCGAGCAGGCCGACGATGGCGACGGAGATCGGCAGCACGTAGCCGAAGGCCGCCGCGCCCGCCAGCACCAGAATGCCCAGGGTCTGTTCGGTGGCGTACGCGACCGAGGAGAGGGCGTCGGAAGAGAGCACCGCGAGCGCTTTCGTCTTTGTCAGCCGTTCGTGGATGGCGTGCTCGCTGGCGATCGGGCGGCCAATCAGGGCGCGCTTGATGCCGGTCGCCACGCGCCCGGCCCCGGTACGCGGGGCGGTCACGCCGTCCCCCGCACGCAGTGTGGACGGGCCGACCGCCGTGAATCCCCGCTCCGCCGAACGCAGCACGCGGACGTAGCGATTGCCGGGCAGGGTGCTTCGCCGCTCCTCGCGCCAATCGATCTCGGGTACGGCAACGCGCTGCCCGGTGCGCGCGCGGCGCCATCGCACGGCCGACCGCGATGTCCGCGAACGGTTCGAGGGGCTGGTCAGCCACCCCGTTCACCGCTTCTACCGCTGGCGCGCCGATTTTCGGGGAAGATTCGGTCTCACTGGCGGTCATAGCGAAAACGCGTGCCTCCGTATCCCTGTCGTCGTGCTTCTCATCCGCACGGACGCACGCCGCCCATGCGACGCGGCGCACGACGATGACCATAGCACCGGGGATATAAAGAAATCGTAAAGATGGCGCCCGTCGCGCTCAAGATTCCCTAAAGATCAATTGCGAGGGGCCACATTTTCACACGCCATGCCGCCGCAACGGTTCACTCGTCGGCGATGAAGCGGTAGCCGACGCCGGGTTCGGTGATGAGGATGCGCGGGCGGGCGGGATCGGCCTCCAGTTTGCGGCGCAACTGGTTGATATAGACACGCAGGTACTGCGCCTCATCACCGTATTCCGGCCCCCAGACGCGCTGGAGGAGCATCCGCTGCGTCAGCACCTTCCCCGCCGCGCGCGCCAGTTCGACGAGCAATTGCCATTCGGTCGGCGTGACATGCACCTCCGCGCCGTCGCGGCTGACGAGGCGGCGGCCGAGATCGATCGTCACCGGCCCCGCGTGGATGACCGGGTCGATCACGGCCTGTTCCGGCCGGTGGCGGAGGGCGACGCGAATGCGGGCGAGCAGTTCGTTCATGCTGAAGGGCTTGGTCAGGTAATCGTCCGCCCCGAGGTCGAGCGCGGTCACCTTGTCCCGATCCTCGCCGCGTGCCGAGAGGACGACAATCGGCACGCGCGACCACGTACGCACCTCCCGCACGACATCGAAGCCGCTCTTGCCCGGCATGACGAGATCGAGGATGACGATGTCCGGCGGGTGGAGAGCGAGTGCATCGAGCGCTTCCTCGCCGTCGGCGGCGGTCTGCACGTCGTAGCCGTGGCCTTTGAGCGCGGTGCGCAGGGCGCGGAGGATTTGCGGCTCGTCATCGACGACGAGGAGGCGGATTGGCGGCGCGCTCATGCGACCCTCATCGCCGCGCCCTGGGCGGCGACCGTCGTGGCGGGCAACGGCGTGATGGGCAGGGTGACGGTGAAGGTGGAACCCTGCCCGACGACGGAGGCGACCGCAATCGCCCCGCCGTGCGCCGCGACGAACCCCTTGCAGATGGCAAGCCCGATGCCGGCGCCGCCGATGCGTCGCGCCGGGCCCTCGCGCCGCACGCGATAAAAGGTGTCGAAGATGTGCGGGAGGTCCGCCGCCGGGATGCCGAAGCCGTGGTCAATCACGCGCAGCACGAGGAGATCGCCGTCGCGCTCCGCCGTGACGGCGATCTCCGTGCCGGGGTCGCTGTACTTGGCCGCATTCTCGATCAGATTGGCGAGCACTTGCGCCATCTCAACGAAGTCCAGGGCGACGGGCGGCACGTCCGGCGCGACCGTGACGCGGAGCGGATGGCTGCCGATGAGGGGCGCGAGGCGATCCGTGACATTGGCGACCAACTCGCCGATCTCATTCCACTCCTTCTCCGGCTTGAGCGCGCCGCCCTCGATGCGGGTGAGGTCCAGCAGGTTGCCGACGAGCCGGGCGAGCCTGTCCGTCTCCTCGTCGATCGCCGTGAGGAACTCGCGCTGCGTGGCGGCATCCCATCGCACATCCTCTTGCAGCAGGCTCGTCGCGGACGCTTTGATGGACGCGAGGGGGGTGCGGAGGTCATGGGAGACTGCGGCCAGCAAGGCGGATTTCAGGCGATCCGCCTCCTCCAGCGCGGCGGCGCGCGTCGCCTCCTCGATCAGGCGGGCGCGCTCGATGGCGAGGGCGGCCTGATTGGCGAAGGTGATGAGCAGGCGGCGCTCCTCGGCGGAATAATCGGCGGCGCGCGTTGCGGCGACCCCCATCACGCCGACCGCGCCATGCGCCGTGCGTACCGGCACGTAGAGGACGCGACGTTGACGCGCCTGCATCGTGTCGCCCTGACGATCCGGCCCGTGCGGGCGATAGACACGGCGCGCACTCCCGACGCCCGCCGGGACACCGGTCAGGAAGACATGCGCGGCGACGGCGGCGTGCTCGCGGTCCCGGAGATAGTGCGCGGTTGCTTCCGCCGGATAGGCGAGACGGACCCGCAGCGTGCCCGCGTCGTCGGGGAGCAGCAGGGCGGCGGAAGTCAAATCGAAGACCCTCGCCACCTGCTCGGCGACGGTGGCGAGGGCGGTATCGAGGGTGACATCGGCGATCAACTCGGTGCTGAGGCGCGAGAGGGTCTCGGACTCGATCGCCCGCCGCCGCGCTTCGCGTTCCCGATCGCGCAACCGGCCAACCAACTCGCTCGTCACGCCCGCGACGATCAGGAAGACGAAAAGCGCCACCACATCCTGCGGCGCGCCGACCACAAAGGTGCCGTACGGTGGCAAGAAGAAGAAGTTGAAGGTGAGAAAGCCGACGATCGAGGTGAAGACGCCCGGCCCCAATCCGCCGTAGGTTGCCCCGGCAAGGACAATGACGAGGTAACTGAGCGCGACGGTCACACTGTTCAGGCGATCACGGTTCGGTTGTGCGGCCAGCGTGACGAGCGCGATACCGAGCACGCCGAGGAGGTAGCCGCGCCAGCCGCGGCGCGCCACCTCATTGAGCCTCTCGATAACCCATCGCATCACGCCCTCCCGATTGACGCTACGGGGAAATCGTCACGATCGTCTGCACTATACATCCGATGGCATGAGCGGATGCGAAACCGCGTACAATGGTCCCGCGTTGCACCCGTACGGGGAACCGACGGCAAGAGGAAGGCGACGGACGTGGGCCTGCGGGTGCGATGGCGACGAGAGCGGGCAGCATCACCGTGCCGGGAGACGCGCGCGGCGCCGTTGCCGTCGCCGCAATCAATGTGCGCACGGATGGGGTGGAATCCTTCTCGTCGCACGGGCCGACGTTGGATGGCCGCGCCAAGCCGGAGTTGGGCGCGCCGGACGATGTGATGAGCCGCGCCTACGGATCGGTCAGCGTGGCAACCTTCCTCGGCACGAGCGCGGCGGCGCCACATCTCGGCGGCGCGGCCGCCCTCTACGCGCAGATGATGCCGGACGCGACCCCGGACGCTATTCTCGCCTTCCTCACCCAGCACGCGGCGACACCACAAGGCACGGCGCGCGGCCCGAATATCACCGGCGGCGGGCGACTCATTCTCGGTACACCACCGGGCAGCGACGCAAAGCAAGCCTCGGCGCCACCGACTGCCGCACCCCCCGCGCGCGTATTGCCGCATCCCGGCCGGCTTTTCCTGGACGACTTCTCTTCCCCGGTGAGCGGCTTACCAGTCAAGGGATATGTCGGGGGCGGCTATCGCGTGACGGTAAATGCGGGCGCGCTCGTCACCCTTGCCTACCCGACACCGCTCCCAGCGGGCGATGCGGTCTATACGGTGCGGACACGTAAGACAGACGGTGCGGACGACGCGATGATGGGCCTCGTCGTGCGGTACGTGGATGAGCGAAATGCGCTCTTCTTTGTCGTCGCAAGCGATGGAGCTTTCGCGGTCTTGACGAAGGTAAACGGCAATTTGCGCTTCCTCACCAATGGCTGGCAAACAAGTAGCGCGATCGTGGCGAGCGGCACGAACACGTTGCGTGTCGAGGCGACGGGTGGCGACTATGCATTCAGCGTCAACGGACGACTATTAAGCCATGTCGCTATTGCCGACAATGGTCAACCCGCTACCTTCGGCTTCCTTGCGGGTGGCGGGCGGCAGATGGGCGGCGACATGACGTTTATGGATTACACCGTGACCGCTTCGTAACGCGCTTTCTCACCAAGAATTTCGAGTGGCGGCAGGCAAAGCCCGCCGCCACCGCCACTGCAGTGGAGAAGGCTCGGCTCAATGGCGGGCGAAGATCATGGCGCCAGCGCCATTGTAGATCAGGTCATAGCGGTAATCTGCCAGCAGGTTCGAGGCGAGACCGCAACAGCCGTCGCCGATGCGGACATAAATGTAGTCGAAGTCGTTACCCGTCATGACTGACCAGCGGTCGATGCACGTGGAATCGGCGTAAGCGCACGCCTGCAACTGGTCATGCTTCCAGATCTGAATCTGGAACATCTTATCTGGCAGCCACTCGTACCCCTGCGGGGTGGCGAGGCTGATGCGGTTCGAGAGGGCGGGGAACCATTCGGAGACCGAGTCGGACGGCCAGATACCCTTGCCGCTGACGACGAGGAAGCGGCTCCCCTCCGGCGTCTGCTCGGCGACCCACTGCATCGCCGCGCGGTCATTCTGCGAGAGGCTGCTGAGGGCGGGGAGATCGCCGGAGACGTTGGCGCTCGTCGTCATCGCACCCCAGGTCGCGTACCAGAGCATCAGCACGGTGACGAGGATGGCGGGCCAATTGCGCGCAAAGGTATCCCACGCGCGGCGGGACTCGCTCGCGCCATCGAGCGACAGGGCGATCTGTCGCGCGCTCGGACGGTCGCCGAGGGCACGATTAAGGGCGGGGAGGACCATCTCGGCGAGGCCGACTCCCGCGCAGAGGGCGACCGGGATCGTCGTGTAGGTGTTCGCGGCGCGGTTATCGAGCAGGACGATAACCAGCCACCAGATCGGCAGGGCGGGCAAGACGATCTCTCGCTCGGCGGCGGCGGCGAGGGCACGGACGAGCATGATCAGCGCGCCGAGCAGGCCGAAGGTGCCGAGCAGCCAGAAATAGGGCTCGTTCGTGCCGAGGCCGAAGACATGGATCATATTGCGGATGTTCTGTCGGTCCACCGGCCCCGAGAAGATGGATGAGCCGGTCTGGTTGGCGGCCTGGAAGGGCGCGATGCCGTGATAGGAGATGACGGTGAGAAACCACGGGGCGACGATCAGCAGCGTACCTGCCCCGGTCAGAATGGAATTAATCAACCCCTTGCGGTTCGCGCCGTAGCAGACGAAGAAGATAATTATGCTGTAGGCGAGGAACTTCCCCGTCTCGATATGACTGAGGATCGTCAGCCCCGAGAAGAGCGCGGTCGGCGCGATGAAGCGGCGATCGCCGCTCTCGTACATCTCGTGCGCCGTGTAGAGCGCGAGGATGGCGAAGAGGAAGCCGAAGGCGCGCGTCATGCCGCCGCCCATAATCAGCCAGATGAACGAGCGCGGGATGAGCGCGAAGGTGAAGACCGCCGCGATCACCGCGACTCTGGATTTGAGGATCGAGCGGGCGAGCAGGAAGAAGGCGAGGATCGTCAGGCAGCTCACGAGCAGCGGCAGGAAGCGGAAGAGATTGGTCAGGCTGATCCGCGTGATGTCGTTCGCGAGCGCGGCGACGTAGAGACCAAACGGCGAATAGGTGTAAGGAATGTTCGCCGCGTTATATGACGTGAAGGCGGGCAACTGATAATGCGCCCGTTGGAGGTCCTGCACCATGCGGTAGAAAAGCCCGCCATCGTTGAGCGGAAAGTCCGTCGCGAACGTACGCGCGGCCCGGACGATCACGCCGAGTACGACCGCCGCGCCGATCGAGAGCGGGTAGACGAGGCGCGCGAACTCGATTCGCGGCCTCTTCTCCAGGATGGTTGCAACAACAGCCGGCCTGCGTACCGTTTCAAGCATGTCCCGTGAACTCCTTCGGCCCGCGTAAACCGCATGTTTCCTGCCACCACGCGGAGAGCGCGGGGAGGAAGCCCTGAGATGGACGCCTTTTTCACACGGTGCAACCCCGCGAGCGGTTTCCCGCCCCAGAGTCCGGAGTTCCGGGCCGCAGGTGGATGCACAACGCATCCCCGGAACGACATTGTATTGTGGATGCCCGATCAGTTATCGTCAACTGGCGCATCCCACCATAGAAAATGCCTATCAAACTCGCACCGAACTGGACAAGGTTGCACCGCCAAGATGCCAAAGACACCAAGAGGGAAGAGAAGCGAGAACTGTCTCCCTTTCCCTCTCCTTATTTGTGTGTTTGTGACATCCCTGTCGTCTTGGCCAATCGCCGGTGCACGCTCATGGTGTCGGCGTTCCCGTATACTGCTGCTGCGCGGGCGATCAGTGGAGGGAATTGTGCGTCATTCTCCGGCAGGGACGGGAGAGTACGCGCGGGAGGAAGAGACGCGATGGTGGAGCAGGCGAACGGTGCGGGACGGGAACTGATGCTTGCGGACCTCTCATGGCCGGAGGTGCGAGACGTACGCGATCGGGTAGATGTCGTATTGCTGCCGATCGGGTCGAATGAGCAGCACGGGCCGAACTTGGCGGTCAGCATGGACATCGTCGGGGCAACGGAGTTCTGCCGCCGGGCGAGCGCCCTCGCCTACCCGCGCCTGCTGGTCGCGCCGGGGCCGCCGTGGGGAGTGTCGTTCCATCACATGAACTTCCCCGGCACGATCACACTGGAGTCGGATACCTTCACGCAGGTACTGGTGGAAATCGTCGGTTCGCTCCGCGAACACGGCTTCCGGCGTTTCATGATTGTCAACGGTCACGGCGGTAACACGAACGCGATGGGTACGGCGTGCGCCCGCATCCACGAGGAATTGGACGTCGCCTTCATCGGCGCGGCCAGTTATTTCTCCTTCATGGACAGCGATGTCAATCAACGTTTCGGCATCACGGGGATCACCGGTCATGCGTGCGAGATGGAGGTCTCCGCCGCGTTGTATCTCGCGCCCCGGATCGTCAAGCAGGAGACGCTCGCCGCCGGGGAGATGACCGACCTGATGTACGGCTTCCGCGATCAGATGCGGCGGTACAACGTCACCGTCCCCTTCCGCTTCGATGCATACACCCGCAACGGCTGTCTCGGCGATGCGCCCGCCAATGCGTCGATCGCCTACGGCACCGCGATGATGGAAAGCGCCCTGCGGAATTTTGTGACGTTTACCGAGGAGATCGTTTCCGTTTCACCGATCGAGGATGGGCCGGAATGATGGAGCGTGCGGGCTTTGCGGCCTGTGGCCGGCGCTGTCGCGGGCTGGAAAGGCCGCGCTACCGGCAGGGGAATGAGCCGAGTCGGTCGTGGCATACCGATTGCGAACCCTCGTCTCAGTTCCCCACCACGTGGTCAGGGACCATTCATCTGGAGCAACCGATATGGAAGACGAACTGACGACCCCGATGACCACCGCGCCCGAAGATCTTTTCGTCGAACTGCGCGAGCAGACGAACGTGACGCTACTCTCCGAAGGGCTGCTCCGCTACAGCGATCCGAGTTTCGTCTCCGCGACGGGGCTGGAGGAACCGGAGACCGACCTACTCTCGCCAGCGGCGGACTGAATCATGACAGCGTGCGGTGCCCCACAGGCGGAATAGAGAGGGACAGACACGCAACGGGAGCGGCACTCAGCCGCTCCCGTTGCACGGTTAAGACGCCCGAAAGCCTGATTAACCGTCGCCCAACCGGCGGATGAAGTTCGCGGGCGGGTTGCCCGGCGACGCCGGTTGCGCGGGTGGTGCGGCGGGAGCGGCGACGGTTGGCGGGGGTGCGGGCGGGAGCGTCGGCGCGACGGTCGGTGGAGCGGCGGTCGCCGCCGGCAGTGTCGTTATGCTCGTCGCGGCTGCGGCCGCCGCAGTCACGGTCACGGTGCCATGCATAAATCGAGACACATCACCGACCACGATAGCCGAACTGACTGGGTAACGGGGGTGCGATCTACCCAATCACCTTCTCTAACGCCCGCTCGGCCTGCTTCGCACTTCGCCAGCCATGCGCCGTGATCGTGTCGCCTTCCAGTTGCTTATAGATTGCAAAGAAATTCTCGATCTCCTTGAGCAGATGCGCTGGCACATCGCTGATGTCGTTGTACTCCGCGAAGCGCGGCTCCGCTACCGGCACTGCGAGCAGTTTCGGCTCCTTCGCGCCCTTGTCGTCTTCGATTGTCAGGACGCCGATCAGCCGAACGCGGATCAGGCAGCCGGGGAACGTCGGCTCCTCGACCATCACGAGGGCATCAATCGGATCGCCGTCGCTCGCCTTTGTGCCGGGCACGAAGCCATAATCGGTCGGGAAATGGACGGCCGAGTAGAGCGTGCGATCGAGGGCGATGATGTCCAGTACCTCATCATATTCGTACTTGTTGCGGCTGCCGCGGGGGATCTCGATGACGACATTGACCGAGCCATCTGTCGCGCGCGGCTTCAACCACTTGATACTCATGCCGATGCTCCTGGTATGCATTCGCCATCTCATCGCGTTATCGCGCGCGACCGTCGCATTCTCCGGGCCACCACCCGACGAGGATGCACGGTGGTACACTCGGCTCGCATGGACGCTCGCGGAAGGATGGGATATGACGCACATGACACCGGCGGAGCAACGGATTCTCGCGCTCGTGGATGACCTCTTCTTTACGTCGCGCATCGAGGCTACGTTGAGCGCCACCGGGTACACCGTGCGGACACTCCCCATGACGACAGAGGCGGTAGGGATCGCGCGGGAATGGCGACCGGATGCCGTTGTTGTCAGCATCGGTATCCCCTCCCGCGATTGGGAAGGGATGATCCGGGCGATCCGGGCCGAACCAATGCTCCGCGAGGTCCCGCTGCTCGCCTTCGGCCCCCATGTCGATACGGCGAGCCGAGCGGCAGCGACGGCAGCGGGCGCGACACAAGTCGTCACCAACGGCGCCTTTTTTAGCCGGATGCCGGCAATTGTGGCGGCATTGATCGGGGAGCGATAATCAGTAGTCAGTAGTCAATAGGGAGAGGTTGTATCACGCCGTTAATGTTCCCGACTACCATGCATTTACTGGCTACTGGCTACTGAAAAATCATGAGGAGGTATGGATGCAGTTCGTGGATAGCGCATGGCTGGCGGCACATTTGGCGGATGGGAGCGCGATCGCGGTGGACACGCGGCCCGCAGCGGAGTATGCGCAGGGGCACATCCCCGGCGCGGTCTCGGCGTATCCGTATGTTGTGCAACCGGTATCGACGGTCGAGGGTGGCGAGCAGTTCCGGGCGTTCATCACCGAGTACATGACGAACCTCGGCATTACCGGAGACGAAACACTCGTCTTCTACGCGATGAAGAACGAAACGACCGACGCGCGCGGCCTCTGGACGGCCGAGTACGCGGGGTACGAGCGTGCCGCGCTGCTGATCGGCGGCCTCCAGCAATGGACGGCGGAGGGCCATCCGGTATCGCAGGCGGAGGCTGGGCGCACGCCGGTCTCCTTCACGCCGCAGTGGAATGATGATGTCTTCGCCACGGCGGACGGCGCGGCGGGGGCAATCATGAATCCCGGTGTTGTCCTGCTCGATGTCCGCTCCGAGGGCGAGCATACCGGCAGCGCGCAGGGACGATACGCGGGCGTCAATCCGCGCCTCGGCCGCATCCCCGGCTCGGTCTGGATCGAATGGACGGAGCTCTCCAATCCAGACGGCACCTACAAGTCGCCCGAGGAGATCCGCGCGATTCTGGCCGGTCTCGGCGTGACCCCGGACCAGGGGGTGATCACGTACTGTCAGGGCGGTGGCCGCGCGGCGCACTCCTATGTGGCGTTGAAGAGCGCGGGGTTCGACCGGGTACGCCATTACGTCGGCTCCTTCGGAGACTATTCCCGCCGGTCGGATCTGCCCGTTGACAAGGACACCGAGGAGTAGCGAGAACGAGTAGCGAGTAACGAGAGGCCAGCCACTCGTTACTCGCTACTCGTCACTCATTACTCTCCCCTACCCGACGGAGCGGAGGTCCGCCTCGCCGATGAGGACGACGCGCACACCGACCGGGCGGTCGAGGATCGCGCCGAGCACGGCGATGAGGTCCGGGAGGTACTGACCTTCCAACCGCTCCCGCTGCACGCGGTTGCGGGCGCCGATGACGAGCGTGCCGTCCGGGTCGATGGCGAGCAATTCGGCGGGGCGCATCCAGACCGCGAAGGTCGCGCCGCTCATCCGGGTCTGTAGGTCTTGCAGCGCCAGCGCCCAGATTTGGCGGTTCGTCAGGCCCGTCGTCGAGGCAACCGGCGACTCGGTCGGCGGGGCAGGCACGCGCGGGGCAGGGATGATTGCTGCCGCCTTCGGAGCATCGACGCGCGGCGATTCCGTTTTCGTGGTGGACGTCGGATTCGGTGGTTGTGACTGCCCGAACTCGGCGGGCGCCGTCGGTAATGCACCGGATACCGTCGATGAGCCGGGCCATGACCACGGGGATGGCGCGTCCGGCGCGTCCGGCGATGAGTATACCTGGGTGGACTGTTGGACGGGAGGCGCCGGCGATGCGGAGGCGGACGGCGCGGCCCCGGAGAGATGCGTCGCCTGGAAGACGACATCAACTGTGTGGCCGAGTGTTTCGCTCATCCGACGACTGATCAGTCCCCGGTACGAGGCGAGTTTGAGGGCGACATCCGCGCCGGGGACGGTGACCGTCACGCGGTCGTGCTCGATGGCGGTCACGCGCGCATCCGTGAACCAGCGCTGCAATGCATCGGGGTGCAAGACCCCCTCCAAGCGTCGTGTCACCTGCTCCCAGAGGCGGCGGCCTTCGGCGTCAGTCGCCGCTGTGCCGGGTGTCGTCGCGGATGGGACCGATGAGTAGCCGACCTCCGGCAGGGGCGCGGAATCGGCAATCGTCACCGGCGGTGGCATTGCCGCCGGCTCGCCGCTCATCGTCGGCATCGGCCAGTTCGGTGGAGTGGTATAGACGGGTGGCGCGGCGGGATTGGCGCGATTATCCGCGCCGAACCCCTCGATAATCCAGCGGTCGCAGATCGCCGCGATGCGCTTCGGTGCGACGAACTGGCTGCCGCTGTTGACCGCCTCCCAGATCGCCGCCAGCACCCAGCCGAGGCCCGTTCCCGGCCCGTAGCCTTGCGACTGCGCGGCCGGCTCGCATTCCCGCGCCACCTGCACAAGCAGCGAAATCTCCATGTCGCTGGGTGGCCGGCCGTTTGCCATCGTCAGCGCCGCCTCGATATCGACAATCGAGGCGGTCTGGTGGGCGAGCGCATTCGGCGTTGGGTCCGTCACATCGAGTGCTCGAACGATCACCGCACCGTCTTCGGGGAGAGCGGGGGCAGGCGGCAGAGGCTGCTCCGGGAGGAAGCGCGATGAGTCCTCGGTCGCGGTCGTCGCATCGTGATCGTCCGGCGGCGGCTCCCCCCTCCGCTCGCGTCGATCGCGTTCCGCCAAAGCGGCAAAAATATCAGACACTGATTCGCGTACGGCCGCGCTCGTGCTTGTACTTGTTGTACTTGTACTGGTCTCTTCTTTGGTCTCTTCCCCTTGGTGGTACATACTGTCGGCGGGCCAGACGAAGGGAGGGGGAGCAGATTCGATGTGCGTCATACCTTCGTCGTGCGTCGAATGTATATCGGCGTCGCTCGGCATGACATCCGGCGGTTCAGGTGCAATCTCGGCGTCCACACGGGGGACACCGTTCGTACGAGGGCCGAAATCGCCGCTCATAATTGGACCTTTGTCGGTCGTGACAGTTGCATCTTCGTCGGTATCGGCAATGGATGGCGTACCAATGTCGCTGATTTGGGGAATGGTTGTGTCGGTGGCGTCGATGGTTGCCGCTTCTTCGGCAGCGATGATCGGAACGATTTTCTTGCCACCACGGCGTTCGCGCTCCGCGCGCTCGGCGAGTTGCTGCCAGAGAGGCAGTTGCCGCAGCTCGGGCAGGAGATAATGCCAGATGCTCGTGCGGTCGATCGGCGCGAACTGCGCGCCGAAGATATGGCGGACGTGCCGGAAGACATTGCGATCCCGGTTCGCCAGTTCCAGGACGCGCACGACGGCGGGGAGATTGAGCACGAGGCCGTCGCGCGGGTCCTTGACGCGGTAGAAGTTGTGCGGCACCCGCCAGCGCCGGTTGCGGTCATCCTGCCGGAGGACCATCTCCTTGTGAATCTCGATCAAGTCCAGGGCGACGAGAATCTTGTTGAGGGTGATGAGTTCCTCGCGCCCCTCGCCGTAGAACTTCCCCTCGGCGTCCTGCGTCGGGAAGGCATACCCCTGGTGGGGCGATCCCTCGCGCCGGTCCGTCCAGACGGTGTAGGAGTTGAGCAATCCCACCCCTTTCAGGCCAAGGAGCGGCGCGTACTGCGTGATCAGCGTGTTCCAATGCCAGTACCAGCCGCGATGGCGAATGTCCTGACCGGCGGTTGCGACCGCTCCCTCCGCCATCGTGCCGGGCGCGGTGACGCCGCGTACGCCGCCCATACCGGACGGTGTGCCCATCCGCGTGCCGATCTGGGTCGGCACGGGAGGGGGCGGGGCGAGGGGCGCGGGCGCACCCGGCATGGCGGGCGGCGTCGCGTTCGCCATGCCGCCCGTGCCGGCGGCGGCCGATGAGACCGCCGTGTCCGGCGCCGCCTCCGGCCCGTCGGGGGGGATGCGTGGCCCCTGCATCTCATCATTCATCGCTGGTGTCCCACTTTCTCCGTAGTGGGGAGGAGACGCCGACGCACGCAATGGCCGGCCCGCGTTGCCCGCGTGCCGACCTTGGATGCTTGACGTCCGCTCCCCCGCCGCCTACACTGGCAGCCGGAGCCAGAGTTAGACATCTGGACACCCGGCTGGGTTGGTTGGTCTCACTGCCACCCCTGTCGATTCGACGGACGGCCGCGTTGCCCGCGCGGTCGTTCGCTTTGTCCAGCCCGGTCGGGCCGCGTATTTCCTGCTGGTACCGGTGCATTCTTCTTCTCCTTCCGCGCGTGACAACGATCATTCTCCGAGTACCTAGGTACGTGGGTACCTGGCTACTTGCCATTGCCGATCACCGTAGCAGCCCGCGCACGCATCGCATCGAGCGTCGTCAGCGCCACGCCGTCGCGCTCAGCCGCCGCGACCAGTTGCTCCAGCAGATCGAGGGCGAGGCCGACGATCTCGCTTTTCTCGACGCGTCCGTCCGTCGTGCTGTTCAGGCGCGCGTGCAGTTCGCCGAGGGCGCGCACCTGCTCGGGATAGAGATAGGCGCTGATCTGTTTGCGCGCACGCCGGGGCGCTTCGGCGCGGTCGATCGTCCCAGTGAGGACATCCACCGCGCGGAAGCGCCGCTCGCTTTTGCCGCCCTGCCGCTCGCTCGCCATCGGTTACGCCACTCCCTTGAAGACCCGCGTCTCGATCACCGCCGCCGCCAACTCGGCGCTGACGGCGCGATGGCCGAGGAAGACCGCCTCGACCAGGCAATCGGCGCAGAAGTTCGTGATCGCGCGGGGGATGCCGCGCGACGCCTCGTGGATGACATCCACCGCCTCATCGTCGAAGATCACCTGACCGTCCGACAATCCGGCGACGGTGAGGCGATGCGCGATCATGCCGGCCGTATCGCGCCGGTTGAGCGGGTTGAGCTTGTGATCCATGCCGACGCGCTGGGCGAGATTGCGCTTGCGGACGATCTTGTCCTCCAATTCGTTCTGGGCGAAGATGACGACATTGATCAGCTTCGCCGTCGGCGTCTCGAAGGAGAGGAAGGTGCGCAGGATCTCCAACTGCGCCCCGGAGAGGTTCTGCCCTTCGTCGATGACGAGCAGGACCTGCCGTCCCTGGACGTGCATGGTTTCGAGGAATTGGAGGAACTGATTGGTGTACTCGAGACCGCTGCGGCCGTCCGGTCGGAGGCCGAACTGTGTCAGCACGGCGCGGAGGAACTGGACGTCCGTCCGGCAGTCGCGCGGGTTGTTGATGATGGCGATCTCGAAGGTCGGGTCGCGCTGCAACTCGGTGAGCAGGGCGACTTTGATCGTCGTCTTGCCGTAGCCGATATCGCCGAGGATGATCGAGAGGCCGCGCTGCAACTGGATCGCCAGTTTCAGCCGCTCGTAGCAATCCTCGTGGCCGAGCGTCTTGTAGAACATCTGCGGGTCCGGCGTCGTGCCGAACGGCTCGCGCTCCAGCCCGAAGAACTTGTAGTACGTCACCGCGTCGCCCCTCCCTTCGCCTTCACCGGTGCAGGCGTTCTTTGATCGCTTTCAGGCCGATGCCGCGCGCGCGCCACTCGATCACCTGCCGCAGCAGCGCCAGTTCGCCGTCATCGAAGAGCAGGTAGCCGCTCTCCGTGCGTGCCGTCGGCAGGATGACGCCCGCGCGGAGGTAGAAATCCATCGCCGTGCGCGGCAGGCCGGTGGCGGCGCGGAGATCGGCGGTCATGTAAAAGCGGCGGAGCGAGGCGGGCGGAGGTGGCGCGACGGGGAGCGGCGTCGGCTCGCCGAAAAGCGACCGCTGCCGGGGTTCGATGCGGACCAGATTGCCCCCGTCTTCGATGTGCCGCTCCCGCTCGACCATCTTGCTGCCCTTCCGTGAAACACTTGCCGCGCCCCACCGTGCCGGATCCGATCTGTGCCATTTAGTCACATACACGTCGATACAATCCCCCGAGAAGTGGTATGCAGACGCAGAGTGCCCGTACACACAGTCTAGCGTCCCGCAGGCCACTTGACAACTCTGTGTTCCTGATGCGCTATCCGGCGCGATCTGCGTACTATCCGTAGGGCGCATTTGTCCCATTGGGATGCTCTGCAACGGCATCGCACCCGCGCGAGGCGGCTAGCGGCCACTCGCCCTTTAGTGCATAGCGGGCACAGAACGTACACTACCTGAGTGAGTCACGCTCAGTAAGATGTGCTGCGGAGGCAACGTTATGTCACGTTGATGCGCGATCCGCCGAACGTGAACCGCCAAGGTGCCCAGGCGCGAAGGACGCCAAGAAACGCAGAGAAGCTAGTCGCATCGACTCTCCTTGGCTCCCACCGGGCGGCTCACTACGTGCTTATGGATAGGGGTAGGCGTCAACCAGAGCGCCGGAGGCATCCCGCAGCGTGAGGATTTCCGGGCCGGCGTTGTCGAGGACGCCGACGGGTTGGCCCCAGTAGCGTTTCGTGGCGCTGTCGGTCCCCTTCCCTGAGGCGAGCGTTACCTGACCATCGACGGGCAGTGTGAATGACCCGAAGGTATAGACGTGGCCGTGTGTATCGCGCAGTGTCCAGCCCGTCATATCGAGCGGCGCGGGCGAGCCGTTGATGATAACGACCGTCTCGTCATTCGGGTCGTTGCTCGTCGCGTCGCCGTCGTAGGTCACATCGACGATCAGCGCCGCGAGCGTCCCCGTGGCGGTCGGTGGCGCGGGGGTGGCGCTGACCGGCGTCGCTGATGGGAGCGGGGTGGGCGGGAGGGTCGGCGCCGGCGTTGGTGTCGGTGGGGTGGCAAGGAAGGCACGCCAGGCGCGATAGTGGAGGCCGACATTGCCCGCCTCGACGGTGAATCCGGTCGGATTTCCGGGCGTGAAAGTCAGAACGCGCCGCTCGAAGAGCTGGATCAAGACTGTGCGCGCCTGCCCGCCGACGCGTACCGTGGACCAATAGGCCTCCGTAAGGGGGAAGCCGGTGGCATAAAAGGGCGAGCGGAACAAGGGCTCGACCGCGCCGCCGTCGATCACGCCAGTACTCGTCATGAAGGCCCAGAAGACGTCGGCGACGGTATGTTTCGTCTCCGGGACATACTGCTGCGCGGTCGCCTTCCCCCCCTGAGCGGGATCGCCGCCAACCTGTCCATCGCGCGTCACCGTCGCGGTGATCGGCGTCCCGGCGGCGAGTGCGGGCGCGGCGCGCAGCGGCGTGAAGGTGGCATAGGTCGGCCCGTTCGGGTCATCGAGGTCCCCGGCCACATTGACCGCTGCCGGGCTGTGCGACTCGAAAACCGCGTCACCAAGCTGGACATTGCCGGTGAGCATTTCGGTCGCCAAGAGGCCGTTCGTGACGAAGAAGGGATCGGCGGGGTTCCCCTGGGGGTTCGTCAGTTCCATCCTGCTCTTATCGAAGTACTGGACGAGTCGCGCGCCGCCGGGCGCGTCCCGATACGGCTCGGTGAGGGCGCCCGTACGCGGCTCCGGCCCCCAAATCCACGTCCGTGGTATCGCCCCACCGATCACCGGGCCATCCGTCCGCACCCAGGTATGCGCGAAGGCCGGGTCAGCGAACGACGCCGCCGAAGTGCGATATGTCGCCGCAACGGCGCTAAGAACGGTCGTCAGCAGTATGAATCCGACGATCAACAAGGCCCGTTGTCGCATAATGTCTCCCGGAAGCGCCGAACCACCACGTCGCCAAGTTGGGGAGCGAGACGAAACGAATCTTTCTTCTCCGCATTTCTTGGCGTCCTCGGCGGTTCACCTATCCTCGTGTACGAACACCACCCTCCCCTATCGTACCCGATGCGCGCGCTCCCATCTACCGACGAGGTGCGGTATGCTCTCGCGTATGGAAGAACTACAAGGCGCGCCAATCGTGCGCCGTCTGCCGGTCGCCGTCGTTGTCAGCAACCGTCTCATTTCCCCCGATTTGATCGACCGCGCCTTCCGCTGGCGTGGCGCGGCGTGGCTCGCGAACGGCGTGCTCGACCGTCTCGTGCCGGTGGGATTGCCCCGCGCGGAGGCTCAGGCGGCACTCCAACGTATTCGCTCGTGGGATGCGTGGCCCGACGTGTGGAGTGATCTCGCCGATCGATATATCCGTGCGGCGGATGACGCGCCGGATCAAGCGGCATGGCGGGAGGCGACGCGCGCCGCCGCGCTCGCCGTCCACGCGGCGCAGTTGCTCCTCTATGAGCCGGTGGAGCGGAAGCGCGCCCTCGCGCACCGCGCTGCCGCCCTTTACCGCGCGGTCGCACCCCTCCTCGATCCGCCGAGCGAGCGGATCGATGTGCGCTTCCGGGGCGCGCAACTGCCCGGCTATCTCTCGCTCCCGCCGGATGCGTCGCCGGCCCATCCCGTGCCGCTCCTCCTCTTTTTCAATGGCGGCAGCACGGTCAAGGAGGAGCTAAACGGCTGGCGCGCGCCCTTCCTCGCCCGTGGGATGGCGACGCTGATGCTCGATAACCCCGGTACGGGCGAGTCGTGGGAAGGGGCGCGCTTCACCCCGAATCAGGGTGGATTGCTGGACGACCTGCGGCGGCAGATCGCGGCGCGGCCCGCGCTGGATGGCCGGATCGCGCTCGTCGGCGTCAGCCTCGGCGGGATGCTGGCCGTGCATCTCGGCGCCGAAACGCCCGATCTCGCGGCGGTCGTCACCATCACGACGCCCTTCGCGCCGGGCGAGTACATCACGCGGATGCCGCTCTTGACGCAGTGGGAGGTCGTCCATGTGACCGGCTTCCCGATTGACTGTCAGCCGTATATTTGCACGGCGATGGAGCTTGGGCAGTTCGCGTCGCGGCTCTTCATGCCGCTGCTGGTCGTCGGCGCGGGCAAGGATCGCGTCGTGCCGCCCGATGAGGCACGACGCCTCTATGATGCCGCCATCCCGCCGCGCACGTTGCACTGGTATCCCCGCGCGGGCCATTGCTGCTTCTCGCACCTCGACCTGATGCTCACGAACACCGCCCGCTGGCTCCAGCGAGTAACGAGTAGCGAGTAACGAGAGGGATCAAGCCGGTTCTCGCTACTCGCTCTTCCCCGCTGCGATAGCGGCGATGACCTGATCGAGATGGGTGCGATCGTGGTTGCGCATGTCCGCCATCTGGAGGAGCGTCCGCTCGCCGAAGCGCGGGTGGACGCCCGTACGGGCGAGTTCATGCGGCCGGAGCCCTTCGAGGAGCGCGGTGATCAAGTCGCGCTCGCGCTTCATGAACTCCAGCGCGTCGGTGACGGAGAGCGCCTGGTAATTCGCCTCGGCCATCCGGGCATCCGGCTCGTAGGCGGGCAATTCCGGGTTCTCCTCCATCAGGACGGCGTTGAACCGCTGTGTCCGGTTGAAGGCGTCGAGATCGGCGACATGGCAGACGACCTCGACAGCGGACCACTCCCCTTCGGCGGGGCGGTGATGCAGCGTCTCCTCGCTCTCCGGCGCGAAGATCATCGCGTATGCCTCCGGCGCGTCGCGCAACTCGTTAATGATCGTTGCGGCCTCATTCTTCGCTGCTCCCGGTGCGGTGGGCGACGTCTCCTGCATCTGGCGGCTCCTTTCGTCCTCTACCTGCCTGACACGGTGTGTGATGGACCCGCACGGTCGATGCCTACGACCGCGACTGGTCGGTATCGTCGGGCTGCGACGCATGACGCGCGCGCAGAATCGTACGCAGGATTGACACCACGATCGTATAGCCGACGAGCGCGACGCACAAGAGGCCGAGGAAGACGGGGATGAAGTGGCTCAAGAAGCCGTCGAAGAGGGCGGCGAAGATGAGCAGGCCGAAGAAAAAGAGGAGCATCGTCGCCGCCGCGAAGGTACGCCAACCGCGTTCGTCGCCATTCACAGCGGGAGCGCGGCGGCGAGCAGGGCGACGAGCACCCAGAGGAGCATGATGACGAGCGCGAGCGCGAGCCAGATCAGCAGGCAACCGAGGGCACAGGCCCCCGTTAATTCGCCCGCGCCGAACAGGCCCGTCCCCGCCACTGCATTTTTGGCCGTCTCACTTGTGAGCGCGCCCCGCACACTGCGCATCCCGTTCTTCATGCCGGGTAGCATACCATGAACCTCGAGCTTCCCGCCCCGTTTGACGTGCGCAACGGCGGCGCATACACTGTCGTCGTCCGTTCGCTCGTTGTGTACAGGTAGCGATTCTGCTACGATTTCCGGGAATTGCTGATTCCAGAGGCCCGGACGTGGCGCAAGCGAGCGGCGTGCGATGTGGAGGGGCGGCGCGGCGACGCGCGGATACAGGGAGGCACTGGAATGAGCGAAGACGAGCGCACCCGGCTCGGTGGGCCCCCCGGCGGATCATCGGGCGGGCCGCCCGGTGGCTACGGGCAGCCGCAGCCACCCGGCAATCAGGGCGGCTACGGCGCGCCGCCCCCGCAACCGCCGGAGGGGGGCGGTTATGGCGCGCCGCCCCCTCCCCCGCGCCCCGGTGGGTACGGGGCTCCGCCGCCATCGCAAGGCGGCTATGGCGCTCCCCCTCCCGCGCAAGGTGGCTACGGTACGCCGCCACCGCAGCAGGGCGGGTACGGTCAGCCGCCCCCGCAAGGCGGCTATGGCGCGCCCACGCCACGACCGGGCGGCTTCGGTGGCCCACCGCCCGCGCAACCAGGCTACGGCCAACCGCCCCCGCAAGGTGGCTACAATCAGCCCCCACCGGGGCAGGGCGGCTACGGCGCGCCCCCGCCCGGCTATCCCGGCGGTAGTGGCGCACCGTCGCGCATGGCCTCGTTCGATATCAATACGCTGATCGGGGCGCTCCGTCTCGGCGATCTGCTCGCCCTCGGCGGCGGGCTGCTCTACTTTATCGCCAAGTACTTCCCAAATGCCAGGGTCAGCGCCAAGTCGACCGGCCTCTTCAACTACTCCGTGACGGCCAACGGTTGGGTGGCGACGCGCGGTATTTGGGATTTCCTGGAAATCATTCTCTTCCTCGCCGCTATCGCCGCGCCGATCGTGATCGGCCTCAACCTCATCCCGCGGATTGCGGTCTACAAGGGATGGATTTACACCGTGGCCGGCGCCGGACTTGTGCTGCTGACGATCATCGCCTTCGTGGACGCGAAGAGTCAATTCGGCGGAAGCAACATCACGGGATTCTCCGTGGGACCGTCGATTGGCTTCTTCCTGCTCATCCTCTTTGGCATCGCCATCGCGGTGGGCGGCCTGATGAAGCAGGGCATCATCCCCGGCGATGACGCGGTCTCGCTCGGTGGCGCATCGGGCGGTCTGACCGCCAACCGCGGCCCGCAGCCCTTCTCCAGCACGTACTACGGTGGCCAGCAGCCCCCACAGGGCGGCTACGGCGCGCCTCCGCCCCCACAGGGGGGGAATCAGGGGTACGGGGCTCCACCGCCCCCACAGGGCGGCTACGGCGCGCCTCCGCCCCCTCCCGGTAGTGGCTATGGCGGCCCCCCGCAAGGTGGATACGGCCAACCGCCGCAGCAGGGTGGCTATGGGCAGCCGCCTCCTCCGTCCGGTGGCTACGGCGGACCGCCGCCCTCCGGTGGCCCGGGCGGCTATGGTGGCCCTCCGCCGCCCCCGCCGCAACGGTAATACTGGCCCGCGCGGTGACAACGCGGAACCGGCGACGAACGGCAGGGCATAGCGCCCTGCCGTTCGTCGCGTCGCATTGTCAGCGAGCGTCTCTTCACCGCCCGGTTGCGAGTCGGAGACGCATCGGTGGGAGCGGGCTTTCCAGTCTGCCCTCTGTGCCGGGGAGGCAGGCTGGAAAGCCCGCGATCACCCTCAAGACGCGGCAGCATGGCGCGGTCATTGTGCTGCTCGCCGTGGTGCTGCTCTCCGGCTGCGGGGCGAAGCCGACCGCGCCGACCGCGCCGATCCGCACGCACATCGAGCAAGCGGCTGATCTCCTGCCGCGCCTCCCCGCCGCGACGCCCTGGTTGCGCTTCACGTTCAATGATTGGGAGGTGCTCCGGGCGCGGGCGGGATTGGGCGATACTCCCCCGGCGCAGTGGACGGCAGATGCGCACCTCAAGGCATCGGAGACCTTGCAGGGGTGGCTGCTCGCGCCGAGTACGGTCGCTACCGCCGCCGCGCTCGCCCCGATCGGCATCGACGGCGCGACGATCCGCTGGCAGATGGCGCTCGATGGCGCGCGCGATCAGCCGATCGCGCGCATGGTCACCGCCCCCGCGCGGGACGACCGCCCGACGCAGGTCGGGGCCGTGCTCGCGCCACTCGGCTACGTGCCGGCGCCCGCCGCCACGCCGCCCGCCGGGGCCGCCGCACCGGCGATCTACCAGCGGCCGGCGAACGCGACGCCGCCGAATCCCCTGCCCGCCCTCCTCGACGAGAACGCCGCAACGCTCCTCGCCACACCGGCGGCTATCGTCACGGTCCACGACGCGGCCCTCACGCCGGACGCGCTGGCGGCGCTCCAACCGGGCAGGGAGAATCTCACCGCATTGCCCTCCTTCAACGGGTTGATCGCCGGAATCAGCGATGTTGAGGCGACGGTGATCTTTCGCACCGGCGCGGACGGCTACCGCGACCCGACCGCCCCCCCGCTCGACGCCGCGAACCTCCCCTTCGATGCGGTCGGCGCGGCGCTCCATGTCACCAATGCGGGCGCGCAATACGCGACGCTCGCCTTCCACGTCGCCGCGCTCCCCGGCGGGCGGCTGCCGGAGGGGATGGCGGAGTGGTGGGCGACGCGCCTCGGCCTCGACCAGCCGGACCCGCGCGCCGACTACCTCGAAGCCTTCGGCAACGATGGCTGGCTCTTCGCCCGCTACCGCATCCTCTCCCCGGACGAGCGGCTCGGCGGCGTCCCGCGCGGCGAAACCCCTTTCTGGCGAGGCGCCACCACCTGGCAATCGATCCATCAGCGGTGGATGAACTTCACCCCACGCAACGCCGACCCCATCCCGCGCCTCGGGACGTGATGAGGCAGTAGCCAGTAGGCAGTAGCCGGTAGCCAGTAGCCGGAACGGTAGAAGACCCACCGACTACTGGCTACCGGCTACTGCCTACTGGCTACTCATGTGTACGTTCTCCGCTAGTACACGCTTGTGGTAGACTCAGCATTATTCGCGCGGGACGTTGGGGTGGGCTGATCTGGCTGCCGCGTGTGTGCGCGAATGTGGCGAGCGCAACCAGAAGGGGGAGAGCGATGGAGGAGATGACGCGGATCGAGCGCGTGCGTGCCGCCGTGAGCGGGCACGCGGTGGACCGGCTGCCGCTCTGTTTCTGGCATCACTTCCGACCGGCCGGATCCGGCGCGCGGATGGCGGAGGCGACGCTCCGCTTCTTCGACCAGGAGTTCGACCTCGACATCGTCAAGATCATGCCCGATCTCCCCTACCCTTTCCCGCGCCGCGCGATCAGCGAGCCCGAGGATTGGCGGCTGATCGAGGCCGTTGCGCCCGATCAGGGCATGTTCGGGCAGCGACTCGTCGCCATCCGTATGTTGCGCGAGGCGCTGGGCGCGGAGACGCCGATCATCCTGACCATCTACAACCCCGTCGCCGAGGTGCGCCGCTTCGCCGCCGATGCGGAGACCTTCACGCGTCACCTGCGTGAGCATCCCGCCGCCGTCCATCACGCGCTCGGCGTGATCGCCGAGAACTTGCAACGCAACATCGCCGCCGCCATCACTGCGGGCGCGGACGGCGTCTACTACGCATTGCAGGGCATCACGACCGACGGCCTCGGCGAGGTGGGCTACCGGGAGTTTGGTCGCCCCTACGATTTCATCGCCCTGCGCGGAGCCGAGAGCGGCTGGCTGAATGTCTGCCACGTCCACGGCGACCATGACCTCCTGATGGACCTCGCCGTCGATTATCCTGTGCAAGTGCTCAGTTGGAGCGACCGGCTGACGGGCCTCTCGCTGCGCGAGGTCCGACTGAAGAGCGACAAGTGCTTCATGGGCGGGCTGCACGAATTCGGCGCACTCGCCAAGGGCGATGAGCGGGCAGTGATCGCCGAGGCGCAGGATGCCGTAGAACAAACCGGCGGGCGGAAGTTCATCCTCGCCAATGGCTGCTCAGTCCCCGATGAGACGCCTCACGCCAACCTCCGCCGCAGCCGGGCCGCACTCGGCGACATACGGCCACGGTGAACGTGCGATATGTACATGTCCGTACACTATGGAAGTCCACCCGGGTGGACAGAATTGATGAGCGATGATGGGGGCCGCGAGCGCGGTGGCTGACCTGCCCCAAACGACGACGATGCGCCGGGCGACGACAATCCGCGCCATTGCCGCGCGCCGGGCGGCGCGGGATGAGGCCGCATCGTCCGGTATGCTCCCCTCCCCCGAGATGGACGAGGCGACACTCATCCTCGCGGCGCGCCAGGGGAGCCGTGAGGCGTTCGGTTTCCTCTACGAGCGGCACCGCGCAACGATTGCCCGCTACGTTGCCGCGCGCATCCGCGATGCGTCCGACTCCGAGGACCTGACCGAAGCGATCTTCGAGAGCGCCTGGCGGGCGATGGGCCGCTACCGCGAGCAGGGTGTCCCTTTCCTCGCCTGGCTCTATCGCCTCGCGCATAACCGCGTTGTCGACCATTACCGCGCCCTCCGCCCGACGGTAACGCTCATCCCCGAGGTGCATGAGAGCATCGAGGACGCCAGCGCGCCGCTGGACCTCAACATCGACTCGGCGGACCTTCTCAAGGCACTCCATGCCCTCACCGAGGATCAGCGCGAGGTGATCGTTCTCCGCTTCGTCCAAGGGATGAGCGGGCGCGAGGTGGCGCAGGCAATGGACAAGCGCGAGGACGCCGTCCGCGCCCTCCAGTTCCGTGCCCTCGCTACCCTCCGGCGCATCCTCGCCGGGGAAGATGTGCAACCCACCTAGCCGGATCCCAGCCCGCAATAAACCAACATATCCCCCAACTGACACTCTGCGGGAATCACCGTGCTGGCTCTGGCGCGCCCGGCGTTTCTTGCGCGCCACGCGACCTGCCGCCGAGCCTGTGCCTGCCAACCGTGGCATGGGTCATGCTCACAACGCATGGCAATGGGATGTCGTAAGGAGGTGGCAATCGGACCAGTCGAAACGCCGGACGCATCGCAGGACGCCACGCATCGCGCGGAGGGAACCGATAGCGAGGGCGCGTGGAAGAGGTAAATAAGCCCCGGTATGAGAGGGCTACGGGTTATAGCAGAAGGAGGCAGTGTCCATGTCCGACGAGAAGAAGCAGGAACTGACGGCGGAAGAGATCGAGGCGCAGGGCGGGGAGCAGTTGCCCGACCGCGAGGAGATGTCGCTGGTGAACGCGAACGTCGCGGCGCCGGTCAACCTGGCGGCGGCGCTCAACGTGCTCTCCGACAACTCCACCGCCACGGCGAACGCCCAGCAGACCGCCCCGATCACGCAGACCAGTTAGGCAGCCCCGCCGATTGCGGCGGGTAGACGTCCCGATGGGACGGAAGGAGTCACACAATGGCCGATGAGAAGAAGCAAGCCTTGACGCCGGAAGAACTCGATCAGCAGCAGGGCGAGGAACTCCCCGATCGCGAGGAGATGTCCCTCATCAACGCGAACATCGCGGCGCCGATCAATGCGGCGATCGCCGCGAATGTCCTCTCCGACAACTCGACCGCGACGGCGAATGCTGTCCAGAACGCACCGATCGATCAGAGCACGACCTAATCGCGGCTCTTTATGGATCATCGGGGTGCGAATAAAGGAGTGAGTCATGAGCCGACGAGAAGAAGCGCGAACTGACGGCGGACGAATTGGAGCAGCAAGGAGGCGAAGAGTTGCCCGAGCGCGATGAGATGTCGCTCGTCAACCTCAATGCCGCTATCCCGGTCAATGCGGCGATCGCCGCGAATGTCCTCTCGGACGGCTCGACCGCCGGTGCCGGCGCGCTGCAGCAGACACCGATCGACCAGTCGACGACCTAAGGCGAGGTTCGCCTTCCGTTGCTCCCCCTCCCGCATCGGGAAGGGGAAGCAGCCCTCCGTCAACAGAGGCTCGGAAAGGAACATGACAATGGCCGATGAGAAGAAGCAGGCTTTGACCGCCGAAGAACTTGCGGCCAGCAACAGGGCGAGGAATTGCCCGACCGTGAGGAGATGTCCCTCATCAACGCGAACGTCGCGGCGCCGATCAATGCGGCCGATCGCCCTCAATGCCCTCTCCGACAACTCGACCGCGACGGCGAATGCCGTCCAGAACACCCCGATCACGCAGACCAGCTAGCCGGGGCGGCCGTCGCGCCACGCGAGGGAAATACCGACACGGACAAACAGGACGCGGGCTGGATTCTGCCAGCCCGCGTCCTCGTGTATCACTGATCGCGTTACCATGCGGACCAGCCGCCATCGACGAGCAGCGTATGGCCGTTGACCATGGCGGATGCCGGCGAGGCGAGGAAGACGACCGCGCCGACGATGTCGGCTGGCTTGGCGATCCGGCCCGTCGGGATATGCGCGACGGTCTCTCGATAGAACGCCTCGTCCTGGAAGAGCGTCGCGTTCGTGGCGCTCTCCACGAAGGTCGGGCCGACGCAATTGACACGCAGGCCGTGGCGCGCCCACTCCACGGCGAGTGCGCGGGTCAGGTTGATCACCCCGGCCTTACTGGCGCAGTAAGCCGCCCGCCGCTCGTAGCCGCCGACGCCCATTTGCGAGGCGATAGCAATGATCTTCCCGCTCCGGCGGGCAATCATGCCGCGCCCGACCGCCTGCGCCATGAAAAAGACGCCCTTCAGATTGACATCGAGGATGCGATCCCACGTCTGCTCGGTGATATCGAGCGCCCACTGGGGCGTATTGATACCGGCGTTGTTGACGAGGATATCGATCTGCCCGAAGCGCTCCGAGGCACGCGCCACCGCCGCGTCGATCTGGTCGAGGTGCGTCACGTCGAGCGGCGTCACCAGTGTCTCGACGCCGTACGCCTCGGCGGCGGTCCGCGCGGTCGCCTCGGCGGCGGTGAGGCGGTCGGGGAGTTCGGTGAGGACGACGTGCGCGCCCGCCGCCGCGAGCGCGAGGGCGCACGCCTGGCCGATACCCGTGCCGGTGCCCGTCACCAGCGCCACCTGCCCATCCACGCGCAGGCTGGGGAACGCCATCTCATCCATCGCCGCGCGCTCCGTCCGGGCGGATGACGGTCGTGTCCGGCCCCCAGAGATCTCGTGTCCGGTTGGTGGTCAGTGTCTGCCACTCGTCGAGCGCCTGCTGCACATCCGGGTGGCGATACCACGCTTCCCATGCCGCCAAGTCGGCGAATTGATAGGTCGCGACCTTGCGCGACGGCCCGGCAATCGTCGAATAGGCGCGATACTCGATCACGCCCGGCGCCGCGAGTGTGCGCTCGATCGCCGGGATCAACCAGCCCGCATATTCCGCGCGCGTCTCCGGCGGGATATCCCACTTCAGGACGTAGAGCACCATTGGCCGACCCCTCCCACAGCGATGCACTGCCCGATGCCGTCGATCGCGGCAGACGCGATTATAGCAACGCCATCTGGCCCTCGGTAAGCATCCACGGCACGTGCTGTCGCGTAACCTCCGCGCTCATCGTCGGTGTCTGGCACCCTTCTTGCCTACTGCGTGGGAGCGATTTCGCCGAAAGGAGGGTCCCGAATGAGCGGTAGTGACGATCTCAAACGTGGCATGAAAGAGGTGCGCGACGCGGCCAAACGCACCATCCGCGAGGCGGCGGCACGCGGCAATAGCGGCAGCCATATCAACGTCGCGCGTCGCACCAATATCAAAATCGCGAAGAATGTCGGGCACGATGATGGCACGGCTCATGCTTCCGCAACCCAGGTGGCGCCCATCGAGCAGCATGGGGAACCGTCTGCATGATTGGCCGGAAGCATACGTAGGACCAACGATGCGGTCCACGGGTTACGCAGAAGGAGGCACTAGTATGGCTGACGAGAAGAAGCAGGAACTGACGGCAGAGGAACTTGAGGCGCAGGGCGGCGAGCAGTTGCCCGACCGCGAGGAGATGAGCCTGCTGAACCTGAATGCGGCCGCCCCGATCAATGCGGCGGTGGCGGCGAACGTCCTCTCGGACAACTCCACCGCAACGGGCAATGCCGTTCAGAATGCACCGATCGATCAGAGCACCACCTAGACGAAGCGACGCGGTTCATTGATTGGCCCATGGTGGGCCGCATGGAATGAAAGGGAATGTGAGATGACGGAGAAAGAGCAGAAGGAACTGACGGCGGAAGAGATCGAGGCGCAGGGCGGGGAGCAGTTGCCCGACCGCGAGGAGATGTCGCTGGTGAACGCGAACGTCGCGGCGCCGGTCAACCTGGCGGCGGCGCTCAACGTGCTCTCCGACAACTCCACCGCCACGGCGAACGCCCAGCAGACCGCCCCGATCGACCAGAGCACCACCTAATCGTCTCCGCAATGCGTGGAGCGTAGTGAAAGGGACCCTCACATGGCGAACGAGCAGAAGAAAGAACTGACAGCGGACGAGATCGAGAATCAAGGTGGCGAGCAGCTCCCTGATCGCGAGGAGATGTCGCTCATCAATGCGAATCTGGCCGTGCCGGTGAATGCTGCGGTAGCCGCAAATGTGCTCTCCGATAACTCGAAGGCGATAGCAGACGCGACCCAGCAGACGCCGATCGATCAATCCACGACGTAAGTACCGCAGAGCGAGGCGGCGCATCACATCAATGGCGCCGCCTCGCTCGCGAACCCACCCTGAAGTGGTCGGTTGCGAGGAGGAACGGCACAATGCCGAAAGAGAAGAAGCAAGAACTGACGGCGGAAGAACTCGCGGCGCAGCAGGGCAATTTCCTCCCCGATCGCGAGGAAATGTCCATTATCAACCCCGGTAACGCGCTCCCGATGGACCCGTCCATGCAGCCCCCTATCGCCACTGATCCCACGCCGCACGTCGATCCAGGACCGACGCTGCCCGCCGTTTCCTGAGCCCGTGTGGGCGGCACCGAGTAGCCCCTTTGCGTGAAGTGATACACATCGAGCATCGAGCGCGGGTCGATCCGTTTCACCCGTGTCGTACAACCCTGATGACGAGGAGCGCCGCAATGCCCCCGATCACGCGCCATGACGCAGTGACAACATCTCCGTCGGCCTCCCCGCACCCCACCCCTGGCGCGCCCTCGAACGGGCAGCCTGCGCCGGACGGCAACCGCCCCGCTGCCGGCGCCACGCCGCCCGCCGCCGACATCCCCGATCCTCCCGCGCTCGCCCCGAATATCGTGATGAGCGGTGAGATGGAGGAGAGCGGCTTCGCCGAGCCGCAGTGGATGGTCCAGCGGGACGGCCAGTTCATCCACCTGACCGAACTCCTCTATCACGTCGCCGAGCAGATCGACGGTCAGCGCTCGGTCGATGAGATCGCGACGCGCATGTCCGAGGCGATCGATCGGGAGGTCACGGCGGACAATGTGCGGCAGTTGATCGGCAGCAAACTGATCCCGCTCGGCGTCGTCGTCGGCGCGGACGGGCAGGTTGCGGGCACCAACGCGGCGGGGGAGGGGATGGCCCGCTCACCGCTGAAGATCAACATGAAGACGAAGGTCCTGCCGCGCGGGCTGATCACCCCGGCGACGAAGATTCTCAAAATCCTCTTCTTCCCGCCGATTTTGATCGCCATGCTGCTCGTCTGCTTCGTTGCGCAGGGGTGGCTCTTTTTCGTGCATGGCATCGCGAGCAGCATCCACGAGGCCGTCTACAAGCCGTGGCTGACGCTCGTGCTGTTGGGCGTCATCATCGTCGGCACCGCCTGGCATGAGTTTGGTCACGCCGCCGCGCTCGAATACGGTGGCGGCGAGGTGCGCGGCATGGGGATGGGGTTCTACCTCGTCTATCCCGCCTTTTACACCGATGTGACGGACAATTATCGGCTGGGCCGCTGGGCGCGCGTGCGCACCGATCTGGGCGGCTTCTATTTCAACCTGATCTTCTGCCTCGGTCTCGTCGGGCTCTACGCGCTGACCGGGCAATCATTCCTTTTGCTGGGTGTGCTGCTCATCGATGTCGACATCATCCACCAATGCCTGCCCTTCGTGCGGCTGGACGGCTACTGGACGCTCGCGGACGTCACCGGCATCCCGGATTTCTTCTCGTATATGGGCCCCTTCCTGCGCAGCGTGCTGCCGATCAAGAAGAAGGACGGGGACGAGAAACTGCCGGAATTCAAGCGGTGGGTGAAGGTCCTGTTCGCGCTCTACATCATCGTCACCATCCCGATTCTCGCTTTCCTGCTCTTCGAGATGCTGAAGAATGTGCCGCGCATCCTCGCCACCGCCTGGGATTCGTTCCACAAGCAGGGGAGCGCGCTGTCGAGCGCATTGAGTGGCGGCCACTACGGCGGCGTCGCGCTCGCCGCCCTGCAGATCCTCCTGCTGGCCCTGCCGGTGGCCGGGTTGGGCTTCACCCTCTTCACGCTCGGTCGCACGATGATGCGGCTGCTCTGGAACTGGGCCAAGCCGACGCCGGGCCGCCGCGTGATCGGCTCGCTCGCGACCGCCGCGATCGCCGCGCTGCTCGTCTATCTTTGGGTGCCGAATTTCTCCTTCGGCGGCCAGTCGGGCCCGGTGGCGGCGCAGAATAACTGGACGCCGATCGCCGCGAACGAGCGCGGCACGGTCGCCGACGCGCTGCCGCCCGCCGTGTCCGTGCCCTTCCGCTCGCCGGTCATCGCTCCCACCGCCGCACCCGATCAGGCGACCGCTGCGGCGACGCCGGCCGGAACTCCGGGCGCCACCGGCACACCCGGCGCGTCCGGCACCCCCGGCGGGGCAGGAACGCCCGGCGCCACAGGTACACCGAGTAGCACGCCCGGCGCAACGCCCCCCGGCACGCCGGGGAGTGGTACGCCGGGCGCAACCGCCGTGACGACGCCGACGAGCGCCACGCCGGTGCCGACCAGCGTGCCGACGCAGCCTCCGGTTGTCACGCAGGCGCCCATCCGCGCGCCCATCATCGCGCCGACCGTGCCACCCGCGCCGGTGAGCACCGCCCCGGCGAGTAGTGCATCCGCGCCGGTCGCGACGGGGGCCTCACTCTCGACCGTCGCGCCGCCCACTACCCCGGCGACGGCCGCACCCGTGGGCACGGGCGCCACGCCCGCGAGTACGGCGCCGTTGAGCACCGCCCCGGCGGGAGCCGCGCCGCAGACCGCGCCCGCCGGTACCCCCGTCCCCGGTAATTCGGGCGCGGCGCCGACCGTGCCGCCAACGCCGACGCCGTAGCGATGTGTTCGATGAACGAAAGGAGTTCGCACCTGTGAGATCGCATTCGTCCGCACACCGGCGCACCCGTTGGTTTACCCCATTTTTCGTGATTGTGCTCATCCTGAGTATCGCGTTCGGCGGCATCGCGACGCGCGCCGACGATCCTACCACCACAGCCGATAACACGGTCGGTGGCCTCGGCGCGCCACCGTCGACGCCCGTACCGACCGCGACGACGGCTCCGACGGCTACCGTCGCGCCCACCGCCACCACCGCGCCGACCACGGCGGCGTCAACACCCACGGGGAGCGCGGCCGCAACACCCGCCGGGTCGGCGGCTGCGCCAGTCGGCACGATGAGCAGTACGCCCGCTCCCTCGCCCGCGACCACAAGCACCGACACACCGGCAACCGGTGGGCCCGCCGCGTCGGCATCGGACGATCATGCCGATTTCCAGGAGATCCCCAACGGCGGGGGCAGCAATAATATCGTTAAGGTACAGAATAAGACCGACAACCGCCTGCGCGTGAAGGCGAAGATTCAGCTCAACCATATCCCCGGCGACAACGTCCAGCCGGTGAACTACGCGCAGGCAATCGGCTCATGCACGAATTGCCAGACCTTCGCCGTCGCGTTGCAGATCGATTTGCGTAGCCGCACGGCGACAACGGTTGCGCCGCAGAACGCGGCGGTCGCGCTCAACGTCAAATGTACCGGCTGCACGACGGTCGCGGACGCCTACCAATACGTTGTGCCGGTGGACGACCCGACGCAGGTGCCGGATAACGTCAGGGACCTCGTTAATCAGATGCAGCAGCAGTTGAATGCGTCCGCGCACGATAAGGACGAGACGGTCGCCGACGCGGAGGCGAAGATCAACGCCATCATCATGCAGTTCATGGACTTGGGGCAGAGCCTCTATCAGCAGCACGATCAGACAACGGACAACGACACCCCCGGCGCCGCCGTCCCGCCGGACGCCACCGTCCTCACCCCGACGCCGACAACCGCCCCGCAGGACACGCTCACCCCCACCGCGACGCCGTAAGGGGAATGAGCCGCTGAGAGACGAAGCGCACAGAGAGAGGGAGGAGAGGGGATCAAAAATTTCCTCTCCTCCCTTCTCTTTCTCCGCGCCCCCTCTGTGCCCCTGTGTCTCTGTGGCTAATTCCCGATCGTGATCCCTTCCGCTTGTTCGGCGGTGGTGATGGCGCGGTCGATGATCGCGGTAATGCGGTCGATGGTGTCGCGCTTCGTGACGAGTGGCGGTGCGAGTTGGATGATGTCGCCGGTGCGGGTGAGGAGGCCCGCCTGCTCGGTCTCGCGCTTGATCCGCTGGATGAAGGCGCTGTCGTTGCCCCAGCGCTCCTTCGTTCCCTTATCCTTGACGAACTCGATCGCCCACAACATGCCGATGCCGCGCACGTCGCCGACCGTCGGGTGCTTCTTCAGGTCATTGAGACCCGTCTTCCAGTACTCGCCCATCGCTGCGGCCCGCTCGACCAGCCCCTCACGGGCGAAGATCTCGAGATTCTTAATCGCCGCCGCGGACGCGGCGGCGTGCCCGCCGAAGGTCAGACCATGCGAGATGGCGCTCTTGGCGTCCGCCGAGAAGGGCTCGAAAATCGCCGGTCGCGCCACCGCCGCCGCGATCGGCGCGTAGCCGCTGGAGAGCCCTTTCGCCATCGTCATGATATCCGGCACGACGCCGGGCCAATGCTCGGTGGCGAAGTACTTGCCGGTGCGGCCCCAGCCGTTGATTACCTCATCGAGGATAAGCAGGACGCCGTGGCGCTCGGTGATCTCGCGCAGCATCGGCAGGTATTCCGGCACGGGCACGACCGTCCCTTGCGCGGTGCTGATCGGCTCGGCAATCACGGCGGCGACCGTCTCCGGCCCCTCGAACTCGATCATCTGCTCGACCGCTTTGGCGCATTGGAGATTGCATGAGGGGTAGGTGAGGCCGAACTCGCAGCGATAGCAGTTCGGCCAGGCGACATGCCGCACGCCGGACATCAGCGGCCCGTAGTATTGCTCGTACGGCGTCCGGCTACCCGTCAGGCTCATCGCCCCGAACGTCGCGCCGTGATACGACCCGCGCCGCGCGATCATCTTGTACCGCTTGCCGTACCCCTTCAGCGTCTGGTACTGCTTGGCGATCTTCATCGCCGATTCGACCGCTTCCGAGCCGCCCGAGCAGAAGAAGACGCGCTGCAAATCGCCCGGCGTCAGTGCGGCGATCTTCTCCGCCAACTCCACCGCCGGGACGCTCGTGAAGCTGAACGACGAGACGTAGGCGAGTTTCGCGGCCTGCGCTGCCATCGCCTCCGCGATCTCCGCGCGCCCGTGCCCGGCATTGACGACCCAGAGCCCGGCGAGGCCGTCGATGTATTCGGTGCCGTAGACATCGTAGAGGAACTCGTCCTTGCCGTGATCGAAGACGCGCATGCCCTGCTGCTCGGCCAGTTCGACGTAGTTGCGCGTGTGGATCCAGACGTGCTCAAGCGCGGTCTGGGTCATCCGCTCCGGTACGCTACCGTATGCCGCCATCTCCTCGGGTCCGGTTGTAGACATATCCACGTTCGATTGCGGCGTTTCGGCGACGCCGACACCATCCTCGATCGCGGTGCGAGTCGTCGTCTCGTTATCGTTCGTCACGGGCGCTCACTCCTCTCTGCCGTCGCATGTATCTATCGGATGCACGCCGGAGTGTAGCACAGCGCGCCGTGCTAGAATGACGACCTACCCCCTGACTCCCTCCCGAAACGGGAAGGGGAGGAGAGGGGAATGAACAGCGACACTATCTGATCCGGTTCCCCTTCCCGCCTCGGGAGGGGGCTAGGGGGTAGGCAGGAGGCCGCGATGTCGGTGACGGAGGAGAAGTTGGTCGCGACGGCGGGGATGGACGCCCAGCCGCCGCCCCTGCTGCGGCGGGACGAGGACGCGCGGGCGGCGGTCGCGGAACTGGTGCGGTTGCTCGGCGCGGAGCGAGTCCTTACCCACCCGGCGGCGCTCTTCCCCTACACCTATGACGCCTCATTCAATTCCGAGGCGCACCCGGGCCGGCCCGATTGCGTCGTCCTGCCGCGCGACACGCAGGATGTCGTCACCGTCATGCGGGTGGCGAACCGCTACACCGTGCCCGTCGTACCGCGCGGCTCGGCGTCGGCGTACAGCGGCGGCGCGGTGGCGCACTACGGCGGCATCGTCATCGCAATGAACGTGATGGATCGCATCACCGAGATCGACGCCGACAATCTGCAGGTGCTCTGTCAGCCCGGCGTCATCCACGCCAATCTCAACGACGCGCTCGCCCGCTACGGCATGATCTTCCCGCCCGATCCCGGCAGCAGCAAGATCGCCAGCGTCGGCGGCATGACCGCCAACAACAGCAGCGGCATGCGCGCCGTCAAATACGGGCCGACGCTGCATTACGTCCTCGGCCTGGAAGTTGTCTTGCCGACGGGTGAGGTGATCTGGACAGGGGGCGAGGGGTCCAAGGCGCTCCAATCGGTCTCCGGCCTCAACCTCACGCCCCTCTTCATCATGTCCGAGGGGACGCTCGGCGTCATCACCCAGTTGCGCCTGCGCATCATCCCGAAGCCGGAGTCGCGCGGCCTGGTCGTCGCCCGCTTCGACAGCTTGGAGGACGCCGCCGAGATGACGCGCCGCATCTTCCGCGGCGGCATCCTCCCCGCCGCGCTGGAGATCATGGACCGCTCCGCCATCCGCGCCGTCAATATCTATAAACCGGAACTGAAATTGATCGAATGCGCCGCGATGCTCCTCATCGAGGCGGACGGCACCTCGGCGGTCGTCGCGGACACCGTCGGCCGCATCGAGCAGGTGGCGCGCGAGTTGGCGACGAGCGTTGAGACGGCCACCAACCCGAAGGAGATGGAACCGCTCTGGGCGGGGCGGGCGGCGCTCGGCGCGGCCTCCTCGCTGGTCATCGCCGGCGGGACGCGCGTCGGCATGGGCGAGGACATCTGCGTCCCGCTCAAAGACATGCCCGCCGCCTTGCGCAAGATTGCCGAGGCGGCGGAGAAGCGTCAGGTCGCCGTCGTCCTCTACGGCCACATCGGCAGCGGCAATGTGCATAGCGCGATCGTCGTTCATCACACGCCGGCGGAGATCGAACGCGCCAAGTTGCTCACCGAGGACATCCATAACCTCGCCCTCGAATATCGCGGCACGACGAGCGGCGAGCACGGTATCGGCGTCGTCCGCCGCGACTACGCCGATGCCGAACTCGGCGCGGCCGTCACGCTGATGCGCCAGATGCAGCGGTCGCTCGACCCGCACGGCATCATGAACCCCGGCAAGAAGCTCCCCTTCGCGCCGGATAGCGGGCCGGGTGCGTAATTGTCCTGAACAGGCCGAAAAGGCCGCTATTTCTTATGGAAAATCACGATTTCGCATTGTACGCCCCGTAGCAGGGCGTTTTTTTGCAATAGGACATCTTGCTCATTGAATGCCCGTAGCGGACGCCTATCGTGAGCCTGTACGTTTGTGATAGGATCGGCATACCACTGCGCGGGCTGCTAGTCATCGGATAGGCGCGCTAATGATGACGCACGCTGCCTCGGAATGCTGCCCATTAGCATTCGACATATCCCTGATGCCCTGAGAAACGCTCGAACATGCGGATCGCAAGATTGCGGAGCGTGTCCGCAAAACTCGGCGCTTCGCCAATCGCGATGTTGCACACCGCGAGGGCGTCGGCATCGTTGTCGAGTAGTCGCGCCCGCATCTCCGCAGCGAAGCCGACCGTGCCCCCGGTACGGAGCGCTTCAGCTCGTCAGTAGATCGGCTCGGCGTTGCGTGGGTAGCGGTGGATCCCACCGATGCTCACTGCGCGGAACGGCGTGGGAGCATTGCGGACGATGGCGTATCCAACGTGCCCACCTATCGAGCATCCCCAGAAGATGGCGCTTTCAATGCCTGCGTCATCGATGTCAGTCAAAGCCACGAACGATCGAGTATGCACTTGTAATTATGTAAAGCCGTGAGGCCACCAAAAGGCTATCGTCCGGCGAGGTCAGCGCCGCACTACAGAGTAGGCCAACCGGTATTCTTCTACGGAAAAACATCGAACGCCACGCTGTGCGGGGGGCGCTGCCGTGCAATCGGTAGTTCCTGATGTGGAAGGTCATCCACCGATTGTGCCCCTGAGGAGGGACGTTTCACGACGGATCGGGCCACCTTTTCGTCTGCAAAATACGTGCTATGTCGGCAAACGTACCAAAAGCATTATCTCTCCTTGCGACAATGAAAAGGTGTAAATGCCCTCTCTCACATCGCGTATTGTTGAAAGATTAGTCGATATTGCTGACAAAGGTTGCCTATGGAGAACCGTGTATGGATATTTCGCACTAGAATTGCAGGAACGCGGCCACGAGTGCGGCCCCGGTCACGGCCATTGTCTGGCGCGTGCGATTACAGGCGTATCACGCATCTACCCGGCCGTTATTCAGCGGTGGAGCGCGTTATCTCGGGTGACGCTGCCACCTGCCGGTGCGATACTGACAGTGAAGTGCGCTCCTGGCAACGATCTGGTGAACCGAGGGACAAATGGTACGGATTCTTGTTCATACGGGGAAGGGTGGCGTCGGTAAGACGACCGTCGCAGCGGCAACCGCGCTGCGGTGCGCCGAACGCGGCCAGCGCACGATCGTCCTTAGCACGGACGCCGCGCACTCCCTCGGCGACGCGCTCGACACTCGGCTCGGTGCGGAGCCGTTACAGATCGCGCCGCATCTCTGGGCGCAGGAAGTGAATGCCCTGCACGAGATGGAGCGCAACTGGGGACGCGTGCAGCAGTACTTGACGGACCTCCTCGCCTGGCAGGGCTTCGAGGGGCTGACGAACGAGGAACTGACCGTCATGCCCGGCACGGAAGAGTTGTTTGCCCTCCTGCGCATCAAGGGACACGCGGAGAGCGGCGCGTACGACACGGTGATTGTCGACGCCGCGCCGACCGGCGAGACCCTGAAATTGCTCAGCCTGCCGGACGTGATGAGTTGGTGGATGGAGCGCCTCTTCCCGACCGTCCGCCGCATGGCGAAGATGATGCGGCCGGTTGTCCGGCGCGTCACCTCGATGCCCGTCGCAGGGGACGACGTCTTCGAATCGGTCGATACAATGGTCGCGCGCCTGACGGCGGTGCGCGATCTGCTCACCAATCCCGCCATCACCTCCGTACGCGTCGTCGTCAACCTCGAACGGATGGTGATCCGCGAGGCGCAACGGTCATTGACCTATCTGAGCCTCTTCAACTACCTCGTCGATGGCGTCGTCATCAATCGTGTTCTCCCGGCGGGCGGCGATGGCGCTCTCTATGATTCGTTGCGTGAGACGCAGGCGAAGTATCAGCGGGTGATCGACGAATCGTTCGGCCCCTTGCCGCGCTTCACCGCGCCCTATTTCACCGAGGAGATCATCGGCGTGCCGCTCCTTTCGCGCGTCGCGGATGAACTCTACGGCGACCGCGATCCGGCGCAATTCTTCTATCATGGCCAGCCGCAACGGATCGAGCAGGAAGGGGACGCCATCGTCCTCATCCTCGATCTGCCGTTCACGGAGATGGAGGCGGTCGATCTCCACCAGCGCGGCGATGAATTGGATATCCAGGTCGGCTGGCACAAGCACCACGTCATGTTGCCCGACATGCTCGCCCGTCGCACCGCTACCGGCGCGCGGATGCGTGACGGCGCGCTCCGTATCCGATTCGTCGGTGGCGAGCCCCGGACGGAATCCTAGAACGTACGCGTACATTCCTTTGTCTTCTCCTTTGACAATGCTCGGCCATCTCTGTAAACACGTTGTCTACCTATTGTCTGTGAGGAGAGCCTTCTGTGGGGACGCGAGCGACGGGTGCATTGTCTTTCTGTGCGGATATGCTGCGAGAGAGGATCAAGAGTGAGCGATATCGAAATCGTCTTCGATGACGGGGTGCATCTGCCCGCGCTCGATCTCTGGCTCGACGCGCACCTCCCGCGCGAGCGTGCTTTCGTCTCGCACGGCCATGCCGATCATATCGAGGCGCACGGTCATATCATCGCGACGCCGGAGACGGTGCGCATCCTCCGCCATCGCTTGCGGGATTCCGAAGGGGAGGTGACCGTTATCCCCTACGGTGAGCCGGTCGATCTACCGGGCGAGACGCCCGCCCGACTGACCCTCTACCCCGCCGGTCATTGCCTCGGCTCGGCGCAGGCGCTGATCGAGGTGGGCGGCACGCGCATCTGCTACACCGGCGATATGAAGTTGCGCCCGAATGTCGCTGCGGAGAACGGCGTCATCGTGCCATGCGACGTGCTGATTATCGAATGCACCTTCGGCGAGCCGCGCTATATCTTCCCGCCCGATGCCACCATCCATGCCGCGCTTCAGGAGGAAATCGAGGCGGCCTATGCCGAAGGGGAGGTGCCCGTCGTCCTCGGCTATGCCCTCGGCAAGGCGCAGGAGGCATTGCACCTGCTCACCGGCTGGGGCTATCCGGTCATGTGCCACGGCGCGGTGGACACACTCTGTCGCATCTATGAGGAGTGCGGCGTCTCGTTCCCCGGCCCGTACGTGCGCTATGAACGCGGCAAAGTGGCGGACAATGTCCTGCTCTGCCCGCCCTCCGTGCGCAAGCACGCCATGCTCCGCGCCATTGCCCCGGTGCGCACGATCCTGCTCACCGGTTGGGCGCTCCATCCCGGCGCGTTCAATATCTACAGGGATGTCGGCCGCGTCTTACCGCTCTCCGACCATGCGGGCTTCGACGATCTCATCCGCTACGTCGAGGAGAGCGGCGCGCAACGTGTCTACACCGTCCATGGTGGCACGAAATTCGCCACTATCCTCCGCGAGCGCGGTATCGACGCCCACTTTCTCGCCGGCATGTAAACGGGAATACAAACCGATTGAACCGCAAAGACGCAAAGAACACAGAGGCCGCGAAGAAAATGCGAAGAAAATGCGAAGTGGGAAAAGGACAACAGCCTTCACGCGCGCACTGCCTGCGGCACTATATCTCTATTATCGGTTCCCTTTGCGTTCTTCGCGTTCTTCGCGTCCTTCGCGTCTTTGCGGTTCAATCGGTTGGCCGATCATGACGCCGGTGACGTTCGCGCAGAAGGCGCCGTCCGTGCCGTTCGAGACGCTGGCGGCGGTGGCGGATCGTGTGCGCGGCACGACGAAAAAACTGGAGAAGATGGCCCTGCTTGCCGACTATTTCACGGCGCTCGGCGATAACGACCTCGCCATCGCGGCGCGCTACATCGCCGGGCAGGTCTTCCCGCAACACGATATGCGCGTCTTGCAGGTCGGCGGCGCGGCCATCGTCCAGACACTTGTCACCCTCTCCGGGATGACGCGCGAGGAGATCGCGCCCCTCTCCGTGCGCCTGGGCGAACTCGGTGAGGTGGCGCGGCAGATTCTGCCCGGCCATCTGCCTACCGATGCGACACTCACCCTCGTGGCGGTCGAGACGGCGGTGGAAGAACTTGCCGTTACTACCGGGACGAAGGCGAAGACGCTCCTGCTCACCGATCTGCTGCGCCGTGCCACGCCGCTCGAAGCGGCCTATCTCGTCAAACTCGTCTCCGGCGACCTGCGCATCGGCCTCAAGCAGGGGCTCGTCGAGGATGCGCTGGCGCGCGGCTTCGGGCGGCCGTTGGCGGCGGTCAGCCACGCGGCGATGCTGCTCGGCGATCTCGGCGAAGTCGCCGTCCTCGCCCGCGCCGGGACATTGGAGCGGGCGGAACTCCGCCTTTTCCACCCACTCGGCGCGATGCTCGCCACACCCGCCGCCTCTCCGGAGGAGGCATTGACGAACCTGCCCGAGGGATGGGCGCTCGTCGAGGACAAGTTCGACGGTATCCGCGCCCAGGTGCATCGGGAGGGCGATCGCCTCGCTATTTACTCGCGCACCCTCGACGACGTAACGCACCGTTTCCCGGAATTACACGCGCCGCTGCTCGCGCTGCCCGGCCCCTTCGTGCTGGATGGCGAGATCATCGGCGAGCGGGAGGGGAGGGTGCTGCCCTTCACCCAGTTCCAGCAGCGCCTCGGCCGCAAAGCGGTCACCGAGGATGTCCTGCGCGACATCCCCGTCGTCCTCGTCGCCTTCGATCTCCTCTCCCATGGCGGCGACCTCCTCTTCGCCCGCCCCCTGACCGACCGCCGCGCCCTCCTTGCTGCCCTCCTCCAACAACCCGGCATATCCCCTTTCGATGAGATCAATCTTCATCGAGACGACCAGGACGCGGACGCCGACTCACTCCCTTCCGTCAGGGGAAAGGGGGCAAGTGGGGTAGGAAGTCCCGTCCGCCTCTCGCGCGCCCAGCGCGTCACCGACCCGGCGGAGATCGACGCGCTCTTCGCGGCGGCACGAGCGCGCGGCAACGAGGGATTGATGGTCAAGTTGCCGCATTCCGCCTATACACCGGGGCGACGTGGCGCGGAATGGCGGAAGGTAAAACGGGCGCTGGCGAGCCTCGATGTCGTCGTGACGGCGGTCGAGTGGGGGCATGGCAAGCGACGACATGTCCTCTCCGATTACACCTTTGCCGTCCGCGCTTCGGAGTCGGACCCGACACTCCTGACGATCGGCAAGGCGTACAGCGGCCTGACCGACGCCGAAATCGCCGATCTGACCCGGTGGTTCCTCGCCCACACCCGCCAGGATTACGGCCGCGCCCGCACGGTGGAGCCGGCAATCATCCTCGAAGTGACCTTCGATGCCGTGCAGGAGAGTAAACGGCACAAGAGCGGCTACGCCCTCCGCTTCCCGCGCATCCTGCGCATCCGGGACGATAAGCCCCTCGCCGAGATCGACACCCTCGCCAGCGTGCGCGCCCTCGCTGAAGGGGGGGCATGAATGCTCGCGCCGCTATTGGTGCCGTATTGGATCGAGTTCGCGCCGCGCGACTGGTTCCAAGTCGATGAGGATGAGGTGTCCGCGCCGCCCCGCGCCTTCGGTGTTACCGCAGCCTCGCTCGATGCCGCCCTCGCGATCGTGCGCGCGATCGCCTACGGCGGGCAGCCGCTCCCGCCCGTGCGGCGCGTGGTCGAGGATGTCGATCTTGCCATGCTGACGATGTACAACATGAGTCCGGGCATTCTGCGGCCCGGTCAAGCGGGCATGTGGTATCCGACGATCAGCCATCCACGGGCCGAGTAATACGGGCGCGCGCTCGCCTGCAATGCCCGTTGGCATGACACAAAAGGCGGATCGTCGGTGTTCCCTTCTTTCAGGCCTTGCGAGCGGCGATGTGCGGAGTATCGCCAATTTGTGTGTACGTACACTTTACGGTATGCTATACTCACCCCGCGAGCGCCGGAGGGGAGTCCGGTGGGAGGATCGCGTTGGCGGAGGTGCGACACGTATCGTGTCTGTGATTGAGCGAGAACGCACCGCATCGGCCGCCGCTCCGCTGACGCATGGCGCGCGCGCCGCGTATCCGCGCTGGTTCGAGCCGCTCGGCATCCTCGCCTTCATGCTCCTCGATGCCGCTCACCGTCGCGCTCGCCTTCCGGCTCGCCTACTGGGTGCGCTACGACGCGCAACTGGGCGGCGCGGTCGAGTCGTATAACCAGCAACCGCTCGCGATCTACCGCTTCGTACATCGTCCTGCTCGTCCTCACCATCGTGGTCGCCTTCGGCGTGCGCGGCCTCTACCGGCTGCCGCGCGGCACGAGCCTGTCTCGCGGAGGTGACGATCGCCTGGGGCGCGGTGACGGTCGCGAATGCCGCCGTGCTGGTGATCGTCTTCCTGCAGCCGGAGTTCGTTTCATCCCGCCTCTTTGTCATCTATGCCTGGGCGGCGATCCTCGTCGCTCCTGACGCTCGAACGCGGCGTCCGCCGGTTCGTGCGGGATCAGCTCTGGCAGCGCGGCATCGGGGTCGAGCGGGCGGTCGTCGTCGGCTCCGGCCCGGCGGCGCAGCGGGTGATGAGCTATCTCGCGACGCACAACGATCTCGGCTTCCATCTCGTCGGCTTCGTGGATGATCTCCCCGTCGCCGGACGACTGGGCGATTGCGACGAGCCGCAGCATCATCCGGCCCGGAGCGGTTGGGGGAGAGCGACGCGCTCGCGCAGATCATCAAGGACGAGGGCATCTCCGAAGTCGTCATTGCCCTGCCGCCGCAGGCGCACGATTGCATCCTCGGTGTCATCACGACCTGCCGCGAGGCGGATGTCGGCTTCCAACTCGTGCCGGATGTCTTCGAGCTCTCGCTCGGGCGCGTGCAGATCAATGAACTGAACGGCGTGCCGCTGATCGGCGTGCGGGACAGTCGGATTCGGGGCTGGAATCTCTGGGTCAAGCGCGGCGTCGACATCCTCGGTGCGGCCGTCGCGCTGCTCGTCGCGGCGATCCCGATGCTGCGTCATCGCGCTCGCGATCAGGATCGACACCCCCGGCCCGATCTTCATCAAGCAGACGCGCGTCGGCAAGAACGGCAAGGACTTCACCTGCTACAAGTTCCGCTCGATGCACGCGAACGCGGAGCAGATGAAGGATATCGTCCTCTCCAACGGCAACGGCGACATCCGCCTGCGCAAGCATAAGGATGACCCGCGCCGTACGCGCATCGGGCGCTTGATCCGCCCGACCAGCCTCGATGAGTTGCCGCAGTTATTCAACGTCCTGATCGGCAAGATGAGCCTCGTCGGCCCCCGCCCGCAGGTGCGCGCCGAGGTGGATCACTACGAGCCGTGGCATCATCAGCGCCTCGCCGTCACGCCCGGCATCACCGGCCTCTGGCAAGTCTCCGGTCGCAGCGATCTGACCTTCGAAGAGATGGTTCGCCTCGACATCTACTACGCCGAGAACTGGTCCGTCCGCCTCGACCTCGAAATCCTCCTCCGCACCCCCCGCGCCGTCCTCAGTATGCGCGGAGCATACTGAAAGTGCTGAGTACTGAGTACTGAGTGCGAGTGGGAGAGCGAGGCGGATATTGTGTCTCTGCCAGGGACTGAAGAGCGATACATGATAATGGATCCAACCGAATCTTCAGCCCTCAGTCCTCACTCCTCAGTCCTCCCCCCCGTTGCGCTTGCGCATGATTACCTCAATCAGAATGGTGGGGCCGAGCGCGTTGTCGAGCAACTCCATGTGCTCTTTCCCGATGCGCCGGTGTACGCGAGCATCTATGACCGCGAGCGGATGCCGGCGGCGTATCGGGAGTGGGAGATTCATCCGTCGTTCATGCAGCATTTGCCGGGGGTGATGCGGCATCATCAGCCGTATCTGCCGCTCTATCCGCTGGCGATGGCGAGCTTCAATCTCAGCGCGTATCCCTTGATCGTCAGTTCATCGAGCGCATTCGGGAAGGGCGTGCGCGTGCCGCCCGGCGCGCTCCATGTCTGTTACTGCCATGCGCCGATGCGCTTCGCCTGGAACTACGAGGCGTACGCAGCGCGCGAGGGGTTCGGGCGGGCGGTCGATCTCGGCATCCGCCCGCTCCTCGCCGCCCTGCGCCGGTGGGACCGCGCCACCTCCGCCCGGGTGGACCATTTCATCGCCAACTCGCGGACGGTCGCGGTGCGGATCGCGCGCATCTACGGGCGGGATGCGACGGTCATCTATCCGCCGGTGGAGACGGAGCGGTACGCCCCGCCGCCGGGGACGCCGGAGGAGCCGGAGCCCTTCTTCTTCCTCGTCTCCCGGCTCGTGCCGTACAAGCGGATCGACCTCGCCATCCACGCGGCGAACGCGCTCGGCGTCCGCCTGGAGATCGCCAGCACGGGGCGGGATCGCGAGCGGCTGGAAGCGATTGCCGGGCCGACCGTTCGCTTCCTCGGCTGGATTTCCGACGAGGAGAAGCGGGAGAAGTACGCCCGCTGCACCGCGACGCTCTTCCCCGCCGAGGATGATTTCGGCATCGCCCAGTTGGAGGCGATGGCGGCGGGGCGGCCCGTCGTCGGCTACGGGCGCGGCGGCTCGGCGGAATCGGTGCGCGACGGCATCACCGGCGTCCTCTTCGGCGAGCAGACCGTCGAAGCGATGATGGACGCGATGCGCCGCGTGCAGACCCAGCCGTGGGACCGCGCGACGATCATCGCCCACGCCCGCCGCTTCGATGCCGCCGTCTTCCGCACCCGCATGGCGGATTTCCTCGCCGATGCGTGGGAGCGGCACGGGCGGAAAGCGTCGCACGAGGGAGCACGCCGTGCCGAAAGTCCGTGAAGTCATCCGCCGCCTGGAGCGTGAAGGTTGGGTACTCGATCGTGTGCGAGGGAGTCATCGGGTGTACGTCCATCCGATCAGACCGGGTCACGTCACGATCTCCGGTCATCCACCGGATGACATACCAGAAGGAACGTGGCACAATATTCAGCGTCAGGCAGGCTGGAAACTACAGCGGGAGAACCCTGAATGAAATATACCGTTATTATCGAGAAAGCTCCAGACAACTACGCTGCGTACGCTCCCGATGTACCGGGCTGTATCGCGACAGGGAAGACGATTGAGGATGTAACCCGCAACATCCGCGACGCGCTCGAACTGCATTTCGAAGTTGGGCAGGAGCGCGGCGAACCGATTCCCGAACCGACGACGCTTGCTACGGTCGTCGAGGTCGCGATCCCTGTCCCTGCATGATTCTTTGCTCCACTATCCTCTCCGATCTCTGCGTGGTACGTCGCTATCGGGCTTGATGTTCGCCAACCCTTCGAGGGAAGGGCAGGGGGTCAGGAATGAGACTGCTCATTCTCGGCGGGACGGTCTTCCTCGGGCGGCATCTGACGGAGGCGGCGCTGGCGCGGGGGCACGCGGTGACGCTCTTCAATCGCGGGCAGCACAACGCCGACCTCTTCCCCGACGCTGAGAAGTTGCGCGGCGACCGCGATGGCGACCTCACCGCGCTCGAAGGGCGGCGGTGGGACGCGGCGATCGACGTACATGGGCGGGTGCCGCGCATCGTGCGCATGGCCGCCGAGCTGCTCGCGCCCGCAGTGGATCACTACACCTTCATCTCCACGACCTCGGTCTACGGCGATTACAGCATCCGCAATATGGACGAGAATGCGCCGCTCGCCACTATCGCCGACCCGACGGTGGAGGACCCGACCGGGCCGAACTACGGGCCGCTCAAGGTGCTCTCCGAGCAGGCGGTCGAGGCCGCCATGCCGGGCCGTACGCTCGTCATCCGCCCTGGCCTGATCGTCGGCCCGCACGACCCGACGAATCGCTTCACCTACTGGCCGCGCCGGGTCGCGCAGGGCGGCGACGTGCTCGCGCCCGACGGCCCGGCGCACCCCGCCCGCTTCATCGACGCGCGCGACCTTGCCGCGTGGGTGATCCAGATGATCGAATCCGGCGCGACCGGCACGTACAATGCGCGCGGCCCGAACGAGACGCTGACCTTCGGGGAACTGCTCGACACCTGCGCGGCGATCACAGGCAGCGACGCACGATTCGTCTGGGTGGACGAGCGGTTCCTGCTCGACGCCGGGGTAAAATCCTACACGGAGATGCCGCTCTGGGTGCCGAACCTGCCCGAACGCGCGGGCTTCTATTCCGTCAATTCCGGCAAAGCGATTGCCGCCGGCCTCACCTTCCGCCCTATCGCTGAGACGATCCGCGATACCCTGGCGTGGGACGCCACCCAGCCGCCGGATGCCCCGCGCCCCTCCGGCCTCCATCCCGACCGCGAGCGCGCATTACTGGCCGCCTGGAACCGTCGCGGGGCCGTTTCATAGCGCGAGTCGTCGGTATCACGCGACGTAGCGTGTCTATCGATTCAGCGCACGGTAGCGCGCAGGCGTGAGTCCGAACGTCGCTTTGAACATCCGGGAGAAATGCGCCTGGTCCGCAAACCCGACGTCCACTGCCACCGAGCTCAATGGTTTGCCCCACGCGATCTGCTCGCGCGCAAGGCGCAGTCGCCGCATCAGTAGGTAGCGGTAGGGACTCGTCCCATACATCACGCGAAACTGGCGGGCAAGATCGTACCGTGTCAGACCGGTCATGGCTTCCAATTCTTCGGAGCGGACCACGCGCGTCTTCTCGGTATCGAGGAACTCGCGTGCTCGCTGGAGCATCGCGGCATCGAGGCGCTGCGGGACGGGGACATGCGTGCACGATGGGTCCGCATCGAGCAGCCCCTCTGCCAATTGCACGACCAAGCTGTCAATGGCGAGCGGTTCGCGCCCGCCCTCGAAGGCGGCGGTGACGGCTCCGGAGAGTTTCGGGTTCGTAACCACCGGGGTGCGCACGAATGGCAACGAGCACGCACGACCGCGCAATACCCGTACGGCCTCGAAGATCAGCGCCGGTTCGACGTACAGCTGACGATACCCGAAACCTGCCGGCGTCCCCGCATACCCATCGTGGATCTCATCGGGGTGCAGCACGACGACCTGACCGGGCCTGCTGATTTCGACGCTACCGCGATAGTCGAAGGCTTGGACGCCGTGTGTCGTCAGGCAGATGGCGTAGGTATCGTGGCGATGCTTGTGATAGGCTCGCCCTTGAAACCAGGCTTCCAGCAATTCAACCCCGTTCTCCGGATCAGTACTCCGCAACCAATCGGCGGGTGCCTCGCCGCACGATCGTTCAAGACCGACCCCGCTGGATTTGCTACGCTCGCTACGCATCACGATCGATCCCAGTGTTCTCCGGACGAGAAGGAGCCGCAGCTATGACAGTCGGACAGGCGATCGCCTTCTTGCTCTTCGCGGTGGTGGCAGCCATTACGCCAGGACCGAGCAACCTGATTCTGACGTCGACAGGCGCCGCGGTCGGTGTCCTTCGCGGGCTTCCAGCTCTGGTTGGGCAGGTCGTCGGGATGGGGCTCATGTTGTTCCTAGTTGCCTTCGGGCTCGGGAGTCTCGTTCTCAACAACCCCTGATTATACAGGGGCTCAAGTGGTGCGGCATCGGCTTTCTGCTCTGGTTGTCGTGGAAGATTGCCACGGCAGGTCGCAGCGAGGCGACAGCGGACAGAGTCCGCGTGGGGTTTTGGGAGGCAGCCGCCTTTCAATGGGTCAACCCCAAGTCGTGGCTGGTCTGCGCCGGCGCGGTCGGCGCCTATTTCCAGGCGGAAGCGGGCAATACGCTCGGGCAATCGGTATCCCTCGCCCTGCTGTTCATCGCTGCCGCGCTACCGAGCTGTTTTGTCTGGCTGGCGGCCGGGGCCAGCGTGCAGCGGTTTCTCCGCACCGAGCGGGCCGCGCGCATCTTCAACGTGACGATGGGAGCACTGCTGGCGGGATCCATCCTTCTGTTCATCCGGTAGTCGCTGCAGCGGATCGGTGTGCCGGGCGAGGACGGTGAGGACGCGATTCGCCACCGACGCGGCTTCACCAAACCGTCGGGAGAACCCGGAGACGACAAAGGATCTTCCGGCTGAGCGTGCGGCGGCATGGGGCGAGCGTCAGCGCGCCCGTGGTGCGGGGAGGGAGCATGCACAAACGAAGGCGAGCAGCAGCGTGGCGACGTTGAAGAACATCGCCGTCACATACGCATCGGCATAGTTGCGGGCGTTGGCGCGCTGCAACCTGTCCGAGACGGCGGTGGTGGCGGCGGCATCGGACGGCCGCAGCGTCGCGGCATCGCAACTGGCGGGCGTGACGGCGGGGTCGCGACTGCGGGCGCGGTCGTCGGCGCAGGTCCGGAAGTCGGCGACCGTGGCCGCGACCGTCGCCGCAGGCAGTGACGCGGCGAGTTGTTGCCGGAGGCCGGGTGCGAACTCCGCGCTCACGGCGGGCGCATGCTGGGCGAGGACGCCGAAGAAGATGACGCCGATCAGCGCCACGCCGACCGCGCCGGCGATCTGCTGGACGGTCGTGAAGACGCCGGCGGCGGACCCGGCGTCCCGGTTCTGGATACCCGCCAGGCTGAGGCCGATCAGCGGCGGATTCGTCCACCCCGCGCCCGCGCCCTCGATGAACATGAAAGGGAGCAATTGGATGCCGTGCAACGAGACACCGTTGCGATGGACGATCACGCCGATCGTCGCCCACGCGGCCGCCTTCATGAGCAGCGCAACCATCACCAGGCGGCTGCCCACGCTCCGCAGTAGCCGCCCGGAGAGCGTCGCGGCGATGAAGAAGCCGATCGGCGCGGGCGCGAAGGTCAGCCCGGCGGCGAGCGGGGAGAAGTGCAGGCCGATCTGCAGGTAGAGGGCGAGCGTGAAGAACATCGCCGGGTTCGCCGCGCCGAAGAGGAAGGCGACGAAGAGCCCCGCCACGAACGCCCGCTCCCGGAAGAGGCCGAGGACGACCAGTGGTGCGCCGTCCCGCGCCGTCTTCCACCGCTCGAAGCGGACGAAGCCCGCGATCACCGGCACCGAGGCGACCAGGCAGAGCCATGCCCAGAGCGGCCAGCCCGCGTCCCGCCCCTCGACGAGCGGGAAGGTGAGCAGGAATAAGCCGCCGGTGATGATCGCCACGCCGCCGAGGTCGAGCCGGAGCGCGGCGGGCGAGCGCGTCTCCCGCACGAGCGGCTTGGCGGCGATCAATGCGGCGATGCCGATCGGGATATTGACGAGGAAGACGACGCGCCAGCCGAGCCCGAAGAGGTTGGCGCGGATCAGGAGGCCGCCCAGCGCCTGCCCGGCGAGCGAGGCGATACCGACCGCCGCGCCGTAGACGCTCAGGGCGCTCCCCCGCTCCTGCGGCGGGAAGGTCACCTGGATGATCGAGAGCACCTGCGGGCTCATCAGCGCCGCGCCGAACCCCTGAATGAGCCGCGCGGCGACGAGCAGCCCCGGCCCCGGCGCGAGGCCGCAGAGCGCCGAGGCGAGCGTGAAGCCCGCCATGCCGAGCATGAAGAGCCGCTTGCGCCCGTAGATGTCGCCGAGTCGCCCGCCCGTGATCAGCGTCACCGCGTAGGCGAGCGCGTACCCGGCGATGACGAACTGGACCTGCGCGAAACTGGCGCGCAAGTCCCGCTGCATCGTCGGGATGGCGACATTGACGACGAACTTGGTCGAAGACCGCCATGAACGACGCGGAGACGACCACGATGAGCGCGAGCCACCGCCGCGCGTCCCGCTCCGGCGCGTCGATCATTATGTCAGTCGGCGCGACATGCGACACGGGACGCGATCCTTTCTCTCTGTCTGAGTAGCGTGGGCTTTCCAGCCTGCGCCACCGAGAGCGGTCGCCAGTATATCGGGTCGATTGGCGAAAGGGAAAATAGTGTACGCGAGCGGTCGCGATGCCCATCGTCACGACAATGCGCGCGACGGAGTGCCAAATTGGGGTCTACCCCAACCTGACGTCAGGATGTCGGGTCAAACCCGTCAATCTAGGGTCACTTGTAAGGTTATCTGATGCTTCGCCTTACAGGGTCTAGAGCCTGTTATGAACTTTGGGTCATCGCAGTACACTGACGCGTATGAACACCAAACGCAAGCCCTATCCCTCCGATGTGACCGACGACGAATGGAGTTTCGTCGTCCCCTATCTCACCTTGATGCGCCTCGACGCCCCGCAACGCGATCACGACCTGCGCGCGGTCTTCAACGCCTTGCGCTGGATTGTGCGCGCCGGCGCGGAGTGGCGGATGCTGCCCCATGACTTCCCGCCGTGGCAGGCGGTCTTCCAGCAGAGCCAGCGCTGGCTCAAGAGTGGGGCGTTCGCCGCCATTATCCACGACCTGCGCGTCATCTTGCGCCTCGCCGCCGGACGCGCTGCACAGCCAACGGCGACGATCCTCGACTCGCGCACGCTGCAATCCTCGGCCGAGAGCGGGGCGCGGGCGGGGTATGACGGCGCCAAGCGCAAGCGCGGCAGCAAGGTCCATCTCGCCGTGGACACGCTCGGCCACCTCCTGGCGCTGCACGTCACCCCGGCGAACGCCCAAGATCGCGCGCAGGTCGCAACGCTCGCGGCGGCGGTGCGAGCGGAGACGGGCGAGACGGTGACGCTGGCCTATGTCGATCAAGGCTACACCGGCGACCGACCCGCCGCCGACGCCGAGGCGCACGGGATCACGCTGGAGGTGGTGAAGCTGCCCGACGCCAAGCACGGCTTCGTCCTGTTGCCCCGCCGCTGGGTGGTGGAGCGCAGTTTCGCCTGGATGAGCCGCTTCCGGCGGTTGGCGCGGGACTACGAGCGCTTGCCGGGAACGCTGGCGGGGTTGCATCTCGTCGCCGTCACTTCCCTGATGTTGCAGCAGGCATTCCCGCCGACCGATAGTTCATAACAGGCTCTAGAATCTTTCCTGACAGATGCAGCCAGTTCTCCCGCTCCCCCAAGGTGTGGCGCAGGGTGGGCCGGTGTTTTGGTATTATATTCTCGTGTCCCGGCATCCGACTGCCAAGGCGGGATAATCAATGTTCACTAATAGCGCACTTCTCGTCTTGGTAATCGTCTTTATGATCTATGTGTGTCTCCAGTTGCTCGCTTCACGTGCGCGTCGACGCGATGACGCGCACGTCTCCGTGCTACTGAGCGGAGCGAGCAGCGTCGCATTCATCTTCCTTATCATGTTTGTGATAGCAAACCACGGCGCTTCGCGCGTCATCGAGGTCGTCAGCATCGTCGTTATCAGCGTCGTGCTCGTCTACACATTGATTGCAGGCATCATTAGCAGGCTCC
>CAWJZC010000027.1:0-233050 GCA_963847195.1 uncultured Chloroflexia bacterium | reverse complement strand
ATGGGCTTCTCCACCATTGTCGGGGCCGGGCCAAACGGCGCACGGCCGCATCACACGGTCACGGACCGGCCAATTCGGCCCGGCGAGCCCATCGTCATCGATATGGGGGCGCGCTACGAGGGCTACAACGGGGACCTGACCCGCACAGTCGTCGTTGGCGAGCCGGACGCGCAGTTTCGCCGCATTTACGATGTCGTCCTGCGGGCGATGCGGCACGCGGAGGAGGTCGCCCGACCCGGCATGACCGGCGGCGAACTCGATGCGGCGGCGCGCGAGGTGATCGTCGACGCGGGGTTCGCGAACGGTATCCTGCATTGCCTCGGGCACGGCATCGGTCTGCAGGTCCACGAGGGCCCGAGCGCCCGGAAGGACGGCGACGATCTCTTCGCGCCGGGCATGTCATTGACGATCGAACCGGGCATCTACCTGCCCGATTGGGGCGGCGTGCGGATCGAGGACCTCGTCGTCTTCACCCCAACCGGCATCGTCAACCTCACGGACGCGCCCGTCCTCGATATCTGACCCGAGGGTCAGGTTCCCTGCCGGTGTACAAAAGCGAGTGCGGCGTGTACAGTGCTCCCGGCGCACGGCGCGCGTGGTTTCACTGTGGGGGATTGCGATGGTTATCGATACCGGCGGGCTGAAAAAGGGGATCGTCATCGAGCATGAGGGCGCGCTGCTGCGGGTGATGGAGTATCAGCACATCAAGACCGCGCGCGGCAGTGCGACGATCAAGATCACCGTCCGCAACCTCCGCACCGGCGCGACGACGGAGAAATCCTTCCAGAACGGCACGCGGTTCACCGTCGCCGAACTGGACCGGCGCACCGTCCAGTTCCTCTATAAGGACGAGGACGGCAACTATGTCTTCATGGACATTGATTCCTACGAGCAGCCCGTCCTATCGCCCGAGACGCTCGGCAACGTCGTCAACTATATCCGCGAAAACGACACCGTCGATATGCAGACCTTCGACGGCGAGCCGATTGATGTCATCATCCCGACGACCGTGGTCCTGAAAGTGGTGCAGACGGAGCCGGGCATCAAGGGCGATACCGCCACAGGCGCGGTCAAGCCCGCGACATTGGAGACGGGATTGGTCGTCAATGTGCCCCTCTTTGTCAATCGAGGGCGATTCGCTGAGGGTCGATACGCGGACGAACAGCTATATCGAGCGAGCAAACGGATGAGCGACGAATACGACCGCACCAGCAGCGGCCTCCCGACCGGCCTGACCGACGATATCGCGGCACTCGCCGCCGTGATGACCGAGCATGGTCTGGGAAGATTCAGATCAACGTCAATGGCCTCCGCGTCGTCCTCAGTGCGCCGACCGTCCACGCCGGTCGCGGGCCAGCCCGCGATTGCCGGCGTCGTGGCCGAAGCGACCGACGAGGAGGAGAATGCGCCGAACGGCAGCGCCGAGCGGCTTCGTGATCGCCTCCCCGATGATCGGCACCTACTACACCGCGCCCCGCCCCGGCGATGAGCCGTTCGTGCGCGTCGGCGATCTCGTCGCGGCGGGCCAAACGGTGGCGATCATCGAGGCGATGAAGATCATGAACGAAATCCAGGCCGAGCGCGGCGGCATCGTCGATGAACTGCTCGTCTCCAACGGTCAGCCCGTCGAATACAACCAGCCACTTGATCCGCCTGACCTAGCACGGAGTAGTCAGTAGCCAGTAGCCAGTAGTCGAGTAATGAAACGAGTACTAGAGATGGCCGGATCCCGTCTCGCTACTGGCTACTGGCTACTGACTACTGACCACGGGAGGCCGGTGTGCCGCTTGTCACCGTATCCGAAATCACGGCATATCTGAAAGAACTCTTCCAGATCGATCCGGTGCTGGCGGACATCTGGGTGCGCGGCGAGGCGTCGAATATCTCCCGCCCCGCCTCCGGGCATCTCTACTTCTCGCTCAAGGACCCCGACGCCGCCTTGCGCTGCGTCTGCTTCAAGCAGCAGGCGCGCTACCTCTCGTATCTGCCCGACGAAGGCGATGCCGTCCTCGCGCATGGCCGGATCGGCATTTATGAGGCGAGCGGCCAGTACCAACTCTACATCGACCTGATTCAACCGGACGGCGTCGGCCTGCTCGCGGCGCAGTTCGAGCGGTTGCGGATGCAATTGGAAATGGAAGGGCTCTTCGATGAGGCGCGCAAGCGGCCGCTTGCCGGTCGCGCCGCGATGCATCGGCGTCGTCACCAGCGCGTCCGGCGCGGTCTGGCACGATATTCAGACGGTCGTTGCGCGCCGCTACCCGCTGACGACGCTCCTCCTCGCCGCCCGCGTCGGTGCAAGGCGGCACCGCGCCCGCCGAAATCGTGCGCGCGATGAGCGATTTGCAAGCCGATGGCCGGGCGGAGATCATCATCGTCGGGCGCGGCGGCGGCTCGGCGGAAGACTTGCGGCCTTCAACGATGAAGCGGTCGTGCGCGCGATCTTCGCCTGCCGGGTGCCGGTGGTCAGCGCCGTCGGGCACGAGACGGACGTCACGCTGGCCGACCTTGTCGCCGATGTCCGCGCGCCGACGCCCTCCGCCGCCGCCGAACTCTGCACGCCGGATATCGAGGCGCTGCGCGACGATCTGCGCGCGGCAGCCCGCGCGATGACTGCCCTGATGCGCGACGACCTCGAACAGCGCGGCAGGCGATCTCGATGCCATGCTGCGCGGGCTGCACCGCGTCTCGCCCGCACTGCGCGCAGAGCAACTGCGCCAGCGGATCGACGACCGGGCGCGGACGCTCGCCGCGCTCGCTGCAGCAGACGCTTCTCCTTCAGCGCGAGCGGTTGGGCGCGCGCGCGAGTGGCGCTGTCCGCGCTCAATCCCGGAGGCCGTGCTCGATCGGGGCTACGCGCTCGTCTGCGGACGCCACGTCCGGCGCGCTGTTCGCCGGGCGCGCGATGGCTACGCCGACCGGCCGTTGCGCGTGCGCGTCGCGGACGGCACATTCGCGCGACCGGCGACCGGGGAAGTGGAGGAAGCATGATCGATCACGGCAAAGTAGACGCGCGACCACTCGATGATCTCTCCTTTGAGGAAGCGTATGAGCGACTCGAAGAGGTGCTCTCGCGCCTGCAAATGGGCAATATGACGCTCGACGACTCCCTCGCCGCGTATGAGGAGGGCATGGCGCTCGCGGCGCATTGCCAGGCGCTACTCGATGCGGCAGAACTGCGGGTCGAGACCTTGGAGCGTGCTCACCGATGTGGCTGACGGAGACGACGATGATGAGCCGCCATTCTGAGAGTCGGTCGAACCTGAGTACGATAAGGAGAGCATGATGGCAGACATCCCGGTCGCATTGCAGTTGTACACCGTGCGGGAGGACGCCGCGCGCGACTTCGTCGGCACGCTCGAACAGGTCGCGGAGATCGGCTATGCAGGTGTCGAACTGGCGGGATACGGCCCGCTCACGCCCGCCGAACTCCGCGCCAAACTTGGACGCCCTCGGGATGACTGTCGCCGGTAGCCATGTCGCGCTGGCCCGGCTGGAGAACGAACTGGACGCGGTGATTGCGGAATGCCAGACGCTCCAATGCCCGATGTCGTCTGCCCTGTCCTGCCGGCGGAGCGGCGCAACGCAGGCCGGATTCCGGGCGACTCGCCACCTCGCTCAATCGATATTGGCGGCGCGGTCACAGGCGGGCGGCCTGAGCCTCTGCTACCACAATCACGCCTTCGAGTTCGAGACGGAGATCGACGGCATCGCAGCCTACGACTGGCTGATGGCGAACACCGACCCGGCCCTTGTGCGGATCGAGATCGACGCCTTCTGGCTGCAGAAGGCTGGGCGCGATCCCGGCCGCATACATCCAGAAATACAGCGGGCGCGTGCCGCTCGTCCACCTCAAAGATATGACGAACGACGCCGAACAGACATTCGCGCCCGTTGGCACCGGCTCGGTCGATTTCGCGCCGATCTTCGCCGCGGCGGAGCAGGGCGGCGCGCAGTGGTACATCGTCGAGCAGGACCGCGCCGAGGGCTCGGCGATCGAGGCGGCGCGCACCAGTTGGAACAACCTGCGCGCGATGGGCAAGATGTGACGAGCAAGCGGAGTGGCGTAGGCTTCCAGCCTGCGCGAGAGATCGCAGGCTGAAGCCTACGCCACCATGTATAGTGCGCGCCTAATAGGCGCGATCGACGAGTACGCGACCCTTGACCGGCTTGCCGGTGAAGAGATCGGGGCCCTCGTCATCGTTGTCGTGCAGGGGGATGCAGCGGATCGTCGCCTTCGTCTCCTGCTTGATCCTCTCCTCGGTGGCGGGGTCGCCGTCCCAGAAGATATACGAGAAGCCCGCGTTGGCGGCGATCCGCTCCTTCAATTCGTCGTAGCTCGTGACGATGGCGCTATTCTCCTTCTGGAAGTCGAGCGCGCGCTCGGTAGAGCGCGGCGTGGATATCGTCGAGGAGCGCCTGCACCCGCCCCGCGAGTCCTTCGAGCGGCACCGCTTCCTTTTGCCGGTTGTCTCGCCGCACGAGGACGGCCTGCCCGGCCGCCACATCGCGGGGGCCGACCTCGATCCGCACCGGCACGCCCTTCAGTTCCCACTCGTTGAACTTCCAGCCGGGCGTGTGCTCGGCGTCGCGGTCGACCTTGACGCGCACGCCCGCCGCCTTCAGCGCGCGCTCGATCTGCGTCGATGCCTCGAAGACCTGCGTCTTCGCTTCGTCGGTGCGCCAGATCGGCACGACGACCACCTGCACGGGCGCGACGCGGGGAGGCATCTGCAGGCCGCTCTGGTCGCCATGCACCATGATGATCGCGCCGATCGCCCGCCACGACGAGGCCCCACGAGGTGTTCCAGGCATACTCGCGCTCGCCGGAGGGCGCGAGGAACTGGATATTGAACGACTTGCCGAAGTGGTCGCCGAGGTTGTGCGAGGTGCAGGACTGCAGCGCCCACTTCTTGCCGCGCATCATCGATTCGAGCGTGTAGGTGCGCAGCGCGCCCGGCGAATCGCTCGGAGTCGCTCTTGCGCCCCATCACCGAGGGAATCGCCAGTTCGTTGACATAGAAGTCGTTGTAGACGTCGATCATCTGGAGCGCGCGCTCCTCCGCCTCCTCGGCGGTCGCGTGCGCCGTGTGCCCCTCCTGCCAGAGGAATTCGCGCGTGCGCAGGAACGAACGGGGCCGCTCCTCCCAGCGGACGACGGAGCACCACTGATTGATGAGAATGGGCAGATCGCGGTAACTCTGCACCCACTCGGCGAAGATCGGGCAGATGATGGACTCCGACGAGGGCCGGATGGCGAGGCGCTCTTCCAGTTGCCTGGTGCCGCCCATCGTCACCCATGCGACCTCGGGCGCGAACCCCTCGATGTGCTCCGCCTCCTTGGCGAGCATCGACTCGGGGATGAACAGGGGAAAGTAGGCATTCTCGACGCCCGTCTCCTTGAAACGGTCGTCCAGTTGGCGCTGCATGTTCTCCCACAGGCCGTAGCCGTAGGGCTTGAAGACGCGGCACCCCGCGACGGGCGAGTTGTCCATCATCCCCGAGCGTTTGATGACATCCACGAACCATTGATCGAACTGGTCGTCATCGACATCGACGGGCTCCTCGATAAAGTTCGTTGCCATGGCGGATACCTCCCTTCATCTTCGCAGCAAATCGCAGCGCGGCACGCAGTCATCCGCGCACTCAGCACTCAGTACTCAGCACTCGGTCACTTCGAAGAAGGCAGGGGTCAGCGGGGGTGTTGCGAAAATCAGCGCACCGGGAGCAGCCGCCCCTGCCGGGACGGTGCGGGGAGGCCGCCATCGCCCGACCCGTCGCGCGCTCCGCAGGGGAGGGACGCGGCAGGCTTCGTGCGATATGCTTGGTTGTGGGCGTCCGTGCGATGCACGGTGCAGTCCTCCAGAACGGACAATAGCCCAGCACCGCGAGTATCGCATACGCGTCAAGGGGCGGCAAAGATGGCAGACAAGATCCTCGTCGGCACTTGCAACTGGTCGGATCATCTCGGCTTCTATCCGTCCGGGCGTCAAACCGACTGACCGACTGGCGTACTACGCGCGCTTCTTCCCGATTGTCGAGGTGGACAGCACCTTCTACCATCTCCCGAGCGAGCGGAATTTCGCCAAATGGGCAGCGGCGACGCCGGACGACTTCGCCTTCAATGTCAAGGCGTACCGCGCGCTAACGCTCCACGACCGGGATGAGCAGGGGCGTGGTCGTCATGCCGACAGCCGAGACCGTGCAGCGATTCGGCGGCGCGCTCGAACCGCTCCGCGCGGCAGGGAAACTGCGCGCGTTCCATTTCCAGTTCCCGCCGTGGTTCGTCGCGAGCGACCGGAACCGCGCCTATCTCGATCAGGTGCGCCAGATGTTCCCGGACGATCTGCTCGCCGTCGAGTTTCGCCACCACTCGTGGCTCCTGCCCGCATGAGCGCGAGCGGACGTTCGACACTGCTCCGCGAGAAAGCGCATGGTCTACACCATTGTGGACGAGCCGCAGGGCGAGTCGAACAGCGTGCCGCCGCTGTCGCAGTGACCAACCCGGCGCTCGCGATTGTCCGCTTCCACGGGCGCAATCAGGAGACGTGGAACAAACCGGGCCTGAAAGGCAGCCAGGAGCCGCTTCAATTACCGCTACACGACCGACGAACTCACCGGCTGGCTGCCGGGCATCGCCGAGGTCGCGGACGAGGCCGAGGCGGTCCATCTGCTTTTCAACAACAACGCGGGCAATTACGCCGTCGTGAATGGACTGGAGATGCGCGACTTGCTCGGGCAAGCCCATCGCCCGCTGGAACAGGCGGTCGCGCAGCCGCGGCTCTTCTGAATCGAACGGCAGGTACGTGACGACACGGTACACTCGCCAAGAGACGCGAGACGAAAAGTGGGGAGGAAAGATGGATACACCGTTTGGCTACTGGTACCGGGCGCTCGAAGAGGTCGCGCGCACGCTCCAGCGCGTCGACCCGACGACGATCACGGACACGAAGGCGATCCGCAAAGCGATCCTCGCGCCGGATGAGGCGGTCATCTCGTATATCACGAGCGGCGACAACGAGGCGGTGACGCTCTTGCGTGCTCACCAATTTCCGGCGCATCGTGCAGATTCGCTTCGCGGGCGACACGGCCCGGCACGTCTCGATCCCGCTCTCCCGCGTCACCTTCCACGGTGGCGCGATCGATGGCATCACGTCGCGCATGACGGAAGTCGCGGGCTTCGATGCCGTCGCCTTTCGCTTCGTGCTCGACGCGGACGAGCCGATCGAACTCACCCTGCCGGTGAGCGTTCCGCACAGCGTCGCCGGGCGCGAGGAGATCGAGTTCGCGCAGAAGTTGCTCGGCGCGCTTATGAGCGACACGCCGCGCGTTAAGTTCGCGGTAGATCGCGGAATCGATCCGGGCGGCTGGATCGCCTCGCTGTGCGGTGTCGTGAGATAGCGCAAGCACGCCATGCTCGCGGTCGATCAGCCGCGTGATCTCGCGCAGGCGTGCCGTCGTGTCGGTCGCCTCCAGGAGGCGCTGCTTCTCGATGGTATTGATCGGCAGCGACGCGGCGAGCGCATAGGATGCTTCGGTCGGGTCGGCGGGGATGGCGCCGTCCGTGAAATCCTCTTTCGTCAGGCTGGCAATCTCGCTGGCGGAAGGCGCTCCATCGCCGCTCCGCGCGGAGGCGCAGCGCCTCGGCATCGCTCGCCGCCTCCGCGATCCATTCGACACCCGCGACGCAGTATTCGAGATCCCAATCCAGCGCGTGGATGCGGAAGCGCCGCTGGCCGGTCGTGATCAGATTCATGCACCCGTCCGGGAAGCGGGTCGCGCCGGTGATATGCGCGGTGGTGCCGACCGGATAGGTGAGGCATCGGCCCGGCACGCCCGTCGCCGCGCCCGCGAGGACGACGCCGAAATCGCGCGCCTCGCGCAGGCAGAGGTTAATCATCCGCTTGTAGCGCTCCTCGAAGACATGGAGCGGCAGCGTCATGCCGGGGAAGAGCACGAGGGAGAGGGGAAAGAGGGGCAATGTCGTCGTGCGGGAGGTCATTCACTCGATCCTTCGCAGCGCGCAGCATATCGGCCTACAGCGGCTGCGGGCCGGTATGTCTCAGTCTACCGACGTGCCCGTCAATGTGCAATGGTCACGGCCTGACAGCCATTTCCCCGGTGGTGGCGGAATCAAAGCGGCCACCACCCTACATCTCATCTTCTGTCGCGCCGTATATTCATGCATGTCGCTCAGTTTGTCCCACCGATTCATCGCCGCGACAGGAGCCGTATGTTACCCTGCGTCTATCGGAGTTGTGCGGAGACGACAGTGAAGGAGCATCGCCGAATGGACCCCCGGATCGACAAACTGGCCCAGGTGTTGATTGACTACTCGCTGGCGATCAAGGAGGGCGATTTCTTCGCCATCAACAGCCCGCCGATTGCCGCGCCGCTCGTCGAGGCGCTCTATGTCCGCGCGCTCGCCAAGGGCGCGTACCCGGTGACGTCCATCACCCTCCCGAATCTTGCGGAGCTCTTTCTCAAGAATGCGTCGGACGACCAACTGCGCTGGGTCTCGCCCATTCAGAAGCTGATTATCGAGCAGGCGGACGCCACCTTCAGCATCCTGGCGGACACGAACACGAAGACGCTGACGAACACCGACCCGGCCAAGCAGATGCGGCGCGCGGGCGCGATGAATGCCCTGACGAAGACGTACATGGAGCGCGCCGCATCCGGCGCGCTCCGCTGGTCGCTGACCCTCTACCCGACCGAAGCATTCGCGCAGGACGCCGAGATGTCGCTCGCGGAATACGAGGATTTCGTCTTCGGCGCGGGGCTGCTGCACGAGCCGGACCCGGTCGCCGCCTGGAAAAAGCAGGGCGCGGTGCAGCAGCGGTTGATCGACTGGCTACACGGCAAAGACCGGGTGCATGTCACGGGGCCGGACACCGACCTGACGCTATCGATCAAGGGTCGCACCTTCATCAACGCCGACGGCTCGCGGAATTTCCCGGACGGGGAGATATTCACCGGGCCGGTCGAGGATAGCATCAACGGCCACATCCATTTCTCCTACCCGGCCAATCTCGGCGGGCGCGAGATCGAGGACATTCGTCTCACCTTCAGGGACGGTGTGGTCACGCAGGCGACCGCCACGCGCGGTCAGGATTACCTCGAAAAACTCCTCGACACCGATGCGGGCGCGCGCCGGGTCGGTGAGTTCGCCTTCGGTACGAACTACGGCATCCAACGATTCACGAAGAATACCCTCTTTGACGAAAAGATCGGCGGCACGATCCACATGGCGCTCGGGCGCGCCTACCCGGAGACGGGCGGCACGAACGAGTCGGCGATCCATACCGACATCGTCTGCGACCTCCGCGATGGCGGCGAGATTACGGTAGACGGGCAGACGTTCGCCAAGGACGGCAAGTTCGTCGTATGAGCGGAGGCGATGCATCTGGGACATTGGTCTGCATGGGTTGGAGAACACCATGTTGCATTATGCTACCGGTAGCGTAGGCTTTCAGCCTGCGTCAGCGATCACCCGTAGCCGCTCCGGGGGCAGCGAGACGATCAGTTCGTCCGTGACGGAGACGGGCGCATCGGCCGGCAGGAGCACGGTGAGATCGATACCGGCAGGGGATCGGAGCGTTACCTGCTGGTTGAGGCCGAGGTAGGTACGGCCCGTCACGCGACCACGTACCGCATTGATGCCCCCGCACAGACGGATGTGTTCGGCTCGGATGCCGACGACGCATCGCGCTCCCGATCGGGCGTCTTCCGCGAGCCGCAGTGGGCCGAGCGCGGTATCGGCAAAGCCGTTCGCGACGGTCGCGGGGAAAAGATTGGTCATCCCGAAGAATCGCGCGACTGCCGTGGTCGCGGGCCGCTCGTACAAATCGGGCGCGGCGGCGTACTGCTGCAAGCGGCCATCCGAGAGGAAGGCGATACGATCGGCGAGCGTCATCGCCTCGTGGCGGTCGTGCGTGACGAGGACGGTGGTGATCCCATGCTCGGCGTGCAGGCGGGCGATCAACTCCCGCATCTCGTCGCGCAGCGACGGGTCGAGATTGGACAGCGGCTCGTCCAGCAGCCAGACGCGCGGGTCGACGACGAGGGCGCGAGCGAGGGCGACGCGCTGCTGCTGGCCGCCGGAGAGTTGCCCGACGCGCCGCCGCCCCAGATCGGAGAGCTGCACCTGATCGAGCGCCGCCGCCACGCGCGCGTCGATCACCGACCGCGATGCGCGGCGCATCCGCAGCCCGAAGCCGACATTCGCCGCCACATCGAGGTGCGAGAAGAGCGTCGGCTGCTGGAAGACCATCACCGCGCCGCGCCGCTCGGGCGGGATGCGGGCGACGGAGAGGCCGTCGAAGCGGATATCGCCCGCGTCCGGCTCGATCAACCCGGCGATCATCCGCAGCGTCGTTGTCTTGCCGCAGCCGGACGGGCCGAGCAAGGCGACGAGCGTGCCCGGTTCGGACGCGCAAGGAGAGGTCCGCGACCGCCCATTTGTCCGCGAATATCTTCCCGAGCGCGTCAAGTTCGAGCGCCACGGGGGACTCCTGGCCATCGGAGCGATCGGCGATGCTGTTCACAGGCGCGCACCAACCGTCCCCTGCCGTCCGCGTAGCAGACGCGCGGCGCAGACGAGCGTCGACAATCGCCGGGGCGACGAAGAGCAGGGCGAGCGCGGCGGCAATCGGATTGTCGCCGCTGCGGGTGAAGGTGTAGACGAGCAGCGGCAGCGTCTGCACCTTGCCGCCGCCGATAATCAGCGTCGAGGTGTACTGGCTCCACGAGACGAGAAAGGCGAACAATCCGCCGACGGCGAGGCCGGGGCGCAGCAGCGGCAGGTGACATGGACGAATGCCTGCCACGGCGTCGCGCCGAGCGAGCGCGCCTGCTCCTCCGCCTGTTCGCCGAGGTTCGCCGCCACGCCCGCGACCGAGACGATCACATACGGGAGGGCCGGCATCAGATGGGCGAGCACGACGCCCTGCACGGTGTCCGCGAGCCGGAGATGGATGAAGACGATTTGAATGCCCATCGTCACGACCAAGCCGGGCACGATGAAGGGCGCGAGCAGGAGCAACTCGATTGCTCGCTTGCCCCGGAATGTCACGCGCCCAATGGCGATGCCCGCCGGTGCGCCGATCACCAGCGGCGGCGACGGTCGTCAGCAGCGCGACCGTCACGCTGCCGGTGAGGCCGGGGCGAACCTGCGTCGTCGGCGAGAAGACGTACCGCCACGCGCGCCCGCTCCACTGCGCGGGCAGGAGATCGGGCCATCGCCACGCGAAGGCGGCCGACCAGATGACGAGCGGCACGACGGGCAAGATTGCCAGCAGCGTCCAGACTGCCACGACCGCGGTTGGCCACCATCGCCGCCGGGCCAATCGCGGCACAACCCGCTCCGGGCCGCGTTGCACGACGAGCGGCGGCGATGACAGCAGACGTGCCATGCCGTTCACCGCCCCTCGCGAGAGGACGCGCCGCGAGAGGGCGCCGTAGGCGACGATGACCAGCGTCGCCAACAACGCGATCAGACGCTGACAGCGAGCGCCTCGGGCCGCTGGTTGAGATCGACATCGTTGAACCGCTCGTACGCCCAGACCGGCAGCGCCTTCGGATAGGTGCGCCCCATCACGTATGGCACCTCGAACGCGCCGAAGGTGAAGGCGAAGACGATCAGCGACGCGGAAAGCATCGCCGGGGCCAGCAGCGGCAGAAGCACATGCCGAAACCGCTGCCACGCCGACGCGCCGAGCGTGCGCGCCGCCTCCTCGTACTGGTCGCCAATCCCCGCCAGCGCGGCGAGCAGGAGGAGCGTGATGAACGGCACCTCCTTCCAGACGTAGACGAGGATGATGCCGATGCCGAAGCGGTCGCCGACGAGCAGCGGAAACTGGCCGCGATCGCCGAGCAGGCCAACGGCATTGAGGAGCCGCGCGATCAGCCCGCTCTGCGCGACGAGGAAGGTGATGCCCACCGCGCCGACGAGATGCGGGATCGGCAACGGCAATTGGAAGAGCACGCGCAAAATCCCGTCGCCGCGCAGCCGCCGGCGCAGGAGCAGCGCCATTCCCGTGCTGATGACCAACGCAATCCCCGTACTCGCCGCCGAAATGCGCACGGAGACAATCAGCGCGGCGATCAAATCCGGGTCGTGAAGCACATCGCCGTAGTGCCGCAGCGTCAGCTCCCGCTCGCCGAGAAGCGGAAAGAGGCCCAGGCTCTGCGCGAGCGCGAATCCCACCCCGCCGACGAGAAAGAGCGCAATCACCGCAAGACTTGGCAGCAGGAGCAGCCACGCCGTCGGCGGAAGCCGACGAGGGCTGAGAGCGTTGCGACCATGACGAAGTCGGATGCCATCGACGCTTTCTGTCATATTCGTGTCGCGTTTCGCCTTCACCGACCTGCACTCCAGAGTCCGGCGCCCAGCACTCATGCCGCCCAAAGGGCACGCGCGGCACTCAGCGCTTCCCTACTTCTTGAGGACGTTCGCCTGCCAGTCTTTTTCGATCCGGTCGACATAGGCGGCGGGCAGCTCCGGCAGGGCGTGCAGCACCAGTTCCGCGCTGGGAATGGTGGCAGCGTCGAGCGGGATGCCTTTGAACGCGCCCCGGTCGGCATCCGAGAGTTTGCTCGCGTCGAGAATCGTCGAGTCACCGGAAAGGGTCTGCTTCGCCTTCTCGATCTGCGCCGCGGGCGATTCGAGGAAGTTGGCGAGCACGAGCGCGGCCTCCTTGTTCTTCGCGTTGAACGGGATGGTGATATAGCTGGTATTGGCGATCGTGCCGCCGTCCAGATAGAACGTGCGCGTCGTTTTCGGGAACTTGCCCGTCGCGATGCCGACCGAGCCCGCCGTCGGGCTGTAATTCATCGTGAAGTCCACCTCGCCATCGGCAAAGAGTTGATCGAGTTTCGGCGCGCCCTCCGGGTAGGTCGCGCCCTTCTGCCAGAGATACGGCTTGATGCGATTGAGGTAATCCCACGCGGCGGGCGACTTCGCGGCATAGACCTGCTCATTAAACGCCGCGCCGTACTGCTGCCAGCCGCCTGTCATCTCATAGAGGACGTGGCGAATAAGCACGCTGCCGGTGAAGTCGGGCGGCGCGGGATAGGTGAACGCGCCCGGATTCGCCTTCAGATACTCCTCCAACGCCTTGAACGACTTCGGTGGCGTCGCCACCTTCGCGCTATCGTAGACGAAGACGAACTGTGCCCGCGCCCAGGGCGCTTCGCGATCATTGACCGGGATGCCGAAGTCGTTCGTGACGTTCGGCTCTTCCCAATTGATTAGTTTCGCATTCGGCAGCCCACGCGCCCAGCCGGTAAAAAGGACGTTACCCTCCGCCATCGTGCGGAAGTTCTCGCCGTTGATCCAGATCATGTCCACCCAGCCGTCGGTCGTCTTGCCCGCCTGCTTCTCGGCCAGCACCTTATTGACCGCTTCGACGGTGTCCGTGACCGGGGTGCGCCTGACGGTGACGCCGAACTGCTGCTGCATCTGCGGGATGACGTACTTGTCGAGGTAATCGTTCGTCGTCTGGCTGCCGCCGTAGAGGAACCAGTTCGCCGTGCCGCCCTTCGCCTTGGCGAGAATCTGCTCCCATGTCATGCCATTGATCTGCCCGCTGCCGAGGGTCACGCCGCCCGCACTGGTCGTCCCGCCTGCCGCCGTCAAAGCAGGCTTCGGCGTATCGGTCGCGGCGCTGGAGCTACCACACGCGGCGAGCAGCGCGGCGGCGGCGCTGGCGGCACTACCGACGAGGAACATCCGACGGGTGACGGCGGGCAGGGACGCGCGTGGCATGGCTCAAGCACCTTTCTGTTCACTCCAGGATTGCATCGTGCAGGGCGAGCAGAGGATAGCCGATTTCCGTCCGTCCGTGAATGTTGGTACGCACGCAGGGCGAATTCGGATGCACGAATAGGTGAACATGGTGGCGGGCGTTCGCCCGCCACCCCGGAATCCCCCTACACGGACCTCCCGTTTTGCACGATCACTTGTTCGCCGACATGGAGGACGCGGACGGGCACACGCGGGCCATCACTCGTCACGTAGCGGACGAGTGCGTCCGGGTATTCGTTGTTGCTCACGAAACCGTCGTAGTGGTACGGCACGAGCAGATTTGCGTGCGCGGCGTGGGCGACCTGCGCCGCCTCGCGGTAGGTGAAGTTGCCGATCACGCGAAGCTGCTCGCGGAACCAGTCGCGCCCGTTGATCGGCAGCAGCATCAAGTCGAACCGGGGCCACTGCGCCAGCCGTTCGAGGAAGCCGTGGTAGCCGTTGTTGTCCCCGGCGTGGTAGATCGTCAGGCCGTCGCATTCGAGGACGAAGCCGATGAAGCGTTCCGCGTCGCGCTTCTCCGCCGGTACTTGTGCGGGGATGGTCGCGTAGTATCTCTCCTCATCCTCCGTACATCGCGTTTCGGAGAAGAAGCCGTAATGGGTGGAAGGAATCGCGGTGACGCGCACGTCGCGCACCGTCGTGGACTCGTCGCCACGGAGCAGGATGATTCGGTCAGCCGTTCCGCCGAGCTGACGCACCAACGATTCTGCGCCGCGCGGGGCGAGCCACGTCGCCTGCGGCGAACGTTCCATGATGATCGGGTCCGCATCGACATCGATGTGATCGCCATGATCGTGCGAAGTGAGCAGGATGTCACAGTGCGCAACGAGATGCGGATCGAGCGGGATCGGGTACGCGCGCGCCGAACCGCCGAGATCGGAGAGCCAAGGATCGATGTAGCAGATCGTGCCGGAAGAAAACTTCAGAACGAACCCGGCCTGACCAATGAACCAAACGGCACACGACCCCGGCGCCGGTATGCAGCGATCAATATCCGCAACGATTTCCCGACCGACACCGGGTGCCAGCGTTGTTAATGGCATGGAACATTCCCTCCCTGACCATCACGCGAGGACACATGCAATCGGGACGATCTTCTGATAGCAGCGAGCATTCTCATGCGGAGGAACGCCATGCGGCTGTCACCCATCCTGCACGGGAATCTCTTCGTCGTCATCGTCCCAATCATCATCTGTCTCGTCGGCGTCGCTGAGGAGCCAGACGCAGGCGACGGCCAGCGCGTCCGCCTGCCCGAAGCCGCCGGACTTGGTGACGAGCGGCACTCCGGCGAGCGCACCGTCCTCCATCACGGAGCACGGTATCCCCGGCATCACCTCGTCCACCACGCGCAGCAGATGGGCGTCCGCCGCCTCGCAGACGGCGAGCGCCGTCGCCCCGCCGGTCGTGACGATGCCGCAGAGATCGTCGCCACGCGCGACTGCTGTCTCGACGACGAAGCGCGCCAGCCCGGTCAGCATCTCGTCGGTCACGGCTGTCTCCGACGGCAGCGTGAGCGCCAGCACGACAACCGGGAAGGCATCGAGCGCCCGGTGGACCGTTGCGATCGCGTCGGCCATCGCGTCATGCGGGACGGCGATGACCGCGACATCGTCGGCGTCGCGCAGGTAGGCGAGTTGCGCCTGGGTCATCGGGTTGCGCGTGCCGACCACGACGAGCACGGGGCCATCCCGCTCCGCCCATGATTCGTCCTCGTCGTCGGGGTTCGCCGTCTCCCAGCACCAGAATGGGGCGATGTAGCGCGCCAGCCCCGCCGACCCGGCGACCATCGCCAGTTCCGTGGACGCCGCGTACTCGGCGAGCGTCCAGAGGTCGTCGTCGCGCTCGGCATCGGCGAGGAGCAGCGCAACGGTGTCGACCAGCAGGCCGGGCGAGATGGCGATTGCCGTCATGCTGGAGCGAATCGCCCGCAGCGGGATATGACCGACCGAGGCAATGGCCGTCTCGCCGAGGCGGGCCATGCCATCGACAATCGCCGTATCGTCGCGCCGCACCCAGCCGCCGAGGACGGTGCGGCCCTGCTCCGGGAAGGCGGGTGCGACGAGCACGTAGGGCACGCCGAACTGCATCGCCGCCGCCTCGATGATCCCGCCCGGCGCGCCGCGCAGGGTGCTGTCCACCTTGACATAGAGCCGGTGCGCGCCCGCCGCCCGGAGCCGTTCGACCGCGTCGCGCGTGCGCCCGGCGGCGATAGTCGGCAGCACGCGGCGGGACTCGGTCGTCACGGCGATCACGTCCCACCCCTCCGGCAGCGTCTCCGTGCCGCTATCGAGGATGACCGCCGTGCGCGCACCTGCCCGGCGGAACTGCGCCGCCGCGTCGCACGCGCCCGTCAGATCGTCCGCCACGACGGCGACGAGGCCAGTCGGCGAGCCGAACCGCCTCATTCGGCGAAGAGGAGCGCATCCGGGCTCTCCGCCACCGTCAGCTCCCGCCCATACAGTTCGTCGCGGAGCGCGGGCGAGACCCAGAATTCGCGCACATCGTGCGTGTTGCGGATGCGCGCGAGGCGGACATTCTCGAAGTCGCTGCGGCCGCACATGAAGATCGCGGCCTGCACGGTCTGCCGCATCGTCGGGAAGACCATCGGCATCTTCGCCCGCTGCGGCCCGCCGAGTCCGGAGGTCGCGGCATTGATATACATCGCGCGCCAGTCGATCTGCTCCACCAATGAGGCCGGGATGCAGTCCGCGAAGCCGATGCCGACCGCGTTGCCGTGCGACGCATCGGTGACATCGAGCACGGCGATGATGCTGATGTCGGGCCGCTCGAACTCGGGCACGGTATGAATCATCATCCGCCCGATAACGACCGAGTCGAGGCCGCTGCCGGAGATGTCCTTGCCCAATTCATCGACGATCAGCACGTCCAGTTGGTCAATCGGGATGCGCGGGTGCAACGCTTTCGCCCGTTCGAGCAACGCCGCCTCCACCGGGCCGCCGATCTCGTCAGGCTGGACGCCGCGCATCTCCCCCTGCGTCCCGGCCGCGTTCTCGATGATGGCGATGCCACCGATGATATGAGCGGCGCGGATCGTCTCCTTCGCCACAATCGGGATCAGGCGGGCCAGTTCCTGCGGCCCGCTCCGATGGAAGACCGCCGCGCCGCGCGGCCCGCCCAGCCCGATGGCGCACATCTTCGCCAGGCCGCTCTCGATGGTGCCGCGAATGTCGGTATGCGCCTTGACGCGATTGACGACGAGAATGGCGTCCGCCGCGAGGGCGCGCACGTTCACCCAGACCGGCACACGCCCCTCGACCGTCGCGACGCATTCGGTCTCGGCGCTGGTGACGATCGGTGCGTCCATCGACTCCTCGTCGATGCCGTAGCCGGCGAGAACCTCGCGCTGCCCCTCGGCGGTCGCGCCGCCGTGCGAGCCCATCGCGGCGATCACGAACGGCTCGCCGCCCCGCTCGCGGACGGCGACAATCGCCTCGCGCAGCGTCGGCACGATCTGGTCGATGCCCCGACTGCCCGCGCAGACGCCGACGCGCATCCCCGGCTGGATGCGCTCCAGCGCGCCGGATTCCGCGAGCGAGCGCCGCACCGCCGCGCGGATGTCCCCAATCAGCGGCTGTAACGAGCGGTCATGCACCGCGTAAACGGGCGGCAGCGGGATGTCGTCGAGGTAATCGCCGAGGTCGGCGCCGACGCCGACACCGGGTAAGACATGCGGTCGGACCATCGCGTTCGTTCCTTTCGCGCGGGACGGATCGTTGGTACCGCTATCGTATCATCCCGGCACCGCCCTCGCCACGGGGAGCCTCGCCTCCGGCCCGTCGCGGAGCACGTCCGCCCTGCGTATTCGTCCGATCAGTCAGTATCAAGAACGATTCCGAGGATGTATGATACAGAGGCGACAGTATGTTCACCGCCGAGATGGAGGACCGAGATGCGTGCATTGCGTACCGCTGCGTGGGAGTGGATGCGGCCCGCACTCGCCGGCATCCTCGTGCTGGTCAGCGCAATCACGACGGCGACGGTCGGCGCGGCGAATGCCGGCCCGGCGCTCGCGGTGAATGTTGGGGCGCATCGCTACCCGATCAGCCCGGACATCTACGGGATGAACTTCGCGGACGCGACCCTCGCGCAGGAATTGCGCACCCCCGTCGATCGACGTGGCGGCAACGCGACGAGCCGCTACAATTGGCAAACGAACATCTACAACACCGGCAACGATTATTACTTCGAGAACATCGCCGGTGGCCAAACCGCCGATCAATTCGTCGACGCGGATCGCGCGCACGGCACGCAATCGATCATCACTGTGCCACTGATTGGCTATGTTTCCAAAACGAGCCCGACGAGCCACCCCTTTACCTGCGGCTTCAGCGTCGCGACGTATGGTACACAGCAATCCACCGACCCGTTCGATAGCAATTGCGGCAACGGCGTGCGGGCGGATAGCTCGCTTATCACCGGCGACCCTTTGGACACGAGCATCGCGACGGATGCGGCGTTCGTGCAGAATTGGGTCGCCCATTTCGTCTCCCGATACGGTGCGGCGTCGGCGGGTGGCGTGCGCTACTACGACCTCGATAACGAGCCGGTACTCTGGAACAGTACGCACCGCGATGTACATCCCAACGCGCTCACGTACGATGAACTGAAGGCACAGACGCTGCTCTACGCGCCGGCGGTCAAAGCCGGCGACGCATCGGCGAAGACGCTCGGCCCGTCCGACTGGGGGTGGCTCGCCTATCAGGACACCGGCGTCCCGCAGGACCGCGCGAACCACGGAGACACCCCCCTCGCCCAATGGTACTTGCAGCAAATGCAGGCATACGAACAAGCTCACGGTACGCGCATCCTCGATTATTTCGATGAGCATTACTACCCCGCCGCGTCAGGTTTCGCCCTAAGCCCTGCGGGTGACGCGGCGACGCAGGCGCTCCGTCTCCGTTCGACCCGCTCGCTGTGGGACCCAACCTATGTCGACGAGAGTTATATCGGCCAGGCGATCCAAGTCATCCCGACGTTCCACACATGGGTCGATACGTCGTATCCGGGGACGAAGATCGCCGTCAGCGAGTACAACTTCGGCGGACTGGAATCGATCAACGGCGCGCTCACCGAGGCGGATGTGCTCGGCATCTTCGGCCGCGAGCGCGTCGATCTCGCCACGATGTGGGCCCCGCCCACCACCGATCAACCCGGCGCGTACGCATTCCGCATGTATCGCAATTACGACGGTCACGGCGGCGCGTTCGGCGATGTGTCGGTGCAGTCCACCAGTGCCGATCAAGGGCAACTGGCGATCTACGGCGCGCAACGAAGCAACGATGGCGCGCTCACAGTGATGGTAATTAACAAGACGCGCGGCGACCTCACCAGCGCGCTCTCACTCAGTGGCTTCACATCGGCAGGAACTGCGCAGGTCTACCGATACGCTGCGGCGAATCCCACCGCGATCGTTCCCCAAGCGAACCTGCCCGTCACCGCGTCCGGCCTCACCGCGACGTTCGCAGCCAATTCGATCAGCCTGATTATCGTGTCCGGCTCCCGCCAATCCGTTGCCTGTCGCCCGCCCCGCCGGGAGCGCAGCTATTCCCGGCGCCCGCGCCGCTGCCGACGCGACGACCGGCACCGTCATTCGGCATTTCCGCGCCGATTCCACCTCCCCGCTAATCGGGCGTGCCGCGTCGAGCCCGGGCGTGAGGCTTCCGCTCCGTGCAATCCGGTGGTAGGCTTACGCCGCGCCAGCCTCATGCTTGCGCGGCGCGGCGATCGGGACGCGAAGAAGGGAGCGCGTGGCGATGAGTACGGTCCGGGCGTCGGCGCAATCATTCCGTCGTTTCGCCGCCGCGTACGCACTCCGTCACCACCGTTCCACCACTCGCACGCATTCGCCAGAAACTCTCGCCCCAACATCTCGAAGACGTGCCCGGCGCGATTCGCGCCGGTATCGCCGCGCTCGGCGACATCCCACAGATCAAACCGGGTGCAAAGATCGCGATTACCGGCGGCAGCCGGGGCATCGCGGACATCGCGCCCATCCTCCGCACCGTCGTCGAGGAATTGAAGGCGCGCGGCGCGGCGCCCTTCCTCATCCCCGCGATGGGCTCGCACGGCGGCGCGACCGCCGAGGGCCAGATCGAGATGATGGCCGGTTACGGCATGACCGAGGTGACGCTCGGCTGCCCGGTGCGCGCGACGATGGACGTGGTCGAACTCGGCAAGACGGAGCGGGGCGTCACCGTCTTCTACGACCGGATGGCGAGCGAGGCGGACGGCGTGATCGTCGTCAACCGCGTCAAGGCGCACACGGCGTTCCGGGGCGAAGTCGAGAGCGGCGTCGCCAAGATGATCGCCGTCGGCATGGGCAAGCGGCACGGCGCGGAGCAGATGCATTCCGTCGGCCTCGGCACGCACATCACGGACGCCGCCGCCATCACCATCGCGCGGGCGAACATCCTCGCCGGCATCCACATCGTCGAGAACGCCTATGAGCAGGTCCATACGATCCGCGTCACCCGCCCGGAGGAGATCATCGCGACGGACGCCGCGTTGTTGAAGGTGGCGAACACCCTCCTGCCGCGCGTGCCCTTCGATCAGCTCGATGTGCTCGTCATTGACACGATGGGCAAGAACATCAGCGGTACGGGCATGGACCCGAATATCATCGGCATGTGGCGGCGCTTCGGTGGCCCGAAGGTGCCGGACTTCACGCGCATCGTCGTGCTCAGCCTGACGCCCGAGACGCACGGCAATGCGATGGGCATCGGCTTCGCCGATTTCACGACGCGGCGCGTCTTCGAGCCAGATCGACCATCACGCCACGATGATGAACGCGATCACCGCCGAGTCGATCATGGCGGGGAAGATCCCGCTGATCCGCGAGAACGACGTGGACGCCATCGAATGGGCGATTCGCTCCGCCCTGCGCGGCGTGGAGCGGGAGCCGCGCGTCGCACGCATTCATAGCACGTTGCACCTCGACACACTCGCCGTCTCCCCCGCCCTCTTGGATGAGGTGCGCGGGAACGACGGCCTTGAGCTCGTGGGCACGCCGGAACCACTCGTGGTGGACGAAAGCGGGCATCTGGTTGGAATGTTGAGCAGCGAGCAATGAGTAGGGGGATCATTCCCTCATTGCTCGTCGCTCATTGCTTCGTAGAGAGAGGGAGAACATGCGAGAGAATCATGTACTGCGCGGGCTTCGGGAGGGTCGTCCACAAATCGGCACCTGGTTGAGTTACGGCGCGCCGCTCGCCGTCGAGGCGATGACGACGGTCGGCTTCGACTGGCTGACGATCGACTGGGAGCACAACGCCATCGACATCGAGACCGTCGCGCTGATGATGATGGCGATGCGCGGCACGCCGTCCGCCCCGATGGTGCGCCTGCCGCAGGGGCACCACGAGAACATCAAGCGCGTGCTGGACGCCGGCGCGTGGGGCATCGTCGCCCCGATGGTGAACACCGTCGAAGAGTCGCGCGCTATCGCCCGCGCGGCGAAGCATCCGCCCGTCGGCAACCGTTCATTCGGCGGCGGGCGGTACAACGCCTCCTTCGGCGCGCAGGGCGGCGAATACAATAAGAGTGCGAATGATGAAATCTGTGTCATCATCATGATCGAATCGCCCCAGGGGATCAACAACCTCGACGCGATGCTCGCCGACGGCGGCATCGACGGCGTCTTCGTCGGCCCGAACGACCTCTTAGGCAACATGGGCGAGACACCGTCGATGTGGTCCGAGGCGAAGGTCTTCCAGGAGGGGATGCAGCACATCCTCCAGACCTGCAAGAAGCACAAGGTGGCGGCCGGTATCCACTGCGCCGACCATCAGGCGGTGAGCGACCGGATCGCCGAGGGCTACCAGTTCCTCGCCCTCGCCTCCGAAGCGCGCTTCATGCTCCACGAGGCGACCCTCGAGGCCCAGTCCGTCAAGGGCTGGAGCCCGCGCAACCAGTCGGAAGTCATCAAATACTAGTAGTCAGTAGTCAGTAGTCAGAAATGAGACCGGATTTGCTGACTACTGTCTACTGACAACGGTCTACTGAGGAGCGAAGCGACGATGTACAAGGTTGTCCACACGAGTGCGCCGCCGGGCGCGGAGTTGCCGCACGAGCGCGAGGGGCTGGCGGAGTTCGCCGATGGCCTCGTCAGTTACGGCAACCTCGCCACGCCGGAGCAGGTGATCGAGCACTGCCGCGACGCGGATGCGATTCTGACGCCCGGCGCGCGCTTCACGCGCGATGTGCTCGAGCAGCTCGAGCATTGTCGCGCGATCGTCCGGTACGGCGTCGGCTATGACACGATTGATGTGCCGGCGGCGACGGACAACAATATCGTCGTCGTTAACATCCCGGACTTCTGTCTGCCGGAAGTCGCCAACCACGCGCTCGCGCTCCTGCTCGATTGTGCGAAGAAGATCACTCGGCAGGACAAGTGGGTGCGCAGCGGCGCCTGGGGCGACCGCTCGTCCGGCTACCGCGCGCCGTTCCTCTCGCCGATGGGCCCGATCCACGGCGAGACGGTCGGACTCGTCGGCTTCGGGCAGATCGCGCGCGAGTTCCACCGCCGCCTCGTCCCGCTCGATGTCCGCGTGATCGCCTACGATCCCTACGTCCCGGCGGAGCGGGCCGCCGCGCTCGGCGTCGAGATGGTCTCGCTCGAAGAGCTGATGCGCCGGAGCGACTACATCTCAATCCACACCCCGCTCCTGCCCGACACGCGCCACATGATTAATGCGGAGATGATCGCGCTGATGAAGCCGACCGCCTACCTCATCAATACCTCGCGCGGCCCGGTCGTGGACGAGGAGGCGTTGATCGCCGCGCTGCAGGGCGGGAAGATCGCGGGCGCGGGTCTCGATGTCTTCGAGATCGAGCCGCTCCCTGGGGATAGCCCGCTGATGGCGATGGAGAACGTCGTGCTCGTGCCGCACACGGCGAGTTACGCCGATGTCACCTTCGATATCATGTATCGCCGCGTCGGTGAGGAGGCGGCACGCGCCTTGCGCGGTCAGATGCCGAACACGCCGGTGAACCCGCAGGTCCGCGAGCGTCTCACCTGGCTCGCGAAGTAGCCAGTCGTCAGTAGCCAGTAGACAGTTGTCAATGAGGGAGCGGACACCGCTCACCGCTGGATTCAATGAAACGGGAGGTGGCATCGTGGCCGTAACCGCCAGTCCAGGTGTAAGCGTCCGGTATTCCGAACTGGAGAAGCAATTCCCCTATTGGGAGAAGATCGGCGACTGCATCGACCAGTTCATCGATGTCTTCGAGAACTACCGCCAGAGCGGGCACCCCGGCGGCTCGCGCTCGAAGCGGCACATGCTCGTCGCCCTGACCCTCGGCGGCTTCATGCGCTGGGACATCCGCCACCCCGAGAAGCGCTTCGGCGACCGCTTCATCCTCGTCGCGGGCCATACCGTCCCGCTCATCTACTCGATGCTCGCGGTGTACAACACCGCCCTGCACGCCAAATACGCGCGCACCGGCGACCCGCGCTACCCCGTGCCGGAAGCCGACGAGCGGCAGCTGATGTGGCGCGACCTGCTCGGCTTCCGTCGGCACGGCGGCCTGGCCGGCCACGCCGAGATGGAAGGCAAGACGCTCTTCCTGAAGTTCAACACCGGCCCGTCCGGGCACGGCTCGCCGCCGGCGGCCGGCGAGGCGATGGCCCTGAAGCGCGCCGGCGCCGAGGGCGTCAAGGTCTTCGCCGTCGAAGGCGAGGGCGGCCTGACCGCCGGCGCGTGGCACGAGACCAAGAACTCGGCGTTCGGCCTCGGGCTCGACAACCTCCACTACCTGATCGACTGGAACGACTTCGGCATCGACGAGGTGGCGACCAGCGATGTCGTCAACGGCAACCCGCACACCTGGTTCGAGCCGTACGGCTTCCGCGTCCACGGCACCGAGCAGGGCAGCGATTATGCCACGGTCACGCGCGCGTTGCTCGAAACGATGGAGACGCCGAACCCCGACCATGCGCCCGAACATGACCTGGTTCAAGACGATCAAGGGCCGCGGCTACGGCGTCACCGGCTACAAGTCGCACGGCACGCCGCACAAGCTCAACTCCGAGATGTTCTGGCAGCTCCGCCAGGAGTTCGCGGACAAGTACGGCGTCGACCTGGGACGGCTTCGGCGAGGCCGCGCCGTCCGATGCTGCCGAGCATGCGCGCGCAGTTCGAGGCGAACCTGAAGGCGATCGCCGACACGATCACCAACGACGACGCGCTGGTCGACTACCTGGCCGATCGGCTGGTCGAGCTGGGCGATTCGGTGCCGGAGGAGATCCCCGGCTTCAACCTCGACACGTCGAAGAATCCCTTCGAGGACAAGCGGTTCTGGGATTTCACGAACTACCCGGAGGACCTGTTCGTCAAGCCGGGCACGAACGCCCCCAACCGCGCGGCGCTTGCCAAGTGGGGCGCGTGGGTCAACTCCTTCGGTCGCAAGCACTACGGCCGCCCGCTCTTCCTGGCCATGTCCGCCGACCTCGCGGAGTCGACCAATATCGCGGGCTTCGCCGAGGGGTACGGCGATATCCAGGGCTGGGGCCGCTACGACCGCGACACAACCGCGATGGCGCGCTGCTGCCGCAGGAGATCACCGAGTTCACCAACTCCGGCGTCAGCGCGGGCATCGCCAGGGTCAACTTCTCGCCCAATCCGCTACGAGGACTTCGACGGCTTCTACTCGGCGCACTCGACGTACGCCTCGTTCAGCTACCTGAAGTACGGGCTGATGCGGCTCTTCAGCCAGATCGCGCAGGATTCGGACATCAAGGTCGGCAAGGTGCTCTGGGTGGCGGGGCACTCCGGCCCAGAGACGGCCGAGGACTCGCGCACGCACTTCGGCATCTTCTCGCCGGGCGTGATGCAGCTGTTCCCGGAAGGGCACGTCATCAACCTCATCCCGTGGGAGCACAACGAGGTGCCGGTGCTGATCGCCGCGGCGATGGCGACGGACGCGCACATCGTCGCGCTGCACCTGACGCGACCGCCGATTCAGGTGCCGGACCGCGCCGCGCTCGGCATGGCCTCGCATTTCGAGGCGGCGCAAAGGCGCCTATCTGATCCGCGACTACAAGCCGGGCCAGCCGCGAGGCGGCACGATCCTCGTGCAGGGCACGATGTCGACGGCCAACACGGTGACGCTGCTGCCGAAACTCGACGAGCTGGGCCTGAACGTCAAGCTCGTCGCGGCGGTCAGCCCCGAGCTGTTCAAGCGGCAGCCGAAGGAGTATCAGGAGTCGATCATCTCCCCCGCCGATCAACTCGACATGACCTACATCACCAATGGCGCGCGCCGCCTGATGCGCGACTGGGTGACGCACCGGCTGGCCGACGAGTACGCGATGTCCTCCGACTTGGACAACCGCTGGCGCACCGGCGGCAGCCCGGCGGAAGTCTACGAGGAGGCGCACCTCTCGCCGGACTACATCCTCAAAGGCATCCAGCGCTTCGTCCAGGAGCGCGATCAGCGCCTCAATAGCATCGCCAAGGCGCTGGAAGCGGCACGGCCGCACTAATGTGGTGGCGTAGGCTTCAGCCTGCGCGCCCGCGATGAGCCTCACCCCCGACCCTTCTCCATCGCGTCTGTGCCTCGAAATGAGCGAAGTCACGAAGCGATGGAGAGGGGCGGCGGTCGTTTTGCAAGGGGGAGACCGTATGTATCTCGGCTTCATCGTCCCGCGCGATCTGCGCGAGGTCTCCTACCCGGAACTCTGCGCGTGGGCGAAGGAGCAGGGTTTCGCCTTCGTCGATACCCACAAGGTGCTGCCGGACGGCGGCCATGTCGCGCGCGCCGCCGGGCTGCGCCCCGGTGTGCCGACCGTCACGGCGGCGACCGCGAACGAGATGTTCTCGCCGAATATGCGCGTGCGAGACGGGGCGGTCCACACGCTGATCGAGTATCTGGAGCAGGCGTCGCGGCAAGGCATCACCGTCTGCCTCGGCATGCTGAACAATGTCGATCCGGCGATCACGCTGGCGGAGAATTTCGACCGCTTCGTCGCCACCTGGCGCCCGGTGATCGACGCCGCCGACCGCTTCGGCATTCGCATCGCACTGGAGCCGTGGTTCGGTTGGGGCCGGAACCTCTGCTACTCGCCGGAGATGTTTCGCCGCGTCTTCGCCGCCTTCGACTCGCCCGCCCTCGGCCTCTGCTACGATCCGTCGCACTTCGTCTGGATGGGTATCGACCACATGCGCGTCCTGCGCGAGTTTGCGCCGCGCATCTATCACGTCCACGGCAAGGATACCGAGATCATCGCGGACGGGCTGTACGAGTATGGCGTGCTCAGTCGCATCTTCACCGAGGGGCACCGCAGTTCGGGGTGGTGGCGCTACCGGCTGCCCGGCTACGGCGTCGTCAACTGGCGGCAGGTCCTCTCCGCCCTCTGCGAGCAGGGCTACGATGGCGCGGTCTCCATCGAGCACGAAGACCCGATCTACGAAGGCTCCGAAGAGAAATCCCGCCGCGGCCTGATCCTCGCCCAGCGCTATCTCGCCCCGATTATCGCCTGATAGAGCCTCACCCCCGGCCCCTCTCGTACGGAGCCATCGCAGAGGGATCACGATACGCTTCAGTTTGTACAGCGATGGAAAGGGGAGCGAATCTGAGAAAGCCCAGGCGTTACCCGGAACGCCTCGGGGCTTCACTCGGGTTCCCCCTCCCGTTCCGGGAGGGGGTCAGGGGTGGGCTAGTCCCCCGCCATCGCAGGCGCCCCATCGAGTACCAGCGACTCAAAGTGCGTCGGATCGTCGAACGGCCCGCACATCGCGAGGTGCATTCGCTCCGGCTTGAAGAGATCATTCGCGACGCGGAAGACATCCTCCTGCGTCACGGCGTCCACTTCGGCGCGCCGCTCGTCCGGCGTGCGCACGCGGCCCCGTAGCAGTTCCTGCCGAATGACATCCATCGCCACGCCCGCCGAGCCTTCCATGGCGAGCAGGATGCGGCCCTTCAGGCCCTCCTTGCCCATGCTCAGTTCCTCATTGGTGATCGGTTCGGCGGCCATGCCGAGCATCTCCTTACGGATCGAGACGAGCGCCTGATCGATGCGATTCAGGTCCATACCGCCACGCGCCACATAGAGCCCGGTGTCCGTATACGGATCGGGCGAGGAGCCGACGTAATAGCAGAGCCCCTGCTTCTCGCGCACTTCGATGAAGAGTCGCGAGGACATCGTGCCGCCAAGCACGGTGCTGAGGACATTGAGCGCCGCTTCATCCGGGTGGCCGATAGGCAGACTCGGCACACCGAGGCAGAGATGCGCCTGGCCCGTATCCTTCGTGTACAACTCGACGCGCGCGCGCGGCTGCACGCCCGCGGCGGGGATCGGCTTCGGCGCGGTGCCGCCGGGGAACTGCGCCATCCATTGCTGCACGGCGTCGATCGCGTCGGCTTCGTCCACCTTGCCGGCAATCGAGACGACCATGCTGCCGGTGTGATAGGCCATGGCGACGTAATCGGTGAAGGTCGTCCGGTTCATCGCCTGGATCGTCTCGTCGGTGCCGAGGACCGCACGACCGAGCGGGTGGTTCGGGTACATCATCTCCTGGAAGGTGCGCGGCGCGAGGGCCATCGGCTGATCCTCGTACATGCGGATTTCCTGGATGATCGTCCCCTTTTCCCGCTCGATCTCGTCCGGGTCGAACTTGGAGTGGAAAAGCATGTCGGTCAAGACATCGAGCCCCACCTTGTAATGCTCCGGCGCGAGGCGGGTGTAGTACGCCGTCATCTCCTCGGAGGTGAAAGCGTTGAACTGGCCGCCCAGTCCGTCGATCAGGCTGGAGATGTCACGGGTCGTCGGGCGACGCTCGGTGCCCTTGAAAAACATGTGCTCCGCGAAGTGGGCGATGCCGTTCACTTCCGGCGCCTCCCACCGCGCGCCGACGCCGACGCCAACCACCACGGTCACGGAGGTTGCGGCGTCCATCGGCGTGATGTAGACGCGCAAGCCGTTATCGAAAACGTGCTTGTGATATTCGATGCCCACTGCTCGTTATCCTTTCATGCACCGGCCACCAAGGCGCGGCAGTAGTGAGATTGTACCTCACCCTACGCCGCCGGGTTCTCCAATACGACCGCGATCCCCTGCCCGCCGCCGATGCAAGCGGTGACGATGCCGTACCGCTCCCCGCGCCGCCGCAGTTCGTGGATCAGTTTGACGGCGAGGATGTTGCCCGTCGCGCCGATCGGGTGGCCGAGGGCAATCGCGCCGCCGTTGACGTTCACTTTGTCCAAGTCGAGGTCGAGCGCGCGGATGCAGGCGAGCGACTGCGCGGCGAACGCCTCATTCAGTTCGAAGAGGGCGATGTCGCGCAGTTGCAAATCGGTCTTGGCGAGCACCTTGCGCACGGCGGGGACCGGGCCGATGCCCATATATTCCGGGTCGACGCCGACGACCGCCCAGCCGACGACGCGCGCGAGCGGCGCGATGCCCCGCGCCTCCGCCTCCGAACCCGCCATCATCACCGTCGCGCTGGCGGCATCGTTGATCCCGGCAGCATTCCCGGCTGTCACGCTGCCCTCCTTCTCGAAGGCCGGGGCGAGCTTCCCGAGCGTCTCGGCGGTCGTCTCCGGCCGGGGATGCTCATCGCGCGTCACGTCAATCGTTGTCCGCTTCGGGCCGGGCACCGTGACGGGGATGATCTGCGCATCGAACCGCCCCGCCTCCATCGCCGCCGCCGCACGCCGCTGGCTAACGACGCTGAAGGCGTCCTGATCTTCCCGGCTGATGGAATCGCGCCGCGCGATGTTCTCCGCTGTCGTGCCCATATGGCGGCAGGAGAAGGGATCGGAGAGCGCGAGCGTCAGCGCGTCCTTCAACGCCGCGTCGCCGAGACGGGTGCCCCAGCGCACATCGGCGAGCAGCGGGTAACCGCTCATCTTCTCGACGCCGCCCGCGACGACGATCCGCGCGTCGCCGGCGAGGATCGCCTGCATCGCGCTGCCGATCGCCTGTGCGCCGGAGCCGCAGAGGCGGTTGACCGTGTAGGCGGGCGTCTCGATTGGCATCCCCGCGCCGAGGGCAACCGCGCGGGCGATATAGGCGTCCGCGCCGATCTGCCCCACACAGCCCATCACCACATCATCCACTTCGCTGGCGGCAATGCCCGCTTCGTCCAGCGCCGCCCGTACCACCGTCGCGCCGAGCGTCGCCGTCGGTACGTCCTTGAATGCCTTGCCGAATGCGCCAATTGCAGTCCGCTTCGCCGCGACGATCACTGCCGTTTCCATTGCTGCACTCCTATTCCGGGGCGTTTACATTCTCATGATGCGCGGGGAATACCCACCCCCTGCCCCCTCCCGACACGGGAGGGGATTCTACCTAGCTCCCTCTCCGCTCCGGGGAGGGGTTGGGCAAGGGGCTTGTGACGAGAACGCGGACGCCCTGCTCCTCTTCCGAATCACGTCCCGGTATTGTACCGCCTTCTGCTACACTGGTCGCCCAGTGGCGTCCGACGGTTTCATGGAAGGGCGAGTATGGCACGCGAGGAGTTCCGGTTCGTTCACACATTGCGCGTCCGCTATGAGGAGGTCGACGGGCAGCGGATCGTCTACAATGCCCGCTACCTCGCCTATGCGGATATCGCGCAGACCGAATATTTCCGCTCCGGCATCGAGATGCACATCTACGATCTGGCGGACGCCGGCGTCTTCGATGTCGCGACCGTCCATGTCGAGCAAGATTTCTACCGCCCCTTCGAACTGGATGATCTGGTCGACATCGGCGTGCGCTGCAGCGCCATCGGCACGACGAGTCTCACCTTTGCCTACGAGATGTGGAAGCAGGGCGAGGACGACACCCGTTTTCGTTGCACCGGCATCTATGTGAACTTCGACCCGCATCAGCGCGCCAAGCGGCCCGTGCCGGGCAACCTGCGCGAGGCCATTGCGCGCTTTGAGGGTTGGGAGCGCGCGTGACCACCCCGCGCGACGCGAGGCAGATTGTTGCGGAAGGATACGACCGGATCGCCGAGCAATACACGGCGTGGGCAGCGAGCGTCCGCGTCCGCGAGCGAGACCACTACACGAACGTCTTGCTCGATTCGCTGCCCACCGGCGCGACGGTGCTCGAACTCGGCTGCGGCGCGGGTGTGCCGACCACGCGACGCCTCGCGGAGCGGTGCGCGGTGACGGCTATCGATCTATCGGCGCGACAGATCGCCCTCGCCCGACGCAACGTGCCCGCAGCGACCTTCATCCAGGCGGACATGACTGGACTCGACTTCCCGCCCGGCGCCTTCGAGGCCGTCTGCGCGTTCTACGCGCTGGGCCATGTACCGCGCGACGAGCACGCGGCGCTCCTGCGACAGATCGCGAGATGGCTGCGCCCCGGCGGGCTCCTCGTCGCGTCCTTCAGCAACGGCGGTTCGGCGGGCGAGATCGAAGATGATTGGCTCGGCGCGCCGATGTACTTCAGCGGCTATGATGGCAAGACGAACCGGCGACTGGTGCGCGACGCGGGATTCGCCATCGTCACCGCCCGCGCGGAGACAGATGAAGAGTTCGGCCGACCGACGACATTTCTCTGGATTGTGGCGCGCAACGCAGCCGGAGCAGCGAAGGAGAGATAGCAGCATGACCGACGTGGCGGCACTGAAGGCGGCGGCACAGCGCGAGGTGGAGCAGGTCACGCCCCTGCTCGTCCGCACGAGCGACTGGATGGCGGACAACCCGGAACTCGGCTTGCAGGAGTATCAGGCAGCGGCCAAACTGACCGAGATGCTGGAGGAGTTCGGCGCCGAGGTTGAGCGCGGCATCGCGGGGTTGGATACCGCATTCAAGGCGACGCTGCCCGGCGGCAACCCGGACGGCCCGACGATCGCCATCATCGCGGAGTACGACGCGCTGGCCGATGTCGGGCATGGCTGCGGCCACAATATCATCGCCAATGCCGCGATGGGCGCGGCGATTGCGCTCGCGCGCCTTGGCCAGCGCGGCGACCTGCCGGGCCGGGTCGTCGTCCTCGGCACGCCAGCGGAAGAATCGGGCGTGCCGAACGCGGGCGGCAAGATTCCCGTGCTCGAACACGGCTACTTCGACGGCGTGGACGCGGCGATCATGATCCACCCAATGACGGAGGACTACATCGCGCTCAAACCGTCGATGGTGGCCTACGGCATCGACTTCATGTTCCACGGTCGGGCCGCCCACGCGGCGTCAAACCCGCACACGGGCATCAACGCGCTGGATGCGGTCATCCAGACCTTCAACAATGTCGGCATGTTGCGCCAGCAAGTCCGCTCGGAGGCGCGCATCCACGGCGTCGTGACGAGCGGCGGCGGCGCGCCGAATGTCATCCCGCCGTATGCCGCATGTCGCTTCCGCATCCGCTCGTACGACCCCGTTTATGCCGCCGAGTTGAAGCAGCGCGTCGTCGCCTGCGCGCAGGGAGCGGCGACAGCGACAGGCACGCGCCTCGAATGGCGCGAGTACATCAAGCCCTACCAGAGCTACGTCCCGAACGCGGCGCTCGGCGCGGTGATGCGCGCGAACATGGAGGAGATCGGGCGCGATGTGCAGGACGGCCCCTCGCGCGAGGGCGGCGGCTCGACCGACTTCGGCAATGTCAGCCATGTGGTCCCCGCCGTCTATGCCTACCTCGGCATCTGCGGCGAGGAGGCGGGCTGGCACTCGAAGGAGGTCGCCGCCGCGACGAAGACCGAGCGCGGCCATGATTCGCTCGATCGCGGGGGCGAAGACGATGGCGATGACCGCGATTGACTTGCTGACGAACCCCGATGCACTGGCGGCCGCGCAGGCGGAGCACGAGCGCAGCGATGCGCCCGATCCGCGCGGGGCTCGCGAAGGTCGCCTCCGCCAGCGCCGGGTGATGCCCGGGCGCACCGGTCCAGCGCCTGGCTCGACGACTTCTTCGCCTCCTATTACCGCCGTCGCCCCGTCAACGCGACGTTCATCGGCGTGCATGGGTACGACGATCAGTTGCCGGATTATTCGACATCCGGCGTCGCCGCGACGGTCGATGGGATGGCATCGCTCCTGCGCACCCTGCATGGGGGCGGCGTCGCGCCGCCGACGAGCGACGCCGAAGCGATTGACCTCCGCCTCGCCGAGCATTTCCTGACAATCCAGTCATGGGAGTTCGCATCGCCGCCACTTCCAGCGCGGCAATCCCTGCGTCTATACCGGCGAGGCGATCTTCGCTGTCCTGTCACTCTTTCTCCGCCCGTTCGCGCCGCTGCCGGAGCGCGTCGAGGCGGCAATCGCCCGCATGGACGCGATCCCGGCATTTTTTGACTGTGGCGACTGCATCAGTCCGTGCGGCCCCTCCTGCGTGGACGGAACGGGCAATCCGCGAATGCACCGGCGCGATGCATTTCCTCGGCAGCGGCGTCGATATGCTGATGGCGGACGAGGGGATCACCAATGCGCACTTCCGTGCCGCCGCAACGTCCGCGCGGGCCGCGTTCGCGGAATATCAGGCATTCCTCGCCGCCACCGTGCGTGCGAACCCGACCGACGGCTATGGCTGCGGCGGCGAGGCATTCGAGATGTACCTGCATCTCGGCCACGAACTCGATATGAGCGGCGACGAAATCGAACGATACGCACGCGAGCAATTCGCGGAATCCCATGCCAAATTGGTTGAAGGCGCCGCCGTGTTCGATGCCACGGACTGGCACGCGGGACTCGCGCAACTGGCCGATCTGCACCCCACCCAAGAAGAGTATTACCGGCACTATCGGCACCTCTGGGATGCGTGCCACACGACCGCACACGAGCACGATCTCCTTACATGGCCGGACTATCCCATCCGCTTTGTCCCTCAACCGCGATGGGCGCGCGAGGCGGCGCCGTATCTCTACTTCCTCTTCTATCGCTCGCCGTCGCCATTCGACCGCATCCCGATCCATGACTATCTCGTCACACCGATCGAGCCCGATATGCCGTCTGACGAGCAGGAACGCCGCCTGCGCGCGACGAACGACAGCGTCATCAAACTGAATCATGTCGTCCATCATGGCGGCATCGGGCACCACGTCCAGAACTGGCACGCCTTTCGCGCGGCGTCGCGGATCGGGCAGGTGGCGGCGGTGGATTGCGCGTCGCGGATTGCGATGTTCTGTGGCGGCACGATGGCGGAGGGCTGGTCGTCCTATGTCGTGGGCCTGATGGGCGAGGTCGGCTTCCTGACGCCGCTGGAAGCGTATTCGCAACGCTACGCGCGGATGCGCGCCGCCGCCCGCGCCATCGTCGATGTCAATCTCCATCACGGACGGATGTCATTGGACGAGGCGATCGCGTTCTATCGCGACCATGTGGGCATGACACCACAGGCAGCCGACGCCGAGGCCGTGAAAAACTCGATGTTCCCCGGCGCGGCGGTGATCTATCTGATCGGGCAGGATACAATCCGCGATCTGCGGCGCGACATCGCCGCACGGGAGGGCGCTGCTTTCAGCCTGCGCCGCTTCCATGACCGACTGCTCTCGTACGGTTCGATACCCCTCTCATCGATCGCGGCAGCGATGCGCGCGGACATTACGCCGTAAACACGCTATCGACAATCGCCAGGGTGCGCGCGACGGTCTGCTCGTACTCCGACCAGTTGCCCAGGAACGCATTGTACGCGAAATGGGCCAGGCCGATGTGAATCTCGTAACAGCGCAACCGGACGACGGCATCGGGGAGGTCGAGGCCGATTGCCCGCACATGGGCCAGCGCTTCGGCCTCGAAGTCGATGCCGCGCCAGGCGGGATACCACGGCGCCCAGAACGTCAGCCATGCGAGGTCGTAGAGGAAATCGCCATACATCAGGCAGCCCCAATCGAAGACGGCGTTGATGCGGTCGCCCTCGATGAGCACGTTCCGGTTGATGAGGTCGCTGTGGATAATGTGCCGGTCGTTTGGGCATTGGGGCGCGAGAGATTCCAGGCACGCATAGGCCGCTTCGAATGCGCCCAGCCCATAGTGCGACGCCTGTATGCGCTCGCGCCAGCCATGAATACGATTGTCGGCCGCGTCCTGACCAATATCGAGCAGGGCCGATTGCCAACTCGGAGAGAGCCCGTTGCCATGACTATCCACCGTGCCGTATCCCGTGGAGGCGGAGAGGTCGACGCATCGTGCGGCGTCGAGTGCCGCGAACAGGGCAGGCAGGATACGTCGCATCTGCGCGCCATCGGCGAGGTCGAGGAAGTCGCCGTGTGCCCGCTCGGTAATCGCATAGTAGCCGCCGAATGCCTCGCCGATGTCCACCATGCGCGGCACCGGCAAGGCGGCGCTCGCAAACGCGGCGGCGATGCGATCCCGCTCGAAATCCTCGCGCAGCGCGGCGAAGCGGACCACATACGCGTGGCCGGCGCGGCGGAAGCTGAAGGCCCGCGACCATGCACCGGCGCCAATCGGCGCGACGTCGGGGATGTGGGCGTCGACCAAAAGCGAGCCGAGGAAGGCGACCACCGCCGCGAGATCGATAGTTGGGTTGGTGGGGTCAGTCATCGATTGCCGTCACCATCGATGGAGTATGAGAGCGCACGCAGTCGAAATCAACTGCGCTTGGTGGTAGCACGCTTCTGCCTGCTACCACCGGGTTCCTCGCCATGGCGTGCGTCACTCCCAAGAATAATATCAGGCGCGATGAGCGATGAAAGCGCGAATAGCGGCAGACAACCCATCATCGTCGATCGCATCCAGGTCGGTCATATCGATCTCGAATATTTCGCCGCCGATGTTGAGCGGATCGTGCCGCCCGCGCCGGAGGATGGCCTCGAATTCCTCGTGATTCAAGTCATCGACGTGCCCCGGATGGCGCTCGCCGGATGCCGAGCGCGCCTTGAACCGCTCGTAGAGTACATCACCGTCCGCGACGCAGAGTACCTGAAAGGTATCGAACGCATACCGGGCGTGCAGGTCCGCGAACTTCTCATCGTCATAGGTCGGGTGGAAATTGCTCTCCACGACGAGCGATGCGCCCGCTTTCAGTTCCGCTTCGAGGAGATGATAGAGGATCGCGTAGGTCGCCACGCCGAGCCGTTTCGACCACTCGCGGTCGCTCCAGCCGAGCGTATCGAAGAGCAGTTCTTTGATGCCATCCTTGTTGATGAACGGCAGACGAAACTCCTCCGCAACCCGGCGTCCGAGTGTCGTCTTGCCGGAACCGGGCGGGCCGGTGACGATGATGAGGAGTGGTTGTGCCATGCATGTACCCTTCGCGGTTGCGCCGCCGGACTTCCCGGCAATTGTGCTACAGGAAGAAGAATGCCACGGCGAGCATCAGGTAGAGCGCGAGCAGTTGCGCCCCTTCCAGCCAGTGGCTCTCGCCGTCCACGGTCACTAAAACGGCGATGATCGCCGCTCCACCGAGCGCGAAGAGCTCGTAGATGTTGAATTCGAGCGTCAGCCGCGTGCCCATCACCGCGCCGACGAAGACGAGCGCAGGCGCGACGAAGAGGGCGATCTGCAAGCTCGAACCGAGCGAGATGCTCAGCGAGAGATCCATCTTATTGTCCAGCGCCACCTGCACCGCGACGACATGTTCGGCGATATTGCCAACGATCGGGATGATGATGATGCCGACGAAGAACTCGCTGATGCCCCACGCCGCCACGGTCGGCTCGATGGCGTGGACAAGCAGTTCGCTCATCACCACCACCGCGAGCGTCGTGCCGAAGAGGACGCCAATCGAGAAGATCCGGCTCCAGTTCGGCGTCTCGTCCTCCAAGCCGCGCCCCGCGCCGCCCGGCTCGCGACGGAAACTGAAGACCAGATAGAGCACATAGATCACGAAGAGCACGGCGGCAACGACGAGACTCAACCCCTCCAGCCGGCCGGTACTGAGCGCGTCCGCGCCGTGGTGGAAGAAACTGGGGATGAGCAAGCTGACGACGGCGAGGGCGAGCATCGTGCAGGCGGCGGTCGCGTCGATCCGGTCGAATCGCTGCGTGCCGAACTTCAGGCCGCCGAGCAGGATGCTCGCGCCGAGGACGAAGAGGACGTTGCCGAGGATGCTCCCCGCCAGCGTCGCCTTCACGGTAGTCGTCAGGCCGGCGCGGAGGGCGACAATCGTGATAATCAGTTCCGCCGCATTGCCGAAGGTCGCGTTGAGCAGCCCGCCCAGGCGTGGTCCGGTGTAGAGCGCCACCTGCTCCGTCGCCCGCCCGAGAAATCCGGCGAGCGGCACGAGCGAAATCGCGCTCACCACGAAGACCAGCGGCGCGCTGACATGGACGACCGCCAGCACAATGCCGACGGGGACAAGGAGAAGGAGGAGCAGGAGCGCTTTCGTCGCCCTCGAAAGTCGCTCGGTGCCCCGCTTCGCCGCCTCGATCTGCGCCACCGATCTCCCCTCACGCGAGCCGACCGCCTCGTCACATCCCGACGTGCGGGCGCCGGCATCCTATCAACTCTGCGTCGTTCGCACACCTCATGCCGCGCGGGCGGGGGACATTATCCCCTGCCCTCTCGCCAACGCGACGGCGAGGGGAGCAATACGGAGGATGCCTCGTTTGTTGATAGCCACGGCAGAGCCCGCGAGTCACCCCTCTCCATCGCAATGGAGAGGGGCGGGGGTGAGGTTCCCCATCACCGCAAAATGCGTCTATCATCATCTGTACATAGAAAAGGCCGGTGTGATAGCCTTGCGGCATCTTCCCGTTCGCTTCGTGAGGAGGCACGCGATGGATGTTTCCCGACTGCGCGGCTCGATCGTCCCGGTCATCACGCCGTTCGATCGCGCGGGCGCAATCGATGACAGCACGCTGGAGCGACTGATCGACTGGCAGATCGCCAGCGGCAGCCACGGCATTTCTCTGACCGGGACGACTGGCGAACCGAGCGCGCTCTCGCTCGACGAACGCCGTCGGATGCTCGACCTCGGCAAGAGCGCAGTCGGCGGGCGGGTGCCCTTCGTCCCCGCGACGGGCACGAATAACATCGACGAGACGCTGGCGCTGACGCAGTACGCGGCGCGGATCGGCGTCGATGCGGCCCTCGTCATCGTGCCATACTATAACCGCCCGTCGCAGGAGGGTCTGTTTCGCTTCTTCTCCGAAGTCGCGAGGAGCGTCGATCTGCCGCTGATCATCTACAACATCCCCGGCCGCACGGCGACGAATATGGCGCCGGAGACGATGGCACGGCTGCGCGAGGCGCACCCGAACATCATCGGCGTCAAGGAATCGAACAAGGACTTCGAGCATGTCTCGAAGGTGCTGCACACCTGCGGGCGCGATTTCCTCGTCTACAGCGGCATCGAATTGCTCTGCTACCCGATGCTCGCCATCGGCGGCGTCGGGCACGTCAGCGCGACGGCGAACATCATGCCGCGCGAGGTGGCCACGCTCTACGATCTCGTTGTGGCGGGGCGCTGGCAGGAGGCGATTGATCTGCACTACCACCTGCTGCCGCTCAATGAAGCGCTCTTCCTCGAAACGAATCCCGGCCCCCTGAAGTGGGCGATGGGCGAATTGGGCTGGATTGACGGGCGGCTCAAATTGCCGCTCTGCGAGCCGTCGCCCGCCAATCAGGAGAAGATTCGCGCCGCCCTCGCGCGGTACGAGATCACCAACACGCCATTTGCGAAGGCGGTATCGGCATGAGGATCGCCCGCTTCGTGATCGATGGTCGTCTCCAGACCGGCACGGTAACGGACGATGGCCGCCCGGTGGACACGCAGGGGCGCGTCCACGCCGCGGACGCCGTGACCTGGCTGCCGCCCGTCGTGCCGCCGAAGGTCGTCGGGCTGGCGCTGAACTTCGCCGACCATGCCGCCGAGTTGAATAAGGTGGACCTGCCGGACGAACTTGCCGCGCCGCCAGTCCCCGCCCTCTTCTTCAAGCCGCTCACCTCCCTGACCGGCGCCGGCGCGCCCATCGTCTACCCGACCGGCGCGCAGTACATGCACTACGAGGCGGAACTGGCCGTCGTGCTCGGCCGCAGCGGGCGAAAAATCCGGCAGGGCGACGCGATGGCGTACGTCAAAGGGTACACCATCGCCAATGACATCACCGTGCGCGACTTCGTGCAGAACTTCTACCGCCCGCCCGTCAAGGCCAAAGGTTTCGACAGCTTCGGCCCGCTCGGCCCGTGGATGGTGACAGCGGACGAGTTCGGCGACCCGACAGACGTCAACCTGCGCACCTTCGTCAACGGCGAGTTGCGTCAGGAGGGGAATACGCGCAATCTCATCCACTCGATCCCGGCGATCATCGAGTACATCTCGGCGTTCATGACGCTCGAAGAGAACGACGTCCTACTCACCGGCACGCCGAAGGGCATCTCCGCGATCCACCCCGGCGATCTGGTGCGCATCGAGATTGACCGCATCGGCGCGCTGGAGAACTCGGTCGTCGCGGAAGGGGAATAAACCACAGAGGCGCAGAGGACACAAAGAGGGAAAGAGGACAAAAACGGACAATCTCTTCTCTGCGTTTTCTCTGTGCTCTCTGTGTCTCTGTGGTTCAATCGGTTAGACAGACGGAGGCACCCATATGGCGACAACGGTCGCACCGCAGCAGGAACTCGGTATCCGGACGGTCGGGCACTTCATCGATGGCCAGTTCGCTTACGAGGCGAGCGAGACCTTCGAGACGCGCAACCCGGCGAATAACGAAGTGATCGCCCGGATCACGAAGGGCACGCAGGCCGATTTGGACCGGGCCATCGGCGCCGCGCGCAAGGCGTTCGATGCGGGGCCGTGGCCGCGTATGCGCTCGGCGGAGCGGGCGAAGATTCTCCGCAAGGTGGGCGACCTCATCATCGAGCGCGCGCCGGAGATCGCGCGGATTGAGACGATGGATACCGGCCTGCCGATCGCGCAGACGGGCGGCGCGCAAATTCCCCGCGCGGCAGACAACTTCTCCTTCTTCGCCGAGATGGCGAACCACCTGGACGGCGCGGCGTACCACAGCCCGGATTATCTCAACTACACCGTCCAGCGGCCCGCCGGCGTCGCGGGGCTGATCACCCCGTGGAACCTGCCCTTCATGCTCACCTCGTGGAAGGTCGCGCCCTGCCTCGCCAGCGGCTGCACCTGCGTCGTCAAGCCCGCCTCGTGGACGCCGCTGTCGAATGAGAAGCTGGCCGAGTGCATCCGCGACGCGGGCGTGCCGGATGGTGTCTTCAACCTCGTCTACGGCTCCGGCGAGACGGTCGGCATGGGCATCGTCAAGAGCCCGGGCGTGCAGTTGATCTCTTTCACCGGCGAGACGGTGACGGGGCAGGCGATCATGCGCGAGGGCGCGGCGACGATGAAGCGGTATTCGATGGAACTGGGCGGCAAGTCGCCGATCGTCGTCTTTGCCGATGCCGATTACGAGCGGGCGCTCGACGCGGCGGTTTTCGGCGTCTATTCCCTCAATGGTGAGCGCTGCACCGCCAGCTCCCGCTGCCTCGTCGAGCGGCCGATCTACGACCGCTTCGTGGCGGACCTCGCGGCTCGCGTGCGCAACATCCGCGTCGGCGACCCGATGGACAAGACAACGGAAATCGGCTCGCTTATCCACCCCAGCCACCTCGAAAGCGTCCTCGAATATGTCGAAATCGGTAAGGCCGAAGGCGCGAAACTGGTCGAGGGCGGTGGCCGGATGCCCGGTATGGAGCGGGGCAACTACATGCAGCCGACGCTCTTCGCCGATGTCGACAACCGGATGCGCATCGCGCAGGAGGAAGTCTTCGGCCCCGTCCTCGTCGTCATCCCCTTCGATGGCGAGGAGGAGGCGGTGCGGATTGCCAGCGATGTGAAGTACGGCCTCGCAGGATATGTCTGGACGACCGATGTGGCGAAGGCGAACCGCGTCGCGCAGGGGATTCAGTGCGGCATGGTCTGGGTCAACTCCCAGAACGTGCGCGACCTGCGCACCCCGTTCGGCGGCGCGAAAGAGAGCGGCATCGGGCGCGAGGGCGGTCACTACTCGTGGGAATTCTACTGCGAGATGAAGAACATCGCCATCGCCCTCGGCAACCACCACATCCCCAAATTCGGCGCGGCGGGGCATTGAACCACGGAGGCACAGAGAGCACGGAGAAACACGAAGAAGGAGCAACATAAAGAAATCTCTTAGTTCCCTCTGTGTCCTTTGTGTCTCTGTGGTTCGACATTTTCCCGGTTTGTCTGGAGGGCGGCATGGCGGCAACTGAGGTAGCGGGGCGGCTGGATATGCGGGCGAAGCCGGAGCAGGCGGTCGGCAATGTCGTGCGCGCCGGGCATATCGAGTTCCTCGTTGCGGACTTGGCGCGGGCGCGGGCGTTCTATGTCGATCTCCTCGGCTTCGTGGAGACGGATGCGGATGATGCCCACATCTACCTGCGCGGTCTGGAGGAGCGGCATCATCACTCGCTGGTCCTCACCAAAGCCGATCGACCGGGCGTGACGCACATCTCCTATCGTGTCGCCACCGAGGACGATCTTAACGCACTGGCGGCGATGGCCGAGGCGCACGGATTGCCGGTGCGCTGGCTCGCGCCGGGCGAGGAAGCGGGGCAGGGCCGCGCGCTTCGCATGGACGACCCCGCCGGGATTCCCACCGAATTCTATGCTGAGATGGCCCCCGCCGAGCGGATGCTGCAACGGTTCGACCGCTATCGCGGCGCGCACATCATGCGGATGGATCACTTCAACGTGATGGTGCCGGATTGCTTCGCCCTGACCGAGTGGTATATGCGCACGCTCGGCTTCCGCTGCTCCGAATATACCGCCACCGACGACAACCCGGAGCGCCTCTGGGCGGCGTGGCTCCATCGCAAAGGCTCGGTCCACGACATCGCCGTGATGAACGGTGCCGGGCCGCGCGTCCATCACGGCGCGTGGTCGCTGCCGGACGCGATGGCGGTGCTGCGCTGCTGCGACGTGCTCGCGGGCGCGGGGATGGGTGATGCCATCGAGCGCGGCCCGGGGCGGCATGGTATCGCCAATGCCCTTTTCCTCTACCTGCGCGACCCGGACGGCAACCGCGTCGAACTCTACGCGAGCGATTACCTGACCGTCGACCCGGACTTCGCGCCAATCCGCTGGAGTCTCAACGACCCGAACCGGCAGACGCTCTGGGGCCACTACGTCCCGCGCCGCTGGTTCGAAGAGGCGATGGCCGTCCAGTCGATCACCGACGGCACCTTCCAACCGACACGCGAGCCCGCCCTGACCAGCACACCGACCTATGTGCATTAGGACTGAGGACTGAGTAGAGGCAACGGGCGCACGCTGTGCGCCCCTACGTCTCCCCTCTCCATCGCTGGACAAACCTACCTTTGCCGTGATCTCGGCGCGATGGAGAGGGGTTGGGGGTGAGAAACAGCATGGGAGCACGGACCGGGGCGCAATACATCGCGGACATGAAGAAGATGCGGCGCGAAATCTGGATCGGCGGCGAGCGCGTCGACGATGTGACGACGCACCCGGCGACGCGCAATGGCGTGCAGTCGTACGCGCATCTCTACGACATGCAGCACGATCCCGCGCTCCGCGACGTGATGACCTATCCGTCCCCGACGACGGGCGAACGGGTCGGCATGTCCTTCCTGACGCCGCGCACGCCGACCGACGTCGCGCTGCGGCGGGAGATGATGAAGCGGTGGGCGAGCTATTCCGGCGGCATGATGGGCCGCACGCCCGACTACTGCAACAGCAGCATGATGGCCTTCGCCTCCGCGCCGGAATACTTCGCCGCGAACGATCCACGGTTTGGCGAGAATGTGCGCAACTACTACGAATACATCCGCGAGCACGATCTCTGCCTGACGCACACGCTCATCAATCCGCAGGCGAACCGGGGCAAAGCGGTCAATGAGCAGGCGGACCCCTATCTGCCCGCCGGGATCGTCGAGACGAACGACGCAGGTGTGGTGATCCGGGGCTGCCGCTTGCTCGCGACGAGCGCGCCGCTCGCGGACGAGATCATGGTCTTCCCCTCCACCGTCGTCAAGAACGAGAACGCGGACAAATACGCCTTCGCCTTCGCCATCCCGACGGATACGCCGCGCATGAAGTTCATCTGCCGCGAATCGCTCGATCAGGGGCGCTCGCATTTCGATCACCCGCTCGGCTCGCGCTTCGAGGAGATGGACGCCATCGTCATCTTCGACGACGTGGTCGTGCCGTGGGAGCGGATCTTCCTGCTCGGCGATATGGAGCGGTGCAACGGCTGCTACGGCGCGACCGATGCCGTCGTCCACATGATGCATCAGGTGGCGGTCAAGAACATCGCGAAGGCGGAGTTCACCCTCGGTATCATATTGATGATGATTGAGACGGTCGGCATCGAGCAGTTCCAGCATGTGCAGGAGAAGGCCGCCGAGGTGATGACCTATCTGGAGACGATGAAGGCGTGCCTGCGGGCGGCGGAGGCGGACGCGCACCTCGACCAGTGGGGCGTCATGACGCCAGCGCGGATGCCGCTCGACATCGCCCGCAACATGTTCCCGAAGATGTACCCGCGCATCGTCGAGATCATCCAGTTGCTCGGCGCGAGCGGCTTGATGGCGACGGCGTCTGAGGCGGATTTTGAGGGGCCGATCGCGGCGGACGTGACGAAGTACCTCCAGGCGGCGAACTCGGACGGCAAGGAGCGTGTGCGCCTCTATCGGCTCGCGTGGGACGTCGCCTGTTCCGGGTTCGGCGGGCGTCAGGAACTGTACGAGCGATACTTCTTCGGCGATCCGATCCGCATGATGAGCGCCCTCTATTTCGGCTACGACAAAGCGCCCTTGAAGGAGCGCATCACGCGCTTTCTCCACCAGGACGACGCATCTGCCGCACCGGTGGCCGCCGGTGAGTGAGCAGATCGACCCGCGCGAGTTCCGGCGGATCAGTGGCCTCTTCGCCACGGGGGTCACGGTGGTCACGGCGCGTGTCGGCGAGGATGTGCATGGCATGACCGCCAATGCCTTCACCAGTTTGTCGCTCAATCCCTTGCTCGTCATCGTCTGCGTGGATCGCCGCGCCCGGATGCATCCGCTCATCCAGAAGGCGGGGCACTTCGCCGTCAACTTCCTCCACGAGGGGCAGGAAGCGATCTCGCGCAACTTCGCCGGGCAGCCGCAAGAAAACATCGGCGAAACGCTCCGCTTTTCGCTGGACGACGGCGCGCCCATCATCCTTGGTTGCCTTGCGTCGATGCGCTGCGATGTCCACGAAGTCCACGATGGCGGCGACCACGCGCTTGTCATCGGGCGCGTGACGGAACTGATTCGCGGCGATGTCGGCGCGCACCCGCTCATCTACTTCGGTGGCGAGTATCGCCGCCTGCTCGTCGAACCCGAGCGCCGCGACGCTGCCCCCGAGCCGTGGCTCAATCGTAATGTCCGCGTCTATCACGAGGAATGGCGCGGGGAGTGACGAGTAGAAAGTAACAAGTCAAAAGCCAAAAGTAACCGATTCCGACTGTCATCCCTCTTGTTACTTGTTACTTTTGACTTGTTACTGAAAAGGAGGGCCGGGTGGGGGAGCGGCAACGCATTTCATCGGGCAGTGTGTGGGAAGGGCGCGTCGGCTATTCACGGGCGGTGCGCGCGGGGGGCTGGGTCTTCGTCTCGGGCACGACGGCGACAGACAGTGACGGGGACGTGATCGGCGCGGGCGATGTATATGCGCAAACGGTGGCGATTATCGAGAAGATCGAACGCGCGCTGCACGAGGCGGGCGCGACGCTGGCCGATGTCGTGCGCACCCGCATCTACGCGACCAATGCGGACGATTGGGAGGCGATTGGCCGGGCGCACGCCCAATTCTTCGCCGATGTCCGGCCCGCGAACACGCTGGTCGAGGTCAGCCGACTGGTCGGCTCCGGCTATCTGGTGGAGATCGACGCCGACGCGCTGATTTCCGCAACGTAATGAAGTTCTCGCTGCGTCTCAATAACGACCTGCCGATTGATGAGTACGTCGCGCTCGCACGAGCGGCGGAAGCGGCCGGGTTCGACCAATTCTGGGTGAGCAACGACCTCTTCCTGCGCTCCGTGCCCGTCATCCTCGCCGCCGTCGCGCAGGCAACCGAGCGGATCGAAATCGGCACCTGCGTCGTCAACCCGTACACGATGCACCCCGCCGAAATCGCCATGCTCGCCGCGACGCTCGATGAACTGAGCGGCGGGCGCTTCAATCTCGGCATCGCCGCCGGTGGCGCGGAACTGCTCAAATGGGTCAACATCGCGCACGCACAGCCGCTCGCGGAGACGCGCCGGGCAATCTCCCAGATTCGCGCCCTCTTCGACGGCACGCCCGCGGAGGGATGGACGGAAGAAGCGTACCTACGCTTCCCGGTCGCGCGGCGCGTCCCGGTCTATCTCGGCGCGATGGGGCCGCGGATGTTGCGTCTCGCGGGGGCCGTCGCGGACGGTGTGCTGCCGCTGCTCTTCCCGCCAGAGCATTTCGCCACCGTGCAATCGCTCGTCGCCGAGGGCGCGGCATCCGCCGGTCGGGTGCTCGATGACATCGACCTCGCGGCCTGCATCTGGGTCTCCATTTCCGACGATAGCGCCGCCGCCGAGGCCGTACTTCGAGACAAGATCGCCTACTACGGCGCCGGGCTGAGTCCGCTCATTCTGGAACGATTGGGCGTCTCAAAAGGCGAATTCGGCCCGATCGAGCACGCGATCATGACCGAGCGCGACCCCGACAAAGCACGCACGCTCGTGACCGCCCGGATGCTCCGCATCGGCATCGTCGGTACGGCGGACGATCTCGTTACGCGGCTGGAGGCGCTGGTCGCGATGGGCGCGCGACATCTCAGTTTCGGCCCGCCCCTCGGGCCGGACCCGCGCGCGGCGGTCGAACAAATCGGGCGATTGGCGATCCCGCACTTCCGGCATCGGTGATCGCTACGTCGGTAGGCCATCGCACGTAGACCACGGGTGGTAGCAGGCTTTCCAGCCTACTACCACCGGGAAAAGGCGTCGCATTATCACGGTGTCTGCGATGTATTCCGTTCAGCCATGGCCGCTTCCGGCCGCTCCCAGTCGGCCTTCTCCAGCGCATACTCGACATCGTCGCCCTCCCAGAGGTCGTCGGGATCAAGGCCGTGGGCCGCCAGCTCCGCAGGGGTCATGTGGAAGGTGCGCACGAGTGTCAACCCCGCCTTCTCCATCACCCGCTGGGAGGCGACATTATCCTGATACGTCGAAGCAACGACGCGCCGCACGCCGAGTTCAGTGAAGCCCTTGCGGATCAGCGCACGCGACCCCTCGGTGCCATACCCCTTGCCCCACGCCGCTTTGCGCAGCCGGTAGCCGAGCTCGATTTCGTCCGGGGGGCTGCCTTCCGGCGAGCGGAAGTGAAACCAGCCCAAGAATTCCCCGCTGGACTTCTCGATAACGGCCCAGAAGCCAAACCCCGCGAAACGTTCGTAGTAGGAGAGGAAGCGCGGCAGAATATCGTTCTGTACCACTTCACGCGGCGTCGGTTTGCCGTGATTGATGAAGCGCATGACCTCGGGGTCGCTGTCGAGGCCGAAGAGGTTATCCACATCGTCTTCGGTGAAGCGGCGCAGCTCCAAACGTTCGGTTTCCAGGAAGACTTGCATCCGTCACCCCTTTACGTCCCACTTCAGATCGAGAGCGTCAGGCGATCATCGTCACCTGCGGGATTCGCCAACCCGAGATATGCGTCTACACAGGTATGGTCGTGCAATCGTCCAGGACGGTGACGGGGCCGGGGAAGACGGCGCGGGCTTCCGCGAGCAGGTTGTCCGGGTTCGCGTAGCGTGCGAGGTGCGTCAGAGCGAGCGCGTGTGCATTCGCGGCGACGGCCATCTCCCCCGCCTCGCGCGCGACGGGGTGCATCAGGCCGTGGGCGCGGGTGGCCCAGTCAGCGCCATCCAGCGCGGCGCAGAGCGCGTCACAGATGAAGAGGTCGGCGTCCCGCGCGCAGGCCACCATGCCATCGGTCGGGATGCCATCGGCGCTGAAGGCGAGGGTCCGACCGCCGTGCGTGACGCGCACGGCGACCGTCGGCACGCGATGTTCGGTGGCGAAGAACTCGACGGCAAAGCCGCCGATCTGGTGCACTTCTCCCTCCGCAATCGCGATCCGCCGCACATCGGGATGGATCGGCCACTCCGGGAAGCAGGACGCCATCAACTCCCGGATGCCCGCGTGGGTGTCGGGCAGCGCGTAGATGTGCAGGGGGATCGTCGCGATGAAGAGCGCGGGCATCCCGCCCATGTGGTCCATGTGGCGGTGCGTGACGATCACATTGCGGAGTGCGGTAATCGGCTGGCTGATGTGCGCCAGTTGCCGGGGCAACTCGAAGCCGCCGCAGGTATCGATCAGCAGCGGCTCGCACCCCGGCGCGGTGACGAGCATCCCCGTCGCGCAGCGTTCCGGCGCCATCGGCGAGCCGGTCCCGAGCATGGTTACTTCCATCGCCACTTCACCCCCTCTCTACGGCGCACGCCAGCGCCGCACCCTACTCACTGAGAGCCCCGCAGGTCGGGGAGCGGAATGTCCGGCAGATTAACGGCTATCCCCTGCGGGCTCGATTGCGCCACGATGAACGCGGCGTCCTCGCTGCCGAGATTCGCCTCGGCATGGATCGTCCACGGCGGGACGAAGAAGAAATCGCCGGGCACGAGCTCGATGCGCTCGCGCAGGCCGGGCCCGAAGAGCATGATGACACGCCCGCTCATCAGATAGACCGCCGTCTCGCAGTCGCCGTGATGATGTACCGCGGAAATCATCCCCGCGTGCGCGACGACGCGACCGAGCCGCAGCGAGCGTGTGCCGACGGTGCTGCCCCCGATCGCCTCAAAGCGGGTCATACCCGCGACCTGCGCCGCGTCGGTGGCGAGCGCATCGGCATGGACGACGTGGATCGGCCCGTAATGCGGAGCGCTCGCGGTGTCTCTTCCCAATCCGATGTCGGTCGGGCTAGCCATCGGCCACCTCCTTTGTCGAAAGCCCCGGCGTTGGTGGTATGCAAAACTGAGCCACGCACAGTATAGGAGGCGATGTGCCGCGCGCATAGTGAACGGAAGCGCCCGAGGCGAAGCGCTGTTTCTGAGACGTATTGGAGCAAATAGGCTATGCCGATACGATGGACGCATCGCCAGGTACGATCGCATCGCTACGGATCGCGCGATCAATCGGCCTGAATGAGTGGCGCGGGAACCGGTTCGAGCAGGCCGTCCGCGACCAGTAGTACGCGCACTTCCGCCGCCACCTCGCGGGAACGCTCCTCCTGCACGCAGTGGCCGCCACCTTCCAGCTCAGTCAGCGTCGCATGAGGGAAATGGCGCATCAGCGTGTCGATCTCCGTGCGCGAGACTTGCACATCTCTCGTCCCACGGATGAGATGCACCGGGCACTCGACGCCCGCGATGTGCGCGGCGGCGTTGAAGGCGTCCTGATTGCGGACGAGGGCGGAGTATGACCAGACCGCGCCGGGCGAGCGCATCGCCCGCTTGAGCGCCGCCTGGGTGTACGGTTCCATCGCCGCGCGGTCCGCGTAGGCGGGCGCGGAGAGGATGCGATACGGCAGATGGGTGACGAACGAAAAGAATGCGCGGGTCACGAGCGGCGTCGCGACGCGCCGGATCAGGGCATTTTGCCACGGCGTGAACTCATCGCCGGCGAGCAAGCCGCCCGGCGCGATGGCGACGACCGAGGCGACCGCCTTCGGATTGTCCGCCGCCCACTCGATGCCGAGCATCCCGCCGAGCGAGTGGCCGACCGGTACGACGCGCTCCAATCCATAGGCCGCGCGCAGATGCTCCAACTGGGCGATGTAGAATTCGCGGCCATACGGGGCGTCGCGCGGCTTGCTCGATGCGCCGAAGCCGATCAGATCGACCGCGTAGACGGGCACGTCCGGGCCGATGTCGCGGATGAACCGGCCCCATTGCTCGATACACGCCGCGTAGCCGTGGATGAGCACCAGTGGCGGCGTCGCGCTCTCCGGGGCGGGGCGCGCCCAGACGCGATAGCGCATCTCATCCCACCGGTGCCAGCGTTCCGTCACGGTGACGCGCGTCATATTACTCCCTCTAGAGCGCGTGGAGCCACGCGACCGCGACGACAATCGCGCAGCAGATGAGCAGGCCCCAGTTCCGCTGCAAGGTCTCGGTCGTCGGGCGAAGCGCGGCGCCGACCGCCGCCACCAGAAGCAACACCGCCGCGACGCCGATCAGGACGAGCGCGACAGCGCTCCACTGCGCGCGCGTCAGCGCCGCAATGAGGACAATCGTCACGGCGAACGACGCGACGCACACGAGCAGGGCCGCGCGCGTGCCAACGACTTGCACGACACCCCGGACTCCGCCCGCGGCGTCGCGCCCCGCGTCCGGCAACGCATTGGCAAGGTGGAGGCCGAAGCCGATCAGAATGCCGAGCGGATAGGTGAGCCACAGGCGCGGCGGCGCGTCCCGCACGCACGTCCACGCCCAGAGCGGCAGGAGCGGCAGGCCGAGGATATAGGGCAGGAATGAGAGCGCCGTCCGCTTCAGCCAGAGATCGTAGATCAAACCGGCGGCGGTCATGCCGATGACGAAGAGGGAGGACCGCACGCTGAGCGCTACGCCGCAGACGAGCGCCACAAGGAGCGTGGCGCCGCAGAGCAGACAGGCGCCGCGCGTCGTGACTCGCCCCGCGACCAGCGGCTTGGACGGCTTCGCGACGGCGTCGAGATCGCGGTCGCGCAGATCGTTAACGACGCCGACCGTCGCCTGCGAGCCGATAATCGCGGCAGCGATGAGCAGGGTTGGCCGCGCGCCCGGCCACCCGCGCGCCGCGAGGGCCGCGAAGGCGCAGGCGGCGACCGCGTTCATCGCCACCGGGAAGGGATGGATCAGGCGGACGTATCCGCCGACCCGCCCCGTCCTTGACGTGGCGGGTCGCGCCACCGGATCATGCACTGTCGTGTCATCTTCAGCCACCGCACACCCCGTCACGCCGCGCGTCGATCTTTTGGTATCATACCCGCCACGACATGAAGCGGAGGTTGGCGCATCATACGCCAACGGAAAGGATCACCGCATGGCTACTGCTGCACCGACGCGAACTCAGCCCATGACAGCGACAGACCTCTTTCGATTGCGATTCGTTGGCGATGTGGCCATCTCTCCCGATGGCTCTCAGGTCGCCTGCACCGTGACGCGGGCGGACGGCGAAGCGAACCGGAACCGCACGAGCATCTGGATCGCCCCGGTTAACGGCGGCGAGGCGCGGCAGGTGACGAGCGGCGAGAAGAAAGACAGCGGCCCCGCGTGGTCCCCGGACGGCACGAAGATCGCCTTCGCATCGGATCGCGGCAAGAAGAATCACATCTTCGTGCTCGACCTCGCGCACGGCGGCGAAGCATCGCAATTGACCACCGACGATGAGCATGCCGCTTCCGAGCCCGTCTGGTCGCCGGACGGGAAGGCGATTGCCTACCTCTGTCGCGTCCCGTCGGTACCCGAGCCCGTGCACAATGTGGAGTACAAAGAGGATTCGGACAAGCCGAAGATCATCACGCGGGCGAAGTACAAGTATGACGGCGAGGGCTTCTTCGACCATACGCGCAAGCAGTTGTTTGTTATCCCCGCGACGGGCGGGGAGGCACGGCAACTGACGTCCGGGACGATGGGCGTCGGTCAGATCGCCTGGTCGCCGGACGGGACGAGGATCGCCTTCGCCTCCAATCGCGGCGAGAACGAAGACCATGACCGCCGTTCGGACATCTGGACCGTCGATCCGGCCACCGGCGCGCTGACGCAGGTGACGCCGCACGACGGCGCGTACGGCAGCCCGGTCTGGTCGCCGGACGGCGGCTCGCTCGCCTTCGTCGGGCATACGTACCCCGCGAAGGGCGGCGCGAATGAGCGGCTCTGGACCGCGCGAGCGACGGGCGGCACACCGAAGCAAGTGACCGACTTCGACCGTTCCATTGGCTCCGGTGTGATGTCCGATACCGGCGCGAATGACCGCCACCGGCCCGCGTGGGTCGGCGACGAGCTCTATTTCCTCGCGGCGCTCGATGGCGCCGCCCAGGTGTGGCGAGTCCCGGCGAGCGGCGGCACGCCTACCCCGGTTACGTCGGGCGCCCACGCCATCGCGGGGTGGGATATTTCGCCCGACGGCTCCGTGCTCGCATATGGCGCATCCACAGCCACGAGCCCCGGCGAACTCTTCTGCCAGCCGGTGGGCGGTGACGCCCGCTCTTTGACGGCATTCACCGCCGAGATCGCGGACATTGACGCGAGCGAGCGCGAGGAGTTCTGGCTGCCCGCAGGCGACGGCACGGGCGAGCGCATTCAGGGCTGGATCGTCAAGCCGCCCGGATTTGACCCCGCCGTGAAATATCCGCTCATCCTCGAAATCCACGGCGGGCCCGCCGGGACCTACGGCGTCGGCTGGTTCCACGAGTTCCAGTATTTCGCGGCGCAGGGCTACGTCGTCGTGTACTGCAACCCGCGCGGTTCGCAGGGGTACGGCGAGGAGTTCTGCACGAGCATCTACCAGGACTGGGGCACGAAGCCGCTGATGGATGTACTCGCCGCCGTCGATTACGTGATCGACCAGGGCTACATCGACACCGATCGGCTCTACGTCACCGGCGGCTCCTATGGCGGCTATATGACCAACTGGGTCGTCACCCACTCGGATCGTTTCCGCGCGGGCGCGACGCAACGCTGCGTCACCGACCTCCGCACCCTCGCGCTGGCGGACGACACGGGCACACTCTGGCTCGGCGACTACTTCGGCGGCATGCCGTGGGAGCAGCCGGAGGTCTACGCCCAGAACTCGCCGATTACGCACATCGCCAACTGCCACACGCCGCTCTTCATCGAGCACGAGGAGGAGGATCACCGCTGCCCGATGGATCAGGCAGAGCAGACGTATAATGCGCTGCACAAACTCGGCGTCGAAACCGAACTGATCCGCTACCCGAAGGAGCCGCACGGCATGAGCCGCGACGGCGGTCCGTTGCACCGCGCCGACCGGCTCCAACGCATCGTCGGCTGGTTCGAGCGGCACAAATAAGGCGCCCGCATCAGCCGGCCCGCATGTTTTCCTGCGCATACCCCGGCCGACCGGTCATGGCCGGGGACGCGGCACGAACCGTGCGGATGCCGACGGCTAGGTTCGTGGTGCGGCCAGAGTGGGACGGACAATCGAATGATGCAGGGACTCATGCAACAGGCGCGCCCGCGCGTCGCACAGCACATCGCACCGCGCACATGGGCATTACGGCTGTCCGTCGGCGTCATTCTGAACGGCATAGCCTGGGTCAGCGCCTGGACGCGCGTCGGGCCGCTGGCGCATTACTCTTTCTTCCCGCTCTGGCTCGGATTCATCCTGATCGTGGACGCAATCACGGAGGCACGCAGCGGAACATCGCTCTGGCGGCGGGGCGGAGTGCGGTTCGCCGCGCTCTTCGTCGTCTCCGCGCCGTTCTGGTGGTATTTCGAGCGATTGAACGTGCGAGTCGGTAACTGGCATTACCGGACCCCCCGCTCGTACGGCGCCGGGGAGTACATCTTCTGGGCGTCGCTCGCCTTCAGCACGGTGATCCCCGCCGTCCTCGGCGTCGCCGAACTCCTGCGCACCTTCGCGCGACGCGATTCGACCGCGCCGAGACTGCCGTCAACGCGGCTGCCGGTGCGAGTCGCCCTCGCGATTGTCACCACGGGCATCGTGACCCTCGCCCTCTCGCTGCGCTTCCCGCACCAGTGCTTCCCCTTCCTCTGGGTCTCACTGCTCCTCATCCTCGACCCGATTACCGGCCTGGGCGGGGAAGGCGTCTTCGCGCGCCTCCGCGTCCGCGCCTACGCGGGGCTTCTGCGTCTGATGGCGGCGGGGCTGATCTGTGGCTTCTTCTGGGAGATGTGGAATTACTGGTCGCTGCCGCAGTGGTACTACACCGTCCCGTATGTCGGCTTCGGCAAACTCTTCGAGATGCCGGCGCTCGGCTACAGCGGCTATCTCCCCTTTGCCCTGGAAATCTTCGCGGTCTATCAGTTCGTCCGCGCCTTCACGCGGCCCTTCGGTCTCTTCCCGGGCGATTTTGTGCGAATATAGCGCGAGAACGGCGGCAGGAGAGCACGGGGGAGGAGAACGAAATGGCGGGAAAGACGGACTGGAGCGAGGTTGAGGCGGTGGTGACGAACGCGAGTGAGAGCGGCACCGTCGGTGTCGCGCTCATCGGGCCCGATGGGGAGCGATGGGCTCACCTCGGCGCGCGCAAATTCGGTGCGGCAAGCACGGTGAAAATCCCGATCATGGTGGAGATATATCGCCAGATCGATGCCGGCAAACGCACCCTCGATGACCGCTACACGATGACCGAGGCGGACCAAACGCCGGGCAGCGGCGTGATGCTCCATCTGCACGACGGGATGGAGTTCACCCTCAACGACCTCATCTTCCTGATGATTTCGATCAGCGATAACCGGGCGACGAATATCCTCATCCGCATGGCGGGGATGGAGGCGGTGAACCGGACGATGCGCGATCTGGGCATGACGAACTCCGTCCTCGGCCGCGAGATGAAGGGCCGCCCCGCGACCGCCGATGAGGGGGAGAACTGGGCCGCGCCGAGCGATTACGCCGAAGTGATCCGTGCCATTCTCGACGGCGAGGCCGCCTCGCGCGCCTCATGCGACGCGATGCTTGCCATGCTGGAGAAGCAGCAGAACAGCCGCCGCGTCGCGCGCTACCTACCGACAGCGAACACGATCCGCTGGGGATCGAAAACGGGTTCGATCACCGGTGTGACGAACGACGCCGGGTTCATCCTCGCGCCGAACGGCCGTCTGATCGTCTCCGTCTACTGCGAGAACTTCCCGGACCAGCACGTCGGCGAGCAGGTGATTGGCGACATCAGTCGCGCGGCGATGGCGGCGACGGGCGTCGTCGGCCCGCTGTATACGAGTTGAGGCGCTAGTCCTGCCGGGAGTATCGGTCCTCACACACGGGAGAGACGTCATGCCATCCACGACTTCGATCCATCGTCGCACCTTCCTGAAAGGCGCCGCCGGACTGACAATGGCAGGAGCCGCGTGCCCGGCGTTGCCGGTGCTCGCCGACGATCCGCCCGGCCCGGTGGCACGGTATATGGACTCGATCTGGCACCGCCCGCAGGACGGCGGCGATTTCACGATTAAGCAGAGCCGGGGCTTACAGGGGAACGATGTCGAGGCGTTCGTCGTCTCCTATCGCTCGTACGATCTGACGATCACCGGGCTGATGTGCATGCCCGTCGGTCAGGGCAATGGCCCGTGGCCGGTCTTGCTCATCAATCACGGTCACTTCGCCTTCAACGCCTACGACACGGGCTACGACACCCTGCGCGAGGACCTCTTCTTCGCCTCGAACGGCTACGTCACGATCGCGAGCGACTACCGCAACTACGCCGGCTCCGACAAGGGCGAGTACCAGCTTGAGCCGGGCTACACCTACGATGTGCGGAATCTGCTGGACGCCATTCGCTTCGTCGCGCCGGTGGACGCCAGGCGCGTCGGCATGATGGGCCACAGCATGGGCGGCGGCATCACGCAGGAGGCGCTCGTCTCCACGCAGGGCCAGATCAAGGCGGCCACGCTCTATGGCTCCGTTTCCGGCGATGAGGTGGACAATTACACCGCGCGGCACACCTTCTGGCGCGGGCAGGCATCACCGACCGACACGCCCGAGGGCGACAAGGTGACCGCGCAGTACGGACCGCCGGACCAGATCGCCGAGGCGTACCGCCGCATGTCGCCGATCAACTATCTCGACCGGATCGATTGCCCGGTCGCGATTCACCACTCCATGTCGGACCCCATCTGCCCGTTCGCCTGGGCTGAGAAGCTGCGTGACGCCTTCGCCGCGAAGGGCAAGCCAGTTGACTTCCACTCCTACCAGGGGCAGCCCCACTCATTCCAGGGCGCGGGTTTCCAGGAGTACCTACAAACGAATCTGACGTACTTCGACACGTACGTCAAGAACGGCTGATCAGCAGGCGAACACCGCCCAACGTATCCCGGCGGCAGGCGAAAGCCCGCCGCCATATATTCAGTCACCTGTCTCGTCTACGGTCGCGGCGCCGGTCTTGGGCAGGGTGATCGTGAACGTCGTCCCCATGCCGCGCGTGCTGGTGAAGGAGATCGTCCCGCCCTGGAGTTCGACGAGGCGCTTGGCGAGGGCAAGTTCGAGGCCCGTGCCGTGCGCCCGCGCGCCGGTTACCGGGGCGACGCCGAATGCCTCGAACACCGTTGTCTGCTCCTCGGGCCTCATGCCCACGCCCGTATCGGAGACATCGAGAGCAATACGCGCCTCGTCGTGCTCCCGCGCGCGGAAGGTCACGGTGCCGCCCGTTGGCGAGAAGCGGAGCGCATTCATCCCGAGTTTCAGCACGATCTTCCGTCGTCCAGCGCGGATCCGTGAAGGCGTACAGGCCGCCAGCGGGCGCGTCGAAGACCAGGTGCTGCCGACGAGAGGAGGCGAGCGCCTCCAAATTTTCGCGCGCGTCGCCCAGAATCCGCGCGACATCGACATGATCGCGATGCAGGCGGAGGTCCCCGGCGTCCAGCCGCGCCAGGTCGATCATGTCGTCGATCAGGCCGAGCATCTGCTGACCGGCGGCGACGATATCGCCGTAGACCATCTGCTGATCGGCGGGATCATGCACCTCTCCGGCGGCGAGCATCTCCCCGAAGCCGACGATGGTCGTCAGGGGGGTGCGGAGGCGATGGCTCATCGCGGTGACGAAATGATGCTTCTGCTGCACCGAGGCAATCAGCGCATCATTGAGCAATTGCATCTCCTCGACCTTTTCCATCAGTTGCAGCTCGCGTGCGGATAGTGGGCCGGGCACGGGCGTTTCCGCCGCGTCGCTTTCGGGCGAAACCGGCGCGACGGTCGCGCCCCCTTGCCCGTTCCATGCTGCGCTCATGCTTGACCCCACTCTATCTTTGGTTTACAATCATGTACGTTCGCTTTCGTGCGTGTAGTATACGTCACATTTCCGAAAAATTGAAGGGGAGTATGATCCGAAGCCGCGCGCCCGAATACACCGTTGATGCGCCGGATAACTGGATCTCCTTCGGTCCCCCGGCGGTCTTCGAGCGGCGATTGCGCCTGCTGCGTGCCGTCATCGTCATCAATTTGGCGCTCGGCTTCAACTATCTGATCTGGCGGTACCTCTTCTCGATCAACGTCCACGCCCTCTGGTTCGCGATCCCGATGGTTCTCGCGGAGACCTACAGCATCCTCGGCAATGTGCTCTTCTGCGTGACGCTCTGGAAGCCGACGCAGCGCCACCCGGTGCCGCTCTCCGCCTTCATCCTCGCCTTCAGGCGCTTGCACGGCCGCTTGCCGGCGGTCGGCGTCTTCATCACCGTCTACAACGAGCCCGTCGAGTTGGTGCGGACGACCGCCGAGGCGGCGATGGCGATGCGACACCCGCCGATGATCCCCGTGACCGTCTACATCCTGGACGACGGCGACAACGCGCGGATGTCCGCGATGGCGTGGGAGATCGGTTGCCAATACATCACGCGCGGCGAGGCGTGGCAGGGAAAAGTCCGCCACGCCAAAGCGGGGAACTTGATTAACGCCCTGTGGCAGCAGTCCGGCGAGGATTTCGTGCTGATCCTCGACGCGGACCAGATCGTCCTGCCGCAATTCCTGGAGGAGAGCCTCGGTTATTTCGCGGACCCGGAGGTCGCGCTCGTCCAGACGCCGCAATACTTCTTCAATGTGCCGGAGAGCGACCCGTTCTGCTCCCGTGCCGAGATCTTCTACGGCCCGATCCAGCAAGGAAAGGACGGATGGAACGCCGCCTTCTTCTGCGGCTCGAACGCCATCCTGCGCCGCGACGCGCTCCTGCACATGGGGATGGTGAATTTCGCCGAGGAGGTGGAGCGGCACGGCATCGAGGCGGCGCTGGACGGCGGCGAGGCGGTGCCGATCCGCCCGTTTGCGACGATCTCGGTCACCGAGGATATGGCGACCTGCCAACGATTGCACTCGCTCGGCTGGAAGACCGCCTTCCACCCGACGATCCTCGCCGTCGGCCTGGCGCCGGATGAATGGCGCTCCGCGCTGCCGCAGAAACTCCGCTGGGCGCAGGGAACGTTGCAGGTGCTGCTCCGCGAGAACCCGGTGACGTACCGTCCGCCGCGCGGGGCGACGAGCGCGCAGGAGTACCTGAACAGCATGTACCCGTCGCTCGATCTCCCGCCGCGCACGATCGGCCTGACGCTCGGGCAGCGCCTCAATTATCTGATGACGATGTGGTCGTATCTCGCCGGGCCGTTCGCGCTCATTTATCTCTCCGCACCGATCATCTACCTGTTTACGGGCGTGCCGCCGGTGATCAGTTACACCGTCCCGTATTTCGCGCGGCTAATTCCGTTCCTGATCATCAACCGGATCGTCTTCATCATCGTCGCGCAGGGCATCAAGACCTTCCGGGGCGAGCAGCACAACGTCGCGCTCTTCCCGGTCTGGATCCGCGCGCTGACCTCGGCGGTCAACAACGTCCTCTTCGGCGAGAAACTGGCCTTCATGGTGACGCCGAAGGAGAGCACCGCGCACAAGCGGAACGTCGCCGATCTCTGGACGGTCTGGCCGCAGATCGCCGTCATGATCGCGACCGCGCTCGCGGTCATCTGGGGCGTCCTCATGGTCGCGACGGGTGATCCGCGCCGATTCGGCATCCTGATTAACTGCTTCTGGGCATGCTACAACATCGTCCTGCTCAGCGCCGCGCCATACGCCGCGCTCTGGCAGCCGTCATCCGCCGACGGCGCGGCGAACCGCCCGCGGAACGTCGAAACCGTCCGCGCGCTTCGCGGCGCGCCGTCGGCCCGCTGACCGCTACCGGCTATTCCCTTGTTCGCGCACGAAGTCCAGCGCCCGCCGGGTCATCTCGCGGATATTCACCGTTGAGGTGTCAATCATCAGGTCCGCATGGCGACGCGCCTCCGCCAATCGCTCTTCTTGCGCATCGTAGACCGCCTGAGGCCATTCCTCACCGCGCCGGTCGCGCACGGTGGCGAGCGGGACATCGAGATAGATAAGCACGTCCGGGTCGGAGTGCCGCCAGAGCCAGGCGATGCCGGAATGCTCCTGCGCGACGGCGCTGGCATCAAAGCCGTGGCCGCGCAGGGCGGTGACGAGCGTCGACTTCCCCGACGCGCAGTGACCGACGACCGCCACCCGCAGCGGCCGTTTCTCCGTCCCTAGCATGGCGCTATCCATCGCGGCGCCGTTGCACGAGGGGCACATTCGCGGTGAGATGCCGCGTCAGCACATGCTCCTCGCGCGGCGTGATCGTCAGCGCGATGACGGTCATGTCGTCGTTCGGACGGCCGCGATCGGCGGCGATGGCCGCGCCCAGCAGCGTGTCCGCGAGCGTTTGCGCGTTGGCGGCGACCGCGCCGGCGGCAGCGAGCGCGGCGACCGGATCGACCGGCGTACCGAACCGCTCGCCCGCGTGCGCGATACCATCGGTGAACAGCACAACGTACAGGCCGGCCCCGACATCGAACTGGTCGATCGCGGGCCGGGCATGGCGGCGCACCCCGATCGGGCCGACCGTCGCGGGGAGGAGTTGCCACGCGCCATCGCGATAGATGATCGCCGGGACGTCGGCGTTGCGCGTCAGGAGGACGTGATTGCTGCCGAGATCGAGCGAGAGCATGTCGAGCGTCGCGGAAACGCGCCCACCCCGGTACGCGTGCAGATAGTCGTGGACGGCACGGGCGACCGCGCCGTCCCGCACACCCTCTTTGATCAGCGACACCGCCTTGGAGGTCAACTGCAGCGAGAGCATCTTCGCGGGGAAGCCGTGCCCCTGCCCATCGACGAGGACGAGCGTAAAGCCGCCATCGGGCCGCTCGACGAGCTCGACCGTGTCGCCGCTCTCGCGCGCGGCGTAATGACTCGTCTTCGCCGCCGCCAGTTCCGCCTGGAGGAAGAGCGCGGGCGCGCTAGCGGGCGCTGATGAGCTTGTCGCGGTCGCTGTAGTTTTTTCGATAGTAGGCAAGGTATCCGGCATCGTGCTTCAGCGGCTCCCACCAATCGCGGTTCTTCGCGTACCATCGGACGGTCCGTTCCAGTCCAACCGCGAAGGGCAGTTCGGTCTGCCACCCGAGGGCGCGCAGTTTCGCGCAATCGAGCGCGTAGCGGCGGTCATGCCCCGGCCGGTCGCCGACGAATTGCAGCAAATCGCGCGGCTTGCCGAGGATATCGAGCAGCGCGCCCAGCACCGCGAGATTCGTGCGTCCGTGGCCGAGCCCTTCGTGCTCCGCGCCGATATTGTATGCCTCGCCCGCCACGCCGTCGTGCAGCGCGCGGTCGATGCCGTCGCAGTGATCGTCCACATGCAGCCAGTCGCGCACTTGCTGACCGTCGCCGTAGACGGGGATCGCCACGCCGTCGAGGGCGTTGGTGATCGCGACCGGCAGCAACTTCTCCGGGTATTGGTACGGGCCGTAAGTGTTCGATCCGCGCGTGATGACGGTCGGCAGGCCGTGCGTAATCTGATAGGAGTTGACGAGCAGGTCGGCCCCGGCCTTCGTCGCGCTGTACGGCGAGCGCGGCGCCGGCGCGTCGTCCTCGCGGGAGGCGCCGTCCTCCACATGCCCGTACACTTCATCGGTACTCACCTGCAAGTAACAGGTGACGCCTTCCTGCCGGGCTGCTTCGAGCAGGGTCTGTGTGCCGACAACCTGCGTGACGGCGAAGTTGCTGCCGTCCATGATCGAGCGGTCCACATGGGATTCGGCGGCGAAGTTCAGGACGCCATCGCAGCCGCGCATCGCCTCGCGGACGATGGCGGGGTCGGCAATGTCACCGTGCACGAAGGTGTAACGGGGGTCGGATGCCACCGAGCGGAGATTCTCTTGGTTGCCCGCGTAGGTCAGCTTGTCGAGGACGACGACCTCATAGGGGTATCGTGCCAGGGTGCGGCGCACGAAGTTGCTGCCGATGAATCCTGCCCCACCCGTCACGAGCAACCGCTTGAATGTCCGACCCATCCGAACCTCCCCGTCATCGCCGTCTGCCATGACAGGGAGGATACCATATCGCCCCTGCGTCTGCCGCCCGCTACATGACGGAGGGGAAATTCTCACCCCCGACCCGTCCTAACACGCGTATGCCCTCATGATGCAGAGACTGCGACCGTGACGAAGCGGGCCAGTCCCGCGAGGTCGTTGTGAATCGTGACCGTCGCGCGCGGAAACGTCTCGGCGCAGAGGCGATGCGCGATACCTGCCTGTGACGGGTCGATCTCAAAGGCGAGCGCGCCACCGGGCGACACACGCCCCGCTGCTTGCCCGAGCGCGATCCGATAGAGGCCGAAGCCATCGCTATCGCCGCCCGCGAGCACATGACGAGGCTCGGCGGCCAATTCCGGTGCATCGGCCTGATCGTCGGTCAAATACGGGAGGTTCGCCAGCACAAGATCCACCGGCCAACCGAGCCACGCCAGCAGGTCGCCGCGAACGAAGTGAACACGTTGTGTAACGGCGTGTGCCCGTGCGTTCTCGGAAGCGACGACAAGCGCCTCGCGTGAGAGGTCGGACGCGATGACAACGGCATTCGGGGCCCGCGTGGCGAGCGAGACGGCGATAGCGCCGCTCCCCGTGCCGATCTCCACGACGGTCGCGCGGTCGCCGCGATCCGCGAGCCACGCAATTGCCCACTCGACGAGTAGTTCTGTTTCCGGGCGCGGTACGAGGACGCTCGAATCAACCGTGAACGCCAGACTCGATAAATTCCTTCGTGCCCGTCAGATAGGCGACGGGAATGCCCCGCGCCCGCTGCGTCAGTGCCGCCGTGAATCGCGCGCGCGCGTCCGGCGGGATCGATTCGAGCGCGCGCGCATACAACGAGGCGCGGCTGACGCCGAGACTATGCGCGAGCAGGACCGCCGCATCGAGTTCCGGGGTGCCACCGCCTGCCTGACGGAGTCGCGCCGCGCCGCTCCTCAGCAGGTCGCGGACGGATGGCACGTCACCAGACATGCTAGGGGGCGAGGCCGGCGGCGGCGAGTCGGTCCGCCTGATCGACGGAGCGCAATTCGGCGATCAGGGCATCGATGTCGCCGTTCAGCACGCCGGGCAGATTCGAGCGGTTCATGCCGATGCGGTGGTCGGTCACGCGGTCCTGCGGGAAGTTATAGGTGCGAATCTTCTCGCTCCGGTCGCCGGTGCCGATCTGGGATTTCCGCTCGGCGGAGAGTTCCTGCTGCCGTTTTTGCAGTTCGATGTCGTACAGCCGGGCGCGCAGGACGGCGAGCGCCTTATTGCGGTTCTTCAACTGGCTCTTTTCATCCTGGCAGGTGACGACCAACCCGGTCGGCAGATGGGTGATGCGGACGGCGCTGTCGGTCGTGTTGACGCTCTGCCCGCCGTGGCCCGAGGAGCGGTAGACATCGACCTTCAGGTCCGCCTCGTTGATCTGCACATCTACGTCCTCGACTTCCGGCATGACGATCACCGTCGCCGTCGAGGTGTGGATGCGACCGCCCGACTCGGTAGCCGGGACGCGCTGCACGCGGTGGACGCCGCTCTCCCAGCGGAGATGGGCGTACGCGCCCTTGCCGTGCACCTCGAAGACGACTTCCTTCATGCCGCCGATGCCGGTCTCGTTGAGGTCGATCAACTCGACCTTCCACCGCTGGCGCTCGGCGTACTTCGTGTACATCCGGTAGAGTTCGGCGGCGAAGAGCGCGGCCTCCTCGCCACCCGTCCCGGCGCGGATTTCGACGACGACATCCTTCTCGTCGATCGGATCGCGCGGCACGAGCATCTGGCGAATCGCCGCCGTCTGGCTCTCGCGCTCGTGCGTCAAGCCATCCAACTCCTCGCGGACGAGCGCGGCCATCTCCGGGTCGCGCCTCCCCGCTCGCCATCGCTTCGGTCGTGGCGATTTCGTCCTCCAGCGCGCGCAGGCGGCGATACGCCGCCACGGCGTCCTCGATCTCGGCCCGCTCGCGGCCAAGCGCGCTGAGGCGGACGTGGTCGGTCACGACATCCGGTTGCGCCATTTCTTCTTCAATCTGGAGATAGCGCCGCTCGATGTCGGCGAGGGTGTCAAACATCTGCATGGTGATTCGTTCCTCCGGTAATTCAAACAGTCGGGCACGTCGAAATCTTCCCCGTCGCTAGCCATGCGCGGGGAGATCGCGCCAACCGTTTGCTACCTTCCGAATCACCTTCATACCGTCTTCTCTCCACCGACGAGCGGAAACCGCTCAAGGACAGTATACCGCGATCCGCCCGGCCCGAGCACGCTACGGATCAGCGCGACCTCGCGCACCGGCCACGCGGTTGGCGGCGCCGCGATGGGGCGGGCGAGCGCAGCGGCGATCGCGGTCATGCCCGATAGGTCGCGGCGCCCCGCCCGCACGCGACCGAGCGTCAAGTGCGGACGAAAGGGCTTGCGGTCGGCGACGACTCCCTCGACGCCGCGCACCGCGTCGCGCACCGCGCGTTGGAGCGCGAGCAGGAGATCATCCTCGCCGCGCACGCCGAGCCAGAGCACGCGGGGCGCATCGGCGGACGGGAACGCGCCGACCTCCCCCGCGCGCAGCAGCATCGCCCGATACGGCGAGACAGCGGGCGCAAGCGCCCCAATCAAAGACGGTACATGCGCCGCGACCACGTTGCCGAGAAATTGCAGCGTCAGATGCACCTGCTGCGGCGCCACCCAACGAACGGGGAGGTCGCCCCGCTGCCGCAGCGACCGCTGCACGGCCGCCACCGCGTGCTGCATCGCCTCGTTCATTTCCAGCGCGATGAAGAGCCGGACCATGCGCGGGCCGGTCGACTGGGCCACCGCATCGCCGTCACGGCCCTGGCCATCGCGCGATTCATCCGTCATTGCATTCAACACCATGCCCTCATCCGTTGACACCGCATTCGACGGACGATTCTAGCATCAGAGCGCGTGCTACACTGCCACAAATTGATCGGGCACGCCCGACGTTGACCGGACATGGGCAGGGTTGAGTTACCCGGCACTCAGTCCTCAGTCCTTGCGACGAAGGAGCACATCATGGCACAAGGCTTTCGCGGCGTCTTCACGATCCCGGTGACACCGTTCGACCGGCACGGCAATATCGACGAGGAATCACTGAAGAACGAGGTGGATTGGTGCGTGCGCGCCGGGGCGCATGGCATCGTCGCGCCCGTCAACGCGAGCGAAGCGCCGACGCTCACGGATGATGAGCGCAAGCGCGTGACGCGCCTCGTTGTCGAGGCGACCGCCAAGCGCGTCCCGGTGGTGATCGGCGCCTCCGGCGTCAGCACGCAGGCCTCGGTGCTCTACGCGAAGTACGCGCGTCAGGTGGGCGCGGACGCGGTGATCGCCATGCCGCCCTACGGCGTGCGCCTCGTGGACCCGGAATCCGTCTTCGCCTTCTACCAGTCGGTCGCGGACGCCGCCGATGGCCTGCCCGTCTTCATCCAGGATTGGACCGGCCCGGCGGGCACCCCGATGAGCGCACATCAATTAACGCGGCTGATGACGGAGATCGACAACGTCTCCTACCTTAAGGAAGAGACGGCGAATGCCGGCCATGTAATGACGACCGTCCTCGCGACGGCGGGCGATGCGTGCCTCGGCATCATGGGCGGCATCGGCGGTCGCTACCTGATGGACGAGTTCCGGCGCGGCGCCTGCGGCACGATGCCCGCCTGCCAGACGACCGATATTCACGTCACGATCTGGAACGCCCTCGAAGCGGGCAATCTCGACAAGGCACGCCGCACCTTCTATCGCCTGCTCCCGCTCCTCAACATGGAAGCCGCCTTCGGCCCGGCGCTCTACAAGGAAGTGCTCAAGCGGCGCGGCGTGATCGCCACCACAACGATGCGCTCCCGCCGCGACTCCGGCCTCGACGAGTACGACCACAAGGAACTCGACGCCATCCTGCGCGATGTCTCGGAGTTGTTCTCGATTTGAGTCTCACCCCCAGCCCCCGCTCCATTGCTGACTAGCATTGGAGCGGGGGCTCATGCGGGGAGCTCATGGAAGGGCGCGCCTCATGCGCCCTCCGATTCCCCTTCCCGTTCGAGGGAGGGGGGTAGGGGGTAGGATCAATGGCGATGACACCACCCAATCTCGGTGGCGGTTGGCTCGGCAAGTACGGCAAGGGGCGGACGGTCTCGCGCGCCTTCCTGATGGGCGCGGGGTACACGAGCGCGGACATGGACGGGCGGCCGATCATCGGCATCTGCAACTCGTGGAGCGAGTTGAATAACTGCAACTATCCACCTGCACGATGTCGCGGAGGCCGTCAAGCGCGGCGTCTGGCAGGCGGGCGGCTTGCCGCTGGAATTCCCCGTCATCTCGCTCGGCGAGACGACGATGTCGCCGACGACGATGATGTTCCGCAACCTGATGGCGATGGATGTCGAGGAGATGATCCGCGCCCAGCCGCTCGATGGCGTCGTGCTGCTCTCGTCGTGCGACAAGACGACCCCGGCGATGATTATGGGCGCGGCGAGCGCGAACCTCCCCGCGATCCTCGTCACGGGCGGGCCGTCGCTCTCCGGCCGCTATCGCGGCAAGGATGTCGGCACGACGGACTTCACCAAAATGGAGGCCGAACTGCGCGCCGGACTCGTCACCGACGAGGATATGATGGAGTTCGAGGCGGGCTACAAGCGGAGCGTCGGCCACTGCGAGGTGATGGGCACGGCGAGTACGATGACGAGCCTCGCCGAGGCGATGGGCCTTTGCCTGACGGGTTCCGCGAACATCCCGGCCGTTGACGCGCGCCGCTACCGGGTGGCTGAGGAATCCGGGCGGCAGATCATCGAACTGGTCAAGCGCGGCATCAAGCCGTCCGACATCATCACCCGCGCGTCACTGGAGAACGCCATCCGGGTCAGCATGGCGATTGGCGGCAGCACGAATGCCGTCATCCATCTTGTCGCGATTGCGGGGCGGCTGGGCATCGACCTGCCCTTGTCCGTCTTCGATCAACTCAGCCGCACGACGCCTTTCATCGTCAACGTCAAGCCCTCCGGCGAGTACATGATGAACGAGGTTTTCGAGGCGGGCGGCGTCCCGGCGGTGATGAAGGAGATCGAATCGCTCCTGCACCGCGACTGCCTGACGGTGACGACGAAGACCATCGGCGAGAATCTGGAGAACGCGCCGCACTCGCGCGATCACGATGTCATCCGGCCGCTCTCGAACCCGCTGCACCCGGAGGGCGGCACGGCGATCCTGCACGGCAACCTCGCGCCGTTCGGCGCGGTCATCAAGCAGACGGCCGCCTCGCCGCATCTGCTCGTCCATCGCGGCCCGGCGATCGTCTTCAACTCGAATGACGAACTGCACGCCGCCCTGCACGACGACAACTACGAGATGGACCCGAACGCGGTCATTATCCAGCGCTATCAGGGGCCGCTCGGCTTCCCCGGTATGCCGGAGACGGGCGGTGGCGTCGCGGTGCCGAACAAACTGATCCGCAGCGGCATGCGCGATATCGTGCGCATCACCGACGCCCGGATGAGCGGCACCGCCTTCGGCACGACCGTCCTCCACGTCTCGCCCGAGGCGGCGGCGGGCGGCCCGCTCGCGGCGGTGCGCGACGGCGACATCATCGAACTCAATGTGCCGGAACGGACGCTCAATGTGCTGATCTCCGACGAGGAGATGCGGGAACGTCTCAAAGATTGGAAAAGCCCGGTACCGACCAATGTGCGCGGCTACCACTGGCTCTATCTCAACCATGTCCTCCAGGCGCACGAGGGGTGCGACTTCGATTTCGCCCGCGCGAGCGGGCAGATCCGCGACGCGCTCCCCGACGGTAGCGGGCAGTAAGCGGTACCGGCGTGCGCCCACCGAAACGGCGAGCCGCGCATGCGGACTAGGGAATGATCCCCTTCCCGCTCGTGCGGGGGCGGGGGACAGACGGGGTAACAACATGGCACTGAAAGCAGTCGGTAATCGGAGCAGGGCGGCGCGGGCATCGCACATACGCAGGCAGTCGCGGAACTCGAAGACCAGGCGCTCGTGATGGGGATCGCGGACATTGACGAGGGGCGCGCGCGTTCGCTCGTCGGCGAGCACGCGCCGCACGCGAAGGTCTACACGGACGCCTCGGCGATGCTCCGCGACATCGAACCGGACGTCGTCTACATCACGACGCCGCCGCCGTTGCACCGGGAGCAGGCGACCGAGGCGCTGCAACTCGGCGCGCACGTCGTGCTGGAGAAGCCGATTGCCCTCACCATCGCGGATGCCGAGGCCATCGGCATGGTCGCGGAGGACATGAACCGGCAGGTCCACGTCTGCCATCAACTCCGCTACGTCCCCGGCGTGGACACGTTGCGGGAGCGGTTGTCGCGCCAGAAGGTCGCCCTGACGCATATCTGGAACTATCGCAAGGGCCCGGATATCCCCGGCAACTGGTATCGCACCTGGGGTGGCGGGCATGTCGTCGAGTGGGGCATCCATTATCTCGATCTCTGCCGCTACGTGATGAACACGGAACCGGCGGAAGTCTACGCGCGCTACGCCGATCAGGTGATGCACGGCCAGGAGAACTGGGAGAACTGGGATTCGTACAGCCTCACCGTTCAATGGGCGAACGGCGCGGTCTGCGGCTACGCGAGCACCTACGCGCTCAAACCGGGCATCGCCCCGAGCGCCGGTTTGACGATTATCGCAGCGGACGGCAAGGCGGAATTCGGCTGGAATGGCACGACATGGACAACGCCCGAGGGGACCGAAGATTTCCCCGGCCAGACCGGCGACGGCGAACGAAATCTCTCCCATGCCTTTTTCACGGCAATCACCAGCGGCGACATGAGCGGCGTCCGCCAGTCGTTCGATGATGCGATGAAGACGCATCGCCTCGTCATGGCCGCAAACGACTCCGCCCTCAACGGCGCGGTGATGCGCCTATAAGAGAAGAGAAACCGAGCACAGCGGACACTGAGGGGATTTCATCGTTTCATCGCTGTGTACTCCGCGCGCTCTGTGCCCTCTGTGCTCTGTATCTTCTTGGCGATCTTGGCGGTTCGCCCCCGACATCATGCGCGAAATTCGTGTACTCTATGGATGAACACCTATGGGAGAAAAGTGAGGCGTCGATGCAGCCACCGATCAATCAGCGCAAAGTCCGCATCGAAAAGATGAAGTATCCAAACGTGCGCTACTACTCGTACCAGAAGCGCCTGCTGCGCGAACGAGGCGACGAACTGATCCTCTATAACCCGCCCGGCCTCGCGATCACCGACCACCTGCGCGGCGGGGGGTTCTACCTGCCGACCCAGTCTGTCACCTGGTGCAGCACCGAGCGCTGGAACAACATCGCGGCGGTCTACGAGTCGAAGGGGGCGTTCAAGTTCTGGTACTGCGACGTCTCCATGCCATGCACATTCGTGGACGATGTGCTCTCCTATGTGGACCTCGATCTGGACCTAATCGCCTATGCGGACGGCACCTATCGCGTCGATGATGAGGATGAGTTCATCGCACACCAGCGCCAATACTGCTACCCGCCGGAAATCGTTGAGCGCGCCCGCACCGAACTGGCGGCGCTGATCGCCGCGCACGCCGCGCAGATGTTCCCCTTCGACGGCACGCTGATCGATTTCGTGCCGGAAGCTTACAGGCGCGCGTAGTCGATCGTCGCGGCGTATTCTCGGATAGGGTGGAAGCCGAGCACCTGGGGCCAGAAGGTCTCGTCCGCCCCTTCGACCAGGCCAATTGTCAGATAGATACGCCCGCACGCGAAGCGGTTGTAGCACGCCTTCCCGTCGAGCGTGATCGCCAGCGACCCCTCCTTGCGCAACGCCGCGCGCGCGAAGGCGCGCAGTTTGATGTCCGGGCAGGGCAGGCCCATCACGCCGCCGTATGCCTGACCGCGATGGCGGAACGCGACCCCCGCGCGGACACCCTCGCCCTCATACGAGAAGTGGATATGTTGCAGTTGGTCGGGCCGGAGCATCGCGATCGATCGCTGGCGGCCTCCCGGTTGGAAATCCTTCGGCGTCAGGACGCGCTTCCCCGCCGGTAGGAGGGTATCGAGGTGTGGCACGGCGATCTCTGCCAGTGTGCGGCTGAGGGCGCGCTCCTCGACATGGCCGAGGACGGCGGGGGCCGTCGTCAGATCGACCGCGGCGCGCTCGACAAAGGGCGAGTGCGGCATCGGCGTCGCGCGGGGCAGCCGCACCGTGTCGAACGCCTGGAGATAACCGTCATTGGGGCGGGACAGGATAGCCGGCGAGAAGACCCGTGCGCCCTCGGCATTCGCTATCCGCAGCCACGATCCGCTGGCCGGATCGACGCCCGCGATCTCAACACCGCCGTCGCCCGCACGCGCGATGACAAGGAGTAGGAGATCGCGCGGACCTTGATTTTTCTGTGCGCGCGTCCCAGCCACGTCTCCCGCGTACCTTTCCGTCTTGTCAGGGGAGTGTACCATGCGCCGACAACGTGGTATAAACCCACGACAGGATACTGAACCTGCGCATCGGAAGGAAATGCCCGTGACCGTTCCCCCTGTCAACACCTACCCACCATCGGCGACGGCCCGCACGGTGCCGACCAAACTGATCGTGGCGGTCGTGCAGGATTACGACGCGAACGCGATCACGGACGCGCTCACGCAGGCGCACTTCCGCCTCACGCGCGTCGGCAGCACGGGCGGTTTTCTGCGCATGGGCAGCACGACGCTCCTGATCGGCGTGGAGGACTGGCAGGTCTCGCGCGTCAAGCGGATGATTATGGAGCACTGCCGCGAGCGGATGGAAGTCGTGCCGCCCGACATGCTCGATATCCACGCCTGGTATCCGTCCGATGTGATGGAGGTGCCGGTCGGCGGCGCGGTCGTCTTCGCGCTGAAAATCCTCCGTTTCGAACGACTCTAATCATCGATCGCAGGTACACCGTGCGTCAGCGCTTGCTCTCCTATTTCACCGCCGCCTGTATCAACCTCTCGATCGTCAGCGGGACGCACCCAGCGACCCTCCTCGCGCGCCCGGCGATCGTCCGTCTCCGCGACGGCGCGCCCCGCCAAGGTCGCTTCGACCGGCGCGAGTTGCTGACGAACGGCAGCGTCGCCGTCAAGACGATGCAGGCGACGCCCACGACATTCAGCGCGAATTAGGGTGACGGCGGGCTGAAGCCCGCCGTCACCCGATTATACGTTGAGCGGCCCCGTTCGGGGCCGCTCGTCTACTGCTTGAATGTTCCGAGAGAGATGATTAGCGCGAGTGGAGAAGGTGTGCGGTGTGGTCGATGGCCGCGCCGCTGAAGGTGCGCTCCATCATGTGCTGGACGGCCATGACGTGCGCGCAGGTGCTATTTTTCGCATGGAAATCGCAGGTGCAGTGCCACGCGCCACCCTCGGCGCTGACGGTATGGGCATCATTATCACCCTTGAACTCGACGGTGAGGGTTTGGAGCGCCACGCGCCACGGCTCATCCGCATAGCGGCGCGCCTTTTCGAGCTTCCCGATCATGCTGGAATGCATCACAGATTGCCTCCTGCCGTTGCGCGGCTCGCTCCCAAGCCGCTACCCAATACGATGGGGGCCGTCGCCCCGGTGCCCGAAAACAGTCCACCGCAGGGTTTTGCGCTCCCTGCGGTGGTCAAGTGGCAGTACATTGCGGTTCGCGATTCCTGCATCAATGATGCGTCGCGGAATGGGTAGTAGCAGTCCATTGTTATCACCGCCTGTAGCGCCGTGTACGAACCTGATAGAACCATCATACGGCGCACCTTGCGGCACGTCAACCCTTAACATACGAATGTACGTACATCTCATACCGGTGGCAACGTGCAGCGGTGAATCGCTGCCACCGGCACTGCGGATGCCGTCAGTCGGTCATCACGGACGGCCTCTCGGTTACCGATGTATCACCGCTCTCCGTGCGGATACCGCCTGAGAGCGCCGGCTCCGGGACCGGAGCGGGCCGCGCCCCCGGCTCGCTCGTGAATCCGTCGCGCGGCATCCCGCCGTCCGCGGCCTCGAAGATGGCGAAGACCTGCTCCTGGTCGAGCGTCTCGTCGTCGAGCAGGCGCTGCGCCAGCAGATCGAGCGCCGCGCGATGCTCGGTGAGCAGTTGCGTCGCCCGATGATGCGACCGCTCCAGCAACTCGCGGACGGCACGATCGGCGGCGGAAATCGTGTCCTCGCTGTAGTCGCGGTCCCGCGTCAATTCACGGCCGAGGAAGACGTCCTGCTCCCCCGTACCGAGGTAGAGGGAGCCGACCTCCTCGCTCATCCCCCAGAGTCCGACCATCCGCCGCGCGAGCGAGGTCGATTCTTTGAGGTCGCTCTCCGCGCCCGTCGTTATCTCGCCGATGACGATTTCCTCCGCCGCGCGACCGCCGAACATCACGACCAGGCGCGCGAGCAGGTATGCCTTCGGGTAATTGAACCGGTCCTCCTCCGGGCTCTGGATCGTCACGCCGAGCGCGCGACCGCGCGGCACGATGGAGACCTTCGTCAAGGGGTCCGTGCCCGGCGAGTAATAGGCCGCCACCGCGTGCCCCGCCTCGTGGAAGGCGACGACTTTCTTGTCGTGGTCGTTGAGGATCAGCCCGCGCGCCGTGCCGAGGATGATCTTATCGAGCGCCTCGGAGAAATCGGCGGCGGTAATCTGCTGGCGGTTGCCCCGCGCCGCGTGGAGGGCGGACTCGTTGACCAGGTTGGCGAGGTCCGCGCCCGCAAAGCCCGGCGTTGACTGCGCCACGCGGTTAAGGTTGACATCTTGCGCGAGAGGCAGGCCGCGCGAGTGAATCTTCAGGATCGCCTCGCGCCCCTTGCGATCGGGCAGGCCGACCGTCACCTGCCGGTCGAAGCGGCCCGGCCGCAGCAGCGCCGGGTCCAGCACGTCGGGCCGGTTCGTCGAGGCGAGGACGACGACTTCCTGCTTCGGGTCGAAGCCATCCATCTCAACGAGCAGTTGATTGAGCGTCTGCTCGCGCTCATCGTTGCCGCCGCCGAGGCCGGCGAAGCGCTGCCGCCCGACCGCGTCGATCTCATCGACATAGACAATCGCGGGCGACGCGGTCTTCGCCTTATTGAAGAGATCGCGCACGCGGGATGCGCCGACGCCGACGAACATCTCGACGAACTCGGAGGCCGAGACGCTGAAGAAGGGCACGCCCGACTCCCCGGCGACCGCCTTGGCGAGCAGCGTCTTGCCGGTGCCGGGAGGGCCGACGAGCAGCACGCCGCGGGGCAGCCGCGCGCCGAGCAGGTGATATTTGCCGGGATTCTTCAGGAAGTCGACGACCTCCGTCAGTTCCTGCTTCGCCTCGTCCTCGCCGGCGACATCGCCGAAGGTCACCTGCGGGCGCTCCGCGTCGTGGACGCGCGCCTGCGACTTGCCAAATCCCATGATGCCTTGCTGCCCGCGCGTCACCTGCCGCCCGAGGAAGACGGCGAGGCCGATGAAGAGCGCCAGCGGGAGCAGGCTGATGAGGAGATTGAGCAGCAGCGAGACGAACCCGCCGCTATCCGTCCCCTTGACGTTTACCTTGACATTCTGCTGCTGGAGGAGCGGCAGGAGCGTCGGATTCTCCACGACGGGCAGACTCGTCTTGAAATCCGTCACCGTCTTGGTCGGCGCGCTGGTGGTGCCGCCGCTGGTCGCGGTCGGCGCTGCGGTCGGCGGCGTGGCGGCGACGCCCGGCCCACTGACCACATCGCCATTCTGCACTTTGACAGACTGCTTGAATGTGCCGGTGACGTTCCGGTCGCGCAGCGTCACGTCGCTGACATTGCCCGCCTGCACCTGCGCGAGGAAGCCGCTGTAATTGATGCTCGTCGGCCCCGCCGTGAAGGGGTTGGTAAGGGCAAGGATGTTCCAGATCAACAGACCGGCGAGCAGAATCCACCAGATCCAACCAGGGACACGGAAACGCGGCCTATTGCCCAGATTGTTCGGGTCGTCCGTTTTACGCGGCACGCGCGGCACGCGCTTGTTCGGGTCGTCCAACGGGTTCCGCGAATTGCGGTCGTTCGGAGTGAACAAATTGGGGCGACCGATACGGTCGTCAAGCGACATGAGACACCGTCCTTAAGATGCGCGACAACGCGCGGCGGGTAGCGGCGGTCCGCCACCGATAAAGGTGAGCATAACATAGCGCGGCACAGCAAACCGTGACATAGAGACGCCGCCTGGAGGCAGCCGCACAACCTGTACCACCGGCTACCGATATACCCGGAGATGCGGCAACTCCCACATAATGATACGCGCGCGGAGGCGCTTCGGTTGTGCGGACGATAATCGTCGGTGGCGGCCTTCCGCCCGGCGCAGCGAAGGTCGGCGGGCGGAAGCCGAAGATGGCCCAGTAGGGCGCGAAGGTAACGCTTGACCGTCTCTTCGGAGGGGCGCCTACGAAGGCATTCGCGGCGCTGGATTGCCGCCGCCATCGACACAATGTACAGGTACGCGCGCTAAAACAGGCCGACGATGCGGCCGTTCTCGTCGAGATCGACGTGCGCTCCCGCCGGGTCGGCGCCGAGGCCGGGCATCGTGCGGATGTCGCCCGCCAGCGGATAGACGAATCCCGCACCCGCCGAGAGCCGGACGGCGCGGATCGGCACGGTGAAACCGGAAGGCCGCGCCCGCAGCGTCGGGTCATGCGAGAGCGAGAGATGCGTCTTCGCCATGCAGACGGGCAGCCCGCCGAATCCTTGACGCTCGATATCGCGGATATTCCGCTCCGCCTCCGGCTGAAACGAGACGCCGTCCGCGCCGTAGATGCGCGTGGCAATCGTAGCGATCTTCTCCTTGATCGGGATGTCGAGCGGGTAGAGAAAGCGGAAATCGCTGCCCTGCTCGGCCACGCGGACGACGGCCTCTGCCATCTCGCGCCCCCCATCGCCGCCCTCCGCCCAGATGCGGCTCACCGCGCACTCCGCCGCCCCGGCGGCGAGCGCCACCTCGCGTATGAGCGTCAATTCGGCATCGGTGTCGGTCGGGAAATGGTTGATCGCCACCACCACGGGTACGCCGTGGATGCGGACGTTCTCGATCTGCTTCTCCAGGTTGGCGAGGCCATCGCGCAGCGCGGGCAGGTCCTCCGCGCCCAGCGCGGGATCGAGCGGGCGGCCGGCGACGACGCGGTATTTGCCGCTGTGCGCTTTGAGGGCACGGACGGTCGCGACGAGCACCGCCGCGCTCGGCGCGAGGCCGCTCGCCCGGCACTTGATATTGAAGAACTTCTCCGCGCCCAAGTCCGCGCCGAAGCCCGCCTCGGTGACGACATAGTCCGCCAACCGCAGCCCGATCTGATCGGCAAGGATGCTGCTGCACCCGTGCGCGATATTGCCGAACGGCCCGGCATGGACGATTGCCGGCGTATTCTCCAGCGTCTGCAAGAGATTCGGCTGGATCGCATCCTTCAGCAAAACGGCCATCGCCCCGGCTACCTTCAGGTCATCCGCCGTTATCGGCATCCGGTCGCGCGACTGGGCGACGACAATTCGGCCAAGCCGCGCACGCACGTCGGCGAGGCTGGTCGTCAGGGCGAGGATCGCCATGATTTCCGACGCCGAAGTGATGTCGAATCCCGTCTCGCGCGGGCTGCCATTCTCCTTGCCGCCGAGGCCGACGATCACCTGCCGTAGCGCGCGATCGTTCACATCGAGCACGCGCCGCCACGCGACGGCCTGCGGGTCGATATTGAGTGGATTGCCGTGGAAGAGCGAATTGTCCACGAAGGCGGCGCAAAGGTTGTGGGCGGCGGTCACGGCGTGGAAATCGCCCGTCAGATGGAGATTGAAATCTTCCATCGGCACGACCTGCGAGTAGCCGCCGCCCGCCGCGCCACCTTTGATACCGAAGACCGGCCCGAGAGACGGCTGCCTGATGACGATCATCGCCTGCTTGCCGATCTTCGCGAGCGCCTGCCCGAGTCCGACCGTCGTCGTCGTCTTGCCCTCGCCGAGCGGCGTCGGCGTGATTGCGGTGACGACGATATATTTGCCCAGTGGCCGGTCCGCCAGCCGGTCGAGCACATCGAGGCGAATCTTCGCCTTGTACTTGCCGTAATGTTCGATGTCGTCCTCGCCGAGGCCGAGGGAGGATGCGACCTCGGTGATCGGCTTCAGCGTCGCAGCCTGGGCGATCTCGATATTGCTCGGTACAGTCGCCACGATCCGTTTCCTTCCTCGTCCGCTCAGTCGTGCAAGCCCGAGCTCTGCCGGGAGGCCATCATCTCCTCGGCGGCGCGCAGCGTATTGCGTAGGAGGATCGCGTTCGTCACCGGCCCCGTGCCACCCGGTACGGGCGTCAATGCGGACGCGACGGTGGCAACTTCCGGCGCGACATCGCCGCGCAGGCCGGCCTCCGTAAAGGTGGTGCCGAAGTCGATAACGACCGCGCCCGGCTTCACCATCTCCGGTGTGATGAAGCCCACCCGCCCGACCGCGACCGCGAGAATATCGGCGGCGCGCGTCTGTGCCCCCAGGTCCGGCGTGCGCGAATGCGCAATCGTCACCGTCGCATCCTCGCGCAGCAGCAGTTGCGCGAGCGGGCGACCGACGACGTTCGAGCGACCGACGACGACGGCGTGCATCCCCGCTATCGGAATGCCGTAGTGATCGAGGAGCGCGACGCCACCGAGCGGTGTGCTCGGGAAGAGTCCCGGCACACCGAGCGAGAGCCGCCCCGCATTGACCGCCGTGATGCCATCCACATCCTTATAGGGGTCGAGGGTCGCCCCGACAAGCGTAGGCGGCAGGTGCGGCGGCAGCGGCATCTGCACGAGAATACCGGCGATGTTCGAGGTGTGGTTAAGGTCGATAATCCGCTCGCGGACGGTCGCTTCATCGGCGTCCGGGTCGAGGGCGACGCGCTCGAAGGCGAGCCCGACCGCCGCCGACTGCTTGCGGAGCGTCTCGGTATACCGCTCGGCGGCGGGCGTCGGGCCGACGGTCATCACGGCGAGCGCGGGCACGACATCGTAGCGCGCGATGAAGGCGGCGACGCCCGTGCGAACCTCCTCGGTGATCGCGGCGGCGACCGGCTTGCCCAGCAGGAGGCGGCATCCCGATTCGGTCACGGCCTGCGATGCGGACGGTGCGAGAGCCATCTATTCCTCACCCGCGAGACGGCGACGAACCGCCTCCAGTAGCGCGCGCTCGCGTGTATCGACATCACCCATCAGATCGTGCAACTGCGCCCGGTAGCCCGCGACCTCCGCGCCATCGACGAGGCCCGCGATGTTCGCCGTGACATTGAGGAGCGAGGTGCGCATCGCCGCCACCGCCATCGTCGCACCCGCGCCGCAGTCGCCGAGTGCGGTCGGGTTGCCGATCACCGCGATTACCTCAGCCGCTTCCAGCACCTCCCGCGCGGCGGCCATGATCCGCAACGGCACGGCAGCCGCCTGTCGCATCCCTTCCTGGAGGGCGGCGGCCCGCGCCGCGCGTTCCTCGTCGCTCCCGCGCGGCAACCGGAGGGCGGACATATAGGTGGCGAAGGCCGCCTCGTCCTCAGCGGCGAGCGCGATGAAGCGCTGGCGTACCGCCAGCAATGCATCGAGGCGACCGCGCAGATCCTCGTCGTGCGCCGCGAATTTCGGCTTGCCGACGCTCACCGCCGCCACTTTGGCGACCGACGCCGCCCCGAGCGCGCCGACGAGCGCGGACGCCGCCCCGCCACCGGGCGTCGGTACGTTTGAGGCCAGCCGGTCGAGAAACGCCGTGAGGTCCAAAGAATCTTCCCGCATCATCGCTCCCGCTTGTGGATCGTCCGCCACCACATCGCAGGTACTCTACCGTACGTGCGCCTCGTCTGTCGCGCCCATAGGCCATGGATGAGGGTATGTGGACCGTCGCACGTGAGAATCCTGGCCCCCCGTCCCTTCCCTCGCAGGGAAGGGACCGGGGGCCAGGATTCCGCCCGGTTTGCCGTGCGCAAGGGCGTATGCGACAATCGTGCGCGGGCCGGATTGGCCTTTTCGCCACGCGGACGGCGCGTGCAGCAGGAGCGACGCACAGCAGCATGTCACGGACACGACGCGGAAGGGGTGGACGCGGCCACCAGACGCGCGACGCGCAGGAGATGACGTGGTTCCGTATGGATCTGCATCTCCATACACCCGCGTCGGCAGATTACCAGGACCTCGCCGCCACCTATCTGGAGATACTGCAGAAGGCGGAGGGGCGCGGCCTCGACATCATCGCCTTCACGGACCATAACAGCGTCAGCGGTATCGCCGCCATGCGGCGCGAAATCGAAGACCTCGAATTACTCGAAGAATTGAACCGCCTCACGCCGGCGGAGTGGAAAATCCTCGAAGAATATCGCCGCCTGCTCGGCAAAATGCTCGTCCTGCCCGGCTTCGAGTTCACCGCTGCGTTCGGCTTCCACATCCTCGGCATCTTCCCGCCGGAGACGACGGTGCGGCGGCTCGAACACCTGCTCCTCATGCTCGATGTGCCGGAAGATCAGATGGAGATGGGCAGCGGCCAGGTCGGCGCAACGGCCGATGTCCTCAATGCCTACGAGATCATCAACGAGCATGGCGGCCTCGTCATCCCGGCGCACGTCAACTCGACACATGGCGTGGCGATGCAGGGTTTCCGCTTCGGTGGGCAGACGAAGATCGCCTATACGCAGTCGCCCTATATCCACGCGCTCGAAGTGACCGACCTCGACGACATGACGCGCCGCGCCACGGCGAGCTTCTTCAACGGCGCGAAGCCCGAATATCCGCGCCGGATGCACTGCATCCAGGGCTCGGATGCGCACCGTCTCTCCCGTGAGGGCGCGCACCGCGACACCGATCTCGGCATCGGCGACCGCGCCACCGAAGTACTCCTGCCGGAGCGCTCCTTCCCCGCACTCCTTGCACTCTTCGTCTCGGAGGACTTCGCGCGCATTCGCCCGTACCAGCCGGTGACCGCCACGCCCTACGACGCCGTGCAGGCGGCGCGCGAGCAGGGCCCGTCGATTGTCCAGTCCTTCCACGAGCAGGTACGCAGCCGCCGCAGCCGGTACCGCCCAATCCTCAAAGATGTCGTCGCCTTCGCGAACACGAACGGCGGCACGATCTACGTCGGCATGAATGCGAGCCCGACGCAGCCGGTCGTCGGTGTGCCGGCCCCGGACGAAGCGGCACGCGGCCTGCGCGACGCCCTGGCACGGAGCGTCGTGCCGAAGCTGGACGTGACCGTCGATGTCGAGGCGAGCGGCGGCAAGCCGATTCTCGTCGTCACCATCCCGAAGGGCCTGAACACCCCCTATGCGACGGACGCCGGGCAAGTGTTCGTGCGGCAGGAGAGCGAGACGGTTATCGCCTTGCGTGATGAGATCGTCCAGTTGGTCCGCGAGGCGGCGGCGTCCGATACGCTCCCCGCTGTCGATTTGACGCGCGAGCGCGCGTGGACCGCGCCGCGCCAGGCGCCGGATGAGGACGACGAATCGGACGAGGCGCAGGGAGCCGACAACCAGGCAACCGACAGCGCGGATACGCCAATCGAGGAAGCACAGTCCGCGCCGCGACCGGAGCGTCGCCCCCGTCGGCGGCGGTCACCAGCGCGCAAACCGGCCGAGAGCGAAGAAACGCAAACAGGGGCGCTGGGCGAACCCGCGTCAGCGGAGGAAGTTCACCCAGTCTACGATCTGGAACCGCCTGCGGAAGTTGCGGAAGCCGCCCCGCCCGTCGAAACCGCTTCGCCTGTGCCAGACGATGTGGTCATCGCGGCGCTCGCTCCCGTCGCGCTACCGGCTGCCAGCGAACCGTCTGCGGCGCCCGAGCCAGTGAGCGCCCCCGATGCGCCAGCGGAGCAGCCGGTTGCGGAAGCGCCGAAGCCACGGCCCCGCCGCCGTACCCGCCGACCGGCCAAGACTGACGCACCAGCGGAGGCGGAAGCGGCGCCAGCGCCATTGGTGGCGCGCGTCATCGAGGAGCGGGCGATGCCCGTCGGCGCAACCACCCCGCCTGTCAGCCGGAACGGCAGCGAACCGGCGGTGATCCCGAAGGCGGGAGTGGAAATTCTCTCCGTCGAGGAGCGGGACGGCGAGCGGTTCTACACGATGCGCGACCTCCGCTCCGGCAGGGTCGCCGAGAACGTCACCCGCAAGTCCGCGCGGCGATTGTGGCGGCAGGCGATCATGGAGCGCGAGGGCGGCGTACCGGAACCGGAGAGCATCACCTGGGAGGGCGATCTCGGCTACGTCGGCAGCGCCGTGCGCGACGGCGTCCGCCGGTACAACCTGGCTTACCGGGAGAACGGCGACATTCGCTTCTTCTACGCGGTGGGCGACGAGGGAATCAATGAAGCATGGCGCCATCTCGTTGCCGCGGATAGTTGATGCTGTACGGTTTGTTTGAGCGGCAAAGGGCGTGATAGACTATCGCGACGACGGAGAGGGTTGAAAACGCAACGGACGCACTTCTTGCAATGGTTGACGGTCAGGCGTTGCCTGTCGGGTGTGCTTTGTAGATTGGCTGATTGAAAGGGGTTTCTCCATGCGCGCGTCACGCCGGCACGATGAGGCAGATCGGATCGCAATTTTTTTTGATATGTCGAACCTCTATTTCGCGGCGCGGGATATGGGCATCCGCATCGATTACGCCCGCCTGCTCGACTTCCTCACGTCGGGGCGGCGATTGCACCGCGCCTACGCTTATCTGGGCTACAACCCCGAGGACGAGAGCAGCCACAGTTTCATCACCTGGCTGAAGCGCAACGGCTTCCGCGTCAAGACGAAGGCGCTCCGCCGTTTTGAGGATGGCAGCACGAAGGCGAACCTCGATATGGAGCTTGCCATCGATCTGCTCACGCAAGCGCCGCACATCGACGTGGCGATCGTCGTCAGCGGCGATGGCGACTTCGTCAATCTCGTCGATGCCGCGCAGAATGCCGGCCTGCGTATCGAGGTGGCCGCGACGCCCCGCCAGGCCGCGACCGACCTGATGGACATCGCGGATCAGTTCATCGACCTCGAGGCGAACGTCGCCCAGTTCGCCCGCGCGGACCTGCCGCCCCGGCAGGGTTATGCGCGGCCCGAGGGCGTCGTGCCGGCCGCGCGCACGCCCCCCACCGGCGGATACGCCCCGCGACCCTATGGCGCGAGCGTGCGCGGCTACCAGCAACCCGCCTCATTCAGCCCGCATTCCGACGAGGAACACCGCGCCGCCAACGAAGACGAGAACGCCGCCGAGAGCGACGAACACGATGCCTTGCCGGTGCCGCACGCCGGGAAGTAGGCAGTTCCACGCGCATGAGCAACTGCGTTCATCCCAGGTGGCGCCTGATCAGAACGAGTACATTTGAAAGGTTCGCGGGGCGAGATGCATCGCGCTCGCACCGAGGCCGATGAGGCGAGGTGGGCGTCACACATTGCTCACTTTTCACGTTCTAATATTTGTGTGGCGGCATTTTGTCATCGGATGTAATGCGGGATAGAAGTGTGACGCTCTCTGCGCGTGGTATTGGTGTGGCTCCTGACGGGTCGCCGCCTCTCGTTGGACGAGAGCGCGAATTCGACCGACTCCGCGAACGCCTCGACGCGACGTTCAGCGGCGTCGGCACCTTGATCCTTCTGAGTGGCGAAGCAGGCATTGGTAAAACGTCACTCGCCGCCGCGATCGGGCAACACGCGATGGGCCGGGGCGCGATCGTGCTGACCGGTCGCTGCTACGACCGTACCGAGACGGCGCCGTATGGCCTATGGACGGATCTCTTTGCCCGGTATGCGCTGGGCGAGCGGCCGAGCACGCTCCCTAGCGTTCCTCCCGCGTTTGCGCGCCCTGATGGTATGGGAGCGATTCCGAATCAAGTGACGCTGTTCCGTCAGGTATATGATTTCGTCCAGGTGATCGCCGCACGGCATCCGGTGGTGCTGATCCTTGATGACCTCCATTGGAGCGACCCGGAAAGCCTCGATCTGTTGCGCCGCCTCGCGCGCCAACTGCACACGTTACCAGTCCTGATCATCGCCGCATATCGTTCCGATCATTTGTCGCACGAGCACGCACTTAATGTGGTCGTTCCCCTGCTCGTGCGCGAAGCCGACGCGGATCGTATCGTTCTCGATCGCCTGACGAAGGCCGATCTCCTTGAATATGTGGCCCGTCGCTTCGCGCTGCCGGATCGTGATGCGGCGGCGCTCGCCGACGATCTCCATGCGCGCACGGAGGGCAATCCGTTCTTCATGACCGAAGTGCTTCATGCGCTGCGTGATGAGGGCATACTCCGCAGGGGCGCGAATGCCTGGGCGCTCGGTGATTTGCGTACGGCGCGCATCCCCCCCTCCTCCGGCAAGTGATCGACGCGCATCTCCCGCGATCAAGCGCCGAGGCGCGACGCCTCCTTTCGATCGCCGCCGTTATCGGCCACGAAGTGCCGCTTGATCTGTGGCAAACGGTCAGTGGAGCGAGCGATCATGCCCTCCTCCATCTCATGGAGTATGCAGTGTCGGCGCGCATCCTGGAGGAGCGCGCCGGCGGCAGGGCTGTCCGTTTCGTGCATGCCCTCATCCGTGAGGCGCTCCTCGAGGACCTCCTCACCGCACGACGGCGGGTCTGGCATCGCGAGATCGCAGACGCTCTTCTCGCGAACCGCGCGCCCAATGCCAATATGGTGGCTGACCATCTCATGCAGGCTGGAGACCCACGCGCGACCGAATGGCTAATACGCGCCGGTGAACAAGCGATGGACGCATTTGCTTGGGTGACGGCGCACGGTCGATTCCGCGCCGCCCTCGATATGTTGGACGCCTCCGGGGAGGATGCCAACCCGCAGCGCGGCTGGCTCCTGTACCGCCTCGCGCTCGGGCTTCGCTTTTCCGATCTGCGTGCGGCGAACGCGCACCTGGAAGAATCACTCCGCATCGCCGCGACGATCGACGATCGTGCGTTACGAGCGGGCGCAACCTTCCAGCACGGATCGAACCGTTACTTGGGCGGCGACTTGCAACAAGCACTGACCGAGATGATAACGGGGATCGATCTGCTCGACAGCCTAACCGCCGATGAGCGAGCGCGCATCGATCGCTATCCGGTCACGACCGTTGCGGATTGCCACGGCTTCCTAACGCATTACCTCGCATGGAGCGGGCGGGCACGCGAGGCGGTACACCATGCCGATACGTTCGAGCGGAGCATCGCACAGGCGGGAGATGAGGGCACGAGCGACACTGCCATCGGTACAGAGGCGACAGGACTGGGGATCGCGCACAGCATCCTCGGCGACGTAGAGACGGCACGAGCCGCGTATATCCGGAGCAGCGCCGCATATGCGCGCGCGGGGGCAGACCTTGGCATAGGATTTACGGCGCTCTATACACTGACGACGCTGCTTGTCCCGTATCTACTCGACGATACCGCGTATTGCGAGGCGATAGCGGCGGCGGGTGAAGAGGCATGGCAGCGGGATACCGGCTCGGGTTATCAGCCCATTCCGCGTGTGGTCCGGCTGCCGCTGCTCGTTGTCCATGGCGATTGGGATGAGGCGCGCCCCCTCGCGGAGGATCTCTTTGCCCGCCCGCTCCCCGCAACCCGCCAATTAGGCGCCAGTGTCCTCGGCCCGCTAAGCCATGAACAGGGCGATGCCGAGCGGGCCCGCGCAGTGGTGCGCCAAATGCTCCCGGACGGCCCCGCGACGGAACCGGGGACGCTCGTGTTCGCCTATACGCTTCCCCTCCTGCGACTTGCCGCCGCCCTCGCAATGGACGTGCGCGACACGACCGAGGCGTTCGCATGGCTGACAGCCCATGATCGTTGGCTGGCATGGAACACTGGCGTGCTCGGCCAGGCAGATGGGCATCTCGGCTGGGCGGCATACCACCGAGATATGGGGAATCGCGGGGAGGCGGAATCGCGTGCGCTCGATGCGGTGGCGGCGGCGCAACAACCGCGGCAACCCCTTGTCCTACTCAGAGCGCACAGGCTCCTTGGCGAACTTGCGACTGACGCTCGAGACTTTGACCGGGCCGCAGCACACTTCGAGACGTCGCTCGCGCTCGCCGTCTCCTGCGCCGTGCCATTTGAGCGATCACTCACCATTCTCGCGCAAGCCGAACTGCACGCGGTGATGGGCGCCCGCGCGGAAGCCCGCGCGCTCCTCGATAGCGCCCGTGCGCTTGCCAGCGCGCTGGGCGCAAAGCCGACGCTCGCCCGTATCGATGCACTCGGGGCGCGCGTGGCGGCACGGTCTGCGACGCACCCAACCGGCCTCACACAGCGAGAGATCGAAGTAATTCGATTCCTCGCGGCCGGCTACAGCAACCGGGCCATCGGCGATGCACTTGGCATGAGCGTCCGCACGGCCGAGCGCCACCTCAACAATATTTACGTCAAGACCAACGCGCGTGGGCGTGCCGATGCCACGGCGTTCGCCATCCATCACGGACTAGCTGACCTGCCATCTACGTAGTCATTTTGCACTACGCACACTTCCACACGCCGCACATGTGCAGCAAAACTGCGTAGTTACGCGGATGATGGCGCCCGCGCACAACGCGTACTCTGAGCGAAGTCCGAGCACCCGCCGGACGCAGATGTCTGGATTTCCAGCCCTGCACCCGGCTGGTCCTCGGCGCATCCGCCCGCTTTGTGTTGCGAAAGGAATCTCGATGTCCGCTCAGGTACTCGCGTTTGCACCGATCGGTCGCTACCGGCGCGTATGTTGGTGGATCGCGGCGATGATGGTGCTCATGCCGCTCCTCAATAGTGGCGTCATGCTGGTACGCGAACACCCGATACTGCCCTTTCCCACCCGAGGGTAGAGACGCCGCAAATGGTGCCCACGACACAGACGCTCCCACCAGCGGTCATCCCTGCGCTCCGTGCCGCGCTCGCGGCGGATGATGCACCGGAGTACACCGCCGTCGCGGCTGCACCCGACATTGTGCGCGCGGCGAACCCCGCGCAGCGGTCCGACACGACCTTCGCTGCCAATGGCATGCGCGTCGCGCCGGCGGGCAACGCCGCATGGACGCTTCGCGCGGCGGCGATCACCACCGAGGCGGGCAGTCTCCCGCTTGCCGATCTCGCGCCCACTGTCGGCGTCGGCGCGCGTCGAGTACCGGCGCGATGAGATGATGGAGTGGTACGCAAACTGCCCGCGCGGGCTGGAGCAGGGCTTCACGCTCGACGCCGGTGACGAGGACAAGCTTCACCAAGGGCGCGACCGTCGTGCTCGGGGGCACGCATCTGACGAAAACGTTCGTCTCCCCGACGCATCTGACGGCGGTGATCCCGGCGATCCTCGTCGCGCAGGCGGGTACCGTCGCCGTCGTCGACGCATTCGGCGGCGTGACGAACGCGGTCGCCCTCACGATCGCCGTCGTGAAGGCGGTGCCGCCGCCGCAGCCGACCGGGTCGCCCGCGTCGGGTACGAGCCCACTACCGCAGGCGCGCCCGTCGGATTCGCCGATCGGCGGATCGCCGCCTGCCCCGCTCCCCCAGTCGCGGCCATGACGATGAGCGGCGCCGCAGACGGTCGGCGCATTGGCCGCTGCCACGCAGCGAGGAGGGAGGTATACAGGGTGGCAGCCATGCCGCCGAAACGCTCAAACTGAAATGTGTGACTGACGATCGGAAGGGCTGGGAGTCGTTCGCTCCCAGCCCTTCCGATCGTTCGTGCTATACGTATGGATGATAGTCACGCGACCGAACCAAACACGTGGCCGGGTTATGGGACCCGGCCACGTATTTCGGTAAATTGCGATGACGTTACGCGACGGTGTCTTCCAATTCCAGTTCGCGGCCACCGAGGGTCATCAGGATTGGCTGCTTGCCGGAGCGGACGGTCTCGCCGTTGACGATGCACTTGCGGACATTGTCCAGCGAGGGGATTTCGTACATCACATCCAAGAGGAGCGATTCAATGGCGGTCTTCAGGCCGCGCGCTCCCGTCTTGCGACGCTCGGCCTGGGTGGCGATCTCTTCGAGCGCGTCCTCGGTGAAGGACAACTCGACATTATCGTGGCCGAAGAGGCGCTGATATTGCTTGATGACGGCATTCTTTGGCTCGGTGAGGATGCGGATCAGTTCGCTGCGCGAAAGTTGGTCGAGGCTGACGGTGATCGGCAGGCGCCCGACGAACTCGGGGATCAGGCCATACTTCAACAAATCATCGTGCGTGACGTGCCGCAGTAGATTCTCCTGCTCGTTCTTTGTCTGCGTGCTGCCGATGCCCATGAAGCCCATCGTATGCTTCGAATCCATCCGCCGTGCAATAATATCTTCCAGCCCCTCGAAGGCGCCGCCGCAGATAAAGAGGATATTGCGCGTGTCGATCTGGATGTATTCCTGGTGGGGGTGCTTGCGACCGCTCTGCGGCGGCACATTGGCCGTCGTGCCCTCGATAATCTTCAGGAGCGCCTGCTGCACGCCCTCACCGGAAACATCGCGCGTGATGGACGGATTGTCCGATTTGCGCGCGATCTTGTCGATTTCGTCGATGTAAATGATGCCCGTCTCAGCCCGCGCCACATCGCCGGCATTCTGGATCAGCCGGAGGAGGATATTCTCCACGTCCTCACCGACGTAGCCGGCTTCGGTGAGCGCCGTGGCGTCCGCGATGGAGAAGGGGACGTCGAGGATTTTGGCAAGCGTCTGCGCGAGGTAGGTCTTGCCGCAGCCCGTCGGTCCGACGAGCAGAATGTTGCTCTTCTGGAGTTCGACATCGTTGTTCGGCTCCGCGCCCGCCGTGATGCGCTTGTAGTGGTTGTAGACGGCGACAGCGAGGCTCTTCTTCGCCATCTCCTGCCCAACGACGTATTGCGAGAGTTGCTCGTGAATGCGCTTCGGTGTCGAGATACCGGCGAAGGAGGGTTGCACCTTCGGCGTCGGCACTTCCTCTTCCTCGATGATCTCGCGGCAGAGCTCGACGCACTCGTCGCATATATAGACCGCGCCGGGACCGGCGATCAGTCGTTTGACCTCGTCTTGCCCTTTGCCGCAAAAGGAGCAGCGATACTGCATCCGGCTTCCGCTCCCACTTCCCGTCGTTCCGCGCGTACCTGCCATCCCCAAACGCTCCTCATTCCGCCCGCACGCGCAGGCCGCGCCACGGTACGAAAGCACGCCGCAACGGCGTGCTAGGCCAACACTGCTCCCGCGACCTTCTTCGGCTGCGGCATGAGGATTTCGTCGATCAGACCGTAATCCCTCGCCTCCTCGGCGTTCATGTAGTAGTCGCGCTCGGTGTCGCGCTTCACCTTGTCGAACGGCTGGTTGCTGTGGTTCGCCATGATCTCGACGAGCCGCGTGACGACGTTGATCGTCTCCCGCGCGGCGATGTCGATGTCCGGCACATTGCCCCGGAAGCCGCCGGAGCCCTGGTGGATCAGCACGCGGGAGTTCGGCAGCGCGTATCGCTTGCCATTCTGCCCGGCGCACAAGAGCACCGCGCCCATGCTCGCCGCAAAACCCATGCAGTAGGTCGAGACATCGGAGCGGATCATCTGCATCGTGTCGTACATCGCCAGGCCTGCGTAAACCTCGCCGCCGGGGCTGTTGATGTAGACCTTGATCTCGCGGTCCGGGTCCTCGTAGTCGAGGAAGAGGAGCTGGGCGATGAAGACGTTCGCCACCTGGGCGTCGATCGGCGTGCCGATGAAGACGATGCGGTCGCGCAGCAGGCGGGAGTAGATGTCCCACGAGCGCTCGCCGCGATTCGTGCTCTCCACGACCGCCGGGATGATATTGTTGATCTCGAGACCTGAACGCATGTCCGTTTCCTTCCAATGGTGTAACGGATGGGTGTGGCCAATGTTACGCGGATGTTGGCGCCTCATTAGTCGCGGCGGGCGCGTCAGTTGCGGACGTTTCCCCATCTCCATCCATTGTACCAGCATTTTCATCCGGTGTGGCGGCGGGAGCGTCCGCAGTTTCGCCCTTGGCCTCCATCGCCCGCGTTTCATCCGCCGGCGTTTCGAGCGCGACATCCTCCGGTAGCCCTGCCTCGCGCCGCCCCGGCTTCCGGCTCGGTCTCCTCGGCGTCGGGCGGCAGGATGTAGGCGCTCTCCGGGGAATCGTCGATCACGCCCTTGCCTTCGGTGGCGATCTCGATCACGCGGTCGAGCAACTTGCGCTCGCGCAGGTCCGCCTCGATCAGTTCGACGGTGCGCTCGTCCTCCAGGACGCTGTGGGACATGCCGAGGCGATGGACCTCCTCATGCACGTCCTCGGGCGTCACGTCGATATGCTCGTGCTCGCCGATCTCGCGCAGGATCAGCGTGTTACGGAGCCGTCGCTCGGACTCGGGGCGGATGCGTTCGAGGAAATTGGTCAGCGCGTCGGTGTTCCGGCCGAAGATCTCGTTGATGTCGAGGCCCATCCCGCCGATCTGCTGCAATTGCTGGCCGGCGTCTTCCTGCGTCTGCTGATTGATGAGGGCCGGGCCGATCTCGACCTTCGCCACGTCATCGCGCAGTTTCTCCATGATCGAATTAACGAGCGCATTGCGCGCCTGGATCTCTTTCTGCTGATGCAGACCGGAGCGTATTTCGGCGCGCAGGGCGGCGAGCGTCATCGGGCGACCACCGATCGAGGCGCCCAGTTCGTCATCCTCCGGCAAGAGCTCGCGCTCCTTGATGCTCTGCACGGTGACGCGGTAAAGGAGCGTCTTGCCGAGCAGGCTCTCCGGGATTGGCCGCTCTGTCTCCTCTTCGTTCGCCTCCGGAAAGACGACGGTCTTCTCGACCGGCTCGCCAACCGTCGCGCCGAGGATCAGTCCGCGGATCTGCGGCAGGAGATTATCGTTGCCGAGCGTGAAGGTCGCGCCCGTCGTCGGCTCGTCGAACGGCTCGTCGCCCTCGAACGCCGCGATGTCCACGACAACCTGATCGCCCTCCTGCACAGCGCGCGGCGTCGGCGGATCGACCCACGGGCTATTCTCCTCGCGCAGTCGCTGGATGTACTCGTCCACTTCGGTATCGGTGAGCGTGAAATGCTCCGGCTCGACGCGGACATCCTCATAGCCGGTCACATCGACCGTCGGGGTGATCTCGACTTCCACCCGGAAGGAGAGCGGTTCCTGCGTCAGCACCTCCACCGAGGGGCGCGCCACCGGCGTCAGGTCTTCCTGCTCGAGCGCCTGGCGGTAGAGATCGTCCATCAGGGCGCCGTTCGCCTCATCGACGATCACCGGCCGGCCGACATGCCGCTCGACGAGCGCGCGCGGCGCCTTCCCGCGCCGGAATCCGGGCACGGTAACGCGCTGCGACACGCGCTGCGTCGCGCGATCGTACGCCTTCTTAAATTCCTCATCGTCGGAGGCGATTTCGAGCCGGACCTGGCTTTCCGGAAGCCGCTCGGCGGTGACTTTCACAGTGTAACCCGTTCCCTTCTCTTCTCTCACATGCACGGTGGCAGTTCAATAACGGCGCGTGGTCCCATGCCACCGCGCCCCGGATGATAGCGCGCCAGTATGCCCGGTCGCAAGTCCACCGACAAAGACGACGGGGAAACACGTAGCGCGGAGAACACAGAGAGCGCAGAGGGCAAGAGGAATCATCTCTGTGTTCTCCGCGTTCTCCGCGCTCTGTGCGCTACGTGTTTTCTTGGTGACTCTGCCTTACTTCTCGATCGGCACGCCGACGACGTTGCCCCACTCGGTCCAGGAGCCGTCGTAGTTGCGGACGTTCTTGTAGCCGAGCAGTTCGTGCAGCACGAACCAGGTGTGGCTGGAACGCTCGCCGATCCGGCAGTAGGCGATCACGTCCTTATCCGGCGTGATGCCCTGCCCCTCGTACAGCGCGCGCAGTTCGGGGATCGGCTTGAAGGTGCCATCTTCCGCGACCGCCTTCGCCCAGGGGATGTTCTTCGCGCCGGGGATATGGCCGCCGCGCAGCGCGCCCTCCTGCGGGTAGGCGGGCATGTGCGTCAGTTCGCCGGAGAACTCCTGCGGCGAGCGGACATCGACCAGCGGCCCGCGCGGATTCGTGCCCTTGCTGCCGCTAGCGCGGTCGATGAAGGCGAGTACGTCGTCGCGGAAGGCGCGCAGTTCCGGGTGGTACGTGCCCGGCTTGTAGTTCGTCGCCGGATAGTGCGGCTCTTCGCGCGTGTACTCGCGCCCCTCGGCCTCCCACTTGGCACGGCCGCCATCCATGATCTTCAGGTTTTCGTGACCGTTCAACTTGAAGAACCAGTAGGCATAGGCGGCCCACCAGTTATTCTTGTCGCCGTAGACAACAATAGTCGTGTCATTGGCGATACCGTGGCGGCTCAACAACTGGGCTACCTGCTCGGGGCTGATGAAGTCGCGCACGGTCGCGTCCTGCAAGTCCGCCGTCCAGTCGATCTTCACCGCGCCGGGGATATGGCCGATCTCGTAGAGCAGGATGTCCTCGTCGCTCTCGACTAAACGGATGCTCGGATCATTGAGATGATCCGCCACCCATTGGGTCGAAACGAGGGTATCAGTCGCGGGGGTCGTTGCGGTTGCCATCATCGATCGTCTCCTTCCATCACATCGTCCATGCACGTCGCATGTAGTTGATGAAGTCGCGCAACAAAGTCAACAAATCGCAGGGTATCGGATGCGGCGCGATGCGTCAAACGCCCGGCGACTTATTCAACTAAATTGGAGCATAATGCCGCGATGGGTTCGCGTCAAGTCGGTTCGATGTGCAGCTATCGGGCATACAGATGCATTCAGCCCGCGCTGATTGCGTGCTTGATGGCGTCATCGCGGTATTTCTTGATCGCCGCCTTGGTGGTGCCGAGGGCGAGCGTGGCGCAGCGCGGGCGGGTCGCCATCACCTCGCGCCCAAAGGTCTCGGTGATGATGTCGTAATCCATCTCCTCGACCTCAGCGAGCGTCTTCCCTTTCAACCGGCTGGTCATGAAGGACGCGCCCGCCTGACTGATCGTGCAGCCTTCGCCGACATAGGAGATGTCCTCGATCTTCTCGTCCTCGCCGACTTTCAGATAAATCGTGACGATATCGCCGCAGCCGGGATTGCCGCCGCTCACCTCGACGGTCGGCTCGTCCATTGTGCGATTATTCCGGGGCTTCTCGCGATGATCGAGGATGAAGGCCATAAAATCTTCGCGGCTCATTTGCGGTCGGTCTGCCATCGCGCATTTCTCCTCAGTCATCGGCATGTCCCATGTCGGGCACGATCGATCGTGTCCCACTGTCTCTAACAGCACGACACCGAGCAACATTCCTTCTGCGTGTACGGCGGATAATAGCGGCGGGACTCCGGGCATAAATCCATGATGCCGGCGTCATGCTCGATGTGGCAAGGGATGAAGGCCTCGAGGGCCGCTACGTCTTTCCACGCTCCGCATCCTCGGCGTGTGGGCGACTGCTGGAGCGCCCGCCGTGGGCACTCCTGATTGATGTGCGGACATGCGTGGAATGCGTCGGCAGGGAGAGTGGACCCGTTTCCTGGTCATACGCATCGGCGGCGAGCGATTGGCGCAGGCGGCGGTGCGCCCCGCGCGATTCCTCGCGACTCTCCTCGCCATGCACGAGCATTTCCTGCACGTCAGCGATGTCCGCTTTGAGTTCCTGTATCGCGGTGTCGGCTAATGCGCACAATCGCTCGACATACGGGGTATCGCCGTGCCGCCGGAGTTGCGCCACCGCGAGAGCGATGACGGTCAGATGCGTCCGCATGTCAATGAGGGCTTCCGGTTCGTGTGACTCATCCATCGTTGACCACCCCACGTGTCCGACAGAGGGAATCGCCAGAGACAGTCGGCTAGGCATTTCGAGTGCCACCGTTTTTATATTCATGTCAAAAGACTGCCGAGCACACGGGCGCCCTCGCGCAAAGGATGGAGAGAAAACTCTGGTAGGACGCTCCCAACGATGGTATGTGGCACGCATCGCATCGGACCGATAGCGGTGCTCACGCACCCGGCGCCATCATTCCGCGCATCCTCCCGATGAGGTCGTCGAACTCGAAGGGCTTCATCATCGTGTCGGCGCGGGCGGCGCGTATCTCGTCCCGTTCGTCGGGTGTCAGGGTATCGGCCCATGCCGACACGAAAAGGACGGGAATATCCCCCGTCTCACGCCGCGTCCGCAGCGTACGCAACACGTCCATCCCGGCGCGGTCGTGCTCCATGCGGATATCGAGGATGACGAGTGCGGGTTGCTCCCGCGCGATCATCGTCGCAGCCCCGTGCGCCCGCGCCCAGGTGACGACGCGGTAGCCCGCGCTCGGCAGGAAGTAGCGCAGCATCTTCAGGATCAGGGCGTCATCGTCCACGACGACGATGAGCGGTGGCGACGGTGCATCGCCTTCAGTTTCTACCATGTTCGCCACATTCGACCATGAGATGTACAACCAGGAGAGACATAAAAGAACACCCCGCAATCCGTTACAGTTCGATCATGCATGTATAGTGCCAACGAGAAAGGTTGCGCCGGAGGGCAGAAACCGATCCGTTTCGACGAATGACTTGTCCACGGGCACGGACGCATCATCGCGATACATCGCGAAATCCAATACCAGCAACGCACGGCGTTCGCGAGACACTGCAGCCATGTACGCACTGGTCGCATAGCGCCCGGTTCTCACGCTCTCGGAATCCTTCGAACGTGCGAATCAGCCGGGGACAGCGATATTCAATGGTGGCATACATGGATCTCGACGAGAAAGAGGCGGTTCCCCCGTCAAACGGACATAAAAATGGAGCGGAAGACGAGATTCGAACTCGCGACCTTCTCCTTGGCAAGGAGATGCTCTACCACTGAGCCACTTCCGCTCAAATCAGACTATTGGTGGGGAAGGAGAGACTCGAACTCTCACGCCTTGCGGCACATGATCCTAAGTCATGCTCGTCTGCCAGTTCCGACACTCCCCCGGCTGGCGCGTTCCCTCACCGCCCGCATACTACCAAACGCTCTTTCGGTCGTCAAGTGCCGTCAAGCGGATGCACCACGCAGCCGTTCCGCCGTCTGGATGAGCGCGGCAGCCCCCGCTTCCCATTGAAACCGCGCGCGAACGTTCGCGCTCGCTCCCGCCGTTCGGTCCTTCGCCGCCGGAGGGTCATGGAGAATCCCCCGAACGGCGTGAGCGATGGCATCCGCGTCGGCAGGCACCAGCCAACCATACGCGCCGCCGCCGAGAATATCGTGCGGCCCGCCCTCATCGACGGAGACGACCGGGATGCCGCTCCAGGCCGCCTCCAGCACGGAGAGCCCGAAGGTCTCGTCGCGACCGGTATGCAGGTAGACGCTCGCCGCGCGATAGACCGCCGGGAGATCGGCGTCCGGCACGAAGCCCGCGAAGCGCACGGCGTCTGTCACGCCGAGGTGCGCCGCTTCCGCGCGCAGGCGCGCTTCATCCACACCGCGACCGACGATCAACCCGACTGCCGTGGGGAACGATGCCCGCACGGCGGCGAGCGCGCGGATGAAGAGATCGATCCGCTTGCGCGGATGGAGTTGGTTGACGGTGAGGAGCACCGGCGCACCCTCCGGTAGCGCGTAACGCGCCCGGATCGCCGCAACCTGCCCCTCGTTCGGCTCGATGAAATCAACGCCGTGCGGGATCACCACGGCGTCACGCCCATATACTCTCCTTGAGGCGCTGCGCGCCGTAGGCGCCATTCGCGAGCAGCGCGTCAGCGGCGCGCACGAGTCGTCGATCAACCGCCCCATACAACCCGAACAACGGCGCGAGGCATGCGCCAGCGCGACCGAGGCCCGCCGCGACATCGCGCCGGTCGCGGTCAACGAAGCGGGGCGGCTCATAGAGGAAGGCGAGCAGCGGTCGCGCCGGCGCTCCCCATCCCCGTCGACGCGCCCACCAGAGCGCCGGCATCGATGGTGGACCGAAGCAGACGAGTGCATCAGCATCTTTTGGGATATGTGCGATCAGACGCGGGGCGAAGAGGTATTCGAGCGCGGCGTCGGCGTAATGGTGCGAGAACCAATCGACGCGCCGCCCGGTCTCAATAACGGCCAAGCCGGGAGGCAACGCGGCGCGCGGCTCCGCCGCGAGGCGGTGTGTCACCAGCGTCACGCGGTGCCCGGCCACAATCGTATAGCGCGCCAGTTGCAGAATCAGCCGCTGCGCGCCCGTCAGTTTCGTGATCTGCGGATAGAGAAATGCGAAATGCAGCCCAGGCATCCCCTCAGCATCATCGATCAGTACTTCAACCCGTTGCACAACGATGTGGGATGAACCACCAAGACACCAAGAACACGGAGGACACCAAGATGAATGCCGTCTTTCATTATCTTGGTGTTCTTGGTGTCTTGGTGGTTATATCCCTCCTAGATCATGTGTTTATGCCGGCGGGCCGTCGCCTTCCGCCTCATCGAGCAGCATGATCGGGATGCCGTCTTCGATGCGGAAGACGCGGCTGCACGCGCCATCGGTGCAGATCAATTTCTGCCCTTCGAGGCGCAACGGCGCGTGATGGCTGCACGGGCAGGCGAGAATATCCAGCAATTCCTTGCTGATCGCCGGTTCGTCGGTCGTCGTCCCCGTGGGTGTGTCGCTCATCGTCCCCTCCTCCGCTCATTTCGGCACATAGAGCCGCAGCACATTCCGCTCGATCAGTCGGTAGCGCGTCTGGATGGCGCGGATCAACCCCGGCGTCGCGTCCGTCGGCGGCAGATCGGGGTCGAGCGACGCGACATCATTGTAACTGAGCGCGATCAGCGGATACTTCCCCGCCTCCACATCGGCGACCAGCGACGCATCGTCCCAGCGGCCCAGGCGCACCTCCGCCGCCATCGTGAACGGGTCCGTCACACGCACGGTCTGCCCGGTGACGACGAGGATACCGACGTTGTTACTGTACACCGGGCCGGGACTATTCGCGATATACGCCGCCACCGCCGCGTAGCCCGCACGCTCCGATGCGGTCGGCGTGCGATAGTCGCGGGCCAGCCAGCCCGTCGTGCCCTCCCGCTCAGCGAGCGCAACGACCGAGAGGGCGACGAGGGCGACGGCCACGGCGGGAGCAATCCAGACGCGCGCCGCGCGCGCAGTGTGCGGCCATCGGTCGATCAGCGCCACGACCGCCTGACCAACCAGCAAGCGACGCGGCGGCGAGCAATTCAACGAAATGGTTGTGATTGCCGCCGCTCGTGCCCGCGCCGAGCGCGAATGATCGCGCTCAGGCACGAACCAGCACACGGCGAATGGCACGCGCCGACGCTGAATGCAGAGCGCGCACCCGGCGAGCACCGCGAGGCCGAGCCACCACCCATATCGTGCCAGCAAACGGCTGCGCGAGCCGCAGAAATGCCGCCCACTGCCACGAACCCTGGTAGCCGATCGTCTTCTGCGCGAACCCGCCGCGCGTCAGGAGATCGAGGAGCGCGAAGGGCATCGCGATCATCGCCGCATAGAGCGCGCCAATTGTCACGGCCGACTTTCGGGCGACTGAACGACGACGCTGATGAGGAAGGCGACCGGCACGGCCACGAAAGTCTGCTTCGTCCACCAACCGAGGGCGAAACACGCCGCCCCGAGCGCCAGGCGACCGAACACGCGCCGCGCGGCCACGCTCCCGCCCGCCACGACGCGCGCTCGGTCGGATCGAGCCAGGCGCGGAGCACGGCGACGCCGAGCAGATTCCAGGCGAGCGCGGTCATATCCGGCCGCACGCGCACGCTCCAGACCGCGACGAGGTGCGCCGACACGAAGAGCAGCGGCGATCCATCCGCCGACCAGCCAGCCGCGCCCGCTCCCGCGCGGCGCGACGCACCGCCCAGGCGAGCCACACGGCGACCGCGAGCGTCGCCAGCAACTGCACCGCCCGCCCGAACTTGAAACTCGGGCCGTTGACGGCCATCGCCGCGCTATTGAGCAGCGTGTAGAACGGCGTGTACGGCCCCGCGTAGAAGTACGTGCGCGGGCGATGGCTGGTACGCGTACGGGTTCGGTGCCCTCGGCGATCAGCCGCGCCTCCGCGAGCACCACCCCTTCGGCATCGTCCACCTGAAAGGGGAAGCGGAGAATCGCCGCGTCGTACCGCGCCGTGCCGATCACTTTCGGGACGAGCAGCAGACAGGCGAGCACGAGCGCGCCGACGACGACGATCTCCGGCCACGCGGGTCGCGCCGGCGCGCGCATGCGAGCGGCCCGGCGTCGTCATCAGCATCGCATCAGAGCCGGATAATCGCGGCGCTGCCCTCGCCCGCCGCGATGCCCCGCGTCTGATTGCGCGTGTCCACGATCGCGGCGGTGCGGGCGACGATCGCGCGCGTAGTCGACCGCCGTGTGATTCGTGACGATCACGACGCAATCGACGGCGCGGAGCAGTTCGTCCGTCAGGGCGGTCGGAGGCGTACGTCTCGCCGTCCGGCGCGCGGAAGGTGGGCACATGCGGGATCGTGGTAGCAGACCGACGCGCCATCCTCCGGCGAGCAGTCGCCAGAGCGCGGCGGCGGGCGTCTCGCGCGTGTCCGCCACGTCGGGCTTGTAGGCGACGCCGATCAGCAGGACGCGGCTGCCATTGACGCTCTTCTTCTGCCCGTTCAGCGCGCGCACGACGAGGTCGCGGACGTGGTAGGGCATCCGGCGGTCGATCTCCACCGCCAGTTCGATGAAGCGCGTCGGGAAGTCGTACGCCTTCGCCTTCCAGGTCAAATAGAGCGGATCGACGGGGATGCAGTGCCCGCCGAGGCCGGGGCCGGGCACGAAGCGCATGAAGCCGTACGGCTTGGTCGCGGCGGCGTCGAGCACTTCCCAGACATCGAGGCCCATCCGGTCGCACAAGAGCGCCAGTTCGTCCACGAGCGCGATATTGACGACGCGAAAGACGTTCTCGACCAGTTTCTCCATCTCCGCCACCTTCGGCGACGAGACGGGGATGACGCGCTCCGTCATCCGCTCGTAGAGGGCGACCGCGCGCCGCGTACACGCCTCGGTGCAGCCGCCGACGACCTTCGGGCGTATTCTTCAGCGTCCAGCCCTGGCTGTTCGTGTTGCCGGGGTCGATCCGCTCCGGCGAGTAGGCGACGAAGACATCCTCACCGATCGTCGAAGCCCGCCGCCTCGACCATCGGCACGACGATCTCCTCGGTCGTGCCGGGGTAGGTCGTGCATTCGAGCACGATCAATTGCCCGCGCCGCAGGATGCGGCTGATGCGCTGCCGTCGCGTCGCGCACCATCGAGAGATCGGGGTCATAGGTCGCGTTGACGGGCGTCGGCACGGCGATAATCAGCGCGTCGCAGGCGGCGAGCGGCGCGTCCTCGGTCGTCGCGGAGAGGCGGCCCGCCGCGCACCTGCGCGGCGACCGCCGCGTCGGGCAGGATGTCCGGCAGCGGGCTCTCGCCCCGATTGATCGTGGCGACGCGCGCCGCCAGCACATCGCAGCCGACGACGGTGCAGCCCGCCTCCGCGAACGCGACCGCATACGAGAGCCCGACGTACCCCAAGCCGATGATGCCGACCGTCGGCGCGGCCCTCTCGTCGCTCAAACTCCGCTACCCTCCCCGATCAGCGCGCATCCGGCTGCATGCGCGTCACGATAGACCGACTCGAATTGCGCCGCCGTCGCCGCCCATGTCAAACGCACCGTAACGTCCGCACGCGCCGCCGCGCCCGAGCGCGGCGCGGCGCGGCGGGATCGTCCAGCAGCGCCGCGATCGCACCCGCCAGCGCCTCCGCGTCCTGCTCCGGCACGAGCACGCCCGTTTCGCCATCGCGGACGGCCAGCCCGACCCCGGCGACATCGGACGCGATCACCGGGCAGCCCGCCGCGAGGGCATCGAGGAGCGCGTTCGGCAGGCCGTCCACATTGCCCCGGTGATCGTGGACCGACGGGAAGCAGATAGAGGTCGCAGGCCGCGACGAGGAGCGGATGGCGCGCCCGATCCACCCGCCCCGCGAAGATGACCCGCTCCCCGACGCCGAGCGCGACCGCTTGCGCGCGGAGCGCCCCATCGAGCGGCCCATCACCCGCGATCACCAGCCGCGCCTCCGGAAACCGCGCCGCGACGCGCGCGAAGGCGGCCACCGCGACCGCGAACCCCTTCTTATAGACGAGTCGGCCCGCGCAGAGCAAGAGCGGCGTCTCCGGCGGCAGCGCCGAACCAGGAGCGCACCGCCGCCCGCGTCTCGTCGCTCACCGGCTTGAATTGCGCCGCGTCGACGCCGTACGGGCACGACGCGTCGTCCGCGTCCGGCGCGCGCGCCGAGGCGGACCGCGCGGCGTGGCGAGATCGTCGGAGCAAGCCGTCACAGCGGCGGCAGCGCGGAACGCCCATCGCGCGGCGAGGCGCGCGGGCGGCAGGCGCTCCGCGACGAAGACATCCGAGCCGTGCAGGCTGATCGACGAGCGGCATCTGTCGCCGCCGCGCGACGACCGCGACCGGCGGGCCGTTCGGGATCACCCAATGCGCGTGCAGAATATCGGGCCGCACCTGCCGCGCGACGCGGCGCACGGCGCGCGTCGCGTTCGTCAGCGCGAGCGGCGCGATGGCGACCGCCCCCTTCGTCACGGCGACATCGCCCGCCAGCGAGCCCGCGTACCCCCATGCCGCGCCCCACGACCGCACCGGCGCGACCGCGAAGGGATGGAGATGCACGCCGCGCACGATGCCGGAGCGCCGCAAGCGCGGATGATCGGGCAACACGACATGGACCTCGTGGCCGCGCGCCGCGACACCCGCCGCGATCTCCTCAATAAAGGGCGCGGTCATGTCGCCCTCGTAGAGCGGGTACGACGACGTGAGCATGACGATGCGTGAGCGGCCCCTCCGTCACCGGCGATTTCCCTTCTCATGCGGGCGGCGGCGAGACCGAGAAGACGAGGTACGCATTGTTGCCGGGGTCGTAGCGCCGCGTGATGCCGGGCATCTCCTTGTACGAATAGAGCGGCAGCAGGCTCTGGCGGATCGTGCTCGGGTCGTTGATGTGATCGAGCGCGAGCACGGTCACGCCATACTGGCGCATCACGGCGTAGACATCGTCGATGCTGCCGAGCGGGAGCATCACGGCGCGGCGATCGCTGTGCCATGAGACCTCCCATGGGTTGCGCGTCATCACGACCGCATCGGGCGAGGTGTTCGCCTTCAGCCAGTTGGCGAGCTCGACCATCTCATTGCCGCTCGTCTGCGTCTCGGCGCGGACGCGAATATCCCGCGCATCCGGGATGATCACTGCCGCGAGCAGCGCCACGGCGAGCAGCGGGGCGAGCGCGCGCTGCCCATGCCGGCGAACCAGGTCCGCGAGCGCGTCACATGCCCAATCGATCCCGACGGCGGCGTAGAGCAGCAGCCACGGCACGAAGACGAGGAAATAGCGCACCTCGTAGTGCCAGTACAGCAGGACGAAGAGCGTGTACGGCAGCGCGCCGCACCAGCAGCATCGCGCCGAAGCCGGGCTTGCCGCGTCGCCCCGACGATCATGCCGAGCACGATGAAAGGCAGCAGCAGGCGCGGCACGAGCGCGCCATTCGTCAGATCGCCCCACAGACGGCCGAACTGCTGCCCCTGCACGGCGAGGAAATGATCGTACCCGTAGCCGATCAGCACGCGCGGATGCGGCAGTGGTCGCCCCCAGAAGACGCCGTAAATACCCTCGATCGGGCTGCGCCGGATCGTATTTGAGCACCCACGCGTCGTACGACTCCGTGGAGTGGAATGGGGCGCCGAAGGTGACGAGGTTGCGGATCGCCCACGGCGCGTAGCAGCAGAGCGCGACTCCGACCGCGACCGCGGCAGATCGCCAACCCGGCGTCCGGCCCGCGCGGCGGGCGACGAGAAACGCCGCGACTGACCGCGCCGCCGATCAGGAACGCGCCACTCGGCTTCGCGAGCAGCAGCAGTCCGGCGCTCCCGCCCGACGGCGAGATCGGGCAGCCACGCCCGGAGTCGCCCCACGCGGCCAACCGACGCCGCGCCATGCGGCTCGCACCACGCCCGGTAGAGCGCGACGATGAAGGCGGCGAAGAGCAGGGTGAAGACGAGATCGTTGACCGGAAAGAGCGTATCCTCGAAGAAGAGCGGCATCGTCGCGAGGAAGATCGCCGCAAGCAGGCCGACGCGCCGGGACCATCGCCACGCGCCGATCCATGCCGTCAGCACCAGCAACCCGGCCATGACGAGCACATTCGGCAGTTTCGCCATCGACGGTCGAGATACCGAGCACGCGGAATGACGACCGCGATCATCCAGACCTGCAGCGGCGGCCACGTCTCCGCCGGGTGGACGATCCGCGGCAGGCGTGTATAGAACTGCGGCATGTAGTCGATCACATCGCCGTGACCGCGCACGATGTTCCGCGCCCGCACCGCGTTGTCCGCGTAGTCCGCGTGGCCGATGAAATCGACCTGCCGGATGACGGCAACGGCCACGACGACGTAGCCGACAACGAGTCACGGCTACGACCGCGCGAAAGAGGCGCGCGTCATCGAGGCGTATGCCAGAGGCCGCGCGGGTGCGCGGCCCGCCGCCGCCGGGCGCCGCGCCCGCGAGCGGATGACGCCGCGCCCAGCGAGCGGCCGCGCCAACTGCCGCGACGGTGCTCGCCGCCGGGACGAGCAAGGGCAGCGTGACGACGCGCGTCTCCGGCATCGCGAATGCGCCGAGCGCGATGCAGCGCGACAACGCCTCCCCCCGCCGCGCCGCTCCAGACCGATGGGACGGCGAGGGCAATGACGACCGCGAGCAGCGAGCATGCGCAACGCCCAGGGCCAACCGCCCCGCGCGCCCGCCCACCACGACGCCGTCAACGGTTCGATCGCGTACCCTGTCGATCTGGACGCCGAGGACGCGGGGATCGCCATTGGCGGGGCTGTACCGCTCCGCGCCGATGCGCACGGTGAGGTTCGCGCCGCCGCTCGCGCGCGCGGAGATCGGCGAGCACGGGCGTGAAGCTGGTCGATGGCACCGACCGTCGCGCCGCCACCGCCGAGATCGACGGTGAACGGCGTCTCCGCCGCGTGTGCCGCGCCCGTTGCGCGCAACCACCTCGACATGCGCGCTCGCGCACGCCGCCATAGCCGGGAATGGCGATCGTCGCTGCGGTCGTTCGTCCAGCGATAGGTCGACGCCATTGTCGCGCTCGTCGCCATTGAATCCGGCGATGACGAGGCGATCCGGGAAGCGGCCGACATCAAAGGTCACCGCTCGCGCGATGGGGATGAAGGCGAGATAGGCGACGAGCGCGATCCCGACCGCGAGGGCACACCGTCGAAGGACGGCGGGCAGGCGACGCCACCCGGCCGCGCATCCCGCCCGCAGATCTCGCGGGGCGGCTGACGGGGCATCCATTGTCGCCCCGCTCACGGGTACCGAACCTCGATGGTCACCGTCTCGCCGGGCGCGATGTTGCCGATGCGAATCTGCGCGCCATTGATGTCGCGTGTGCCGCTACCCCCCGTCCAACCGACCTGTTTCGGCAGGCCGGCAGCGTGATCGTCGCATCGTTGCAGCCGCTCGTGCCGTCGTTACGGACCGTGAGGACGGTGTCGGGCGCCGACCTGCACGCTCGACAGGCGGAGATTGGTCGCGGGCATCGACGAAATTTGTGATCGTCGTCACCGGCGCGACCCAGAGGCCGAGCGACCGCCGGTCCGCCGCGTAGGCGACGACGCGGCCCCAGATCGCCTGCGCATTCGCCGTCGCGATGTTCTCGGGATGGGCCCAGACCGAGAAGACGCCGCCGAAGGCGAGCGCCGTGTCGATGCCGCGCTGCGCCGCCGCCTCATCGCCGGCGCGGTCGATCAATTCCTGATCGGGCACGACGCGGATTTGCGGATAGACCGGCACCGTGCCCAGTTGCACCGTGCCCGGTTTGTTGTCGTAGAACCGCGTCACATTCGTGATGCCGTGTTTGGCGAGCACCGCGTAGTACTCCGCCGTCAGGCTGTTGGAAGCGCCCCACGGGAAGGCGAACGAGTGCGCCGGTGCGTAGCCGTTCTCCTTCGCCAGCGCGTCCCACGCCGTCAGATCGTCGTCCAGTTGCTGCGCGCGTGATCCCCGCGTGCAGGAAGAGATGGCCGAAGGTATGCGACTCGATGTCGTGGCCATCCTGCGCCAGCTGCTTGGTCAGCGAGCCGAAATACCACGCCGGGTTGGTCTCCTCCGTGCCGAAGGGGTCATCGCTGTACCACGGATGCGTCGCCCAGTAATCCGAGGCGAAGCCCGCCGTCGCGGCGGTGTAGCGCGTATAGGTCGGGTTGCCGACGAACTGGCGGTGCTGCGTGTTGCCGGTGAGGAAGTTGTAGCCATTGACATAGAAGGTCGCCCGCGTGTCGTACGCCGCGAAGAGCCGCCGCAGGAACGTCGCGCCGTCGCGCATCGCCATCGCGCGCGCCTCGGCATCGGCGACATCGTGATCGGTCGTCCCGCCGCGCGTGTGGATCAAACCGCCCATCGCCGTCTCGAAATCGAAGGAGAAGGCGAGCGCCGCCTTGGCGTAGTTCGGTAGCGCGTCGATCCGCCCGCCATCGCGCGGCTGAAGGCGGATCGTGTCAACCAGCGCGCCGGACGGGATCGACGAGCGAGATACAGCAGCGTATCGCGGCGCCGGCGGGCGCCGCGCTCTCCTGCGACGGCAGCCCGGCGGCGAGGTGCATCGCGCTCTCGCCGAGGGGGCGCTGCATCGCGTCGAACCAGGCGATGCGCGCCGCGACCGCAGCGGAGGCGCTTGCGTCAGCAGGACATGGGCGGAGAGCAGATAGTCGTCGCCCGCGTGGACGGGCACGCGCGGCGAGGTCGCCGTGCCGGTCTCTTTGATCGCCGTGAGGGATCCACCATCCGGCGCGATGCGCGCGTTCGCGTCGAGCGTCCAGAGCGGGTTGACCGCGCCCGATCGTCGAGGCGCGTCGAGACCGGCGGCAGCAGATTCGGCGCCGGGTTCGTCGCCACCTCGCGCGGGGAGGGCGTCGCGCCGCACCCGGACAACGAGACGAGCAGCAGGATCGCGACGCCGCTCAGCGCCAGCGCACGCTCGTCGCGCACGCGCGGGACGTGCAATCCCGGCACGAGCAGGAGCGACGATCACGCCGACGCAGAGCGCGACGGGGGCGACATACGCGGCGCGGTTATTGCCAACCGCGACGATCGCCGGGCGCATCTGCGCCCCATCGGTGACGACGCTCGACGACCGCGCCCGCAGCGATGCACGCGCACCCCGGCGAGGAGCGCCCACGGCAGCCACACGGGCCTCTCGCGCGCGACGAGGGCGATCAGCAGCAGATACCCAGCCGCCGCGAATGGCCACGAGCACGACCGCGCCGCGCTGCTCGGCGACGATGCCGTTCGGCTGCCGCTCGATCAAGCGCCGGGACCGCCAGCGTCGACAAAGAGCAGCATCGGTCGCCGACTCGCGCACGCCACGGCACGTAAAAGAGGCCGACGACCAGCCCGCATCCAGCCGAGGACGAGCAGCGGATGGCGCGCGGCGAGCGCGCCGGTGGCCTGCAGCGACGCACGCAGCGCCGTCAGTGGCGTGTCGAGGTACCGACCGCGCACCGTCCGCTGCCAGGGCTCGCCGAGCGCATAGAGCCACGCGCCGCGCCACGGCCGCCCGTACCACGCGGTGTTGTAGAGCGCGAGGAGCGCCAGCGGCGGCGCGGCCCCGAGCGCGAGCCACGGGATGCGCCGCCACCAGCGCCGCCCACCCTGCACGATCAGCGTCGACGCCGATCACGCCCGCCGCCAATCCAGCCAGTACCAGATCGCGAACGGCAGGCAGCCGAGCAGCAATCCCGCCAGCGTGAGGCGCCCATGCGGCGTCCAGCCCGCCTCGACCCGCTCATCCGCGCCGTCCGCGAGGACGAGCGCGAGGAGCGCGGACGCCAGCAAGAACACGATGACCGCGTTCGTCAGCGCGCCGACCGGGAAGAGCAGCGCGCCCGCACCGATGGCGCCCGCGACCAGGGCGATCACGGGCGACAGACCGAGGCGCACCCCCGCCCAACCGAGCGCCACCGCCGCGAGCAGCGCGAGCAGCACCGCCTGCACGCCGACCAGGAGGACCGCCGCGCCCGGATCGTTGAGTCCGTCCGCCAGCGGAATGCCCACCCATGCGGCGGGCACCGCGAGGAGCGCCGCGCCCGGCTCGGCGGTGGCGACGAAATGGTTGTTCGCATAGGCGAGGCCGGGCGTCGGGCCATCGAGCGGGCCGACCAGCGCCGTGTTGCCGTCGATGGCGATTGTCTGCTGCTGGACGATGCTCTGCGCCGTCGCGAAGACCGCGCCCGCCGGGCCATCGGTCAGGCCGGTATGCACGACGCCGACAAAGCCAAGCGCGACGAAGGCCGTCCAGATCAACGAGGCGGACGAGCGTGTTCCGCAACGCCAACCTGCCGCCGCTCATGACGCGACTCCCGCGCGCGCTCGGCAGATCGCTCGCCTCGACCGACGCGCGCCGGCGGAGCGGCACCGGGTCGCGATACCACGCGATCAGCCCCGGCACGATGTTCGTGAGATTGAGGAAGAGGATCAGGAAGGATGCGGCGAGGGCGGTCTCGTGGCCGATATGCTCGCGGCCGAGGAGCGCGATCAGCGCCCAGTCGCGCGTGCCGATGCCGCTGACCGAGAGCAGCCCCGCGAGCGACGAGAGGCCGACGACCGCGATAAACGTCACGAGCGGCAGCCGGATATCGAGCGCGCGGAAACAGAGATAAATGCGTGCGAGCGTCGCGCGCGAAGGAGACGAGCGACCAACCGAGCGCGCAGCGCGAGGCTCGCCCCGGCGAGGTGCGCGTCTCGCAGCGCGCCGACCCAGCGCATCCGCGCGAGGCGCGCGCGCACCGGCGCCGGGTAGCAGCGCGGCGGCGCGATGCCGCAACGACGGGCCGCGCGGCGACGACAATCCCGACGATGGTAACGACGGTCAGGACGCCGACGAGCGCGAACTGCGCGCCGAATGCCGCCCCATAGACCGCCACACCGAGCGCGGCGGCGGCGAGCAGCATCAGCACATCGAACAAGCGATCGACAACGACGCTGGCGAGTGCGGGCGCGAGGTTGCCGCCCCGGCTCTGCACATACCACGCTTTCAGCCCGTCACCCAACTGGCCGGGCGTGACAATCGCCGCCCAGAGGCCGATCGCGTAGAAACGGAAGGCGTCCCGCCACGGCAGCGCGATGCCGAAATCGGCGAGCACGATCTGCCAGCGGCGCGCCTTCGGCGCGAGCAGCGGGAAGACCGCGACCGCCGCGATGGCCACCAGCCACGGGTTCGCCGCCCGCAGGCCACGCGCCACATCGCGCGGGCCGACGACGACAATTGCGACGACCGAGAGCGCCAGACCCGAGCAGGCGCGGCAGCCAGCGGCGCAGGCGGACGCAGTCGCGGTGGAGCGGGCGGGCACGGGCGTCACTCCGGCGCTGGGCCGCGGCCGGGCCCATCCATGTCGCGCGGGCGGGCGGAGTCATCGACCCGCTCGACCCGCTCGAAGCGCAGCGCGGCGATCTGCTCGGAGATCAGTCCCATCAGGAAGATGATGATGCTCGTCAGGCAGAGCAGGACGGTGGAGTTGGTGATATGCACCTGCGTGATGGTGGTGTACACGCCGTATCCCAGTCCCGAGGAGGAAGAGGACGAGCGGCGAGCGGCGCGAAAATCTTCATCGGGCTGAAGAGGGTAATCATGCGCAGGATTATCAGGGTGAAGCGCACGCCGTTTTGCAGCAATTTCTGGCCGCTCTTGCCGCCGCGCCGCTTGTTGGCGACGATCGGCACGAAGGTCACGTTGTACCCCGCCTTCAGGAAGGCGAGCGTGCTCGTCGTCGGGTATGAATAGCGGTTCGGCAGGAGATGGATGAACTCCATGATCACCGCCCGCCGGAAGACGCGAAAACCGCTCGTCAGGTCCGGGATGCGCGTCCCGGCGAGGTACGATGCCATCCGCTCCAGCGCGCCATTGCCGAGCGCGCGGAGATGGTTCTGCTGCGACGACTTCACCCGCGCGCCGACGATCAAGTCATAGACGCCGGTGTGGATGAGCAACTTGCCGATGTCCGCCGGTTCCTGCTGACCGTCCGCATCGAGGAGGAGCACGTAATCGCCCCGCGCGGCGCGGATGCCCGCCTTGACCGACGCGCCATTGCCCTTGTTATACGGGCTGCGCACGCACGCGGATCGGCAGGCCCTGCAATTGATCGCCGGTGCCGTCCGTGCTGCCGTCGTCCACCACGATGATTTCCGCATCGGGATAATCGCCGCAGACGCGGCGAAGGACCGCGCGAATGCCCGCCGCCTCGTTGTACGCCGGGATGACGATGGAGAGGGTCGTCCCGGCGGGCAAATAGGCCGCCGCACCCGGCGCGGTTGCTGTCATTTCGTCTCGTCGTCGCCTGCTGCATATCGTCCCCACGTCATACCTCTACCCATAGAACGTACACCCGCCTCGGCGGTCGCGCGTTTGGCGCATTGTACACCACCCGGCCGGGTGGACAGCGAACACCCGGCCGAATCGAGCCTATCGCCCCGGAGCATCAGGAGGCGTCGCGAACCCGCCGTCACCTATGACGCGGCACGCCGATCCGCAGCGCCGCGAAATGCCGCGCCGTCTCTTCGATCAGTGCCGCGTCATTGCCGAGGCCGATCTCCGCCAATGCGTCCGCGACGGGCGCCAGGAGCGGAATCGGCGTCGATGTCTGGAGGCGTTGCCTCGTGCAAAGACGGGAACGTTGACGCAGCGGGCAGGGTGTGATGTCTGTGCATCGGAGGGGGCGGCTCCCGAATGAGCGCCGGATCGAGCGGCATGTCCGGTCACCTCGCGCAGCACATCAAGGTATCCCTCCGTCGCGCGGCGCATCGTGTGCTCGCGGAGCACGAAGGCGCGGGCATTTGCACCGATCGCGCGGCGAAACCGTTCATTCGGTGGCGAGCGCGCGCAAGTAGGTGGCGAGCAGTTCGCCCTCGAAGGCATCGGGCGGCACCTTCAGCACTGCATCATCGGGGAGGTCGGAGAATGCGCCGGTATCGGTGACGATGGTCGGCAGTCCGGCGCTCATCAGGCGCAAGCACGGCGGCGGAGGTCTCGCCCGCTGTCGGGTAGCGAAGATTGACGCAGCACATCGGCGGCGGCGAAGAGATCGGGCAGCGCGTCGTCCGGCACGTAGCCGAGCCGCCGCACGTTGCCCTCGATCCGCGCGAAGCGCGCCAATCGCGGCACATCGTAGTTCGGCGAGTCGCCGCCGACGATCAGCATCAGCACGTTCGGGTGCTCGTCTGCGAGGCGGCGCACGGCGCGGAAGACCGCCGGGATCCGCTTGAACGGATTGACGCGCCCGAGTGAGAGGATCGACGAACGTCATCCGGCGGAATCTCCAACGCGGCGCGCGCCGCGGCACGATCGACCGGCTCGATCATCGGCACGCCCATCGGAACGACATGCGTCCGCGCACCCGGCACGAGCCGCTCGACCCACGCAGCCGACGACGGGCTATGCGTGACGACCGTCCGCGCCGAGCGGATCAGCCCTTCATTGAGCGGATACTCGAACATCGCGACCGGATTCTGCCCGCGCAGCACGAGATCGGCCACGGCCTCGCCCGCGTCGCCGTAGCGCTCCCGCATCTCCTGCCGGTATGCCTCCCGGCCACCGCGCCCCTGCACCGCGCGCCAGACCATCAGATGATGCAAGACGATGTCGTGCAGAACGAGCACATCGGGCCGGTCGAGCGCCAGCGGCACCATGTAGTTGTGCGCGGGGCTGTTGCCCATCTGGAGCACCATCGCGTCGTAGCGCCGCGCGATTGAATCGGCGGGCATCCACAATCCGCGCGGGCGCGAGCGATCGCCGCCAATGTCGGGGCATAGTGATCGACGACGACATCGAGATCGACGGCGGAAGCCGAGCCACGGGATGAGGTCTTCGCTGTACTGCGAGATGCCCGACTCGACCGGCTGCAACGGCGTGAAATAGGCGACGCGCGCCCGCTTGCCGCTCATCGCGTCAGTTCCCGCACGACACGCTCCCAGTTGATCCCCGCCACTGCTCGCACGCCGTTCCTGCCGAGCGTGGCCGCTGCACCGGGCGTCCGCCACCAGCGGTCGAGTGCCGCCGCAAGCGTGCGTCGGCTCCGGCGCGACGACCGCGCCATTCTCGCCATCGCGCACGAATTCGCGCACGCCGCCGCTGTCATTCGGTCGTCAAGACGGGCTTGCCGGCCATCAACGCCTCGACGGCGGCATACCCGTAATCCTCGTCCACCGGCACGTAAACGACGGCGCGACACGAGCGATAGAGCCGCACGAGTTCGTCGTCCGGCACCCGCCCGAGGAACCGGACGCGGTCGCGCGATGCCCAACGTCCGTCGCCAATTTTTCCAGCCGTTCCCGCTCCGGGCCATCCGAGACGATGCGGAGCGGCACGATCTCCGTTGCACGCAGCGACGGCACGCAGGACGAGATCGAGCCGCTTCGCCGCATCCAGCCGGGCGACGGAGAGGAGGAAGCCGTCGTCAGCGCCGCCCGGCACGAGGCCGGTCAGCGTCGTCGGCGGATAGAGCGGCGTGCCGGTGATGCCGTTGAAGCGGGCGAGGCGGGCGACGACATTGCGCGAGATGCCGTACACCCGCGCGCATTCGCCCAAGACCGCGCGCGTCGATGGCGCGGATGCTCTCGCGCACCCGCCGGTCGTCCGGCGTGTTGGCGAAGTCCGAGAGCGGCGTGCCGTACCAGTCGTACGCCTGCCGGTGCTGATGGACGACCCAGGCGACTTTGTTCGGGTGGCGCACCGCCCACGTCGGGAACTTCGTGCAGATCACGCGATCGATCTTTACGCCGTTCGCCTCGGTCAGATCGAGCAGCCGCCAGGCGAGCGCGTGCGACGGGATGGCCGACGGCGGATACCAGCGGAAGGGCAAGCGCGACGACCGCGACACGATGCCCGGCCCGCTCCAACGCCGCCGCCAGCCCATCCACGAGCACTTCCGCGCCGCCACGGACATACGGCACCTGCGTCGCCGCAATGACGATGTTCACAGGGCGACCCCCACCCCCTGCCCTTCCCCCGCCACGCGGGAGAGGGGTGACTCAGCCGCTTGTGCTCTTTCCCCGTTTGCTCCCCCTTCCCCGGTGGGGAAGGGGGCTGGGGGGTTAGGGCCATCGCCGGATTCCAGCGCCGCGATGCGGAGCGCGAGCGCTTCCTGCCGCGCGGCGAGCGCATTGAGCGCGACGACTGTCGCCTCATTGAAGTCGTTGATCTGATCGACAATCGGATTGATATACCAGCGCAGCCCGATGCGCATCGCGCGCTGGGCGAGCGCGAGCCCGCGCCCGACAATGGGGATGCGTCCACATGATCGGGAAATGCGCGGAGATGTGCGCCAAATCCTCCGCCCGCCGCAGTGGATCATCGAGCGGCGTGCCGCTCGGAGAGCCCCATCGCCTTGCCGCGTGCGACCGCCTGCGCCCGCAACGTCGCGATGGTCGCGGCGACATCTATGCTTTCATCGTCTGCGCTTTTCACACGCACGCCCTCACTTATCGTAGCGATCTGCGTGCATGACACGCGAAGCCGTCGCCCGGATGAACCCTCCAACGCAATCCGGCGATCGCGCGCACAAGATTAACCCCGTGCCGCCGAAGCATCACCGCATTGTATACACCTTCACACGCCGGAGCAGCGTATCGTCAGAGATGTCGCGACGGATGCGACGATGGTCTCCCATGTGTAGCGCGTCCGCACCTTCTCTCGCCCGGCTTCGCCCATCCGCCGCCGCAGCGCCGGGATCGTCGAGCAGGCGGCGGAGCGCGCCCGCGAGTGCGGCGACATCGCCGAAGGGGACGAGCAGGCCATCGACGCCGTCCGAGACGACGCCGGGGATGCCGCCCGCATTCGCGCCGATCACCGGGATGCCATTCGCCCACGCATCGAGGAAGACGATGCCGAACGAATCGGTGCGCGACGGGAGCGCGAGCACGTCGGTGGCCGCGAGCACATCGGCCTGCGTCTCCTTCGTGACGAAGCCGAGCGGCCGGATGCGCGCCCGCTCCTCGGCGGACATGGCAGCGAAGAAGCCGCGCACGTCGGAGAGCATCGGCCCGGTCAGGACGAGCGTCGCATCCCGCCCTTCGTCCCAGAGACGGCGCATCGCGCGATGAGATCGTACGTCCCCTTGTCGGCGGCGGCGGTGCCGCTGAAATAGACGACCGGGCCGCGCAGATCGAAGGCGCGACGCGCCCGCGCGGCGTCACCGCCGGTCACGTCCGCGCAGATGGACGCCGACGCCGATCCGGTGCAGGCGCGACGTCGGGGACGCCGCGCGCCGCGAGGAATGTCCGCTCCTGCTCCGTCTGGACAATGTCGCGTCCGCGTCGCGCAGGAGCCGGAGCTGATGCGGCATCGAGTAGTAACGCACGATCCGCGCATCCCCCGGCGAGCCGAGATGGACGAAGGGCGTGACGACGAGCGGGATACGGGCCCGCCGCGCCGCTCCGCGCCCGGCAAGCACCGTCGATTCAATCGAGATATTGGCGGCATGGACCAGATCGAACTCCGCCGCGTGGCGCCCGCGCCCAGCGCATGGAGCGCCGGCACCCACGGCGCGAACATTCCGCCCCGCCTCAAAACCGCCTCCTGCCCGGCACGGCAGGAAGCGGCTCCACTTCCGCCATCGCCCGCCGCAAGGCGCGATAGCCGAGCGACGAGGCCGGGTAATGCCGCACCGGGAAGCGCAGCACGCGGACGCCGTTCAGTATCTCGTCCGGCGGTGCATCGACCCGGCGCGCGGCGGGGTTCCAGAAGTATTCGAGGTCCCACGCATCGGTCGTCAGCACCGTGACGGCGTGACCGTCGGCGGCGAACTGCTCGGAGAGCTCGCGCATGTAGTTCTCCGAGCCGCCCTCGTAGGGGGCGTACCGCTGGACGATGTGCAGCAGGCGGCGCGGTCGATCCACCGCGCTACGGCGTCCCGCTCGGGCGGGCGGGCGGCGTCCGGCGGGCCGAGCTGGCGCGCTCGGGGCGATGACCGTCACCGTCGGCACATTCAGTTGCTGCTGGAGGCGCGGCCAGTTTCGTGCGCGCCTGATCGCCGATCGTCGCCGGACTGATCGAGGTCGGACGCCTGACTATACTCGTTCAGCGCATCGTTCTGGCGGGGCGGCTGCAACGCCGTGTAGACATCGCCGAGATCGAGGTGCGCGCGCGCCGCCGTCTGCTGATCCGGGCCGGCGGAGGCGAAGGTGATCGCCTGGACGAGCTGGCTTTGCGCCCCTGGCGAGGTCGCCGCTGCCGAGCAGCATTTCGCCCAGGCGTGACGCGGGCGCGGGCGTCGGAGGGTCGCAGCGTCACGTAGTTCTGGTAGAGGGTGAGCGCCTGCTGCTGCTGGCCCGTCTGATTGTAATAGTCCGCGAGCGCGCCGACGGCTTCGCTGTCGTTCGGGTTCGCCGTCGCGGCGCGGATCAGTTGGCTCGGATCGCTCTGCGACGAGAGTAACGCCGTCGGCGTGCTGCCCTGGCTGGTGGTCGAGACGGTACCGAGGAGCGCCACGACGAGCGAGGCGGCGACGACGATGCCGAGCACGATCATGCCCCGCCGGGCGAGAACCTGACTCGCTGTCGCACGCCGCTTACGCGGGAGCGTCGTGCGGGCGCGGTTGGCGGATCGGGAGCGCTTCTTCGCGGACGATGGCACCGCGTCAGCCCTCCGCCGTCAGCGCGCCGAATGCGCGGCGCAAGCGAATATCGCTGATCTTCCCTTCCGCGACGACCTGCTCCATGCCCGCGACCTGTCACCGTCACGACCGGGATGCGCAACCCGTACCGCGCTTCCAGATCGGCGTCGCCCGCGATGTCAACGATGCGCAACGACGCGCCCGGCGTCGCCGCGACGGCACGCACGACGGGCTTCTTCGCGTCGTCGCACAGATGGCAGCCCGCGCGCGTATAGAGCGTGACGTGGCAGCGTCGGATCGGGCGGCGGAAGCGCCGCAGCAGTGTATTCATGCCACCAGTATCGGGACGGGCGGCGCGCGCCGTCAAGCGGATACCCGCATAGCGGGAAAAAGCGATCATTCGGGCGAGCGAATCCGTCGCCGCGTTCAACAAACGGGAGGCGGCAGCGCGTTGCGCCGCGTCGTGCCGACGATACTCCTCCTGCCATTCGGGCGGCATGGCGCCGATCATCTCATACGCCTGCACCATCGGTGCATCGCCGCCATGCCACGCACCAGCAACGACCGTGCCGAGGAAGACCGTCATGTCCGGCGCGTCCAGGCTCCCGGCGACCCGGCATTCGAGGAATCCCGGCGCATCGGCAAGGATCGGGCTACCCGTCTCGCCCGCCGTCCACGACGAGGCCGTCCAGTTTATCCGCGCCCTCATGCGCGGAGCGGAAGCCGAGTTGCCGGACGAGGTCGGCGTGCTCCTTCACGAGCGGATGGACGGCGAATGCGCCGCTCGCGGCGATCAGATCGTGCGTGCGGTTCGCCTTCCAGAGTTCGATCAGCACGCGCGGCGCCTCGGGCAGGATCGAGGCGGAGAGGACACCGACGGCGATCTGCCCGCCCGCCTCGCCGTCGTGCGCCGCCGTGATCGCGCAGACCGGCCCCCAGAAGCGCGAGGTGATGCGGCGGATCGCCTCGTGATCCATCAGGCGGCTCCGAGCGCGTCGAGCCGCTCGCGCAGCCGGGCGACGCGCTCCTCGGCGGCGGCGAGGCGGTCGCGCGCCCCCTGGACGACCTCCGGCTTGGCCCGCGCGACGAAGTTCTCATTCGCCAGTTGCGCCCGCGTGCGCTCGACATGCCCGGTCGCCTCGTCAAGTTCCCGCGCCAGGCGCGCGCGCTCCGCCGTCAACATCGACCATGCCGGTGAGATAGACGGTCGCATCCGCGACGACGAGCGCCGTCGCCTGCCGCGTCCGCATCCACCGATGGCGCAATTGTCAGTTGATCGTCGGCGATGCGGGCGAGACGCGAGAGGACTTCGCGCTGCGTGGCGAGCGCGTCCGCGTGCGGCCCGGCGGCGATCGACGCGGCGATCCAGCGCGCCGGTTCGACGCCCGCCTCGGAGCGCGCATTGCGCACCGCGCGCACGATGTCGATGAGGAGCGTGAAGGCGCGCTCCGCCTCTTCATCCGTCGCCCCCGCCACGGGCCACGGCGCGACGATCAGCGCGTCGCCACCGTGCGGCAGGCGCTGCCAGATCGTCTCGGTGATGAAGGGCATGAACGGGTGCAGCAGCCGCAGCGCGCGTTCGAGCGTGTAGGCGAGCGTCTGGCGCACAACCGGCGCATCCGAACCTTGCAGGCGCGGCTTCGCCGCCTCGATATACCAGTCCGCCAGATCGCCCCAGAGGAAGTCGTAGATTTGCCGCCCCGCCTCGCCGAGCAGGTACCCTTCGAGCAGCCGCGTCACATCCGCCTCAAGGGTGTGCAGGCGGCTGACGATCCAGCGGTCCGCCAGCGCCATCGCGCCGCGCTCCGGTGCGGCGGGGCTGCCGTCGGCATCGCGCGCGATCTCCTCGGGCGACGATGTTGGCGAGCACGAAGCGCGCGACATTCCAGAGTTTATTGGCGAAGTTCCGGTTCCCTTCGACCCGATCGACCGAGAGATTGAGATCGTTGCCCGGCGAACCCATCGTGATCAGGGTGAAGCGGAGCGCGTCCGTGCCGAAGCGGTCGGTGAGATCGAGCGGATCGAGGACGTTCCCCTTCGTCTTGCTCATCTTCTGGCCGCGCTCGTCGCGCACCATGCCGTGCAGGTAGACGACGCGGAAGGGCACCTCGCCCATCATCGCGAGCCCCTGGAAGATCATCCGCGCCACCCAGAAGAAGATGATGTCGTAGCCGGTCTCCATCACCGTCGTCGGGTAGAAGCGGCGCAAGTCCGGCGGTATCCTCCGGCCAGCCGAGCGTGCTGAACGGCCAGAGCGCGGAGGAGAACCAGGTGTCGAGCACGTCCGGGTCGCGCGTCAGCGTCGCGGGATCGATGCCCGCCGGGATCTCGTCGGGCGTGGGGAACTCGTGCTCCGAGACGATCACCGTGCCATCCGGCGCGTACCAGACGGGGATTTGGTGCCCCCACCAGAGCTGGCGCGAGATGCACCAGTCGTGGATATTCTCCAGCCAGCGGTAATAATCGCCCGCGAATCGCTCCGGCACGAAGCGGATGTCGCCATTCGCGCGCGGCGGCGATGGCGGGCGTCGGCGAGCGGCTCCATCTTCACCCACCACTGCATCGAGAGCATCGGCTCCAGGACCGCGCTCCCCCGCTCGGCGTGCGGGACGGTGTGCCGGTGCGCCTCGGTCTTGACCAGTTGCCCGGCTGCTTGCAGATCGTCGAGCACCCGCGCGCGCGCCTCCTGCGATCGTCAGGCCCGCATACGGCCCCGCCTCCGCATTCATCCGCCCATCGAAGGTCAGGACGGTGATCTGCGGCAGATCGTGGCGCAAGCCGACCTCGTAGTCGTTCCAGTCGTGCGCGGGCGTCACCTTCACCGCGCCGGTGCCGAAGGCGGCATCCACATGCGCGTCCGCGACGACCGGGATGCGCCGCCCGAGCAGCGGCAGCACGAGCATCTTGCCGATCAGCGCGCTGATAGCGCTCGTCGTCCGGGTTGACCGCCACGGCGGTGTCGCCGAGCATCGTCTCGGGCCGCGTCGTGGCGACGGTGACCGACTGCCCCGGCTCGCCGTCCACATCGTAGCGGATGTACCAGAGATGGCCGTCCTCCTCGATCTGATCGACTTCGAGGTCCGAGACGGTCGTCTGATTGACCGGGTCCCAGTTCACCATCCGGTTCGCGCGGTAGATCAGCCCACGGTCGTAGAGCCGCTTGAACGCGGTGCGGACGGCCCGCGCCGGGCCGGGGTCCATCGTGAAGACGTAGCGCGACCAGTCGAGCGAGAAGCCGAGCGAGCGCAGTTGGTAGAGGATGCGGTCGCCGTAATGGTGGATGAAGGCCCAGACGCGCTCGAGGAATGCCTCGCGCCCCAACTGCTGGCGGGTCAGCCCCTCCTTCGCCATCTCGCGCTCGATCGACGACATGCACGGCGATGCTGGCGTGGTCCGCGCCGGGCAGCCAGAGCGTCGGGATACCCTGCATCCGCTTCCAGCGGATCAGCACATCCTCGACGGTATACATCGCGTGGCCGTTGTGGAGCGAGCCGGTGATATTCGGCGGCGGCAGGATGATGACGAACGGCTCCGGTTCATCGGGCCGCTCGGGCGGCGGCGCGAAGTACCCCTGCTCCTCCCACCACGCATAGACCGGCCCCTCGACCGCTTTCGGGTCGTACGCCTTCGGCAATTCGCCCTCTCCGGTGAAGATCGCCGGCTTCGCGGTCGTCGCCATCGGTCGCTCCTTTCCGTCGCTTCGCTCATCGGCACTCAGTACTCGACACTCAGCACTAAAAAAACGCCCCGCCTCATGTTGAGGACGGAGCGTGCATGCCCGTGGTACCACCTCACTTCGGATGCCGATCGGCATCCCTCGTGGTTGCGCGGTAGCGGGCGCTCCCGTGCGATGTAGATGCGCGCTGAGGCGGTTCCATCGCTGGCTGACCGGGCGACTTCGATGCGGCCATGCTGGCGGGGCTTCCACCCTCCCCCGCTCGCTCGATGCGAGACCGCGCCTACTCCTCCCGGCTCATCGCCGTTCGTCTGCTGCGTCAGTATAGCAATGCCGCGGGCGGCAGTCAAAGGTCACGTGCCGGAAGCCTCACCCCCGCCGATCGCGCCTTGTCGCACCTCGGCAACGCTGGTAGCATCCGCGCATGGAATACTCGCTCGCACCACTCCCAACCCGACGAGACAACCACGCCGCAGCGGACAAGGCGGCGCGCTCCGCCGCATCGCTCATCGTGGCGTTCGCCACCATCTGGCTCGTCGCTTCCGCTGTCCTCTCCGTCGATGCCGCGCCGATCGGGGGCACGCTGACGGGCAAGGTGGTGATGAAGACGGCGGGCGCATCGCTGCCCACGACGCCGCTGACCGTCACGCTCCTCTACTTCAATCCCGGCCTCTTCCGCGTGACCGACGAAGCCGCCGATGCCCGCACGACGACGACCGCGCCGGACGGCTCGTTCACCTTCGCCGGGCTCGATACCTCCTCGGCGGGCGTCTATCGCGTTCTCGTCCAGTACAAAGGCGTGACCTACGAACCGGCCGAGCAGGACGTCACCGATCCGTTCGGCGGGACGACGAAGTCGCGCGCCGTCCGCTTCGCGAACAACGCGACGACGGCGACGACCGAGGTGCCGATTTACGAACCCGCGGTCGAGCACCGGCCCGGCAGCCTACACGATCAAGAGCGATCAAATCATCATGAACGAGGTGCGCCCGCAGTTTTATAGCGTCCTGGAGGCGCTCCAGATCACCAATCCGGGGGACCGGACGCTGGTCGGCGCGCTCAACCCGGACGGCTCGATGGCGCAGGGTGCGCCGCTCGCCTTCAGCGCGCCGGCCAACGCGCAGTCGATCAGCACCAACCGCATCGACCTGATCCCCGGCGCGGACCTGACGGGGCAGAGACTGACGCTCCGCATGGCGATCCCGCCGGGCGCGAGCGACATCACCGCGACCTATGATCTGCAGGGTTCGCCGTCCGGCTTCACATTCATGCGCACCCTCGATTACGCGGCGACGAAATTGCAGGTGCTCGTCTCGGATTCGCGGCAGGCGCTGAACAGCCAGACCCTGCGCAACGACGGCCCGATCCAGGCGCCGCAAGGGGCGACCCCTTCCGGCAGTTCAGCGCGGACAATGTGCAGGCAGGCCAGACCTACGATCTCCTCATCGGCCCAAGCCCCGCGACGCCGTCGACCACGTCCGCCACACCGGCGACCACGAGTACCTGGCAGCGCATCCGCGACCGCGCCACCGTGCCGTTCCTCCTCGCGCTCGCGCTGATCTGTCTCGTCCTGATCTTTTTCGTCCTCCGCGCGCCGCCACGCACCCCGCCAGCCGGCGGGACGCCGGGTACGGGGAGTGAAGATGCGCCGTCGCCAACCGATAGCGATGCCGACGATGCGGTCAGCGCGCCGGTGGCGGCGGGCGCCGGTGCGCGCGCAACGCGCCGGTCGCGCGGGCGACCCCATGACTACGATGTGGACGACGCGGAGCGGGCCATTGAGGAGGCGAATCAGCCCGAGCATGAGGAGCCGGGGACGAAGCGGTCATAGCGGGAGCAGGAAGGAGCGCGTGGCGATGGCGGGCACCGAGAGCACGACGCAACCGTCTGGTACGGGCGGATGCGATGCGCACGCTGATGGAGCGGCTGTTCGTGCGGGTCGGCATCCCGGCGAGCGACGCGGCGACGGCGGCGAATGTGCTGATGTTCAGCGACCTGCACGGCATCGACTCGCACGGCATCCCCCGGATGCGCATGTACCTCACCGCCATCGCCGCGGGGCGCGTCAACCTGCACCCGAATATCACCGTGCTCGCCGAGAGCCCGGCGACACTGACGACTCGACGGCGACCAGGGGCTCGGCCTCGTCGTCGCGCCGGAGGCGATGCGGCGGTGCATCGCGAAGGCGCAAGAAACGGGCTGGTGTACCGTCTCGGTGCGCGCCAGCAACCATCTCGGCGCGCTCTCCTATTACCCGATGCAGGCGGTCGCGGAGGGACTCGGCGGACTGAGCATGACGAACGCCGGCCCGCTGATGGTGCCGACCTTCGGCAGCATCCCCGTGCTCGGCACCAACCCGTTCTCCATCGCCTTCCCCGGCGGCAACAACTCCGACCCGTTCCTGCTCGATATGGCCTCCACGACCGTCGCCTTCGGCAAGGTCGAGATCGCCCGGCGCGAGGGGAAGCCGATCCCGGCCGGGTGGGCGTACGACAAGGACGGCGTGCCCACGACCGACCCGCACGCGGCCGTGACGCTCGCCGCCGCTCGGCAGCGACTACGCGGGCCGCAGCCAGAAGGGATACGGCCTGGCGGTGATGGTCGATTGCTTCACCGCGATGCTCTCCGGCGGGACGTGGAGTATGCGCATCCCCGGCCGGGGCGTCGGCGAGCACCCGCACCCCGGCACCTGCCACTGCTTCATGGCCTGGCGCATCGACGCCTTCACCGACCCGGCGACCTACCGCGCGCAGATCGACGACATGATGGCGACCCTGCGCGCCACGCCGCCCGCGCCGGGGCATGACGCGGTCTTCGCCCCCGGCCAGCCGGAGTTCGACGCCTACCGCGTCCGCAGCGTCCACGGTATCCCGCTGCACCAGTCCGTGAAGGACGACCTGCGCGACCTCGCCGCCCAGTACGACGTGCCGTACGACCTCGACTGACGCTTGCCCCGCGCTGCCGCTGATGCTACGCTGCCCGACGGGGCCAGTAGCTCAGCGGTCAGAGCGGGGGACTCATAATCTCTTGGTCGCAGGTTCGAATCCTGCCTGGCCCACCATCTCGGAGATTCGGCGCCGGAGCTTGCGTTCGTGTCTGCGTGGGTAGAGGCGGATCGGCACGCGGGAATGGCACAACGCATGGCAATTCCTTCCGACAATCTGCCGCACCGGCCCTCTGACGACGGTTCCGGTGCGCGGCGGCGACGCTCACCGTGGCAGTACATCTTCGGCGCGATCCTGATTGCGTATGCGGCCGTCTTCGCGTCGGTGATCTGGACCGGCGCGGGCTTCGGCGCACCGGCGGCGACGCCGACAGCGGCCCGCGTCACGCTCGCCTACGTCAGCCCCACGCCGACCGCGCCGCCACCCCCCGCGCCGACGCCGACAACGGCACGGCCAACGACGCCACCCGCACCGCCATCGCCGACGCCGCTCCCGCCGTCGCCGACGCCCGACCCGAATATCGACTTTCGCGTGCCGCTCGCCGCGAGTAACACGGGCACGATCCAGACCCAACGCGTCGCGATCCTCGGCATCACCGACGATGCACGCTCCGGCACCGCCTCCGCGCGCCCGGTCGCGGGCTTCAAGTTCGTCACCGTCGAGGTGCTCGTTGAGAATACCGGCGACACACCGGCAAATCTCGGCCGCTGGCAGGTACATACGAGCGCGAACGCCGTCTTCGGCACGAGCGCGGTGACAGGTTTCGGTACGCCGCTACCCGCGACGACAACCGTGGCCCCGCGCGCAATTATCCAGGGTGTGCTCGTCTTCTCCGTCCCGACCGATGCCAAATTGGACTGGATTCAGTACATACCCGACGCGACGCACAAAGGCGCGCTCTACTTCGACATCACGTAGGGCGGAGGAGCCAGCCTGTCTCAGGCCGTCTCGACCAGCGCGGGGCGGCGCGTATGCCATTCCGTCGCGCGCTCGTAGGCCGCGCCGATGCGCAGCACGGTCACTTCGTCCCAGCGGCGGGCGACGATTTGCAGGCCGATCGGCAAGCCCGCCGCCGTGAAGCCGCAGGGCAGCGAGAGCGCGGGCATGCCGGTCACATTGAAGGGGTTGGTGTTCGAGGTGAGGATGTTCGGCGCGAAGATTTCCTGGCCGTCGATGATGATCGTCTGCCCGGCAATCGGCGGGGCGGGGATGCGCGTTGTCGGCAGGAGCAGGCCGTCGTAGCGCGTCATCAACTGCGTCGCCTCGACCGTCACGGCATGTCGCGCACGCGCATCGCCGGCGAGCAGTTCGTCGGCGCTCATGTCCGTGCGGCGCATCAGGCGCTCGCGCACGTCCTCGCCGTACTCCTCCGGGCGATCGCGCAACCACTCGGCATGGAACCGGCGCGCCTCGGCAGATGATGTCGGCAGCCGCCTGGCGCGCATCCCAGAGCGCGGTGCCGTCCACGTCCTCGACCGCCGCGCCGAGCGAGCGATAGACACCGATTGCTTCCTCGACGGCGCGCGCCACCTCCGGGTCAATCGCCCTCGAAGAACCCCGTCGCGCGGCACGCCGAGGCGCAGCCCGCGCACCCCGGCGGCGAGGTCGCGCGTGTAGTCGTCCACCGGCATCGGCACGGTCATCGCGTCGTTCGGGTCGTACCCCGCGATGGCGTTCAGGACGATGGCGGCGTCCTCCACCGTGCGCGTCAGCGGCCCGGCGTGATCGAGCGTCCACGAGAGCGGGATGACCCCGGCGGTGCTGACGCGACCGTGCGTCGCCTTCAGGCCGACCGTGCCGCAGAGCGCCGCCGGGATGCGGATACTGCCGCCAGTGTCCGAGCCCATCGCCATCGCCGCCATCCCCGCCGCGACCGCCGCGCCCGAGCCGCCGCTGGAACCGCCGGGGATGCACTCCGGGTTCCACGGATTGCGCGTCGCGCCGAAGTGCGGGTTGTTCGTCGTCACGCCGTAGGCGAACTCGTGCGTGTTCGTCTTGCCGAGCGAGATCGCGCCCGCCTCGCGCAGGAGGGTCGTCACGGCGGCGTCTTCATCCGGCACGCGATCCCCGAGGATTTTCGAGCCCGCCGCCGTGCGCACGCCCTTGGTCGCGTAGAGGTCCTTGAGGGCAATCGGGATGCCGTGCAGCGGGCCGCGATAGGTGCCGCCGGCGATCTCCCGCTCCGCCTCTTGCGCTTCCTCCCGCGCCGCATCGCCCGTCACCGTCACATAGGCGTTGAGGAGCGGATTCTGCCGCTCGATCCGCGCCAGATACGCATCCGTCAATTCCACCGGCGACACCCGCCGCCGCACGATCAACGCGGCCGCCTCGGCGATACTCAGCGCAGTCAGAGTCGCTATCGGGCATATGAATCCCCTTCCCTTTGGCGCCACTAGACCCAGGTTACACATCGGGTGGCAGAGACGGGCTTTAGCCTGCCGCAGTAAGGTTCTGGCAGGCTAAAGCCCGCCGCCACCACACTTCTGCATCTAGCTACCCCGCAAGGCGTCCGCGATTGGCGCGGCCCAGGCGAGCAGCGATTCGTCCGCATCGGCGCGGGCGACCATTTGCAGGCCGAGCGGCAGGCCGTTCGCCGCCTTCCCGGCGGGTACGGTGAGCGCGGGCATCCCGGTATGCGTCCACGGCAGGTTCATCGCCGGGTTGCCGGTCGGTGCGATCCCTTCCGGCGCGGGGCCGGGCGCGGGCGGGCAGACCCAGAGGTCGATGCCGTGCGCGTCCATCAACGCCTGCATCTCCGCGCGCACCTGCATCCGGCTCTCGCGCCCCGCCGCCAGTTGCTCCGGCGTCACCTGCGCCCCGTGCTGGTACGTCTCGGCGGTGACGGGGCGGTACTTCGCCTCGTGCGCGGGGAACCAGTCGGCGTGCATCGCCGCCATCTCCGCCGTCGTCATCCAGGTGTGCCGCTCGGTGATCGCCGCGATGTCGTCCAGCGCCGGGACGCGCCGCACGGTGTATCCGGCCTGCTTCGAGCGCGGCGATCTGCCGCTCGAACGCTGCCAATCCTTCCGGCGATGCCTGCGCGAGATAGGCGCCCTCCGGCACGCCGAGGACGGGCGTGCGATCGGGCGTCGCCGGTTGCCAGTCGCGACAGAGCACGGAGGCGGCTATCGCCATCCCGGCGACATCCTGCGCGAAAAGGCCGATATGATCGACCGACTGGGAGTAGTAGACGATCCCGGCGGTCGGGATGCGGCCATAGGTCGGCTTGAAGCCGACGACGCCGCAGAAGGCGGCGGGCCGGATCACCGAGCCGACCGTCTGGCTGCCGAGCGCCAACTGGCAGAAGCCCGCCGCGACCGCCGCCGCCGAGCCGCTGCTCGACCCGCCCGGCGTGTGGCCGAGGTTGTGCGGGTTGCGCGTGCCGTTCTGCTCGAACCCGGCGAACTCGGTCGTCACCGTCTTGCCGAGGATCAGCGCGCCCGCCGCCCGCAGCAACCCGACGACCGCCGCCTCCGGCCCCGCGAACAACTCCGGCGGCACCGCCGACCCGGCGCGCGTCACGTAGCCGTCCACATGGATGATATCCTTCACCCCGACGAGGATGCCGTAGAGCGGCGGGCGGCTCGCCGGGTCCGGGTACCGCCGCTCCAGTTCCTCCGCCTCGCGCAGCAATCGCCTCCGCCGGTTCGCCTCCGGCAGCAGCGCATGGACCTCCGCATCGGCCGATTCCAGCCACGCGCATTTCTCATTGATGTACTGATCGAGCGGCAACGCCCCGGCCCGCAAATCAGCGGCAGCCGGAGCAAGCGGAGCGGGCGCGAGATACATGAGTGGAGGTCCCTTCCTTCGTCCAAACTGAAAGCAATCGCTCGAAAACGGTCGATGACCGATTCCCTCCATACGTTGCCGTATTATCGCGCAAGCGCGTCATGTTGCGCTAACATAGATTCACTTTGCCTAATCGTCTTGAGTACATCGGCGCCGACTTGTGGACAGGGGGATGTAGTGGCACGACGGCAAGGAATTTTACAGGCTTTGATGAAAACGGAACGGGATACCGCCCGCCAACGCACGGCACAAATGCGCGCCGAGACACAGGCGATGCGCACAGCGCTACAAGCACAACGTGCATATGTAAGGGCCCAATACGCGGACCAGAAAGAGCGAGTTCGGTTATACACGGAATCCCGTATTGCGGACGTTACGGTCAAGAATGAACAGATCGAGGAGACAATCTCAAGCTTGAGGAACCTTCTTAGCGATGCGTTAATGGTTCGGGATCATATTGATCTACAAGCATTGTGGGAGCTGCCCCGTCTCGGTGGACGGTGTAAGGCTATGCTACTAACTCTTCGATTGTCCACCTCCTTTGTAGGCAAGTGGCGACAGATACGTCGTTCGCGGTATACCGCCGGTGCATGTTGTAGAACCCCTCGATTTAGTCTTACACGCCAAGCCAGGCCGCATTTCGGGTCGGGAAAGAGTGTCAGGCGAGCAGTTCGATTCGAGGGTGGCGAAGAAGCTCTCCGCCATGGCATTGTCCCAGCAATCTCCCGGTCGTCCATCGAAGCCGTCTTGCGAGCTTGGTGCAGACAGCCTCCCGTAGGCCGTGCTGGTGTATTGGACGCCGCGATCGGTGTGCTGAATTACCCCGGTCGGTGCCGTCGTTGTCAGACGCCATCTCGAGCGCATCGATGACCAATTCGCTGCGGAGGTGGTCGGCCATCGCCCAGCCCACCACTCTGCGGCTGTACGCATCGAGAATGACCGCCAAATACAGCCAGCCCGCCCAGGTCCGGATGTACGTGATATCCCCGAACCACTGTCGGTCCGGTGCGAGGGCGGTGAAACTCGCGCCTGACGCGGTCGGCTCCGCGCGCCACCTTCGGATCAGCCACGTCGTTCGACGGACCGTCGCGGCGATGGCAGCCGAGCAACCCTGCGACGCGCATCAGACGAGCGACGCGCTTACGGGACGCACACGCTTTTTCGTAGCGCAGCTCGGCATGGATGCGCGGTGCGCCATAGGTGCAGCGACTCCATTCGTGAATCGTCTGGAATCCCCTCGGTCAACGTGAGTTTCGTTCGCCTGCGTACGACGCGATGCCTGTCGCTCTCGCCACGCATAGTAGCCGCTCCGTGAGACGCCGAGCACATCGACACAACAGGGCGACGGGGTAGATTGGCCTTCTCCACCGCGATGAACCGAACACCGCTAGCGGGTCGTGTCGCTCTCCCTGGCGAAGAAGGCCGCGGCTTTTTTTAGTATCTCCCGCTCTTGCTTGAGGACGCGGACCTCGCGCCGCAGTTGCGCCAGTTCGATACGCTCGCTCGTCGTCAAGCCGTCGCGCGTGCCGGCGTCGATCTCCGCCTGGTGGACCCAACTACGCAGCGTCGGATCGGAGATACCAAGGTCCTTGGCGATCATGGCGATCGATTTGTCGCCGCTGTGAACCAAACGGACGGCTTCAATCTTGAAGGCGGGGGGATAGGGGGCATGAGGATTCGGCATCGGGACACCTCCTTGGATTCGCACACATGCAAATCATCGAGTGTCCACCGAACCGACGCAACTCCATCTCGTGACAACCAGCGGGTATGGCAAGGCGGCCTTCGACTTCGCGAACGGGAAACCTCTTGAACTTCTGGATGGTAGCAATCTTCTCTACTTACTTGCGGAACACGCACAGATAGAGGCAAAAATCGAAATGCCAGAAAGCTGGAAAGATCCGGAGCAAGATTCTGCTGGCGGTGCCTGATACAAGAGACCGAAGCGGGACGACTTCATTTGGTCATCCCACTCTGGTCACCTTGTAGTGAGGCATTAAAGCGCTATACGTCCAGATACTCGACCTCGCGGGCGTGGGTTTGGATGAAGCGGCGGCGGGGCGGGACATCCTGGCCCATCAGCATATCGAAGGTCTCGTCGGCGCGGACGGCGTCGTCGATGGTCACTTGCAGGAGGGTGCGGCGGGCGGGGTCCATCGTCGTCGCCCAGAGATCGGTGGCGTTCATCTCGCCGAGCCCCTTGAAGCGGGAGACTTCCACCTTCTTGCCGGTGAGCGTCTTCTCCAACAGCGTGCGCTCCTTCTCATCGAGCACCCACTTCTCCTCCTTGCCCCAGGTCACCTTGAAGAGCGGCGGCTGGGCGATGAAGATATTGCCGCTCGTGATCATGTCCTGCATGTGGCGGAAGAAGAAGGTCAAGAGCAGCGTGCGGATGTGCAGGCCGTCCACGTCCGCGTCCGTCATCAGGATGATGCGGTGGTAGCGGAGCTTGTTGAGGTCGTACTGGTCGCCGATGCCGACGCCGAGCGCCGTGATCAGCGTGCGGATCGCGTCGGACGAGAGCATCCGGTCCAGCCGCGCCCGCTCGACATTGAGGATTTTGCCCCGGAGCGGCAGGATCGCCTGGTAGCGGCGGTCGCGCCCCTGCTTGGCCGAGCCGCCCGCCGAGTCGCCCTCGACGATGTAGAGCTCGCTCTTGGCGGGGTCGGTCTCCTGGCAGTCGGCCAGTTTGCCGGGGAGGGCGAGGCCGTCCATCAGCCCCTTGCGGGTGACATCGCGCGCCTTGCGCGCCGCCTCGCGCGCCCGCGCGGACATCAGGCACTTCTCGACGATCCGCTTGGCGGCGGAGGGATTCTCCTCCAGCCACATGCTGAACGCCTCGTTCATCGCGGAGGTCACCGCGCCCGCCATGTCCGGCGTCGTCAGTTTCACCTTCGTCTGGCTCTCGAAGGACGGATCGGGCAACTTGACGCTGACGATGGCCGTCAGGCCCTCGCGCACGTCGTCGCCGGTCAGCGCCTCCGCCTTCTCGCCGAGGATGCCCTGGCGGCGGGCGAAGTCGTTGATCGTGCGCGTCAGGGCGGAGCGGAAGCCGCTCATGTGCGTGCCGCCGTCCACCGTGTTGATGTTGTTCGCGAAGGAAAAGGCCGCCTCGCTGAAGGTGTCGTTGTATTGCAGCGCCACCTCGATCAAATAATCGTTCACCTGCTTGCGCACGAAGAAGGGCGGCTGATGCAGCGGCGTGCGGTGCTTATTGAGGTGCCGCACGAAGGAGACGATGCCGCCCTCGAAGAAGAAGGTGCATTCGTCGTTCGTCCGCTCGTCCACCAGCGTGATGCGCAGCCCCTGCGTCAGGTACGCCTGCTCGCGGAAGCGGTTGAGGAGCGTGTCGTAGGAGAAGGACAACTCCTTGAAGATCGTGTCGTCGAAGCGGAACGACGTCACCGAGCCGCGATCGTTCGGGTCCGGGTTCGCCTTGGACTTCACCTTGTCGAGCGGCTTGCCGCGCTCGTACTCCTGCCAGTAAATCTTGCCGTTCTGGTGCGACTCGACGCGCATGAAGTTCGAGAGCGCATTGACGGCGGACGCGCCGACGCCGTGCAGGCCGCCGGAGACCTTGTAGCCGCCGCCGCCGAACTTGCCGCCGGCATGGAGGACGGTGTGGATCACTTCGAGCGTGTCCTTGTCCTTCATCTGGTGGTGCCTGCCAACGGGGAAGCCGCGCCCGTCGTCGCGCACGGTCACCGTCTCGTCCTTGCCGATCGTGACGGTGATCGTCGATGCATGACCGGCGAGCGCCTCATCCACACTATTGTCCACGATCTCGAAGACGAGATGATGGAGGCCCTTGGTGTCCGTGTCGCCGATGTACATACCAGGGCGGCGGCGCACCGCTTCGAGCCCTTCGAGCACCTGAATCTGCTCGGAGCCGTATTTGTTCGTGATCTTCTCGCGCGGGACGCGCAACTTGCTCGCGCCGTTGCCGTCCGCGCCGTTGGCTCCGTTGGCTCCGTTCGCCCCATTGGCGCCATTCGCCCCGTTCGTGCCGTTCCGTTTGATCTCATCTGCCATGCTGTCGTTACTCCTCACAGTACACTCACGACGCGTGCCGCCCCGACGCCGCCTCTTCCGCAACCCGTTCCGGCCGGACATCGCTGACGCGCGCCCGGCGTTCCCGATAAAACAATAAACTGCCCGTCGCCAGCCCCGCCGCGACATAGGCGTGCGCGATCATCGCCAGCAGCAGGCCGACCGGATGCTGCACCACGCGCGTCAGCGCCAGCGGCACGCCGCGCGAGATACCGAATGTCAGCGCGATGAACCCCATCGTCGGCCAGACATTGCGGCGCACGACGCGATACGAGAGGTAAAGCGCCCGCATCGGGCCGACGCGCTCCAGGAAGATCGCGTCCATCGCGAACGCGCCGTAGAAAAGCGCCGCGAAGACCGGCACGAGCACGGCGAGGATGAGCAGGGCCGAACCCGTTGATCCCCGCCAGCACGAACGGCGACCGCCACGAGCGCCACCGGGACGAGCGTCAGCAGCAACATGCCGAGCGCGGTCAGGAAGAGCAGGGCGATCCGCACCGCCGTCGCCAAGCTCGCCCGCAGCGCCGTCCGCAACACGAACGGCTCGTGCCGCACCATCTGCGCGATCGGCGCGACGAAGAGCGACTTCAGCCAGAGCCCGATCACCAGCAGCGCGAGCAGAAAGAGCAGCGCCACATACCACGGCCCGACCGCCGCCGTCGGCCGGTCGATGAGAGTTGGCGACATGGCCCCGGCCAATCGTGCCGATCAGATTCGAGACGCCGTATCCGTTCCATGCCTGCGCGATCCCGGTCGTCACCTCCGCCGCTCTCGCCCTGCTTAGAGAGCGCGGCGGCGAGGTCCGCGCCGTCGGCGCGTTGGGACGGCCAGCGAGCGAGCCAGGCGAAGAGCGCCGGCGAGGTGAAGCGCGGCCCGAGCCAGAGGACGAGATCGAGCGCGAGCGGCACGGCGATCAAATAGGGCCGCGCATTCAGCGTGTCGTACCCCGACTGGATCGTCTCGAAGATGCCGGGCGCGCGCTCCTCAGCGGCCGTACCGCCACGGCGCGCGTCGTCGGGTTTCGCTTTCAGGCTCGCCCCACGGTCGCCACGGGCCACGATTCATCGCCCGTCCTCATCCATACCGTACGGGTCTTCCTCGAAACCGAGTCCGATCAGCCGCGCATCCGAGATACCGAGATGGTGCGCCAGTTCATGCACCACGGTATGGCGCACGGCGTCTGTCAACTCGTCCTCCGTATCGCACTGCTCCTCGATGGCGCGCTGGAAGATCGTCACCTTGTCCGGCAAGACGACGCCGTATCCGGCACCCCGTTCCGTCCGGGGAATCCCCTCGTACAGGCCGAGCAGCACCTCATCCGCCGCCAATCCCACATGCGCGATCTGCTGCACGGTCGGCTCATCGGCGACGACGACCGCGACATTGTCCAGCATCTGGAGGATCGCCTCCGGCAACCCGTCCAGCGCGTCCGCCACAAGGCGCTCGAACGCTCGCTGTCCCACCCGCATCATCGCCGCTCCTGTCCCACGCCAACGCGGTTTCCCGCACACATATTCTATCATACTTTGCGTATTTCTGCCGCAGAAGTGCGCGTACGTACTAGGGTAGCCGCCAGTAGCCAGTGGTCAGTTGCCGGTAGCCAGAAAGAGATGCGCGAAGCGCCTCCAAATTCAACGGACTACTGGCTACCGGCTACTGACCACTGGCTACTCTCCCGGTGCTACAATCGCCGCACGAACCGTTCGGCAGCAGTGGAGGAGGGTAGTGGTGGCAACCGTGACGAGCGACCGGCGCATTCAGACGGACCGGGAGATTATCGGCGATATTTTCACGAGCGACGCGTCGTATCAGCTTCTCTTGCAACTCTGTGATGTCTGCGGCAATCGTTTCGCCGGGAGCGCCAGCGAGCGGAAGGCGGCGGACACCATCGCGGCGGCGATGCGCGCCAACGGCCTGGAAAATGTCCATCTGGAACCGCTGGAGATCACGGCGTGGACGCGCGGCGCGACGACGCTGCGCATGACCCAGCCGATGCAGCGGGAATTCTCCACCCTGGCGCTCCCCTACAGCCCGGCGTGCGACCTCACCGCCGAGATGATCGACTGCGGCGGCGGCGAGCAGGAGGACTTCGCGCGCCTCGGCGACGCCGTGAAGGGGAAGATCGCCGTCTGCGCCGCCGAGACCGGCAACTGGCTGACGGCGAAGAAGATCAGCCACCGTACGGACAAGTACCGCTGGGCGGTCGCCGCCGGCGCGGTCGGCTTCATCTTCATCAACCAGAACCCCGGCCAACTGCGCATTACGGGCAGCCTCTTCCCGAATGCCCGATCCCCGGCATCGGCGTCTCGTGGGAGACGGGCAACGCCATCCTCCGCCTCGCCAAGCACGGCGATCACCCGACGTTGCAGCATCACCGACACCGGCACGAGCCAACGCGTGACGACCTACAATGTCGTCGGCGAACTGCCCGGCGACGGCTCGACCGACGAGTTCATCATCACCGGCGCGCACTACGACGCGCACGACATCGCGGACGGCGCGGGCGACGACGGCGCGGGCACCTGCACGCTCGTCGAGGCGGGCCGCGCGCTGGCGAATGTGCGCGGCCAACTCGTGCGCGGCATCCGCTTCGTCGCCTTCGCCGCCGAGGAAGTTGGCCTCTTCGGCGCATGGGCGCACCGCGACCAGCACGCGGACGAATTGGGCCGCGTGCGCTACATGCTCAATCTCGATGGCGCCGGTCAGGGCGGCGGCGGCGCGGAGGTGATGTCGCTGACCGGCACGCCGGAACTCGTGCCCTTCTTCACCGGCCTCGCCGAGCGAGTTCGCCTACAAGTTCGATGCGATTGACCGCTTCGCCGGCCACTCGGACCACTTCCCCTTCACGCTCGCCGGCGTCCCCGCCGGCACGCTCTCCAGCCGGGACGCGCGGCAGGGGATGATCGGGCGCGGCTGGGGCCACACCGAGGCGGACACGGTCGATAAAGTCTCCCTGCGCGGCTTGCAGATGGCGGCGATCCTCACCGCCCGCGTCCTCCTGCGCATGAGCACCGCGACGGCAGCCGCAATGGCCCGGCCGCCACCGCACGCCGGAGGAACTGCGCGCCCAGATCGCGGAGAACGATTACACCGAATCCCTGCAACGCTCCGGGCGGCTCCCGTAGCACTGCTGGTTTTCACGGGCACGGCACCCTTCCCACGATGGGAGGGGGCTGGGCACTCTCGCCTCTTAGCTCGACTTTCCCCAATCAGGCGACATAGCAGAGTGTCTCGGTCAAGTGTTCGAGGAAAGCACGCGGGACTTTTATCGTCTCTGCCGCAGCACCGGATATGCAAAAACCCTCGTGCCCCCAGATCTCCCGCCGGACCAGCGCCAACGCATCCGCGAAGGTCGGTGCCCGCTTCCGATACCACGCTGCCTGCCGGATCGGGCCGGATTGCTCGTTCAGGTGCGGATGTGCGAGCAGGGTCACGAGCGAGAAGAGGCCGAGTAACGCCGGGGTCGTGCGGCGGATCGCCAACGCTGTCCACTGACGTTGCGTCTCGACGCCGAGATGTCGGCGCACTTCCTCAAAGGTCGTCTCCATCTGCCACCGCCGCACGAACCAGGCGATGATCTGCTCCGGCGCGACCGTCAGGTCGGTGCAAAGCAGTGCTTGGGTCCCGAAGTGTTCCTCGGGATCGCGGATCAGCACGCAGCGGATAGGCACCGGTGTCAATCCGGTGTGATACCAGACTGCGGTCTCCGAGACGACTTCGACCGTGCGCTCCCGTTGCCCGTACCACTGCGTCACGGTGAGCGGCGTCCAGTCGGTGGTCGGGTCCGCCGCTCGCGCTGCCAGGGTCGGCAGGCGCGTCCCTTTCTTGCGCGGTCGGCCGTTCTGGTGCGGCGTGCGGGGCGGTGCCGGGGTGTAGAGCGCGGCATCAAGCCGTAACCGGGTGATCACGGTGATCGGCTGACGGAGCGCCTGACAGCGTGCCAAGAATGTGAGGGCGGCATAGCCGCTGTCGGCCACGGCGACAATCGCACGCTCGGGCCACCAGCGACGCACGATGAGCAGCAGTTGCCATGCCCAGTCGGTCAGCACTCCTGTGCCGCCGTCCCCGCTCGGCATCATAGCGTTCTGACGGAGCGAGCGCCGTCAGGAAGGGCAAGGCCCATACCCGGTTTGCCCACGGAATCGAGACGAGCAGCATCAGCGAGACCCAACGCAGTCCGGTCGCCTTGACGAAATGACTGTGGCTGCTACGCACCGCATCGCGATAGACGCCCTTCGCAGCAATCTGCGCACCCGTGCGCCGTTCGAGTGTCTCATCGACACCGACGACGAGCGGGCCATCCGGCACAAACGCCGCGATGAGCAGACGTAGCAGGATCCGGCTGGCGGCGAGGGGAGACCACGAGGCCCGATTGAGGACGCGATGATACCGCTGGAAATGAGTCGTCTGTGCGAGGCCGACGACGCGCAAGGCGGCGGTGACGGTGCGCTGGGCGGGCGCGAGGATCGCTCCGGCGAGCAAGCACTTGGACATGCGCCCAGACCCGTTGAGAGAAAACTGGTGCGAAGGGACGGAGCAGCAGTATCATCGCGGGCGGCAGGGTAGGCATCGGCACCTCCTCTTGGTCGAGTGGTACCGAGCATATCCTGCTTCATCTATCAGAGCCAAATGGGGAAAGTCGAGCTTAGTGGTTGAAGAGAAAGTGGAATACAAACGGTGTGCAAAAGCGGTACTTGACGCGCGTTATCGCGTCGCGTACACTCTCGTTCCATTACAGTGCAACAACGAAACGGCTGCGGTCAGCAGATAGCCGCGCGGTCGTGACGGTGGGTAGGAAGGAAGACATAAGGCGATGGGGAAGTACATCATCCGGCGGCTGGTGACGGCGGTGCCGACGCTGATCGCCATCTCGATCGTCCTCTTCGCGATCATCTCGCTCGCCCCCGGCGATCCCCTTGGCCCAGTTCGCCGCCGACCCGCGCGTGCCGGAGGCGGTCAAGGAGAATATCCGCAAGCAGCTCGGCCTCTCCGACCCGCTGCCGGTCCAGTACGCCAAGTGGGCGAAGTCGATGGCCACCGGCCAGTGGGGCACCTCCTTCCAGTCGCGCTCCTCGGTGCGCACCCTGATCGCCCAGCGGCTGCCCGCCACGCTGATCGTGCTCGGCAGCGCCTTCGTCCTCTCGCTGCTGCTGGCCATCCCGATCGGCATCCTGTCGGCGATCAAGCAGTACTCCGCCTTCGACCAGGCGGCGACGGTCTTCGCCTACCTGGGCAACGCCCTGCCCACCTTCGTCTCGGGCCTCTTCTTCATCATCCTCTTCGGGGTCAAGCTGCGCTGGTTCCCCTTCATCTACCGGAGCAACGTCGAGCAGACCGGGCTGGCGGGGCTGTGGGAGCACGCCCGGCAGGCCTTTTTGCCGGTGCTGGTGCTGGCTTTGGTGCAGACGGCGGCGCTGATGCGCTACACGCGGGCGGCGATGCTGGAGGCGATCCGGCAGGATTATGTCAGGACGGCGCGGGCGAAGGGGCTGCGGGAGAACCGGGTGCTGACCGGGCACGCGGTGCGCAACGCGCTGATCCCGGTGGTGACGATCGTGGCGCTGCAGGTGCCGGGCATCTTCGGCGGGGCGGTGGTGACGGAGCAGATCTTCCGGGTGCCGGGGACGGGGAACCTGCTGATCCAGGCGATCACGAACAAGGACACGCCGGTGATCATGGCGGTGACCTTCATCTTCGCGGTGCTGGTGGTGGGGTGCAACCTGCTGGCGGACGTGATCTACGGCCTGCTGGACCCGCGCATCAAGTTCAGTTAGGACTGAGGACTGAGGACTGAGGACTGAGGACTGAGACTTCTGCCCGCTGCCGACTGCCGACTACTGGCTACCGACTACTGGCTACTGGCAACTCGCTACCGAAGGAGGGGACCGATGAGCGCCGCGCCCGCCCGCACCGAGATCGCCCCCGCCGCGGCGGCGCTGGAGGGGCTGCGGCTGCGGCAGAAGCCGCGCTCGCTGTGGAGCGACGCCTGGCGGCAGTTCCGGCGGCACCGGCTGGCGATGGCGGGGACGGTGGTGATCGCGCTGCTGGTGGCGATGACGCTGCTCGGGCCCGGTGCTGTGGCGCACGCCGATCGACACGATCGACTTCGCGGCCTCGAAGGCGGCGCCCTCGCCGACGCACCCGGTGGGGACGAACGACCTGGGGCAGGACCTGCTGGCGCGGATCATCTGGGGGGGGCGGATCAGTTTGAGCGTGGGGCTGGCGGCGATGCTGGTCTCGATCACGGTCGGGGTGGTGGTGGGGGCGCTGGCGGGCTTCTTCGGCAAGGCGGCGGACTCGATCCTGATGCGCGTCGACCGACCTCTTCCTGGCGCTGCCGACGCTGCCGCTGCTGCTGCTGGTGGTCTACCTGTTCCGGGACACGATGCGGGCGGCGTTCGGGCCGATCCTGGGGGTCTTCGTGATCATCGTGCTGGTGATCGGGGGGCTGAACTGGATGCCGACGGCGCGGCTGGTGCGGGCGGAGTTCCTGTCGGTGAAGGAGAAGGAGTTCGTCGAGGCGGCGCGGGCGATGGGGGCGTCGTCGGGGTCGATCATGGTCAAGCACATCCTGCCGAACGTCCTGTCGCCGGTGATCGTGGCGGCGAGCTTGGGGGTGGGGGCGGCGATCATCGCGGAGAGCACGCTCTCGTTCCTGGGGATCGGCTTTGAGCCGGACGTGCCGACGTGGGGGCGGCTGCTCTGAGGAGAGCCGGGACTTCCTGGACATCGCGTGGTGGATGGCGGTGGGGCCGGGGATGATGATCTTCCTGACGGTGCTGTCGATCAACTTCATCGGCGACGGGCTGCGCGACGCCCTCGACCCCCGCAAGACCCAGGGCTGATCCCCGCCGGCCACCACGCCGCACCCCCGCTGCAGACACGCGGCCTCCCAGCGGCCGCGTCTTTCTGTCTCTATCCATATGGTCAAACACACTACGGATGAATCTTCTCACCGTTGGTGAGCATGGCGATGAATGTCGCGATCCGTGCGGCGCGTGTTTCGGCTCGTTTGGCGGTGTGGATTCTGAAGAGGATCGCGTACCGATTGGCGCTGTCCAGCGTATCGAAGAACTGCCTCGCCTTCGGATTCCCGGCCAATGCGCTCTCGAAATCGTCGGGGATCGTGCTCGTACTCTGCGACTGCATACGCCGCTTCCCAGCGGCCGTCGCTCTGCGCGAGATCAACCTGACGTAGTCCCGCCGGCTGCATTCTGCCTGCCGCGATCAGCGCGAGTGCTTTGTCACGATTCACCCGAGACCAGATGCTCTTCGCGCGGCGCGGCGTGAATCGTTGCAGCCAGTATCCGGCATCGAATGCCGCTTTTTGCCCGTCAATCCATCCGTAACAGAGGGCACCTTCCAGGGCTTCCGCGTACGTCACCGAACGGACGCCTGCCCCTTTCTTGGCGATTTTGAGCCAGATGCCCGCTGGATCGGCATGATGCTCTTCGAGCCATGCTTCCCACTCGCCTTGGGTCTCAAAGATCATGACCGGCAAATCATCGGCACTCTTCATGTCGGCAGCTATACGCAATCAGGATCGCATCTGTCGCAGCCCCACGAATCGCCTATTTCTTCGCGTCGTAGGCAAGGGTTGCCTGGAGCATCTGCTTCGCCAGCGGGGCGGCGACGGTCGAGCCCTCGCCGCCATTCTCGACGAGGACGGCGATGGCGTACGAGGTCGCCTTGCCCGGCGCGTAGCCGATGTACCAGGCGTGCGGCGGCGCGTTCGGCACTTCGGCGGTGCCCGTCTTGCCACCGGACTTCACACCGGGGATGGCGGCCGTATTCGCGTAGCCGTTCGCGACGGAGTTCTCCATGATCGCGCGCATCTGCACGGCGGTCTCGGCGCGGATCGGCTCCTTCCAGACGGTGGGCGTGTGCTGGCTGGCGATCGTGCCGTCCGGGCGGCGCACCGCCGAGACGAGGTACGGCGTCATCTCCTTGCCGTCGTTCGCCATGCAGGCGGCGACGAGCGCCATCTGGAGCGGCGTCGCGAGCAACTGGCCCTGCCCGAACGCTGTCTGGGCGACTGCGGGGCCGCTCTGCAGGAAGTTCGGCGTGTCGCTCACGCGGCTGGCGTTAGTGCCGAGATCGAAGGGGATCTCCTCACCAAATCCGAACCGCTTGGCGTAGTCGTCCAGCGTCTGCCCGCCGAGCGTCTGCGCCCCGACCTGCGCGAAGACGACGTTGAGCGACCATTGATACCCCTCGGAGAGCGTCCACGATTGCTGCGCCTCGCGCCCCTTCGGGATGTTCTGCTCGCGCAACTGGAATCCCTCGATGTTGTAGAATCCCCGATCTTCGTACTTCGTGTCTGGCCGTGCTTTGCCGGTATCGATGGCGGCGGCGGCGGTAATAGTCTTGAAGATCGATCCGGGCGTGTACAGCCCTTGCGTTGGCCGAAGGACGAACGGGGAGGTCGGGTCGTTCCGCAGCGAATCCCAGTACGCCGCCGGGGTATTGCCGGGCGCGTCGGCGAGGCCCGCCGGATCGAGATGCGGATTGGAAACCATCGCAAGCACCGCGCCCGTCTTGGCGTCGAGCAGGACAATCGAGCCGTTGCGCCCGCCGAGCAGATTCGTCGCGGTCTGCTGGAGCGACGCATTGAGCGTCAGCAGCAGATCGTTCCCCTGCGCGGGCTGGTGGAGCAGCGACCATTCCAACTGCTTCGCGGGGTCGGCATCGCTCCGTCCGCTCAGTTCGGCGTTATAGGCCGACTCCAGATTGCTCGTGCCGTAGCGGACCGGGCTGTAGTAGCCGGCGAGATAGTCCGCGTCGGGGACCGGATAGGTGCGCCGCACCGCTCTTATCCGGCTGCACCTCGCGCCCGACGATCTTCACGCCGTCCGAGGAGTAGATTTCGCCACGCAGTGCCGTCAGTTGCGCGTCAAGCAACCGGGGATTGCGCACCGCGCCGAGCGGCGTCTGCTCCGTCCGGACCTGCGTCGCGCCGGAGTTGACAACCTGCGTGCGCACCAGTTGCATACTGAGGAGGATAAAGAGCGCGAGCAGAATATGCGCGACTTTCTGCGCCGTCCGGTTGAAGAGCGGCTCGTCGGGCCGCGCGCCGCGCCAGAGGGCGACCGCCAGGAAAGGCAAGGTGGCGCCCATGCAGAGCAGCCAGATATGGTCGTTCTTGGCGATGATACCGATGGCGACGATGCCCGCGACCGCCAGCGCCGCGACGAATCGCACCATTGCCCGCGTCCCGCGTGTCATGTCGGTACCCCCGGAATCGCAACGGCCCGGCCCGGACGCATCCCCGAGATCGCGAGCAACATGCCGACGATAATGAAGTTCGACAGCAGCGAGCTCCCGCCGTACGAGATGAACGGCAGCGTGATGCCCGTGAGCGGGAATAACCCCACCGTCCCGCCGATGATGATGAACGCCTGCAAGCCGAGCACCGCCGTCAGCCCCGCCGCGAGATAGCGGCTGAAGTCGTCCACCGCATCGAGCGCGATGCGCATCGCCGCGATAGACGAAGAAGAGATAGAAGACGAGCAGTGCCATCGTGCCAAGCAGCCCCAACTCCTCGCCGATGGCGGAAAAGACGAAGTCGGTCTGCACGAGCGGGATGTTGGTCGGGTCGCCGAGGCCGAGGCCCGATCCGAAAATGCCGCCGGATGCCAGCGCGTACTGCGACTGGACGAGTTGCGCGCCCGTGCCCTGCCCGCGCGACCACGGGTCGAGCCAGATCTGCACGCGCACCTGCACATGCGGGAAGATGCGATAGAGGACGTACGCGCCGATCGCGAAAGCGATCAGGCCGCCGATGACGTAGCTGATCTTGCCGTTGGCGAGATAGAGCATGGCGAGGAAGACGCCGAAGATGAGCAACCCCTGACCGAGGTCTTTCTCGACGACGACGATCATCAGCGAGAGGCCCCACAAGGCGATCATCGGCAGCATGTACGGCAGCGGCGGCAGGCGCACGCGGCCAATCGCATACGGGGCATTGAGCAGCTCGCGCTTGTCGCTCAGGTAGGCGGCGAAGAAGATAACGAGGATGATTTTCAGCATCTCTGCGGGCTGGAAGTAGAAGAACTTCAGGTTGAACCAGAGCCGCGCCCCGTTGATCTCCACGCCGAAGACCATCACGGCGGCGGTGAGGGCGATGCCGACGAGCGCCCACGAGTATTTGTAGTCGCGCAAGAGCCGGAGGTGCTGCCGCTTCATGCCGACGGCGATGCCCGTCATCAGGGCGAGCGCGACGATCAGGTAGATCAGTTGCTTCTCGGCGAGGTGCGCACTCGGCGCGACGGCCGGGCCGAGGCGTTGGATCATCAGAAAGCCGAGGCTCGCCAGCGCCGCCGTGATCGGGAAGAGCATCTCGTCCCCCGCAAAGCCGACGGCGGAGAAGAAGATCGAGACGACGTAGAAGGCGAAGACGACCGCCAGGCCGACGCTCATATCCTGCCAGCCCCACCGCGCGATGCCGGTGCGCACGGTGACGAGGATGAGCAAGCCAATGACCGCACAGACGGCCGGCAGGAAGAGCAGTTGCATTTCCGCACGGCGGACACGACCGGAGAATGTTGTCACGATTTGATGCCCCCAACCGGCGTCAGCGCGCCGGTAGATACTTCTCCACGAGGATGCCCAGCCGCGCGCGCACCGCAGCCGGGACCACCGATGGCTCGGTCATCAGTGCGCCGCGCAATGCATTGTTGCAAGTATCGTTCCCGTCGGGGTCGATGCGCGGCACGACGCGGCGAATCACCTCCTGCGCGGTCGCGACATTGCGCATCAGGTTCTGCACGACCAATTCGACACTGACCGCCTCTTCGCTCTCGTGCCAGACATCGTAATCGGTCGCGAGCGCGAGAATGGCATAGCACATCTCCGCCTCGCGCGCCAGTTGCGCCTCGGGCATCGCCGTCATGCCGATGATGTCGAGTCCCCACTGCCGGTAGAGCCGCGACTCCGCCTTCGTGCTGAAGCGCGGCCCCTCGATGCAGATGTACGTCCCGTCTTCATGCACCGTGGCGCCCGCCTCCCGCGCGGCGTCGATCAGCAACGCGTCGTAGGGAGGCGCAGAAAGGCTCGGCAAGGGAGATGTGGCCGACGAGCCCTTCCCGATCGAAGAAGGTGCGCGCGCGGCTCGTCGTGCGGTCGACGATTTGGTCGGGCACGACGAGATGGAGCGGCGCGATCTCCTCCCGCAGGCTGCCGACCGCCGAGACGGAGATGACGGTGCGGACGCCGAGGCTCTTCAGCGCGTAGAAGTTCGCTCGCGCGGGCACCAACGTCGGCGGGAGGCGATGCCCGACGCCGTGGCGCGGCAGGAAAGCGACCCGCCGCCCCGCCAGCGTGCCGACGGTAATCGCGTCGCTCGGGCTGCCGAATGGCGTCTCCACGACGCATTGCGTGGCCTCGGTGAGATCGGGCATCCGGTAGAGGCCGCTGCCGCCGATCACCGCGATGCGAATTTCATCCGCCATCATCGTTCCTCCGTCCGCGCCCGGCGAGAGCGTAGCCGTGCCGAGGCGCGGTGTCAACGCGGCCCAGGGGCCGGGGAGTGAGGTTCCCCGAAGTCCGCTGTGATACACTACCGCGATGGAGAATCGCGTCAATCCCTTCGATGACAGCCCGGATTATGCCGTCACCTGCGACATCTGCGGCGCGGCGATCGCGATGGGGGCCGACTATGTCAATATCGCCGCCGAGGATGAATCCGGCGCCATCATCGGCACACTGATCGCCCATGCGCACTGCGCGGAGCACCTCGACCGGGAGGAAATCGCCGCGCTCGTCGGCGCGACCGTCGGCAGCGACAGCGATGCCCTGGAGACGGTGTTGCCGCTCGAGCGGTGCTGCCTCTGCGGTGAGCGCATCGATGATCGATGATTACATCAACCTGATCGAGCCGATGCATCCGGGCCGCGTGGATGGGCCGCTCGTGGCGACGACCTTCCATCTCTCGTGCTATCGGGATGATCCCGATGGCGTCCAGCAGGCGCTCGATGATGAAGTGATGCAGCAACGCACGCGGCGCGAGCAGTGAGCACGATCATAGATTCAAGGCGTCGTACATATTGGCCGTTTGTTGGTGGCACGGGTTTGCAACCCGCGACTTGGCAGGGTACGAACCTGCTCCACCCTGGTTCGGAAGGGGATACGGGATCATGGCGACAGCGGTAACGGTGCGCGATGAAGTGGCCGAATGGGAACCGGAGTTGGTCGCGACGCGGCGCGATCTCCACATGCACCCGGAGACCGGATTCGATGTCGTGCGGACGGCGGGCATCGTCGCCGATCGGCTGCGCGCGCTCGATCTCGACGCGGTCGTCACGGGCATCGGCAAGACGGGCGTCAAGGGCGTGCTGAAGGGCGGCAAACCGGGCAAAACCCTGCTCATCCGCGCGGACATGGACGCGCTGCCGATCGAGGAGGAGACCGGGCTGGAGTTCCGCTCGCGGAACGCCGGCACGATGCACGCCTGCGGCCATGACGGGCACACCTCCATTCTGCTCACGACCGCCCGCATTCTCGCGCGGCGGCGCGACGAGATTCCCGGCACTGTCGTCTTCTGCTTCCAGCCCGCCGAGGAGGGCGGCGGCGGCGCGCGGGCGATGATGGCGGACGGCATCATGGAGAATCCGACGGTCGATGCCTCCATCGGTCTCCATCTCTGGCAGGGATTCCCACTGAACGATGTGGTGGTCGTGACCGGGCCGGCGATGTCCGGCGTCAACGGCTTCCGCGTCACGGTACAGGGCAAGGGCGGCCATGGCGCCGAGCCGCATACGACGGTGGACGCACTGCTCGTCGCCGCGACGATCGTCACGAACCTGCAGGTACTGAATCAGTCGAGAGGTCAGCCCGTTGCAAGTCGGTCGTCGTCACGACAGGCACGTTCCACGCGGGCGGCACCGCCGGCAACGTGATCGCCGACACGGCAACCTTCAGCGGCACGGTACGATTCTTCGATCAAGAAGTTGGGGCAGTACGTCGCAGGAGCGTTTCCCGCAACTTGTGGAGAGCATCGCGGGGGCCTTCCGCGCGACCGCCACGGTGGACTATCGCGCGGGCGGCAAGCCCGTGCTCAACGATCCGCACATGGCCGACATCGTCCGCGCCGCCGCTGCCGAAGTGGTCGGCGCGGAGCATATCAAACCTGGCCCGCCGCTGATGCCGAGCGAAGATTACTCGGAGTTCACCTCGCGCGTCCCCTCGTGCTACTACTTCGTCGGCACGAACAACCCCGAGGCGGGGAAGATCTGGGGCCATCATCACCCGAAGTTCGACTTCGACGAGCGCGCCCTCTCGATCAGCGTCGAGATCATGGTCGGCGCGGCGCTCCGCTACCTGAACGAGAACGCGGGATAGAGACTGTCGGCGCATCGCACGGTGCGATGCGCCGATACACCGCCGCAGCCTGATGCAGAATTGTATTGGCGCAGGCGTTCAATCTATACTCCGGCAGGCTATCAGCCCTACCATGCAGTTATTCCAGCGCTCCTCATACGCAGGGAGATGACGTAATGGCGGAACGCGCGCGCTTGATCGACTTCCACAGCCATTACTACGACCCGTCGTGGATGCCCGCCGCGACGCCGAGCGGGTTCAGCGCGGCGTTCCGGCGCGCGCAGGCGCTGTTGACCGATATTGACGCGCAACTGGCGGCGATGGACGCCGCCGGTGTCGATATGAAGGTGCTCAGCGCGCCGCTCAGCACCCTCGTCGGGCCGGGCGAGGAGCCTCCGGTCGCCCTGGCCACGCGCATCAACGACCGCTTCGCGACTTTGGTCGCCGCGCACCCCGACCGCCTGCTCGGGTTGGCGTCCGTCGATCCATTCGGCGGCGAGGGCGCGGCGCGGGAGTTGGAACGTGCGGTCACGACGCTCGGGCTCGGCGGCGCCTGCCTGGATTGCGCGCGCGGCGACCGCTTTCTCGACGACCCGGCGGCGCGGCCTGTGCTCGACGCCGCCGCGCGACTCGGCGCGCCGCTCTTCGTCCATCCGGTCAGCCCGCGCGGCTACACGGAGCATCTCGCGCCGCTCGGGCAGGTCGGCATCCTGATGGCGCGCGGCACCGAGGCGGCTGCCAGTGTGCTCGCGATCATCCGCAACGGGACGCTCGCGGCGCTGCCGGAACTGAAGATCGTCATCCCGATGATGTCCGCGTCGATCCTGCTCTTCGCGGGGATGCTCGACCATGAGGGCGGGCGCGAGCAGCCGCCCGAGCCGCCGCCGAGCGCGCTCATGCAACGTCTCTCCATCGATACGATGGGCTTCGACCCGCACACCATCCGCTTCGCGGTCGAGACGGTCGGCGCTGCTCATGTGCTCGTGGGCAGCGACTGGCCGATCACACCGATCGCGGCCCGTGGGCGGGTTGAGGCGGCGCTTGACGGGGCTGGAGTGCGGGGCGAAGAGCGAAACGCCGTGCTCGGTGGCAACGCGTTGGCGCTGCTCTCGCGGCGATGATACGCGTGCAGAGAATGAAAAAGCGTGGCGCACGCCCAAAAAAGGTTGTGCCAGCAGCAAAACTGTGCGATAATGAGTGAGTTGCGGGCGGTTCGCCGCGTGCATCGATGTCGTTCCGTATCGCATTTGCCACCGCGACGCCAACCGTCGCGGGCAGACAGTCAGGATGTATGCGCTCGTATTCCCATCATAGCTCAGCCTCACGTTCCTCCGCCCCACGGCGCATGACCTCCCGTTCCCTCAGTTCGTCCTCCCGGAACATTTCCGCCACCCGTTCTCGCGCCGAACACGCCGAGATCGCACGCGCCTCCGCCGCCTGGGAGCACGAAGTCGCCGCCGGCCTGCGCGCATTCATCGGCCAAACGATCCCCCTGCTCACCGCCAATGAACATCTCACCGTCACGCATGCGCTCAATCTGGCGGAGGATGAGACATTCGCCGGCTGGTACAACTGGCGCGGGATCACCAATCCGGACATGGTGCTCCTCGGCACGCTCGTCGGCGGGCCGGACAACGGGGCATCCGCCGCTATTGCCGTGGACGCGAAGCTCTCGGCGCGCTCCAGCAAGACGCAAGTGCTCACCGAGACGCTGGCGCTCCTGCTCGAACCCTTCCAGCCGCTGACCAACCTCGTTGATTCGCTCCTCGGCGACGGCGCGAGTGAGCGGCTCGTGCTGCGTAATGGCTTCCATGTTGTGCGCGGCGTCACGACGACGATCGGCACCGCCGCGAAATCCACCCGCGCGCTGCTCGACCCGGAATTCGCCGCCGAATTCGCGGCCTCCCGCCCGGTGCCGCTCCGCACCCATGCCGTCCGAGCGCCGCGCGAGCCGGGACGCCCCGCCGTCATGCCGCGCGCACCGCGCCCACGACCCGCCGCAGCCGTAGCGGTCGCCGCGCCCCCGCCCGCGAACCACGCCGCGCTGCTCGCGGAATCGGTCTGGTCGCTCGACCGGCTCGGCATGGCGGGCACGGAGATGCCGGAGTCGAAGGGTGTCTACCGCATCGATGATGTGCTGGCGCTCGATGATCGCGATGACGCGCCCGCCGAGGTGATCATTCTCGGCACGCACGGCGGCGAGCGCCTCGCGCAGGCTATCGTCCTCGGCGCCGAAGCGGCCCTTCCCGGACGATGAGTCGGTGCGCGCCTACCTCGCGACGCTCCCTGGCCCGATTGCGCGGCACGCGCTATCGCATCGCGCCCGCCTTCCGCGTGGTCGCCGGGAAGACCGACACGATGGCCGTCCTCGGTACCCGCCGCTCGGTCGTCCTGCCCGCCTGATCGCGTCAGTCACCTGTCTGCCCCTGAAGCGTCCGAAATGGTTGCGGCACGATGCGACGGAGGCAACGCCGATGGCTGCAAACACCCTGCATCCCGCCGAAACCATCGAACGCGCCCGTGCGCTCCACGCCGCGAGCATCGTCATCGACGCGCATTCCGATATTCTCATGGGCCTGACCGATGGCACGGCGGACTGGGATGACGACCCGCCCGATTCGCCGACCGACAACGGGTGCGACGGTCAGGTATCGCTCCGGCTCTTGGGCGCGGGCGGCGTGACGGCCCAGGTCTTCGCGATTTTTACCGCGCCCTTCGGGATCGATTACCGCGTCGTGCGGCCCGAGTACGCGGGCGCGACGCAGCCCCGCGCCCTTGCGATGGCCGCGACCTTCCACGAGGCGCTGCATCGCTATCGCCGACCGCTTCCGGCTCGCCACAACAGCGGCTGATGTCCGCCGCGCGAAAGCGGATGGCGTGACGGCGGGCATCCTCGCCTTCGAGGGGCTGGACCCGATCGGCCACGATCTCCGGCTTTTGCGCCTCTTCCGCGCGCTCGGCGTGACCATCGCGTCGCTGACGTGGAGCAACCGCAACCCCTTCGCGGACGGCTCCTCGACCGCCGCGCACCCGGGTGGCCTGACGCGCCTCGGCGAGGAGGTGATCGCCGAACTCGAACGCCTGCGCATCCTGATCGACCTCGCCCACCTCGGCCCGACCGCGACGGAGGAAGTGCTGGAACGCGCGACGCAGCCGCTCTTCCTCTCGCATACGCGCCCGATGGACGATCAAGGCCGTGGCGCGAGCCCGACGACCCTGCGCCACATCGCGGAGGGCGGAGGCGTCGCCTGCGCCATCTTCTATCGCATCCCGACCGTCGACGCGCTCGTCGATCTCGCTCGAACGGTTGCTGGATCCGTGCGGCCCGGACGGCGTCGGCCTCGGCGCGGACTTCTACGGCACCCTGCACGCGCCCGCCGAAGTCCCCACCGTCGCCGACTTCCCCCGGATCACCGAGGCGCTCCTGCGGCGCGGCCATAGCGATGCCACCGTGCGTGGTATCCTCGGCGAGAATGTCCTGCGACTGTACGAGCGCGTCGTCGGCTGATGGATCACTGCCACGGTACACGAAGCGAGAAGGAGCGAACCCCATGGCCCAACGGAAGGTACTCGTCACGGGCGCGACGGGGTATGTCGCGAGCCGGATGCTGCCCGCCTTGCGGGAGCGATATGATCTCACGCTGATCGATGTACGCGCGACGCGCGGCGACGGCACGCCCGTCGAGGGCGCGCAGGTCGCCAACCTGCTCGAAGATGATCCCGAAACGCTCCGGCCGTTCTTCCGGGGGCAGGATGCGATCATCCATCTCGCCTTCAATCGCGCGCCGGATGCCGCGATGTCGGGCTCGCAGCGCGCGACCCGCCTGACGCCCGGCTCCGCCTACGCCGCCGAGCGCGCCAATGTGGACATGGCCTACCGCGTCTTCCAACTGGCGCTCGAAGAGAATGTCCGCCGCGTCGTCGTGGCATCGTCCAACCACGCGGCGGATTGGTACGAGCACCTCATCCATGCCAGGCAAAATGGATATGGTGACGCCGGAGACCTTCCCGAAGAGCGACAACTGGTACGGCTGGGCGAAGGCGTCGTACGAGCATCTCGGCTTCGTCTTCGCGACCGGCACGCTCGGGCGCAAGGTGGAGAATGTCCACCTGCGCATCGGCGCGCCGCGCGAGATCGACGCCGCCCAGTTCGCCGATGACCCCAAAGGCTACAAGCGCGACCTCGGCGCCTATCTCAGCGCGCGCGACTTGCAGCAACTGGCGATCAAGTCCATCGAGACCGAGAACATCGCCGACGAGCACGGCATCCCGTGGCAGATCTTCTACGGCATCTCCGGCAACACCCGCGCCTTCTGGAGCATCGCGAACGCCCGCACGGTGATCGGCTACGCGCCGGACGACGACAGCGAAGTGACATTCGCCGCCGACATCCAACGCCTCCTCGCCGACAATCCCGGCCGCACGTAGTCGAAATTTGAACCGCGGAGGCACAGAGGACAAGAGAAACGCAGGGAACGTGAAGGCAGAATGTTCTGCTCTCCATCCCCTCTGTGTCCCGCTGTGCCTCTCGTGGTTCAATGCACTCCCGGGATGGGTGCGCGAGGTAGTGCTGGGCCATGGCGAGGGCGGCGATGCTCTTGGCATCCTGCAGATCGCCGCGTGCGACAGCGGCCAAAGCATCGGCGAGCGGGAGATGCTCGAGGGTGATTCCCTCATCGTCCTCGGGCGATGCATCGCCGGCGTGCAGACCGAGGGCGAGATAGCAATGGATCTCCTCGGTGCAGAAGCCGGGCGTGGTGAAGAGCGCGCCGAGCGGGATGATCCGGTCGGCGGTATAGCCGGTCTCTTCGGTCAATTCGCGGGCAGCCGTCCTTCTGGCGGTTCGTCCGGCTCACGCGTGCCGGCGGGCACTTCCAGCAGCATCGTCCCGACCGCATGACGCCACTGGCGCACCAGCACGACGCGACCGTCCGGCAGGAGCGGCACGAGGGCAATCGCGCCGGGGTGCTCGACGACCTCTCGGCCCGCTTCTCGCCCCGACGCGAGCCGCACGGTATCGACGCGCATGGTCAGCAGACGACCGCGATGGACGGTTTCGCTACGCAGCAGCGTATCCGGCGAGGAGGCTATCCGCGTCGGTCATGGGACATCCTTTCATGGGGGAATGATTGGAGGCGGCGACCGGATTCGAACCGGTGATCAGGGTTTTGCAGACCCATGCCTTGCCACTTGGCTACGCCGCCGTTGCCTCCCATGCGGGGGCGTCACCCCGCACGAAAACGACTGCTAGCGTAGCAGAACTATGCGCGATCGGCAAGCCGCCGATCAATCGAATTCAGCGCCGTACGTCGGTTGCGCGACGCTGCATCACCGGCACCCGCGCGCGATCGGCCGCCGCGACACCCGCGACGAGTGCGACGAAGAGCAGCGCCAACAGCGCACCGAATGAGAAAAAAATTACCAGAGCCGCTTGCACCATTGCCACGTCGTTCCTCCGCACTTGCCACATTACTTGGCAAGATCCATACCGAAACCATTTGGTCTCTCGTGGCCTATCTTCGGCGGGGCTGGTGACAGTACGCGGCGAGACGTACACCGCCAGTCTTTCGATGCTGTCATCAGGTGATGGCAAAGCACATGCGCGCCCCCGCCGCCACGCGCGGAGTGGGCGACGTGAGGGCTGTCGATGGCATGGTGCGCACGATATGGGGACGAAACGCGCTACTGGCTGCACGCCGCGTATATCGCACCGAGGAAGCGGCTTGGCACCGTCGCGAGCAGGCGCGTCGTGCCGAATCCGCAGGCGGGCGCCAACGATTCGCCAGGTGCGATACGAAAGCGGATAAGGCACCCAGTGGTTGCCACGGTCCGCGTCGTATTCAACGAGGACGAAACGGCCACCCGGCCGCAGATATGCGCGGAGACGGGCAACGACCGCCGATTGATCGCGGACGAAATGGAGCGCGTTTGCCATCACGATGCCGTCGAGCGGCGGCAGATCGAGCGGCCGCGTGAAGTCGCTGCCATGGAACGCGACCGAGACGGAGGGGAACGCCGACCGCAGCGCCTGCGCCTGCGCGCGCAAGGCGCGGGCATCCCGATCGACCGAATGGATCGTCGCGCCGTCGCCGAGGAGCTCCGCGAGGGCGAGCGTGAACGCACCGCCCCCGGAGCCGATGTCCGCCCAGACTGGCGCACCGGGCTGCGCATCATCGCTCGTCGCCGCGCGAGACGCCATCGCGGATCAGCCGGACATGGTCGTGGTGGTTCATCGTTGCCTTCCTCGTCATGCGCATCGAGACAAATTGTTTGACAGATCGTGCCACGGGTTACTACACTCCGGCAAGCGATATGCTTCAAGCGAACGAGATATGGGGGGAAGCGATGGCGCGGGGTGGCCGCGGACGGGGGATTCTGCTCAGTGCGGTCGCCGCGCTCGTGATCGCGGTACTCTATGTCGTGCTCCGGCAGCGCAACGCGCCCGACCTGCTCGTCCAGAGCGACGAAGGGTGGCAGGCCGATGTGCGCGCCGCTGTCGGCGGCGAGGTCATCAATCCCGGCACCTACACGCTTGCGCGGCGACGCCCGGATCGCCGACCTTGTGACGGCGGCGGGCGGCTATACCGAACGCGCCGAACGAACGGCGCTCAATCCGGCGGCGCGCGTCGGCGACGGGGTCGAGTACATCATTCCGACCCAGGCGGCACGGGCCTCGACAGCGACCGCCAATCCGCATCCACGCCATCGGCCCGCAGTCGCCAGCCACGACCACATCCGTTCCCTCGACCACGCCTGTCTGCCCACCGCGACTGCCCCCGCGAAGGCCAGCGGTCACCGCGCGCAAGGCGTCCTCGACCGCCGGCTGCCACCGCCAAACTCAATATCAACGCCGCCAGCAAGCCGACCTGGAGGCGTTGCCCGCCATTGGCCCGACGATCGCGCAGCGCATCATCGACGACCGCACCGCGAATGGGCCATACAAGCAAATTGAAGACCTCGCCCGCGTGCGCGGCATCTCCGCCCACACGGTAGACAGTTGCGCGACCGTATCACGGTCGGGCCGTAAGTGCTCGCGCATGGCTGCACACGCCCCCGTACCACCCGGCGCCGTCTCCTTTGGAGCAGCCGTCTCACGTAATCGCCGCGCGACGCGCTCCCGCCGTGCCGTATCTCCTCTGGCCGTGCTGGGCGATCCTCGTCGCGGCGGCGCTCGGCCCCACGCTATCACGGCGCATGGCTCGTGGTGCTCATCGCCGCCGGGGTCGCGGTTGTGCTGGCGGCGCTTGCGCGGACATCCGCCGCATGGTGCGTGGCGGTCGCCTTGCTCGCCTTCGCCGGAATGCTCTGGCATATGGCTCCGCCGCCAGATCGCGTCATCGTCTGGACATCAGGATCCAGTGAATGCCGTCCGGGGTACCGTCGAGGAATGGCCGACCGCGCATGGCGAATCGGTCCAGGCGCCGATTGCCGTCTTCGCGGCGCGGACCGATCGCGGCTGGGAGCAGGCGCGGCCACGCTCAAGGCGACCGTACCCTCCTATCCGTCGCTGCAACGGGGCGATGTCGTGGTCGTTGGCGGCATCGCGACGGTGCGGCGCGGCTGGTGGCCGGATGCGGACGGCTCGCTCTACGGCCAATGGATGCGCGTCGAGCAGTCCGGCGACGGATCGACATTGGACGATGCGCGGCATCGCATCGTCGCGCGCTTCATCGCGGGGATCGACCGCTTCGTCCGCACGCCGGAGTCCGGCCTCGCGACGGGCATGTTGCTCGGCGAGAAGACCGCCATCGACCGCGGAGACGTTGGATGCCCTGAATGCGACGGGCACGACCCAGCATGTCGTGATATCCGGCTGGAATCTCGCCATCGTCATCGGCCTCTTCGCGGCGCTCGGCAGGCATCGCACCGCTCACGCGCCGGGTCCTCTGGTCTGTGGCGACGCTCGGGGCGGTGGCGGTCTACACCTTCGCGGTGGGTGCGGAATTCTCCGTCGTCCGCGCGGCGGTGATGGGGTGCGGCGGGCTGATCGCGCCGCTCTCGGGCGGCGCGCCGATCCGCTCATCTGGCTCGGACTCGCCTCGGCGGTGATGGTCGGGCATGATCCGACCGCGATCCGCGATCTCTCGTTCCTGCTCTCATGCGCGGCCACCTTCGGCGTGCTCGTCGTCGCGCCGTGGCTGGCGAAGCGCGCCATGCGTCTGCGCCTCTTCCGGGCCGTCCCGCGCCTGACGGAACTGCTCGCCGTCGCGGTCGGCGCGCAATTGATGACCGAGCCGATCATCCTCCACGCCTTCGGTCGCGCCTCGCTGATTAGCCCGCTCGTCAACCTGATCGTCGAGCCATTCGTGCCGCCGATCATGGCGCTTGGCGCGCTCACCTCCCTGCTCAGTCTGCTGCCCTTCTCGCTCCCCGCGACGGTCGCGGGCATCTGCACGGCCCTGCCCGCCTCGCTCTTCCTAGCGATCGTGCGCTGGGCCGCACATTTCCCGGCGAGCGCGGTGCGGCTGCCGCAGCCCGGCCTAGCGCTCACGACTCCTCCTCTATGCGATCCCGGCGTCCGCCGTGCTCTGGAATGTGCAGATTCGGCCTGCCCTTTCCGGTTGGAGATTGCGCGGCACGGCGCGCGATGTCTCCCTCTATGCCGCAACGTTCGCGGTCTCGCTCATCATCGCACTCGGCGTGCTGCGGCGGATTTGATAGCACCTTGCGGGGAGCGCGCCGCTAGGCTACACTGCGCAACGTGGCGCGTTCGTCTAGTGGCCTAGGACGCCGCCCTTTCAAGGCGGAGATCACGGGTTCGAACCCCGTACGCGCTACCACTCCCCGTTTTCCGCGATCAAGGTGCTTCGGCCTCCGCGTGCATCGCTCGTATGCGATGGCGCTTGCGCCCCCTGCTACGATGTGTACGGACGTTTAACGTGCCTCGGTCCGGCAATACATGTGGGGAAGGCAGGGCGGATGCGGACCCGATGGATGATGGCCCTGGTGGCAATGCTGCTCGTCGGCTGCGGATCGACCACCTCGGTCGTCACCGTTGTTGTTACCGTCCCACCATCCAGCCCGACGCCGAACGCCGCCGCGACCGCGACCCGGACGAGTGAACTCTCCCAACTGGCAACAGCCCTCGCGCCGACGCCGGTATCGACAGCGGCGTCCCGCCCGTCCGCGGCAGCGGCATCGCTCGCTCCGCCCGCGAATGCGTCGCCCGCCATTGCCGCCCCACCGAGCCCCGGCACGCTTAAGGTCGTCGCCCAAGGGTATGGGCAGAACGACCGCGATGTCGGCTACGCATTGATCGTCGAGAATAGCGATGCAACGAGCGCGATCGACTTCACGCAATTCCGCGTCTCGGCATACGACGCGACGGGCAAGGTGCTGCGCACCGAGACGAGCTACATCCCCGTCGTCTATCCGGGCCAGCGGCTCGGCATCGCGGGGGATCTCTATTTGCCCCAGAACGTGCGGATCGTCAATGTCGATTTCGATGTCAGTCCCGGTCGCACGCGCGCATTCGAGGGTGTGTCGCCGCTCAGCGTGGCGGACGTTCTCTTTCAGGGCGATCCGCTCTCCGGCGCGCTGATCACCGGCGTCGTCAAGAGTACCTTCCCGCAGGACCTGAAAAATGTCTCCGTCTCGGCCATCGCCTACGACGATCGCGGCGTCATCATCGGCGGCGGCCAGAAGGCGCTCGACCGTGTGCCGGCAAACGGCGTGACGGCGGCTGAAGTGCCGGTGACGGTCACCGGAACGCCCGCCCGTGTCGAACTGTATCCGACGATCGCAATCTAAGGGAAGAGGCGGAAGACTCGCAACAGCGGTGGCGGCGATCTTTAGCCTAGCGAGGTGGGCGCGGGCTTAAGCCCGCGCCCACCGTCCACATACAGGCGCCCATCGACGTCTGCATCGCCCGCCGCACGATCGGCGATCAGATCATCGCCAGGGTCGCGGGCGCGGTCGTCGTGACGCGCCATTCCGGGGCGCGGCGCGTGAGCAGGCCACCGCGCCCGTCCGCCGTCAGCCAGATCACCTCGCCGTCGATCCAACTGCGCTGGCCGTCCGGCAACGTGACCGGCGCGCGGAGATAGTCGCCCACCGCGACACGGTCGGCGTGGCCCGTGACGACAGCGAAACCGACCCCTTGCGTGCTCACGTCGTGAACCCAGAACTCGACCAGCCCCCGCCACTGGCGCACTGCGCTGTGGACGACGGCCGTACACGGGCCCAACTGATAGGGCGTCCGGGGGAAGCGGCGGAGCGGTCGCTGCGAACTGGACACCGGCTGCGCGTCAACCACAAGCGACTCCGTACCGAATTCGATTACCCGCAAGACAAACATACACGACGAGCCGCCGACGATGGAGAGCAGGCGGACTTCGCTCGGCGGGGCGGTCGCTGGCGTGCCGCTGACGGGAAAAACGCGAAACCGCAGTGTCGTCGCGGCGGCGGCGTTTGGCTCCTCCAATTCCGCCGCGAATGCGATAATCTGTTCATCAAATGCATAATCCAATATACAGGCACGATTGGGCATTTCCTGCCACCACGCCGATGAGATAGATTCGTTCGTCATCACCGCTTCACTCATTTCCCTGTACTGTCCCGCTCACCGGTATACTAGCGCCCCATGTGACCCGTGTTACTTCTCTGAACGTTCGGCGGTAGCAGACGTGACGGTCTACGGCATTATTGACTAAAATACAACGTTTTACATTCTCGGGCGTATCGTCGTGGCGGACGCAAGGATCGTGGCTCGCGGCCCGATCATCGTGGGAAGATGGGGCGCATGACGACGGGGAATGCTCATATCGACGCCACGCCGTCGCCCGCGACGGATGATCCGCGTTTTCGCCGCTTGCTCTTCGCGAAGCTCTGCGTGGAGACGGCGGAGTACGCGCTCGGTTACGCGCTACTGATCGCCATCGTGCGGCGGACTGGTTCCGGCATCCATAGCACGCTGCTGGTGATCGCCTTCACGCTGCCGGCGATCATCTTTGGCATCCCGGCAGGGGTGATCGCCGATCGCCTGCCGAAGCGGGCTGTGCTGATCGCCGCCCTCGCCCTGCGCATCGTATTGGCCATCGCGCTCATTCGGGTGATCGGCGATGTCTGGCGGACGTATGCGGTGATCTTCCTCTTCGCGGCAGTCGGCCAGGTATTCGGGCCTGTCTGGGTCGCTGTGCTGCCGCGCCTCGTCGGGTTGCGCCGCCTGAGCCGGGCGAACGCCCTCCTGAATCTGACGCAATTGGGCGCGCAGGTGGTCGGCATCGTCATCCTTGCCCCGCTCTTCCTGAAGACGCTGGGGGATCGCTCGGTCTTCATCGTCGTAGCCGCCCTGCTGATCGCGGCAGCGGTGTTGACGGTGCGCGCCGGTGCGATTGACGCGCCAGGGGAATCAATGGCACGTCCGGAGGAAACGGCACGCGCGGTGCGGCGGGGGCTACGGGCGGGGTGGGAGATTATCGCCGGCGACCGCGATGTCTACCGCGCCGCGAATCAGTTGACGGTGGTGGCATGCCTGCTCAAGAGCCTGATCGTCCTCTTCCCCTACTACACCCATGAGGTGCTCGGCATCGCGCCGGAGAATACCGTCTATGTCGCCGCACCGGCGGCCATCGGCGCGGCCGCCGGGCTGGCGCTCGCCCCGGCCCTCGCCTTCGCGGGGCGGAGCCGGGTGGCGACCGCCGGGTTCGTGATACTGGTCGCGTCGCTCGCCGGGCTCGCGCTCATCAATCTGCTCCGTCCCTTCATCGCCGGCACCCTCCACCTCGGCATGACCGGACTGGCGCACGCCGCCCATGTGCCGCCGATCGTCACGACGGCGATGCTCTTCGCGATCCCGATGGGCCTCGGCATCTCATTGACCGTCGTCGCCGCGCGCACGGTGATGAATGAGCGCGTGCCGGAGGGCGTGCAGGCGCAAGCCTTCGCCACTCAGGGGGCGATCGCGAATGTTGTCTCGCTCGTGCCGCTCTTCGCCACGGGCGCGCTGACGACGCTGATCGGCGCGCGGCCCGTCATGCTGCTCGGCGCGGTGATCGCGGGGGCGCTTCCCGTCTGGCTCTCGCACCACCAGAAGACGGCGCAGGCGACCCAGTCACACGCCACGATTGCGCCAACCCGCGCCCTGCCGCCGGACGACCGGTGAGCGCGCCACCACCGATACCGCGCGACCCTTTGCCACCCGTCTGCGTCATACTATCGACAGGAATTACACCGTTCGTCGTAAGAATCAGACGGTAGCGTATGCTTCAGCCTGGGCGGGCGACAGAGACGCGGGCTGGAAAGCCCGCCCTTCCAACAGCGCCGTGGAGCACTGCGACAGTGGTGTGGTACCCTGCGTGCCAATATAGCCGAACGAACCCATTGAACCAGGAAGAGGACCGAGATGCCCAACGCTACTGTTGACACCGCCGCGCTCCGCCTCGTCGCCGTGATCCGCGCGGAGCGGCCGGAGGACGCGCTCTTCGCCGCCCGCGCGATGGCCGCCGCCGGGGTGCGCGGCATCGAAATCACCTTCACCGTGCCGAACGCGGCGGAGAGCATCCGCGAGGCGATTGCCGCGCTGCCGCCCACCGTCGTCGTCGGCGCGGGCACGGTGCTGACCGAGGAGCAGGCGACCGACGCGTTGCGCGCCGGGGCGCGCTTCCTCGTCTCACCGATCTGCGACGCGCCGCTCGTGCGCATCGGCCACGCGGCGGGCGCGCTCGTCGCCATCGGCGGGCTGACGCCGACCGAGATCGTCGCGGCGGCGCGGGCGGGCGCGGACTACGTGAAGGTCTTCCCCGGCGAATCGCTCGGCGGCCCGACCTACATCAAGCACCTGCGCGGCCCGCTGCCGGATATCCCGCTGATGGTGACGGGCGGCGTGACGCGCGAGAATGCCGCCGCCTATCTCGCGGCGGGCGCGCAATCGGTCGGCCTCGGCAGCGACTTGATGCCGAAGGCGATGATCCGCGACGGCGATTTCGATGGGCTCGTCGCGCACGCGCGCGGGCGTGGTTGCGGCAGTCCTCGGCGCCGGGCGCGGCACGATGATCGCCGAGGCACGCAGACGGCGCATGACGCCGCCGGACACCGCGCGACGAAGATCGTCGCGACGCTCGGGCCGGCCACGGCGGACGAGGCGGTCATCGCCGCGCTCCTCCGGGCGGGCGTCGATGTCGTGCGGCTGAACTTCTCCCACGGCACGCACGACGAGCATGCGGCGAGCTTCCACACTGTCCGCAAGGTTGCCGCGTCGCTCGGCCAGCCGGTCGCGATCATGCAGGATTTGCAGGGGCCGAAGATTCGCACCGGCCCGCTCGCCGGTGGCGGCCCGGTCACGCTGAACGAAGGCGCGACCTTCCGCATCACGACGGACGACGTGCCGGGCACCGCCGACCGCGTCAGCACGACCTACGCGCACTTGCCCGACGATGTCGCGCCCGGCGACCGTATCCTGCTCGATGACGGGCACATGGAACTGCGCGTCACGGGCGTCGAGGGCGCCGATGTCGTGACGACCGTCGTGCATGGCGGCCTGCTTGCGCGAGCACAAAGGGATCAACCTCCCCGGCGTCAAGGTCTCCTCGCCCGCGCTGACGGAGAAGGACCTCGCCGACCTCGCCTTCGGCGTCGCGCTCGGCGTGGATTATGTCGCCATCTCCTTCGTCCGCAGCGCCGCACGATGTCCGGCTGGCGCGGGCGGCGCTGAAGCGTCTGGGCGCGACGACGCCGTTGATCGCGAAGATCGAGAAGCCGGAGGCGCTGGACGACCTCGCCGGGGTGATCGAGGCGGCGGACGGCGTGATGGTGGCGCGCGGCGATCTCGGCGTCGAGCTGTCGCCGGAGCGCGTGCCCTCCGCGCAGAAGCGGATCATCCGCCTGGCGAACGAGCGCGGCAAGGTCGTCATCACCGCGACGCAGATGCTCGAATCGATGACGACAAACCCGCAGCCGACGCGCGCCGAGGCGTCGGATGTCTTCAACGCGATCCTCGACGGCACGGACGCCGTGATGCTCTCCGGCGAGACGGCCATCGGCGCATACCCCGTCGAGACGGTGCGGATGATGCAGCGGATCGCGGCGCAGGCGGAGGTCGCGCTGCCGGATTGGCGGAGGCGCGACGGTCCGGGCAGGCACGCACACGCGCGTGCCATCGCGGAGGCCGCCGTGCGCCTCGCCTGCGATCTCCGCGCCCGCGCGCTTGTCGTCGTCACGCGCTCCGGCTATACCGCGCGGCTCGTCTCATCGCTGCGCCCGCCGATGCCGATCATCGCCCTCACGGAGAGCGCGACGGTCTACGATAGCCTCGCGCTCTGGTGGGGATTGCAGCCGCATCGCACGCACTTCCACCACACGGCGGAGGCGACGATCGCCGCATTCGAGCGAAACGTTGATCGCCGAGGGGCATATCCGGGAGAAGGACTTGCTCGTCATCGTCGGCTCGTCGGTGCGCATCACGGATGCGCGCACGAACCTCATCAAGCTGCACATGGTCGGCCGCACCGACGGGAAGGAGCCGCGCGATGCCTCGTGATCTACCGATCGGCAACGGGTCGCTGCTGGTCAACTTCGACAACACCGGCACGCTGCGCGATGTCTACTTCCCGCATGTCGGCCAGGAGAACCACACCGACGGGCAGGCTCAATCGCTTCGGCGTCTGGGTCGCGAACGCCGACGGCACGAACCCGCGCTTCGCGTGGCTCGATGACGACGGCTGGCAGCGCCCCCTCCGCTATCGGCTGGAAACGCTCGTCACGAACGTCCGCGCGCAGCACGACGGCCTCGGTATCTGCCTGCACATCGAAGATGTCGTGGACTTCAACCGGAATGTCTACATCAAGAAAGTCGTCACCGAGAACCTCGGCAAGACGGACATCATCGTCCGCTTCTTCTTCCATTTCGACGCGCATCTCTGGGGCAACAATGTCGGCGACACGGGCTACTACGACCCGCGAACCGGCGGGCTCGTCTTCTACAAGGGGCTGCGCTACTTCCTGCTCAATGCGCGCGTCGGCGAGCAGACCGGACTGCGCCAATGGGCGGTCGGCGAGAAGGAAATCCACGGCAAGGAAGGCACGTGGCGGGACGCCGAGGACGGCAAATTGAGCAAGAATCCCGTCGCGCAGGGCTCGATTGACGGCATCGGCGGGACGGAAATCGCCGTGCCGGCGGGCAAGAGCCGGGTGATGTACTGGTGGCTGGCGGCGGGCGAGTCGATCGGCGTCGTCGGCAATCTCGATCTGCGGATGCGCGAGCGCGACCCGGAGACCTACCTCAGCCGCACGCATGATTACTGGAATCTCTGGCTCCGCAAGGAGCAGCGCACCTTCGCGGACCTCCCGGATGGCGCGCGCCACTGCTTCAACCGCAGCCTGCTGACGATCCGCACGAACATCGACAACAACGGCGCGATCATCGCCGCCAGCGACGCCGACATCCTCCAATTCGGGCGCGATACCTACACCTACATGTGGCCGCGCGACGGCGCGCTCGTCGCGACGGCGCTGATCCGCGCCGGCTACCCGGATATCGCGCGCACAGTTTTTCGACTTCATCGCACGATTGATCCCGCGCGAAGGCTACCTGCTGCACAAATACAACCCGGACGGCTCGATGGGCTCGACGTGGCACCCGTTCGTCGCGCCGGACGGCACGCCGCAACTGCCGATCCAGGAGGATGAGACGGCGCTCGTCGTCGCGGCGCTCTGGGAGCACTTCCGCCATTATCGTGAGGTCGAGTTCGTCTCGCCCCTCTACCGGCCGCTCGTGCGCGCGGCGGGCGAGTTCATGACCCGCTTCCGCGAGCCGCACACCGGGTCTGCCCGCCCCGTCGTACGATCTCTGGGAGGAGCGGCACGGCATCATGGCGTGGACGGTCGGCGCGGTCTGGTCCGGCCTGCGCGCCGCGGCGAACTTCGCCGACGCATTCGGCGCAGGAGCACGCTGCGGCGGACTGGCGGCGGGCGGCGCAGGAGATCCACGACGCCACCGTGAAGCATATGTTCGACCCGGCGCTAGGCCGCTTCGTCGCGCATGATCAACGTCGCGAAGGACGGGACGATCACGCGCGACCCGACGCTCGACGCGAGCATGATGGGACTGGTCGTCTTCGGGATGTTCTCGGTGCATGATCCGCGCATCAAGGCGACGATGGAGGCCGTGCAGCAGGCGCTGGCGGTGCGGACAGCCGGTCGGCGGCTTCGCCCGCTACCAGAACGACTACTACCATCAGGTCTCGCAGGACATCGTGGACTGCCCCGGCAACCCCTGGTTCATCTGCACGCTCTGGATGGCGGATTATCACATCGCCGCCGCCCGCACGCCGGAAGACCTCGCGCAGGCCGCGACGCTAATCAAATGGGTGACCGATCACACGCTGGAGAGCGGCATCCTCGCCGAGCAGGTACACCCATACACCGGCGCGCCGCTCTCGGTCTCGCCACTGACCTGGAGCCACGCCGCGCTCGTCGTGACGATTCAATCGTATGTCGCGAAATGGAATGCATTGACGACCAATTCGGAAGTCCACCGCAGCGCCGCGCAAGCCGGGCCGTCATCCGACCCGCGTAGCGCCCCGCTGCGACCAATGGACGCCGCCACGACCGATCAGCGTATCACGCTGACGACGAACAAGCCTGCATGACGCTCAGGGCGGTCGTCGAGCCCTGCGCAACCCATCAGAGATCGGTAGTGATACCAGAATATGCAGATATTCTGGTATCACTACCGTCGTATTCTCCCGGCGGAGCGTTAACCGAGGGCCTGCGCGAAGAGGGTGACCGCGCGGTCCGCCTCCGCCTTCGTCAGAATGAGCGGCGGTAAGAAGCGGATAATCAAGCCGCCTGCCGGGAGCGCGAGCAGCCCTGCCTCCTGCATCCGGCGCAGGACGGGCGTCACCTTCGTCTTCAATTCGACACCGATCATCAAGCCCCGCCCGCGCACGTCGCGGACCATCGGGTGATTGAGGCCGCGCAGCCCGGCGACGAAATGCTCACCAACGTCCCGGCTTTGATCCAACAATCCGTCGTTGAGGATCGTCGCGAGGGTGGCGTGCGCTGCCGCACAGGCGAGCGGGTTGCCGCCGAAGGTGTTGCCGTGCGTGCCAGGCGGCACCTGCGCGGAGACCGCCTCGGTCATCAACGTCAGGCCCATCGGCAGACCGTTCGCGACCGCCTTCGAGACGCTCATCAGGTCCGGCGTGACGCCCTCGGCGCTGGCGCGGAAGAGCGTGCCGGTGCGGAAGGCCGTCTGCACCTCGTCGAAGATCAGCAGTGCGCTGTGTGCGTCGCACGCCTCGCGCGCCGCCTTCAGGTAGCCATCCGGCGCGGGGTGGATGCCACCCTCGCCCTGAATCGGTTCGAGGATCAAGGCCGCCGTCTCGTCCGTGATTGCGGCGAGCGAGTCGGGGTCGCCGTAGTTGACGTGCGTGACCGAGCCGTACATCGGTGCGTACGCCTCGCGGTACTTGTTGTCCCCGGTGACGGCGAGCGAGCCCATCGTCCGACCGTGATAGGCGCGGCGGGTGGCGACGAGATGCTGCCGCCCGGTAACGGCGCGGGCGAACTTCAGGGCCGCCTCGACGCTCTCCGTACCGCTGTTGCAGAAGAAGGCGCGCGTGATACCGGGAGGCGTATGCTGCATCAGCAGCCGGAGGTATTGGGCGCGCTGGTCGTTATAGAACGACTGGTGGCAGGTCGTCAGCGTCGGCGGCCTGCCGGGTGATCGCCTCCGTGACGGCGGGGTGGGCGTGCCCGAGGATCGCCGCGCCATACGCGCTCATGCAATCCAGATATTCCTTGCCGTCGGAGTCCCAGAGCGTCGTCCCCGCGCCGCGCACGAGCGCGACATCGCGCTTCGCGTAGAGCGGGACGAGATCGGCATTTTCGATCTCGCGAATGGTAGCGATATCGAGCGCCGTGTCGGTCGGTAGCGTCGTCGCCATTGATGGACCTCCTCTTTCCTACCCCCTGCCCCCTCCCTCGGGGGAGGGGGAACAATCATGTGCCGCGCCTCGCTCCCCTTCCCTCGGAAGGAAGGGGGTGGGGGGTTAGGTTCTTTCCAGCACGCGGGGCGCGATAACGGTGCCCTCGCCACGCAGGGCGCGCTGGACGGGTTCGGCGACGCGCGCGTCCGCGAAGACGACGCGCCCGACGCCGCCTTTGAGCGCGTTGAAGGCCGAGAGCACCTTCTTCTTCATCCGCCCCTGCGCCATCGCGAGCGCGGCATCGTCCGTCTCGCCCGCGAACGGGATATGACGCACGAGGCTGGCCTCGTCGTTGACATCGGCGAGCAGGCCGGGCGTATTGGAGAAGATCAGCAACGCCTCCGCGCCGAGCGCGACGGCCAGTTCCATCGCCAATTTATCGCCGTCCACGTTGATCGCCTCGCCGTCGGTGCTGATCGCGGGCGGCGTGAGGACCGGCAGATAGCCATTTTCCACGAGCAGGCGCGGCAGCGTCGGGTCGATCGTCTCGATCGAGCCCGCGTAAGTCGCCGTGCAGCATCTTCGGCTTGCCGTCCTCGACGATGCGGATGGACGCTTTGCGCCGCCCGGAGGCGATCCGGCCATCCATCGCGGTCAGTCCGACCGCGTTGACGCCGAGCGACTGCAACTTCTCCACCAGCCGCTTGTTGATCCGCCCCGCGTACGCCATCAAGAACGGCATCCATCGTCTCGGCATCCGTGAAGCGGCTCACCTGCCCCGTCGCGCTCGTCACCTGCCGCACCGGGATCCCCAGTCGCTCGCAGAGATCATCCAGTTCCTTGTTCCCGCCATGCACGAAGACGACCCGCTCGCCCGCCCTCACGACCGCCGCGAGGTCCGCGACGAACGCCTCCGTATCGATGCCCCGGCTCCCGCCCAACTTAATCACCAGCATACGAACCTCCATTGAAACCGGGGAGAACCGCAGAGACGCGGAGAGCGCGGATGAGATGGAAAATGGTTGGATGCATTCTTCAATTTTCTCTCCGTATTTCTCTGCGTCCTCCGTGTCCTCCGCGTCTCCGCTCAGACCGGGTGCAAGCCGGCGAATTCGAGCGCGGTCGTTTCCGGGAAGCCGCAGCGGATATTCATCGAATGGACGGCCTGGCCCGACGCGCCCTTCATCAGGTTGTCGATCGCGGCGAGCACGACGACGCGGTTGGAATGCGGGTCGCGCTCGAAGCCGACATCGCAGTAGTTCGAACCGGTGAGGATTTTCGGCTCCGGGTTGCGGTGGATGCCGCTCGCTTCCTTGACGATGCGCATGAACGGCTCGCCCTTGTACGCGCCCCGGAAGATCTTCCAGAGGTCCTTGTCCTCCAGCGGCTCTTTGAGGAAGGCATGGCTCGTCGTCAGAATGCCGCGCACCGCCTCGACGCTCGTCACCGACATGGCGACCGGCGGCACGCGGCCATCGAAGGTCAATTCTTGGATCACTTCGGCGCTGTGGCGGTGCCCGGTCGGCTTGAAGGAACGGATAACGCCCGACCGCTCCGGGTGGTGCGAGGCGAGGCCGCTCTCGCCGCCCGCGCCGGACGATCCGGTCTTCGATTCGATGACGACCGGCATGGTCGGGTCGAGCACGCCCGCCTGCGCCAGCGGGTAGAGGCCGAGGATGGCGGCGGAGGCGTTGCAGCCCGGCGAGGCGATGTAGCGCGCGTCGCGAATCTCCTCGCGGTGCAACTCGGGCATCCCGTAGACGAATTCGCGCAACAACTCCGGTTTCGCGTGCTCATGCCCGTACCAGATCGGGTAATCGTGCCGGGTTGCGCAGGCGGAAGTCGGCGGAGAGGTCGATGATGATGTTCGCTTTGCCGAGAAACTGATCGATTTTGCCCATCGTCACGCCGTGCGGCGTGCAGAGGAAGAGCACATCGACGGATTCCAGCGCCTCCATTGGCGAGAAGGTTAAGTCCGTACGACCCCGGAGGTTCGGGTGCATCGTGCGGACGAACTTCCCGGCCTGCCGCTCGCTCGTCACCTGCTGAATTCGTACATTCGGGTGGCCGAGTAGCAGGCGGACGAGTTCGCCCCCCGCGTATCCCGACCCGCCGACGATGCTCGCTGTTACCCGTTCCATATGCCACTGCCTCTCATAGCGGGAGTTACGCAGTTCGAGGGAAAATCTGGTGGTAGCGGGCAGAAGCCTGCCGTCTTGTCGGGGAGGCAGGCGCTCTGCCCGCTACCACCAAGGAAAATGCCTCAACCGCGTACGTCCGATCATATATTCGGCGCGATTGTCAGTCGTCGCCCCGTTTGTACTGCCTCGCGGACGATGCTCGCCCGCCGGGCCAGCCGGTCGAATTCGTCCGGCGTGTAACACAAGATGTCCGCCGCCTGCGTGATCGGCCAATGCGCGTAGGCGGCGACCAGTCGCTCCACCCAGGCGAGCCCGCCGAATTCGGGCGCGACGACGATCAGATCGAAGTCCGCCCCCGGATGCGTCGCCGCCCTGCGCGATCGCGATCCGTACCAGATGAGCGTCGTCACCATGATGCCGTCCCCGCGGAGCGACGCGATAAACGCTTCCACGAGGCGCCGGTCGGCCGGCAACGGCTCCGCAATCACGCGCTCGCCTGATGCGCCCCCGGCACATCCAGGCGCTCCCGCGTCCAGTCGAGCGCCTCGCGCGCGGTCGCCAATGCGGCGGTCGCCTCCTGCATGCGCGCGCACCTGCGCGTCGCCGTGCGCCGTGCCGGGATAGCGCCCGGCCAGATAATAGGCGTACAACTCGACGAGGCGAGCGAGCATCTCCGGCGGCACGCCCACCTCCGCGCCGATCCGCCGCAGATCGTGCGTGCGCGCGGGCAGTTCGCCCGTCCGCTCGACGAGCAACCCCTTCAGCGCCTTCTCCACCGCTTGCTGCGCGTGCAGCGCCATCGCGTGGTATTGCCCGGCATCGCACAATACCTGCGCGGCAGTGAGGTCTTCCGCTGCGGACGCCAACCATTCCGTTGTCTCTTCGCGCATCGTGCCCCGCCTTTACTCCGCAGCGCGTTCCGCAGTCACGCCCGCACGCGCGCCGCCCGCTTGCTGCGCCTTGCCGATCACATAGTCGAGGATTTCCCCCGCGATATCAACATCGGTCGTCTCCATCAGGCCGTGGAACTCGGCGCCGACGTTGATCTCGATCACCTTCATGCCCGCGTCGGTCTCGACGAGATCGACGCCCATGATCTCGCCACCGACCGCACGGGCGGCATCGAGCGAGATTTGCTCGATTTCCGGCGTGATCGGCGCGTGCGTCGAGGTCGCGCCGCGCGCGGTGTTCGTCACCCAGTGCTCGGCGTTGCGGTAGGAGGCGGCAATCGCCCGGTCGCCGACGACGAAGACGCGGATGTCGCGCCCCGGCTTGTGGATGTACTCCTGAATGTAGAAGATCGAATGGTGGAACGAGCCGAGCACGGCCTTGTGCTCCAGCACCGCCTCCGCCGCCGCGCGGGTGTTCACTTTTGCCAGGAGCCGCCCCCACGAGCCGGTGTTCGGCTTCAGGACCGCCGGGTAGCCCATCTCCTCGATCGCGTCGAGCGCGGATTGCGGCGTGTAGGCGACCATCGTCCGCAGCGTCGGCACGCCCGCCTCGACGAAGGCGAGCGTCGTCTGGAACTTGTTGTCGCAAATCTGGCTCGCCGAGAAACTATTGACGGTCGGGATGCCCCACGACGAGAGCAGGCGCAGCGTGTACTCGGCGCGCGAGTGGACGAGCGAGCGGTCGAGCACCACATCGACATCGGGGAAGGCGCGCCGGCTGAGATCGAAATGGACCTCGCGGTCGAAGACGCGCTCGACCGCGATGCCGCGCTCGGCGGCGCGGGCGAGGATGTTCTTCTCCTCGACCCGCACCTGCGACAGCAGAATGCCCAGCTTCATGCAGCCCTCCCGCGCACCTGCGCCGCCAACTCGCCGAGCGCGTTCGCCAATGACTCAATCGCCCGCCCGTATTCCGTCAGGCTGAGATGCTCGGTCGGCGTATGATCGAGCGACGAATCACCCGGACCGTACGCCGCCATCTGGCACTTCCACGCCGGCCCGACGACATTCATATCCGCCGTCCCCGTCTTCACCTTGAAGCGCGGCGTGCCGCCCGCCGCCCGCACCCCGGCAAGCAAGCGCGCGCACGAGCGGCGTGTTCTTCTCGCAGCGGTACGCGGGCACGGGCGATTCCAGCAGTGACAGGCGCCCGGTCCGCACCTCAGTAGCGAGCCGGTCCCACAGCGCGTCCGGGTTCAACGATGGCGGCATCCGCACATTCATGTCGAGCCGCGCCCGCTGCACCAGCCCATCGCTCTCCGAAGAGAAGCCGCGCAGCGTCGGCTCGACCCGGTCGAACGCGCCGGTGACGCCCTCGTTGTACGGCGCGCAGAGCGCGACGATGCTGTTCCACGCCCCGACCGCGATCTGTGGCGCGGGCGACTGCTGGCCCGCGCCATGCGCGTTCGGCTGTTCGATCTCGTAGCGGAACTGCATACTGCCCTTGTAGCCGAGCACAACGCTCTCCCAGTTGCCCGGCTCGCCGATGATGCAGGCGTCGGGCGCGGGCATCGTCTCGGCGAGGAAGTTCGCGCCCGGCGAGTGCGCCTCCTCCCCGATGCCGCCGATCACTGTGACGCGCAATCCGTCGAGCAAGCCGCGATCAAAAGCTCGCGCGGTGGCGGCGACGAAGGTGGCGAGCGGCCCCTTCGCATCGACGCTGCCGCGCCCGTAGAGATCATCGCCCTCGATGCGCACGGGTACATGGCCGGGCACGGTATCGATATGGCCGAGCAGCACGACGTGGAACCGTCCGTCGCCGACGCTGCCGATGGCGTTGCCGATGCCGTCGATATTGGTCAGGAAGCCGCGCCGCGCCATCTGCTCGCAGAGGTAGGTAACCGCCGCCCGCTCGTCGGGATTCACGCTCGGGATAGCGACAAGGTCGTGCAAGAGCGCGATCTCATCGGCGCGGGCCGCCTGCTCATTCACGGGCGCCCGCCCCGGCGAGGTGCGCGCCACGCCGCGCGGCGGAGAGCACATAGTCCGCGATGGCCCCGGCGATGTCCGCGCCCGTCGCCTCCTCGGTCTCGCGGAACTCGACGGCGTAGTTCACCTCGCCGACGAGCGGGCCGCGCTCCGGGTGCTCCAAAATATCCACCGCGAGCACGCCGCCGACGTAGCCGGCAATCGCCCGCGAGGCGCGCATCGCGACATCGTAAATCGCCGTCGAAACGTCGGTCGCAGCCGACCTTCAGGTGACGATTCGCGCCGATCCGCCAGCCGCCGCCGCTGCGCGCCTCGACCGCGAGTACCTGCCCGCCGACGACGGTCGCGCGCAGGTCGCGCCCCGGCTTCGGCACGTATTCCTCGATATAGAAGACCTCATGGTGCGCCGAGCCGAGCGTCGCCTTGTGCTCCAGTACCGCTTCGGCGGCGTCGCGATCCTCGATCAGCGAGACGAGCTGCCCGCCCGTGCCAATAATCGGCTTGAGGACGACCGGGTAGCCGATCTCCTCCATTGCCTCCACCGCCGCCTTCGGCGAGAAGGCGATGCGCACGGCGGGCACCGGCACCCCCGCCTCGTGCAGCACGGTACTCTGGCGCAGTTTATTGCTGCACAGATTGATCACCGCCGGTGTGTTGACGGTCGGGATGCCCGCAGCCTGAAAGAGCGTCGTCACGTAGCGCGAGCGCGAGAGATGGAGCGAGCGATCGACGATCACGTCGTACTGGCCGCGCGCGTCCGTATGCGGATCGAAGACGAGCGTGTGATCGGGGATTGCCTCCACGACCGCATCGCGCGCTTCGAGGGCGGCAACGATCCGCTTCTCATCCATCCGCATCCGCGTCATCAACATCGCCACACGCTGCGTCACGCTCACTCCGTTCGCGTAGTAACGAGTAGCGATCAGGCACGACGCGACCCCTCGTTACTCGTTACTCGTTACTTATTCGCCCCAATCTTCCTCTTCTTCGGGGGCGAGTTGCAGTTCGAGGGGCTCGGTCTCGACGACCTCGAGCTCCACGCCGCACTCCGGGCACTGGATGATCTCACCCTTGGTCAACCCGCTCACTTGCCACTCCGCGCCGCATTCGGGGCATTCGGCCGTCGTTGTCGTTGCCGCTGTCATCGCTGCTATCCTTTCCGGGAATCGCCGATTCCCTGTTCCGCCGTCGCGACGAGCGCGCCAATCGCGCCCGCGAACCGGTCGTGTCGCTGCTGGACGATTGTCTGTTCCTGCGCGATCCATCCGTGCAGGCGATCGAGGCCGAGGTTGCCGCTCGCGCCGAGGTGCGTCCGCTCGCGGAGCGCCGTGTCCGGGTCCACAGGGGGCAAGTCGTGCGCGATGCGCGCAATCCGATGATACGCATCGCGAAACGGTATCCCCTGCTCGCGCACCAGCCGGTAGGCGGCGTCGGTTGCGAACAACTCCGGCGTGCAGGCGGCGCGAATGCCCTCCTGATTGACCGCCGTGTTGCGGATCGTCAGGGCGCAGATCGCGAGGGCGTCATTGACCATGTCGAAGGCGCGGATCATCGGCCCCTTCGTCTCCTGGAAGTCGATGTTGTAGCCGGACGGCAACCCGGCGATGATGCCGCAGATTTGCTGCTGCAAGGCGAGCACCGTATGCGTCCGCCCGCGCACCAACTCCATCAAGTCCGGGTTGCGCTTCTGCGGCATGATGCTGCTGCCCGTCTCCAGCGTCTCGGACATCCGCATGAAGTTGTACTCGGCAGTGACGAAGAGCAGCATGTCCTGCGCGAACTTCGAGAGGTCGAGCATGACCTGTGCCAGCGCCTGCACCGCCAATGCCTCGAACTTGCCGCGCGCGTTCTGCGTATAGAGGACGTTGTTCTGCACCTTCGCGAAGCCGAGCAGATCGGTCGTCAGTTGCCGGTCGATCGGCAGGTTAACGCCGTAGGACGCCGCCGAGCCGAGCGGGTTCTGATCGGTAATCTCGTACGCCGTTTTCAGCAGCGCGAGATCGTCCAGCAAGGATTCCGCGAAGGCGCTCGCCCAGAGGCCGACCGAGGAGAGCATCGCCCGCTGCATGTGCGTATAGCCGGGCATCGGCGTCCACTGCTCGCGCTCGGCGAAGACCGCAAATGCGTCCGCCGCGTCGACAACGTTCGCCATCGTCGCGAGCAGTTCGCCCTTCGTGTAAAGGCGGGTATCGACGAGGACCTGATCGTTGCGGGAGCGGGCGGTGTGGATCTTCTTGCCCGCGTCGCCGGTCACCTCCGTCAGGTGGTTCTCGATCTTCGTATGGACATCCTCGTCCCCCTCGGCGAGCGCGAAGGCGCCCGCGTCGTGCAGCGCGAGGATATGTACCAACTCTTTGAGGAGCGCATTCACTTCGTCATCCGACAGGACGCCGATGCGGTTCAGCATGATGGCGTGCGCCATGGAGCCCCAAACATCGGCGGGGACGAGGCGGTTATCGAGCACCGCGTCGTCGCCGATCTCGTACCGCTCCGCGAGGGCGTTCAGTTGGTATTCCTTCTGCCAGAGCTTCGGGCCGGGCGTCGCCACTCAGGACTCTCCCTCTGTTGGTCCACCGCCGCGCGCCGCCTTCCAGCGGGCGTCGCGCCTGGCAAGCAGTTCAAACGGCAGCGCGCGCACCTGCGCTGCGGGGCCGCACCAGCGCTGATCGAACGACGACGACTGGATGGAGCGCACCTCCGGGAAATACAACGACGAGGGCGACTGCCGGTTGAGGATGGTCATCGTCCCCTTGTAGAGTTCGATCTCGTACGTCCCGTTCACCGGCCCCTGTGATTGGGCGATGAAGGCATCCAGGTCCGCCTTGAGCGGCGTGAACCATTCCGCCCCGAAGACGAGCGTGGACCATTGCGCGTCGACAATCTTCTTGAACTGCACTTCGTCGCGCGTCAGCGTCAACTGCTCCAAATCGCGGTGCAGCGCGAGGATGATCGCGGCGGCGGGCGCTTCGTAAATCTCGCGACTCTTCAGGTCCATGATGCCGTCCTCGATGATGTCGATGCGGCCCAGGCCATTCGCGCCGCCGATCTCATTGAGGATCGGGACGAGTTCGCCGAGCGAGAGCTGCTGCCCGTTGATCGCCGTCGGCACGCCCGCCTCGAAGGTGACGGTGAGCGTCGTCGCGACATCGGGCGCTTGATAGGGCGGCGTGTACCAGAGCCAGATGTCATCCGGCAGTTCGGTCTCCAGCGTGATGCCGCCGGAGGCGATCGAGCGGCACCACATCGTCTTGTCCTCGCCGCCGAGGATCACTTCCTGAATCGGGATGCCGTAATGCTCGCAGAGCGCCATCTCCTCCAAACGGGTCAGGTTGAGGTCCCGCACCGGGATGAGGATGCGCAGGTCGGGCGCGAAGAGTTTGAAGGTGTTCTGCGCGCGATATTGGTCGTTCCCCTTGCCGCTGGAACCGTCCACAATCGCGTCGCAGCCGAGTTGCGCGGCGTACTTCGCGGCAGTCGCACCGATCAGTTGGCGCGTCATGCTCGTCGCGCACGGGTAGCCATCGTAATCGACATTGGCGCGGATCGCCTGCGCGAGCCACTCCGTGAACTCGCCGCGCGCATCGAGGAAGCGGAGATCGAGGCCGAGCGTCTCCGCACGCTCCCGCGCCCGCAGCAACTCGTCCTCACCCTGCCCGACATCCACGGTGATGGCGATGATCTCCGATGCGTGGTAATGCTCGCGCAAGAGCGCGGCGCAGATGGCGGAATCGAGCCCGCCCGTCCAGCAGAGGGCTGCTTTGGCAATCGGCTCCGCCGGATTCGCCGCCACTTTTGCCAGCGCGGCCGCCACGTATTGGCTGGTATCGAGTACGACGCCCGTCATTCCTGCCCCCTCCCGCGCCTGCCGCCGAGAGTCACGCCTTCGTCGCCCGTCGCAAACAGCAAAAAACGCCCCGTCATCCTCCGCATCGGTCCGGAGGGACGAGAGCGTCATTGTAGCGCATCCCGTGGTACCACCCTCGTTGCCGGAGGATTGCTCAAAAACCCCCGACCACTCGTGTTGGCGCTGTTCCGACGTGGGCGCCACCCACCGCCACCTACTTGCGCCGTGCGCTTTCTTCGGTGGGCCGCTCCGAGGCGCGTTCGCCGCTCGCTTGGCCGTCCCAGGCTCCCACTCCTCCCTGGTTCGCTGTCGGCCGCGTGGCGGGTACTTCTCCCCTTCATCGCGGGATATTCATTTTGTTCGGAGAACATAGCATAAGCAGCGCGGAAGCGTCAACTGCACAATTTCGTGTAGACAAACCGCCTGAACTCCGATCCATGGACGATTGTGACGAATTCGATCCTGCTGCCCAATAGTAGAGATACAGAGAAGCCCTGACGCCATTCGCACAGAAGCGATACGAGGAGGGCTCCAATGGCTATCGAATAAGACGACAGTCCAACGCCGATCAAGCTGGTTCAGATGGGAGCAGCGATGGCAGCAGTAACGATTGCCAAAGGAAGATTACGTCGCAGGATTATAGACGAAGCAGTGGTCTCTTTGATGGTCGTACGTCGATCTGATACGGGGTCTGATCGAGTTGCGGCCATCAACAGCACCTTGACGCGGTCGTTCACGCACATGGTGCCGGACCGCGATGCGATGCCGCAAGATTGGCATGGAACAACGAGGTGGATCGCAGATTGCGCAGCCGGTCGTTGTAATGACCTGCGCGGGTCATAGATGCTGTTCCTTGCTGCACCGCCGAATCATTGACCAGTATGATGGCGTATCGAGACGTGTTTCGAGGGCGCACTATCGAGCGCCCTGGCAGCGCACGATGATTTGGCGAGTCCCCTCTCTTGCGCCGTGCCAGCGATGACGTCAACGACGCGATTTCGTATATAGAGGCGATCGCACGATTGCCACGATGGCCATCGGAATTGCGGATGAAACGAGTCCAAGGTGCAAATAGGCATCTGGGAATTCGACGTGGTCCTTGCTCCGGGCCGGATGGTCGTGCTACCTTTGAGTTCGTTACGATCGATGGCGAACTCGGCATCCTCTGGCGGCGGGTCGGTGATCATCGGATCTTCGCCCAACCGTAGCTGCACGCATCGTTTTCGGTGGTTCGCGAATCTCACGCCAGCATGACGGTTGGCTCATCCGCGAACATCGCATAAAGAATTATCCGGCAGCCACAATGCAGCCCCATTCATCGTCAGCATCGACGAATGCACATCGCGAACGTGCTACAATGACCTGCGATATGTACGTACACCTAGGGAGGTGAGCGTGAATGCATTAGATATCGGGCTGATCGTTGGGGCGCTCGGTGTGGCGGCACTGACCTTCACGCAGCCGCCGATCACGGTGGCGGCGGATATCGTCGCGCTCTATGCGGCGTCGGTTCTGGCTGGTATCCTCTATCGTCCGGCGACACAAATCGCGGTGGTGCGCTTCTTGCCGGATCAGAGCGTTACGACGGTGCGGCTGGCGATCTTCGTCTTACTGCTCGTCGGTGGTACGCTTGTGGTGCGCGGGTTGCTGCGGCGCGTGGCGGGGGTGATGGCGGTCTCGCGCTGGGCGGCGGGGCCACTTCTCGGCAATGCGTTGTCGGCAGGATTGTCCGTCCTGCTGGCGCTCGGGGTGGTGCTGATTGCGGTCGTGGCGTTCGTGACAATCGCTCGCATCCCGGTAACGATTGGTATTGTCACCTTCGCGCGCGAGCAAACGGCGCATTCGCACATCGTGCCGCGACTGGCGCAGCCGATGTCGTTCTATCTGCGCCTCGTGGGTCTCTTCTTCCCACGCGGGCTGCCCGACGTTTATACGAGCGTCGCGGGGCTGACCGGCTCCGCGTAGCCGGGAGTAGCAAGTAGCAAATGGTCGGAACCGCGTGTGCTTGTTACTTGCTACTCCCATAAGGGAATCGTTCGTGCCGATCGCGGCAAGTATTCTCAATACATTGGAATATCCGAAGGTCCTCGCCCGGTTGGCGCGCGTCTGCGATTACTCGCTCGCGCGGGAGCGGGCCGAAGCGTTGCGACCGGAGACGGCGGTTCCGCCGGTGCGCCGCATGTTGGCGGAAACATCTGAGGCGCGGTTGCTCCTCGCCTCCAATCCGGAGATCGGCGTCGGCGGCGCGCGGGATGTTCGCGAGCCCGTCCGCCTCTCGGCGCTCGGCGTGACGCTCAATCCGGCGCAGCTGCTCGATATCCGCGATACCGCGGTGGCGGCGCGCACGCTGCGCCGCACAATCACGCGCCTGGAAGATGCCTCGCAACGCTTCCCAGTCATCCTCGATCATGCGGCGGCGCTCGGCGACTTCACGAACCTCGATGCGACGATCACCGCCGCCATCTCCCCGCGCGGCGATGTGCTGGATAGCGCGTCGGACGAACTGCGGCGCATCCGCATCTCCGTCCGCACGGCGCAAAGCCGCCTGATGGAGTACATGAACGGCTTCATTCGCGGCGCGCGCGCGGCGGCGTTGCAGGAGCCGATCATCACCGAGCGGGCGGGGCGCTATGTCGTGCCGGTGCGCGCCGATCAGAAGGCATCGGTGCCGGGCATCGTCCACGACACCTCCGCGAGCGGGCAGACGCTCTTCGTCGAGCCGATGGAAGCGGTTGAGATGAACAACCGCTGGCGGACGCTGCAAATCGACGAAGAACGCGAGATCGAGCGCATCCTCCAGGCGCTGACGGCTTTCGTCGCGAAGGAGGCGGACGCGCTCGAACGGGCGATGGCCGGTCTCGCCGCGATTGACTTCGCGCTCGCCAAGGCGCGCCTCGCCGCCGAGATGCGCGCCAATCCGCCGCGTCTCTGGACGGCGGACGACGCGCCGAAGCAATCGCCGGAGGGCGCGCACCCGACGCTGCGACTCGATCTCGTCGCGGGGCGGCACCCGCTGCTCACCGGCGAGGTCGTGCCGACCGACATCTCGCTCGGCGATCGCTTCCGCATCCTCGTCATCACCGGGCCGAACACGGGCGGCAAGACCGTCGCGCTGAAAACCGTCGCGCTGCTCGCGCTGATGACCCAATCCGGCCTGCACATCCCCGCCGATGAGCACACGTCATGCCCGTCTTCGAGAGCATTTTCGCGGACATCGGCGACGAGCAGAGCATCGAGCAGTCGCTCTCCACCTTTCAGCAGCCACATGACGCGCGTGATCGCCACGCTGCGCGACGTGACGCCCGAATCGCTCGTGCTGCTCGACGAACTGGGCGCGGGCACCGACCCGGAGGAGGGTTCCGCGCTCGCGCGCGCGCTGATCGCCACCCTCCTCGAACGCGGCCCGCTCGTGATCGCGACGACGCATTACAGCGAGTTGAAGTCGTACGCCTACATGACGCCCGGCGTCGAGAATGGCAGCGTCGAGTTCGATGTCGAGACGCTCTCGCCGACCTATCGCCTCACGGTCGGCGTGCCGGGGCGCTCGAATGCCCTCGCCATCGCCCGGCGCCTCGGCCTCGACCCGCAGGTAATCGAACGTGCCCAGCACTACGTCGCGCCGGAGGTCGTGCAGGTCGATACGCTGCTCGAAGGGATCAAAGGAGAGCGCGAGGCGGCGGAACGCGCCCGCTCCCGCGCCAGCCGCGAGCGCGCCCAGGCGGAGCAGATGAAGCGCGACGCCGCGAAGGCGCTCTATGAGGCGGAGAAGGCGAAGGCGAGCGCGCGCGCCGAGGGGCTGGCGGAGATCGAGCGAGAACTGGCCGACCTCCGCGCCGACCTGCGCCGCCTCTCGCGCGAGCGGGACACGGTGAGCGTCACTCGCGACTGGATCAAGCAGGCGGAGCAGCGCGCCCTCGAAACGCAGCAGCAGTTGAAGGAGACGGTGGCGCAAGAGGCGGCCGCGCCGCGACCCGCGCCGCCGATCCTGGCGAATCTCCCCGCCGATGGCCAGGACCGCCCCTTGCAAGCGGGCGACCGCGTGCTCGTGCCCGCGTTCGGCGACTCCGAGGGGCTGATTACCGTCCTCTATCCCGCCAGCGGCGAGGCGGACGTGCAAGTCGGCTCGTTCACGATGCGTCAGCCACTCATCGGGCTGACGCGACTCTCCAACCGCGAGGCCGCCCGGCGCGCCACCTTGCGCGGCGAACGACCTCGCGCCCCGCGCCCCGCGCCCGTCTCGCTGCCCGCCCCGTCCGCCAACGCCGCATTGGAGGTGGACTTGCGCGGGATGCGCGCCGTGGAAATCGACCGCGTGCTCGATCGCGCGCTGAACGATGCCGTCCTCTCCAGTATGCCGTACTTGCGCATCATCCACGGCAAAGGGACGGGCGCGCTGCGACAGGTGGTGCGCGACTATCTCCGCGCCAGCCCGCTCGTCGTCGGGGCAGAGACCGCACCCGACCAGCAAGGCGGCGACGGGGTCACGATCGCCCGCTTGAGCGAGGGTTAGCGATGCCATTCCGCTTCAAGAAGTCGCACGACGCGCAGCACCCTGAGGGGACAATCGTCCCGGTCGCCACGGCGGAGAATCAAATGGCTGCCGACATGATGATCGGCATCCTGAAGATGCATCACATCGCTTGCATGGCGCGCGCTGGTGGCATGGGGATCGCCTATCTCGGCGCGGCGTTGCAACCGCACGACATCCTCGTGCTCGACCACGATAAGGCGCGCGCGGAGGAAATCCTCCGGGCCTTTTCGGACGATGAAGAGGTCACGCTCCTCTGGCGCTGATCGATGCCGCCGGACGCAAGAAATTAGAACAAAAACCAGCATAAATTAGAACGGAGCAATTTCGATGCCTCTTTTAGCGCATTGGAATGCGGGAATTCTTGATGGCAAATTTGACGAACAAATGTTCGTATGCGATACTAGCGATACGCCGGAAGGGGTTGAGGCCGCACCCACCGGAGCCTAAGCGGAAGCGTATATCGGAAGCGAACGAAGCGGCTGGAGGAACAGAACATGGCACGAGGTTTGAACCGCGTCACACTCATCGGCAATCTCGGCAACGACCCGGAACTGCGCTATACGGCGGATGGCGTCGCGATGGCGACGGCGTCGCTGGCCGTCAATGGTTTCCGCCGCGCCCCGGACGGCGAGCGCGAAGAGTCGGTCGAGTGGTTCCGGCTCGTCTTCTTCGACCGGCAGGCGGAGACGATCAGCACATACGGCGCGAAGGGTAAGTCGGTCTTTGTCGAAGGGCGCTTGCAGACGCGCCCGTACGCGGACCGCAACGGCGTCATCCGCACGGCGATCGAGGTCGTCATCTCGCAGTTTCTGCTGCTCGGCACGGCGAATGCCGCGCACGAAGAAGACGCAGCGGACGTGAAGGCGGAGCCGGCCGAGACCGGCGCTCCCATCGCCGCCCGCTAACGAGGAGGATCGATCATGGCACGCAGTAACGCCGCAACCGTCGAGGAGCAGCCGCAGACGCGCTCCTTCGACGCCCCCGCCCATATGCGCAAGATTCGCACGCGACAGGGGATGCAGGACTATCTCGACGTGAAGTGGCGCGTCGCCTGGCTCCGCGCCGAGTTCCCGACCGCCCAGATCGTCACCGAGCAGATCGAGGGCGACGCGGATCACGCGCGCTTCAAATGCACCATTACGCTGCCGAATGGCGCGGTCTCCAGCGGCCACGGCAGCGAGACGCAGCAGGACTTCCCGGACTTCTACGAGAAGGCGGAGACGAAGTCGATCGGGCGCGCCTGCGCCGTGCTCGGCTACGGCACGGACGCCGCGACTGACTTCGATGACGGCGAGCCGATGGATGGCCGCGCCGCCGCGAAGGACGAGCGCGCGACCCGACGCACGGACGGCCCGGACGGCGCCGACAACGTGACCCCGATCGGCGCCGTCGGTCGGGCGCGTACCGAGGCGCCGCAACAGGTGGAGTTGACGCCCGCGCCCGCCCCGAGCCGCCTCCCCACCACGCGGCGCGGCGCGGCGAATGGCGCGAGCCAGCCCGAGGCGAACGGTGCGACGGCGACGATCGCCCCGCCCGCGTCAGACGACCGCTCGAATGTCCACCAGCACGCGCAACTGCGCTCGCTGGCGGAGCACGGCTTCGATCTCGCCGGGCGGCTGAAGTCGCTCAAGGCGGGCAGCATCGAGGACCTGACGCGCGAGCAGGCGAAGGAACTGATTATCGAGGGGCGCTCCTCGGTCCGTGGCGGCCACTCGCTCAACTAGCACACTTCTTCCCCCTCCCCAACCCCCGTCCGGTCTCCCGCCGGCGGGGGTCTTTTCATTCCTCTCTGCCCTGCCAACCGGCGTGCTACACTGCGCGGCGAGTTGTTTCTGATTGCGCGCGGGACCGCAGGCTGGAAGCCTACGCTACCACCGGTGAGAACGCCGTATCATGAAGGAGTATCTGGTGAGCGTCGGAGCAAATGGCAAGGTCAATGTCGCGGTGATCGGTCTCGGCTGGCCCGGTCAACGCCACCTGGAAGGGTATTCTCACTTGCCGTTCGTCAATGTCGCCGCGATCTGCGACATGAGCGAATCGCTCCTGATGAGCACGCACGCGCGCTTCCCCGTCGAGACGGCGACAACCGATTACCAGAGCATCCTCGCTCGCCCGGACATCGACGCGGTAAGTATCTGCCTGCCGAACTGGCTGCACGCGCCGATCAGCATCGAGGCGATCCGGGCGGGCAAGCATGTCCTCTGCGAGAAGCCGCTCGCGAACACCCTCGCGGAGGGCGAGCGGCTGACGGCGGCCGTCCACGCGAGCGACTGCATCTTCATGCTCGCCCTCAACAACCGTTTCCGTGTCGAGATTCAGTCCCTGAAGCGGATCGTCGATGCGGGCTCGCTCGGCGACATCTACTACACGAAGACAGGCTGGGTGCGTCGCCGCTGGGCGGGCACGGTGCGCGGCTGGTTCATGGAGAAGGAGAAGTCCGGCGGCGGGCCACTCATCGACCTCGGCGTTCATATGCTCGACCTCGCCCTCTGGCTGATGGGCAGCCCGAAGGCGACCCGCGTGAGCGGCGTGGTCTACGACAGACTGGCGAAGGAGATGGAGCCGCTGCTCGGCCCGCTCGACATCGAGGACCTCGGCGCGGCGATGGTCCATCTCGACAACGGCGCCGCGATCTATTTGGAAACGTCGTGGGGCGGCTACATCGAGCGCGAGCATATCTTCACCGAACTGCTCGGCACGCGCGGCGGCGCGAAGTACGAGCGCTGGGGCCGCGAAGCGCCGACCGGGCAACCCGTCCCGCCCTATCATCTCTACACAACGATTGCGGACGAGCAGATCAATGCCATCCCGACGCAGATCATCCTCACCCCGGAGGAGATGCTGCTCGCCTCTTTCGCGAACGAGACGCGCCACTTCGCCCAATGCGTGCGGGACAACGCGCAACCGATTGCCACCGTCGATCAGGGGCTGGAAATCCTCCGTATCCTCGACGCCATCTATCGCTCCGGCGCGGAAGGGCGCGAGATCGCGTTGCAACCGTCGCTGGTCTGATTGCCGATGAGTGATGCGCCACGACAATTCGCGGCGCATTGTCTTTTTAGCGGGAGGGCGGCACCGGGGCCGGGGGGGGCCGCCGATCGGTGCCGATGGGTTTGGCGCCACTGGTATCGGCGCGGGCGCCGGACCGCCTGTCGGCCCAACAGGCTGCGCCGGCGGCAGCCCTACCCCGCTCGTCGGGACGAACGAGAAGCCCGGTCGACGTCCGCAGTACTGCCCATCAGGGTTTGCCACCGTCACGTTCACGGTGCCTGCGGCGTGCTGCGGCGTCGCGACGACGATGCTCGTCGCGCTCGGCGTGCCGACGATGGTCCCGGCGGTGTCCCCGAAGAAGACAATCGCCCCCGCCTGGAACCCCGTGCCGGTGATCGTCACCTGCGTATCGCCGACGACAGGAACCGAGAGCGTGGAGAGGTGGGTCACCTTCGGGGGCGGCGCGATGCCCGTCCCGCTGAGCGCGACGGTGTGCGGGCTGCCCGCCGCATTATCCGAGACGGTCAACGTGCCGGTGCGCGGGCCGAGCACCGTCGGCGCGAAAACGCACCGAGATCGTGCAACTAGCGGCGGCGGCGAGGCTGGAGCCGCAGTCATTCGCCTGCGCGAACTCGCTCGTGGTCGTGATGTTGGTAATCATCAGCGGCACGTTGCCGGCATTGTGGAGCGTCACTGTTTGCGTGCGGACCGCCCAGTCGTGAAGAAGCTGGTTCCCGAGGTCGAGCGATGCAGGCAACTGTACGGTTGGTGCGCCGGTGCCGTTCTCCATCACTTGGATGGAATGCGGACTGCCGCTCGCGTTGTCCGTGATGGTCAGTGTTGTGGTCCGCGTTCCCACTGTGCGCGGCGTCCCGCCGACGTGCAGATCCACCTCATTCTGCGCGGTGACCATGATGCTACAGACGTCATCGACCGTGAAATCGTCGCTGTTCGAGAGCGCGCAACTCGTCACAACAAGCGTACCCGCTGCCGCTATTGCGAAATGCGATGGTGCCAACAGCGTGCCCATTGACCGGCACGTCGCCATAGTTGACGGGGCCGCGGAAGTAGTTTGTGTCAAGCGCCGGCGTGCCGCCGCCCGGCGCAATACCGTTGCCGGAGAGCGGGATGGTATGCGGGCTGCCACCTGCGTTGTCCGTGATTTGCACCGCTCCGGAGCGCGTTGTCTGTGCCGATGGCGTAAAGCGCACATTGATCGTGCAACTCGCGCCCGCCGCAACGCTCGCACCGCAGGTATTCGTCTGACTAAAGTCCGTCGAGCCCGTCATGGCGATATTGCTGATCGTGAGGGCCTGCGTGCTCCTGTTCGTGAGGGTGATCGTCGCCGCGTTGCTCGGTTGGCCGGCAGCTTTGATCGCCGAAAGCGATCTGTTGAGGAGAGAACGTAACCGCAGGGGCATTCATCGCCACGCCCGTGCCAGTGAAGTAGAGCAGATGCGGACTATCGGCGGCGTTATCATTGACGAAGAAAAACGCCTTGCGCACCCCCGCCGCCCCCGGCGCGAAGCTCACCGAGACGGGGCATTGATTGCCCGTCGTCACGACGGACGCGGTGCAGGCGGAAGCGTCCACGGCAAAATCCGCTGTGTTGCCACCGTCCCCGGCGGCAGCAATCGAGGAGATGGTGAGTGGGCTATTACCGCTATTCTGAATGTAAACCGTCTGCGCCAAACCGACGGTGCCGACATTCTGGTTGCCGAGATCAGTGAACTCCTCGCGCAGGTGCCCAAGTGGCGCGCTGCCATTGAACCCCGCGCCGGCGAGGGCGAGGGTGGTCGGCACGTTGGGATCGGCATTGGCATTCGAGTAGACGTTGAGCGTGCCCGATCGCCCACCGGTGTCGCCGGGATGGAACTTGAGGTAGACGACGCAATAATCGCCGGATGCGAGTGTTTTCCCTTGGCAGCGGAAATCGACAATGGAGAAGTCGCCGCCGTTGCCGCTCGTTGCTAGCGAGAGGGACGAGATGGAGAGGGGCTGGGAACCCGCGTTTGTCAGTTGGACGGAGCGATAACCATTGATCGACGCACCAAGCGGGACAGTGCCGAAATCCACGCTGGCGGGGGAGAAAGTGGGCGCGGGTCCGCCCGCGAACGAGCCGGAGCCCGAAAGCGCGACAGATGTTGGCCGTCACTGCGGCATCGTCGAAGAGATTCAGCGTGGCGGTGTAGGCTTGCCCGGCGGGCGGCTGGAAGCGAACGGTGATGCCGCACGAGGCCTGAGAGGCGAGGGTCTGGCCGCAGCTATTGCCGCCGATGGAAAAGGCGTCCGCCGGGGTGACGGAGACCGTGGAGATATGGAGCGTCTGCGAGCCGCCATTAGTGAGGACGACGACGCGCGTATCGGCGGTACCCACTGCCTGCGCGCCGAAGGAGAGGCTGGTCGGAGAAAAGGTATCCGCGCGCGCCCCGGAGCCGGAGAGCGAGACGGTGTGCGGGCTGCCGGAGGCGTTATCCGTGAATGTAAGCGTGGCGGTATATGTTTGAACCGCCCGCGGCAGGAACGTGATCGTAAGCGTACAGGAAGCTCCCGTCGCGAGGATTGAACTGTCGCAGTTGGTGGGATCCTGCTGATTGCGGATGATGCTCGTGAACCCACCGCCGCTGCCATCGAGCCCGGGTGAAAGGGTGATGCCCGAAATAACGAGGAAGTTCTCTCCGGTATTGGTGATAGCAATATTCCGTTGCGAACTGCCCTGGACAGGGACCGCACCGAAGTCGATCTGCGTGGCGCTAAGCGACGCGATGGGCGGGTTCGCGGGCGGGGTATAGATCTCGCTCGTGGTGTCGCCCGACCCGCCCGCCACGAGCACCGTGCCGTTCGGCAGCAGCGTCCCGGTGATTGTATGGCGCGCCCGGTTCATGTTTGCAACCGGTGCAAAGTACGGGCTGCTCCGTGCGCCCAAGAAGAACCGCACCGCAGTATCGAGATAGCTGGGATTATCGAAGACCGAGGTACTTCCCCCGCGAAGAGCACGGAGTCATCGGCGAGCCGAATCGCGACATGTCCCGTGCGGCTCGTCCCGACTGAATTGCCACGCGCGATGAAGGGAGTGGAGGCATTCGTGGGATCGTACTCGAAGACGAACCCTGGCGTATCGGCGGTGGGAGAGCTGAGAAAACTGATCAGGATGTGGCCATTCTGGAGCGGCGTTTGGGTATGAAAAACGCCCCCCGTAGTGGAGATCTTGCGCCGACGCGAAGTCCTGCGATTGGCCCGATACCGGGTCGTATAACTCACTGATGAGTTCGTAACAACCGCTCGTGCATGTCAGCGTCCGGGTTGCCGTTCGCACCGCCGGTGACGAGAACTTTGCCGGTAGCCAGCAGCGTCGCGGCGTGCCCTGCACGGACGTGATTCAGACCGCCTGCCGCGGACCATGTGTTCGACTGTGGGTTGAAGATCTCCGCGTCGCTGAGGTCATGAGTGCCATCAAAACCGCCGAGGACGAGCACGTGGCCATCCGCGAGGAGCGTCATCGTGAATCCGGATCGCGCATGTGCCATGGGGCCAACCGCGCTCCATGCCCCGTTCGTCTGGTAGACCTCCGCCGTCGCGGTCTGCTGAACACTTGACGGACCTACGGACAAACCACCGGCCACAAGCACGCGGCCGTCGTTGAGAAGGACAGCCTCGTGACTCCAGCGTGGCACAATCATCGCCGTCGTTGTATATGACCACGTTCCGTTGATCGGGTTATACAGTTCGTCGGGTTGGGTGATCGGGAGGAGGGGAATTCGTTGCCGAGCCACCCGCGACCAGCACCTTCCCCGCGTTCACCCCGCTGGTGAGCATCGTCATCGTGTGATAGGTGCGAATCTCCTTCATATTCCCAGTCAGCGCCCAACCGCCGCCTGACGCCGCATGCACGACCGTTTCGAGGCGATTAATGATGGAAAGGGGGATCATCGCGCCGAGCATTCCCCAAATCAGCAGCACCCTAAGCCAACGCCCGTTCATCGTCATCGCCCTCCAGATCATCCCAAGGACCCCGTGTCTGCCGGAAAGCGCAGGCCAAGAAATCGCCGGACGCGGCATCGGCAAACGCTCCATTCTGCCAATCTAGCGAATGGGTACCGATCATTCATCCGCGAAACTACGTAGATTTCCTCGGCGTTTCGACAGATCAACAATCTAGGTAGTGCCGCTGGACTACGTACTCCGCTCTGCCGTGGCACTCGACGCACATCCAGTTGTACGGCAATCGAGAATTGTGCTATTTTTCATCTATTGGCAATATTACTATGCCACCAATAGAATAACGGCGAATCCCGTGCAAATGTGACGCGACGATGTGCGGGACGTATCGCCTCATCTCTCGACTGCCTACGACGACCCGTGCCTTGTCCGCTTGCTGTAGCTCAGCGGGCATGACGCGATGGCGCGCGCAGCATGCCTGCCCTGCCGCGACTATGCGAGGAGGGTCAGGCTATCCGCCGAAGGCATCACGACGATGTCACGGTGCGCGCGCACCGACACTTGCCGCAGTAATGTGGGGAGCGCGTGCGCGGCGGCCTCGATCTCGGTGAGGGCCGTATCCAGGGCGGCGCGCCAGTCGGGGAGGTGGCGGGCGTTGAGACGGACGGTATTCGGCGTGAAGCGAATTTCCCGCCCGAACTGGCGCAGGAGCCGCGCCTGATTGAGCCGCCCCGTCGGCACCGGCCGCAGAACGATCTCGTGCTCGATCTGATTGATGACCTCGATGCCGACGCCGCGCGCCCGGATCTTCCAGCGGACGAGATCGAGCAACCCCGCGACGGCCTCGGGCAATGGGCCGAAGCGGTCGGTCAGTTCGTGCGCGATCTCATCGACACCGGAAAGCGTGTCGAGGTCGGCGATGCGCCGGTAGAGCGTGATGCGCAGCGGATCGTCCGGCACATACGAGGGCGGCAGGAAGGCGGTCACCGGGAGGTCGAGCGAGACGGGGCGCTCCTCCGGGGTCGCCTCGCCGGTGCGCGTCTCCTCGACGGCGGCGTGCAGGAGCCGCGTGTAGAGATCGAAGCCGACTGCGGCGATGTGCCCGCTCTGCTCCGCGCCGAGGATGTTGCCCGCGCCACGAATCTCCAGATCGCGCATCGCCAACTGGAAGCCCGCGCCGAGGTCGGTCGCCTCCTGAATCGCCTCCAATCGCTGCTGCGCCTCCGCCGTCATCGGCTTGGTGGCATCGTAGAGGAAGTATGCATAGGCACGGTTCGATGAGCGACCGACGCGCCCGCGCAATTGATAGAGCTGGGTCAACCCGTAGTTCGCCGCATCGTCGACGATCAGCGTGTTCGCGTTCGGGATGTCGAGGCCGGATTCGATGATCGTCGTGCAAAGCAGCAGATCGTATTCGCGCTGCACGAATTTGAGCATCACCTCTTCGAGCTTGCCGTCCTCCATCTGGCCGTGGCCGATGCCGATGCGCGCCTCGGGCACGAGATCGGTGAGCATCTTGTAGTAGTGCGGGATGCTCTGCACGCGGTTGTGGACGAAGAAGACCTGCCCGCCGCGATCCAACTCGCGCAGAATCACCTCGCGCACGATCGATTCCGTATAGGGCGTGACGAAGGTGCGCACCGGCAGCCGCTCTTCCGGCGGCGTCTGGATCAGCGACAGGTCGCGGACACCGATCAGCGAGAGGTGCAAGGTGCGCGGAATCGGCGTGGCGGAGAGCGTCAGCACGTCCACCTCGGCGCGCATCTGCTTGAATCGCTCCTTGTGCCGCACGCCGAAGCGCTGCTCCTCATCGACGATGACAAGGCCGAGGTTCTTGAAGCGGATATCCTTCTGCAAGAGCCGGTGCGTGCCGACGACGATGTCCACCTGCCCATCCGCCAGCGCCAGCGCGGTCTTTTCATTCTCGCGGGCGGTGCGCAGGCGAGAAAGCATCTCGATGCGAATCGGGAAGGCGGCGAGGCGCTGGCGGAAGGTCTGGAAATGCTGGAGGGCAAGCACCGTCGTCGGCACGAGGATGGCGACTTGCTTCCCGGCATTGACGACCTTGAAAGCGGCGCGAAGGGCTACCTCCGTCTTGCCGAAGCCGACATCGCCACAGAGCAGGCGGTCCATCGGCTCGCTCGCTTCGAGGTCGCGCGTCACCTCGCCAATCGCGCGCTGCTGGTCAACCGTCTCCTCATACGGGAAGGAGTCCGCAAGCGCGGCGTCCCACGGCGAGTCCTCGCCGTAACTGGGCCGGACGGCCGTCTCACGGGCGGCGTAGAGTTTAATCAGGTCGTCTGCCAGATCGAGCACCGCCCGCTTGACGCGGCTCTTGGTGCGCGCCCACTCGCCGCCGCCGAGTTTATGCACCGTCGGCTCGGTGCCGCCCGCCTGAAACGGCGCGACACGGTCGGTTTGATCGACCGGTACATAGAGCTTGTCCGCGCCCGCGTACTCGATCAGCAGGTATTCGCGCGCCGCGCCGCTCGTCGTCAGCGTGACGAGGCCGCGATAGACGCCGACGCCATGCTCGATATGCACGACGTACTGCCCCTCCTCCAACCCCTCGACGAAGGCGCGCGCGGCGCTCTGTGCCCGGCGCGCGGGACGCCGCGTGATCGGCTGGACGCCGAAGAGTTCCCGGTCCGTCAGCAGCAGGGCGCCGAGCGGCGCGCTCCGCCAGCCGACGGGCGCCATCGCGTGGAGCAGTTCAATCGCGCCCGGCGGTGGCGGGGTGAGCGCCGCCAGCGGCGCACCAGCAGGGCGCGGCGGGTTCGTGCGCGCCATCGGGTAGAGGTCGGATTCGAGCAGCAATTCGCGCAATCGTTGATCCTGATTGGTCGCGATCACGACGCGCTCGCCGGTCAGCGAGGCGGCCCGGATCGCCTCGACCGCCTGATCGAGCCTGCCCCCGAAGGCGGGCGCGGGCACGAAGCCAAGCGCGTCGCGCCCGAGCGTATCCTCATCGGTGCCCCGTGTTTCCTCCCACGAGCCGATTTCGAGGTGCATCCGGGAGCGCACGCGCGCGATCACCTCATCCCACGGCAGGTACGGGACGACGGATATTGCGCGGCAGTTCGCCGCCCTGCACGAACTGGGCGCGCAACTCCTCCGCCTGCGCGGTCAGTTGCGTCGCGGCGAGTTGGACCGCGCCCGGTTCATCGACGATGACGAGCGCGTCCGGGGGCAAGACATCGAGCAGCGTTGCCATCTCCGGCAGGAAATAGGGCGTCAGTGGGCCGTCACCGAGCATCGGCACATCGCCGCGCGCCAGCGTCGCGCGATGCCGCTCCCACTCGGCGATAATCTCCGGCCGCAAGCCGGTCAGATCGATGTCGTCGAGCGCGGCGTACGCCTCCGCCGCGCGCCACGGCGGCAACTCGACGGGCGGGATGACGGCGACGCGATCGACCCGACCGGACGAGCGCTGCGTCGCGGCATCGAAGCGGCGGATACTCTCGATTTCGTCGCCGAAGAGTTCGATGCGCACCGGGCCGTCGGTGGTCGGTGAATAGATGTCGATGATGCCGCCGCGCCGCGAGAGTTGACCCGGCTGCTCGACAACCGGCTCGACCGTGTACCCCCAGCCGATCCACTCCGCCAGCCGCTCGCGCTCATTGAAGCGATCCCCGACGCGGAGGATCGTCGTATGCGCGCGCAATTCCCCCACCGGCATCACCGGGCGCATCAGGCCACCGGCGGCGGTGACGACGACCGGGCAGACGCCGTCGTCGTGCGCCGTCGCCAGCCGGTGCAGGATGCCGAGGCGGGGCGCGGAGACGGCGGGATCGCGCGGCAGGACCTCGTACGGCAGCGCATCCGGCGTCTGCCAATGGTAGAGCGCGACCGACGCAGGGGGCAGATATGCGCGCACCGCCTCGACGACCTCATGCGCCCGATCCGGCCGGGACGTGACGATCAGCACCGGCCTGCCGAGATATGCCGCCACCGCCGCCTCGACAAACGGCCGCGCCGCGACCGTCAGGCCGGGCAGCGGCACGCCCGACGGCGCGTCCCCCTCGACCGCGCGCATGATCTCTCCAAACCACGGCTGATCGCGCAACAACGGCAAAAGGTCCGGCAAACCCATGCGATAAAGTCCCTTTCCGGTGGCTGCCCACGCGGGTACTATCGTCGTCCACCCGGCAGAGCGCGCTAAGAAGCCTCCAATCGGCGATTACACGCCTATCGAATGGCCACCCCAAGTATAGCACTCGTGTTCGCATCGCCAACGACGACCGCGCCGACGCGAACCAGACTGAACCGACACCCGAGCCATGATCGGCCGGCAGCAGATAGCCTGCGCTACCGACAGCAATCGCTCGTCAACCGATCGGCTTTTCATTGCAGCCGCTATGCGTCGTCCCGCTCACCCTCAACATGTGCGGTTTCACGGCGGACGGTTTCGGTCATCGTGATGAGGCCGGTTGTCGTCTCGCGGCGCACGAGGACTTCTTTCACGACGGTCGGCAGGACCGCCACCAGGAGCGTTTGCTCGCGGAGGGGAATTGTCGTCTCATGCACCGTCGTCGGCCCATGCATGGCTGCCGTCGGCGTCGCGCCGGCATGGACGGACTGGAGCGAGAGGGGATCGTTCGCGGGCGCCGCAGTGGACATCGTGCGGACGGCGTCGGCGGTCGCGTTGAGATGGACGACATTCGTCGGCGCGTCATACATGCCGATCATTTGTAGCGGGATGTGCAAATCGCCATCGGCCATCATTGACGCTCCGGCGCGCAGGTAGGCGGTGCCGACTTCCGTCACCGTGCCAATCGGCACGCCATCGCTGGTGTAGATCGCCGCGCCACCGGGAATCTGCCACCACTGCTCGCCACCCGCACCGAACTGGACCAGCGGAGAGTTGTTCGCCTGCATAATTGCCTCCTTCTCGCGCCGCTACGCGGGCGACGCCTCGTATGTCCGCAAGAACGTGTCCAATTGCTCGGTCGTCGGCATGCCGGTCGTCGCGCCGAAGATCGTCGTCGAGTAACTTGCCGCCGCCACGGCGCGCCGGGCTGCCTCCGCCATGTCCAGGTCGGCGACGAGCGCGGCGGCGAACGCGCCGGTGAAGCAGTCGCCCGCCCCCGTCGTATCGACGACCGCGACGTGCGGCGCGGGGATGAGCCGGGTCTCGGCATTTGTCGCGACGACCACGCCCGCCGCGCCGAGCGTGACGACGACGGTGCGCGGCCCGCGCGCGCGCAGGCGGGTAGCGACATCCGTCGCGTTCTCCTCCGAGACGGCGCTCGCCCATTCCGCCAGATCGCCCGCCTCGCCTTCGTTCGCGATCAAGATATCGACGTGCTGGAGGAGGTGCCGCGCCTTCGGCGTGTAGGGCGCCGCGTTGAGCATGGTCGTCAGCCCGGCCTCGCGCGCTCGCGCCAGCCCGGCGGCGACCGTTTCGAGCGGTAACTCCAACTGCGCGACGAACACGCCGCCCGCCGCCATCGCCAGCGTCGTGCCGGGAATATCCTCCGGTGTCACCCGCCAGTTCGCGCCCGCCGCGATGATGATGGTGTTCTCGCCGTGGTCGTTGACGGTGATCAGCGCGACGCCCGTCGGCACGTCCGGGAGCCGCGCGATTGCGCTGACATCCACACCGGCCTCACGCATCTCGTCGATGCGACGCGCGCCGAAATCGTCCGCGCCGACCGCGCCGATGAACTGCACGGGCGCGCCCAAACGCGCGGCGGCAGTCGCCTGATTCGCGCCCTTGCCGCCGCCGACGACGGCAAAGTCGGAGCCGTGCATCGTCTCGCCGGGGCGGGGGAAGCGCGGCGCGCGGACGACGAGGTCGGTGTTGATGCTACCCAGAACCACAACTGGGCGCAGCGGGGGTGTTGGGGACGTCATTGGCGTTCACTGCCTGCCTCTCCTGCCGGTCCTGCGGGATCGGTCGCTTCGGATCCGTCGCCTCGCGCACGAGCGCGTCAATCGCGGGCCAGTCGCCCACGTAGACCCACGCACCATACCGCGTAATCGTGTCGTGTACGAGCGGCGGCGCGATCGAATATCGCGTGACGCCCGCCGCGTTGACCCGGCGGCTCATCCGCGCCAGCGACAACTGCCCCTCCCACGGGATACTCGTCTGCACCGACGGTCCGAGCGACTTCACAATGTCCGGCAAGCGGCGCGCGGCGTTGAGGTCCGCCGTCCGGTTGAGTACCGCCTGCATCACCTGCATCTGCCGGTCGCGCCGCACATCATCGCTGCTCGCGTGGCGGGTGCGGGCGTATTCGAGCGCCTGCTCGCCGTCCATATGGTAGCAGCCCGGGTCGAAGTGGATATGCGTGTAGCCGTAGTCGTCGGTCGGGTAGGCATCGTCGTCGATCACCTCGGAGACGGAAATATCGACGCCGCCAACGGCATCCACCACGCCACGGAAGCCGTTGAAATCGATTTGAAGATAATGCTCGATCGGGATTTTGAACTGCTTGGAGACCGTCTCAACGGCGAGCGCGGGCCCCGCCGCCGGGTCGTCGGGGTGCGCGATCTGTCCGAAGGCATACGCGGCGTTGACGCGGTCCTCGCCGTTGCCGGGGATCGGCACGACGAGGTCGCGCGGGATGCTCAACATGCTGGCGACGCCGTTCCAGAGGTCCACCGTGACGATGATCATCGTATCCGAGCGCGTCGGTTCCGTGTCGCGCCGGTCGAGGCCGAGCAGCAGGATATGGATGTATTGCTTCCCCTGCCAGACCGCCTCGTGACCGTCGGAGTTGGTAATGGCCGCCGCCACGCCATCCTTGAGAATCGTGGCGGTGTCCGGCGGCACGACGGCGGTGGGTTTCGGTGCAGGGGGCATGGTGGGCGTCGAAGCCCTCGCCGCGCCACGCACGGCAGTCGCGGGCGGAACTTGTGTCGCGGTCGCGGCGGCAACGATGGTCGGCAGCGGCACGACAATTGTGCGCTCCACCGCCGCCACCTCGTGGGCAACCCGCCATGAGAAGATCGCGAGCGTGCCGCCCACAACCACCACGAGGCCGAGAACGCCCAGAACCCCGAACCGGAGCCAGCGCATCATCGCGCCGTGTCCTTCCCTGTAAAGTCACGCAGAGCAATCGCTATCGTTGCCGCCGTCCGCGCGGCTGGATCGGCGGCGCGCCATCCGCCTCCTTGCGCAACTTCCGCCGGTTGCCCGGCAGGGCGCTCTGGACGATCAATGTGCGCAGCCGCATCCACGCCGAGCGCACCTCGGCCGTGTCGCTCGGCTCCGGCGGGCGGTTGCCGTACTGCTCCTCCGCGTAGCGCCGCGCGATCAGCAGGGCGGCATCCTTACTGCCCGGCAGCCGCTCGGCGACGGCGGTGGCCGTCTCGTACGGCGTCGTCGTGCGGTTCGCGCGGGCGAGACCGGCGAGACCGGTCGCGCGCGTCATCCGCGCATACCATTGCGTCGCCCCGCTCATGCCCCGGAAGGTGCGCAACCAGAGGAAGGCGATGGCGAGCGCGAAGAGGCCGAAGAGCAGCGGGATAATCAGGAAGAGCGGGCTGATCTGACGATTCTGCTTGAGCGGGATATACGCGCCGCCCGCATCGAAGCCGCCGTTCAATTCGTCGTCGAGTTGCCGCAAACGATCCTCGCCGCGCGCGTCGAGGCGGTCCTGCCCACCGGCGAGGTCGCCGGTCGCTTGCGCATCGGGATTGGTCGCATTGACGACGGGGAGAATCTGCGGGCCGCGCGTGATCGGCGGCACACCGGGGCGCGGCGTCGGATCGAAGGTGATCCACCCATACTGCGGGAACCAGACCTCGACCCAGGCATGGGCCTGATTCTCACTCGACACGAGGCGACCATCTGCCGCCTGTGCGCCCGGCAGATACCCAACAACCTCGCGCGCCGGGACGCCGTTGAGGCGGAGCAGCGTCAGCATCGCCGTCGAGAAGTACTCGCAGTAGCCCTGCTTGGACTGGAAGAGGAAGTAATCGGTCACGTCGCGGTCGAATGGCGGCAGGCTGATGCGTTCCTGATAGAGATAGTTCGCGCGGAGATACTGCTCGACAGCGGCGGCGAAGTCGTAGGTGTTCGTCGTCCCCTTCGCCAGTTGCTGCGCGAGATCGGCGGTGCGCTGGGTGATGCCGTCCGGCAACTGCGTGTACCGCTCCGTCCATTTCGGCAGTTGGGCGGGGGCGCTCCGCAGCATTTCTTCCGTCGCCTCGCTGGCGCGGACCGTCTCGGTGACGCTCTTGCCCACGGGCACCGGCGCGGTGGAGACGACCTGATCGACATCCAGGAAGTTCGGCGCCTGCCCGCGATAGAGGAGCGCCGTCACTTTGCCGTTCTCGATCACGACCTGCGTCTGGATCAGCGTCCCGGCGAGGCGGTTTTGCTCCGCCGTGATCGCGTCAAAGCGTTTGTCGAGCGGCACGAGCGCGGACTGCGGCGTCCCGGTCACGCCCGGCGTCGCCGTTGGCGCGGTGGTAGCCGTCGCGGCGCCGCCGATCGTCGTCGGCGCCGGGGAGGGCGTCGGCTGCAGGACGGGCGCCTGCACAATCGTCACGCGGAGGATGCGCGGCGGCGCGCCACCCTGCGCGGCCACCTGCTGCTGGGTGCGGCCGACGATCTGCGCCAACTGGTCCGGCGTGAAGGTCGTCGGCGTCGTCTGCGGCACAAAGATGACGAGGGTGCCGTCGCGCTGGAGGGTTACCTGCGCCTGCGCGCCGGGTCGGAGCGTCGGGGGTGCGTCGGTCGGGATCGTCAAGCCTTGCAAGCTGGAGACTTGCTTGACGAGATCGTCGAGCGGCGTGGGGACCGGCGCGGCGGTCGGCGGGATCGCCGTCCCGGTCAGATTGAAACTCTGCCAGCCGAGGCTGACGAGCGACTGGGTGTTCAGTTGCTCCAGTTGGTTGCCGATGATGGGCAGAATATTCCCGCGCGGGCGGTAGAGTTCAGCGGTGCAACTGGCGCTCTTCGCAGTCTGGTCCGCCGCGGCAGGGAGCGGCACGTTCTTGTTGGCATCGAGCGAGACGCGCGGGTCGTAGGTGCTGCCGTCCGGCTGCTGCGCCTTGAAATCATCCGGCACCGTCTTCTTGAAGCCGTGGCCGGTGTAGAAGTTGTAGGTATTCATCTTCACATACTGGCCGGGGATGGCGTCGCAGGTCAGCGCGAGGGCCGGATCGGGCGGCAGGTTGAGGCCGCCGCCGAGTTGGAATGAGTCGCCGAAGGCAGCAAAACCGGGGAAGGTGCTGCGCGTCCGCCCGCGCCCCTGGATGCTCGGGAAGAGATTCTCCCACCGCCCCTGGAGATTGTCCCACGGCTGGGAGACCTGCACCCATGCATCGTGGACGGGCCCGCCATGCACCGAGAAGGGCACGAGATAGGCGACGAAGAGCAGGAGGAACGAGAGCCCGGTGGCGACGGACATGAATCGCCAGCCGAGCGAATCCGGGAAGGTGATGTGCGCCGTGCGCCATTCCGCCTGCTGCCGGTACGCGTAAAAGCGGATCGCCAGGGGAATGACCGTCAGGAGGAAGAGGAAGAGAAAGACGCCGCTGTCGATGCGGTCGTAGCCGAGGTTGATGAGCAGAATCAACCCGGCAACGCCGATCGTCGGCGAGAGCCAGTGCGAGCGGAAGATCCACCACATCGAGAAGTAGGCGAAGAAGTACATCATCGCCGCGACGATCAGGACGAAGAGGACGCGGTCGTCCTCCGCGCCGCCATTCCACGCCGCGCGGACGTAGTGGCCGATGCGATGCGCCAGCTCGACCGACTTGCCGCGCGTGCCGCCGAACTGGTCGTCGATGACAGAGAGCGTCCGCATCCAGATAACGGCGAGGCCGACGGCGAAGCCGGTGCACTGGGCATAATAGTTGCGCAGGCGCGTGATCCGCGCCAGGACGAAGCCGACAAGCAACCCTACCCACGTCACGGAGGGCAGGACGCGCAACTCCGGCGCCCACTCGGCTCGCAGGATGGCCGTCTGAACGAGCGCCACCATCAGGGCAACGAGCGCGACCGCCCCCCACCCCTCCGGCACCCGGAACGGGCGCCGCACATGCTCCCACGTCAGTTTCGGGACTTTCGCCTTCCAATCGGTCTGTGGTTGGGCCATGCTGCGAACCCTCCGCGCCACGTCTGGCGGCGCTGTACGGAGCGAACGGTGACGCGATTACGGAGCGGCCGGTTGCTGGACGGGCATGCCGCCGCGCACTTCCTCGCGCGGCGGGCGGGCAACTGCCGGCTCCGGCGTCGGGCGGATCGTTGGCGGTGCGGCGTCCGACAAGCCGATAGGGTGCGACAGGGCGCGGCCAATCTCCTCGCCGCGCCGGACCATGTAGACGGGCACATTCGCCGCCGTCAGGCTGGTCACGACCCGGTAGGTGCTGCGCGGCGCGCCGAACGACTCGGCATCGACGATCACCGCGACCGCCTTGACGCCGCGATAGACGAGCGGCAACAGCCCCGCCACCCAGCCCTCATCGGCGGACGGCGTGACCACGATCAGCGCACTGTTGCGTCCGAAGCGCACGGCCTCCGCCGTCAACACCTCCTGCAGCTCCGTGGATCCGTCGGCATGGACGACCGAGAGCGCCTCGAGCATCTTCAGCGTCTGCCGCTCGCCGCGGTCGGTGTTGACGATCTCGCTGTGCATCCCGCGCGCGACGAGGCCGACATTGCGCCCCTGCTCGACGAAATGCTGCATGACGGAGGCGGCAATCGTGATCGCCGTCTCCTCGGTCGAGATCGCCCACTCGTCCACCGGCTCAGGCACGCCCGGTTGCGGCGGCGGCGCGACCGTATGGACGGGCTTGTGCAAATCGACGAGCACCCAGACATCGGTCGTCGGGTCGAGCTCGAACTCCTTGACCATCAACTTGCCCGTCCGCGCCGTCGTACTCCAGGCAATTCGGTTGAACGAATCGCCCCAGAAGTACTCGCGCACGCCGGAGGCATTCGGCGTCACGTAATGGGTGCGCCGCTGCGTCGCCGCGCCGCCCGGCAAGTCGCCGACCGAGACGACGAAGGAGGAGACGTCGACCGTCGCCGGGTAGACCATCAATTCCGAGGTCTCCGGGATCAGCCGCTGCGAGGGGAAGAGCCCGAACGGGTCGCCGCCGCGCAGCGTCAGCGGGCCGATGGTGAACTTGCCCCGCTGCGTGCAGCGCGTGCGCACGCGCCAGTTGTGGACCTGCCCGGCGGGCAGGTGCATCACCTGGCTCGCCGCCGACGCGTGGCCGGGGAGCGTCGAGTGATCGCGCACTTCCATCCAGAGCTTCGCGATTTTGCCGCGATTCTCGATATGCAGCCGCTCGTCGAGCGTCTGGCCGACCTGGGCGCGGTCGGTGCGCGTGTCGCGCACGAGGGCGAGCGAGCGCAGGCTGAAGCGACTCCAGACGTAGGCGATCAGCAGCACGCCGACGACGACGAAGAAGAGCGTATCGAGGATACCCCAGCCGCTTATCTGCGCCGCGATCAGGATGACGAACGCGAGTACGCCGACCTTGGCCGCGTTCACGGGCGCGCCCCGCGCGGGCGCCCTTCAACCCGCTGCGCGAACGGCGTCGCGCCCGGCACGGGCACGCGCTGCAAGAGCTCGCGGATGATGCCGCGCCCGTCGATGTTGCGCATCCGCGCCGCTGGGCTGACGATCAGCCGGTGCGCGAGCACCGGTTCCGCCAGCGCCTTGACATCGTCCGGCAGCACGTAATCCCGCCCCGCCAGCGCCGCCCACGCCCGCGCGGATGAGAGGAGCCCGAGCGCGCCGCGCGGGCTGGCGCCGAGATAAATCTCGTCGTGCCGCCGCGTCGCCTCGGTCAGCGAGACCATGTATTCGAGGATGAGCGGATCGACGCGGACAGTGTCGAGGATGAAGCGCTGCGCCTCGATCAACTCGTCCACATCGACGACCTGTTCGATGCCCGAGAGCGGATGGCCGGACATCTGGTTTTGCAGGACGGAGATTTCCTCCATGTGCGTCGGGTAGCCGAGCGAGATGCGCAGGAGGAAGCGATCCAACTGCGCCTCCGGGAGCGGGAAGGTGCCCTCGTACTCGATCGGGTTCTGCGTCGCGAGGACGACGAAGGGCACCGGCAAGTCGTGCGTCTCGCCGTCCACCGTGATCTGCCGCTCCTCCATCGCTTCGAGGAGGGCGGACTGCGTCTTCGGCGTGGCGCGGTTGATCTCGTCCGCGAGGACGATCTGGGCGACGACGGGGCCGGGCCGGAACTCGAAAACGCGCGTCCCCTGATTGAAGATGGAGACGCCCGTCACGTCGCCGGGCAAAAGGTCCGGCGTGAACTGGATACGCTTGAAACTACAGCCGATGGAACGGGCAATCGTCTTGGCGAGGACGGTCTTGCCGACGCCCGGCACGTCCTCGATCAGCACATGGCCCCGGCAGAGGAGCGCGACGAGCGTCAGTTGCACCTCGCGGTGCTTGCCGACGATCACGCGCTCGACATTCGTGACGACTCGATCCGCAATCGTCTGGACAGGCGTCATCGCCTCGGATGATGAGGGGGTCCGCATCCCCGGTCGCTCCCTTCGATAGCGCACGGTCCCCGTTGAGCTTCCACTCACACCCGGCTCGCGGGAAGCGTGCAATGATCTGCCATGCAGCGTTGACGGCCCATTCGTGGAAGATTGGTAGCGATAGTGCCCCGCCGTGCGCATTGTGTGCGCAGAGGAGCGGTGATGTCACACGCCAATCTGACCAGAAAGGAACACGGCGAGAGTATATCATAGTGTCTGTGAATGCGCCCTGTGCATTCGATGAACAAGTGGCGATCCCATTCCTCCCGCCATACAGAGAAAGGCGCCTCGTGGAGCATCCCATCATCGTCGTCGGCGCGGGCCATAATAGCCTCGTCACCGCCGCGTATCTCGCCCGCGCCGGACACAACGTCCGCGTCCTCGAACGCCGCCCGGTGATCGGCGGGGCGGTCAACACCGAGGCGCTCTGGCCCGGTTACCGCGTCGATACCTGCTCGTCGTTCCATGTCCTCATCCATCTCACCGGCATCATCGAAGAACTGGACCTCGCGCGGTACGGCCTGCGGTATCAGGATGCCGACCCCTTCGCCTTCGCGCCCTTCCCGGATGGCACGACGCTCCGTTTCTACAAGGACGTCGACCGCACCTGCCAGGAGATCGCCCGCATCAGCCCGCGCGATGCCGAGACCTACCGCGCCTTCGTCGCCCTCTGGGGCCAGTTCAACGAGGCCGTCTTCGCCGCCTTCGTCGCCCCGCCATCGCCGCAATATATGTTCCCCGCCATCGCCAAGCGCATCGGGCGCAATCTGCCCAGACAATTACGACTCGGCCGCTCGGATACGCTCGTGCAGACGATCATGCGACCGTACGGGGCGCTGCTCGATGAACTCTTCGAGAGCGAGCAGGTGCGCGCGCCGCTGGCGTGGCTCGCTGCCCAATCCGGCCCCGGCCCGGATGAGGTGGGCGGCGGCGCCTTCCTCACCGCGCACTCGATCTATCACACCGTCGGCCTGACCCGGCCCGTCGGCGGCTCCGGGATGCTCAGCGAGGCGCTCGCCGCGTACATCTGCGACCACGGCGGCGAGGTGATCACCGACGCGCCAATCGAACAGATCATTGTCGACAACGGGAGAGTACGGGGGGTCCTGTTGGCAGGCGGCGAGCGCATCGAGGCGCAGACCGTCGTCAGCGGCGCGCATGTGCAGACGACCCTGCTCGATCTCGTCGCGCCGGACGATCTCCCCGCGCCACTGCGCCGCCGCGTGCAGACCCTCCGCATCGCCAACGGGATGGGCATGACCATTCGCTGCGCGACCGATATCCTGCCACCGTATCCCGATGCGCCCGATGGAGCGCACCATCGGGATGCAATTGATTTGCCCGTCCGTCGCGTACCTGCGCCGCGCCTTTAGCGAGGCGGCGTCCGGCCTGCCGCCGACGCACCCCGCGCTCGTCGTGATGACGCCGACCGCGAGCGATCCGTCGTTGGCGCCGGCGGGCAAGCACATCACCGTCATCTGGGCGCAGTATCACCCGTTCACGCTCGCCGACGGGCACGGATCATGGGCGGCGATCCGCGAGCGCGAGGCGGCGAAACTGCTCGGGACGCTCGAACCGTACGCGCCGGGCATCACCGAGGCCGTCACCGAGACCTACATCAAGTCGCCGCTCGATTTGCAGGAGGAGAACGGCCTGATCCGGGGCCATCTGATGCACCTCGACATGGCGCTCGACCAGATGTTCATGTTCCGCCCGCTGCCGGAACTCGCAAACTACCGCACGCCCATCGCGGGGCTCTACCTCACCGGCGCGAGTATGCATCCGGGCGGCGGCGTCTCCGGCGCGCCCGGCAAGAACACCGCGACCGTCATGCTCGCGGATATGCGGGAGAAAACGCCGCGCCGCTGGGTTCGACCGGCGGGCCTCGCCCTCGGCGGGGCGGCGGCGGCAGTCGCGCATCGCCGCGCCCACCGTCGCCCATAGTTCCGTCACATCGGCGTACTTTCGCGCGGGGCAGCCGCTATCATCCGATCGCGTCCGGCATCCATCTTGCCGCGTGGCAGATGCGGGCGCGACGCTTTCCGGTCATCGACCACACGACGAAGGGGCTATCATGGCAACCATCGGCTACGTCCTCTCGAACGAGCAGTTCCCCGCCACGGCATTAGTCGAGTACGCATCGAGCGCCGAACGCGCGGGATTCGACGCCTTCTGGACGAGCGACCACTTCCACCCGTGGATGGACAATCAAGGCCACGCCGGGCAGGCGTGGGTGCTGCTCTCCGCCATCGGCCAGCGTGTGCCGCGCCTCCCCTTCGGTACCGGCGTCACCTGCCCGACCTATCGGTACCGACCGGCAGTCGTCGCGCAGGCATTCGCGACCCTCGGCGTGCTCTATCCGGGCCGCCCCTTTCTCGGTGTCGGCACCGGCGAGGCGCTGAACGAGAAGCCCGCCAGCGGCGAATGGGGCGACTATCGGGAGCGCGCGGACCGGCTGATCGAAGCGGTCGAGCTCATCCGCGCGCTCTGGCGCGGCGAGTGGGTGACGCACGATGGGCGGTATTACCAGGTGGAAGGCGCGCGCATCTACGACGTGCCGACCCAGCCGGTACCGATCTACATCGCTGCCGAAGGGGCGCAGAGTATGCACCTCGCCGGGATGCACGGCGACGGGTTGATTTCCGACTCGAAGACGGTGATGCAGCCGGAGATGCGCCAATCGTTCGAAGCGGGCGCACGCGAGGCGGGCAAAGAGCCGTCAACGATGCCCATCCTCGCCGAGCACTTCGTCGTCGTTGGCGGCGAGGCGGAGCGGCAGGAAGCCGCGCGCCTTTGGCGGTTCATCCCGAATGCATGGACGGAGTTCGTCACGGACCCCGACCCGCGCAGCATCCTCCGTCGGGCCGACCGGGAGATACCGCTGGAAAAAGTCTCCGAGACATGGACGGTCAGCGACGACCCGGACGAACATGCGCAGGCGATCCAGAAACTGATCGATGGCGGCGTCTCACAGGTCTACGTCCATATCGGCCAGAACGACCAGCAACGGGGCATCGACTTCTACGGCAAAGAGGTTCTGCCGCGCCTGAAACGATAGGCCTGGGGGCAATCAACCACCAAGACACCAAGAGCACCAAGAAGGGACTGACGAATTTGTTCCTTGGTGTTCTCCGTGTTCTTGGTGTCTTGGTGGTTAAATGACCCGCTGTTGCAGGCGATTACTATCCTTGGAGCACGTCGAGAGCGAGGCGGATGAGGACGCGGGCAGTGATGCCGATGCTGGGGATGTCCACCCACTCATCGGCCATGTGATAGTTCGCACCGGTCGGGCCGAAGACGACGGTCGGGATGCCGAGATCGGTGGCGAAGTAGTTGGCGTCCGCCAGGCCGCTCATGTAGTCCATCCGCGGCTGCTCGCCGGTCTCCGCGCTGAACGCCGCCGCGACCTGATGGACATAGGGGTGATCGGGCGCGATCTCCCACGGCGGGTAATAGGGTGGGTCGATGAAGAACGCGAAAGTCGCGGGGGAATGCAGGGATTCGGCGAGCGCCCGCATCCCCTCCAGCACGCTCTCGCCCGTCTCGCCAGGGACGATGTGGCGATTAATCGTGAACTGCGCCTTCTCCGGCACGGTGATGACGTACTGTTCGTTGCCGCTGTGGAACGAGAGCACGCATTGACTGGGCGCGAATGGATGCCGCTCGCCGAGGCGAATCTCGTCAATCCTCGCGAGGAACCGGGCCGCTTCGACGGCGGCATTGATGCCGTCCTCCGGGTGCTGACCGTGCGCGGCCTTGCCGGTCACGTCGCCGCGCACGAGCACCTTGCCGATCGCGCCGAGCCGGACATGCAGGTCGCACGCCTCCGTGACGACGCAGGCGTCCGCCTGAATGCCCGCGTCCACGAGCGCCCGCGCGCCGATGGAATACGCCTCCTCGTCCACGACCGAGGTGAAGAGTACCGTGCCGTGCCAGGCGTCGCGGTGCTGCGCGAGCGCCCGCGTGGCGAGCATCGCCGCTGCCACCCCGGCCTTCATGTCGCACGCGCCGAGGCCGTAGAGCCGGTCGCCGTCCCGCCGCGCCTGCCACGGGTCGGTTGACCAACCATTGACGGCGAGCACCGTATCGACGTGGCCGTTGAAGAAGATCGTCGGGCCGGGGCCGTTGCGCACCCAGGCAAGCACATTCGGGCGGTCGCCTTCCGTCGCCTGGAACTCCGGCTCGATGCCGTTCTCGGTCAGCCAGGCGGCAACGGCCCGCTGAACATCACCTTCCTCGCCCGGATAGCTGCGGATCGCCACCAGTCGCGCCGTCAGCGCCGCCGCCTCTTCCACATCAATCGCGTCGTCTACCCATGATATGTCCGCCATCGCCGCGTCCCCCGTCCGCTACCTCTCTCGTGCCGAATGGGTGGCGGTAAGCTGAGGGGCGCCGCCACCGAGACCGCGTCACACGCTACTCATCGGTCAATTTGCCGCGCATCTCGTCCAGCGTGTCCGTGAGGATGCGGCAGATGCGGTCGAGGTCGGAGCGTTCGATAGAGAGCGGCGGCGACAACTGGATGACCGAATCGAGCCGGTCGTCCGCGCGGCAGATCAGGCCCCTTGCTCTTCATCGAATCCGAAACCCAGCCGAGCAGCGCCCTGTCGTCCAGCGTCGCGCGGCTGTCGCGGTCGCGGACGAGTTCGATGCCGATGAACAGGCCGCGCCCGCGAATCTCGCCGACGTTCGGGTGCTGGCCGAGGGCAGAACTGAGCATCGACTTCAAGTATTCGCCCATCTCGTGCGCGCGCTCCGGCAGCCGCTCGCGCTCGATGATGTCGAGATTCGCCAGGGCGGCAGCCGCCGCGACCGGGCTGCCGCCGAAGGTGATGCCATGCTGGAACTTCGTCTTGTCATCCCCCGCGAAGAGATCGGCGACTTCGCGGCGCACGATGGCCGCGCCGAGCGGGGCGTAGGCCGAGGTCAGCCCCTTCGCGACGGTGATGATGTCCGGCTGGATGTTGAACAATTCGGTGCCGAACATCTTGCCGGTGCGCCCGAAGCCGCAGATCACCTCGTCCATGATGAGGAGGATGCCGTAGTGGTCGCAGAGATCGCGGATGCGCTGGTAGTAGCCGTCCGGCGGCACGATGCAGCCGCCGCTATTCTGCACCGGCTCCATGATGATCGCGGCGACGCTCTCCGGCCCCTCCACCTCGATGGTGCGCTCGACCTCGTCCGCGCACGCCCAGGTGCAGCCGTCCGCGTGGTCGCACCACGAGCAGCGGTACGGATGCGGGATCGGCACATGCCGCGCGCCGGGCACGAGCGGCTCGTACGGATTGCGCGCGGAGGGCAACCCGGTGACGGAGAGCGCGCCCATCGTCGTGCCGTGGTAGGCGTAGCGGCGCGAGATCGTCTTGTACCGCCCCGCGAAGCCGCGTTTGCGCTGGTACGCCTTCGCCACTTTCAGCGCCGTCTCGACCGCCTCCGAGCCGCCCGTCACGAAGAACGTGCGCGACCCCTCGCCCGTCGGCGACATTTTCGCCAGCCGCTCCGCGAGCACCGTGCCCGGCACATTCGGGAAGGAGAAGGGCGAGACGAAATGGATCTGCTCCAACTGCGCCATCATCGCCTGGACGATCTCGCTGCGGCCATAGCCGACATTGACGCAGAAGAGCCCGGCGAGGCCGTCAATATATTCATTGCCGTCCGCGTCCCAGATATGGCTCCCCTGGCCGCGCACGATCACCGTCGGGCGCTCCAACCGCCCGCCCTCGGCGAACTCGCCCATCTGCGTGAAGTGCAGCCAGACATTGTCCGCAATCGCCCGGCGCATCTGCGGCGCTTTCCGGCATCGCCAGCGCGGTCGAGGGGTGATAGCCGTTCGTCGGTATGTCCGCTTCGCCGTAGCGGGCGGCGCTTCGTCGATTGCCTCCGGTGACGGCTCCGGTCTCCGGTTTCGAACCGCCCCGGCGGCGCGTATTTCTTCGAGACGCGGGCCATCTATGCGTTCCCCTCCCCGGCCAACCCGACCGCCATGTGCAGTTGCGGCGTGATGTCGCCCCGCCCGACCGCCAGCACGTAGTCGATGACCATCGCCGGGATATTGACGCCCGTCGTGTCGATGCTGTTGCGGAACTCCATCGTGTAGTTCACTTCATTGACGAGCAGCCCGCGCTCCGGGTGCTCGAAGACGTCGATCGCCACCACGCCGCCGCCGACCGCCGCCGCCGCGCGGTTGCAGAGGTCCGCCAGTCTCCGGCGTCACCGGGCAGTTGGACGCCTTGCCGCCGCGCGCCGTGTTCGTGATCCAGTGCGGCGAATCGCGGTAGATCGCGCAGATCGTCTCGTCCCCGACGACGAAGGCGCGGATGTCCCGCCCGCCCTTCTCGACATACTCCTGGATGTAGTAGGTGCTGTGATGATACGAGCCGAGCACCTCTTTGTGTTCGAGGATCGCCTCCGCCGCGTCGCGGTCGTTGATCTTGGCGAGCAGGCGGCCCCACGAGCCGACCGGCGGCTTCATCACCACCGGATAGCCCAACTCCTCGATCGCCGCCAGCGCCGACGCGGGCGTGAAGGCGACGACGGCGCGCGGTTGCGGGCAGCCCGCCTCGGCAAGCGCGGCGGTCGTATTCAACTTGTTGCCGCAGACCTCCGCGACGCTGTAGGTGTTGACCGTCGCGATGCCCCACGAGTTCAGCAGCCGCAGCGCGTGGAGCGCGCGGGTGTGGTTGATGCAGCGTTCGAGCACGACATCGAACGGCCACGTCGTTGGCCGGTCGAAGGGCAAGGCCACCTCGCGGTCATCGACGCGCGTGTAGGCGACGCCGCGTTTCTCCAGTTCGGCGAAGAGGAGTTTTTCCTCCACCCGCACGAGCGAATGCAGGACGCCAACCCGAACCGAACCATCGCGACTTGCCATTGCCTCTGCCTCCGTCTCGCGGCGGGCGCCATGCTCGCCATCGCGTCTCGCCCGCCATTGTACGCGATGCGCGCAAGTGAATGTTATGTCTATTGTACGTTCAGGCGAACAGGTGTACTTGACACGAACAGGCGTTCCATTTACACTGTAGCGATAGAACCGGGGTGATGCCACTCCGGCGCGTGTGCATCAGGCACACCGCACGCACTATCGGGAGGTATCACAGCATGGCCGCCGCACTGAAGAAAGCCAAGAGCCTGTCGCGCCGGCAGGAGCAGATCCTCGATTTCATCGAGACGTTCCTCAACGAGAACGCCTACCCGCCGACGATCCGCGAGATTCAGAAAGTGCTCGACATCTCGTCGACGAGCGTCGTCGATTACAACCTCAATGCGCTGGAAGAGCGCGGCTTCATCCGCCGCAACCGGCACATCTCGCGCGGCATCGAACTGGTCGGCTTCAGCAGTGCGCTGCCGAGCAACGTCGTCAGCATCCCGGTCGTCGGCCGGATCGCCGCCGGCGAGCCGATTGAGGTGCCGGACGATTACGCGGCGGGCGAATTCGCCGAGTCGGTCACCATGCCGATCTCCATGCTGCCGAAGGCGACCGACGGCTTGTACGCCCTGCGCGTGCGCGGCCATTCGATGGTCGATGCGCTCATCAACGACGGCGATCTCGTCATCCTCAAGCCGCAGGTGACGGCGGACAATGGCGACACCGTCGCCGTCTGGCTGAAGAACGAGCGCGAGACGACGCTGAAGCGCTTCTATCGCGAGGGCAGCCGCGTCCGGCTCCAACCCGCGAATGTGACGATGCAGCCGATCTACACGGAGGCGACGAATGTCGCCGTTCAGGGTAAACTGGTCGGCGTCATCCGGGCGGTGGAGAACCGCATCTGAGCGCCAGCGATTGAATGAAGAATGAAGGAGGCCGGGGTTGCGTCGTTTGCTCATCCCCGGCCTCTTTTTCATGTCCGTGGCGCTCTTCGCCGGGTGCGCGGGAGCCCCCCCGACGGCCACAGTAGCATTGCCCCCCACCCAGACCGCCGTGCCGACCGCGACGATCACGCCCATCCCCGCACCACCGACGCCCACCCCGGCCTTCTATCCGACGCCGACGACCGATAGAAACGAGTCGCCCCACTCGCCGGGCACATTGCGCAATGCCAACTGGCCGGTTGGGACGGTGGCGGTCGCCACCTATGCGACGCGGACGAGCACGGATGTCGATGTCGGCGGGATCGTGCTCACCGTGCCGATACCGGAAGGGGCGACGCTGACCTTCTATTTCGCTGTTCCCCCGCAACGCGGTTACGCGGGCCGCGCCAACTTCCCGGTCTCGCCGAAGGTGCAGGCGCTCCAACCCGGCGACACCGTCCGCATCGTCGGCGTCTCGGCGGGCGCGATCCGCGTGCCGCCGACCGAGGGCGCCTACACCGTCGTCAATATCAATGGCCAACGCCTCGCCCGCAATGGCGAACCCCTCACAGGCTGAGGGAAACCACAAGCGCAAAGGGCGCAAAGGAGGGAAAAGGATTCTCATTCTTCTCTCCACTTTGCGTTCTTCGCGTTCTTTGCGCCTTTGCGCTGCTCCCCGGTTCCCGTGCCGTTGCCGGAGGCGGTGCGTGGTATCATCCGGGGTATGCTTGAGACGGTCGCGCCCGCCACACCGACAGAGATTGCCACCGACCGTACAACACCACGGTTGCGGATTGTCCTGCTCGGCGGTTTCGGGATGCAGCCGAAGGCGACGATGACGTATCGCGCCCTGCCGATGGGCCAGGAACTGGCGGCGCGCGGGCACGCGGTGACGATCATCGTGCCGCCGTGGGATCACCCCGAGGATGCCGGGCGCGCGTGGGATGATCGCGGTGTCCAGATCGTCAACACGGCGGTACCCGCGCGATTGCGGACAGCCACGCATCGTCGGCGGCGTTACGGGCGGCGGTGCGCGATGCGCGGCCCGATGTCGTCCATCTCTTCAAGCCGAAGGGATATGCCGGCCTCGTCATGCCGCTCTTGCGCGGCATCCCGGTTGTCCTCGATACCGACGACTGGGAAGGCGCGGGCGGCTGGAATGACCGGGGGCTCTATTCCCCGATGCAGCGACGCCTCTTCGCCTGGCAGGAGCGATCCCTGCCCCACCGCGCGGCGCACGTCACCGTCGCGAGCCGGACGCTCGAAACGCAGCAGTGGGGACTCGGCGTCCCGCCGGACGCGTCACCTATCTGCCGAATGCCCTCGATGCGGCGCGCTACGCCGCATGGCGCGATGAAGATCAGATCGTGATGGATGCGGCGCGGGTCGCGCCAGCGGCTTGGGTTGAACGGCCCGACGGTGCTTCTCTATACGCGCTTCGTCGAGTTCCCGACCGCGCTGATCGCGACGGTGTTCGGTCGCGTGCGCGCCGCATTGCCGAATGCGCGCTTGCTGATCGTCGGCGGCGGGCTGCATGGCGAGGATGACGCCGTGGCGACGCGCGCTGGCGGCGCACCGTGACGCGGTCGTATCGGCGGGGTTCGTCCCGTTTGCCGATGTGCCCGCGTACATCCGCGCGGCGGATGTCGCGGTCGTCCCGTTCGCGGACACGCTCATCAACCGCGCGAAAAGCTCGGTGAAGACGCTCGATCTGCTCGCCGCCGGGCAGGCGATTGTCGCGACGGCGGTGGGCGAGAACGCGAGCGCCATCCGCCACAATGAGACGGGGCTGCTCGTGCCGCCCGGCGATGCCGACGCGCTGGCAGACGCTCTCACCAGCCTCCTCAACGATCCGGCGCGGGCGCGGATGCTCGGCGACGCGGCGCGCGAGCGGGCGTGGCGGGAGCAGACGTGGCAGGCACAGGCCGGAGCCGTGGAAGCGATCTACGGCGCGGTCGTCGCCCGGAGCCGCCGATGACCACGGCGGTTCGCCCCGATCTCCGCAGCCGGTTCCACTTGGCGACGATCAGCGAGACGCGGGTGATGCTCGCAGTCTTCATCGCCGCGTTTGCGATCTTCGCGGCCTGCATCCCGCGCATCACGACGCGCCTCGACCCGGTGACGGGCGACGAGCCGTTCTACCTGATGACCGCCTACTCACTCCTCCACGACCACGACATCGACGAGACGAACAACTTCGCCAACCGTGACTGGCTGCATTTCTACCCGTCCTATCCGCTCGCGCGCGATTGGCAGGGCTGGCCGGGCATCTCCCCGGATTTGCCGCCCCACGCCTCGCAGACCTTTCGCACCGGCCTCTACTCGAAGCACGGCCTCGGCATCCCCGTCCTCATTCTCGCGCCGTTCGCGCTCCGCGGACGGACGGGCGTCGTGCTCCTCTACAACCTGATGGCGGCGGGCGTGGCGGCGAATATCTATCTGCTCGCGCGCACCGTCGCGGCGCGCCATCGCGCGCTGATCCTGACGGCGATTCTGATGGCGAGCGTGCCGCTGGCGACCTATGCGTTCCTGATCTTCCCCGAGATGCCCGCCGCGCTGATGCTCACCTACGCCGTGCGGCGCGTGCTGGCGGCGCGCAACGCGCCGTGGCAATGGGCGCTCGTCGGCGTCTGCACGGGGTATCTGCCGTGGCTGCACGCGCGCTTCGTGCCGGTCGTTGCGGGGCTGGCGTTGATCTTCGCGTGGCGGCATCTGCGGACCAACTGGCGTCCGGCGCTCGTCGCGATCATCCCGGCGGGCATCTCTGCTCGCATTCTTCGAGGCGTACTCGCTCGTCTTCTACCATTATCCGGTCCCGAACCGGCATGATCACGCGGGGTTCAACTCGGTCAGCGGCGGCATCAACGGCTTCTTCGGCTCGCTGCTCGACGCGCAATGGGGATTGCTGATCGTCGCGCCCGTCTATCTGCTCGCGGCAGCGGCACTCGTCCTCTACACCCGCGAGCGGCTGGCGGACGGCGGCGCATTGCTGCTCGTGCTCGTGCCGTACGCGGCAATCATCAGCGCCTATATCGTCTGGTGGGGGGAGTGGGGGCCGGCGGCGCGCTACTGGACGGCGGCGCTGCCGCTGCTTGCCCTGCCGCTCGCGTGGTGGTGGGAATCCGCCTCCCGCGCGCGACCACGCGGCGCGGCGTTGCTCCTCGGCCTCGTCAGCGCCTGGGGGTTCGTCTGGACGGCGGGCTGGCTCCGGCAGCCGCAATGGCTCTACAATCAACCGGACGGCACAAACAACCTCCTGGCACACTGGCTCGGCGGCTTCGGGCGCCGATTCGCCTCCGTCCTCCCCGCGTACGAATTCTACGCCGCGTCGCCGGTCAGCACGCGGATTCTCTGGGGTATCGGCCTCGTCCTGCTCGGCATCGCGGCAGGCAGTCAGATGGCCCTGTTCTTGATCCCCGAAGCGGACGAGGCGCCGATTAACGGAGAACCCCCTCATGCGTACTGACATCACACAGGTGGACGCGCTCGCGACCGCCGACCGCGAGGCGCTCCGGGCGCTGACGGTCGCCGTCTACACGCCGTCAGTGCTCGCCTCGCTCCCCGCGACGCGAGTGACGTGGGCGCAGGCGCAGTGGAGTATCCGTGTCTGGGACGACGCGGAGCGGCTCGTCTCGCATGTCGGCGTGCTCACCCGCACCGTGCGCGTGGGCGATGCCCATGTGCGGATCGGCGGCATCGGCGGCGTCAAGACGCATCCCGACGCGCGCGGCCAGGGATATGCGTCTCACGGAATCCGGGAAGCGGTGCGCTTCTTCTCGGACGAATTGCGCGTCGCCTTCGCGCTGCTCGTCTGCCTGCCGCCCACGGTGCCCTTCTACGAACGGCAAGGGTGGCGGCGGTTCGACGGGACGCTGCTCGTGCAGCAGCCCGAAGGGATCATCTCATTCACGGCAAATCTGCCGATGGTATTGCCGATCCTCTCGCCCGCGCCTGTGGACGGGACGATCGATCTCTGTGGCGAGCCGTGGTGACACCCCGGACACCTGGACTGGAGCGATGCACGTTGACCGAACCTTCGTCGCGCGAGGCGGCGGCGCTCGATGCCGCCCGCCGCGCGCTGGATATGCTCTCGTACGACCTCGCGCGCTACGATCTGACCTCATGGCGCTGCCGGGACGCGGCCCGCGCCTATCTCGCGGCGGGCTTCCCGGTGGAACGGATCGCGCCCTATCTGGAGCGCGGCTACCAGCGCGGCCTGCACGATCGCGTCCACTCCTATGAGGCGCTGCCGGACGAATATGTCGGCAACAACGCGGATTTGATCGCGGACGCCTATCTCGCGGGCGGCGATGTCGCCAAGCGCCTCGAACCGCTCGCGCAGGTGCTCGATGCGGTCATCAAGCAGAAGGGCAACACGCTCGCCCACCGCGTGCAGCACGGTCTCGCCCTCTGGGGAGCGAGCCGGGGCAATGACGCGCGCGTCCGTAAGCTGCTCGCCCCGCTGAAGAGCGTGCCGGACGACGCGCGCGCCGGCCTCGATATGGCCTACCCGAAGGCCCGCTATGTCCTCGCGGTGATCGAGGATGACGCCGCCGAAGCGACCGACTGGCTCGCCACCTACGATGCGCTCCTGCCGGTGGAGGCGGGGGCGGCCTATCGCCGCGTCCATCTCATCACCGTCGTCTTCTGGCTGATCGCGCGGGACCGCTACCACATGACACTGGCGACCGATCGCCTCCCGGGCCTGCCGGACTCGCTCCGTGAACATATGAGTCCGTAAGATATGGTAGCGTAGGCTTCCAGCCTGCGCTCCTGTCGTAGAGACGCAGGCTGGAAGCCTACGCTACCATCGGGGACGCCGCCGTTTCCTGGACGGACCGCCTTCGGGACACGCCCTCTGGTGGCCGATAATTTGACTTCCCCGCCTCGTGGGAGTATTGTAGCGATGTGTATGCAAGTTACAAGTTACAACTAACGATGTCAGGAATCGGAAAGGAACGCGCCGTGTTCAGTTGGGGCAATAACCGCATCGGCCCGACTGGCGTTGCGGACGCGCAACGGCGTGCCCAGATACTGGCCGACCTACAGCGGCAGGAACTGGATACGCTGGACGAGCAGGAGCGGCAGCATCCGGGGACACGCGAGAAGCGGATTGCGTGGTTCCTGTTCAACGTCACGGCAGCCTTCCTCATCATCGCTGGCGGTGTGCTGGCGTTCCTCCATTTCGGTGTGGTAACGATGATCCTCGGGCTACTTATGCTCGCCTTCGGCGTCCCGGCCGCACTGACCGTCTTCACCGGGCGGGCCGACCGCAACATCTGGCCCGCGATCTTCCGGCGCTCCCGCTGATCCCACGCGACTGCCCTCCGCATGGAGAGATTGACACAACGGCATCCCCCATGGCATCAGGTTTGACGCTCATGCCCGTGTGCAACCATACTGCGCGCGTGATAATTTGTTCGGACATGCGCGGAGGGGTGCATGGATATTGTTCTGGGCATGGCATTGGCGGCGGCGGCGGGTTGGAATGCCTTTCTGCCGCTGCTGGCGCTGGCCTTTGCCCACCGCCTGAGCGGGCGCATCCCGATCGCATCCCCGTACACCTTCATCGCGAGTAACGGCGGCCTGATTGCTCTCCTGGCGCTCTTGCCCGTCGAGCTCTTCGGCGACAAAGCTCCCGGCTGGGACGCGCAGAACGACCGGCTCGGCGTGATTTACCGCCCGGTCGCCGGGGCGCTCATCATGCTCGCGACGACGAAGAATACGGCGCTGCCGGGCGTGCTCGCCGCGCTGATCGGCGTGGCGCTCGCGCTCGGGATGCATCTGCTCAAGGTGCGCTATCGCCGCCCGCTCGTCGCGGTGATGGCCGGCATCCCGACGCCCGTTGCATCCGCCGGTGAGGACTTCGCCGTCGCGCTCGTCTGCTTCGCCGCGCTCCTTTGGCCGGTTATCGGCCTCGTGCTCGTCGCGCTGCTGGCGCTGCTGGCGTGGTGGGTTGGCAACGTCGTGCTGCGCAAAGTACACCGAGACGAGCGCGAGATCGCGACGGCGCCCGCGCCACAACCTTGACACGATCCGACTCAAGGTGTATTCTGTCCCTAGACTAAGCGCGACGCGCACCCCCGCTCGGTCGTGCGTCAGGAAGGGCACGGACAGAGGCGATGGAATTTCAGGATTATTACGCGGTGCTCGGCGTTCCCCGCACCGCCGACGAGAAGCAGATCAAGAGCGCCTACCGCAAGCAGGCGCGCAAATACCACCCCGACGTCAACAAAGATGCCGGGGCCGAGGATCAGTTCAAGCGCGTCAGCGAGGCGTACGACGTGCTCTCGGACAGCGAGAAGCGCGCGCAGTACGACAGATACGGGCAGGCGTGGCAGCAGTACCAGCGTAGCGGCGGCCAGGGCGCGGCCGGCCAGAACGCGGACGATTTCTTCCGCTGGTTCACCACCCAACAGGGCGGGTCGCGCGGCAATGGCTCCGCCGGCGGCTTCCGCACCGAGTACACATCGAGCGACGGCGACGATGGCAGCGGCTTCTCGGATTTCTTCGAGACGCTCTTCGGCCGCGCGACGGGCCGGCAATCGCGCGGGGGGGCAGGCACGACCGCGACCCAGGCGCCGCCCCGCGCGCGACGCGGGCGGGATACGCTCGCCGAGTTGGAAGTCTCCTTCGCGGACGCATACTCAGGCGGCGAGCGGCAAATCAGCTTCGACATGAACCGCGCCGCGCCGATGACGGTGACGATCCCGGCGGGCGCGCAGGACGGAGAGCGATTGCGCTACACGGGCAAAGGCCACCCCGGCACGAACGGCGGCCCGGCGGGCGATCTCGTCCTCGAATTGCGTGTCCTGCCCGATGCCCGGTACACGCGCGATGAAGCGAATCCCGCCACGTTGCGCATGACGGTGGACGTGCCGCTCTACACGGCGGTGCTCGGCGGCGAGGTCGTCGTCCCGACACCGAACGGCAAACGGCTCTTCGTCAAAGTCCCGGCGGAGACGCAGAACGGCCGCCAGATCCGCCTCGCCAACAAGGGCATGCCCATCGTTACCGGCCAGCCGGAGAAGCGCGGTGACTTGCTCGTCTCGCTCCGCATCCAACTGCCCTCCCATCTGTCGGATGAAGAACGCCGCCTCTTCGAGCAGTTGAAGACATTGCGGCCGAACGGCTAACGGACGTTTGCGAAACTGCCGAGACGCCCAGGAAACACATCGCACAAAGGCCACGGAGGACGCGGAGGACACAGAGAGACCCCTATGTATTCTCTCCTCCGTGTTCTCTGTGGTACATCTCTCTTGGTATCTTGGCGATTCGTTCCGCTCGAGTTGGGTATTCGCCCTTCGATTGGCAGGAGTAGTGTGGCAGGCAGGGATGACGCGGCACACGACGACGCATTCGCGGCACTGATCGCAACGGTCGCGGCGTGCCGGACATGCCCGGCGATGGAGGGGCGTCGGCGCGTGCTGACGCGGGCGAATGGAAATATCAATGCCCGCGTGCTCTTCATCGCGGAAGCGCCGGGGCGCGGCGGCGCGGAGCGGACGGGCATCCCCTTCTCGGGCGATTTCTCCGGCCGGACCTTCGAGCGATTGCTGGATACGGTAGGATGGTCGCGCGACGACATCTTCATCACGAACGCCGCGCTCTGCAACCCGCAGGGGCCGACCGGCGCGAACCGGCCGCCGACACGTCAGGAACTGGCGAATTGCTCCGGTCACCTGCGCGCGACGCTCGATCTGATCGATCCGCCCGTGGTTGCGACCCTCGGCGCGGTGGCCCTCGGCGCGCTCGACCGCATCGCGCGACACGGTCTTAAACTCACCGAGGCGCGCGGCAGGCCGGTCGCGTGGCACGGGCGCATTCTCTTCCCGCTCTTCCACCCCTCGCCGAAAGTACTCGCCTGGTTCCCCTACGAGCAGATGGCCGCCGACTTCCGCGTACTGCGGGCTGCCACGGACGCAGCAGTGAAAGATGTATCCGGTGGCGGCGGGCTTTAGCCTGCCGCATACATGTCGTTCGACAGGCTAATGCCCGCCGCCACCCTCATGTATGGCTGTTGCTGCCATGCTTAAGCAGCACGCACATCCTTGATGACGGCGCGGAGCGAGGAGGCGGGGGTGGCAATTTCGAAATCATCGCCCACCCGATGGCCGAGCAGGGCGTGGCCTACCGGCGATTCGTTGGAGATCTTCCCCTGCCGGGGCTGCGCCTCGAGCGCGCCGACGATCGTATAGGTCACTTCATCGCCGCCGAGTTCGAGCGTCACGATCGAGCCGACGCGGACGACGCTCGCGTCGACGATCGGTTCGTCCGTGACGACGGCGTGCTTGATGAGGTATTCGAGCTCGCGGATGCGCGCCTCGATCATCCCCTGCTCCTCGCGCGCCGCGTGATAGCCCGCGTTCTCCCGCAGGTCGCCCTCCTCACGGGCGCGCTGCACAACGCCGGAAATCTCCTTGCGCTTCACCTTCGTCAACTGGTCGTATTCCGCCTGCAGGGCGACAAACCCTTCCTCGGAGACGGGAATATGTTTCTTCGGCGATGCCGATTGCGCTTTCGCCTTCTCGCGGCGCAATTTCGCCGCATTCTGTCGCTGGGTCGTACTCATAGCAGCCCCTTCTTGGGAAATCGCCGGATGCCGACGTACACCCCATTGTAGCCGCTATCCGGGGCGATTGGCAAACGTTGCGGGTGGCTTCCACACCGGCGTCAAATCCGCCTCCTTCAGCCAGGTGGCCAGTTCCTCGCCGCCGTCGGGCACACGGATAATAGCGCGACCGTCGGGTAGCATCGCCACGGTCGCGCCATGGGCGCGGGCGAGAGCCACGGCCTCGGCGAGCGATTCCGCGTCGTCGGCGGAGAGGATGACGGCAGATTCGAGGACGACACGACGCACAGCGCGCACCCAGTCGTCGAGCGTGACGCGGACGGCGTCCGGGAGCGGCCCGCCCGCCCGACTCTCCAGGAAGCGGATCACCTGGTCGAACGCCAGGCCGCGCCGTAGCGCGCCGCGCAAGGAGGCGGCGGTGATCCGATAGGCGCTGACGCGGTCGAGCGTCTCCGCCTCGGCGAGCGCGAGCAGCGGCCAGAGATGGGGCGGCTCGCCGTTCAGCACGAGCACCCTGAGGTCCGGCTGGATGGCGAGGGGCGTCGCGCCGAAGGGCGGGATCACCGGCTCGCCCCCGCGACCGAGCAGCCACCAGCCGACGTCGGTCAGTTGCACCGCCTCGCCCATCGCCGCGTTGCCCCATGTCACCATTCCGAACCAGGTCAGCGCCGTGCGGAGCGTCGCGTCGATGCACGTCCGCGTCAGCGCGGCGCGGTCGGGCGTCGTCTGCCCCACCGCGCTGGCGGCGGTGAACTCCTCGCCGAGCAGCGGCGGGCGCACCCGTGCGAGGCGGGCGAGCAGGTTGTCCACCATGTACCAGTGCCCCGGCTGGCAGGCGGCGAGCGCGTCGAGGAGGCGACCGCGAAAGGCGGGCCAATCGACCCCCCACAGTTGGATCGCTGTCCCCTGCCCCTCCACCCAGCCCGCCAGCCCGCGCCAGGCGGTGAAGAGTTCCTTCGTTTGGGGCGCAAAGCCGACCTTTGCCCATGCGACCGGGTCGCTCAGCGCAAGAATGCGCCGGCCCTCCTCGTCGCGCTCCGTGAGCAAGCCGCGCGCGCGGGCGAGCGTGCCGAGGAAGGCGAGCGCCGCGCTCGGTGGGATTGCGCCGTCGCCGGTCGTCCAGAAGCGCGGGGCGACGCGCTCCGCGAAGGCGTGATCGTCCGCAAGCGCGGCGAGGCCACCACTCGGCCAGCGTGCGGGCTGGCTTTCGACCAGTCGCAGGAAGGTTAACGTATCCCAGGCGAGCGCGTACGGATGCCGCCACCCGTGCAACGGCTCGGCGGAGACGGCGGCCAGCGGCGGCAGCGGCATCTGCTCCATGGCGGGCGTGCGGAATTCGGCGGGCAGCAGCAGCACGCGCTCGCCCGACGCCCAGCCGTGCCAGACGAGCAGACTCTCGGTCAGTTCGGCGAGCAGCGCGCGGCGATCGATCAGCCGATCCGCACCGGCGAGCGACGCCGCATCGTCGAGCGACAGCGGCCCCGCTTCTTCCCGCAGCGCCGCCACGACGCGCCGCGCCCCCGGCGAGAGCGCCGCCTCGACATCGGCCAGGGCGCGGGGCGTGCGGACGCGGCTATGCAGCGCGTGGACAAGCCGCTCCCGGTCGCCCGGTCGGAGTGACGCGGGCGTGTCCGCGACGTGCCAGAGCCGCGCCGCGCCGAGGAGCACGTCGCCGTCGGCGTGTTCCAGCAGTTGATTGATCGTCGGCGCCTGCGCCTCGCCGTGCTGCCGGTCGCGGATCGACCGGGCGACGAGGCTGGCGATCTCGCGCGGGAGGTAGAGGGTGCCCGTCGATTGCCGGTGGAGGATGGCGAAGCGACGGAGCACGGCGAGCGCCGCATTGAGGTCGAGCGGGTCGAACCCCGTGCGCGTCATCAACTCCTCGCGCGCCAGACCGTCGCCGGGGTCGAGGGCGAGCAACCCAGCCAGGTCGCGCGCCTGCGCCGGTAGTCCATCCAGGACATCCTCAATCGTCCAGCGGTCGGTCATCGCCTGATAGAGCAGGGCGACATTGTCGGCGTGGGTGCGCTTGGTCAGCCGGACATCCCATGACTCCGCCGCCGCCTGAATATCGGCGGGCGGGGTGTCCATTAGCAGGGTGAGCAGGCTGCGCTTCATCGTTCCCGTCCATCTGTCCATCGGGGTGTCCGTTCATGCCATTGTACACCCCGCGCCAATCCGTAGGATACGACATTTCCACACCCGGCGAAGTCAGTGGTAGCAAGGGAAATTGGCGGGCGAAAAGATTGCGCGAACGGGCGGGATATGATACACTACGTGGAGTAGAACAAGCGTTCCGTTGCGGCTCCAACGGATTGAGCACATCTCCCCGGAGAGATAGGATTGACATGGCGACGGAGACGACGGACAAACGGTCGTTCGGTGCGAGCCGGAACGGTGCAGGGAAGGAAGGAAAGAAGCCCATGCCAACGAGCACGAATGGCGTCGAGCGCGCAACGAGCGTGGATGATCGGCGGAAGGCCCTCGACACGGCGGTGACGCAGATCGAGCGGGCATACGGCAAGGGTTCGATCATGCGGATGGTCGATGTCTCGAATAAGATGCAGGTCGAGGCGATCCCCACGGGTTCGATCGCGCTCGATCTCGCGCTCGGCGTCGGCGGCATCCCGCGCGGGCGGATCACGGAGATTTACGGCCCGGAATCGAGCGGCAAGACGACCCTCTGCTACCACGTCATCGCGGAGGCGCAGAAGATGGGCGGCATCGCCGCCTTCGTGGACACCGAGCATGCCCTCGATCCCTCGTACGCCCGCAAGTGCGGCGTCGATCTCGATAATCTCTACATCTCGCAGCCGGACACCGGCGAGCAGGCGCTGGAGATCACCGAGACGCTCGTCCGCTCCGGCGCGATCGATGTGATCGTGGTGGACTCGGTCGCCGCCCTCGTGCCGCGCGCCGAGATCGACGGCGACATGGGCGACGCGCATGTCGGCCTCCAGGCGCGTTTGATGTCGCAGGCGCTCCGCAAGTTGACGGGCGCGATCAACCGCTCCCGCACCTCAGTCATCTTCACCAATCAGTTGCGCATGAAGATCGGCGTGATGTTCGGCAACCCGGAGACGACCTCCGGTGGCCGCGCGCTGAAGTTCTACGCCTCCGTGCGGCTGGAAATCCGCCGCGTGGACAGCATCAAGAGCGGGACGGACATCACCGGCAGCCGCTCGCGCGTCAAGGTCGTCAAGAACAAGGTCGCGCCCCCCTTCAAGCAGGCGGAGTTCGACATCATGTACGCCGAGGGCATCTCCGCCGCCGGCAGCGTCCTCGATGTCGGGGTGGAGCTGGGCGTCGTGCGCAAGAGCGGTGCGTGGTTCTACTACGGCGAGGAGCGTGTCGGCCAGGGCCGCGAGAACGCCAAGGACTTCCTCAAGGCGCACCCCGAGATGCAGGAGGAAATCTACCGCCGCATCCTCGGCATGGCGGACAAGGCCGCCGAGGACTTCAATATCGGCGTCACGACCGCCGATGACGGCGCGCTCGATGGACTGGACGACGACGAATAAGAACCTCACCCCCCGGCCCCCTCTCCATCGCGATGGAGAGGGGGAGAAAACGGGATGCAAGATACGTGACGGGCGGTAACATCTTAGACAGTTCCCCTTCCCCTCTCCATCGCTGCATAGAACGGAAGCGAATCATGATCTTCCCTGCGATGGAGAGCGGATGCCCTCTGGGCAGTGGGGGTGAGGACCATCAATGACCGACACAACGACTCAGGCAGCGGGGGCGACCGTGCGTTCGGTCGCCCCCGTCGGGCGTGACGGGCAGGAATTCACAGTCGCCTTCGACAGCGGCACGACGCTGCGGCTGATGGCGACGGTGATCGTGGAGTTCGGCATCCGGCCGGGGAAGACGTTCCAGGCGGGCGACCTCGATGCGCTCCGTCATGCGGATGTGCGCCAGCGGGCGACGGAGGCGGCGGTGCGGTATCTCGGCATGAGGCCCCGTTCCACCCACGAAATCCGCGACTACCTGCATCGCAAAGGATACTCGCCGGAGACGGTTGATATCGCCGTCGGGCGGCTGACGGCGCGCGGCTATCTGGACGACGCCGCCTTCGCCCAATGGTGGGCGGAGAACCGCGCACAGTTCCAGCCGCGCGGCCCGCACCTGCTCCGGCAGGAACTGCGCAAGAAGGGCGTCACCAGCGAGACAATCGATGAGACGCTGACCACGCAGGCGGAATCCATTGACACCGGCGAACAGGCACTGGCTTTGGCGCGCGGGAAACTGCGATCATTCCACAAGAACGGCCTCGAACCGGATGTCATCTACCGCCGCCTCACGGGGCTGCTCGGTCGGCGCGGCTATGGCTATGATACGATCCGCACCGTCCTCCGCACCCTCCGCGAGAGCGGCGAACTCGCCGGCGCCGAAACCCTCGACGCCGAAGACTGACGGGCACGCCGCGCTTCCGCCCCGTCGCCCCACACGGCCGCTCAAATGCCGTGACCTCCCGTGCGCACATCGCATTCATTGGGCAATTATTTCCTATGGTTAATTATTTGAGATACGAGCGCGCAATACCCGTCACAGATTTACGCCGTTGCGCGTTCTTACCTGAGAGGCGGCATCGGTGGGCTGAACGGCAATTGGCATCGCGGAATAATACGCCGCGCAATCATCGGGGGTTCCGGGTGGGAATAGATTGGCGAAGGCGCGGAATGCGCAATCACGCTGGTGTACATGCCGTTCTACGAAAGTTGCTCGCGTCGGTCGCGGTGCTCGGCCTCCTGCTCGGCAGTGGCGTGCAGATCGGCGCAGCGTCGGGGTCGGTCGCGCTCTCGGGCGTGTTCAGCGTCGTGATCGGCGATCCGCCGCCCGGTTCCGCGCTTCCACCGAAAACGACCTATCGCCTGACCGACGATGCGGGCGCCATGACGGAACTGCGTCTGGATGCAAAGGTTCTGCAAGCGGCCGGTGGCAGCCTCGCGCTCAATGGCGCGCATGTGACGGTGGCGGGCGCCCCGGTGCCAGCGACCGCGCAGGTGGGCGGGAGCGCCCCGGTCGTCGTGCAGTCCATCGCGCCGGATCGCAAGGGGTCCGGCGCTGTCGGCCCCGGCAAACAGGACGTGACGACGGGCGCACAGCCCTTTCTCAATGTCCTCTGCCAGTTCCCGAATACCGCCAATCTTCCTGTCAACCCCGTCACCACCGCATACGTCGATGGGCTGATGGGAAACACCTATCCCGGTTTAGGAACCTTTTTCGCCGAGACCTCATTCAACAACATCACCCTGACCGGGACGCAGACGACCGCCTGGCTCATCATGCCGCATCCGGAGTCGTCCTACCCCTCGATCGGGAGCGCCAACGGGCTGTCGGACGCCGACTTCGCGAGCCTCGCGCAAGATTGCACGGGCCAGATCCCCGGCACTGTGAACATGACGCCGATCAAGGGCATCAATCTGCTCTTCAATGATCTCCCCGGCCCGTACGCCTACGGAGGGCAAGGGCAGCAACTGACGATCAATCACGTCCCGCGGCTGTGGTCGATGACCTGGATGCCGCCGTGGGGCTATTCGGTCCAGCCGAAAAACACCGGCGGGCAGACCGTGCTCGCCCACGAGATGGGGCACGCCTTCGGCCTGCTGCACTCCGCCGGCCCGGACGGTACGGTCTACAAGAACGCCTGGGACGTTCTCAGCGATACCTATTCCTACTGCAATCTGCCGAACGCGACGGACCAGACTTACGGCTGCCTGGGCCAGCACATGATCGGCTACGACAAGGACTTCCTCGGCTGGATTCCCGCCGCCCAGAAGTTCACCTACGCCGGGGCGCAGCAGACCCTCACCCTCGGCGCATTGGCGGATGCCGCGAACCCGGACTACTACCTCGCCGTCATCCCGCACGCCGGGACAGCGACGCAGTTCACGACGGTGGAGTTCCGGCGACTACTCGGCTATGACCAGAAACTGCCGGGCACGGCGGTGATCATCCATGAGGTGGACACGACGCGCGAAGATCCTGCCCGGGTGCAGGGAACGAACGGCAAGGCGGGGGCGATGTTCACGGCGGGCATGATCTACAAAGCGCCGAACAGCGGCGCGATGGTCACGGTCACGGCGATCGGCGGCACGGCCGCAACGGTGACGATCGGGCCGGTGCCGAACGCGCTGCCGGGAGTGAAGTTGCCGGGAGCGCCCGCCGGTGGCCCGCCCGCGCCATTGCCCGTAACGCCGAAGCCGGTGGGAGCGCCCGACGTGACCGCACCGAGCCCGCTCCCCTCACGCCGCCCCTGAGCCAGCGAACGGAACAGTGCGGCCCAGAGTCGTCCGGGCCGCACTCCAGTTCCGCGGATACCAATCTCCGCATCTCCTATGCGAACGGCCCCAGCGGCGAGAAGAGCACACGAAGCCGGTTCAACCTGGTTGCGTATGCCAGGAACGGATCGGCCTTGCCGCGCGTCCGGTGTCGCGGCGCGGTTGCGGCTATCCGTACGTCTCTGCTATCCTCGCGGGCAACGAGGGAGGGGTGATGGCGGGGATTTCGGTCTTTTTTCCGGCCTACAATGACGGCGCGACGATTGCGAGCCTGGTAATCACGGCGGCGCAGGCGTGCGCGTCGGTGACGGACGATTACGAAGTGATCGTGATCGAAAATGGCAGCACGGACAACACCGTCGAAATCCTCGACGCGCTCGCACCGCAGGTCGATCATCTCCGCGTCCTCACGCACCGACAGCCACTCGGCTACGGCGGCGCGTTGCGCAAGGGGATCGCGAGCGCGACGAAAGAGCTGATCTTCTATACCGATAGCGACGGCCAGTATGACCCATCGGAGCTCCCATTGCTCGTCGCCGCGCTGACGCCGGATGTGGACATCGTCAACGGCTATAAAATCAGCCGCTCCGATCCGTTCGGGCGCATCATCATCGGCAAGGTATATCACCATGCGATGCGGCTCCTCTTCGGCTTCACCATCCGTGATGTCGATTGCGACTTCCGGCTGATCCGGCGTGATGTGTTCAAAAAGGTACACCTGGAGTCGTACAGCGGCTCGATCTGCGTCGAACTGGTCGCGAAGGCGCAGGACCTCGGCTTCCGCTTCGCGGAGGTGCCTGTCCATCATTACCACCGCGCGCACGGCAAGTCGCAGTTCTTCAACATCCCGCGCATCTGGCAGACGGTTCGGCAATTGAGCGGGCTCTGGTGGACGTTGCGGGTGAAACGCGCGCATTTGAAGGAAGCCGCCCCCGCGCCGTTGCCATTGGAGCGCATGGCGGATGATTGAGCGGGGACCGTCGTACTGGCGCGGTGTGCGCACGCTCGTCACCGGCGGGCTGGGCTTTATCGGCAGCAACCTCGTCCACCGGCTGCACGCGCTCGGCGCGCGGGTGATGGTCGTGGACGCGCTCGTCCCCGGCCACGGCGGCGACCGCGCCAACCTCGACGGCCTCGGCTCCGACGTCGAGGTGATCGTCGGCGACCTGCGCGACCGGCTGCTGATGGAGAACCTCGTCGCGGCGCAGGAGGTCGTCTTCAATCTCGCCGGGCAGATCAGCCACGAGGACAGCATGCGCGACCCGTTCACCGACCTGGAGCACAACACCCGCGCGCCCTTGACGCTCCTGGAGGCGTGCCGGGCGTCGAACCCGCGGGTGAAGGTGATCTTCACCGGCACGCGCCAGCAATACGGCCGCCCGCAGTACCTCCCCGTCGATGAGCGCCACCCAATGCGGCCCGTCGATGTGAACGGCGTCAATAAGTGGGCGGGCGAGTACTATCACCTGCTCTATCACGACGTTTACGGGATGCGCACCTGCTCGCTGCGCCTGACGAACTGCTACGGCCCGCGCCAGGTAACCGACCGCCACACGCAGGGCGCCTTCCCCTTCTTCATCGGGCTCGCGCTGGCCGGCAAGCCGATCACGCTCTACGACGAAGGGCAGTTCAAGCGCGACATCAACTACGTTGACGATGTCGTGGAGGCGCTGCTGCTCGCCGGGGAGCACGACGCGGCGATCGGCGAGTCGTTCAACCTCGGCAGCCCGCCCGTCTCGCTGCGCGAGTTCGTTGAGACGCTCGGCGCGGTGGTCGGCGGCGTCGATCTGCACTTCATCCCCTACCCGCCGCAGCGCAGGGCGATCGAGATTGGCGACACGTACTGCGAATATGGCAAAATCAGCCGGACGCTCAACTGGCTGCCGCGCACGTCGCTGCGCGACGGCCTGGCGCGGACCGTCGCGTGGCACCGCGCCCACGCGCAGAAAGAAGGCCCCGCATGACGACGACACGGCGCGCGATCCCGATCGCCAGCGCGTCCGCGCAATACGCGACGATCAAGGAGGAGACGGACGCCGCCGTCCACCGCGTGCTGAGGAGCGGCTGGTTCATCCTCGGCGACGAGGTGCGCGCCTTCGAGCGGGAATTCGCCGCGTATTGCGGCACGCGGCACGCCATCGGCGTCGGCAACGGGACGGACGCGCTGATGCTCGCGCTCAAAGCGCTCGGCATCGGCCCCGGCGACGAGGTGATCACCGTCGCGATGACGGCGGCCTTCGGCGCCTTCGCCATCACGATGGCGGGCGCGACGCCGGTCTTCGTGGACATCGAGGCGAAGACGGCGAACATGGACCCGGCGCTCCTCGAGGCGGCGATCACGCCGCGCACGAAGGCGATCATGCCCGTCCATCTCTACGGGCAGGCGGCGGACCTCGGCGCGATCATGGCGATCGCCGAGCGGCGCGGCATCCCGGTCGTCGAGGACGCGGCGCAGGCGCACGGCGCGATGTACGACGGCAGGCGGGTCGGCAGCGTCGGGCGGATCGCCGGGTTCTCCTTCTACCCGAGCAAGAACCTCGGCGCGGCGGGCGACGGCGGCGCGGTGACGACGGACGACCCCGAGTTGGCGGAGCGCGTCGCGATGCTGCGCAACGGCGGGCAGCGCGGCAAGTATGAGCATCTCATCCAGGGCGTCAACAGCCGCCTTGACGAGATGCAGGCGGCCGTCCTGCGCGTCAAACTGGCGCACCTCGACGACTGGAATGCCGCGCGGCGGCGGCACGCGCGCCGCTACGACGAGCTGCTCGCCGGCAGCGGCGTCGACTTGCCCGAGGAGCGACCGGGCGCGGCGCCGGAGGGCCACGTCTGGCACCTCTACGCGGTGCGCCACCCGCGACGCGACGCGCTCGCGGCATACCTGAAAGAGCGCGGCATCGGCACGGGCGTCCACTACCCGGCGGCGCTGCACCTGCAGCCGGCGTTCGCCTCGCTCGGCCTCGGGCCGGGGGCGTACCCGGTGGCGGAACAACAGGCGCGCGAGGAACTGTCGCTGCCGCTCTACCCGGAGATGACGGCGGACGATGTGGCGTACGTGGCGGACGCCGTGCGGGCCTTCGGGGGCCTGAATGGCACTTGAGACGGAGGAACGGCACAGTGGCACGCTCACGGGAAGAGTTCGGCGGTTTCGCGCGCGCGGCAGGTCGGGCATGACGGGCACGGCGTTCGCCCTACTCCTCATTGCCATCGTGCTCTCGACCTTCGGTGAAGTCCTGCTGAAGGCGGGCGTCAACCGGATCGGCACGATCACGCTTGCGCCGGGCACGCTGATCCGCGCCTTCCTGCAATGGCAGGTGCTGGTGGGCTTCGTCCTCCTCTTCGGCGGCTCGCTCTTCTGGCTCGCCGTCCTCTCCCGCGTCCACCTCTCGCTCGCCTATCCCCTGCTGGCGATGGGCTATATCCTCACCACGATCTGGGCGCTCATCTTCCTCAAAGAACCCGTCCCGGCCAGCCGCTGGCTGGGCATCGGCGCGATCTGCAGCGGCATCGTCCTCGTCCTCTATAAGAGTTGACACACCGGAATCTAAACCACCAAGACACCAAGAACACCAAGGGCACCAAGTGAGAAAAGTGTGCATTTCCTCCGTGTCCTTGGTGCCCTTGGTGTCTTGGTGGTTCACTCCCCGCTGCTTCGCCATCGCCGCTAATCGTCCGCCGCGAGTTGCTCCGCGGAGATTGGCCGTCGGGTGATCGCGCGCTCCTTGCGGGCGAGGATGAGCAAAGAGGAGCCGAAGGGTAAACGCGGCACGCGGCGGAGCAAGCGCCGTTCCAGACGGGCGATGCCGAGCAGGGCGCGATTGACGGGCGCGGCGGGCGGGGTGATATCCGAGTGCGCGGTTGCGGCATCGCGCGAGTTGCGCCGGGAGAGCTGCCGGACGAGCCAGACGGCGGGCGTCGGCGCCATGTTCCAGTAGGAGCATCGTTCGACCCAGAAGCCGTGCGCCTCGACGAGCGCCCGTGCCCCACGGGTGGTGTAGCGGCGGGCCGTCCGCACGGCCACATCGTGCTCGCCCGCCAGCGACGCGAAGGCCGGGAGATTGAGGAGCAGCCGCCCGCCCGGTTTCAGCGCGCGGTACAGCTCGTCGAGCGCCGCCGCCTCGACCGCCACCCCGGCGTCGGAGATCACGTCCAGCGAGACCGCCGCATCGAAGGTCTCGTCCGGGAAGGGCAGCGCGATCAGCGAGCCCTGCGCGACGACGCAGCCGCGATGCGCGCGCGCGATGCGGACGGCATGGGGGGAAAGGTCGATGCCGACGGCGACGCCGAAGGGGGCGAGGCGCGCGAGCATCCCGCCCGTGCCGCACCCGGCATCGAGGAGCGTCAGCACCGGGCGCGGCATCGTCTCGGTCAGGCGCAGCCAGTCGAGCACGTACTCCCGTAGGGCGACGTACCACCAGAGCACCGTTTCGCTCTCGTACATCGCGTCGTGCTCATCGGTGCGCCAGTCGCTCATTGCTGGTCTGACGGCACGAGACGGACCGTCGTCACCAGCCGCGCCGCCACCTCCGCCGCCTCCGTCCCCATCGGGTGATGGCGGACGCGCGACCACGGGCCGGCCTGATCGCGGTAATGCCGGGACCGCGCGTTGCCCGACTGCCCGACGGTATTGCCGGAGAGGGCGTGCGTATCTTTGGAGGGGTCGCTCAGATCGACGAGTAGTCGATAGGATGCGCCGCTGATCGCGTCATAGGGCTCGGCGAGGTTCCAGAACTGGCAATTGACGGTGTTGCAATCGCCGCCGACGGGGATCGGCCCGACGTTGAGAATGCGCTGCAACGGCTTCGCGCCGTGCGCCGCCGGGTGGGTGAAGGTGACGCGATGGATCGCGCCCCACTCCCATTCCGCCGGGTAGGGGCCGATATGTTCGGTGAGCCATGCGACGGCATCGGAGAAGGCGTCGGTCAATTCCGTTTCGCGGGCTGTGCCGTCAAACCAACCAGGGTCGCCGCCGAGCAGGAGCCGGTCGGGCAGCGCCCAGTGGATAGCGCCGAGGAACTTCGTCATCGTCTCCTTCGCCAACTCCGGGGAGAGGCGCGCCCAGAGGACGCGGCGCATCCAGTGTTCGTAGGTCGTCTCCCAGATCGCCGCGCCGGGGCTGTCCACATCCGCGAAGCCATCCCAGGCGCGGAGAAGTTCGAGCGCCGCGCGCTCCTCGGCGGTCCACGTCCGGTCGACGCCGTCCAGTATCGCGAGCAGCGCCGGGCGCAGCGGCTCGGCATGGAGGACATAGACATCCGCCTGCATCCGCCGCATGTCCTCCATCGTCAGCCCCTCGCGCCCTTCCAGCATCTGCCGGATACGCCGCACGCGGAACGGGGCGTTGTACGCGCTCGGCAGCGGATAGGGGTAATCGTCCGGCTGGATTTGCGTGTTCGCCGTGGCGATGAACCCCTCCGGGGGGTCGGCGAGAGCCGGGAGGGCAGCGAAGGGGACGAACCCCTGCCATTCGTGCTCGCCCGTCCAGCCCGGTACGGGGCGGCTGCCGTTGCTCGCCGGGCGGATCGGCGCGCGCCCGACCCACTGGTAACCGATATGATTCTCGGTGTCGGCGAAGACGAGGTTGAGGGACGGCACGGCGATGTCCGCACAGGCCGCCCGGAACTCATCGACGTTCCGTGCCCGCATCAGGCCGAGCAGGCCGGTCATCTCATCCGCGCCCTCCTGTCCTACCCATTTGAGGGCGAGCGCGCGCTCCTCGCCCTTCGCCTCGCCGAGGCCGGAGATGATCGGGCCGTGGCGGGTGAGACGGGTTTCGTGTACCGCGGCGTCGGTGCGCCCCTTGACCGGGATGACATCGACGGCGCGATCCATCAACGCCCAGTCGTCGCCGACGCGGTAGCGGAGCCGGTTGTCGGGGTCGATCTCCTCAACATAGAGGTCCGTCTGCACGAACATCGTCGCGGTGATGCCCCAGGCGACCCGGTCATTGTGGCCGATGCAGACGCCGGGCACGCCGGGGATCGTCGCGCCCGCTGCGTTTATGCCGGGCGCGGTCAGGTGGCATTCATACCAAATCGACGGGATGCCGTAGGCCAGATGCGGGTCGTTCGCCAGCAGCGGCTTGCCCGACGCCGTGTGCGCGCCGGAGACCGCCCAGTTGTTGCTGCCCGGTATGGTTGACGGCAGCCCGGCAACGTCGCCGAGCTGCTCGTTCACTGATTGCAGGCGCTCCCGGAAGGCGGCGTACGCCGCCGACGAGACAACCGATTCACCGAGCGGTGCGGTGCGGTCCTCGTCGAAGAGCAACGCGGCCCACTCCTCGCCGATCGCGTCGCCGATGCGGTCGCGCAGGAGCAATTTTTCCAGAAATGCATCGAGCGTCCAGCCCATGATCTTGAGGTTGCCGATCGAGGCGGCGGCATCCCACGGGAGCGGCATGTAGCGCCCGAAGACGAACTCCGCGCCGGGGAACGATCCCTTGCGGGCGACGAAGGCATTGACGCCGGCGGCGAAACCGTCCAGTGCCGCCTTCGTCTCGCCGGTCACGCGGGCTGCCTCCGCCTCCGCCGCGCGCCGGATGCCGACGGAGAGCATGAACTGGTCGACCGGCAGCATCGACTCGCCGATCGCCTCGGCCAGCCGCCCGAAGGCGGCGCGGTGCAGGATGTCGAGCTGCCAGAGCCGGTCCTCCGCCGTCGCGTAGCCGAGGCCGAACATCAGATCGGCCAGGCTGTTGGCGCGGATATGCGGGATGCCCTGCCCGTCCCGCCCGATTTCGACGGGTTCGGCGAGGCCGGGGAGCGCGATCAGCCGCTCGTACGCACCCCGCGTGCGCCGTGACTGCACCAGCGCCACGCCCGCGGCGAGACCGGCGGCTCCGGCGAGCATCTGCTTCCTGGTTGGCACCGTCAGGCTTCCCCTTCCTGTTGCACAGGGATCAATTTCCCCGCCCGTTGATCGCTCCCGCGCGTAAGCGTACCGTCTCGGGCGGTGAGCGGCAAGCACAACTGCTGGCACTAACCCCTTCCCAACGGCACTACTGGTGTGCTACACTGCGTAGGGCGCGTGCATACGTACACCTTTGCATGCACTATGGCAAGTTCCCCAGCGTAATCGACGGAATAGAGGAGTTTTCCACGTGGCGGATGTCAAGTGGTTGGGCAGCACATGTTTTCGCATCAAGAGCCGCGAGGCGACCGTCCTGATGGACCCGGTCGGCCGGGAGAGCGGCCATCCGGTGCCGAAGCAGAAGGCGGACATCGTGACGCTCTCGGCGCAGAGCGGGAAGCGCGGGCTCGCCAATGTCGACGGCGACTATACATTGATCGAGGGGCCGGGCGAGTACGAGGTGCAGGATGTCTTCCTCTCCGGCATCCGCACGCGCCGCGCGGACGGCGCGAAGCAGGAGTTCAACACCGTCTATCTCGTCGAGATGGATGAAATGATCTTCTGCCATCTCGGTAATCTCAACAAGCGGCTGACCGAGGCGCAGGTCGAGGCGATGGGCGATGTCGATGTCCTCTTCGTGCCGATCGGCGGCGGCGACGGCCTGACGCCGACCGGCGCGACCGAGGTGATCGGTCAGATCGAGCCGCGCCTGGTCATCCCGATGCGCTACCGCTTCGCGGACGATGAGGGGAAGCGCGCCGTCGGCGAGTTCGCCGCAGCGCTCGGCCTCGCCGAAGTGCCGCGCGAGGATCGCCTGACAATCCGCAAGAATGCCCTGCCAGAGACGATGGGCGTCACGATACTGGATGTGTGACGAGGAGAACGGAGACAGTAGTCGGTAATCAGTAGTCAGCGATGCGGAGAATGGTGGGCGTCGGAGTGGAGAGGCCAGTGGTGAGCATTCGGTGGTCAAGACACGGAGCGGCGGCCCTGCTCCCTCATACTGACTACTGTCTACTGACTACTGACTACTGAGGAGGGACAGGGTGCCGAAATTCATCTTTGTGACCGGTGGTGTCGTTTCGTCGGTAGGAAAAGGGATCGCGGTCGCATCGATTGGCCGGCTGTTGAAGAGCCGGGGCATCTCCGTCTCGATTATCAAGCTCGATCCGTACTTGAATGTTGATCCCGGCACGATGTCCCCCTATCAGCACGGCGAGGTCTTCGTCACCGACGACGGCGCGGAGACGGACCTCGACCTCGGCCACTACGAGCGCTTCATCGACGAATCGCTCACACGCGCCTCCAACGTCACCACCGGCCAGATTTACTCGACCGTCCTCGCCAAGGAGCGGCACGGCGACTATCTCGGCGGCACCGTGCAGGTGATCCCCCACGTCACCAACGAGATCAAGGCGCGCATCCATGCCGCCGCCGAGGCGCAGTCGCCGCACACGCCGGAAGTGGTGATCGCGGAAGTCGGCGGCACGGTCGGCGACATCGAGAGCCTCCCCTTCCTCGAGGCGATCCGCCAGATGCGCAAGGACGCCGGGCGCGGCAACGTGCTCTATATCCACGTCACCCTGCTCCCGAAGGTGGGCGCGACGGGCGAACTGAAGACCAAGCCGACGCAGCATTCCGTCAAGGAGCTGCGCTCGATCGGCATCAACCCGGACATCATCATCTGCCGCTCGGATTACCTCGTGCCCGACGAGGTGAAGGAGAAAGTCGCCCTCTTCGGCGATGTCGAGGAACGGGCGGTCATCCCCCTGACGACGGTGGACAGCATCTATGAGGTGCCGCTCGTCCTCGAAGAGGCGGGATTGGGCCAGTACATCGTCGAGGCGCTGCAACTGCCCGCCCTGCCCGTCGATCTGACGATGTGGCGGGGGCTGGTGGAGCGGAACCGGCAACCGCGACAAACGGTGCGGGTCGCCCTGGTTGGCAAATACGTCGGCCTGAAGGACTCGTACATCTCGATTGCCGAGGCGTTGCAGCACGCGGCGCTCGCGCAGGACCTCGCCATCGAGATCGACTGGGTCAACTCGGAAGAACTGGAGCAGCACGACCCGGAGCCCTTCTTCCGCAATGTCTCGGGCATCGTCGTCGCGCCCGGCTTCGGGCCGCGCGGCACCGAGGGCAAGGTGATTGCCGCCCGCTATGCGCGCGAGCGCAATATCCCCTTCTTCGGCATTTGCTACGGCATGCAGATGGCGGTCGCCGAGACGGCGCGTCACCTCGCGGGCCTCGATGAGGCGAACAGCGTGGAGATCGACCCGGCGACGCCGAATCCGGTCGTCCACCTGATGTCCGATCAGCGCAGCGTGGTGGATATGGGCGGCACGATGCGGCTCGGCCACTGGCCCTGCCATCTCGTCCCCGGCACGCGGGCGGCGGAGGCGTACGACGCCGAATTCGTCATGGAGCGGCACCGCCACCGCTACGAGATCAACAACGACTACCGCCCGGTGCTGGCGGACCACGGCTTCATCGTCTCGGGCACCTCGCCGGACGAGCGGTTGGTGGAGATCATGGAGCGCGTCGATCACCCGTGGTTCGTCGGCGTGCAGTTCCACCCGGAATTCCTCTCGCGCCCGACACGCCCCCATCCGCTCTTCTTGGCGTTTGTCCACGCCGCCGCCACGACCCCGCGCGAGGGCACGCAGCAAGCGTTGCCAATCGAGCGCGAGATGCTCGTCGAGGCCATCCACCACGACTGAGGGACCTCGTCCCCGCTCCACTCCCCTCGAAGGGCAGGGGAGCGGGGGTGGGAAAATTCCCTGTTGCGCGGCGTGATGGCTCCTGTTATACTGCTGCCGCTTTCGGGCGATGCGCCTGAAGATGAGGAGAGAGGGTGATGGACCAGAATCAGCTTCGTCTCCTGGCGGTTGCGTCTCAACTCGGATTCGGGATCGCGGGGCCGTTGATCGTTTTTATCGCTGGCGGCATCTTTCTGGATAAGAAAGTGGGCACGTCACCGCTCTTCCTGCTGATCGGCGTCGTTTTCGGGATGATTGGCGCGGGATATGCGATATTTGACTTGGTGAAAAAGCTGCCAACGGGCCGCACGCCGCCGAAGCGGCCGGGCGGATCGGCATAAGAAGCGTCCAGGCGGCCTGCCCAACGGTGTGCAGGGCGCGAACCGAGCAAAGGAGCACGGATGGGCACGGTATTCGCGATCAACATTCCGCGTGTCAGCCTCCCTGCCGAGGAGCTATTCAAGATCGGCCCGTTGGAGATCACGAACTCCAATCTGACGATGATGGTCGTCATGGCGGTGATCATCCTCTTCTTTATCGCCGTAGTGCGTAAACTTGCCATCATCCCCGGTCGGCGGCAAGCGCTGGCCGAACTCGCGGTGGACGGGTTGCTCGGCTTCACCGTCTCGACGGCGGGCAGTCGCTCCCTCGGCCGGAGGATTTTCCCCCTGGCGGCGACACTCTTCATCTTCATCCTCTGCGCCAACTATTCCGGCCTCTTGCCGGGCGTCGGCAGCATCTACATCAAGAAAGACGTTCCCGTCGCGGCGTCCTCGGTTTCGAGTCTCAAACCGGACGAAAAGGCCCGGTTCAAGCAGACGAGCCCGGACGGCTCCGGCGTTCTCCAGAACGAGGAAGTGCCGATCTTCCGCTCCCCGAACGCCGACCTCAATATGACGCTGGCGATGGCATTGATCGTCGTCGTGCTCGTGCAGTACCTCGGCATCCGGGCGCATGGGCCGGGCGGATATATCAAGGAATTGTTCACCCCGGCCTTCCTCGGCCCAATTCACATCATCGGAGAACTCTCTCGCATCGTCTCGCTCGCCTTCCGGTTGTTCGGCAACATCTTCGGCGGCGAGGTGCTCGTCACGATGATGTACGCCCTGACCTTCGTCCTCATTCCGACTGTCTTTCTCGGCCTGGAGCTCTTCTTCGGCCTGATTCAGGCGCTCGTCTTCACCATTCTGACGATCATCTATATCCAACTCGCCGTCGCCGGGCACGGCGATTCGCACGGCGCGGATGGAGCACGAGGACGAGCAACTCGTGGCGGCCGCCGATCATATGCCGCTGTGATCATTTCGACAGGGGACAGACCGGCGATGAGCGTCACCGCCGGAGCCAATACATCGGATACAGGCAGGTGGCAACGGAGCCACCGCCGGTTGGTACACAAGGAGGGGTAGACTCGTGGCATTTGATGTAGATGCGGCAAAGCGACTCGGCGCGGGTATTTCGATCGGTGTCGGCGCGCTCGGCCCGGGCATCGGTATCGGCATCGCGGCAATGGGCGCGACCCAGGCCGTCGCCCGCAACCCGGAAGCGGTCGCGGACATCCGAACGACCTTCATCATCGGCATTGGTCTGGCGGAAGCGTGCGCGATCTATGCGTTCGTCGTCGCGCTCATCCTGCTCTTCGTCTAAAGGCGGCGCTGCCGGATGGTGACGGCCTCGCGCCGCGCCATCCGGCGTCGGCTACGACGGACAGCGAACGCGGAAGCGAGTACCACGCATGAGTGGATTAGGAATTCGAGTCCCTGATCTGATTTTTCAGATTATCGCCTTCATCTTGCTCGTCTGGGTGCTCAACCGCTACGCCTTCAAGCCGATTTTGAAGGTGCTCGACGAGCGCGCGGGAGCGCGTGCGCGAGAGCCTGGAGGCGGCGGAGCGCGCCCGCGCGGAAGTCGCACAGGCGGAGCAGCGCAGCCTCGAGGAGTTGCAGGCGGCGCGTGTGCAGGCGCAGGAGATCGTCGCGCGTGCCCGCGAGCAGAGCGAGCAGACGATCGCGCAATCCCGCGCCGCCGCCCGCGAAGAGGCCGAGAAGGTGAGGGCACAGTTCGAGACCCAGATGCAGGCCGACCAGTCGCGGGCCCGCGACGAACTGCGGCGCGAAGTCGCGGACCTCGCGATCCTCGCCGCCAGCCGCGTTGTGCGCCGCTCGCTCGATCCCGAGCAGCACCGGCAGTTGATCGAAGAGACGCTGCGCGAGGCGGTCGACGGACAGCAAGGCCGCGCGGCAGATTAGTAGCCAGTAGTCAGTAGTTCGTAGTCAGTTGGAATTTGAGGCGCTTCGCGCGTTCATGTCTGGCTACCGGCTACTGGCTACTGGCTACCGGAGTGACTGAAGGGAACGACGAATGCCAGCAAATGCGGCCGCACGGCGCTACGCGCAGGCGGTCTTCGACATCGGAAAAGAGCAGAACACCCTGACGGTGTGGGACGTGGATCTGCGCATCGTCCGGGAAACGCTCGAGGCGGACCCGTCGCTGATGCGGGTATTCGACAACCCGGAGACTTCCCCTGTGGAGCGGGAGCGGCTGATTGACCGGCTCTTTTCTTCATCGTTGAATCCTCTCGCATACAAATTCATCCGGCTCCTCGCGCGCAATCATCGGCTGATGCTGGCGCCGCAGGTGCAGGAAGCGTTCGATGAGATGTATCTCGCCGAGCAGGGAATCGCCTACGCCGATGTGACAACGGCGGTCCCGCTCGATCCGGCCGAGGAAGCCCGCGTCGCGGAATCGCTGACGCGCTTCACCGGCAAGACGATCAAACTGCGTACGCACGTCGATCCCGACATCATCGGCGGCATCCTCGCCCGCGTGGGCGATCAGTTAATCGATGGCACTGTGACCTCACAGCTCCGCCAACTCAAGAACCGCCTCGCAGCGGTTTAACACGGCACGGGAGGACTTTCATGGCCGTACGATCCGCGGAGATCCGCGATATTATTCGACAAGAGATTGAGGGCTTCGATCAGGAAGCGACGGTGACGAACGTCGGCACAGTGATCGATGTCGGCGACGGTATCGCCCGCGTTTACGGCCTCTCGGACGTGCAGGCGAGCGAACTGGTTGAGTTTACACCGGCCACCGGCGAGACGATCGTCGGCATGGCGCTCAACCTCGAAGAGGACAACGTCGGCGTCATCATCTTCGGCGACTACACGGTCATCGAGGAGGGAACGACCGTCCGCACGACGGGCCGTATCGCGCAGGTGCCGGTCGGTGACGCGCTCTTCGGGCGCGTCGTGAACGCGATCGGCCAGCCGATTGACGACAAGGGGCCGATCAAGACGGACAAGTTCCGCCCCATCGAGCGCATCGCCCCCGGCGTCATCACGCGCAAGTCGGTGAGTACGCCTGTCCAGACCGGCGTCAAGGCGATTGACGCGATCATCCCGATTGGTCGCGGCCAGCGCGAATTGATCATCGGCGACCGGCAGACGGGCAAGACCGCCGTCTGCATCGACACGATCATCAACCAGAAGGGCAAGGACCTCTGGTGCATCTACGTCGCCATCGGCCAGAAGCAGTCGCAGATTGCCCAGGTCGTCGCGACGCTTGAACGCTACGGCGCGATGGAGTACACCACGGTCGTCGCCGCCAGCGCGTCCGACCCGGCGCCGCAGTGGTACATCGCCCCGTACGCGGGCTGCGCCATCGGCGAGGAGGTCATGGAGTCGGGCCGGGACGCGCTGATCATCTACGATGACCTCTCCAAGCACGCCTGGGCCTACCGCCAAGTCTCCCTGCTGCTGCGCCGCCCACCGGGCCGCGAGGCATATCCGGGCGATGTCTTCTACCTGCACTCCCGCCTGCTGGAGCGCGCCGCGCGCCTGAATGAGGAGTACGGCGGCGGCTCGCTGACCGCGCTGCCGATCATCGAGACGCAGGCGAATGACATCTCCGCGTACATCCCGACCAATGTCATCTCGATCACTGACGGCCAGATCTTCCTCGAATCCGACCTGTTCAACGCCGGTATCCGGCCCGCCGTCAACGTCGGCCTCTCCGTCTCCCGCGTCGGTTCGTCGGCGCAGACGCGCGCGATGAAGCGGGTTGCCGGGCGGATGAAGTCCGAACTTGCGCAATTCCGCGAGTTGGCGGCCTTCGCGCAGTTCTCATCAGACCTCGACCGCTCGACGCGCGCCCAGATTGACCGCGGCCAGCGCCTCACCGAACTCTTGAAGCAGCCGCAATACGCACCGGTCTCGCTGGAGAATCAGGTCGTCTCGATCTTCGCCGGTACGAACGGCCTGATCGACGATATCCCGGTGGCGCAGGTGCGCGAGTTCGAGCGGCAACTGCTCGAATTCATGGGGACGCAGCATCCGGAAATCCTCAAGACGATTGCCGATTCCAAGGACCTGCCGAAAGAGACCGAAGAGGCGCTCCGGTCGGCGATCGATGAGTTCAAGCGCGGCTCGACCTTCGCGCAGCCGGCCACCGGTCGCGCCGTCGCGGCGAGCTAAAGGGAGCGAACGATGCCCAGCGAACGCGACATCCGGACGCGCATCCGCTCCGTCCGCAATGTCTCCCAGATCACCCGCGCGATGGAGATGGTCGCGGCCTCCAAGATGCGCCGGGCGCAGCAGCGGGTCGGCGCGAGCCGCCCGTACAGCGAGCGACTGCGCGCGATGCTCGCCGATGTCGCGGCGGCGGCGAGCGGCGCGGACGCGCGGGAGTATCCGCTCCTGCGCCAGCGCCCGATACGCCGGGTTGAGGTGATCCTCGTTACCGGCGAGCGCGGGCTGGCGGGCAGCCTCAACTCGAACATCATCCGGCGCGCGTCGCGCTTCCTCGTCGACGAGATGGGCGCACAGAACGTGGACGCGCAACTGATCACCGTCGGCCGCAAGGGGCGCGATTTCATGCGCCGCTTCCAGCGCGAGATCGTCGCCGAGTTCATCGGCATCGGCGATCGACCGACGCTTGCGGACGTCACCCCGATTGCGCGGATCGCGATGGACGATTACATCAACGAGCGCGTGGACGCGGTCTATATCGCCTACACGCGCTACGTCAATACGCTCACCCAGCGGCCGGAATTGGTGAAAATCCTGCCGATCGAGCCGCCGGAGGAGCAGCAGAAGGGCAGGTACGGCGAGTACCTGTTCGAGCCGAACGCGGGCGCGGTGCTTGAGCAAATCCTACCGCGCTTCGTGGAAATCTCCGTCTATCAGGCGATCCTCGAATCGATCGCCAGCTATTACAGCGCGCAGATGGTCGCGATGCGCAACGCGACGGACAACGCGAAGACCGTCGTCAGCGAGTTGCGCCTCGCACTGAACAAGGCGCGACAGACGCGCATCACCAATGAAGTCGCGGAAATCAGCGCGGGCGCGAACGCGCTCGGCGAGGCCGCCGGCTAAACGCACAAGGAGGCACCGATGGCTACCGCCGTCACCGAATCCCAGGCAGTTTCAGAGCGCAAGGCCACCGGCCGCGTCACGCAGATCCGTGGCGTCGTCGTGGACGTGGAATTCCCGCCGGATCAGTTGCCGGAAATCTACAACGCCGTCCAGACGGTGATGCCCGATGGCTCGACGCTCACGCTGGAGACGCAGCAGCACCTCGGCAACGACACGGTGCGCGCCGTCGCGATGTCCACGACGGACGGCCTGCGGCGCGGCCAGGAGGCGTGGGACACCGGCGCGCCAATCACCATCCCCGTCGGCCCGGAGACGCTCGGCCGCATCTTCGATGTGTCGGGCAACACGATCGACAACAAGGGCCCGGTCGTGACGGAGCAGCGCTTCTCCATCCACCGCCCCGCCCCCGCATTCGACGAGCAACTGACGACGGTCGAGGTTTTCGAGTCCGGCATCAAGGTCATCGACCTGATCGCCCCCTTCACGCGCGGCGGCAAGATGGGCCTCTTCGGCGGCGCGGGCACGGGCAAGACGGTTATCTTGCAGGAGCTGATCCGCAACATCGCGGCGGAGCACGGCGGCTATTCCGTCTTCGCCGGTGTGGGCGAGCGCTCCCGCGAGGGGAACGACCTCTACCACGAGATGACGGAATCCGGCGTTATCGACAAGACGGTGATGGTCTTCGGCCAGATGAACGAGCCGCCCGGCGCGCGCCTGCGCATCGGGCTGACGGGCGTGACGATGGCCGAATACTTCCGCGATGTCGAGGGGCGCGACGTGCTGCTCTTCATCGACAACATCTTCCGCTTCGTGCAGGCGGGCTCGGAAGTCTCCGCGCTCCTCGGCCGTATGCCGAGCGCCGTGGGCTACCAGCCGACGCTCGCCTCCGAGATGGGCCAGTTGCAGGAGCGGATCACCAGCACCGCCAAGGGTTCGATCACCTCCGTGCAGGCGATCTACGTCCCGGCCGACGACTACACCGACCCGGCCCCGGCGACGACCTTCGCCCACCTCGACGGCTCGATCAACCTCGAACGCTCGCTCGCCGAGCAGGTCCTCTACCCCGCCGTGGACCCGCTCGCCTCCTTCTCCCGCATCCTCGACCCGAACGTCGTCGGCGAGGAGCACTACGACACGGCGCGCGAGGTGCAGCAGGTCCTCCAGCGCTACAAGGACTTGCAGGACATCATCGCCATCCTCGGCATCGAGGAGCTGTCGGAAGACGACAAGTTGACCGTGGCGCGCGCCCGCAAGATGCAGCGCTTCCTGACGCAGCCCTTCTTCGTCGCCGAGGTCTTCACCGGCCTTCCCGGCCAGTACGTCTCCCGCGAGGAGACGGTGCGCGGCTTCCGCGAAATCCTCGACAGGCAAGCACGACGCCTTGCCGGAGCAGGCGTTCTACAACGTCGGCACGATCGATATGGCCGTCGAGAAGGCCAAGGAACTGGCGAACGCGTAAGAGCCTCACCCCCCGAGCCCCCTCTCCATTGCTGACAGCAATGGAGAGGGGAGAGCCGAGAGCCGGGGAGTTCAGTGTGGGCGCCGAATGCTGCATGTGCACCTCCGGCTCCCCTTCCCGTATCGGGAAGGCGGGCGTCCTTGGGCAGATGGGGATAGGTAGATGCCGACACTGAACTTTGAACTCGTCACCGCCGACCGGGTCGTCCTCCAGGAGGAGGGCGTGGATATGGTCGTCGCGCCCGGCACGGACGGCGTGCTCGGCATCCTGCCGCGCCACGTCCCGCTCATCACGACGCTCCAACCGGGCGAATTGCGCGTCAAGCGCGGCGGGGAAGAGACCAGCCTGCTCGTCACCGGCGGCTTCATGGAAGTGACGCCGGAGAAGGTGCTCGTCCTCGCCGACGCGGCGGAGCGATCGGACGAGATCGACCTCGCGCGCGCCGAAGAAGCGCGCCGCCGCGCCGAAGAACGGCTCGCCGCGAGCCGGCGACGCGGTTGACGCCGCGCGCGCGGAGGCCGCCCTCCGCCGCGCGATGGTGCGCATCCGCATCGGGCAGCGCGCGGCGATCATCGGGGCCGGTCGCGAAGAACGCGGCTAGAATGGAACCGACCCCTTGCGCGTCCAGCCGCCAAGAGCCGTCTCGAGATTACCGGGTGCGTAATCGCGATGATTGCCCGCGTAGCCCTTCTCCCTTGTGGTTATGTCGAGTATACTGACGCGACGCTCACGCGCATGGTCGCGGGCGCGCGACGATAACGAGCGAAGGGATACATGCATTTGCCGAAACAAATCGGCATCGACCTCGGGACGGCGAATGTTCTGGTCTATCATGCGCGGGCGGGGGATCGTCATCAATGAGCCGTCGGTGGTCGCCATCGGCACGCGGGACGGGCGGGTGAAGGCGGTCGGCGTCGAGGCGCGCGAGATGATCGGTCGGCACCCGGAGACGATCGAGGTCGTGCGCCCGATGCGCGATGGCGTGATCGCGGACTACGTGGTCACGCAGGAGATGCTGAAGTACTTCATCACCAAGTCCTGCGGGCGGTTCTCGCTCGTCAAGCCGGAAGTGATGATCTGCATCCCCGCCGGGCGTGACGGGCGTAGAGACGCGCGCCGTGCGCGATGCCGCGCTTGCAGGCGGGCGCGCGCCGGGCCTATCTCATCCAGGAACCGCTCGCCGCCGCGATCGGCGCGCGCATCCCGGTCGCCGACCCCTCCGGCAACATGGTGATCGACATCGGCGGCGGCACAACCGAAGTCGCGGTCATCTCGCTCAACGGCATCGTCGTCGCCCGCTCGATCCGCGTCGGCGGCAACAAGTTCGATGAGGCGATCGCGAACTACATCAAGCGCAAGTACAACCTCGCCATCGGCGAGCGCACGGCGGAGGAGATCAAGATCCTGATGGGCAGCGCGATGCCCTCGATGAGGACGTCGTGATGGACGTGCGCGGGCGCGATCAGGTCGCGGGCTTGCCGCGCACGATCCAGATCCACGCGCAACGAAGTCACCGAGGCGATCACCGAACCGCTGGAAGCGATCATCGGCGCGGTGCGCGGGGTCCTCGAAGAGACGCCGCCGGAACTCTCATCGGACATCATTGACAAGGGGATGATCCTGACGGGCGGCGGCGCGCTCCTGCGCAACCTCAACGAACTGCTGACCGAAGTGACCGGCGTCCCCTGCTACGTCGCCGAAGACCCGCTCTCCTGCGTCGCGATCGGCACCGGCCTCGCCCTCGAACACCTCGATGTCCTCCGCGACAGCCTCGACACGATGTAACCGGATTCACCACAGAGGTACAGAGAACACAGAGCGGGAAAAAGAATAAAAGGAAGAGGTTTGAGCGGAGTTTCCCGCGACGATGCGCGGTGAAGCGCTTTCTCCCTCTCCGCGTTTTCTCTGTGCCTCTGTCTCTGTGGTTATCAGTTCTTCGGTGTCTGAGCGGCGGCGACTTCGGGGCGGATGGCTGCGGGGACATCATCGAGCGAGGCCCAGCCATAATAGACGAGACACCCCCAGCAGTTGATCCGGTGATAACTGCCGATCGTCACGTAGATCTCGCCCGGATCGAACTGTGCGGCGGCCGCAACCGCAGGGCATCGCCGCCTCGGCGCATGGAACGACATGGGGCCACGGAATCGGGAACGTTGGCAGATCGTCATCAGGGGTTGGGGATGTTGGCGGCACGGAGCAACGCCTTCCAGTCTGTCGAGCGCGGCGGTTACGGCGCGTTCTGATCGCCGCTTCCCGCCAGCTGACGATAAACAGCGTCTCATCCGGCCGTGTGAGCGTCAATGTATGGCGCGCGACGAGCGTCGCATACTGCGCATAATGGGCCGGGATCGTTAAGCGCCGCAATCTCGGCTGATAAGGTCCGCTGTTCCTGCCGCGCATCGTGGAGGTCATGCTGGCGCTGCGCGACCTCGCTCGTCAGACGGCGGACGGTTCGCTCCTGATGCACAAATCCGACAGACGCATACGCTGTCGCCAGCAACAGGCCGATGACAATCACCGCCCGTTGCAACTGAGCGATCACACGCGGCATCCGCTGTCCTACTGATTGACGCATCGCACCTACCGACGTACCGCCAGACTCCGACTATGTACGTACAGTAGCGGTCGAGACGCGGCACGTCAAGCCTCCGCCTCGCTAGGACCGCGATTTTCCGGAATCGTATGCTTATGAGCATCAACACCTTACCTGAGTACTGCGTTGGTGGCACAGGTTTTCGGATGCGCTTTGGGCGGCAAGCCGGGTTCACAGGTTACAAACCTGTGCCACCAAGGCATTCGGCGCTAATGCAGATGCGAACCGCCATTGATGTCGAGGGTGACGCCAGTCAGATATTCACTGGCATCATCGGCGAGGAAGAGAATCCATTGACGACATCGTCCACACGACCGACGCGGCCAACGAGCGTCGTTTCGCCGAGTTCCTTCTTTCGCTCCTCGGAGACCTGACCGCCGAAGATATCGGTGTCAATCAGCGAGGGCGCGACGCAGTTCACGCGAATGCCTTGCGGCGAGAGTTCGCGCGCCAGCGCCCGCGTCAGGCCCGCCATGCCCGCCTTCGCCGCGCTGTAGGCCGACGTACCGAAGACGCCACCGCCCCGCTGCCCGGAGACGGACGAGAGCGAGACAATTGCCCCCTTGCCGCGCGCCAGCATCGCCGGAACCGCCGCCTGCGACGTCATGAACATGCCCTTGAGGTTGACATCCACGACGAGATCGTATTCCTCTTCGCTGATGTCGAGGAACTTCGTCGGGCGGGTCAGACCCGCATTATTGACGAGAATATCCAGCCCGCCGAAGGTCTCGACGGCCCGCGCGACGACGCGCTCCATCTCCGCCTTGCTCCGGACATCCGCGACCTCGCCGATTGCCTTCGCGTGCGCGCAGTTCTCCGACCACGCGTTTGACGCCTCCGCCATGACATCGGTGATGACGACTTTCGCGCCCTCTCGCCGCGAATGCGAGCGCCACGGCCCGCCCGATGCCGCGCTCCGACCCCGCTCCCGTCACCAGCACGACCTTACCCTCGAATCGCTCCATTGGTGCACCTCCTGCGGAGATTGTAGCAGGGAAAGCAGCAGCAGGCGGCGAGCAGAAATAGCTGAATAGGCCCCATCGCCTGCATTTCTGGCCTCTGCCTGCTGCCTGCCTTCTACTCCTGCTGCCTCAGACTTTTTACATCTCATTGCGCTGCCGGGTATTGGCACGTACACTCCCTGCGGACGAGGCCACTGAATGAGGGGGGAAGGATGCGAGGACGGGGAATCCTGGGACGCCGGTGGGGCGTCATGCTGCTACTGACTTCACTACTGCTGCCACTCGTGACGACCGTCCGGGCGGACGGCCCGGCAGTCTCGTCCGCGTCGCTTCCCGTTGGGCCGGGCGCGCTGTCGAACCCGCGCATCAGCGGCTCGCTCCTCGTCTGGCAAGACACGAACGGTGTGTTTGGTGCGGATATCAGCACCGGCAGCCGCTCGCGATCCCTTCGAGCGGCACGAGCGAGCCGGATGTCTCGGGGTCGCTCGTCGTCTGGAAGCAAGGGACGAACGGCATCGACGCGCTGGATGTCTCTACCGGCACGCGATTCTCCGTCCCCGTGGGTGACGCAAAGGTCTTCGGGCCGTCCGTCAGTGACGCCGGAGTGGTCGCATGGCTCGCACAGGATACCGGCGGGCTTGCGGTCCTGGCGTGGGATCGTGCGACGAATGCGACCAGCGAAGCGGGGCGCATCCCCGTGAATCGCCTAACACAGGAAACGCTCGGCCCGCCGCGTGTCTCCGGGCGGCGCGTCATCTTCCCCAATCTCACCGCCGACCCGGCACCGCCGGAGCCGGATGATCCTTTTCGATCTTGATGCGGCGCAGCGCCTGCCAGTCAATGACTCCTTTAGTGGCAAGATCGCCGTCTTCGACTTCGAACAAAACCGTCTCGCCCTCGCGCAGGGGACGCGGATCGCCGTCTTCGATTTCGGCACGAACGCAGTCGAGGCCGTGCCCGCCAATCTCGCGCCGGTCAGCAGGTAAACAGTATCGGCTTCGATGGCGTGACCGTTGTCTGGTCCACGACAGCCGGATGCGGGCGGCACGACGGCGATCAATGGCTACGATCTCGCCCGGCATCTCGGCTATCAGATCGCGCGGGGCAGGATGCCAATGTCAGCCCGACGGTCAGCGGCACGTCGTTGTCTGGTCGCACGCAGGTGGCCTGCAGCGCGAACCGTGACCTTTCCCGATTCCGCACCGTCGATCGTCGTCCGGCAAGACCTTCGCTACTTTCCGCAGACGGGCTACGTCGTCGGCTATGCGTTCCTGAACTTCTGGAATGCGAACGGCGGCGCGAAGATCTTCGGCTTCCCACTGACGAATGAAGGGCTCGATCCCGCGAGCGGCTTGAGCGTGCAGTATCTTCGAGCGGTCACGCTTCGAGTATCATCCCGAAAACGCCGGGACGCCGCAAGTCGTGCAACTGACGAATGTCGGCAAGATCATTAACGCGGGCCGCACCGATCCGCGCACTGACTCAGCCTTCCCGCCGCAACCGCTTGTCCCAGCAGGCGCGGATCGCTCATACTTTGTCCAGACGCAGCACTCGATCGGCGGACTGTTCAAGCAGTTCTTCGATAAGAACGGCGGTGCTCGTCTTTGGCTACCCGATCTCCGAAGAAACGATCGAGCCGAACCCGGCCGATGGCGTCGCCTACACTGTCCAGTGGTTCGAGCGCGCGCGCTTTGAGTTCCACCCGGAGTTCGGCGATAGCCCGGACTCGATCACACTCGGTCAACTCGGCCGGCAACTGCTGCTCGGCCAAACCGGCCTCTATCGCCCGCAATGCTCGCCACTCTACATCCAGAAACCGCTCCTCCCCGAATGTAGATAACGGGGATTGAACCACGGAGGCGCGGAGGACACGAAGGAGGGAGGAGATCGAAAGATTTTCTCCCTCTTCTTTGTGCCTCTTCGTGTCCTTCGCGCCTTCGTGGTTCAATCGTTTCCTGCCGCTGTGGTACGCTACGGGCACGGATGAATGGTGGAGTGTAGGGGGGGGCTGAGATGCTGACGACGGTGATCGAGGACGTGTTCGCGCGGGAGATTCTGGACTCGCGCGGCAACCCGACGGTAGAAGTAGATGTCTATCTCAGCGACGGGATCAAGGGGACGGCGGCGGTGCCGTCCGGCGCGTCCACGGGGCAGCATGAGGCGGTCGAACTACGCGACAAAGACCCGCGCCGGTTCGGTGGCAAGGGCGTGCAGAAGGCCGTCGCGAATGTCAATGATGTGATCGCGGAGGAGATCGTCGGGCTCGATGCGCTCAATCAGATCGAGATTGACCGGCTGATGATCGCGCTCGACGGCACGAAGAATAAGAGTCGCCTCGGTGCGAACGCGATCCTCGGCGTCTCGCTCGCCGTCGCGCGCGCCGCCGCCCTCGCCCTCGATATTCCCCTCTATCGCTACCTCGGCGGCCCAAGTGCACGCACGCTCCCGGTGCCGATGATGAATATCCTCAATGGCGGCAAGCACGCGCTCGGTAGCAGCGTGGACATGCAGGAGTTCATGGTGATGCCCGTCGGCGCGCCCTCGTTCCGCGAGGGGCTGCGCTGGGGTGCCGAAGTCTTCCATGCCCTCCAAGCGTGCTGCACGACAAGGGCTATCCGACGCAAGTAGGCGATGAGGGCGGCTACGCGCCATCGCTCGGATCGAATCAGGAAGCAATCGAACTGATCCTTCAGGCAATCGAGAAGGCGGGCTACGAGCCGGGCGAAGATATCTTCATCGCGCTCGACCCGGCATCGTCGGAGTTCTACGAGGACGGAATCTACAATCTCAAGGGCGAGGGGCGCACCTTCACGCCGACTGAGTTGATCGCCTACTATGAGAATCTCGTCGCGCAGTACCCGATCATCTCTATCGAGGACGGCCTCGCCGAAGACGATTGGACGAACTGGCAGACGCTCACCGAGCAACTGGGCGACCGCATCCAACTCGTCGGCGACGACCTCTTTGTCACGAACACGCAGTTTCTCGAACGCGGCATCCGCGAGAATGCGGGCAACGCGATCCTCGTCAAACTCAATCAGATCGGCACGCTGACCGAGACCTTCGATGCGGTCGAGCGGGCGCACCGCGCCGGGTGGGCGGCGGTCATCTCCCACCGCAGCGGCGAGACGGCGGACACCTTCATCGCGGACCTCGTCGTCGCGACCAACGCGGGGCAAATCAAGACGGGCGCGCCCTCCCGCGTGGATCGCGTCGAGAAGTACAACCAACTGCTACGGATCGAGGAGGAATTGGAAGAATCCGCCCTCTTCCTCGGTCGCCGCGCCTTCCCGCATCTGCGCTGACCAATGAACCGAAAGGAAGAGACGGATGGCACGCTCGCAGAATGTTGGCTTCCGCGTCTTCACGACGATTCCGCGCCCGGCGCGGGAGGTCGTTGCGGGGCTTGGCGAACTCGAAACGACATGGATCAGTGACGCGATGAATCGCTTCGGCGGCATGGAGGGCAATATTCTGCCCGCTGACCCGGCGATGCGCTGCGCGGGTCCGGCGATTACCGTCCGCGTACCGCCCGGCGATAACCTGATGGTTTACAAGGCGATGGACGTTGCACAACCGGGTGATGTCATCGTCATTGAGTCGCGCGGCTTCACTGCCGTTGCGCAGTGGGGCGATCTGACGAGCGCGATTGGGAAGGGTCTCGGGCTGGCGGGTGTCGTCATGGATGGCTCGCTGCGCGACCGCACCGGCATTCGCGCGGTGGGTTTTCCGTGCTTTGCCAAGCAGTGGGATGTGCCGAATGGCGCGCTCAAGGATGGTCCCGGCGAGGTGAATGTCCCCGTCGCGGTCGGCGGCGTGCCAGTCCTGCCCGGCGATGTCGTTGTTGC
>CAWJZC010000026.1:0-64841 GCA_963847195.1 uncultured Chloroflexia bacterium | reverse complement strand
TTATGTCTAACGCTTAAACCGGTCTCCGTATTACTACTCGGTGATGGGGCAGGGACGTTCACGGCCAAAAGCCAAGTCAGCGTCGGCGCCGGCAGTACGCCAATCGCAGTTGCCGTATTCAACGACGGTGCTCAGACTTCTATCGCGACCGCGAACTACAGTGCCGGCACCACGGGTATTTACAAACTGCAAAGCGACGACAGCCTCGCACAGGTACCCGGCTCGCCCTTTACGGTCGGCACCCAACCCGCCTGCTTCCCCGCCTCGCTCACCTTTTTCGGCGGCCCCGGCATGCTCGGCCTCGCCTGCGCGAATTACGGCGACAATACCTTCTCGACGTTTCTGCTCCCGAATGGCGGTACGTGGGGGTTCGTGGGGACGTATCCGACCGGCCAGGGCCCCTTCGGGATCGCTGCGGGAGACGGCGATGGCGACGATGAGGTCGATCTCTTCATCGCGGCTTTCATCGACAATGTGATCGCGATCCATCCCGGTAACGGCAACGGCACCTTCGGCGCGAAGATCACCGTGGCAACCGGGAACGATCCCGCCGACATCGCGGTGTGGGATTTCAACCGCGACGGCAAGCCCGATATCGTCACCGCCAATCAGGGCGGGAACAATGTGACGGTGGCGACGAACACCACGACACCATTCCCGCATACCACGCCCTTCTTCGATGACTATCACGCCGTTTACGAGGCCCCGGCAACGGTGGGACGCCGTTCACGATCAAGGGCTCCGGCTTCAAGCAAGGCGCAACGGTGCAATTTGGTTTCGGCACTGGCGCTGGCACTAAGTTTTCTGCCACCGGTATCGTCGTTTCACCCGATGGCATGACGATTACTGGCGTGACGCCAAACGTCGGACCGGTTGGCATTGGCCCCAACCCTGTCGTGATCACAAATCCAGATGGGGCGTCCTCCCGGTCAAGTGGCGACGTCTATAACGCATTCACTTTCACGGCGCCCCCAACTGCATTACCGGGCACACAGCCCACCGGACCACCGGCCGGCGCCCCGCCCAATCCGTCACCGGTGGTCCAGGCGCAGGGTCCGATCCTCAGCGGCGGAGCGCCGCTCCCCAATCCGCAGAGCGTCCGGGGCGGCGCGCCAACGAACCCGCACGGGCAGGTTCCGGTCCCCGCGCCGCCGCACCGGTAAGGAGCCTCACTCCCGGCCCCCTCTCCTTTGCCAAGAGGCAAAGGAGAGGGGGAGCAAGAGGGGAATATAGGGGCGCATCGCAGGCGCTCTTTGGAATATAGGAAGCGTCCGCAACTTCGCGCGGCCACTCGGCGGGGAGGAGGGCGACGATGTCCCACGGGTCGGGGGCATCCTGCGTACCGAACCAGCCGCGCTCGAAGCGCTGGACGCGCCGCCCGTTCGCCAGCGTCTGCTCCGCCGCCTGCGGGTAGCCCATCATCGGCAGGGCGAGGCCGAGCGCATCGAGCGCGTGCCAGCGGTTCCAGAAGGGCGATTGCATCGCCACCGCGCCGTACGGGTTCTCCGGCGCAAAGAAGGCGATGGGTGAGCGCGGCCCGGGCGCGAGGTTGCCGCTGCGGTAGGGGCGCACGAAATCGTCCATCAGCGTCCCTGGGCAACTCGTCGCGCTCACTTCTTGATGGCCCTTGACCTCGTCCCGCGTGCCGTGGCCGGCACGGCACCAGTCGTCGCAAATCTCGGCGAGGGCGCGCAGTTGGGCAGGGGTCGCGCGCTGGTCGTCGCCGATCGGCACCTGGACGGCGAGGGCGATGCGATTCTCCGGCCACGCGCCGCAGTGCCAGAGGACGGCGGTGAGATCGCGGCAGAGCCACTTCTCGCCGTTTGTGCCGACGGCGATATGGTACATGAGGCCGTCGCCGCGCTGCCCGCCGCCCCAATCCTTCCCGCAATGATAGGTCGCGTCCGCCTCGAGTTGCGCGCGGTCATCCAGATGCACCGCCGGGCCATTGTAGTGGACGATCACGCCGCGCTTCTCCGCGAGCGGGCAACTCTCGTTCGGCCCACCATCGGCATTGCGGGCCAACTGGTCGCGCATATCGGTCAGGCCCTGAACCGGTTCCATCGGTCGCTCCTTCTGTGCTGTCACCTGATTGGCGATGGCGACAATCGCCGCCGCGTAGCCGTCGCCGGGGACGGCCCATTTCCGCTCCGGCCGCACGAGGTCCATCACGCGGGGCATCCCATCGTGGAAGCCGTGCCGGGGGTCGAGCATTCCCCACTGCGCGATCACCGGCGGGTCCGCCGTCATCGCGTAGCAGACGAGATGCTCATAGTGCGCCTTGATCGCCGTCATCGAGTGTGGCAAAGGCCGCGCCCGGCGCGTCATCGCTCGTCACACCCAACCCGCACGGATCGCACTGCTCGATCCAATGGCGAGCGGTGAACCATGCGCACTCGTGACACGCCTGCGCGAGGGCGAGATCGGCATTGAGGCCAATCGCCGCGCCGCAGCGAAAATAGGCCGCCGCGATGGCATCCGCCTGGGCCGGATTGTGCGGGCGAATCGCATCTGCCCACATCGCTTCCCTCCCAGCCGGCGGCGAGAGAAACGAAGATTCGATGGTGTACGTCACGGCCCCTCCTTCTGCGCGCCGCATCACGGCGAACATACGCGCGGAATTGCGCGGTACGTTAAAGAGCCGCGAGAGCGGAAATGCGGACAAAGGTAGGTAAAAGTATGCATAGACGAGTGCCGCCCGACGGCCCGTACCTATTTCAGATGCGGTACGCCCCGCTCGTACTCCCCGGTGTCGACGAACTGCGTCAGCCTGCCGTCTCCCAGCGCCCAGATGCGCGCGGCGAAGCGTCGGACGAAGTAGCGGTCGTGGACGACGGCGAGCACGGTGCCGTCGAAATTCTCCAATGCCTCCTCGAACTGCTCGCGCGAGGGGATATCGAGGTGGTTGAGCGGTTCGTCCAGCAGGAGGAAGTTGACGCCGCTCAGGACGAGCCGCGCGAGCACAAGCCGCGCCCGCTCGCCGTAACTGAGACTGCCGACCGGCCGGAAAACCTCGTCGCCCGTGAAGAGGAAGAAATGGAGGAAGTTGCGCGCCTCCGTCTCCGCGATGGGCGCGGCGGCGCGGACGGCGTCGAGCACGCTCTGGCGCGCTTCCAGTCCCTCCTGCTCCTGCGCGAAGTAACCGGGGCGCACATTCGCGCCCATCCGTACCGCGCCCGAATCCGGCGGCAGCGCGCCGCTGATGATGCGCAGGAGCGTCGTTTTGCCGCTGCCGTTCGGCCCGAGCAGGGCGACGCGCTCGCCGTGGCGCAGTTCCGCATCAACACCGGCGAAGAGGGTGTGCCCGTCGAATGCCTTGCTGACACCATCGAGAGCGAGCACGCGCTGACCGCCGCGCGGTGTCTCGCCGAAGTCCAGTTTGAGATGCCACTGCCGCTCCGGTCGCTCGATTTTCTCCTCGCTCTCCAGCAGTCTCTCCAATTTGCGCTCGCGCACCTTCGCGGTCCGCGCTCCCCGCTTTGCCTTCTTGCGGCAGGGCGAAGTCGATTGTCGTCCGCTCACGGTTGACGGCGCGCGTCTTGAGGGCGGTGATGTCTTCCCTGATCTGGGCGATCTGCTCTTGCTGGCGGCGGTAATCGTCGAGCAGTTTGGCGGCGCGGCGGGCGCGCTCCTCTGCGTAATCGCGGTAGCTACCGGGATATGTTGTGATTGTATGCGTCACGTCGTCCAATTCAAGGATCGTCGTGACGAGCGCGTCGAGGAAGGCGCGGTCGTGCGAGACGATCAAGACCGCGCCCGGATAGTCGCGCACGAAGCTCTGGAGCCAGTGCAGCGCCGTGATGTCGAGGTGATTGGTCGGTTCATCGAGGAGGAGGAGGTCAGGCCGTGTGAGGAGCAGTCGGGCGAGGCCGAGTCGCGTCTTCTGACCCCCGCTGAGGATGGCGACGGGCGTCTCCTCCGTCAGATGCGCCAGCCCGAGCCCGGCCAGCACCTCCGCCAGCCGGGCGGGGGCGCCGTAGGCGTCGATCCGCTCGGCCAGATCGAGCGCGTCCGCATAACGATCCATCGCCCGGTCGTATCCCTCGCCCTCGGTGGTGGCGATTGCCCGGCCCAATCGCTCGATCGCCGCGACGACGTCCCGCGCGGGGCCGAGCGCCTCATCGAGGACCGCGCCGACCGTCGCGTCAGGCGCGTACTGCAACGCCTGCGCGAGGTAGCCGATCCGCGTGGCGGGGTCATGCCAGACGCTGCCCCGGTCCGGCCCTTCGAGCCCCGCGATGATGCGCAAGAGCGTGGATTTCCCCGCGCCATTCGGCCCGATCAGGCCGGCGCGCTCGCCACGATTGAGGGTGAAGGTGATCGAGTTGAGGATTGGCACGTCGCCGTACGCTTTGGCGACATCGGTGACCGTTAACATGTGGCACGCTCCAGCACGTCGGGGGAGGGCAACCTCACCCCCCGGCCCCGTCTCCTTTCCCTATTCGCAAAGGAGAGGGGGAGAAATCTGCTGTGTTAGCGTGTCTCTGTCACGGTCACCGGCCCTACGTCTGCGAGTAGCGGAGTGCGGTCATGTGCCTGCACGAGTCAGGCGCCGCCGCCTCGGGTGCGAGTATACCATACCGAGGACGGAGCGACCTCACCCCGGCACGCCCGCCGTGGTGGCGAGCGGCGCGGCCGTGACATCCCCCGCGCCATCCGCCATCTCCTCGCCGCGGGCAGGGCGAATATAGCGGAGTGGGTTATAGGAGAAGGAGAATTCCTGCGTTGCCAATGGGTCGGAGAACTCGCGGATCGACCAATTGCCGTCCGGGTAGAGCGCGGCGACCTCGCGGGCGATTGCCTCCGCCTCGGCGAGGTCGAGGAAGACGTTGCGCTGAAACTCATTGCCGACCACTTCCTGCACCATCTCCAACCGCACGCGGCTGATGATGATGTAGCAGCGCGTCCGCTCGATCGGCCGCGTCGTTTCGACCGGGATCTGCGTGTAGCATGTGATGTCGCCCTCGACCTTCGCCTGGCACGAGAGGCGGAGCGGCGCGGCCTTCAGTTTCTTCTCCTCGGCATTCGTGCGATCGGAGAGATTCCAGTCCGGTTCGACCTTGACTTTGCACGTCCCGCAGAGCCCGTGGCCGCCGCAGTTGAGGAATTTCGCGGGGAATCCGTAAACATCAATGCCGTTGTCCAGCGCCACCCGGCGCAGGTTCGCACCGTACGGCACGTCGATGGTGCGGTTCTGGATTGGGAAATACACCTTCGGCATCGGATCGATCTCCTTTGACCAGCAATATGCGGAATGCGCGAGCCGCAACGGCGCGGCGGCGCAACATGCCTAGCCTATCACAAACAGTGCCGCCGGGAAATGCGGTTACCCGAACCCCCGCCCCCTTCCCCGGGGGAAGGGGAGAATATTCCGCGAGGGCGTTTGACGGCGGTGTCTGCGGGAGCGTATACTCGCGACACCGGTATCCGCTTGGTGCGGACGAGTACAAACCTGCTCGCGGGATAATCCCGCTGTGTGGGAGGAGGGTAGCGCGATGACAACGATTGCATCCATGCTGCACGGTCAACGTCGCGGTTTCGCCTTCCGCTTGTGGGGTATGCGCTAACGCTCCCCGGCTCCCGGTGACTCCTCACGAACGCTGATCGCGCAGGCACGGCCGGCGGGTAATGCCCGACCGGTTTTTTGCTGCCCATGCGTCTCCCGCGCTGTGCGGGAGATCGGCGTCATTCACGAGGAGCATCGCGAGATTGAGCAAGACACGTCGTTCCGAACGCGAATTCGTCGCCGATAGCGAGGACCTGGGCGCCTCGACCGTCCTGGAGGGATTGGTCGTCGATGGCAGCCGGGGTATCTACCGGGTGGAGACGCCCGACGGCCCGCTCCGCTGCGAGATACGCGGGCGGCTGCGCAAGCAGTTGTATTACGCACAGAGTACGAGCACGACCTTCCGTAAGAGTGTCCAGCGCGTCAAAGTGAGCCATCACGACCCCGTCGCGGTGGGCGATCGCGTCCGCGTCCTCGCCACCGGTGGCGGCGCCGGAGTGATCGAAGAGGTGATCGAGCGGGCGGGCGGCGCGTTCGCGCGGCGCGACCCTGAGGCGGGGCAGGGGACCCTTCGCTCGGTCGTCGGCCTCGAACAACTGGTGGTGGTGCTTGCGGCGCGCGAGCCCGAGCCACATCTCGGCTTGCTCGATCGCTTCCTGGTCACAGCGGAAGCGGAGCAACTCCGCGCCGTGGTCTGCATCAACAAGACGGACCTCGGCGTGCCGCCCTGGCTGGCAGAGCCGCTGGCGGTCTACGCCGCGCTCGGTTATCCCGTGGTCCGCACCAGCACCGCCTCCGGCGACGGATTGACCGCGCTGCGCGCCCACCTCGCCGGGCGCACATCGGCATTCTTGGGGCCGTCGGGTGTCGGGAAGTCCAGCCTCCTCAACGCCCTGCAACCGGGCCTGCACGAGCGGGTCAGCGCGGTGAGCGGCGCGACGAGCAAGGGACGCCATACGACAACCGGCACGCGCCTCTTCCCACTCGACGGCGCGGGCGGCTACATCGCGGATACGGCGGGCATCCGCGCGCTCTCGCTCCATGCGGACGTGCTGGCCGACCTCGACCACTGCTTCCCGGAGTTCCGGCCCTATCTCGGCCAGTGCTCCCTCCGCGATTGCAGCCATCTGCACGAGCCGGGGTGCGCGGTGCGCGCGGCGCTGCAGGCCGGACGAATTACGCGCGCCCGGTATGCCAGTTACGGACGGTTCTCGCGCGGCGAGGGCGATCTCACGGCCTCAGCGGCGCGCGATGTCTCGTATCTCTGGTGGAGCGGCATCGCCGACCGCAACGCCGGGGAGGCCTGATCCCCGTCCCCCTACCCCCAGCAGGAAGGGCAGGAGCAGGGGCCTTTGGGCAGCATAGGCAGATGGGGATAGGACTCGCCGATTCGGCCAATTGACAGGGGCGGGCGGGTCGCGTACACTGCCGTGCGCTGCGGGCTATGTGGCCCGCGCCAGCATAATGCCTTTCCGCTCCATCCGCGCGTGGCCTGCACCGCCGCGCGATCCTCGCGGTGGGGCGATTTACTCCACGGAAAGGGAGGAACGGTGCGCAAGTATGAAATGATGGCGGTCCTCGCGCCGGACATCGCCGAAGAGGCGATGCCGGGCGAACTCGAACGAATCAGCGGGTACATCACCGCCGGCGGTGGCGAGGTCACGGAACTGGTCACCACCTCACCGTGGGGCCGACGCCGCCTCGCCTATCCGATCCGGGATTACCGCGACGGGTTCTATGCGCTCTACAATTTCAGCGCGGAACCCGAACAGATCGATGAACTGGAGCGCGAGTTGCGCCTGAACAATCAGGTCATCCGCAGCCTCGTCACTTCCTACGTCGCGCCGAAGCCCAAGAAAGTGAAGCCCGGCAAGGAAGGCGACGTCGCTGCGGAGGGCGCGCCGACTGATGGGGCGGACGCTCCGACGGCAGAGACGCCCGCTGCGGCCGCGCCGTCCATCACCGCCCCGAGCGGCGCCGCGATGGACACGGACACGGACCTGACAACGGGGCCGGGTGGCGAGGACCTGACCGAGCCGCCGACGGCGGAAACGCCCGCCGCCGAGGACGAGAGCGAACCCGCCCGCACATAGGGCAGCGAGGAGCACGGCGATGGCGCGCTACAGTGTGAACAAGGTGATCCTGCTCGGCAATCTTGGTCGTGACCCGGAAATGCGGTACACGCCGGGCGGCCAGCCGGTCGCCAATTTCAGCCTTGCCACCGGTCGTCGCCGTCAGGACCCGAACGGAAACTGGGTCGATGAGACCGAATGGCACCGAATCGTCGTCTGGGATCGGCTCGCGGAGACGGCCTCGCAAAACCTGCACAAGGGGAGCAAGGTCTATGTCGAAGGGCGGATCCAGTCCCGGAAGTATACGGACAATCAGGGTGTCGAGCGGACATCCTACGACATCGTCGCCAATGACCTGACGCTGCTGGACCGCCGCGAGGCGAGCGGTGAGGGAGCCGGGGACGACTGGGGCGATGGCGCGGCGGCCCAACCGCAACGCCCGCAACGCCCGCAGCCGCAGAAGAAGGCCCCCGGCGACGAGGAGACCTTCGCGTCCGAAGATTTCGATGACGTGCCTTTCTAGGCACACGGCACACGGCACACAAACGCGCTACGCGAGTAATGCAGCAACGGCTGCAGGAGGAATGATCTGTGGTTGATGAGCAACGCGCCCCCGGCGCATCGGGCGATAGTGCGCCCGGCGATAACCGCCCCCCGCGCTCCGACGAGCGTCGCGGCGACGGCGATGGTGGCGGACGCCGCTTCGGTGGCGGCGGTGGCGGCGGCCGCTTCGGCGGTGGCGGCGGCGGCCGCTTCGGTGGCGGCGGTGGCGGCCGATTCGGCGGCCCCGGCGCTGGTGGCCGGCGCCGGGTCGACATCTTCGCCGCCGACGGCGTGGATGAGATCGACTACAAGGATATCGCCCGCCTGCGCCGCTTCATCTCCGAGCGCGGCAAGATCGAACCGCGCCGCAAGACGGGCCTCTCCGCGAAGCGCCAGCGCGCCCTCGCTGTCGCCATCAAGCGCGCCCGGCACCTCGCCCTGCTCCCCTTCGTTTCCGGGGGCCGCCAATCCTAATGAGGGACGAGTACTGAGCACTGAGGACTGAGCGCATCGGCTCGGAACTCGGTATTCGGTACTCAGTACTCAGTACTCAGGAGCACCATGCCGCGTACTACCCGCCGCGATTCGATTCTCGCCGCCCCGCCGCCCGGCGCGGAGGCGCGCCGCCGCCGGTCGCGCCGCCAGCGCGAGGCCCGGCAGCGCAAGATACTGCTCATCAGCATGTCCGCGCTCGGCGCGCTGCTCCTCCTGATCGTCGGCTTCGGGACGCTCCGGTATTACTACCTCATTCCGCATCAGGTCATCGCGACGGTCAATAATCACAAGATCATCCGCAGCGATTATTGGAAGGTGCGGCGCAATACCCTGCTCGACCGGCTCCAGCAGTACGCCTTCCAGGCGCAACTCGGGCAGGGGAATACACAGCAAACCCAGGACGCGGCGCAGGCGGCGCGGGACGAGATCACGAACATTCGCTCGGCGCCGATCGACGCGACGACGCTGCAAACGATGACGGAGGACCAGGTCGTCCTCGATGCCCTGCCCGCCCTCGGCGTGACGATCACCGACGCGGAGGTGGATCAGACGGTGGCCGAGCGCTTCTCGCCCGTGCCGCTCAATTCGCCGACGCCCTCCCCGACGCTCAATCCGACCAAGCAGGCGACGGCCGATGCCGCGACCGCGCAAGCGACGCAAACCTCGGTCGCTATCGCGGCGGGCGCGACCTCGACCTTCCAGGCAAATGCAACGCAGACGGCGACGGCATCCGCGCTGACGCCGACGCCGAATACGCCGCCCACCGCCACCGCGCCGCCCACCGAGACGCCCGTGCCGACACAGACGCCGACCAACCAGGAGGCGCGCGCGACCTCGACGGCCTCTCTCGGCGACTTCGTCAAGGAACGGCAGAAGGACGCGAGCATGAGCTTGAGCGACTACAAGCGGCTGATCATCCTGCCCGCGCTCGCCCGGCAGCGGGCGCGCGAGACGCTCGAAGCGCAAACGCCGACGCACGGCGAGCAGGTCCACGCCTACCATATCCTGGTGCCGACGGAAGCGGCCGCCCAAGAGGCGCGCAAGCGGATCGTCGATCAGGGTCAGGACTTCGCGGCGGTCGCGACCGAGTTGAGCACCGATACGACGACCAAACCGAACGGCGGCGACCTCGGCTACTTCCCGCGCGGCATCATGGTCAAGCCTTTCGAGGACGCGGCCTTCGCGCTGCCGGTCAATGAGGTCAGCCAACCCGTCCAGACGGATTTCGGCTGGCACATCATCAAGGTGACCGACCACCCGCAGGACCGCGAGTTCGATGACGCCGTCTATCGGCAGCTGCGCGACAAGGCGTTCGCGGACTGGCTGGCCGCGCAGGACGCGAAGGCGAAACTGAAGCAGTCGATCCCGACACCGTTCCCCTCGCCGCCCGCGGGTTTCCAGGCGCCGGCCGGTGCGCCCGCCACACCGACCTTCACGCCCGCGCCGACGGTGCCCGACACGACCGGCACACCCGGCGCCGGGGCGCCGGCCGGCACGTCCGCGGCATCCCCCGCCGGGACGGCAGCCACCGGCACGGGCACCAGCACGGGCACAACCGCCACACCCACGGCAGGCACGGTGACACCAGCGACCGGCACAACGACCACCGCAACCCCCTGAGTTCGTCTGTCGCCTCGTCAAGCGGATGAGGCGACCGCTTCTCCCGTATTCGGTGGGGTAGACACCCTCCCCCGTATTCGGTAGCGCAGGCTTTCCAGCCTGCGCTACCATCTGATGGCACGACCGGTCTCGCGTTATGTTCAGTCATTTACGCGGCGTTACGCGGGCGTATTATTCTCTTGGAATGACCGAGAAATGTACGTACATACGGGCACCGTGGTTGCTATCGGTGCCCCGGTACGCTACTCTAGCAAGCATCGTGCAGCGAAAATGGCGTGCACATCACAAATATGGATATTTTTTGCAGGGCGGCGCAACCATCGCCTTGGTTACTCGTTGTAATGATTGGGAGGCTGGGTGGAAGGCCCGGTGACGACCACGGATGAGGCCACCTGGATAGCACGAGCGCGCAGCGGAGACGCGGCGGCGTTCGAGGCGCTCCTCGGTCGGTATGAGCGGCAAATTTATGCCTATATCTACCGGATGATGGGTGGCAATGGCGATGACGCGGAGGACCTGACGCAGGACACCTTCTTGAAGGCGTATCGCGCGCTCAGTCGGACTTCCGACGACCTCAACGTCTCAGCCTGGTTGCACCGGATCGCTTCGAACAGTTGCCTGGATGAACTACGGCGGCGGCAGCGGATTCGCTGGCAGCCGTGGGACACCACCAAGCACGACCGGCTGTTGCACGGCAGCGCGGGGGAGAACCCCGAACGCTCGACGCTCCGCCGGGAAGCGGAAGGAACGGTGCAGGAGATCCTCAATCGCATGTCCCCGCGCAACAAGCAGGCGCTGGTACTCCGCGAGTATGAGGGACTCTCCTGCGAGGACATCGGTGTCGTGATGGGGGTATCGCGCTCCGCCGTCAAGTCCGTGCTCTTCCGGGCGCGCGAGGAGTTCCGAAAGTATTCGGTCGATTTGGGTTTCGATGCCCCGTTGGAGGATGAGGATTCGTAATGGGACGGTTACGCGAGCAAGAGAAAATCCGCGCACTCGTCTCCGCCTACCTCGACGGCGAGCTGCCGCCGGATGACGCCTCATATGTCGGCAAGCGAATCCAGGAGGACCCGGCCTATCAGCAGGTCTACGCCGCCTATCGCGGCATCCGCATGGACATGCGCGCGCTGGCCCGGCCCGAGGTGCCTCCCGCCGTCTCGCAGGCGATCCGTGCGCGCGCCGCGACCATGCAGCCGCGTCGCGCCGCGCTCAACATCCGCCAGCGGGTCGCCCGCATCACCGCCGCCGCCGCGACGCTCGCCGCCACCTTTGCGGCGCTCCTCACCGGCGGCTTCGGCCTGCAAAATCACTTCTCGCATGGCGTGCCCGGCTCCGGGACGGCGAACAATGTCGTGATCGTCGGTCAGAGTTCCGCGACGACTGCGGTCATTCTCAATCCGAACATTCGCTTCGACGAACCCGCGCAGATTCGCTTCACCCGGCCAATGAACGAGCAAACCGTCAAGACGATGGTGTCGTTCACGCCCGGTGTCGCGGTCAGCAACCTCCAGTACGATACGACGCAAAATATCCTCAGCACCAAGCCGAAAACGCTGCTCCCTCGGACACAATACACGGTGACCATCCCGAACGGGCTGAAAGACGCCGAGGGGAATGATGTCTCGCCCGGTTCCTTCGCCTTCTATGTGAACAACATCCTGCCGAGTGCCACCAATCAACCGGACGCGACCGCCGCGCCGGTAATCGCCACGCCGACGCCGCTGGTGATCGCCGCCGCCCCGACGCCCGTCTCCACCGCTGCTCCCGCACCCGCCGCTGAAGTGACGGCGACGGATATACCGGCGCCTGCCGCAGAGGCGTCCGCCACGACCGAGGTGCCTGCCGTACCTGTCGCACCTGCGCCGACCGCGACGCCGAAGCCCGTGCAGAAACCTGCCAATACGCCGGTGCCTGCGGCGAAACCCGCCGGTACGACGATCGCGGTGGCTGCCGAGCCGACGACAGTACCGACGATCGCGCCGACGGCGACCGCCGCCCCGACCGTCGCGCCGACCGCGACCGCGACCGCTGTTCCCACGGTCGCCCCAACGGCGACGACGCCCGCCATCGCGGTCGCGGACACGTTCAAGGGCGCGTACGCCCAACTCGCCAACCGCCTCGGCGCACCGACCAGGGCCGCGAGCAGCGTGCAGACTTCGCAACTCTTCTTCCAGAACGGCTTCATGCTCTATGTCTCCGGCCAGCCGATCTATGTCTTCTACTCCGGCGACCGCTCTTACACCGCATACAGCAATCCCGGCAATAGCGGCACGGGGAGCGATGGCGGCGCCGCGCCGGGCGGTCTCTACAAGCCTGCCCGCGCCTTCGGTGTCGTCTGGACGGCGCAGAATCTGCAAAGTCGCCTCGGTTACGCCACCTCGGCCAGCGAATCCGGCGGTGCGGGGACGCTCCAGACTTTCGAGAACGGCACGATTCTCTCGGTCGGCAGCGATGTCTACGTCCTGATGAAGAACGGCAGCTGGCAGCCCTTCAGCGGCTAGATTCTCCGACCACGACACGATAGAGGGCGTGTGGTGTAACACCCGCCCTTGCTGTTTCTGTCTCTCACTCCGCTACCAGCCTTGCGTTCCCGGTTCGCCTTTGAAGGGGCCGACGATCGCGGCGGTCACCCAACCGCCGTAGAAGTCGCCCGCCTGCGGCCGTACCCGCTCGCCATCGACGTAACAGGCATCCATTTTGCCCGCATAGAACGCGACGTAATCCCGTATCGGCCGGAACGCGGGCGTCGGATTGGCGTAGAACCATCCGGCATTCTCCACCCGCGTATCGCCGATGGTAATGGTGTAGTACGCGGCATTCCCTTTCCACTCGCAGAAACTGGCGTGGTTCGTGCGCGTGAGGCAATCCATGCGAATATCCTCGGGCGGGATGTAGTAGACGGGCGGGCTGCTCGTCTCCAACACGCCGGATGGCACGGCGCGTATCGGCAATCGTCACGCCGTTGCAGATCGCGACAATGTGCCGCGTACACGCTTCGAGGCGCGGCGGGCGCGGGTAATCCCAGACCGATTCCTGGCCGGGTCCGGGCGGGATGCGTCGTGGATGCATGATGCCTCCTGCCTATCTCCCTTCCTCACTGGGGAAGGGGAACGTCTACAGACAGTACAAAGCGATCGGCAATGCGGATCATTCCCGGCCCGCGAAAGAGGAGAGGACGGCATCCCAGGCGAGTTCGGAGGCGAGGAGGCCGAGGGCGGTCGCCTCGATCGCGGCATTCTCGACCTCGCCGGTCGTCACCGCGAAGAGGACGTCGCCATCGTTCAGCGTATGGAAGGGCTGGATAGCGCGGGCCATCGACACATGCACCTGCCGCCCCATCTGCTGGAGCGAGCGCATGTCAATTTTCTGATTGGTGACAACCACCGTGAGTGTCGTATTGCCGTGCGGCACGGTCGGTTGCTCGCCGTCCGCGAGCCGCCGTTCGAGATCGGCGATCCAATGGTCGCGCGTATCCGTCGCGCGGTCCCGGTGGCCGCGGACGATCGTACCCTCTCGGTCCACAATCGCGCCGAGCGCGTTGACGACGGTGAAGACGGCAATCTTCGTCTCGCCCACCTGCCGGAACGCGCCGCCCTGCCCCGCCAATTCGCCCCGGTCGCGATCAAAGCCCGCGCCGACCCGCGCCGAGCAGCCCGCGCCCCGCCCGCCGAGCGGGAAGAGGCCGGGTTTCGCCGCCTTCAACGCCGCACGACCGGCCGCCTTATCGGGATAAATCGTATTGTCGCGCGGGCCATAATCGAAGATGACCGCGCCGGAAACGAGCGGCATCTCCGTCCAACGCGCGTTGTAGCCGCGCAGTGCCAGGAGCTCCGCAGCGACGCCCATGGTCGCTTCCAGCCCGTAGAGGGACCCGCCCGTGAGACAGATCGCGTTCGTCCAGCCGTAATCCCACCCGAAGACACCCGGCGAGCCGCCGCGCACATCCACCGCGCAGGCCGCCCCGGCGGGGAAATGGAAAACGGTGCAGCCGGTTGGCCCTTCGGCATACTCGGCGATGCCAATCTGGAACGCCGGGAAGTCGAAGGCGAGCGACGGGCCGTCCCAATCGGTGCGCGGCACGAGATTGGCGGTGTCGTTCGAGAGCGGTGTGGTCAATGTTCCTAACCCCCAACCCCCTGCCCATGTGGGGAAGGCGAGCGGTACGTCACGCGTAGGTGTTCGGGTCGCCGGGGTGGACGAGGACGGCGGGATCGAGGAATTGGGCGGCTTCGTCGGCGGTGAGGATGCCCTCAGAGATGAGCACATCGCGCACCGTTCGCCCCTCGCGGAATGCCTGCTGCGCCACCTTCGCCGCCCGGCTGTAGCCGATCCGCTGGTTGAGCGCGGTGACAATTGCCGTGCTCTGCTCGACCCATTCGCTGATCCGCTCGCGGTTCGCGGTGATGCCATTGACGCACAATTCGATGAAGACGCGCACCGCGTTGGTGAGAATTTCCATCGACCAGACGAGGTTGTACGCGATCACCGGCATCATCACATTGAGGTCGAGTTGCCCCGCCTGTACGGCGAGCGCGACCGTCGTGTCGTTGCCGACGACCTGGAAGCAGACCATATCGAGCATTTCCGCCATCACCGGGTTCACTTTGCCCGGCATGATCGAGGAGCCGGGCTGCACGGCGGGCAGCGCGATCTCGTACAACCCCGTGCGCGGCCCGGACGCCATCAGTCGCAGGTCGTTGGCGATGCGGATCAGTTCGAGCGCGACCGTCTTCAGGTCGCCGGAGAGCGCGCCGAGCGAGGCCATGCTCTGTGTCACCTCGAAAAGATCTTCCGCCGGGCGCAGGTCGTCGATCCCGGTTACCGCGCGCAGATATTCGACCGCCGCGCCGCGATAGCCCGCCCCGCTGTTCAGCCCGGTGCCGAGGGCCGTCGCGCCGATGTTCAGGTCCCCAATCCAAAGCGTGGTCTGTTCAACGCGCTCCCGCAGATGCTTCATCGCGCTCGCGTAGCCGCCGAACTCCGCACCGAGCGTCGTCGGCACCGCATCCTGCAGGTGGGTGCGCCCACTCTTGACGACAGCCGCGAATTCGTCGGCCTTGGCACGGAAGGCGTCTTCGAGCGACTGTAATTGCGCGACGAGCCCCGGCGCCATCCGCAGCGCGGCGACTTTCGTGATCGTCGGGAAGATGTCGTTCGTGCTCTGGCTCATGTTGACGTCGTCGTTCGGGTGGACGGGCGCGTACTCGCCGCGCCGCCCGCCGAGCAGTTCGTTGGCGCGATTGGCGATCACCTCGTTGGCGTTCATGTTGTGCGACGTGCCCGCCCCCGCCTGGAAGACATCGACGACGAACTGCTCGTGATGCCGGCCGTCGATGATCTCTTTGGCGGCCTGGGCGATGGCGTTCCCCTTCTCGGGCGGCAATTTGCCGATCGCCATATTCGCCATCGCCGCCGCCCACTTGACCATCGCCGTGCTCTCGATGAAGGTGCGGTGTGGCCGAATGCCGGAGATCGGGAAGTTCTCCACCGCCCGCGCCGTCTGCGCCCCGTAGAGCGCCTCCGCCGGCACCGGTACCTCACCCAGTGAATCGCGCTCTCCTCGCATTGCTGTCGCCGTGGTTGCCATTTCACGTCCCTTTCCGCCCCTGCGATCGCGGCTGTTCCAGTGTACGCCGTCATCCGTGGATGGGACAGCAATTTCGAGGCCGTGTATCATACCGACCGAGGAGGAGGCAATGCAGAAGACGAACGCGATGCGCGCGCTCGACCAACGGAAAATTCCCTACGAGACGCACGAATTCTCGGACGCGATCCGCTCGGCGGACGGCGTCGCGGCGACGCTCGGCATCCCGGAGGATGAGGTATTCAAGACGCTCGTCGTCATCCCCGAGGCGCGCGGCAAAAAGCCGATGCTCGTCATGCTGCCCGCGAGCACGGAGCTCGATCTGCGCCAATTCGCCCGCGCGGTGGGCGAAAAAAGCGTTCGCATGGCCACGCAGCGCGAGGCGGAGCAACTGACGGGCCTGAAAGTCGGCGGCATCTCGGCGCTCGCGCTGCTCAACAAGCCGTTCACCGTTTATCTCGACGCCAGCGCCGCCGCGCTCGATCTGCTCTACGTCAGCGGCGGGCAGCGCGGCCTCGACCTCCGCCTGCGCGTGGCGGACCTCATCGCAGTCACGGGCGCGACCGTGGTCGTAACCGGGGAGAACCACAAAGACGCAGAGTCCCCGGAGATCGCCGAGAAGAACGAGGATATTGAGGGATACCGCTTTGGCGGCTAAATTGTCTCAGTGATGAAGCCTGACGGTGGAGCAAGGAGGAACGAGCGATGGGTGACGAGATGATGGAGATTGGCTATCCGGTGCCGAAGGACCTGGCGGAGAAGTGGAATGGGCTCTCGGACGCGGCGCGGCGGGAGGCGATCGCGATTGCCCTCTATGTCTCCGGCGCGGCTACCAATGTCTCCGAGGCGGCGCGTGCGGCGAAACTCTCGCGCGGCGGCATGGGCGACCTGATGGATCGCATCGGCGTCGCCATCCGCCCGAATTGACCGGGGATCGAACCACGGAGACACAGAGGACCCAGAGAAATACGAAGAATGAATCCTCCTCTTTCTCTTCTCAGTGTCCTCTATGTCTCTGTGATTTAGCGTTTGCTACCATTAGCGGGCTGATGGGTCGTTCATTGATGGGGGGAATGTGATGGCGAGCGCGGGGACGACGGCACCGGCGATGGTCGCGCCGATTGAGAGACTGGCGATCACGCGGGAGGAGTATGGGGAGCGAATAGCCAGCACGCGCCGTGCGATGGAAGGTGCGGGGCTGGACGCGCTGATCGTTTTCAACTCGATCCGCATCGTCTATCTCAGCGGCTTCACGCACGCGACGACGGAGCGGCCAATGGCCCTGATTATCCCCGCCTCGGGCGATCTCGGCGTGCTCATCCCGGCGTTGGAGCAGGAGCATGTACGTAAGGCGGCGAGCGTCGGCCACTTCGCCGTCTACCCTGAGTATCCGGCGGGGCCGAGCGGCAAACACCCGATGCAGCACCTCGCCACCCTCCTCCACGAACTGAAACTCACCGGACGGGGGAAGAAGATCGGCGTAGACACCGACGGCTATGGCGACGTGAACGGCTATCGCGGCCCGACCGTCACGGAGATCGCGGCGGGCGCGGCCGTCGTGCCTGCGGCGGACCTGATCGACACACCCCGGCAGATGAAGACGGCCCACGAACTGCAACTGATCCGCGAGAGTGCCCGCTGGGGCAACCTCGCCCATCGCATCCTCCAGAAGGAGATGGCCGTCGGCCGCAGCGAGATCGAGGTCAGCCTGCGCGCGACCCTCGCCGCCACGACGACGATGCTGGACACCCTCGGCCCGACCCTGATCGGCGGCGGTCGCGGCGTCCAGAGTTCCCCGGCTTCGGCGATGTGCATCGCCGGTACGAACACCGCGATGCCGCACGGGATGCGCCGTGAGGGCGGCTTGCGGCCCGGCGATGTCATCATCACCGGCGCGGGCGCGCTCGTCGGCGGCTACCATTCGGAGTTGGAGCGGACGATGATCGTCGGGGAGCCGTCCGCCGAATTCCGCACCTACTTCGAGGCGATGACGCACATCCAGGAAGTCGCCTTCGCCGCCCTCCGCCCCGGCCGCACCTGCGCCGACGCCGAGCGCGACATCTCCGGCGCGATCGCCGCGATGGGCTACGCCGACTTGCAGCGCCACCACACCGGCCACGGCATCGGCCTGGAGGGGCACGAGCAGCCCTTCATCGACATGGGCGACGAGACCGAACTGCGCCCCGGCATGGTCCTCAGTGTCGAACCCGGCCTCTACGTCCCCGGCTTCGCCGGTTTCCGCCACTCCGACACCGTCGTCATCACCGATACGGGCTGCGATGCCCTCACCTTCTACCCGCGCGATCTGGACAGCCTGATCGTGGCAGTCTGAACCTCATCAAGAGTGCAAGGTGGGGAGGCATCGAGCCTTCTCACGTTGTCTGCGTTACAGTGCGCTATACTCATATTCTACACGGTGACTGCGGCACTCTCGGGTCGCGTTGAGCAGGTGCAACATGAGGACCATTAATAGCGAATTAATCGCGCATATTACACGGACCATCGTGGAGCGCTGCAATCCGCGACGAATTGTGCTGTTCGGCAGTTATGCGCGGGGTGATGCGGGACCGGACAGCGATCTCGACATCTTCATAGAGATGGAGACGCCACTCGGTTACTATGACCGCGCCATCGCTATCGATGCACTCTTCGGTATGCATGACTGGCCGATGGACATCATTGTGTACACACCGGAAGAGGTGAAGCAGTGGACCGGACAGGTTGGCACGATGTTGTCGTACGTCGAGCAGGAGGGACGGGCGCTCTATGAGCGCGATGCCGCCTCCATCGTATCGCGCGTGGTTGCAAAAAGCGGCGCATGACGTGACGGCGATCAAGCGGGTGATGGTGGGGACACGGGTACCGTGCGATATCGTCTGCTTTCACGCGCAACAGGCAGCCGAGAAAGTCCTGAAGGCGTTCCTCGTTTTTCACGGACAGGTGCCACCGAAATCACATGATTGTGGATATCTTCTCATTGCGTGCGCGACGATCGCGCCGTCGTTGGCATCGTTACAGGCCGGCTGCCGCTATGTTACGCGCTATCGTGTCGCGCCTCGCTATCCCGATATTGGCCCCGAACCGGCAAAAAAGCAGGCCACAGATGCCATCGCTGCGATGGATCGCATCCGGGCGGCAGTGCTCGCGCTCCTACCGAAGTAGGACGCCGCCCGTTCAAGGCGGTGATCGCGGGTTCGACTGTCACCGCCGCGCGGCGTACAATCGTGCCGTGTGACGGATACCGATGGCGATGGAGGGGACGATGGCAGAGGAGCACGACGAGCACCGCGCCTTCCGGGAGAACGTGGTGCGCGAGCATGAGGAGCGGCTGAGCGGATACCACGCACTGCTGGCGCGGATCGAGTCGGCGGCGGCCGATGTGCAAATGGCGGCGGACGACGCGACGACCGGCACGGCCAGCCAGTTCACGGACGATCTGCGCTACGTCATCGGGCTAACAGAGGAACTCATCAATCGCTTCCGCCACCGCGACGACCCGGAAAGCGCCGAGAAGGTAACTCTCACTCCATGACCACCCCCACGCCCCAAATATCCAATTCCCCTCCCCCTTCCCCAGTGGGGAAAGGGGCCGGGGGGTTAGGGCTCCACACCATCTCCGCCGACCATCTGCGCGGCTTCGCGCCGGAGCGGAAGGCGGAATATGTCGAGACGATGTTCGACACCATCGCGCCCCGCTACGATCTGATGAACCGGGTGATGACCTTCGGCATGGATCGCCGATGGCGGAACTACGTCGTCGCGCGGGCCGCGCCTCCCGTTGGCGGGAGCGCGCTCGATGTCGCGACCGGGACGGGCGATATCGCTATCGCGCTCGCGAAGCGGGTCGGGCCGCGCGGGTCGGTGATCGCGACGGACTTCTCGCAAGGGATGATGCGGCCCGGCCCCGGCAAGGCGGCACGGGCGGGCGTCGGCGATGTCGTCTCCTTCATGGCGGCGGACGCGCTCGATCTCCCCTTCCCGGATGATACGTTCGATTGCGTGACAACCGGCTTCGCGATGCGCAATGTCACCGACATCGAACGCGCCTTCCGGGAGATGCGGCGCGTGACCAAGCCGGGTGGTCGCCTCGTATGCCTCGAAGTGGCGAAGCCGGGGTTGCCGCCCGTACGCTTCCTGCACCAGGTCTATTTCAACCACATTGTGCCCATGCTGGGCCGCATCATCACCGGCAGCGGCGAGGCGTATCGCTATCTGCCGGAATCGGCGCGCACCTTCCCGCCGCCGCCCGCCCTCGCGGCGATCATGGAGCGCGCCGGTCTGCGCGCTGTCCGCTTCCGCCTCCTCAGCCTCGGCGCCGTCGCTGTCCACACGGGGATGAAAGAGAAGTGAACCGGCGGTATTGCCGATTCAGAAAGAGTGCTCCATGAGCACTGAGGCGGTCGCACCGAGTAGGGTGCAGGTGTGGATGCTGGCGGCGCGGGTGCGGACATTGCCTGCGGCAGCGGCGCCGGTAATGGTCGGCACGGGGGCAGCAATTGGGGCGGGGGATTTTGCCTTCTTCCCGGCGATGGCGGCGCTGGCCGGCGCGCTCTTATTGCAGATCGGGGCGAACTTCGCCAATGATCTCTTCGATTTCCTGCGCGGCGCGGACACCGCCGCGCGCGTCGGGCCGGTGCGCGTCACGCAGGCCGGATTGCTGACGCCCCGGCAGGTGCGCGCGGGGATGTGGACGGTCTTCGCGGCGGCGGCGTTGATCGGTGTGTACCTGATTGTCGTCGGCGGGTGGCCGGTGGTGCTGATCGGCCTGGCGGCGATCCTCGCGGCGATTGCCTACACGGGCGGCCCCTTCCCGCTCGGCTATCACGGGCTTGGGGAGGTCTTCGTCTTCCTCTTCTTCGGCCTCGCGGCGGTCGGCGGGACGTATTACGTGCAGGCCGGGACGATGCGTGTCGCCGCGTGGTGGGCAGCCGTGCCGATGGGACTGCTCGCGGTGGCGATCATCGTGGTGAACAACCTGCGCGACATCGCGACAGATCGCGCGGCGGGCAAACAGACGCTCGCGGTGCGCTTCGGGGAGCGGGGGACAGAGGGGGAATATCTGGCACTCGTGGTGATGGCCTACCTCGTGCCGGTGGTGATGTGGGCGACGCGCGCGGCCTCAGCCTGGGTGCTGCTCGCGCTGCTCTCCCTGCCCCTCGTCCTACCCCTCCTCCGCCGCCTGCGCGGGGAGCGCGGCCGCGCCCTGAACGGCGTACTCGCCGGTACCGCGCGGCTCGAACTCGTCTACGGGCTGCTCTTCGCGCTCGGTCTCGCTCTGGGCGCGTGAAACGCGCCGGACGCGCCGGACGCGGGGAAGGCAGAAGAAGGCGAGCAGCGCGCCGCCGATTTGGAGCGCCAACCCGCCGAAGGCCACCGACATCATCGGCCCCGGCCGCAGTCCGTGGAGGCGGATATCCGACGGGAGGCCGGGAGAATCGCTCGCCACCGCCGCCATCGTCGCGGGGAAGTGGCGCAGATCGACGGCCACCCACGCGGCGGTCGCGATGGCGAACGGCATCCCGAGCGCGGCGAGACTCCGCCGCCGTCTCCCGACGACGAGCAGCGTCATCACGGCGGCCGCGATGGCGGCGACAACGACCGGCACCGCATAGCCCCGCTTGAGGAACGCCCAGATGGCGAGGCTGTAGTGGTTCGTGTACGCCTCCAGCGTGGTGCCGACATACGAGTCGTCCGACTGCCGGCCGCCGAGGGTAACGTCGATGTGGCGGACGTGATACCAGCCGCCGATGAAGAGCGAGGTGAGGAGCATCAGCGCGCCGAGCGCGCCGAGCGCCTGCCCGATCAAGGCGACGCGGAGCCGTCGGCGGGACGCCGGCTGCATGCCAGGGGCCGGGGGCAGGGGCGGGAGGCTTTCAATCTGCGGGAAGGGCACCATCGCGATGGCCGGGTGCGCGGTCTCCGGCAAAGACTCGGTCTTCATTGCGCGATCGGCGCGAGCACCTTGCCACGTCGCCCGCCGATGAGCGCAATCAGGGTGCCGGCCAGTACGCACCCCGCGCCGACGAGCAGTATGACCATGCCCGATCCCGGACGTGCCCCGGCAATCTTCAGCACGCTTGCGTTGATCACGGTGTTGCTCGCGGGAGTAGTCGCCAGGGCGATGCGCGCGCGGATCAGATCGCTGAGGCGCTGGAGGTCGATCAACGCCAGCGCGAGCGTTGCCAGCGCGCCGCAGCCCGCCAGGGCGAGGAAGAGCCGCCAGCGATAGTTATTGAGCCCGTGGAGCACCGCCGCCTGCGTCAGCAGGGCGAAGGCGACAATAGCGACGGCCCGCTTCTCTCGCCGCGAACTTGCCCAGCCTACAATGCCGAAGTCGTGGATGTCCCGCTGCACGATGCGCGGCGCGAAACCGTTGAAGCTCGTCTGATTGCCTGTGCTGCCCCCGCCATGCCTTGCCCTTGCCCTTGCCCTTGCGCGGTCGGCTGCACGACGGCGATCTCGCGCACGAAGAACCACGGCACGACGAAGAGCGAGATGACGAGCGCCACGCTCCCCAGCGCGGCCATCAGCCGTGCCGAACCGGATCAGCGCGGTGTTCTCCTTGGTCGGCGGCGGGGGAAGTGGATCGAGCCGGGTGAAATCGACCGGCACCATCGGCGGGGCCGGATAGAGCGAGGGCGGTGGGGCGGTCTGGGGATCGAGCGTGGTGGGATCGGTTGCGACATTCATACGCGATCCTCGCGTTCATACGACGAGATGTTCGTAGACCTGTTCCAATGATATATCACTTCGCACCGTTTCGGGCGAGAGCAGGGTGAGGCTCGCCGCCGATGCGCCGAGCGCGATTGCCTCATCGATCGGGAAGCGATGCATCAATCCGCAGATGATGCCCGCCGTCATCGCCGCCCCCGCCCCGCTTTCATCGACGATGTCCGTCTGGATCGCCGGAACGTGGCCGCTCCCCTCACTCGTCGCATAGACCGCGCCACCACCGCCGAGCGTCATTACGACGATGTCGATCTCCCACTCGCGGAAGGCGAGCGCCGCCGCCTGCGCCTCCTCCAGCGTCGCGATCGTGCAGCCGAGGATCTCCTCGGCCTCCGCGACGTTCGGCGTGAAGAGCGCGGAGCCGGGGACGCACGGCATGATCCGCCCGATCAGCGGTAGCGAGACGAGCTCGATGCAGACCGGCACCGCCGCCGCGCTGCACATGCGCCGCACCGCGCGGATCGTCTGCACCGGCACATTCGCGTCGATGACGACCATCCCCGCGTGCCGCAGGATGCGCCGCGCCTGCCGCACGACGCGCGGCGTGATCCGACGCACGACGCCCATATCGTCGATGCCCATCAGCAAGTCGCCCTCGGGGGCGAGAAGACCGAGATAGGCGCCGGTGCGCGCGCCCGGCACGCTGACGACGAGATCGGTATCCACGCCCGCGTCGCGCGTGCGCTGCACGACCATCTCGCCGAGCATATCGTCCGCGACGGCGGCGATCAGCGTGGTCGGCACATCGAGGCGGGCGAGGTTCTCGGCGACATTGCGCGCCACCCCGCCGACGCCCATCGTCAGCACGCCCGCATTGGACGATCCCTCGAAGACGCGGTCGCTGGTGACGCGCCCCTTGATGTCGAACCCCGCCGCGCCGATGACGACGACATAGGGCAGCGCCACGCCTTCCTCGTCCTCATCGTCCGGGGCGGTGCCCGTGATCGGGATCATCTCCGCATTCGCGGGGAGCAGGCTCTCCCACCCCACCGATCGCTTCCACCGCTCCATCGGCGCTCACTCCGTTCGCTTGAAGGTTGAGCGATGAGGACTGAGGACTGAGTGAATGCGAATGCCTCTTCTCAATCCTCAGTCCTCATCGCTCAGTCCTGACTCTGTGGTTTGCGGCGGCCACGGCTGCGGCGGCGCTTGCGCCGGGCGGCGTCGCCAGTTGTCTCGGCGGATTGTGCGGCGTCTTGCGATGCCAGCGGCGCGTTTCGCCAACCGTACCTCGTCGCACCGCCGGCCCATCGCGGCCGGGGGTGGCTCCTGGCGCGCGGCAGGGCCACCGGTGTGGTCGCTCCCCGTGCTGCCGGAGCGGCGATCGGCATTACCGCCGCGCATCGGGCGGGGCGCGGGCGCCCTTTGGGTAGCAGGGGCAGTATCGCGGTCCGGGCGCTGATGTTGCGCGGCGCTCGCCGTCTGCGGCGCGCCATCGCCGCCACCGGCGAAGCGGTCGGGGATCGGCGGCGCGTCGGCGTCGATCACCTCGCCCTGCCACTGCCGGTCGGTCGGGTCGCCGATCTCCACCTCGGTCGTGCCGCCCGCGTCGAGGGCGACCCGCACCGCCTGCTTGAGCACCTGCACGGCGATCACGCGCCCCTCGCCCTCGGGCGTCGGCAGGCGCTGGCCGATGCGCGGCAGGTTGCGGCGCAGCGAGACATAGGTGTCGTACTCGTACGAGAGGCAGCAGAGGAGCCGCCCGCAGACGCCGGAGATCTTCGCCGGATTGAGCGGCAAATCCTGCTCCTTCGCCTGCTTGATGCTCGTCGGCGGATAGTCCGGCAGCCAGGTCGCGCAGCAGAGCGTCAGCCCGCACCGCCCGACGCCGCCGAGCAATTTCGCCTCGTCCCGCGCCCCGACCTGCCGCAGTTCGATGCGCGTGCGGAACTCGGAGGCGAGATCGCGCACGAGATTGCGGAAATCCACCCGGCTCTCGGAGATGAAGTAGAAGGTGATGCGCGAGGCGTCGAACGAGTATTCCGCCTTGACGAGTTTCATCGGCAGGCGGGCGTCCTCGGCCTTCTCCGCGCAGATGCGCAGGGCCTGCGCCGCCTCGTCGCCCAGCCGCTCCATGCGCGCCAGTTCGTCCGGCGTGATGAGGCGGATGACGGGCTTGAGCGGCTCGGCATTCTTGTTCAGCACCACCTGATGGCGCGCAACGAGCACCTTCGCCGCGTCCCGGCCGCGCGGCGTCTCCACGACGACCCAATCGCCGACGCGCGGATCGAGGTCCACCGGATCGAAGTAGTAGAGCTTGCCGCTATCCGGGAAGCGGACGGCGATCACCGCCTGCGTCCCGCCGGGGCCGCCCGTCGCCTCGACATCCTCGACGCTCATGTGCGTGGAGGTGTCCATCGTGTCGCGGGTCATCCCCTCCGGCCCTGCGGCTTCCGGCGCGGCGCTGCCGTCGCTCGTCATCGCTCTCCCAGTCGTCCGGCAACTGCGGGACGTGGTCGCGGTCGCCCGCGTAGCCCGCCTTCATCAGCGCCCGGTGGACATTCTCGCGGTCCATCTCCGTCATCGAGGAGACGGGGCAACTGTGGCAATCGCCGCAACTGGCGTCGCTCGTCGCGCTCTTGTGGCCGCATCCGCCGCCGCTCGTCCCGCCGTGGCTGCCGCAACTGCCGCCGCCGCATCGCTTCTTGCGGTATGCCTCCGGGGCGACCGGTGTCCAGGTATCGCCCGCGCGCGTGCCTATCTTTGCCATGAAACCACCATCGCTTCCAATGCGAGGCGGGGATTGACATTGCGATCGAGCCGTACCACCGCTTCTTCCACCGCTGCGAGCGCGGTATGCAGGGCGGGCAGGGGCCACGCGGCGAACTTCTCCAGCCGCGCCATCTGCGCCCGGTGCGTGACCAATGCACGCTGACCGACCGCGATGAGCATCGCATCGCGCCAACATCCCAGCCAGGTATCGAGTTCCATCATCACGGCGGCGCGCTCCTCGCCGCCGTTCTTCCAGCGCTTCTCCAGCGCGTCAATCGCCCGGAACGGCGCGATGCCGCCCGTTTCCATCATCGCGAGGAAGGTTTCGACGCCCTCCGTCTGCCCCGCCGCCCGCTCCGGTTCGGCGAGCAGCGCCAATGCCATCCCCGGCCTGCCGCCCGCCAGCGCCGCCACGCGCGCCGCCGTCTCCGCGTCCGCACCGTGCTCCGCCATCAGCCAGTCCGCCACCGCCGCACGCGGAAGCGCGTGCATCGCCACCGGCTGGCAGCGCGAGCGGATCGTCGGCAGGACGGCGTCGGCGCTCGGCGCGACGAGCAGAAAGAGGACATATGCGGGCGGCTCCTCGAGCACCTTGAGGAGCGCCGAGACCGATGCGTCATTGAGGGCTTCCGCTTGCGCGATGAGGTAGACCCGTTTGCGCCCTTCGTTGGGCCGCTGGTACGCCTCGTCTTTGAGGTCGCGGATCGTGTCGATCGTGATGCTGGCGTTGCGCGTCCCTTTGCGCTCCGCCTCCGCTGCCTGCGTCGCCAGCGAAATGACCCGAACATCCGGGTGGATGCCCCGCGCGATGTGGCGGCACGACCGGCAGACGCCGCAGGGCGCGGTCTCCGCCTCCGGCGTGACGCCCGGTATGATCCGCTCGCAGTTCACCGCCATCGCAAGTGCCAGCGCGAGTGTCTCCCGCCCCACCCCCGGCGGGCCGGTGAAGAGGTAGGCGTGACCGAGCGACCCCGCCGCCAGTGCGTGCCGCAGGGCGTAGACGGCGGCGGTATTGCCCCAGACCGGCCAGCCCGGCACCCGCTCCATCGCGGGTGCCGTTGTTGGCGCGCTCATCGGCTCTGCCGCTCCCGGCGCTTCACCTTCGCCATCCCGCTCGCGGGGACGAGCGGCGAAAGTTCCCGCGCCTCCTCGGCGGCAGGTTCCGGCGCCGCGTTGCGGCGGCGCCCCTTGCCGGATGGCGCTGCGCCATCTCGGTATCGGTGGTGCGGCGGCGTGCCAGCCGCTCCCGCTCCGTGCGCGCGTTGATCACCTGCTGCGGCGTGGTCGGCCGGGTGGCGGAGCGCGCGGCGCGGCGACCGGCAGGCGTCGCGTCCGCCTCGACCGCGCCGCGCGGGTCGATGTGCCCCTCGTCCGCCGCGCCGCCGGTGGCGATCATGAAGTCCGCGATCTCCTGCCGCGCCTCGGTCGGCAGCACGATCGGCATGCCGCGCGTGTGCGACTGCACCCAGCCGAGCAGGTCGGTCAGTTTGACGGCGGGCGGGTCCGCCTCGGCATCGGCGCTCAGCACGAGGCGGGGCGCGATGAAGACGATCAGGCCATCCACCGGCACATCGGTCGGCCAGCCGCGTTCGGCCGCCGCCGCCGCCAGCGATTCGAGCAGCGCCTTGCGATCCAGCCCGTTCTCGGTCGGCGGCTGCCCGAGTTGCGGCCCGCCCATGCCGAGGAAGCGGCCGAACATGCTCTGGCCGGGCTTGCGATATTTCGTGCCGCGCACCTCGACGCGCCCGATCGTCTCTTTGGTCGTCATGACACCAAAGCCCGTCTCGTGGACGAGCACATGATCGAGCGTGCGGCCACCGATGCGCGGGTAATGGATGAGCGTGTAGCGGTCCGACAGGCGGCGCAATTCCTGATCGACCAGCTGGTCGTTGCGGATTTTGCGGCCCCACTTCGCGATGCCCTGCAGGCCGGACTGGAAGAGGATGAAGCCGATGATGACGAGTGTGTAGGCGACGAGCAGGAAGGCGACATTGAGGAAGGAGATCGGCGCGCCGATCAGGAAGAGGAGGATGCCGGCGAAGAGCTTGAGACGGCTCGTCCGCTTGTTCACTTGCACCTGTTCGAGATTCCGCGCGACGAGCACCGTGGCACTTCCTTTATCCGGCTGCGAGTCAACCCTCGTCGGCCCATGCGCGGCATCGCGGGGCAGGGCCCGCGTCTGTGTAGCGTGCGGCGCAATCAGCCGGAACGGAAGGAGAACCCGCATATCGTCATGCGCCCAAACCGGCGCAGCCTATTAGCATCGTAGCAACGCATCACGCGGAAGCGCGCAACAGTGCGGGTATCCGGCTTCCACGGGGGCGTCACGCGCCGAGAGTGTAGCACACGGGAGAGACACCGCGCCAACCCGTCGTGCCACCCGAATATCCGGGGAGGCGATTCGATGTTAATCATGATGAGAGCAATAGTTATTCGGTATGTATAGATAATCTTGACCGTATACTCGCCTGCACGCTGGCTCCTACGCGAGAACAGTCGGTGTGACAGTTCGTTCCATGGGAGCATTGACGGCAAAGCCCTAGAGGTATTAGACTAGTCTGTGACTGGTCGAATAGCAGAGGGAGGTGAGATGCAGACGGTTGGTGCATATGAAGCAAAGACCCATCTTGGACAATTGCTCGACGCTGTAGCGCGCGGGGAAACGATCACGATTACAAAGCACGGCGTACCTGTTGCGATGCTCGTTCCGCCATCGCCGGAGGCCGTGCATCCCGATATAAATGCGATGATGGATGCCTGGTTGGAAGTGCGGAAAGGCATCACGCTCGGTGATGACCTCACAATACGCGAGATGATCGAGGAAGGGCGTCCGTGACGGATTTCGTCCTCGACACCTCAGTGACGATGGCATGGTGTTTCCCCGACGAAGAAACGCCGGAAACGCGCGACTTATTCGCTCGTATGCTAACGAGCGAGGCAATTGTACCTGCTATTTGGCCGCTCGAAGTAGCCAGCGTCTTGCTCATCGGTGAACAGCGACAGCGTCTCACGCAGGCACAAACCGTACAATTCCTGCAACTCTTGCGCACTTTCGCTATTACTGTCGATGCTATATCGCCAATGACTACAATCAATACGGTCATGATGCTCGGCCGAGAACATCGTCTCTCTTCATATGACGCAGCCTACTTGGAATTGGCGATGAGGCACGGTTTACCCATTGCAACGCTCGATCAAAAGCTACGCACGGCGGCAAACGCTGCCGGTGTGTCACTCGTTTGACGTGCCTGGGAGCAGAGCAGCGTTGACGAGTGTCATCATCGTCGGGTGGCAGGTGCGGGAGTTGCTGCGCGCCTGCCTGCGGAGTATCGCGGCGCATGAGGACCTCGACTGCGTTGGAGGTCTGGGTCGTCGATAACGCCTCGACGGACGGCACGGCGGCGATGGTCGCGGCGGAATTCCCGTGGGTGCGGCTGGTCGCGCTCGACGAGAATCCCGGCTTCGCGGCCGGAAACAATGTCGCGCTCCGGCAGGCGACGGGCGATGTCTGCGTCCTCCTCAACCCCGATACCGAAGTGCATGACGCCTCGCTCTGAGCACGCTCGCCGCCTATCTGCGCGGCGCACCCGGCGGTCGGCGTCGTCGGGCCGCGCCTGCTGAATCCCGATGGCTCGCTACAATCGGCGGGCTTCGCGCCGCCGAGCCTCTTCCAGGTCTGGTACGATCTCGTCCCCTGGCCGCGCCGCTTCTATCATTCCCGCCTCAATGGCCGCTACCCGGACGCACCGACCGAGGAGCCGTATCCTGTCGGCTTCCCCCTCGGGGCGTGCCTCGCCGTGCGGCGCGATGTGCTCGATCAGCGTCGGGCTCCTCGATGAGGCGTACGGCATGTATATGGAGGAAGTGGATTTCTGCGCGCGGGTCGGCGCGGCGGGATACGCGGTGCATATCCTCCCGAGCGTCGCGATCACGCATCACGGCGGGCAGAGCACCGGCCAGGCGCCGGAGGCGATGTTCCTCGCGCTGTACCGGGCGCGGCGGCGCTTCTTCGGGCGCTTTCGCCCCGCCTGGTGGTACCGATGCGCGCGAGCGCTGACGGGGGCCGGTCTTGTGACGGCATCAATGCGCGCCTTCCTCGCCTACCGACGCGGCGCGATGACGTGGGAGACCTGCCGCGCACAGGTGCGGCTGTATGGACGTGCGTGGCGGCTCTGGCGTGGTAAGCAATAAAAAGTGAGCCGCCGGCAGCAATCGGAATCATGTGTCGGCGGCCTGTCCGGTTCTGGAACAATTTGTCATCTGCGCGCGGAGCAATACCGTCGAAGATGACAGATACGTAATGGCAAATGTATTGACATTAGTCCAACATATGCTACCCTGACCTCGGTCATATCGGGCGTCGGAGACTGCTCGATAGATGACATGGGCAAACCCGTCGCGAGGCGGGGACGCAAAGCCACGGATCTCGCAGCGAGACCGCCGGGTTGCCAGCACTGCTCCTGGTTGAGTAGGCCGCGTATCAGCGGGACGCATGGCAACCCCCGCATCGGGGGTTTTTGGTTTGATGAAGTGGACGCACAAACTGCTGCTCGCGCCCTTCATCATCGGGCTTGCCTTCGTCGTTGCGACACAAGCGGTTGGCGCCACCGCAGTCAGCGCCGTGCTCGAATCCGGCCGGTTGACGATCACCGATGCGCCGGTCGCGCTCACCTACGCCTCCGCCGCGACCGCGTCCAACATGCGCATGTTGGACGCGACATTCAGCCTCGGCGTGACCGATGCTACCGGCAAGAAGTCGGGCTGGCACATCCAGGCGATGCTCGGCCCGCTCACGCACCCCGATGGAACGCTCGTCCCCATCCAATCGTCCACCGTCACCGAGGCGCGCGTCGCGACCCTGACCGGCCTGGCTCCCGCCAGCCAGATCTCCTATCCGTACGCCTTCCGCGCCAATGGCGATACGATCTTCAGCGCCGCCGCCGGGAGCGGGATGGGGAAGTCCTCCCTCACCTTCGGCACGGAGATCGCTGTCGCGGCGGATGCAGCGGAGGGTGATCCGCTCACCGCGATCCTGACGGTGACGATCGCGACCAGCCCGTAACCGGCCGCCACGCCCGTACACCCGCGCGCCGCACCCGACGAAGGGTGCTCGATCGATCCGCTCGTCGTACGTCATGGCCAACCCTCCGGCGCAACGCAGCCACCACCGACACGCACGCAGGACGAATTGGCACACCATTTTGGAATCTCCGTCACATTTTGCTCTCTAGTCCGTTTATACTGTCGGGAGAAGAGTGACGGAGACGTCTCGCGGCCACCTGACCGGCCGTTGCAGAGAGGGAAAGGAGGGCGTCGCACTCATTCACATTGGGGATCACGCGGTTCCCAGGGGCCCTTGGGTGTCACACTCCCGTATCGGTCGACACTATTTGCGTCCTGTCTCACCTATGGCACGCTCTTAATTGGAAAGGTCAAATACGATGATTCGTTCTTTGCGCACCGGGTTCTTCGCTCTGTTAATGGTCGGTTCGCTCCTCGTTGCCGGTTCCGCCGTCAGCGCCGCCACCAGCACCGCATCGTTGACCGCAGGTTCCCTGACGGTCTCCGCTCCGGCAAGCTTCTCCTACAGCGGTACCCTGACGGGCGATGTGCTCAATCTCGGTTCGAGCTTCGCGGTGAGCGTCAATGACGCGACGGGGAGCAAGGCCGGGTGGCAGATCCAGGCATCAGTCGGCACACTCACGAACGCGGGGAGCGACACGATCCCGGCGGCGAACCACACGATCCAGAGTGTTGCCGTGACGGGTACCACCGGTACCGCCCCGGTCAACAGCATCACGTATCCGATGGCGATCCCCTCGACAGCCGCGAAGATTTACAACTCCGCGCTGACGAAGGGGATGGGCAAGTCCACGGAGACCTTCACGACGCAGCTGGCCGTCCCGGCGGACGCCGCCGCGGGCAGCTACACCGCGACGATGACGGTCTCGATCATCGCGGGCCCGTAATCTTCTCCAATCGGGCACGGCGAACGCCCGCTTTCACTGACAGGTGGGCGGGCGTTTGCTTTTTCTCTCGGCGAACACCCTTTCTACGACGGACGCGGATCAACCAGACACGGAGGGCTAGGGCAATGGGCAATCGTGGCAACGGGCGAAGAGGGCCGCTCCTCGCGATCATCGTGCCGTTCATGCTGCTTCTCGGGCTGCTGCTCGGCATCCCGGCGGTCCGCGCGGACGACGCGGCGCCCCAGTTCGGCATCCGCCCCGCCAATCCCACCCCCGAGACCGCCACCGGCGGCTACTTCACCCTCAAGGCGCAGGCGGGCGAGACGCTCAAGGACGCCGTCCTCGTCGCCAATCCCGGTACCGTGCCGGTCAAACTCCTCCTCTATGCGGTCGATGCGACCAGCGGCCAGAACGGCGGCGCCGTCTACCTGAACAACGACGACCCGCGCAAGGATGTCGGCTCCTGGATCACCCTCGATCAGACGACGGTCGATGTCCCGCCGCAGAAGCAGACGACGGTGAACTTCACGATGAATCTGCCGAAGGAGACCCGCTCCGGGCAGCACCTCGGCGGCATCGTCGCGCAGCTCGTCCAGGGCGGCAACGCCACGGCGCTCGCCCCGGGCCAGCAGAGCGCCGGCTTCGGCATCACGACCGTCACCCGCGCGCTGACCGCCATGCTCGTCGATGTCGGCGGCCAGCCCAGCGCCCCCTCATTGAAAATTACCGGCGCGCAGATCGCCGAAGTGGACGGCCTGCCGACGCTGACGCTCTCGATCCAGAACGACGGCACCGCGCTCGTCAAGCCGCAGGGCAGCGTCACGGTCGTCGACGCCGCCGGCAAGACGGTGATGAGCAACCCGCTCGCGCTCGACACGCTGGTGCCGCAGTCGGCGATCGCCTACCCGGTGCAGGCGGATCCGCCGGCGACGCCGGGCACCTACAAGGTCCACGCCACGCTCGACTTCGGCGGCGGCGCGCCGACCGTCTTTGACGGGCCGCTCACCATCACCGCCAAGCCGACCGCCACCCCGGTCGTCAGTGGCCGGACGCGCGCCACGCCGCAGGCGAACGCGGGCGGGGCGGCCGCCAATGCCCCCGGCGCGGGCGCGGTGATCGCCAATGCCGACACGACAGCGGGCGGCTCCTCCCCGCTCATCCCGATCCTCGGCGGCGTGATCGGCATGTTCGCGATTCTCACCGTCGGGCTGGGCGTCTTCATCGCCCGCTCGCGCAAGCGGCAGCCACGGTAAGCACGACCAAGGATTCCTCGGTTGGGGGACACCGTGCAGGTGGTGCCCCCTGCCGATCCTCCAGATAGCGGGAAGCGAGAGAAGGATGGACGCCAACCGGCCGACAGCGAGCGCGATAGGAAAGACCGGGAACCGGGCGACCCGGCTGTGGGCCATCGCAGTGCTGCTCGCCGGGTTTGTCCTCGCACTCGGACCAGCCGCCGTTGTTCGTGCCGCCTCTGCTCCGACAGTCACCTCCGTCAGCCCATCGTCCGGCCCTGCAGCAGGCGGCACCGCCGTCACGATCACCGGCACCGGGTTCACGGGCGCCACCGCCGTTAAGTTCGGCGGGGTCGCCGCCACCGGCGTCACTGTCGTCAGCAGCACCTCGATCACCGCGACGACGCCGGGCGGCACGGCGGGCGCCGCCACTGTCGCCGTCACAACCAGCAGCGGCACCGGCTCCCTCGCCAGCGGCTATACCTATATCGCTTCCCCGACGGTGACGGGCGTCAGCCCATCGTCCGGCCCCGCAGCAGGCGGCACCCCCGTGACGATCACGGGCACGGGCTTCACAGGCGCCACCGCCGTTAAGTTCGGCGGGGTCGCCGCCACCGGCGTCATCGTCGTCAGCAGCACGTCGATCACCGCGATCACCCCCGCTGGCACGGCGGGGGCCGTCGCGGTCGCCGTCACGACGCCGGGCGGCACCGGCTCCCTCGCCAGCGGCTACACTTACATCTCCCTAGCACCGACGGTGACGGGCGTCAGCCCATCGTCCGGCCCCGCAGCAGGCGGTACCGCCGTCACCATCACCGGCACGGGCTTCACAGGCGCCACCGCCGTTAAGTTCGGTGGGGTCGCAGCGACCGGCGTTACCGTCGTCAGCAGCACGTCGATCACCGCGACGACGCCAGCCGGCACGGCGGGCGCCGTTACCGTCGCCGTCACGACGGCGGGCGGCACGGGGACGCTCACCGGCGGCTATACCTACATCGCCCCGGCACCGACGGTGACGGGCGTCAGCCCGTCGTCCGGCAAAGCGGCGGGCGGCACCGCCGTCACGATCACCGGCACCGGGTTCACCGGCGCGACTGCGGTGACGTTCGGCGGCGTCGCGGCGACCGGCGTCACCGTCGTCAGCGCCACCTCGATCACGGCCACCACCCCGGTCGGCACGGCGGGGGCCGTAACGGTGGCGGTGACGACCACCGGCGGCACCGGCTCCAAGTCGGGCGGCTATACCTACATCGCCGCCCCGACCGTGACGGGCGTCAGCCCGACCTCGGGCACCACGGCGGGCGGCACCGCTGTCACGATCACCGGCACGAACCTCACCGGCGCCACCGCCGTCACCTTCGACGGCGTCGCCGCCACCGGCGTCACCGTCGTCGGCGCCACCTCGATCACCGCGACGACGCCCGCCGACGCCTCCGGCCCCGCCGATGTCGCCGTCACGACGGCGGGCGGCACGGGGACGCTCACCGGCGGCTATACCTATTTCGGTACGCTGGCGATCACCGCTGCCCCTAGCAACTTCTCCTACGGCGCGGCCCTGACCGGGGACGTCCTGCCGCTCATCTCGTCCTTCGCGGTCGGCGTGGACGCCGCCAGCACCAGCGCGGGGTGGAATCTGCAGGCGAGCATCGGCGCGCTGCAGACGGCGGGCGGCGATACGATCCCCGCCAGCGATCACACGATCACGAGCGTCGCGGTCACCGGCGTCACCGGCACCGCGCCGACGAACGGCATCACCTATCCGCTCGCGATCCCGACCGCCAACGGGAAGATTTACGACGCGGCGGCGAACACCGGGACGGGGCAGGCGACGGTGACGTTCAATACGCAACTGTCGGTGCCCGCCGATGCCGCCGCCGGCACCTACTCCGCGACGCTCACCGTCACCATCGCTGCCGGCCCCTAGCCTCCGTCATCGCTGCGAGACGCCCGCACATCGAAGGGAAACGGATTCCTTCGATCTCTTTCACGCCGCGACTCCGCAGTGGTTCGATATTGCCGATACTTTCTGTCGTCCGTCGCACTTTACAGATTATCCAGAGTCCAAAACTAGGCCGTACTATTACCGCCTCAAGTACGTTAGAGAGAGTGACGACGAGTCAGTTTTATGACAAGCTCGTCGGAATCCAACCGATTCGTCGTATCGATGGTAGTATTGGAGCAACGCGAAACTTACGGTGACTCGGGCAATGTCCCGCCGCACGATTGATCGCCAACGCGGACACCGTGATGGCCCCGCAACCCCAGGAAAGGAGAGTGAGGAATGGAAATGCGAGACCTCGACAACGTGCCAGGGAACGGAGATGCGAATGATGCGGCCGTCGACCGTCCCGAAGGACAATCGCTCGAACGCACCGATCGGGCGGCGCTCGTCCCGCAGGGAGGATGCGGCGGACGAACGCAGCGAACTCTACGCGCGGCTGCGCACGATCATCGACACCGCGACGGAGTCGATCCGCGCGCTGAAGGAAGAGAACGCGACGCTCGCGACGGAGAATACCGCGATGGCGGATCACATCGGCGCGCTCGAATATCGCATTCGCGCCGTCACGGCAGACCTCGCCAATGACGAACTGGCGCTCCGCCGGTCCGCCGAGGTGCTCGAACAGGTGCTACAGAGCCCGCCGGCGGCCGCGCGCAGGGACCCGACGTGGCCCCGACGCCGCTCCACGCGAGCGAGCCCGAGCGCGCGCCGCAGGCGGTCGATCCATCGGCAGAGACTGGGCCGATCGAGATGGCGCCCGAGGCAGCGATGCTGGAGGCGATGGCGGAGCAGCCAGCGACCGACGAGCCCACCGTCGCGGATGAAGCCATCGTCGCGGACGAGCCCGAAATGCCCGCCGCGCCGACCGCGAGCCACGGTGGTGGCATGGCGGAGTCGTCCGTGCCCGCCGCGCGCGCCGTCTCGCACGAAGAGGGCTCCTACACGCTGATCGCCTACCCGTTCGTCCGCTTCTCGGACCTCGGCCAGTTCCAAGCGGCGTTGCAGAAGCTGGCGGGCGTGCATGACGTGCAAGTGCGCCGCTTCGCGCAGGGGACGCTTGAGATGCGCATCGGCTACACCGGCGCGACCGACCTGGCGACGACCCTCCGCACGCTCGCGACCGAAGTCGAGGATGTGCAGGAGGAGGAGCCCAACCGCCTGCGCGTCCGCCTGCGCACCAGCCAGGATGCATAGCGGTACGGATGCATCGGGTCGATCGTCCGCCTGAGAGGTGAACCCGGAGATGGCAAAGGCAGCATCGAAAAGGACGAAGCAATCGCGGGCGACCAAGCGCGAGCCCCGCACGCGGACGCCGTTCACGTCGTCGGACGCCGCCGTCTGCGCACTGCTCCTCCTTGCGATGGCGGGCGTCGCCACGGAAGCGATCAAGCTGAGCGGCAATGTGCGGCTGCTGATGCTCGGCGCGACCGCGCTCGCGCTCCTGATGGGCTTCTGGCGCCCCCGGATGTGGCTCGCCATCCCCGCAATCTTTATCGTCGCGGGCGGCGCGGCTGCCGGCGCCGTCGCGGTGGAGACGAACGAGACGACCATTCCGTGGATTGTCGCGAGCGGGGCGATTGCGGCGGCGCTCGGCTTCCTCGCCATCTGGGTGAGCGTCATGCTCCGCACTGTTGTTCGTCGCATGCGCGAGAACCGGCGCGTGATCGACGCCCTGACACAAATCGATCCCGCCACCGGCGTCTTCCGGCCGAATGCGGGCCGGGACCGGCTGCGCGCCGAGGTGACGCGCGCCGTCCGCTATCGGCGCCCCTTCACCCTGCTCGTCGGCAAGGCGCGCGACTGGGAGACCGAGGTCGAGCATCGCGGCATGGGCACCGCGCGGGAGGTCTACGCGGAGACCTTGCGCACGGCGACGACGGTGCTGCGCAACAACGATGTCATCGCGAGCGAGCCCGATTACTCCTTCATCGTCATCCTGCCGGAAACGACCGCCGAGGGGGGCGAGTACGCCGCCCAGCACATCCAGGAGGCGGTGCAGGGCCTCTTGGAGGTGCGCTTCGGCCTCGTGCAGTGCCCCGAGGATGGCGAGACCGAGGATGCCCTGCTGCGCGAAGCCCGTCAGGCGCTCGCCTTCGCCGAGATGGCGAATCTTCCCATCGTCAGCCGCCGCGCGTTGATCGCCGACGGAAGTTAAGGGGCAACCTCACCCCGTCCCGTTCGTCTTGCGGGAGACACTGAGGATCGCTTCGAGGTCATCGAGCGCCCTGGCGAGCAATTGATCCTCCACGCTGTCGCCATTCGCGTGAGACGACGCGGCAACGGCGGGCGTGGACGCCGGGGGAGCAATGGTCGGCTCCGGTGGCGGAGGCGTTGTGGTCGCTATCGCCGCCTTCGCTTCAGCGGCAGGCACGGATGCGGGGGGGACCGTGGTCCCTGGGTCGGTGTCGGGCAACTTGTGCGCGGCGATATGCGTCGCCTGGCTGAGGAGATGTTCCGCGAGCGACTCGAGGTCTGCGATAGCCTTCAGTCGCCGCTCGCGGAGTGTGGCGATCTCCGCCTCGTAACGGTCGCGCGCTTCCCGCATCTCCGCCTCGTGACGCTCCCGCTCCTCGGTCAACGCCTGACGTACCGCCGCGACTTCCTCGCGCGCCGCCGCCTCGGCCTTCTCGACCTCCAGCCGCGTCTGCTCGCGGATCGTCTGCGCCTCCGTCCAGGCATCGACAACGAAGCGGAGCGCCTCCTCGCGCACCAACTCGGGGCGATTGGCGATTTCCGCGTTCTCCCGTTCCAGCCGCTCAACCTGCTCGCGTAGCGTGGCGGCGGACTGTTTCACTTCATCGCGCTGCGTGGTCAGATGGGCGAGCCGGACTTCCAATTCCCGCATCGTGGAGCGGAGTTCGGCCTGCGTGCGGTCACACTCCGCTGCCATCTGCGCGACAGCGTCCGGCGGCACGCCCCAGATGCGCCGACGGCGCATGAGCGCTTCATAGTCCGGCCCTGGCATCGCTCACCCCCGATCACGACGGCCTCACCGACATCCCATAGCATATCGCCGGCCGCGAAGCGCGGCATGAAACCGATGCCGACCCTCCGCGCATAGTGGTACGTTATCTGGCAGTCTAGCCCATTGCCTTGAATTTCGCAACTGGTTTCTCTTGTACGTGTATTATGTACGTACAACGCCCTCTATACCGGTCGCTGGGCGTGACGGGACGATGGACGAACATGTTAGGCAAGATACCCCAAAGCAACGTAACACGCCTATACGAACGCAAACTGCCCGTTATTGGTACTTTCTCTACCGATCACTGGCTAATTTCATCAAGATGCACTACCATATCGGTGGTGAATCTCTGGATGAGAGGAGTCAAGGATGGGGATGAAAGCATTCGGGGACACAATCCGGGCGGCGCGCATCAAGGCGGGCGTGAGCCAGAAAATGCTCGCGGAGCGGATCGGACTATCGCGCGAGTCGATCTCGAATTACGAGCGCGGCGAGGTGCAGGTCATCTCCCCGGCGCTCCTCGACGCTTTCGCCGCGACGCTGGGGCTGGATGCGCGCGACCTCGCGCGCATCGCCGGGTACCTGAACCCCGGCAGCGATCCCGCGAGCGATGACGCCCCATCAAGTAGCGGCATGAAGACCGCCCTCATCACGGGCATCACGGGGCAGGACGGCACCTATCTCGCCGAGTTGCTCATCGGCAAAGGGTACAAGGTCTACGGCATGGTGCGCGGGCAGCACAACCCGAAGCAGGAACTTGTGCAGCGGATGATCCCCGCGCTCGAATTCGTCGATGGCGATCTGCTCGACCAATCCTCGCTCGTCGCCGCGCTGGAGATCACGCAGCCGGACGAGGTCTACAACCTCGGCGCGATGAGCTACGTCGCGCTCTCGTGGAAGCAGCCGGTCCTCTATGGCGAGATCACCGGGCTGGGCGTCGTGCGGATGCTCGAGGCGATCCGGCAGACGAACCCGCGCATCCGCTTCTATCAGGCGTCGTCCAGCGAGATGTTCGGCAAGGTGCGCGAGACGCCGCAGACCGAACTGACCCCCTTCGCACCCCGCTCGCCCTACGGCTACGCGAAGGTATACGGGCACTACGCGACGGTCAATCACCGCGAGAGTTACGGCCTCTTCGCGTGCAGCGGCATCCTCTTCAATCACGAGAGCCCCCGGCGCGGGCTGGAGTTCGTCACGCGCAAGATCACGCACGGCGTGGCGCGCATCGTCGCGGGCAAGCAGCATGAGCTCGCCCTGGGCGATCTCCACCCGCAGCGCGATTGGGGGTTCGCGGGGGACTACGTGCGCGCGATGTGGGCGATGCTCCAGCAGGACGAGCCGGACGACTATGTGATCGCGACGGGCGAGACGCACAGCGTCGAGGAGTTCGCCGAGCGCGCCTTCGCGGAGGCCGGGCTGGATTGGCACGACTACGTCCGCTCCGACCCGAAGTTCTACCGCCCCGCCGAGGTGAACCTGCTGATCGGCAAGGCGGAGAAGGCGGAGCGCGTCCTCAACTGGGAGCCGACGGTGGACTTCCCGGCCCTCGTCCGCATGATGGTCCGAGGAGACCTGGAGAAACAAGGCGCCGTCGCGGATTAGTCGTCTCGCTGCTCCGTCTGTGCTCGCCACTCGTGTCGAGAGATGCGGAGCGGCCGGCAAGGAAACGCGCGGTGTAGTATCCTTACCGTGGGGTCTTGGGTGTAAGGAAGGGTCGCCGCGTATGCAGCGCCAGCACATTGTCGCCATCGTGCCCGCATACAACGAGGCCGCGTCGCTGCCACACGTCGTGCGGGACTTGCGCAGCGGGCCGGTACCGGTTGACATCGTCGTCATCGACGACGGCTCGAAGGACAATACCTCCGCAGTCGCACGGCAACTCGGCGTCGCGGTGGTGACGCTTCCCGTCAATCTCGGCATCGGCGGGGCGCATCAGACCGGATTCCAGTACGCCGTCGAATGGGGATATGACATCGCCGTGCAGTTTGATGGCGACGGGCAGCACCTCGCCGGCGAGATTCCGGCGCTGCTCGCGCCGATCGAGCGCGGCGTCGCGGATGTCGTCGTCGGTTCGCGCTTCGCAATTAAGGGACACGGCTACCGAGGGGCGCGCAGCCGCCGGGCGGGCAGCATCATGCTCTCCGGCCTCATTCGCCTCCTGAGCGGCCATGTCTATACGGACGTTACGTCCGGGTTCCGCGCCCTCAATGCCCGCGCGCTGCACGTCGCGGCGGCGGATTACCCGCAAGACTTCCCGGAGCCGGAGAGCCTCCTCACCTTCCGCCGCTACGATCTGCGCGTCAGCGAGGTGTATTCGGCCATGCAGGGCCGCGTCGGCGGCGTCTCGTCCATTAATCTCTGGCGCTCCGTGTACTACATGGTCAAGGTGACACTCGCCCTCTGCATCGAGCGGCTGCGCGCACCGCTCCGAGGTGTCTGATGAGCCGGGTCGATCTCGTCGCGGTCGTCGCGTCCGCCCTCCTCCTCGGTTACATCATCGAGTCCGTGCGGCGGCGACGGCTGCGCGAGGAATACTCGATCCTCTGGCTCGCGACGGCGACGATCATCCTGCTGCTCGCGCTGATCCGCCCCGCGCTCGATATCCTTGCCCGCGCGCTGGGCATCTACTCGCCCGTCAATGCCCTCTTCGTCGTCGGCTTCGCCTTCACGACGATCATCCTCCTCCATTTTTCCGCCATTATTTCCCGGCTCTCGCGCGAGAACCGGGAATTGGTCCAGCGCTATGCCCTGCTCATCCATCGATTGGAGAGAAAGGATGCGACCGAGCGCGACCAAGAAGCCGAGGAGGCGTCGGAACGCATCTGGACGTGAAATTGCCGCGGCGACTTTCGGCGGACCGAAGCCCGCCGCCTCCGATCGCTTTTCTTCACTCAGCGCTACCCGCACCCGGGTGCCTGCGGGCACGTTGCCTCACGACAATGCCGAGAGTACAATACGGCGCGCTTGGCCCGGAAGGGTGCGCGGGCCGATGGGCGGTATACAAGGCAGTGAGGGTAAGTGGGTATGAAGGCTGTCATCCTTGCAGGCGGGATGGGGACGCGCCTCGCGGAAGAGACCGACCTACGCCCGAAACCGATGGTCGAGATCGGTGGACACCCGATCCTCTGGCACATCATGAAGCACTTCGGCCACTATGATTTCAACGAATTCTACATTGCCCTCGGCTACAAGGGCGACCTCATCAAGCGGTATTTCCTCGATTACTACGCCCTCAACAGCAGCATGACGATCTCGCTCAAATCCGGCAAGGTCGAAGTGATGGACGGCGAGCGCGAGGATTGGACCGTACACCTGATCGATACGGGCCTCGCGACGAACACGGGCGGGCGCATCAAGCGGCTCGAACCATGGCTGCGCGACGGGGCATTCATGATGACCTACGGCGATGGAGTCTGCGATGTGAACCTGCATGACGTGCTCCGCTTCCATCGCACACATGGGCGCATCGCCACCATCACGGCCGTCCGGCCCGCTTCCCGCTTCGGCGGCCTCGTCTTCGATGGCGATCTCGTCAGCGAGTTCACGGAGAAGCCGCAAATCGGCGAGGGGTGGGTGAACGGCGGCTTCGTCGTCCTCGAACCGACGATCTTCGATTACCTCGACGACGATGACGACAGCTTGGAACGCAAGGCGTTCGAGCAACTGGCCCTCGAAGGACAACTCGTCGCCTACCGCCACGAGGGGTTCTGGCAGTGCATGGATACCCTGCGCGAGAAGCGGCTGCTGGAATCGTACTGGGAGTCCGGGGACGCACCGTGGCGCGTATGGTAGGCGCGGCGGGCTTCTGGGGAGCGCGGCGCGTCTTCGTCACCGGCGCGACCGGGATCGTCGGCGGCTGGCTCGTCAAGGATCTGCTCGCGGCGGGCGCGCACGTCGTCGCTCTCGTGCGCGACGCCGACCCGCAGTCCGAGTTCTACCGCTCCGGCGATTACCGACGCACCGCCGTCGTGCAGGGGCGGCTGGAGGATTTCTGGACGCTGGAACGGGCGATCAACGAGCACGAAATCGACACCGTCTTCCATCTCGCCGCGCAGCCGATCGTCGGCGCGGCGCATCGCGCACCCTTGCAGACCTTCGAGGCGAACATTCGCGGCACCTATAACCTGCTCGAAGCCTGCCGCCAGCACGCCACGCTCGTGCAGCGGGTGATCGTCGCGTCCAGCGACAAGGCGTACGGCACGCAGCCCACCCTGCCGTATACGGAGGGAATGCCGCTGCAAGGGCGCCACCCCTACGAGGTCTCGAAGAGCTGCACGGACCTGATCGCCCAGAGCTACCACGCGACGTATGCCCTGCCGGTCGCCATCGCGCGGTGCGGCAACATCTACGGCGGCGGGGACCTCAACTGGAGCCGGATCGTCCCCGAGACCGTGCGCGCCTGCCTCAACGGCATCCGTCCGGTCATCCGCAGCGATGGGACGTTTGTGCGGGATTACCTCTACGTGAAAGACGTCAGCCAGGCATATCTGCGCCTCGCGGAGCGGCTGGATGATCCCCATGTGCGGGGCGAGGCGTTCAACTTCAGCCCCGAGCAAGCGGTGACGGTGCTCGAACTTGTCGCGCGCATCCAGCGGCTGATGGGGTGCGCGCACCTCGCGCCGGATGTCCGCAACACCGCCCGTGGCGAGATCCACTCCCAATACCTCGACGCGACGAAGGCGAAACGGGTCCTCGACTGGCGGCCGAGCATACGCGATGGACGAGGGATTGGCGGAGACGATTGCCTGGTACACGCAGTACCTCGCATCGATCAGCAAGCGCGAGAAACGGCGGTAGCGGAGCCACGATGACGACCGAAACGATCTGCCGCTCCTGCGGCGGCGGCAACCTCCAGACGATTCTCTCGCTCGGCCGGACGCCGCTCGCCAATTCGCTGCTGACGGAGACGGAACTTGACGAACCGGAGCCTCTGTACCCGCTGGACCTCGTCTTCTGCGCCGATTGCACGCTCGTGCAGATCACCGAGACGGTGCCGCCGGAGATACTCTTCCGCGATTACCTCTACTTCTCGTCGTTCTCCGATACGATGCTCAGGCACGCCGAGGCGCTCACCGGGCGGCTGATCGCCGATCGCCGCCTTGGCGGCACGAGCCTCGCCGTCGAGATCGCCAGCAACGACGGCTATCTGCTCCAGTATTACCGGCAGGCGGGCGTCCCCGTGCTCGGCATCGAGCCGGCGCGCAACATCGCGCAGGTCGCCGAGGAGCGCGGCATCCCGACCATCGCGGAGTTCTTCAACGCGGCGGTCGCGACGCGGCTGGCGGCGACCGGGCAGCGCGCGGACGTCATGCACGCGAACAATGTGCTCGCCCATGTGGCGGACCTCAACGGCGTCGTGGAGGGGATCAGCATCCTCCTCAAGGAGGACGGCGTCGCGGTGATCGAGACGCCGTACGTCAAGGAGATGATCGACCACGGCGAGTTCGATACGATCTATCACGAGCACCTCTGCTACTACTCGCTCACCGCGCTCGATCACCTCTTCCGCCGCCATGGCCTGACGATTGTCGATGTCGAACGGCTGGCGATCCACGGCGGGTCGCTGCGCGTCTTCGCCGCCCGTCAGGGCGAACCGACCGAGGCGGTGCGCCGCCTGCTCGACGAGGAGGCGGGCTGGGGCGTCACGCGGTTCGGTTGCTATGGAGGATTTGGCCAGAAGATTGCCCAGTTGCGCGGCGATCTGCGCGACCTGCTCGGACGAGCTGAAGGGAGAAGGGCGACACATCGCCGTCTACGGCGCGTCCGCGAAGGGGAGCACGCTGCTGAATTACTTCGGCATCGGCCGGGAAACGCTCGATTTCGTCGTCGATCGCAGCACGGCGAAGCAAGGGCGGTATACGCCGGGGACGCACCTACCGATCTATCCGCCGGAACATCTGCTGGCGGCGATGCCGGATTTCGTCCTCCTGCTGACCTGGAACTTCGCGGACGAAATCCTCGCGCAGCAGGCGGCATATCGCGAGCAGGGCGGGCGGTTTATCATTCCCATCCCGGCTCTGCGGATCGTGTGAGCCGCATACGCGGATCGGAGTCATGGATATGCGATTCACGGAGACCGAGATTCGGGGCGCGTTCATCCTCGACGCGGAGCAGATCGCGGACGAGCGCGGCTTCTTCGCCCGCACTTGGGCGCGGGATGAGTTCGAGGCGCACGGACTGAACCCGGACCTCGCGCAATGCAACCTCTCCTACAATCACCGCGCGGGCACGGTGCGGGGGATGCACTGGCAGGCCGCGCCGCACGCCGAGACGAAACTGGTCCGCTGCACGCAAGGCGGCCTCTACGACGTGGTCGTTGACCTCCGCCCGGATTCGCCCACGTACCTCCGCTGGGTCGGGGTGGAACTGACGGCGGAGAACCGCCGCGCGCTCTATATCCCGGAGGGGTGTGGGCATGGCTTCCAGACGCTGGAGGACGCCACCGAAGTCCTCTACATGATCACGGAGTATTACACCCCGGCCGCCGCCCGTGGCATGCGCTGGAATGACCCGGCGATCAATGTCGCGTGGCCGCTCGATATGACGGTGATCTCCGAGCGGGACGCGCATTATCCGCCCTTTGAGGTAACGGAATGATTACAATCGCTGACACAGCAGTGGTTTCCAAGCTAGCCGATATCGAAGATTCCATACGGGGAACGCGTATTATCATCGAGGATGGCGTGCGGATTGATGCGTTCGTCAAGATCAAGCCCGTCGGTGGTGTCGGCGATGTACGGATCGGGGAAAACAGCTACATCAACTCCGGTTGCGTCATCTATTCCGGTAATGGCGTCACCATCGGCGCGCATGTGCTCATCGCGGCGAACTGCACCATTGCCGCAGTGAACGACGCGTTTCGCCAAAGGGGGAGAAGATTGTAGAGCAGCGATTCGCGCCAAGTCGCGGGGGGGATCATTATCGAAGATGATGTGTGGGTTGGCGCGAATACGGTACTGCTTGACGGGGCCGTCCTTCGCCAAGGCTGCGTCGTGGGAGCAAGCTCTCTCGTCAACGCCGAACTGGCGCCATTCTCCATCAACGTTGGTTCGCCAGTGAAGTGCGTGGGGTATAGGGAATGACTTTTACTGTCCTCGGCGCATCTGGATTCATCGGCTCAAGGATAGTTCGCGCATTAGACGAGCACTCTCTCCCATATCGGACACCAAAGCGAGGAGATGATCTTCGGGCGTGCCTCTCGGCCATGTTTTGTATTGTATTGGGTTGACAGCAGACTTCCGTTCGGCGGCCGTACGACACTGTGCGTGCCCATGTCTGTCATCTGCTCTCGATACTTGAAAGTGCGGAGTTTGAATCTTTCCTCTATCTTTCGACGACGCGACTCTATTCTAAGGTCGACAGGACCAATGAAGACGTATCATTGGTGGTAAATCCCCACGACCCAGGCGACCTCTACAATATCTCTAAACTCATGGGCGAATCGGTCTGCTTACAACGGACCGACCGATATCCGGATTGCGAGGCTTTCCAACGTCTACGGAGACGACTTGACCTCCGAGAACTTTCTTTCATCTGTAATTCGGACGCCGTCACAAAGGGGCACGTTAGGCTTCACACTTCTCCGGCGTCTACTAAGGACTACATCGGTATCCATGATGTCGTGCATCTGCTTCCGCGTATCGCTCGTGAGGGCAAACAACGGATTTATAATGTCGCGAGCGGGATAAATACCACGAACGCGGAATTACTGAGAGTGGCCCGGCAGCAAACGGGGTGTAACGTCGAATGGTCTGAAGGCGCCGAAACAATCTCGTTTCCACAGATTACTATTGACCGAATATGCGCGAATTCAACTATACACCGTCACCCATTGTCGATTCGTTGAGTGATTTAATTCGCACATACCAGAGAGAGAGACGTTCGTGATTAAGATCGATACAGAAAACAGCCAAGTGATTGTCGAGAGCCAGGACGGCGAAACGATGTATGCGATGAATTCACCAGGAGCCTTCGCAGTCGTCTCCGCCGCCTGGCTGCGCTGCGGGTGGGATACAAATACGTCTACACCTTCAGTTGGATGGGGCGCCCGATTATCCAACTGCCCGACGATATGATCCGCATGCAGGAAGCCATCTACTCGATTAAGCCCGACGTCATCATCGAAACCGGGATCGCGCATGGCGGCTCGCTCATCTATTATGCGAGCCTCTGCAAGGCGATGGAACGTGGGCGGGTGATCGGCGTGGACATCGATATCCGGCTGCATAATCGGGCAGCAATTGAGGTACACGAGCTCTATCCTTTCATTACTCTTATCGAGGGGAGTTCGACAGCTGCGGAAATTGTCGATGCAGTTACATCCCTCGTCAAAGACGAGGAGACGTACTCGTGATCCTCGATTCCAATCACTCGAAGCAGCACGTCCTCGACGAATTGAATGCCTACGCCCCTCTCGTCACTCCCGGCTCGTATATCGTCGCGACGGACGGTATCATGAAGGACCTCGTCGGCGCGCCGCGTTCGCAACCGGACTGGGCCGAGAATAATCCCTACACTGCCGCGTCCATCTTCCTCGCCGAACACCCGGAATTCACCCGCGAGCAACCGCCGTGGCCGTTCAACGAGAGCAACGGCCTGACAGAAAATGTGACATACTGGCCCGGCGCATGGTTGCGCCGTCGATGAGCACACGGGCGCGCGTCGTGCAGGACAGGCGCGGCACGGAATGAGCGCATGATGCCATCTCTCTCAAGGCCAATAGCAAACGGCCAGACCCTCGCCACACGGTCACTCGGGCGGCTCCGCGCGCTGCCGCAAATGTCTCAGAACATCACGGCGAACTTCGCGGGCACGCTCTGGACTGGGCTGATGGGGCCTGCGCTGGTCTCCCTCTATGTCCGGTTCATGGGCATCGAGGCATATGCGCTCGTTGCCATCCTCAGACGCTCAATCCGCCTTCACGCTTCTCGATCTCGGCCTGAGTACGGCGACAAATCGGGAGTTGGCGCGTCTGTCAGTGCAGGAGGATCACGCCGGAGAGGCGCGCGACCTCGTGCGGACCACCGAGACGGTGTACTGGCTGATGGCGGCCGCAATCGGGGTCATCGTCATCGCACTCGCGCCGCTGCTCGCCCACCGCTGGATCCATGCCGAGCGGCTCGCCGTGGGGACGGTCCAGCAGGCCTTCTTGTAAATCATGGGGCTGATCCTCGCCTTTCAGTTTCCCTTCGCCCTGTATTCCGGCGGCTTGATCGGCTTGCAACGGCAAGTGCTCCTCAACGCGATCACGATCGGGATGGCGACGCTGCGGGGCGTCGGCGCGGTCGCGCTCCTCTGGCTCATCTCGCCGACGATCCGCACCTTCTTCGTCTGGCAACTGATCGTCACGATGGCGCAAACCGGCCTGACCGCCTGGTTTCTCTGGCGCAGCCTCCCCGCCGTAGCGACCCGCCCGCGATTCCAGCGCGTGATCATTCGCGGGCTGTGGCGATTCGCCACCGGGCTGATGGCGATCTCATTCTTCGCATTGCTCCTCACCCAAGGGGACAAGATCATTCTCAGCCGGCTCCTTACACTGGAGAAGTTCGGCTACTACACCCTCGCCGCCGTTGTCGCGTCCAGCCTCTATCTCGTCGTCGCGCCGATCTTCACGGCGGTCTTCCCCCGCTTCACCCAACTGGTCGTCACGGGCGACGACGCGGCGCTCTGCACGCTCTACCATCAAAGTTGCCAGTTCGTATCGGTCCTGCTCTTGCCCGTGGCGCTGGTGATTGCCTTCTTCGCCCGCGAGATCCTGCAAGTCTGGACGCGCAACCCCGCTGTTGTCGAGAACGCGCATCGTGTCGTCAGCCTGCTGGTGATCGGCACGGCGTTGAATGGCCTGATGAACGTCCCCTATGCCCTGCAACTCGCCAATGGATGGACGCGGCTGGCGTTGTATCAGAACATTGTCGCCGTCGCGCTGCTCATGCCACTTCTGCTCTGGTCAGCGAATCGCTACGGCGGTGTCGGCGCCGCATCAATCTGGATCGTGGTCAATGCAGGATATGTCGTTGTCGGTATTCAGATCATGCACATGCGGCTCCTGCACGACGAGAAGCGCGCGTGGTATGTGCGCGATGTCGGCCTGCCACTGATCGGCACTCTGATCGTCGTCCTCGTCGGGCGGGCACTCTTTCCCACTGATGCGCCAGCTTTTGTGACGATCGGAGCGCTGGCACTCGTCTCGGCAGCGGCACTGGCCGCTGCGTGCCTCCTCACCCCGCTGACAAATACCTGGCTCCGCGCGAGACTGCTGCCATATCGATTGAGGGAAGAGGTACATGGAGATTGACGCGCCCCTAGTCACGACCATCATCCCCACCTACCGACGACCGGTGTTGCTCCAGCGGGCGATCCGCAGCGTCCTCAATCAGACGTATCCGCACTTCCAGGTCTGCGTTTACGACAACGCTTCCGGCGACGAGACGGCGGCAGTTGTCGCGGCGCTCGCGAGCGAAGACCCGCGTGTGAAATATCACTGCCACCCCGAGAATATCGGCATGAGCGCGAACTTCACCTACGGGATGGAACGCATCGATACGCCGTACTTCTCCATCCTCTCCGACGATGATTATCTCCTGCCAGCCTTTTACGAGACCGCCCTGGCAGGATTCGCCGCGCACCCGGATGCAATGCTCTCCGGCGGGTCCGTCGTCAGCATGACGGAGGCGGGGCAGATCACGCATATCCCGATGGACCTCTGGGAGCGCGACGGATATTTCTCTTCGCCGGCCGGGTTATTCGAATGGACGATCCCGAAACATCCGTACATCACCGCTCTGCTCTTCCGTACCGAAGTGATCGATCAGGTTGGCTACCTCGATCCACAGCTTCTCAACGCCGATTATGACTTCGAGTGGCGCGTGGTCTCCCGGTTCCCGTACGTCGTGTCGCGCGAGCCATGCGCGGTGATTACGATGCATGAAACCCAGGCAACGCGCGTCAGCGATCCCGATGCATGGCTGCACAGTTATCGGGCGATCCGCGCGCGCCTCGCCGAGAATCCGGCCCTCACCGCCACCGTGCGGACGCGGGCGGATACACTTCTAGCGAGTACATTCGCCGACACAATCGGGATCATCGGGCTCACTGATCTCCGCAACAAAGGGGGGGCATCCGCACGAAAGGCCGCGGCGATTCTGGATCGAGAGTTCGGGCTGCATCGCCGTGCACGCGCGCTCAGTTTCCTCGCGATTGCATGCCAGCGGCTTCCGCTGCTGCACGTCTGCCTTAACCGGACCTATCGCCTCTTGCTCGTATACCGCAGTATGCGCTCCCGCGCGACACGAAAACGTGTCCTGGAGTCGGCTCCTCAGTAAGTTCAGCGCGGGCGCACTAACTGCCCCTCTGAAGCACCGCGTTATGAAGGACATCGCGTGTTGTCTCCGCCGTTTTCTTCCATGTGAAGAACGTCGCACGCTCATACCCACGACTGATCAGTTCCGTGCGCAACGCCGTATCATCAGTGCCCGGCGAACGCGGTCACGAGGGCGGCGCGGTCTTCTGGATCAACGAGGAGCGCCGCATCCCCCGCCACTTCCGGCAGCGAGGCCGCCGTGGTGGTGATGACGGGAGTGCCGCTCGCCATCGCCTCCAGCACGGGGATGCCGAACCCCTCGTAGCGGGAGGGTAGCACGTAGACCGTCGCCCCCTGATAGAGCGGCGGCAGGTCCGCGTCCGGTACCCACCCCGTCATCACGACAAGCTCCTCAATCCCCGCCGCGCGGATTTTCTCGCGCAGCGTCGCGGCGGCATTCCCCCGCAGCCCGACCAGTACGAGCTGTACCGCCCGGTCACCCGATTTCCCGAGCGCAACGACCGCATCGATCAGCGCATCCAGGTTCTTATGCGGGTGCAACGTCGCGACGGAGAGGATGTACGGGGAGCGGATGCCGTAGGTCTGCCGCACCCGCGCGATTTCCTCGGGCGTGACGCGCGTGAAGTAGACCGGCTCCGCCGCGAGATGTGAGACGGTGATACGCTCCGGCGGGATATTGTATACCGCCACGATTCGCCGCTTCGCATGTTCCGACAGCGTGAGCACATGCGCCGCCGACCGCGCCGCGCGCCGCATCAGCCGCGTGTGGACAAAGTGGTAGAACGGAGTAAAATTTTCTGGCATGTCTTCCGGCTGCATATCGAGGATGTTGACGACGGAGGCGTAGCCCCGACGCGCCGGCGCGGTGAACCCCGGCGAGAAGAGCACATCCAGATGGTGCCGCTGCGCCCGCACGGGTAGCAGCCCATATTCGTAGGCAAGACGCTCCGGTCGCCGCACAGCCCGCACCGGGCAGGGCACTTCCCGTACGTTCGCGCCTGCGGGCACTTCGAACGTACCCGCATTCTCCCGGTTCGTGAAGAGCGTATAGGCGATTGCAGGATCAAGCGCGGGCAATTCGCGGATCAGATTGCGGAGATAGGTTTCTGATCCGCCGACCCCTTCCGGGATGAGGAAAAGGCTATTGATACCGACACGCATGGCCGGCATCCTCACACCGCCCGACCCGGCGTAGCGATATCGCGCACCGGTCGATGGGGCGCTGTCTGTTGGCATCGCGGGGGAAGAGTTCGCCATAGCACCAGAGCTATGTATCATACGCACCAACCTTCGTCAACGACATGCCGGGGCAGCGCCAAGTCGTATGCTTTCTCGGAAAGCGGGATGCCGAGGAGGGCGGGGGCTTCCTTTGGGTGGCCGCTGTAGTCGCGCAAGCGTGCGGCGGCCGCAGCGGAGGACGAAGCGTGTGCAGATGGCGTCGTGCGCTCCGTTGATTGGGGGGCTTCGCCTGAGGGTCGAGAATTCCACCAAAGGAGCGCACTGCTACGACCGCCGGCCCCATTCACCGAGAATACATTACCCTTGGAGCGGAATCTGCGGAGAATTCCGAACCCCTCATGGCCGCTGTACGTCCTCCGGGTGGGGGATGAGATAGACGGACGGGCTGAGGAGCAGGAATGCCGCGACGGGCGCCGCGAGCGCGACGGTGCCGAGCGCGACGAATGTGAGCCGCGTGTCGGAAATTATCGCCAGCGCGAGCGGGGTGAACCCGGCGACCACAATGAGATCGGCCTGCCCGGTGAGGCGGCGGTAGCGGCGGCGCATCGTGCGGGGCGCACCGAGCGGCGCGAGTTGCGGTAACGCCAGCAGAACGACAAGGATGGGCACGGCGACAATCACCGCGCGCACGCCCCGCGCGCCAGCAAGGAGCGGGAGCCAGAGCGCCACGGGCATCGCGAGCAGATGCGTGCGGGCAGCCCAGCGCAGCCGCCCGGCACGAACCGCGAGATATTTGGGGATGATGTAGGTCGTCGGTGCGTCGTCCATCGTACGCATAGTGTACCGGGTACGAGAACGCGGAACGAGGGGCGACCGGCTCATTTCTCGTTACTCATTCCTCGTTGCTCGCTCCTCATTACCCTTCCCCATCGGCATCGGGTGCGGTACGATGCGCGGCATTGTCTGGAGCAAGGGAAGGGAGCGCCCTGCGTGGCTGGGAAATCCGCGATCGATGATGCTCCGGCCGCGATGACCATGCCGCCCCCGCCCCTCAGCCCCTTCGTCGCGCTCAAGCACCGCGATTACCTCCCGCTTCTGGTCGGGCGGTTCGTCTCGACGATCGGGCGGCAGATGCGGATGGTCGCCATCGCCTATCAGGTTCATCAGTTCCACCGTTCCGCGCTCCAACTCAGGTTAGTCGGCGTCTTCCGCATCGTCCCGGTGGTCACCTTCTCGCTCGCCGGCGGGCCCCTGGCGGATGTGGTGGCGGGCCACAACTGGGTCAATTGGAAGCGGGCGCGGTCGCGGCGGGATTCGGCGCGCCCTTCTCGGTTATCTCGGGAGGCGTCGCGTGCGTACTGACCGTTCTGCTGATCGGCTGGAAAGTGCCGGGGATTCGCCGCTATCGGATCGAGCGATGAACGAGGTCACGCTTCGGGAGTTGACGCCCGCCATCTGGCTCGCGGAGCGCCCGCTCGACGCCGAGATGAGGGTCTGCGCGGCGGTCATCCTCGGCGAGACGGTCAGCGCCGTCGTCGATACGCTGATCCGCCCGGCGGACATGGCGCCCATCCGCGACCTGCTCGACCGACACGGCCGCCCGACGCTCGTCGTCAATACGCACGCGGACTGGGATCACTCGTGGGGAAATGCCGCCTTCCCCGATACGCCGATCATCGCGCACCGCCTCTGCCGCGCCGAGATGCTCACCAAAGGCCAGCGCACGCTGAACGAGAAGCAGGCGGGGGAGCCGGAACGCTTCCGCGACGTGACGATCGTGCCGCCGACGATCACCTTCGCGGCGTTCATGGATATCGACCTCGGCGGCCTGACCCTCTCCGTCCATCACCTCCCCGGCCACACGGCGGACGAGGCGGTCGTCCATCTGCCGGAGGCGGGTTTCTTGCTCGCCGGGGACGCGGCGGAGTGGCCCATCCCGACGACCACCGAGGGGCCGATCGGCCCGTGGGCGGCGGCCCTCCGCGCATGGGCGGCGCGAGGCGACGTGCGTACCGTCGTCCCCTCGCACGGGCCGATCGGCGATGCGCAATTGCTCCTCGACAATGCGGCCTATCTCGACGCCCTGCTCGCCGATCCCGATGTCCACTGGGAACCGCCCGGCATCATACCTTTCTATGCCGACGCGCACCGCACAAACGCCGCCGTCGCCCGCCGCGAGCGCGCGATGACGAGCCGCTACCATCGGTAGCGCAGGCTGGAAAGCCTGCACTACCAAGAGAAAACAAGGAGGCATCAATGCCCGCCGACGATATGACCCCGGAAGACGTACTGAATGACTTCAGCCGCTCCTTCCGCCGGATGGAACTCGACGCGATGATGGAGCACATCGCGGAAGATGCGACCGCCTTCTGGCCCGTTCAGGCGTGCCTCACCCGCCTCGACAAGGCAGGCATCCGCGATCAGTTCGCTGCCACCATCGCCGCTGTCCGCGCGGCGGGCGGCACCGAGGTCGTCCGCACCCAGTCCGACACGCAGACGCAGCGGTTCGGCGATGTCGCCGTCGTCACCTTCCACCTGCAGGATGTCCCGTTCGGCAGGCGCACCTTCGTCCTCCAATGGCGCTGGCACCGCTGGCTGATCGTCCACATCCACGGCTCGAACGCCTGAGCGCATCGTGATCCCGTATCGGTACGCGGTGCAACCGACGACAGGAAAGAACGCTGAGCGTATGACCGTGCGCCCCCACAATACGCGCTATACTGCTGCACACCATTTTCCACACGGTATCGGGGCACGAGATGGCAGAGACGTTCGAGAAATTCACCGAGCGGGCGCGCAGAGTCTTTTCCCTCGCGCAGGAAGAGGCGCAGCGCCTCAATCACAACTACATCGGCACCGAGCATCTCCTACTCGGCCTCGTACGCGAAGGCGATGGGGTCGCGGCACAGGTGCTCGCCAACCTCGGCGTGTCGCTCGCCAAGGTTCGCTCCGCAGTCGAATTCATCATCGGGCGCGGCGATGGGCTGGTGGTCGGAGAGCGCAGCCTGACCCCTCGTACCAAGAAGGTACTCGAACTGGCAATGGACGAGGCACGCCGCCTCAACAACGACCAGATCGGCACCGAGCATCTGCTCCTCGGAGTGGTGCGGGAAGGTGAAGGAATCGCAGCGGGCGTACTCGAAAGCTTCGGCGTCAGCCTGGAGCGAGTGTGGCAATCGGTGCTGCAGGTCGTCTCCTCCTCCGCCTCTCAGCAGGCTCCGTCGAGCACCGTCGTGTGCCGTGTTGACATCTCGACAGTGGACTATTTGCGGCTACGCGGCTTCGCGAAACGGTCGAATCGCTCCGTGGATGATCTCATCCAGGAAGCAGTTCAGCAATGGCTGACGAAGCAAGGCGAAGGTGACAGCGAGGTACCGCCCCCACCCCCGGCCCCTCCCCCGCAAGCGGGAGAGGGGAGCTCGTGAGCGAAGCGGCGTTGGACATTACCGTATCCGGCTCCCCTTCCGGGGCCTGCTGGGCAGCATGGGGAAGGGGCTGGGGGTTAGGGTCGCCGAAATTGTGCGCTTGACACCCCTCGGCGCCCCTGTTATAGTCGAACCTGCATAACCCGCTGCACAGAGCGAGGGATACGGCGATGATGGCAACGACGGCACAGCAGATGGCAACGAACGCGGCAGCAAATGCCGCACGTCGCCATGCTCCCGTTGCTGCCCCCGCCGCGCTCATCAGCGCGGTTCTTTTCATTATTGGCCTCGTACTCCTTATTATCACGCGCGTTGCCGTACCGGTAGCGCGCGTAACAACCGGGAGGCGGGCGCCAGGGTAGCAACGAACGGTACGACAGTGACGCCAGCGCCTCCCACATCGGGGGGTCTTTTTGTGAGTGGAGCGAATCAGGGAAGGAGCGGGACGATGGTCGTCACACGCGAACGGGATGAGACTGTGGTCACAATGCCAACCGCGATGCCGCGCGCCGAGTACGCGGATCTCGTCGCCTCGTGGCAGGGGACACGCACGCGGGGGGCGGACGTCGTCTGCCGCGCGCTGGTCGAGGAGGGCGTCGAGACGGTCTTCGGCTACCCCGGCGGCGCGGTGATCCCACTCTACGACGCCATCCCGCGCTACCCGTTCCACCATGTCCTCGTGCGGCATGAGCAGATGGCCGCGCACATGGCGGACGGCTACGCCCGCGCGACGGGCAAGGTTGGCGTCTGCATCGCCACCTCCGGCCCCGGCGCGACGAACCTCGTCACCGGCATCGCCACCGCGATGATGGACTCCTCGCCGATGGTCGCCATCACCGGCAACGTCGTCCGCTCGCTGATCGGCAAAGACGGCTTCCAGGAGACGGACATCATCGGCGTCACGCTGCCGATCACCAAGCACAACTTCTTCTGCAAGACGGTCGACGAGATCGCGCCGACGCTCAAGAAGGCATTCCACCTCGCCCGCACCGGCCGCCCCGGCCCGGTGCTTGTGGACATCCCCAAGGATTGCTTCCTCGAAGAAGTCGCCTATGAGTACCCGCGCGCCGTCAGTATGCCCGGCTACCGCCCGACGATCATGCCGAACCACCGGCAGATCAGGAGCGCCGCGAAACTGCTGCGCGAGGCGGAGAAGCCGATCATCATCGCCGGGCAGGGCGTCCTGATCGCGGAGGCCGCCGCCGAACTGCTCGAATTGGCGGAGAAGGCGCAGATCCCGGTCGTCAATACCTGGCTCGGCCTCGGCTCCTTCCCGGAGAGCCACCCGCTCTCGATGGGATTGCTCGGGATGCACGGCCACGCGCACACGAACCGTGCCGTCAACCGCTGCGATGTGATGCTCGCCGTCGGCATGCGCTTCGATGACCGCGCGACGGGCCGCCTCTCCTCCTTCGCGCGCAATGCGAAGGTGATCCACATGGACATCGACCCGGCGGAGATTGGCAAGAATATCCGCGCGGACGTGCCCGTCGTCGGCGACGCGAAGGCGAGCCTGCACATGCTCGCCGCCGAACTGGAGCCGATGACGCACCCGGAGTGGATCGCGCAGATCGAGGAGATGAAGGAGGCCCACCCACCCCGCCAGATCAAGGACCGCGACGGCACGGGCGTCCTCTCCGCGCAGTACGTCATCGACCGCCTGAGTGAGATGACGGACGACGATGCGACGATCGCGACGGATGTCGGGCAGCACCAGATGTGGGTGGCGCAGTATTACATCTTCAACACGCCGCGCCAGAACATCACCAGCGGCGGGCTCGGCACGATGGGCTTCGGCCTCCCCTCAGCGATGGGCGCGCAGGCGGGCAAGCCGGGCGGCGAGGTCTGGGCGGTCGTCGGCGACGGCGGCTTCCAGATGTCCCTGCACGAGCTGCAAACGATCGTGCAGGAGGGCTACCCGGTCAAGATCGGCATCATCAACAATGGCTACCTCGGCATGGTGCGCCAGTGGCAGGACCTTTTCCACCAGCGCAACCGCTCCGCGACGCCGATCTCCAGCCCGGATTACCTGCTCCTCGCGGCGGCCTACGGCGTCCCCGCCCGCCGCGTCACGACGCACGCCGAGGTGGACGAGGCGATCCGCTGGGCGCAGGAGACCGACGGCCCCGTCCTGATCGACTTCCAGACCGAGCGCGAGGCGAACGTCTACCCGATGGTCGGCCCCGGCTTCGGCAACGAGGAGATGGTTTTCGCCGATCCGACGGATTGACCTCGCCCCCTGCCCCCTCTCCATCGCGATGGAGAGGGGAAGAAACGTAGGGGCGCATAGCATGTGCCCTCTGGATTGGGCAGAGGATAACACACGGGCCACGGCGATTCGCATTGCGTCACCCCTTCCCGTGTCGGGAGGGGGCGGGGGGTAGGTAAAACCAGATGACTGTCCGCACACATACGCTCGTCTGCCTCGTCGAGGATCAGCCGGGCGTCCTGAACCGGGTGATGAGCCTCTTCCGCCGCCGCACGTTCAACGCGGACAGCGTGACCGTCGGCCACTCGGAGCAGCCGGGCCTCTCGCGCATGACCTTCGTCATCAACGCGGACGACGAAACGGTCGAGCAGGTCTCGAAGCAACTCTACAAACTGCTCGAAGTGCTCAAGGTGACGGACATCACCGTCGAGCCGCACGTCCGGCGCGAACTCGCGCTCATCAAAGTGAGTGCGACCGCGCAGAACCGCGCGGACATCATGCAACTGACCAATATCTTCCGTGGCGAAATCGTCGATGTCTCGCACAACCAGATCGTCATCGAAATCTCCGGCCCGGAGGACAAGGTCAACTCCTTCCTCAGCCTCCTACAGCCGTTCGGTGTCCGCGAGGTCGCTCGCACCGGCACCGTCGTCATGACCCGCCCGAGCGCCCCCGCCGACGCCCCCGCCCGCCTCCGCGAAGAGGTCGCATGACGACAATGAGGGACATGAACCACAGAGGCACAGAGAGCACGGAGGGAACACAAAGAAGAGAAAGTATTTTCTTTGTTTCTCTTTCTCATCTCTGTGTTCTCTGTGCCTCTGTGGTTTCGTTGTCCTTCCCCGTCCGATGCCGATGAGTAGCGGGATTGGGCGGGAGTACCCGATATTGGAGTTCGATCCGGCGGCGGAGGCGATCATCGAGCCGTCGCGGATCCATGCGCCGCTTGAGGGCGTGCCGGAGCATTGCGTCGTCTGCTTTTTTCAGGATGTGATCGCGCGGTTGCGACGGGATGGTCGCGCGCGTGAGATCGACTACATGACGAGCGAGATCGGCGCGCACCCGCTCTATGAAGTCATGCACGACGGGCGGAAAATTGCCCTCTTTCATCCCGGCGTCGGCGCGCCGCTCGCGGCCTTCATTCTCGAAGAAGTGATCGCGCGGGGCTGCCGGAAATTCATCGCCTGCGGCGGCGCGGGCGTCCTCGATAGGGGGATTGCCGTCGGCCATATCGTCGTGCCGACGAGCGCGGTACGGGACGAAGGCACATCGTATCATTACCTGCCGCCGAGCCGCGAGGTCGCCGCGACGCCCGAGGCGGTGACGGCCATCGAGACCGTGCTGCGGAAAAATGATGTCCCCTACGTGGCGGGCAAGACGTGGACGACGGACGGACTCTACCGCGAGACAGCGCAAAAGATGGCGCTCCGCAAGGCGGAGGGGTGCCTGACCGTCGAAATGGAGGCGGCGACCTTCTTCGCCGTCGCGCAGTTCCGCGGCGTGCAGTTCGGCCAACTGCTCTACGGCGGCGACGATCTGAGCGGCGAGTGGGACTCCCGCGACTGGACGACGCATACCGTCCGCGAGCGCCTCTTCTCGCTCGCCGCCGATGCGTGCCTGCTGCTATAGAGAGTAGGGAGCTGAACCACAGAAACACAGAGGGCAGAGAGGATACAAAGAGGGGGATTCGGGAAATAGAATGAGGCATCCCGGCTCCCCTTCCCCGGTGGGGAAGGGGCTGGGGGTTAGGGCCGACAGGCCGAAGCGTAGTACACTTGCACGTCACCGGCGTGGGCCGGCGGACACAGGAACGAACGGGGGAGGACCGACAATGCCGGCAATCATCTACTACGACAATGACGCGGACCTGAAACTGCTGGATGGGAAGACCGTCGCGATCATCGGCTACGGCAGCCAGGGGCGCGCGCACGCCCTGAATCTGCATGACAGCGGCGTCAATGTCGTCGTCGGCCTGTATGAGGGCTCGAAGAGCAAGGCGAAAGCGGAGGCGGACGGCCTGACCGTCAAGAACACCGCCGACGCGGTGAAAGACGCCGACATCGTGATGATGCTCCTGCAGGACCACTTGCAGGGCAAGGTCTACAAGGCGGATATCGAGCCGAACCTCAAGCCGGGCGCGATGCTGATGTTCGCGCACGGGTTCAGCATCCATTACGGCCAGATCGTCGCGCCGGAGAATGTCGATGTCTCGATGATCGCGCCGAAGGGGCCGGGGCACATCGTCCGCAGCATGTACGAGGAGGGCGTCGGCGTGCCCGCGCTGATCGCCGTGCAGCAGGACCCGACGGGCACCGCCCACCAGCGCGCCCTCGCCTACGCGATGGCGATGAAGGCGACCAAGGCGGGCGTCGTGCAGACGACCTTCAAGGAGGAGACCGAGAGCGACCTCTTCGGCGAGCAGGCCGTCCTCTGCGGCGGCGTCACCTCCTTAATTCGCAACGGCTTCGAGACGCTCGTCAATGCGGGCTACCAGCCGGAGATTGCCTACTTCGAGGTCATGCACGAGATGAAGCTGATCGTCGACCTGATGTATCAGGGCGGCATGTCTTACATGCGCTACTCCGTCTCGGACACGGCGGAGTACGGCGACTATACCAGCGGCCCGCGCATCTTCGACGACGAGGCGCGCGAGCGGATGGAGTTGGTCCTGCAGGACATCCAAAGCGGCAAGTTCGCCAAGCAGTGGATCGCCGAGAACGAGACCGGCGGCCGCAAGCAGTTCATGGCGATGCGTCACGAGGCCCAGGACTCCGAGATCGAGCGCGTCGGCGCGCAACTGCGCAAGATGATGCCCTGGCTCGGCGGCAAGGAAGCGCCGCGCGACTAAGGGCGTAGCGAAACCGGGGAGAACCGCAGAGGCACAGAGAGCACAGTGGCCGCAGAGGAATACAAGGAGGTAATTGAGAACCGCGTCCTCAATTTTCTTCTCCCTCTATGTGCTCTGTGTACTCTGTGCCTCTGTGGTTCACTTGGTTTCCGTCTCGGGCTGCCGGATTCCTCCTCGCTATCGAGGAGGAACTTCAGATGGCAGGGCATCGGCTGGCACACCACCCGCTGCAAATCCGCGACGAATCGCGCCTCGTTCTCGTCAACTGCGCGACAGGCCGTATTCAAATCAGCCATCTTTTCCTCCCTCTCAGCGTCGTGGACGGGATGCTCTTCCATGCTATCATCACCCCGACGATGCCTAAAGTTTGAACCGCGAAGGCGCGAAGGGCGCGAAGGGGGGAAGGAATCGATGCCACTGAAGCAGCACCCGGAAGGCAACTATCAGTTCCTGCCGCTGGGGACCGACCCGCGAATCACGACGAGTGCGCCTTTCTCCGGTGGGGTGATCGCGGACGCTGGATACGAGATTGTTCACGCCATTTTCCAGAACCCTCTGCCCTATCACGAAGGTTTCGCGGCGGCGGAGCGGCACTTGACGGCGCAAGGGCGGGCGCGAACCGCGCTCTGCGCCGTTGAGTTGCGCTGCCCGGAGCCATACACGGTCAGCGGCTTCGGCGCGTTCAATCAGGAGTACCGCGCCCTCCTGATGTCGTGGGGCGTCTTCGTCGCGGGGCAGAACCCGATTGGCCGCAGCAATATCGCGCCGGGCGTCAATGCGCCGGCGGAAACGCTGCTCTACGCCTTCTCATACAGCGTGCCGACGACGGAGGCAGGCAAGACTTTCGTCATCTCCGGCGCTCCGGAGAAGGCGGATGTGCGACCGGGCGAAACATCGCCCGCCGCGTTGCAGGAAAAGACGGCCAGCGCGATGTTCGCGATGCAGGCGAGCCTCGCGGCGTTGGAGACGGACTGGTCTGCCGTGACCGCGCTCAATCTCTACACGCAGCACGATCTCCACGGATTTCTCCCCACCGAGATTCTCGCGGCGATGGGCCCGGCGGCGACGCACGGCGTCCACTGGTATTACAGCCGCCCGCCCGTTGTCGGATTGGAAGTCGAGGTCGATATACGCGGTATCCGGCAGGAACTGCGCCTGACCTGAGGAGGGGTACGTGACCGACGTACAACCGCGCGTCCAGGCGTTACTCGACGATCTCGTGGGCCGCGAGATCGAGCGCGGCGTGCAAGTGGCGGCCTATCGTAATGGCGAGATGATCGTCGATGCCTGGGCGGGCATCGCGGACCCGGCCACAGGTCGGGCGGTGGACGGCGATACGCTCTTCACCGTCTTCTCGTCCACGAAGGGTGTCACGTCCACCGTCATCCATCTGCTCGCCGAGCGGGGTGCGCTCGACTATGACGATCCGATCGTCACCTACTGGCCGGAGTTCGGCGCGCACGGCAAGGCGGGGATCACGATCCGCCAGGCGCTCACGCACACCGCCGGGATACCGCAGCGGCCAGCGGGCGCTGAGGAGTCCGACTGGGAGGGGATGTGCCGCGCCATTGCCGCGTTGACGCCGCTATGGGAGCCGGGGACGCAGATGGGCTATCATGCGGGCACCTTCGGCTGGATCCTCGGCGAGGTGGCACGACGCGCGGACGGCAGGCCGATCGATCGGATCGTCGCGGAAGAAATCTGCCGGCCGCTCGGCATCACGTCGCTCTTCTTCGGCATCCCGGACGCGATCGAGCCGCGCGTCGCGACGCTCGAAAACGATGTGTCGATTGAGCGCGCGTCGGATTTCCCGCCCGATTCCCTGATCGCACGGGCGATGCCGAACTCGAAGACGTACGCCATGCGCTTCAATCTCCCGGAGGTCCGCCGCGCGGTGCATCCGGCGGGCGGCGGCATCATGAACGCCCGCGCCCTGGCCCGCCATTACGCAGCGCTGATCGGCGACGGCGTCGATGGCGTCCGACTCCTGTCGCCGGAGCGGGTCCGCCTCGCCACCGCGCTGCAGATCGAAGGGAAAGATGCGACGTTGCAGCGCTTCGTCCGTCGGGCGCTCGGCTACATGCTCGGCATGCCCGGCTCGACGATGGGCAATCGCGTGACCGCCTTTGGGCACGCGGGGTACGGCGGCTCCATCGGCTTCGCCGACCCGGAAAACGGTGTCACCTTCGCCCTGGCGATGAACCGCTTGGCGTTCAATCTCCCGGGCGCAGGCACGGTGGACAAGGTCGCGCGGACCGTGCGCGATGCTCTCGGCATCGCGGAATCCGGATAAGAACTGGCTGCAAAACGACGAGAAGTGAGCCACCGATACCGCCCCTTCGGCAGCATCGGTGGCTCGGGAATGCTCCCTGCGCTTCGGCTATCATCTACACCCGTTCGAGCACATGCGGCGCGTCGTTCATCGGGCTGTTGACCATCCGCGACACCGGGTACGCCGCCATATCGTGGGCCGGGTACGGGCGCAGCAGCGGCAGCAGGTGCTCCGGTTCGGTGTTGGCCGGGTCGAGCCACTCGTCCTCGTCCTCGCGCCGCAGGATGACCGGCATCCGGTTGTGAATCTCCGCCATCAACTCGTTCGGCTGGGTCGTCAGGACGGTGTACGACTGCACTGTCCGCCCGTCCGGGTCGCGCCACACGTCGTACAGACCCGCGAAAGCGAAGAGCGGTTCGTCGGGCAGATGAATGAAGTGCGGCGTCTTGCTCTCCCCGTCCCGCTTCCACTCGAAGAAGCCGCTGGCAGGCACGAGGCAGCGTCGACTGCGCAGCGACCGGCGGAAGGCGGGCTTCTCGGCCACCGTCTCGGCGCGGGCGTTGATCATCTTGCTGCCGATGCCGGCGTCCTTCGCCCACGACGGGATGAGCCCCCAGCGCATCATCTCGACCCGGTTGGGGCTGTTGCGGGTGATGACGGGCAATGTCTGGGTCGGGGCGACATTGAAGCGAGGTGCGGGGTCGTCGAGCAGTTCTTCGATCGAGAAACGGCGCTGAAGCGTGCCGTCCCCGACAAGGACGATGGCGTATCTACCGCACATATTCGGACCTCCTCCGGCTCGATTCGACTACCGAGAGTATAGCACAAATGTACGGGTTTGGCGAGGCCGCGCGGGGAGAGCGGATGCCTCGTACGTCCCGTCGCGAGCGCGCGAGGGAAAGGGATGGTAGCGCGGGCTTTCCGTCCGCGTCTCCCCGACAGAGACGTATCCGCGGATGCACGGGGCTGCATCGATACCCCCGCGAGGGAGTGGCTCGCTCTGCAAAAGATCGAAGTTACTCCGGGGGCATCGCCTTCGCGGCCGCGCGCCGGGCCTGTCGCTCCAGATGCGCGACTCCCCACTTGGTCAGGCGGCACTGGAGCGGGTTCTGCGTGGTGCATTCCAGGAGGCCGAGGCGCTCCATTTTATCGAGGATGCGCTGCACATCCGCGAGCGGCACGCCGAGCTCCGGCGCGACGACACCGACATAGCGGTGCGCGCCCTCTATCGGGCCACACGCCGCCATCACCGCGTCCGCAATCCGCCGAAACTCCTCCGCCGTTGACATCGCTGTGCGACTCCCATTCATGTGAACAAGGTAGAGCAGATCGTCCTTTAAAGAGGAGTCGCTCCGCTCAATGCACGGTCGCCATGACGACAGTGTACGAGAAATGCCTCACGGGTCAAGGAGATGCCCTAAGGGACGGCGGAAAGCGTTGCGCTTCCGCCGTTGGACGTGATCGAGATCGTACCAACAGGTGGCGTGGTGGCGCCCGGTGGCGGGGCGGTAAGGGTCACACTGGCGGACTGACCTGCGGCAAGCGTCCCTCCCGCCGCACTGAGATGATAGCCGTTCGTTACGCTCGCGGACCATGTCAGCGGCTGCCCGCCCGTATTCGTGACGGTGAATGCGCTCCCGGCTCGGACCCGTGCGGGACCCGCGGAAAGCTTCGGGGGAGCCAGCGGAGACGGAACGGGCGTAAACGTCGCGGTCGGCGGGGGGACCGGCGTATTCGTCGCCGTAGGTAGCGGCACGGGTGTATTGGTGGCAGTCGGCGCCGGGATGGGGGTATTTGTGGCCGTCGGCTGTTGCTGCGGGTTGGGCGGCAGCGCGGGCGGGACGGGTGTGAAAGTCGCTGTTGGGATGGCGGGCACGAATACCGGCACGCTGGGCAGCGGCGTGGGAGGCGCGGTGGCGGCAGCGCGGTCGGCGGTACGTCCGTGGGCGGCACGGGGGTGTCTGCCGGAGCGACTGGGGCGGGCGGCGGGATCGGCATCTCCGTCGGGGACGATGCAGGTTTGGTGGCGGGCGCCGATGTCGGGGGAACCTTCGTCGGCGGGGCGGGCGTATCTGCCGGGGTCTCAGTCGGTGGCATGGGGGTATCAACGGGTGCGGGGAGTGGGGTCGCCGTTGGCACGGGCGTTGGCAGTACGAGCACCGGCACGATGGCCTGGATCGTCGCCGTGGGCGCCGGTGTCGGCGGGGCGGGCGTGACGGTCGGCGGGATTGGCGTTTGCGTTGGCGGCGCGATTGTCGCCGTCGGCGGGGCGGGTGTGGCGGGTGCCGGTGACGCAGAGTCGCCGAGGACGATCCCTAACGAGGTGAGGATGCCGAGCACGAGGAGCAAGAGTGCGCCGACCGAGAGCGGCCAGCGGCGGCGGACGGTCGCCCACCACCGGCGCATCCGGGCGGCGTCCCTGCCGGGGCGCGGCGCGGCGCTCTCCGCGCCGGTCGGCGGCCACTGCGCCATTAGATCGTCCCAGATGCGCTCCTTGAGACCGACCGGCGGCAGCGGCGCGGCGAGACCGGAGATGATATTGAACGGCACGACCACCTTGCGGCGCGTCGCGGTGCAGATTTCGCACGCCTTGATGTGCTTGCCGACCTGGTCGCGCACCTCCGCCGTGAAGCGGGTGACATCGGCGACAATCGACTGGAGGATGTCGCACTCCTGCCGCCCGCGCCGCGAGACGATCAGCACGGCCAGCGACTCCTCGAAGCGGTCCTTGACGCGCGAGAGCATCGTATAGGCGTTGCCCTTCGTCACGCCGAGCGCCTCGGCGATCTCGCCGCTATCCAGCCCCTGCCGGACATGGAGATCGAGGATCGAATAACTCCGCTCGTCGAGGCCCCGCGCCGCCTCCCAAACGAGCGACGCCAATTCCTGATCGAGCACGGGCAGCGCGGGATCGGCCTGGCGGTCTTCATCGACCAGATCGAGGGTCAATTCCTCGCCGTCATCCGTGATCGTCGTCGGCATCGCCACCACGCGCTTCCCCCGCTCCAGACGGTTCAGCGCCTGGTTGCGCGCAATCGTGAAGAGCCACGATTTGAACCCCTCTGGCTTCTTCAGGCTCTTGAGTGCGGTCATCGCCTGAATGAACGTCTCCTGCGTGACATCCTCGGCGGCGGCGCGGTCGCGCAGCATCCGGGCGAGGAAGTCGTAGACGCGGTTGAAGTAGCGGTTGTAGAGGGCAGCGAAGGCGGCCTGATCCCCGGCGAGCGCCCTGCGGACGTCCGCCCCATCGAGGATATTGAGCGCCGCCTGATCCTGCATCCTGCTTGCCCCTCGTGACCGCCACGAACGCGCCTACGGTCGGGAGACCATTGCCAGACCAGTGATGGTATCGGGTGGGCTGTATAGCACACGCAGTATACGCCATGCCTACCCGCCATCGCTTCGGTCGCTGCGTGAGCGGTCTCCCTCCCACACTCCTGAGACCGGCGAGCGCGCAAAATCTTACACGCGCATCGGGAGATGTCCGTGTCCGGTCGCACATAGCTAATCATTCAACGCGGTGCGGGTAGCGCGGGTTCCGGGGCAATTCCGTCCTCGCCTTGCTCCCGATCTCATCGAGCGTGGGAGCATGGCAAGGTAGACAGCGCATTGCAGGCGGAGCCTCAGTGCGTGGCGGGCATCACGCCAAGCTGCTGCAGAAGCCCAAATGTGTCGTCCACCGCCCATTCCCCGATCAGCATACCGTCCTTGAACTGGAAGAATCCCATCCCCTCGACGCTCACCCGCTTGCCCGTCGCCGGGATACCGCGCATCTCCCCGCTCTGTGTGCCCGTCCAGTGATAGCGCATCCCGACCAGATCATCCTCGGCGGTCACCGCGTCGACGATGTACTGCAAGTCGGGAACTGCCGCGAGAATCGGCTCCACTGCCGCGATCCACGCCTCCGCTCCCTGTACATCCGGTCGCCCCGCCCAGTGCGCCACGAATTCGGGGGCCATGGTCGCAGCGACGGCCGCGAGGTCCCGCCGGTTGACATCATCCACGAACTGCATCGCCAATTGCCGGTTCTTCTCCGCAGCCATTACGCTCCTCCTACGCTTGCCCCGCTGAGGGCCAATATCTGAGGGGCATCATATACGACATCGATTGACATATTGCCCCACCAGCCTGCCGCCCGTGCTACGATACCGCGACGGCG